>NZ_JBIVAU010000001.1:0-1319745 GCF_044745705.1 Streptomyces sp. NPDC086835
CCTGTAAGGGGTGGAGTTGACCGGTACTAATAGGCCGAGGGCTTGTCCTCAGTTGCTCGCGTCCACTGTGTTAGTTCTGAAGTAACGAACTCGCCCGATCCCGTTTTGCGGGGTTGCCGGCTGGTAGTTCGGATATCTTCATAGTGTTTCGGTGGTCATTGCGTTAGGGAAACGCCCGGTTACATTCCGAACCCGGAAGCTAAGCCTTTCAGCGCCGATGGTACTGCAGGGGGGACCCTGTGGGAGAGTAGGACGCCGCCGAACAATCATTGTGGGAAAGCCCCGCACCTCTGGTGCGGGGCTTTCCTGCGTTCAGGGCCAATTCCCATGCGTGATGGCTCGCCGGTTCCGGGGCGAGCCGGCCGCATCTGACGGGACTTTCTGGCTCAGAGGCGACCGGCTGCTTTGAGAGCGAGATAGGCATCGGCGAGGGCGGGTGCGATCTTCTCCGGTGTCGCATCCACAACGGTGACTCCGTGGCGCTGCAACTGTTCCGCCGCCCGGTTCCGCTGGGACTGGGCCTGGGTCGCTGCCGCGGCGTCATAGACGCCCTCGACCGAGCCGCGCGTCGCCTTCATGCGTTCGATGTGAGGATCCGCCACAGAGGCCACCAGGACGGTGTGGCGCTGCGTGAGCTGCGGGAGGACGGGGAGCAGGCCTTCCTCGACAGGAGCGGCGTCGAGGCTCGTCAGAAGGACGATGAGGGACCGGCGGGGAGCATTCGTCAGCGCAGCAGCGCTGAGGCCGCGGGCGTCTGTCTCGACGAGTTCCGGCTCCAGGGGAGCGAACGCGTTGACCATGGCCGGAAGAACGTCCCCTGCGGACCGTCCCACGACCTGGGCGCGGATGCGGCGGTCGTACGCCAACAGTCCGACCCGGTCACCGGCGCGTGACGCCAGCGCGCCCAGCAGGAGCGCGGCGTCCATCGCGGCGTCCAGGCGCGGGACATCCCCCACGCGTCCCGCCGAGGTCCGTCCCGTGTCGAGAACGATGAGGATGTGCCGGTCACGCTCCGGGCGCCAGGTGCGGACGGCAACGGTGGTCCGCCGGGCGGTGGCCCGCCAGTCGATGGAGCGGGTGTCGTCCCCGGGCACGTAGTCGCGAAGACTGTCGAACTCCGTTCCCTGGCCCCGGATCAGCACGCTGGTGCGGCCGTCGAGTTCGCGCAGGCGCGCCAGGCGGGACGGCAGATGCTTGCGGCTCGTGAACGGAGGGAGGACGCGAACGGTCCAAGGCACCTTGTGATGGCCCTGCCGGGCCGCCAGGCCCAGCGGACCGTAAGAGCGGACCGTGATGCGCTCCGGCCGGCGGTCGCCCCGTCGTGTGGGCCGCAGGACCGTGGTGAGGCGGCGACGCTCGCCGGCCGGGACGGTCACCTTGTGGCGGGAGGCGGACTGCTCCGCCCCCGGCAGCCAGCTGCTCGGCGGCCAGGCATCGCGCAGGTCGGCCCGCAGACGCCGGCCCGAGGGGTTGGTGACCATCAGGTCGACCGTCGCCACGTCACCGAGTCGAACGGATGTATCACCACTTCGGGTGAACCGGAGCGTTCGTACTGGCGCGGCGAGGGCGTAGTCGCACAGGATTGCGAGTGAGAGGGGCGCGTTGACAGCGAGCATCCCGGTCCAGCTCGGAGCGAGGATGCCTACGGGGAGTGAGCCGAGCGCGGCCAGGAGTGCGGTTCGTCCGGTGAGGGCCATCGGTGCCTCAGCGCGGTACGGGGACGTGGGCGAGGATCGCGGTGATGACGGAGTCGGCGGTGACTCCCTCCATCTCCGCCTCGGGCCGGAGCTGGATCCGGTGCCGAAGGGTGGGCAGGGCGAGGGCCTTCACATCGTCCGGGATGACGTAGTCGCGTCCGGTGAGCCAGGCCCAGGCGCGGGCGGTGGACAGCAGCGCGGTAGCGCCTCGGGGGGAGGCGCCGAGCGTGAGTGAGGGGGATTCACGGGTGGCACGACAGATATCGACGACGTAGGCGGCGATCTCGGCGGAGACGGAGGTCTTGGCCACGGCGAGACGGGCCGCTTCCAGTTCCGCAGGGCCGGCGACGGGTCGCACCCCCGCCGCTTCGAGGTCGCGGGGATTGAAGCCCTCCGCGTGCCGGGTCAGGACATTGATCTCGTCCTCGCGGGACGGAAGGGGGACCGTCAGCTTGAGGAGGAAGCGGTCCAGCTGTGCTTCCGGAAGGGGGTAAGTGCCCTCGTACTCGACGGGGTTCTGCGTCGCGGCGACGAGGAAGGGATCGGGGAGCAGACGAGGGGTGCCGTCGACCGTCACCTGTCGCTCCTCCATCGCTTCGAGGAGCGACGACTGGGTCTTGGGCGGCGTGCGGTTGATCTCGTCGGCGAGAAGGAGGTTCGTGAAGACCGGCCCGGGCTGGAACGAGAACTCGGACGTGTGGCTGTCGTAGACGAGGGACCCGGTGACATCGCTGGGCATCAGGTCGGGGGTGAACTGGACGCGCTTCGTGTCGAGCTCGAGCGATGCGGCCAGTGCACGCACCAGGAGGGTCTTGGCGACGCCAGGCACTCCCTCGAGAAGGACGTGACCGCGGCAGAGCAGAGCCACGACGAGACCGGTGACAGCGGGATCCTGGCCGACCACGGCCTTGGCGATCTCGGTGCGCAGGGCCTCCAGGGAGGCGCGGGCGCGGTCCGAGCTCTCGGCTGTCTCGGGGGTCGGGGCGCTCATGAGGTGCGTACCTCTCTTTCGAGGGCGTCGAGTTGGTCTGCGAGTCGGACGAGTGCGGTGTCGTCGGCCGGGGGAGCGCCGAAGAGCAGTTCACGGAGGTCGTGCTCACCATGGGGGAGGTGCGCGGAGACCGCGGGAAGCAGGGCTTCAGGCGAGTGGGTGTCGGAGGCGGAGACACCGAGAAGCGGGGCAAGGCGAGTTCTGGTGGCGGAGCGGAGCGAGGCGGCGGCGCGGTCGCGCGCGTTCACCTTGCGGTAGAGGCGGGCGCGGCCCTCGGTGGTCTCCGACGCGCGGATGGCGACCGGCAGTTGTTCGGTCACCAGAGGGCCGAGCCGGCGGGCACGCCAGACGGCCGCCAGGACGGCCGCCACGAGGAGTTGCAGCGTGCCCCACAGCCAGCCGCCGGGGATCAGGTCGAAGAACGTGTCCTCGCCGTCCGTTTCACCGCTGCCCTGGTCGTCGCCGTCTCCGTCGGCGGGGTTCGCCGCGGAGGGGTCGTCGAGAGAAGGGATGTACCAGACCAGTTCGGGTCGGGACCCGAGAAGTTGAAGGGCGAGGGAGGCATTGCCGTGTTTGTCGAGACGATCGTTGTAGAGGATGTCCGGAGCGCCCAGGAGGACGGTGTCGCCGTCGTTCGGCGCGTCGAGCCGCACCAGGGAGGGAAGGCCGTCGCTCGGGTAACAACTGTCGGCGCCGGGCGCCTCGGTCGAGTAGCGCTCACCGCCGAGATCGGCGCTGCCCGCGCGGCGGGCGGCGGGGAGGTCGCACCGGGGACTGCGCTCGGACACCTCGGTCCGGGATTCGACGTCGACGTCCGGCGCGAGTGTGCCGACGGAGGCGAAACCGGGGGCGATCAGCACTGTTCGTCCGCCGGCGGAGGCGGTCCCGGACCGGAAGTCCCGCTGCTGAGTTGCCGTCAGCATGTCGGGGTCGGTGACGAGGACGGTGGTGTCGGCGCCGGCAGCGGCGGTGGCGTCCGCGAGGGTGGTGACCACGCTGGTCGAGACTCCCCGGCCCTTGAGGAGTTCGGCGACAGCACGGCTGCCGTGCTGGTCCACGGAGCGTGGGTCGAGACGGCCGTGGTGATCACCCGATTGCAGTGCCGCCATGGCGATGCCGCCCACGACGAGGAGCATGACCGCGAGGAGCAGGCCGCGGACGCGGTTCCAGACCTGGCGGGAGGAGGGCGACATGGACGTGGTGCTGCCCGTGAGGCCGGTCATTCGGCGGCTCCTTCGGCAGCGGTGGCCGACAGGGGCTTGGTGCTCTCCAGGGCGAGGTCGAGATCCCGGAGCCGTTCGTACGCCTGCCGGTCGGCGGTGCGACCGCCGTACGTGACGTCGTCGAAGACACGGGCCGCGGCGCGCAGTTCGTCGGCGTGGTGGGGGAGCGGGCGCCCCGCCTCCGCGGCGGCCTCGTCGGCGGTACGGCCCGGCCTGGCGTCGAGGAGCGTGCGTTCCTCGAGCGAGCGGACGATGGCGCGCATCCGCTCCTGCACCGCCTGGTTCCATCGCTCGGCGGCGGCGTGCTTGTCCGCCGCGGCGCGGTGCGCGGAAGCGCTGCGCGGGCCGTCTTCGAAGAGGGAGTCCGAGGTACGGACCGTGCGCTGGGGCTTACCGAGCCGCCACCACAGGGCGGCCGCGAGGGCGACGACGACGAGGATGACGGCGATCAGGCCGATCAAGCCGCCGGGGGTGCCGCTCGAAGCGGCGCCGAAGAGGCTGTCGACCCACTCCCAGAAGCGGTCGAGGGCGCGCTCGAGGAGGTTCGGGTCGTTCTCGTGGTACATCGGCCTGGACAGCTCGCGCTCCGCCGCCTCGCGGGCGGGCTCGCGCGGAGTGTCCACCGGTACGTCGTCGCTCGCGCCGACCAGCAGTGCCGCCGTCGCGCCCCCCGTGCCCAACACCGCATCAGCCCCCGGTGGAGCGGTCACCGGGAGGTGCCGACCCGTAGCCGGAGACGCCGGCTGCCCGCGCGAGTTCGAGGTCGAGCGCTTCGCGGCGGATGCGCTGGTCCACGTAGAGGAGCACCGTCACGCCGGCGGAGATCGGGTAGGTGATCGACGAGGCGATCACGGATCCGATGCCCGTGATGATCAGGAAGGGCCAGCCGAAGTCGGGGCCGGTCCCGGTGAACAGATCGCCGATTCCGGCGCCGTCCACCGCGAAGCCGATGATCGTGAACGGGATGGCGATGACCATGCTCACGACGAATACCAGCAGCAGAGTCAGCAGCGTGATCCCGAAGATGCGCCACCAGGCGCCTTGGACGAGCTTGGCGGAGCGGCGCAGCGAAGTGATGACGCCTTGACGTTCCAGCACGAGGGCGGGGGAGGCCAGGGCGAAGCGGACCATCAGCCAGATGATGACGGTGATGGCGGCGAGACCGCCGACCACGGACAGGAGCACGCCCGCGCCACCGATCAGCATTCCCGGCAGTACACCGACGGTCATGATCGCGGCGCTGCCCAGCGGCAGCAGCAGGGTGAGGCCCAGAAGGTGGGGCAGTCGCGGCCGGGCCTCGCGCCAAGCCTCGGCGAGGGTGATCGGGCGGCCGAGCACCGAGCGGCTGATCACCACGGTGAGCAGTGCGGTGGTGAGCAAGGTGCCGATCAAGGTGATCAACAGGGCGGGGCCGAGGGCCACCAGGCTCGATTGCAGCGACTCGACGGACTGCTCCAGGGCTTCCTCGGGCGTCGCGTCGGGATTGACCTCGGGAGGCGCGGGGAGCAGGTAACGCTCCACGAGGATGCTGCAGATCTGGGAGATGACGGAGACCGTGATCGTCACGCTCAGGACCGTGCGCCAGTGCGCGCGCAGCGTCGACACCGCGCCGTCGAGGATTTCACCGACGCCGAGGGGCCGGAGCGGGATGACTCCCGGTTTGGCTGCGGCGGGGGGCCCGCCCCAGCCGCCGCCGTGGTGCCCGCCGCCGCCCCAGCGCGGCGGGGGCGGGCCGGGGACCTGGCCGGGGCCGGTCGGCGCGGACCACTGTCCGGGAGGGGGCTGCTCCTTGGACCACTTCGAGGCAGGACCGCTTCCGTCCGCGGGCGGCGCGGGCTGCGGTACGCCGGGGCCGTTCTGCCCTTCGGAAGGAGCCGATCCGGGCGATGCCCAACCCGGAGTGTCGTTCACGGTCGTCCACCTCATGGATCGTTCACGGGGCCGGCTCGTCGAGCCGGCGCGTTCACAGTGTCCTTCCGCCTGTCCGGGCGGCCGGTTGGCTGCCATCGTGCCACGCGCGGGCTGTCGGCGGACCGGTGCCCGGGTCACCTTCGTACCTTCATTGTCGGAGCGGCACCGGGCAGACTGGGCGGATGGCTGATCAGTACGTACAAAACCCGGTGTGTGCCGAGCCGTCGAAGCTTCCCGTGCTGCGTTGGGACGAGCCGCCCGAAGGGCCCGTACTGGTGCTTCTCGACCAGACCCGGCTCCCCGCCGAGGAGGTCGAGCTGGTCTGCACCGACGTTTCCGTCCTGGTGCGGGCGATCCGTACGCTCGCGGTGCGCGGAGCGCCGCTCCTCGGCATCGCCGGTGCCTACGGAGTCGCGCTCGCGGCGCTGCGGGGCTTCGACGTGGACGAGGCCGCGGAACTGCTGGAGACGGCGCGGCCCACCGCGGTGAACCTCGGGTATGGGGTGCGGCTGGCGGCGTCCGCGTACCGGACCGCCGTCGAGCGTGGGGCCGACGGCGAAGAGGCGGCCCGCGCGGCGCTCGCGGCGGCCGAGGAACTGCACCGCCGTGACGCGGAGGCCAGCCGGCTGATGGCCGAGCACGGCCTGGCGCTGCTGGAGGAGCTGCTGCCCGGCGGAGGTCACCGGATCCTTACGCACTGCAACACCGGGGCACTGGTGTCCGGCGGCGAGGGGACGGCGTTCGCCGTAGCGCTGTCGGCGCACCGGGCGGGCCGGCTCCAGCGGCTGTGGGTGGACGAGACACGGCCGCTGCTGCAGGGCTCCCGGCTCACCGCCTACGAGGCGGCACGCAACGGACTGCCCTACACGCTGCTGACGGACAACGCCGCGGGATCCCTGTTCGCGGCCGGCGAGGTGGACGCCGTCCTGATCGGGGCGGACCGGATCGCCGCGGACGGCTCGGTGGCGAACAAGGTCGGCAGCTACCCGCTGGCCGTGCTCGCCAAGTACCACCATGTGCCGTTCGTCGTGGTCGCCCCTACGACGACGATCGACCTGGCGACACCGGACGGCTCGGCGATCGAGGTGGAGCAGCGACCGGGGCACGAGGTGACGGAGGTAACATCCCCGCAGTCCGCAGTGGCCGGCGCCGGAAGCGGCGGGCAGACAGTGGCCCCCCTGGGAACCCAGGCGTACAACCCCGCATTCGATGTCACGCCGCCGGATCTGGTGACGGCGATCGTCACCGAGGAGGGGGTGTTGTCGCCGGTCACCGTGGGTGGCGTAGCGGAGCTGTGTGCCAGGTCACGCCAGGTAACGATTAGCTAATGGGATGATGTCGTTTATGAAGGGACGAGTCCTTGTCGTCGACGACGACACCGCACTGGCCGAGATGCTCGGCATTGTGCTGCGTGGTGAAGGTTTCGAGCCGTCGTTCGTAGCGGACGGTGACAAGGCACTTGCCGCTTTCAGGGAGGCCAAGCCGGATCTGGTGCTGCTCGACCTCATGCTGCCCGGAAGGGACGGCATCGAGGTGTGCAGGCTGATCCGGGCCGAGTCGGGTGTACCGATCGTGATGCTCACTGCCAAGAGCGACACCGTCGATGTCGTGGTCGGGCTCGAGTCCGGGGCCGACGACTACATCGTCAAGCCGTTCAAGCCGAAGGAGCTGGTCGCCCGGATCCGGGCCCGGCTGCGGAGGTCGGAGGAGCCCGCGCCGGAGCAGCTGACGATCGGGGACCTGGTCATCGACGTCGCCGGTCACTCCGTGAAGCGGGACGGGCAGTCGATAGCGCTGACCCCGCTGGAGTTCGACCTGCTGGTCGCGCTCGCGCGCAAGCCCTGGCAGGTGTTCACCCGAGAGGTGCTGCTGGAGCAGGTGTGGGGTTACCGCCACGCCGCCGACACCCGGCTGGTGAACGTGCACGTGCAGCGGCTGCGCTCCAAGGTCGAGAAGGATCCGGAGCGGCCGGAGATCGTGGTGACCGTCCGTGGTGTCGGTTACAAGGCCGGGCCGAGCTGACATGTCCAATGGCAGCGTTGCTCCGAAGCCCGGCGAGCCGGGGGTCCGTACGGGGCGGGCTGCCGGACCGGGGCGTGGTCCCTCGCGATTCGGCCGTCTGCTCCATGGCGGACGGTTGCTCCAGGAAAGCGCCCCCGGCGGGCCGGTGCCCCGGCTCGTGATGCGCTGGGTGCGCCGTCCGCTGCTCCCTGCCGTGAGGCTGTGGCGACGGAACATCCAGCTCCGGGTGGTCGTGAGCACGCTCCTGATGTCACTGGGCGTGGTGGTGCTGCTCGGCTTCGTCGTCATCGGCCAGGTGCGCAACGGCCTGCTCGACGCCAAGGGCAAGGCGGCACAGAGTCAGGCGGCAGGCGGCTTCGCCGTCGCCAGGGAGAAGGCGAACGCGCCGATCGGCCCCGGCGGCGGGCAGGGCGACAACGCAGCGGACGGAAACGCCCGTACGTGGCGTTCCGATCTTGTGGTGCAGCTCTCCAGCGGCGGCCAGGGCGCTTTCAACGTGGTCGCGCTCAGCGCCGACGCACAGGGCGCGGGCACCAGTCGTGCGCCACGTACCTCAGGTGGCGTGGACCCGGCGAGCATCCCGCAGGACCTGCGGGACGCCGTGCGGCAGGGCGGGGGGACGTTCGAGACGTACCTCAGCATCCGGTACACGGACAACGTGGTCGATCCCGAGCCCGGGCTCGTCGTGGGCACGCAGCTGAACGACATCGAGGGCAACCCCTACGAGCTGTACTACCTGTTCCCTCTCGCGCAGGAGGAGCAGTCGCTGAACCTGGTCAGAGGCACCCTCGCCACGGCGGGACTCTTCGTCGTGGTGCTGCTCGGCGCGATCGCCTGGCTCGTGGTGCGCCAGATCGTCACCCCCGTACGGATGGCGGCCGGGATCGCGGAGCGTCTCGCGGCGGGCCGGCTCCAGGAGCGGATGAAGGTCACCGGCGAGGACGACATCGCGAGGCTCGGCGAGGCGTTCAACAAGATGGCGCAGAACCTCCAGCTGAAGATCCAGCAGCTCGAGGAGCTCTCCAGGATGCAGCGCCGCTTCGTCTCGGACGTTTCGCACGAGCTGCGTACGCCGCTGACGACGGTACGGATGGCCGCCGATGTCATCCACGAGGCGCGCAGCGACTTCGACCCGGTGACGGCACGCTCCGCCGAACTCCTCGGCGACCAGCTCGACCGCTTCGAATCGCTGCTCTCCGATCTGCTGGAGATCAGCCGGTTCGACGCGGGTGCCGCCGCGCTCGAGGCAGAGCCGATAGACCTGCGCGAGGTCGTACGGCGGGTCATCGGCGGCGCCGAGCCGCTGGCGGAACGCAAGGGCAGCCGTATACGGGTCGTCGGTGACGAGCAGCCCGTCGTCGCCGAGGCGGACGCCCGGCGCGTCGAGCGAGTGCTGCGCAATCTCGTGGTCAACGCCGTCGAGCACGGTGACGGCAAGGACGTCGTGGTCCGCATGGCCGTGGCCGGCGGCGCCGTCGCGGTCGCGGTGCGGGACTACGGCGTGGGTCTCAAGCCCGGTGAGGCGACCCGCGTGTTCAACAGGTTCTGGCGTGCCGATCCGGCGCGTGCGCGGACCACGGGCGGCACCGGCCTCGGCCTGTCGATCGCCGTCGAGGACGCCAGACTGCACGGTGGCTGGCTGCAGGCGTGGGGCGAGCCGGGCGGCGGCTCGCAGTTCCGTCTGACCCTGCCGCGTACGGCGGACGAGCCGCTGCGTGGCTCACCGATACCGCTGGAGCCGGAGGACTCCCGGCAGAACCGGGAGCGTGCCGCCTCGTCGGGGAAATCTGAGGGGAACGGGCACCGGATGACGTCCGTGCCCGTTCAGGGGGCGTCGGACCTGTCGCCGCTTCCGCCGCGTACCGCGCCTCCCGAGGTCGACCCGACGGCACTGCCGGGCAACGGCTCACGGGTGGTGGCGCGGCAGACAGGCGAGCGGGGCGACCTCCCCGCGGCAAGGTCTTCATCGGAGTGGGAGGACACGACTCGTGGGCGCTGATCCCCGTCGTCACGGGCAGACGGGCGTGCGGCGCGTATCGGCGCTGCTCGGCTGCAGCGGAGTGCTGCTGGCCGGGTGTGCCTCGATGCCGGACACCGGTGACGTCCATGCCGTCAAGGCGTCTCAGCGGGCCGACTCGCAGGTGCGGGTGTACGCGGTGCCGCCGCGGAAGGACGCGACCCCGGACGAGATCGTCACGGGCTTCCTCGAGGCGATGACCAGTGACGACACCAACTTCGACACGGCGCGCTCGTACCTGACCGAGGAGGCTTCGGAGAAGTGGCAGCCGGAGGCGAGCACGACGGTGCTGGCGTCGGCTCCCGATCCGGGCGTGCCGGTCCCGGGCCGCCGGGACAACCCCGGGATGAGTTACCCGCTGCTCGGACGGCACATCGCGACCGTCGACGCGCAGCACGCCTATCAGCCCGTCACGCCGAGCGAGTACCGCCGGACCATCCATCTGTCGCAGAAGGCCGGCCCCGACGGCAAGCAGTGGCGCATCGACAGCCTGCCCGCCGGGCTGCTGCTGGGCGCGTCCGACTTCGAGCGCAACTACCGCTCGGTCAACAAGTACTACTTCGCCTCCGGACGCGACGTCGTGGTCGCCGACCCGGTCTACATCAGGCAGCGGCAGGACCCGGTGACCCGGATGGACCCGGTGACCCAGGCGGTCAAGGCGCTGCTGGAAGGGCCCACGGCCTGGCTGAAGCCGGTCGTCGAGTCGCGGTTCCCGACCGGTACGGCGATGAAGCTCAAGGACGGCGCCACGTCGCTGTCGTTCGACGACCGCAACGGTCTGAAGGTGCCTCTGGACGACAAGGCGTCCAACGTGGGGCGCACGCAGTGCATGAAGATGGCTGCGCAGATCATGTTCACCATCAAGGACCTGTCGGCGGCGAGGCTCGAGCAGGTCGAGCTTCTGCGCTCGAACGGATCGCAGCTGTGTGTGATGAGTGCCGGCCAGGCCGAGGGCTACGCGCCGGACCACTCCTCCGGACGCCCGGACAACCAGTACTTCGTCGACAGCAAGCGCCGACTGGCCCTGCTGGCGGCGGGAGGCGCGGAGGCCGGCGAACCGCAGAACGTGGCAGGCCCCTTCGGTGACGGCCGCCTCGCGGTGGACACGGTCGGTGTGGCGAGGGACGAGCACAAGGCCGCGGCCGTCGCCGGCGACTTCAGTCGGCTGTACGTGGCGTCGATCGTCTCCGACAGCAAGCTGGGCGCCCCGGTGATCACCAGCTCCGGCAAGGGACCCGACAACCGTCTGACCGCGCCGAGCTGGGACGGGCGCGGGGATCTGTGGGTGGCCGACCGGGATCCGAACGCGCCGGCGCTCAAACGCCTGCCGAACGACGCGGACGCCCCGGAGGATGTCAAGATCGTTCCAGGGCTGGACGGCGCGCGTATCCAGGCGGTGAAGGTGTCCGCGGACGGTGCGCGGATCGCGCTGCTGCTGACCAAGGACGGCAGTACGACCCTGAAGATAGGGCGCGTGGAACGGCACGGCGACAGTGACGATCCCGTCGTGACCGTCACCGAACTGCGGCCGGCCGCACCGCAGATGGAGGCCGTCACGGCCGTGTCGTGGGCAGGGCCGAGCAGGCTTGTCGTGGTCGGCAAGGAGGCCGGTGGCGTTCAGCAGGTGCGGTACATCCAGACGGACGGCTCGACCGTCCCCAAGGGGATCCTGCCCGGCCTCAACCAGGTGAAGTCGGTCGCCGCGTCGGACGACGAGAGCCAGCCGCTCGTGGCCTACTCGCAGGAGGACGGCATCGTGCGCCTGCCCGCCGGCGCCAACTGGCAGACGCTGGTCAAGGAGGGCACCGCGCCGGTCTACCCGGGCTAGGCGGGCCAAGGGCGGACAGCCGGCCGCGTTGTCCACAGGGCAGGCCGGCCGATCGGCCGGCCTGCCACAGTGGTCCTCATGCGGGCGTGGTGGCGTGAAATCTCCGGTCTGGTGATCCCTGCGGTCTGCGGCGGCTGCGGCACGCCCCGTACGCAGCTGTGCGAGGTGTGCTGGCAGGCGTTGCACGGGCAGGCGGCACGTAGGGCCAGACCGGTGCCGGAGCCGGCGGGGCTTCCCGTGGTGCACGCCGCGGCGGCCTACACCGACTCGGTCCGCGCCGTGATCCTCGCGCACAAGGAGCGCGGCGCGCTCGGGCTGGCCGGACCGCTCGGGGCGGCACTGGCCGGATCCGTGCGGGCGGCCGTGGGGTACGCGAACGGGCCGGGCGGGCCCGTGCTGCTGGTGCCCGTACCGTCCGCGGCGGGCGCCGTCCGGGCACGGGGTCATGACGCGGCACGGCGGATCGCCCTTGCGGCGGCGGCCGAGCTGCGGCGCGCGGGCCGGGCCGCGCGGGTGCTGCCGGTGTTGCGGCAACGGCGCCGGACGGCCGACCAGGCGGGCCTCACGGCCCGCGAGAGGCTCGCGAACGTGGCGGGGGCCCTGGAGGTGCGGGCCGGTGGTGCACGGCTCCTGGCGGGCGGCAGGGCGGTGATCGTGGACGATCTCATGACGACCGGGGCGACGCTCGTCGAGGCGGCGCGGGCACTGAGTGCCGCAACGGGGGCGGATCCGCGCGCCGGGGTGCCGGCCCGGGCGGCGGTCGTCGCTGTTCCACCGCTGTCCTTCGAATAAACCGGAACTGAATGCGAACCCCTATCGTTGCAGCTAGTGACAGGGCAAAAACCCCTGATCGGAGGTACCTCCGAGTAGCGGGTGCCGACACCCGTCCCAGAGAGCTATGTTCGGTGTGAGGAATGGCGACAAGCACACCTCACCGAATGGCTGCCGGTTTCCCGGCCGGGAAAGCGCGGCGGCGACACTTCGAAAAAATTGGGGTGGGTGGAGACCTTGCCGATTGGGGAGGAGGAGGTGAAAGTCGCCAAGTCCGAGGCTCCGGAGATCACCGGAGCCTGGTGCAAGAGGGAGATGCTCCGCAGCCGGTGAGCGGGCGGAGCGAATCCGGGAACGGAGTTCTGCGTGGACATCGTCGTCAAGGGCCGCAAGACCGAGGTGCCCGAGCGGTTCCGCAAGCACGTGGCCGAGAAGCTGAAGCTGGAGAAGATCCAGAAGCTCGACGGCAAGGTGATCAGCCTCGACGTCGAGGTGTCCAAGGAGCACAACCCGCGGCAGGCCGACCGTTCCGACCGCGTGGAGATCACACTCCGCTCGCGGGGCCCGGTGATCCGGGCCGAGGCCGCGGCTGCCGACCCGTACGCAGCGCTGGACCTCGCGACCGGCAAGCTGGAGGCACGCCTTCGCAAGCAGCACGAGAAGCGTCACAACCGGCGTGGCGCCGGCCGCCTGTCCGCGGCCGAGGTGGTCGATGTCGTCCCCGGCGTCGCGGAGTTGAGCGCCACCAACGGCCGGCCCCTCGCCCAAGAGGCGACCGAGTCCGTTCCCACGACCAAGATCGGCTCGATCGAGGTGCAGGGCGAAGGACCGCTGGTGGTTCGCGAGAAGCTGCACACAGCAGCACCTATGACGCTCGACCAGGCGCTCTACGAAATGGAGTTGGTCGGGCACGACTTCTATCTCTTCGTCGACTCGGAGACGAAGCAGCCCAGTGTCGTCTACCGACGACACGCCTATGACTACGGCGTCATTCACCTGGAGACGGACCCCTTGGCCGGGTCCGAGGCCGGCGGCGCCGGAGGTGCACTCGGCGGCTGACGCCGGAATCCCGTAGCCCTGCCGACGAACAATCCCGGTGCCCCTGGAGCGTCTCGTGCGCCCCCAGGGGCACCCTCGTGCCCCAACAGGATCACCGCACTGTCGCCCGGGCATGAAAGCATGACGTCGTAAGCCAACCGGTGCGCCCCGCACTGGCGTTGGCGTACCACACATGATCTTCGGGCCACGGCCTCAGGGGGAGGAACGATGGCGGACACTTTCGGTCCGGTGCACGGCAGTACGGGCCACCCCGGTGCCACGCACTCGGACGGTGAACGGCACGGCGAGGAGGAGGGCGGCGGGGGCAAGGAGCCCATCCGGGTCCTGGTCGTCGACGACCACGCGCTCTTCCGGCGGGGACTGGAGATCGTCCTCGCGCACGAGGAGGGCATCGAGGTCGTCGGCGAGGCCGGCGACGGCGCTGAGGCCGTGGACAAGGCGGCCGACCTGCTTCCGGACATCGTGCTGATGGATGTGCGGATGCCGAAGCGAGGCGGCATCGAGGCGTGCACCTCCATCAAGGAGGTGGCCCCCAGCGCGAAGATCATCATGCTGACGATCAGCGACGAGGAAGCCGACCTCTACGACGCGATCAAAGCCGGAGCCACCGGCTACCTCCTCAAGGAGATCTCCACGGACGAGGTCGCGACCGCCATCCGCGCGGTGGCGGACGGGCAGTCGCAGATCAGCCCCTCCATGGCGTCGAAGCTGCTCACCGAGTTCAAGTCGATGATCCAGCGCACCGACGAGCGCAGGCTGGTGCCCGCGCCCCGGCTCACCGACCGGGAGCTGGAGGTGCTCAAGCTCGTGGCGACGGGCATGAACAACCGGGACATCGCCAAGGAGTTGTTCATCTCGGAGAACACCGTCAAGAACCATGTGCGCAACATCCTGGAGAAGCTTCAGCTGCACTCCAGGATGGAGGCCGTGGTCTACGCGATGCGCGAGAAGATCCTCGAGATCCGGTAGCCGAGGCTCCCGCGATCCGGCCGGTACGGGCGGGCAGAGCGGTCCGCGATGTCAGTCCAGGGCCTTGACCAGGTCCGCCATGAGCTCGGGGCGGTCGATCCGCTCGACGCGGACGGAGTCGCAGCCCACCCACTCCGCCGCCTCGCGCAGGGCCTGCGCCATCGGGGCCACGGCCTTGGGAGTGTCCAGCGATACCTGGCGGGCCACCAGCGTCCTGCCTTCGCGTGCCGGGTCGACGCGGCCCAGCAGCTTCCCGCCCGCGAGCAGCGGCATCGCGAAATAGCCGTGCACCCGCTTCTGCTTGGGGACGTAGGCCTCCAGCCGGTGCGTGAAGCCGAAGATGCGCTCCGTCCGCGCGCGCTCCCAGATGAGCGAGTCGAACGGGGAGAGCAGGGTCGTGCGGTGCCGGCCGCGCGGCGGGGAGGCGAGCGCCGCGGGATCCGCCCAGGCGGGCTTGGCCCAGCCCTGGACCTGGACCGGCACCAGCCCCGAGTCCACGACCACGGCGTCGAACTGCTCGCCCTTGAGGCGGTGGTAGTCCGCGATGTCCGCGCGGGTGCCGACGCCCAGCGACTCACCCGCCAGCCGGACGAGACGGCGCAGGCACTCGGCGTCGTCCAGGTCGTCGTGCAGCAGGGTGTCGGGGATCGCACGCTCCGCGAGGTCGTACACCCGCTTCCAGCTGCGCCGCTCGGTGCACACGACCTCGCCGTACATCAGAGCCCGTTCGACGGCGACCTTGGAGGCGGACCAGTCCCACCACTCCCCGCCGTTGTTCGCGCCGCCCAGACCGGTCGCGGTCAGTGGGCCCTCCGCACGCAGTTGCTTGATCACGGCGTCGTACGCGCCGTCCGGGAGCTCGTGGTACCACTGCGGGCGGGCGCGGTAGGCGCGCCGCCTGAAGGCGAAGTGGGGCCACTCCTCGACGGGCAGGATGCACGCCGCGTGCGACCAGTACTCGAAGCTGTGGCCGCCCGTCCAGTAGGCGTCCTCGACGGTCTTGCGGCCGACGGCGCCCAGCCTCGCGTACGGGATCAGCTCGTGCGAGCGGGCCAGCACCGAGATCGTGTCCAGCTGCACGGCACCGAGATGACGAAGAACGCCCCGCACTCCGCCCCGCCTGTCGGGAGCGCCCAGGAACCCCTGGGCGCGCAGGGCGATGCGGCGGGCCTCGTCGGCGGAGAGTTCGAGGGCGGGCGGCGGCGTCGTCATGTCCTGCACGATAGAGGGCGCCACTGACAGTCCGGCCTCCGCCCGACAAAGGGGTGCTCGCCGACCCGATCACGGCCGCCCGCCCGGCCACGCGGCCGATGACGGCCTCGGCGCGCGCGGGAATCCGGACTCAGCGGCGGGCCGGCAGATAGGCGTGGTTGCTCGCCAGCCCGAGGTCGGACGGGAGCAGTCCGCCGACCCACACGTCCCGCAGGGTGTCCTTGTTGAGCAGCGCCGCGCGCATCTCCCCCTCCATGCGGAAGCCGGCCTTCTGCGCCACCGCGCGGGAGGCGGTGTTGCCGACCTCGGCGCGCCATTCCAGGCGGGTGGCGCCCAGCCTCATGAAGGCCCAGTGGGAGACGGCGGTGACGCTCTCCGCCGTCACGCCCCGGCCCCGGTGCTCCTTGCCCGTCCAGAAGCCGATCTCCCACGTGCCGGAGAAGGTGCGCATGGTCACGGCGACCGAGCCCATCAGCGGGCCGCCCTCGCGTGGCAGCACGGCGAAGGTGCACATGGTGCTGTTGCGCCAGCCGTCGGGGACCGTCTGCTCGGTGAACTCGACGGCGTGCTGCCACTCGTAGGGCGAGGGAACCGTCGTCCACCGCTGGATGTCGGGATCCTGGCAGGCCTGGTGGACGGACTTCGTGTCCTCGGAGGTGAAGGTCCGCAGCAGCAGGCGTTCGGTGGTGAGGGTGATCGGCTCCATGCGGGGATTCTTGCCAGCGCGGCGCGCCGATGCGAGCACTTTCTGTGCTCCACCGGCACCTTCAGTGCTGCCCGCGCGTTCACCTGATGGCGGACAGCAGGCCTCAGGGGCCATGGACCTCCCGACGCGGCCGGGTCCTCGCTTACGATGGCCGATGCGGTGGGGCCCACCTGCCGTGCCCGCGCCAGTGTCCACCACAGACCCAGTGCCAGGCCCGACCGGCAAGGAGACCAACCTCAGTGTCCGTCTTCAACAAGCTCATGCGTGCAGGCGAAGGCAAGATCCTGCGCAAACTGCACCGCATCGCGGACCAGGTCAACTCCATCGAAGAGGACTTCGTCAACCTCTCCGACGCCGAGTTGCGGGCGCTCACGGACGAGTACAAGCAGCGTTACGCAGACGGTGAGAGCCTGGACGACCTGCTTCCCGAGGCGTTCGCCACCGTGCGTGAGGCCGCCAAGCGAGTGCTCGGCCAGCGCCACTACGACGTCCAGCTCATGGGCGGCGCCGCCCTGCACCTCGGCTATGTCGCCGAAATGAAGACCGGTGAGGGCAAGACCCTCGTCGGCACGCTGCCCACGTATCTGAACGCACTGTCCGGCAAGGGCGTCCACCTGATCACGGTGAACGACTACCTCGCCGAGCGCGACTCCGAGATGATGGGCCGCGTCCACAAGTTCCTGGGCCTCGAAGTCGGCTGCATCCTCGCCAACATGTCGCCGGCCCAGCGCCGTGAGCAGTACAACTGCGACATCACCTACGGCACGAACAACGAGTTCGGCTTCGACTACCTGCGCGACAACATGGCGTGGTCCAAGGACGAGCTCGTCCAGCGCGGCCACAACTTCGCCGTGGTCGACGAGGTCGACTCGATCCTCGTCGACGAGGCCCGTACCCCGCTGATCATCTCCGGTCCCGCCGACCAGGCCACCAAGTGGTACGGCGACTTCGCCAAGCTGGTGACGCGTCTCACCAGGGGCGAGGCGGGGAACCAGCTCAAGGGCATCGAGGAGACCGGCGACTACGAGGTCGACGAGAAGAAGCGCACCGTCGCGATCCACGAGTCCGGCGTCGCCAAGGTCGAGGACTGGCTCGGCATCGACAACCTCTACGAGTCGGTGAACACCCCCCTCGTCGGCTACCTGAACAACGCCATCAAGGCCAAGGAACTGTTCAAGAAGGACAAGGACTACGTCGTCATCGACGGCGAAGTCATGATCGTCGACGAGCACACCGGCCGTATCCTCGCCGGCCGCCGCTACAACGAGGGCATGCACCAGGCGATCGAGGCGAAGGAAGGGGTGGACATCAAGGACGAGAACCAGACGCTCGCCACGATCACCCTCCAGAACTTCTTCCGCCTCTACGACAAGCTCTCCGGCATGACCGGTACGGCGATGACCGAGGCCGCCGAGTTCCACCAGATCTACAAGCTCGGTGTCGTCCCGATCCCGACGAACAGGCCGATGGTCCGCAAGGACCAGTCCGACCTGATCTACCGCACCGAGGTCGCGAAGTTCGCCGCCGTCGTGGACGACATCGCGGAGAAGCACGAGAAGGGCCAGCCGATCCTGGTCGGCACCACCTCGGTCGAGAAGTCCGAGTACCTCTCGCAGCAGCTGAGCAAGCGCGGCATCCAGCACGAGGTCCTCAACGCCAAGCAGCACGACCGTGAGGCGACGATCGTCGCCCAGGCCGGCCGCAAGGGCGCCGTCACCGTCGCCACGAACATGGCCGGCCGTGGTACCGACATCAAGCTCGGCGGCAACCCGGACGACCTCGCGGAGGCCGAGCTGCGCCAGGCCGGTCTCGACCCCGTCGAGCACGTCGAGGAGTGGGCCGCGGCCCTGCCCGCCGCGCTGGAGCGCGCCGAGGCGGCCGTGAAGGCCGAGCACGACGAGGTCAAGGAGCTCGGCGGCCTGTACGTGCTGGGCACCGAGCGCCACGAGTCCCGCCGTATCGACAACCAGCTGCGCGGTCGTTCCGGCCGTCAGGGCGACCCCGGCGAGTCCCGTTTCTACCTCTCGCTCGGCGACGACCTGATGCGCCTGTTCAAGGCGCAGATGGTCGAGCGCGTGATGTCGATGGCGAACGTGCCGGACGACGTCCCGATCGAGAACAAGATGGTGACGCGCGCGATCGCCTCCGCGCAGTCCCAGGTCGAGCAGCAGAACTTCGAGACCCGTAAGAACGTCCTGAAGTACGACGAGGTGCTCAACCGGCAGCGCGAGGTCATCTACGGCGAGCGCCGCCGCGTCCTCGAGGGTGAGGACCTGCACGAGCAGGTGCGTCACTTCATGGACGACACCATCGACGCCTACATCCAGGCGGAGACGGTCGAGGGCTTCGCCGAGGAGTGGGACCTGGACCGCCTGTGGGGCGCGTTCAAGCAGCTCTACCCGGTGAAGATCACCGTCGAGGAGCTGGAGGAGGCGGCCGGCGACCGTGCCGGTATCACCGCCGAGTTCATCGCCGACTCGATCAAGGACGACATCCACCAGCAGTACGACGAGCGTGAGAAGCAGCTCGGCTCGGACATCATGCGTGAGCTCGAGCGGCGCGTGGTGCTGTCGGTCCTGGACCGCAAGTGGCGCGAGCACCTCTACGAGATGGACTACCTCCAGGAGGGCATCGGCCTGCGCGCGATGGCGCAGAAGGACCCCCTGGTCGAGTACCAGCGCGAGGGCTTCGACATGTTCACCGCCATGATGGAGGGCATCAAGGAGGAGTCCGTCGGCTACCTGTTCAACCTGGAGGTCCAGGTCGAGCAGCAGGTCGAGGAGGTCCCGGTGCAGGACGCGGCGGCGAAGACCTCGCTGGCCAAGGAGGACGCGGTGCCGGCCGGCGCGGGCCGTCCCGAGATCCGCGCGAAGGGGCTCGAGACCCCGCAGCGTCCCGACCGGCTGCACTTCTCCGCGCCGACGGTCGACGGCGAGGGCGGCGTGGTCGAGGGCGACTTCGACAACGGCGACGGCTCGTCGCGGTCGGAGTCGGACGGGATGACGCGGGCGGAGCGTCGCAAGGCCCAGAAGACGGCGGGGCGTCGTCGCAAGAAGTGACCGGGTACGCAGTATCCGACGGCCGGGGCCGGACACCGAGGGGTGTCCGGCCCCGGCCGCGTTTCCGCCGACGGGCGGGTCCGGCCGCCCGCGCGACCCGGGCTTCACCGAAGCGGCCCCGGCGGCCGGGCCCGGGCTTCTCGCCCTCGGACGTCCTCCCAGGCAGCGTGGCGGTTCTCCCGGCGGCGGGGCGGACGGATGCCCGGCCGGGGTCGCTCAGGGCCCTCAGCGGGCCGCAGGCCCGTGCGCCGGGCCTGCGCCAGTACCCGTCCCGCTCAGCACCCCTCAGGCGACCCCAGGCAGCACCCTGGCGCACGGGGCCGTTGCCCCGGCCGGACCGCTGAGGGAATGCCGCGTCGCACCTCCGGCCTGCGGCCCGGCCGGAAGCTCAGGCGGCCCACGCGACGGGACGCCGCGGCGCCCGCCCTCCGGCCGGAAGCCCTCAGCCGGCCCCCGGACGACGGGAGGCCGCTGCCCGGCTTCCGGGGCCACGGCCGGCCGCTCACCGGTCCACCGCGACCTCGATCGCCGCACAGCGCCAGCGCAGGTCCCGGCCCTGCTCCAGCCGGAACGCCATCGCGCTGACCCGGTCGCCCGAGCCGATGCGGGCGAACGCCTCGATCACGCCCGGCCCCGGGTGGAACTCGCCGCAGTGGCGGACGACCGGCGTGGCCCGGTCCGCCGGAAGCAACGGCGTCCCCGGGGCGAGCCGGACCAACTGTTCGTAGGCCTCGCCGATCGTGTGCCCGAGCATCCAGTGCACCGGGCGCCGGCCGCTCAGTACCGCGAGCAGGCGGTCGGCGAACCAGTAGTGCGGTTTGTGCAGCCTGCCGCGTGCCCGGGTCAGTGCCGCCGCCGCGTGGGCTGCGGGCCTGCGCTGGTCGTGGCGGCCTGCGGGCCTGGTCCTGTCCATACGGATCGCCCCCGATGTGCTGGTCCCGGGCTGGGTACCGGGAGGTAGCTTCGACGGGGAACTTCTATGGCGTCCGCACCTTTGCCGCAAAGCGGCGAAAGCACCCGAGGCGGCGGCCGTGAGCTTCACCTATCAGGGTGACGAGGCGCTGTACGGACGGGCCGCACGGGCCTTCGACGGGGTGCCAGGTGGACGGCGGGAGGGCGACCGGGCGCACCCCGAAGGGGTACGCCGCACGTATCCTGAGGGGCGATCACCGACTACGAAAGCGGCCTGTCATGCGCGTGTACGTCCCCCTGACCCTTCCCGGTCTCGCAGCGGCGCACAAGGCGGGCGAACTGGGCCCCGGCCCGCTGACCGCCTACGCCGTCACGCCCGGACTGCGCGAGTGGTACGTCTCCGACGACATCGAGGAACTGGAGTACGCGGCGCTCAGCCGCGCCGCCGCCGCTTCCCTGCGTCTGATCGCCGGCGACCCGGACGCGGCCCGGCGCCGCGCGGTCGTGGCCGTCGACGTGCCGGACCAGGACGCGGTCGCCGATCCCGACCAGATCCTCGACGCCGGTGCGCTCGGCGAGGTGCGGATCGCCAGGGCGGTGCCGATGTCCAAGGCGGCCGCCGTCCATGTGGACGCCGACGACGCGATGGACGACGTCTCGGCCGCGGTCGCGGCGCTCGGCGCGGCCGACCACGGTGACGACGACGCGCAGTTCACGGTCGACGGCGCGGAGGACCACGAGCTGCTCTGGTTCGGCGTGCAGGAGATCCCGAACATCGTCGGCTGACCGGCCGCGGCGGGTCGTACCGGCTGACCGGCCACGGGCTGTCGTACCGGCTGACCGGCCGCGCGCCGGGCTGTCGGTCCCGGCCTGTACCGTTTCGCCATGGGCAAGCAGGGGAAGCAGGCGCATCTGGTCTGGGACTGGAACGGCACACTGCTCGACGACATCGGCGCCGTCATCGCGGCGACGAACGCCGCGTTCGCGGAGCTGGGGCTGGAGCAGATCACGCTCGAGCGGTACCGGGAGCTGTACTGCGTGCCCGTCCCCCGTTTCTACGAGCGGCTCATGGGACGGCTGCCGACGAATGACGAATGGCTCGTGATGGACGCGGCCTTCCACAAGCACTACTGGACCCGGGCCGAGACATGCACCCTCGCCGAGGGCGCCGCGGAGCTGCTCACCCGCCGCCAGAGTGCCGGTCTGACCCAGTCGCTGCTGTCCCTCGCCCCTCACGAACACCTGGTGCCGATCGTGCGCCGGCACGGCATCGAGGAGCGTTTCGTCCGGGTCGACGGCCGGACCGGCGCGTCGACCGCGGGCAAGGCCGAGCACATGGTGCGGCACCTGGCGCAGCTCGCCGGCGTGCGGGCCGAGCACGTCGTCGTCATCGGTGACGCGGCGGACGACGCCGTCGCCGCCGCTCACGTCGGCGCGAAGGCCGTGCTGTACACAGGCGGATCGCACAGCCGCGCCAGTCTGGAGAGCGTCGGGGTGCCGGTCGTCGACTCGCTCCAGGAGGCCGTCGAGGTGGCGGAGGAGCTCGTGGCCGGCTGACCGGCCACGAGCGTCACGTCACCGGCGCCGTCGCCCGCAGCACCTTGAGGAACTCCCGCATCCACACCGGATGGTCCGGCCAGGCGCGCGAGGAGACCAGCGAACCGTCCACGACAGCCGCGACGTCCTGGAACGACGCCCCGGCGGCCTGCATGTCCAGTTCGAGCGCGGGGTACGAGGTGACCCGGCGTCCCTCCAGCCCGCCGGTCGCCGCTGTCAGCAGCGGGCCGTGACAGATCTGGGCCACCGGCTTGTCGGAATCGAAGAACGCCTTGAGGATCTTGCGGAGCTCGGGGTCGTTGCGCAGGTACTCGGGCGCGCGGCCGCCGGGGATCACGATGGCGGCGTACGCCCCGGGCTCGACCTCGGAGAAGGCCAGGTCCGCCTGCCAGGTGTAGCCCGGCTTCTCGGTGTAGGTGTCGAAGCCCGGCTCGAAGTCGTGCACGACGAACTGCAGCTTCTTGCGGGCGGGGGCCGCGATGTGCACCTCGTACCCCTCTTCCAGCAGCCGCTGGTACGGGTAGAGGACCTCCAGGGACTCTGCGGCGTCCCCGGTGACGATGAGGATCTTCGTGGTCATGGCTGCTCCCGGTTGATTGGTTGCCAAGAGGGCCTGTGTCGCTGTCCAGACTGTCAAACTTCGGACCCCGCTTTTGTACACATACGGCTCATGACGGGGCGGGGGTGCGGGGAGATAGCCTGGGGGCGTGATCAGCGCGATATGCCGTGGGGGCAGCGAAGCCCCCGGCCTGCGCCCGGACCGCCACCGCGTCCGGGCGATCGCTGACCCCTCCCGTCCGGACTGTCTCCGCCAGACAGAATTGGCCGATAACGGCTCGGACGACTCTCATCGCGGCATACCGTCGACTGCGACCGGACACCCCGGGACGCGGCGATTCGTCGCATCTTTCACCTACGTCACGCAACGGCGCGCGACAGGAGCCAGAGGACATGCAGACCAAGCTGGACGAAGCCAAGGCCGAGCTGCTCGCACGGGCCGCCCGGGTAGCTGAGAACAGCCCGGCCGGGGGGCACCTTCCGACTGGGACAGAGCAAGGGAAGCGTCCTGACCGGGACACCCTGCTCACGTACCTCCAGCGCTACTACCTGCACACAGCTCCGGAGGACCTCACCGACCGCGACCCGGTCGACGTCTTCGGTGCGGCACTTTCCCACTACCGGCTGGCGGAAAACCGCCCGCAGGGCACCGCTAACGTCCGCGTCCACACGCCGACCGTGGAGGAGAACGGCTGGACCTGCAGCCACTCCGTCGTGGAAGTCGTCACCGACGACATGCCCTTCCTCGTCGACTCCGTCACCAACGAGCTCTCCCGCCAGGGCCGCGGCATCCATGTCGTGATCCACCCGCAGGTCGTCGTCCGCCGTGATGTGACCGGCAAGCTCATCGAGGTCCTGCCCTCCGACACGCACGCCAAGGACCTCCCGCACGACGCCCTCGTCGAGTCCTGGATCCACGTCGAGATCGACCGCGAGACCGACCGCGCCGACCTGAAGCAGATCACCGCCGATCTGCTGCGTGTCCTGTCCGACGTCCGAGAGGCCGTCGAGGACTGGGAGAAGATGCGCGACGCCGCGCTGCGCATCGCCGAACAGCTGCCTGACGAGCCCAAGGCCGACGACCTGCCGGAGCAGGAGGTCGAGGAGGCCCGGGAGCTGCTGCGCTGGCTCTCCGCCGACCACTTCACCTTCCTCGGCTACCGGGAGTACGAGCTCACCGACGCCGACGCGCTGGCCGCCGTCCCCGGCACCGGCCTCGGCATTCTGCGCTCCGACCCGCCGCACCACGAGGACGAGGCCCACCCGGTCAGCCCGTCCTTCAGCCGGCTGCCGGCCGACGCCCGCGCCAAGGCCCGTGAGCACAAGCTGCTCGTGCTGACGAAGGCCAACAGCCGCGCCACCGTGCACCGCCCCAGCTACCTGGACTACATCGGCGTCAAGAAGTTCGACGCCGAGGGCAACGTCGTCGGGGAGCGCCGCTTCCTCGGCCTGTTCTCCTCCGCCGCGTACACCGAGTCGGTGCGCCGCGTGCCCGTCGTCCGCCGCAAGGTCGCGGAGGTCCTGGAGGGCGCGGGCTTCTCGCCCAACAGCCACGACGGCCGCGACCTGCTGCAGATCCTCGAGACGTACCCGCGTGACGAGCTCTTCCAGACGCCCGCCGACCAGCTGCGTGCGATCGTCACCAGCGTCCTCTACCTCCAGGAGCGCCGCAGGCTGCGGCTGTACCTGCGGCAGGACGAGTACGGGCGCTACTACTCCGCGCTGGTCTACCTGCCGCGTGACCGCTACACCACCGGTGTGCGGCTGCGCCTGATCGACATCCTCAAGGAGGAACTCGGCGGCACCAGCGTCGACTTCACCGCCTGGAACACCGAGTCGATCCTCTCCCGTATCCACTTCGTGGTGCGGGTCCCCGTCGGCACCGAGCTGCCGCACCTCACCGACGCCGACACCGAGCGCATCGAGGCGCGCCTGGTCGAGGCGGCACGCTCCTGGGCCGACGGCTTCGGCGAGGCGCTGAACGCCGAGTTCGGCGAGGAACGCGCCGCCGAGCTGCTGCGCCGCTACGCGGGCGCCTTCCAGGAGGGCTACAAGGCCGACCACTCGCCGCGCTCCGCCGTGGCCGACCTGGTCCGCATGGAGGAGCTCGCCGAGTCCGGCAAGGACTTCGCGCTGTCCCTGTACGAGCCGGTCGGGGCGGGCCCCGGCGAGCGGCGCTTCAAGATCTACCGGACCGGTGAGCAGGTCTCCCTGTCCGCGGTGCTGCCGGTGCTGCAGCGCCTCGGCTGCGAGGTCGTCGACGAGCGCCCGTACGAGCTGCGGTGCGCCGACCGGACCCACGCCTGGATCTACGACTTCGGGCTGCGCATGCCGAAGACCGGCGCCAACGGCGACTACCTCGCCGACGACGCCCGCGAGCGCTTCCAGGACGCCTTCGCCGCCGTGTGGACGGGCGAGGCCGAGAACGACGGCTTCAACTCGCTGGTGCTCGGCGCGGGGCTCAACTGGCGCGAGGCGATGGTGCTGCGCGCGTACGCGAAGTACCTGCGCCAGGCCGGTTCGACCTTCAGCCAGGACTACATGGAGGACACCCTCCGCAACAACGTCCACACCACCCGGCTGCTGATCTCGCTGTTCGAGGCGCGGATGTCGCCGGACCGTCAGCGGGCCGGCACCGAGCTGATCGACGGGCTGCTCGAGGAGCTCGACGGCGCGCTCGACCAGGTCGCCAGCCTCGACGAGGACCGCATCCTGCGTGCCTTCCTCACCGTCATCAAGGCCACCCTGCGCACCAACTTCTTCCAGGAGGCGGCAGGCGGCGCCCCGCACGGCTATGTGTCGATGAAGTTCGACCCGCAGGCCATCCCGGACCTGCCGGCGCCGCGCCCCGCGTTCGAGATCTGGGTGTACTCGCCGCGGGTCGAGGGCGTCCACCTGCGCTTCGGCAAGGTCGCCCGAGGCGGTCTGCGCTGGTCCGACCGGCGTGAGGACTTCCGTACGGAGATCCTCGGCCTGGTCAAGGCGCAGATGGTCAAGAACACCGTGATCGTGCCGGTCGGCGCCAAGGGCGGCTTCGTCGCCAAGCAGCTGCCCGACCCGTCGGTGAACCGTGACGCCTGGCTGGCCGAGGGCATCGCCTGCTACCGGATCTTCATCTCGGCGCTGCTCGACATCACCGACAACCTGGTCGCGGGCGAGGTCGTCCCGCCGGCCCAGGTGGTCCGGCACGACGAGGACGACACGTACCTCGTGGTGGCCGCGGACAAGGGCACCGCGTCGTTCTCCGACATCGCCAACGAGGTCGCGGTCGCGTACAACTTCTGGCTCGGTGACGCCTTCGCGTCCGGCGGCTCCGCCGGATACGACCACAAGGGCATGGGCATCACGGCCCGCGGCGCCTGGGAGTCGGTCAAGCGGCACTTCCGCGAGCTCGGCCACGACACCCAGACCCAGGACTTCACGGTCGTCGGCGTCGGCGACATGTCCGGTGACGTGTTCGGCAACGGCATGCTGCTCAGCGAGCACATCCGGCTCGTCGCGGCGTTCGACCACCGCCACATCTTCATCGACCCGAACCCGGACGCGGCCCTCTCGTACGCCGAGCGCCGCCGGCTCTTCGAGCTGCCCCGTTCCTCCTGGGCCGACTACAACAAGGAACTGCTGTCCCACGGCGGCGGCATCCACCCGCGCACGGCCAAGTCGATCCCGGTCAACGCGGCGATGCGCGAGGCCCTCGGCATCCGCCCCGGCATCGCGAAGATGACTCCGGCCGAGCTGATGCAGGCCATCCTCAAGGCCCCGGTCGACCTGCTGTGGAACGGCGGCATCGGCACCTACGTCAAGGCCTCCACCGAGTCGCACACCGACGTCGGCGACAAGGCCAACGACGCCATCCGCGTCAACGGTGAGGACCTGCGGGTCCGGGTCGTCGGCGAGGGCGGCAACCTGGGTCTGACCCAGCTCGGCCGGATCGAGTTCGACCGCAACGGCGGAAAGATCAACACCGACGCCATCGACAACAGCGCCGGCGTCGACACCTCCGACCACGAGGTCAACATCAAGATCCTGCTCAACGGCCTGGTCGCGGACGGCGACATGACCGTCAAGCAGCGCAACCAGCTGCTGGCGCAGATGACCGACGAGGTCGGCGCGCTGGTGCTGCGCAACAACTACGCGCAGAACACCGCGCTCGCCAACGCGGTCGCCCAGTCGCCGTCCCTGCTCCACGCCCACCAGCGGTTCATGCGCCGCCTCGGCCGTGACGGACACCTGGACCGGGCGCTGGAGTTCCTGCCCAACGACCGTCAGATCCGTGAACTGCTGGGGGCGGGCAAGGGACTCAGCCAGCCCGAGCTGGCCGTCCTCCTCGCCTACACGAAGATCACGGTGGCGGACGAGCTGATCGGGACGGACCTGCCGGACGACCCGTACCTGCGGCGGCTGCTGCACGCCTACTTCCCCAAGCCGCTGCGGGAGCAGTTCGGCGAGGCGATCGACGCGCACGCGCTGCGCCGCGAGATCGTGACGACGGTGCTCGTCAACGACACGGTCAACACCGGTGGTTCGACGTTCCTGCACCGGCTTCGTGAGGAGACCGGCGCGTCGATCGAGGAGATCGTGCGGGCGCAGACCGCGGCTCGTGAGATCTTCGGGCTCAGCGCGGTGTGGGACGCGGTCGAGGCACTCGACAACCAGGTCGCGGCGGACGTCCAGACCCGGATCCGGCTGCACTCGCGCCGTCTCGTCGAGCGCGGTACGCGGTGGCTGCTGGGCAACCGGCCGCAGCCGCTGGAGCTGGCCGGGACGATCGAGTTCTTCGCGGAGCGCGTCGAGCAGGTGTGGACAGAGCTGCCGAAGATGCTGCGGGGCGCGGACCTGGAGTGGTACCAGGGCATCCTCGACGAGCTCACCGGGGCGGGCGTCCCCGAGTTCCTCGCGCTGAGGGTGGCCGGCTTCTCGTCCGCCTTCCCGACGCTCGACATCGTGGCGATCTCGGACCGCACCGGCCAGGACCCGCTGGCGGTCGCCGAGGTGTACTACGACCTCGCCGACCGGCTCTCCATCACCCAGCTGATGGACCGGATCATCGAACTGCCGCGGGCCGACCGCTGGCAGTCCATGGCCCGTGCCTCCATCCGTGAGGACCTGTACGCGGCGCACGCCGCGCTCACGGCCGACGTGCTGTCGGTGGGCAACGGGACCTCGACCCCGGAGGAGCGCTTCAAGGCCTGGGAGCAGAAGAACGCGGCGATCCTGGGACGGGCGCGGACGACGCTGGAGGAGATCCAGAGCTCGGACACGTTCGACCTGGCCAACCTGTCGGTGGCGATGCGCACGATGCGGCAGCTGCTGCGCACGCACAGCTGACGGCCCTTCGCACGGACCCGGTCGCACCTTCGGGGGCGGCCGGGTCCGTTGCGTATGTCAGCCGTCGCCGCGCAGGCGGTGCAGCCAGCCGGTCCGCGGGTCGCGGGCGTCGGGCGAGGCCTTGGCCGACGCGCGGGCGACGGCCGTGACCGCCGAGGCGATGCGCTTCGGGAGCCACCCGGCCGTGGTGAAGCCCGGGCCGGTGCCGCACAGTTCGGCCACCTCCGCCGCTGTCGGGCGGTCCTCCGGGCGGGCCGCCAGTGCGGCGGCCAGGAGTCGGCGGAGGGCGGGCGGATGGGCGGAGAGGTCCGGGGGTTCGCGGTCGGTGCCGGCGATGCGGGTGGCGACGACCAGGCCGCCGCCCTCGCCGTAGGGGTGGCGACCGGTGGCAGCCTCCGCGGCGACGAGACCCAGCGTGAACACGTCGGAGGCGGGCGTGACCTGCCGGCCCAGCGCGTGTTCGGGGGACATGTACTTCGGCGTGCCCACCATCCGCCCGACGGTGGTCAGTACGGACGTGCCGTCCGCCGCGCGCGCGATGCCGAAGTCGAGCAGCCATGGCCCTTCAGCGGACAGCAGCAGGTTCCCCGGCTTCACGTCACGGTGGACGAGGCCCGCGGTGTGCACGGCGTCCAGCGCGCGAGCCGCCCCGGCCGTAAGCCGCAGCACGCACTCCGGGGGCAGCGGCCCGTGGCCGGCGAGGGCGTCGTCCAGGGGCAGGCCAGGGACGTAATGGGTGGCGAGCCACGGCAGGTCCGCCTCCGCGTCGTGGTCGACGACCTGGACCAGATGCGGGCCGCTGACCCGCCGCGCGGCCTCCACCTCGCGGGCGAAGCGCCTGCGGAACTTCTCGTTCCGGGCGTGCTCGCGGCGGATGAGCTTGAGGGCGACGGGATGCGACGCGCCGTCGCGGCTTCGCGTGAGGAAGACGGTTCCCATGCCGCCCTCACCGATCCGTGCCCGGAGCGGGTATCCGGCGATCTCGCGCGGGTCGTCGTCCCGCAGTGGCTGAGGCCCTCGACCGCCCATCCCAACCGCCCCCTCGGCTGTCCGGCACCGGCAGTGGAGCCTACCGCGCGGGCTGCTTCGCGGTCCCGGTCCCGGCGCCGCCCTTGTTCGCGGCGCCGCCCTTGTTCCCGGCCGCCGTGAACTCCTCGTACGCCGCCACGACTTCCTTCGCCGGGCCGTCCATCCGCAGGACCCCCGCTTCCAGCCAGAGCGCGCGGTCGCAGCTCTCGGTGATGGTCGCATTGCTGTGACTGACCAGGAAGACCGTGCCGGCCTCCCGCCGCAGTTCCTCGATGCGCTGCCGGCTGCGGCGGCGGAAGCGGGCGTCGCCGGTGGAGAGCGCCTCGTCGATGAGCAGGACGTCGTGGCTCTTGGCGGCGGCGATCGAGAAGCGCAGCCTGGCACCCATGCCGGAGGAGTACGTACGCATCGGCAGCGAGACGAAGTCGCCCTTCTCGTTGATGCCGGAGAAGTCGACGATGTCGTCGTAGCGGTCGCGGATCTGGTCGCGGGTCATTCCCATCGCGAGGCCGCCGAGGATGATGTTGCGCTCGCCGGTCAGGTCGGACATCAGCGCGGCGTTGACGCCGAGGAGGGACGGTTGCCCGGCCGTGTAGACCTTGCCCTTCGCGGTCGGCAGGAGGCCGGCGACGGCCTTGAGCAGGGTGGACTTGCCCGAGCCGTTGGAGCCGATCAGGCCGATCGCCTCGCCCCGGTACGCGGCGAAGCTGACGCCCTTGACGGCGTGCACCTTGCGTACGCCGGGGTGCGTGCCGCGGGAGACGATCCGGCTGAGGGCGGAGGTGGCGCTTCCCCGGCCGGTGCGGGGGCCGTTGACCTTGTAGGTGATGTGGACGCCGTCGACGACGACGGTGGGGGTGGGGTCTCCGGTCGGACGGGTCGGGTTCTCAGCCACGGCCGTACTGCTCCTCAGCCTTCCAGAAGTACAGGAATCCACCGGCTCCGCAGAGCACGGCCCACGTCAGGGCCGCGGCCCAGACGTGCGGCGGCAGCCGGTCCGCGGTGAACGACTCGATGAACGCGAAGCGCACCAGGTCGATGTAGAGCGCGGCGGGGTTGTACTGCAGCGCGAGAGCCACCAGGTGCGGCAGGTCGCGGTCGCCGACAACCTTGTCGACGGACCACATCACGCCCGACGCGTACATCCAGGTGCGCAGCAGGAACGGCACCAGTTGGGAGACGTCGGGGGTACGGGCGGCGACGCGTGCCATGGCCATGGACAGGCCGGTACTGAAGACCGCCTGGAGCAGCAGCGCGGGGACCGCGAGCAGCCAGGAAGCCGTCGGGAGCTGGCCGAAGCCGACGAGGATCACGACCAGTGCGCCGAGCGAGAAGAGCAGTTGCTGGAGCTGTTGCAGGGCGAGCGCGACGGGCAGCGCGGCGCGCGGGAAGTGCAGGGCTCTGACGAGGCCGATGTTTCCGGAGATCGCGCGGGTGCCGGCCGTGATCGTGTTGGCGGTGAAGGTCCAGATGAACACGCCCGTGACCAGGAACGGCACGAAGTCGGGGACATGGTGTGCGGTGCCGAGCAGCACGCCGAAGATCAGGTAGTAGACGGCGGCGTTGAGCAGCGGGGTCATCAGCTGCCAGAGCTGCCCGAGGCGGGCCTGGCTGTACTGGGCGGTGAGTTTGGCGGTCGCGAACGCGGTGATGAAGTGTCGCCGCGACCAGAGCTGTCCGACGTAGGCGGGGAGGCCCGGCCGGGCGCCGCTGACGGTCAGCCCGTGGCGCGCGGCGAGCGCGGCCAGGTCGGTGGGTGCGGCGGGAGCGGGTGGGCCGGCAGGGGCCGTTCGTGCCGGGTCCGCCGGGGGTGCGGTAGGGCTGGCGATGGTCACGCAGGCTCGCTTTCGAAGCGCGTGCAGGGGCGGGGCGCGGTCCGGAGCCTCGATGGGACCGATGGAACGGGACCGTATCGTCGCTACGGGAACAGTAGGACGTCTTCACGTCGGAACGCAACCGTTTCGTCGTCGCCGCGTATGCTCCTGGGCATGACGACCGACCCCAGAAGCCCACGACGCGCCCCCGCAGGAGCCGCCGTGCTCCGGGAGGACGTGACCGACGCCATCCGGGCCGCCGTCTTCGACGAATTGGCAGCGGTCGGCTTCGCCCGGATGTCGATCGAGGGCATCGCCCGGCGGGCCGGTGTCGGGAAGACGGCCGTCTACCGGCGCTGGAAGTCGAAGCTGTCCCTGGTGCTGGACCTCGTCTCGGCCTTCGCGGCACAGGGTCTGCCGGCGCCGGCGACGGGATCCCTGTACGGGGACGTACGCGCCCTGCTCGAGGTCGCCGCGCACGCGCTGCGCCATCCCGTGGCCTCGCAGGTCATCCCCGACCTGCTGGTGGAGGCGGCGCGCAACCCCGAGATCGCGGACGCGATCAAGGCGGCGCTGCTGGACGGCCAGCGGGGCGTGGCCGCTCTGATCGTCCGGGACGCGGTGGCGCGCGGCGAACTACCGGAATCGGCGGACCCGGACCGGGCGCTCGACGTGATCGTCGGACCGCTGTACTGGCGGCTGGTGGTGGTGCGGGGCGAGCTGCCGGACGGCTACCTCGACGACGTGGCACGGGGAGCCGTGGCGGCGCTCCAGGCCTGAGACGCCGCGGGGCCGATGCTCGAGGCGATCGGCCGACCCCGCCGTACGGGTGATTCACGTGCCGGGAATGCACCGAAGATCGCAGCGCAGTCAACTCCCCGGCATTTAAGTGTGTTTATCGGTGCGAGATGTTGACGTTCCGGATTGCTACGTTCGGCGGCCATGGACCTGCGAACGCGAACGGCAACGGCGACGCTCGATGTGCGAGGAGCCAGGATCCTCGTCATCGGTGTCTCCGCGCTCGCTCTCGTCGCCAAGATGATTCTCGCGGCCCAAAAGCGCGGACCGGCGGACGTCCGCATCTTCGACGCCTTCGCCACCGCGATCGCCCAGGTCGGACCGGTCCGCATCTATGAGCACCCGATGCCGCGCCTGCCCGTCTACAACCATCCGCCGCTCGCGAGCTGGATGCTCGCCGGATTCCATGAACTGGAGAATCTCGGAATTCCGTTCGGCAGCCTGATCCGTGCGCCGGCCTGCCTCGCCGATCTCGTCTCTGCCCTGCTCGTTCTCGAGATCCTGCGCCGCCGCCGCACACTTGCGACGGCCACGGCGTGCGCGCTCGGATGTGCCCTCAGTCCCGTCCTCTTCGCCACCTCCGGATATCACGGGAACACCGACTCCGTCGCCATCATGTTCATGCTCCTGGCGGCCTTCCTGCTCGTCGACCGCCGTGCCCCGCTCGCCGCCGGCGTCGCCGCGGCGCTGGCCGTGAGCGTCAAGCTCGTCCCGGTCGTCGCGATCCCCGCCCTGATCGTGGCGGCGGTGCGGGCGGGCCGTCCGGCCGCCGTCCGGTTCTGCGCGGGTCTGGCGGCCGTGATGCTGCTCCTGTGGGGGCCGGTGCTGGCGGCCGTACCCGTCCCGTTGCGGGAGAAGGTCCTCGAGTACGAGGGCGGGCGGGCCAGGCTGTGGGGCGTCGTACGCTTCGCCGATCTGGCGGGCGCGTCCGACTCGTTCGTCGAGGCCCTGCACAGCGACTTCCATCTCCTGGTGGTGCTGGCGTGCATGGCCGCGGGTGCCTGGCTCGCCTGGGTGCGCCCCACCGGCGCCGCGTACGCCGTCTCGCTCTCCCTCACGCTGCTGCTTCTGCTCAGCACCGGCTCCGCCGTGCAGTACCTCGCCTGGCCCGTCGTCGGCCTCTGCCTCTTCGGACTGTGGGAGGGCCTCGGCTACGGGCTCGTCGTCGGCGTCACCACCGTCATCGTCTACGCGGGCGCGAGCGCCGTCCGCTGGAACGACTGGGCCTTGCATCTGGCAGAGGCGGGATGGCTGCTGCTCGCCGCCGGGATCGTGAGCGGCGTGCGCCGGGCGCTGACCGAGCCGCCGGCGCCCGCCCCGGGAGAGCACGTACCCCTCGTCGCCCAGCGCAGCGACCGGCCCGCCGCCCCCGCCCCACCCGTCGACCGACCGCACCGATGACCCGCGCCAACGGAGAGTAGAGAAGCCCCAGTGAAGGAAATCCCAAGCCCGCGGATCGGCATCCTCGTCGTCGCCTACAACGCGGAATCCACGCTGGAGAAGACGCTCGACCGCATCCCCAAGGACTTCCGGTCCCGTATCGCCGAGATCCTGATCCTCGACGACGCGAGCAGCGACGGGACGTTCACCGCGGGCTGCCGCTGGTCGCAGCTGGACGGCATGCCGCCGACCGTCGTCATGCGGCACACCAAGAATCTCGGCTACGGCGGCAACCAGAAGGCCGGCTACGCTCTCGCCGCCGAACGGGGCCTGGACATCGTGGTGCTTCTGCACGGCGACGGCCAGTACGCCCCCGAGCTGCTGCCCGAGATGGTCGCCCCCATCGAACGCGGCGAGTGCGAGGCGGTGTTCGGCTCCCGGATGATGCGCTCCGGCAGTGCGCTCAAGGGCGGCATGCCGTTCTACAAGTGGCTCGGCAACCGCGTCCTCACCCGCTTCGAGAACGGTCTGCTCGGCTCACGGCTCACCGAATTCCACTCCGGCTACCGCGCCTACAGTGTCGCGGCGCTGCGCAGGCTGCCGATCGACCGGAACACCGACGCCTTCGACTTCGACACCCAGATCATCGTCCAGCTGCTCGACGCCGGCATGCGGATCAAGGAGATCCCCGTCCCCACCTACTACGGCGACGAGATCTGCTACGTCAACGGTCTGCGCTACGCGAAGGACGTCGTCAAGGACGTCCTCGAGTACCGGCTGGCCCTCAAAGGCTTCGGCACCTGCCCCTGGATCCCCAAGCCGGTCGACTACGCCTTCAAGGAGGGCGACGGCTCCTCGCACTCCGCCATCCTCAAGATCATGCGAGGGCTGCCGCCCGGCCGGGTCCTCGACGTCGGCTGCTCCGGCGGCCTGTTCGCCGAGCGTCTCGAAGACCTCGGCCACACCGTGACCGGCCTGGACTTCGTCGAGGTGCCCGGCGTGCGGGACCGCTGCTCCGAATTCCTCCTCGCCGACCTGGAGGAGGGCCTGCCGCCACAGGTCGGCGCCGACTACGACTACGTGGTCGCCGGGGACGTCATCGAGCACCTGTCGCGGCCCGAGCACGTGCTGCGGGAGCTCCGGGAGGTGCTGCGTCCCGGCGGCCGGATGCTGCTGTCCGTGCCCAACTTCAGCCACTGGTACTCACGACTGAGGGTCGCTTTCGGCGCCTTCGGCTACGACCGGCGGGGCATCCTCGACGAGACCCACCTGCGTTTCTTCACCCGCAGCAGCCTGCGCCGCACCGTGCGGGCCGCCGGCTTCGACCAGCTCCAGGTCACCTCGACCGGCGCGCCCTTCTGGTCCGTGCTCGGCGGCGGCACCGTCGCCAGGACCCTCGGCGGGATCTCCCGGCTGCTGACCCGTGTGCGGCCGACACTCTTCGGCTACCAGTACGTCGCCGTGCTCACCCCGCACGCGGCGCAGACGATCGTCGCCGGGGAGCACGTCGATGTCCAGGACATTCTCAACCACCAGTACGTCCCCGCCGGACTCGCCGGCCGGGTGGGCGCCGGGACCTGACGCCGGGCTCCGACCGCCGCCCAGGAGGAAGAACTTGACCCTGCCCAGCGTGCTGCTGCTGCTCTTCGCGGTCTTCTCGTCGGCGGCCGGGCAGATCATGCTGAAACACGGCATGCGCTCGGCGGCCGCCGTGGCGGAGCACAGCGGGGGTTCGCTGATGACGCGCGCCGCGACGACGCCCTGGGTCGTCGTCGGCCTCGTCGTATTCGGCGTCTCCGCGGTGGCCTGGATGTCGACGCTGGCCCAGGTGCCGCTGAACATCGCCTATCCGTTCAACGCGCTCGGCTATCTGCTGATCGTGCTGGCCAGTTCCACCGTCCTGCACGAGCGGACCTCGGTGTGGACCTGGGCCGGTTCCCTGATGGTGGTGGCCGGGCTGGTCACGGTCATGGCCGGGCAGCAGCGCTGAGCGCGTACCGCGGCTCGGTGCCGTGCGCCTGCCGGGACCGCGTCACGCGGTGGGCGGCCCGGTCACGGGGTGACCGGGCCGCCGCTCGCGAAGGACGGTGTGCCGTTGTCCGTGTCCGTCAGCCGGTTACTTGACGGCGCCCGCCATCACACCGGAGACGAACTGGCGCTGGAAGGCGAAGAACACCGCCAGCGGGATGATCATCGACAGGAACGCGCCGGGCGCGAGCACGTCGATGTTGTTGCCGAACTGCCGTACCTGACGCTGGAGCGCGACGGTGATCGGGGCACTCTCCGAGTCGGCGAAGATCAGCGCGACCAGCATGTCGTTCCACACCCACAGGAACTGGAAGATCCCGAGCGAGGCGATCGCCGGGGCGCCCAGCGGCATCACGACCCGCGTGAACAGACGCATCTCGCCCGCGCCGTCGAGCCTGGCCGCCTCCAGCAGTTCCCGTGGGATCTCCGCGAAGAAGTTCCGCAGCAGGAAGATGGCGAACGGCAGACCGAAGGCCACATGGAAGACGACCACGCCGATCGTCGTCTCGAAGATGCCGATCACACCGAAGAGTTCGGACACGGGGACCAGCGCGACCTGCACGGGGACCACCAGCAGGCCCACCACGACCATGAACCACCAGTCGCGGCCGGGGAACTCCATCCAGGCGAAGGCGTATCCGGCGAGCGCCCCGATGACCACGACCAGCACGGTGGCCGGGACCGTGATCACCACCGTGGACAGCAGGGAATCGGTGATGGTCTCGTTCTGCAGCAGCCGTGAGTAGTTCTCGGTGGTGATCTCGGCGGGGGCGGTGAACACCTTCCACCAGCCGCTCGCCGCGATGTCGCCGCTGTCGCGCAGCGAGGAGAGCAGCAGGCCGATGGTGGGCATCAGCCAGAACAGGGCGGCGAGGATCAGGAAGACACGCAGTGCGCCGCCCCCGGCGGCGGCCGCGATCCGGGCGGCGACGGACTGCTTGGCCCTGATCGGGGAGCCGCTCTTCGCCGCGGTGTCGCTCGTGCTCATCGCCGGGTCTCCCTTCGCATCCGCCGGACGTTGAAGAACATCACCGGCAGCACCAGCAGAAGCAGCAGTACCGCGATCGCGCTGCCGAGGCCGAGGTCCGCGTCGGTGCCGAAGGAGGAGCGGTAGAGCTGGAGGGCGAGGACGTTGGCGTCGTCCTGGGAGGAGCCCGGCGCGATGATGAAGACCAGGTCGAAGATCTTCAGCACATTGATCATCAAGGTGACCAGGACGACCGCGAGCACGGGCGCCAGCAGGGGCACCGTGATCCGCCGGAACACCTGCCATTCACTGGCGCCGTCGACGCGTGCCGCCTCCAGGAGCTCGCGCGGCACACTCGCCAGACCGGCCGCGATCAGCACCATGGCGAAGCCCGCCCACATCCACACGTAGCTGCCGATGATCGCCGGGGTCACCAGGGACGGGCCGAGCCAGTCGACGCCGTTGTACGGCTCGCGGAAGTTGTCGGCGGGCAGCCGCAGCAGCGCGCCGTCGGCGGAGGCCGGGAGGGTGAAGGTGCCGTCGGCGGCGGCACGGGTGTCCGCCACCACCTTGCCGTCCTTGACCGCCTCGATCTTGAGGCCCTTGAGCCCGAGCTCCTGGGTGTCGACGACATTGGGTCTGCCGCCGCCGCCCCGGGTGAAGTCCAGCCAGGCGGTGCCGTGGATCTCGCCGTCGCCCGGCTCTGCCGCCTTGGCGGGTTCCGCGTCGGACGGCATCTTCGCGGGCGCCACGCCGATCAGCGGAAGCTGCACCGGTGTCCCGGCGGAGACCGGCTCCTTGGTGACGAACGCGCCGCCGCCGGCCGCCTCGAGCGGGTGCACCGGCAGGGGCCGGGCCCGTGGATATCCGGCCGACTCCTCGAAGGTGTCGTGCACGCCCACCCAGATCGCGTTGGCCACACCGCGCTCCGGGTCCTGCTCGTAGACGAGCCGGAAGATGATGCCGGCGGCCAGCATCGAGATCGCCATCGGCATGAAGACGATCAGCTTGAACGCGGTGCCCCAGCGGACCCGTTCGGTGAGCACCGCGAATATCAGACCGAGGGCGGTGGAGACCGTCGGTGCGACGACGACCCAGATCGCGTTGTTCTTGACCGCGGTCAGGATGGTGTCGTCGGTGAAGATCTCCACGTAGTTGTCGAGTCCGGCGAAGCCGGCACCGGACTGGTCGAAGAAGGACCTGTAGAGCGAGTACCCGATCGGGTAGACCACGAGCGCGCCCAGCAGCACGAGCGCGGGCAGCAGAAAGCCGGCCGCGACTATTTTACGTGTTCCTGTCACGCTCTTACGCTGACGGGCGGGGGGCTCCGGACGAGCCGGGCCCCCCGCTGTGACGGCAGACACGACCTCAGCTCTTGTACGCCTTGGCCGCTTCGGCCTCCAGCCGCTGCTGGGTGCCCGCGACGTCCTGCGGGTTCTTCAGGAAGTCCTGGAGGATCTTCCACTCGCCCTTGCCGGGCGTCCCGCCGAACGACTGCGGCATCTGGTCCGACATGTCGAAGCGGAAGTCGTCGCCCGCCGCGATCAGCGCCTTCGCGATGTCCCGCTGCACATCGTTCGGGTACGCGGCCACGTCCAGCGACTTGTTCGGCGAGATGAAGCCGCCGGCCGCCGCCTGGATCGCCGCGGCGTCGGGCGACGCCAGGAACGTCAGCAGCGCCTGGGCGCCCTTGCTGTCCGTCAGGGCCACAGCCGCGTCCCCGCCGGTCACCACCGGCGGCTCCGCGCCGACGGCCGGGAACGGGAAGACCTTCGCGTCCGTACCGATCTTCGCGTCGGTCTGCGCGATGTTGACGGTCACGAAGTCGCCCTCGAAGACCATCGCGGCCTTCGGGGCGTCACCGCCGCTGAACGTCTGGGTGACGGATGCAGGGAACTCCGTCTGGAGGGCGCCGTCCGTGCCGCCCGCGATCAGATTCGGCTTGCCGAACAGCTCACCGAGCGTGGTGAGGGCGTCCTTCACCGACGGGTCGGTCCACTTGATCTCGTGCTTGGCGAGCTGGTCGTACTTCTCCGGTCCCGCCTGGGAGAGGTAGACGTTCTCGAACCAGTCGGTCAGTACCCAGCCGTCCGCTCCGGCGATGGACACCGGCGTGACACCCGAGGCGGAGATCGTCTCCGCCGTGGACATGAAGTCCTTCCAGGTCTTCGGCGGCGTGGCCCCGGCATTCTCGAAAACGGTGTTGTTGTACCAGATCAGGGACTTGTTCGCGGCCTTGTAGTACACGCCGTACTGCGTGCCGTCGACCGCGCCGAGGTCCTGCCAGCCCTTGGAGTAGTTCTTCGCCAGCTGCTCCTTGGCCTCCGCGCCGACGGGCTTGGCCCACTTGCGCGCCACCGCCTGCTGGATCGCGCCGACCTGAGGCAGCATCGCCACGTCGGGCGGGCTGCCGCCGGCGATCTTCGTGCCGAGGAAGTTGACGATCGGGTCCTGCGCGGGGACGAAGGTGACCGTCGCGCCCGTGCGCTTCTCGAACTCGTCCAGGACCTTGGTGAAGTTCTCCTGCTCCGGGCCGCTCCATACGGCGGCGACCTGGATCTTCTCGCCGTTCAGCTTGGGCAGCTGGACCGACGAGGGCGACTCGGTGCCCTTGGTCGGGCCGCCGTCCCCCGGCTCTCCGCCGTCGCTGTCGCCGCCGCATCCGGTGAGGGCGAGAGCGCCGATCGCGGCGAACACCACTGCGGCCCTGCTCGTACGAAGAGTTCTGCGCATTACTGCCCCGTCTCTCCTGTGCGCTGCTTCCGACTGACCTGTTGCGCTGTCCCGTTGCGCCGGACCGGTTGTCCGACGTCCCGTTGCCGGTCCGTGCCGACAGGTCTACGCCCGCGATACGGGTGTCGCAATACCGCCCCGGGGCCCTATCACTCTTTCGTGATGCCCTCGTGACGTGATGTCAGGTCAAATGGCCGCAGCGCCGCCCGTCAGGGATGCGCCGGCGTCAGCGGCCCCACCGGCGCCGCGTCCACCGACCGCGCCGCGCGCTCCAGCGCACTGGCCAGCAGTGCCAGGTCGGTCGGCCCGTTGCCCAGTTCCCGGACGGGGCGGCGGGTGGGTGGATCGCCCATCCGCTCCCACTCGAGCGGAACGACAGTGGGTCTCAAGGTGGCCGTACGCGGGATGCGACCGGTCACCCGGCCGCTCTGGAACGGGGTGACGCGGCCGTCCGGATGCCCCAGCCTGCCCCGGCCGGGAGCCGGGTCGTCAGGGCCGGGCGCGACCGGCGGCGCCTCCAGCACGACCCGCAGCCGCGCACCCTCTGCCAGCTCTGTGTCCGCCGTGCGTTCCGGCCGCGACGACGTGGCCACGAGGTGGACGCCCAGACGGGCGCCGTCCCTGGCCACCGAGTCCAGGGCCCGCACGACCGAACCTGCCGCCGGCCGGCCCGGGCTGCCCAGCGCCGGGGCGACCAGCGCGTCGAAGTCGTCGACCAGCACCACCAGACGCGGCAGTGGATCCGGCTCCTGGCTCCGCGTACGCCCGCCGGGACGGAGCCTGAGCGTCCCCGACGAGGGGGAGTCGATGTCGCCCCGGTCGGCGGCTTCCGGTGACGTCCGCTGGCCCACCATCCGGCCGGCGACCTCCCACCGGGTGCGCCACTCGGCGAAGTCGGTGACGCCCGCCTCGTCCAGCGCGGCCGCCCGGCGCTTCAGTTCCGCGCCGAGCGCCTGCGCGAACGCCCGCATCCGCACCGGGTCGTTGGCCACCAGGTGCTCGGTCACATGCGGCAGTTCGGTGCAGACGGTCAGCCCCTCGCCGCGCTCTCCGCCGGCTCCGTCGACCAGCAGCAGGCCGAGCCGGTCGGGGCGGCCCGCCGCGGCCAGCGACGCGGCGACCGAACGCAGCAGTTCCGTACGGCCGCTGCCGGCGGGGCCCTCGATCAGCAGATGCGGGCCCTCCTGCGCCAGGTCGACGGCGAGCGGGCCGCGGGGACCGGCGCCGAGGACGACGGTGCCGTCGCAGGCCGCCGCCCAGCGAGCCATCAGCGAGGCCGGGGTGGCCCGCGCCAGCTCCAGCTCGTCCAGCAGCCGCGCGGACTGCGGCAGTACCGCGGCCCGGCCGGGCCGGACGCTCGAGCCCTCCGCGCGCAGCGGGGCGAGCGCCCTCCCGAAACGCTCCGCCCAGGCGGCGGACACCGCGTCGACCACGCCGACCATGCCGTGGCCGGCGGGCTGCCCGGAAGCGACCCGCATCAGGCGCAGCGCGGTGGCCACGTCCCCGCTGAGCAGGGCCACGGCCCCGCACTCACGGAAGGGCAGCGAGGCCGCGCAGGCCGCCTCGTAGGTGGCTGCGACGGGGGAGAGCGGGGAGGCGGCGGGCGTCTCCGCCAGGCAGATCAGATGGATCCCGGCAGCCTGACCCGCGCCGGCCAGGCGGGCGGTGGTCTCGCGCAGCGCGGCCGAACCGGGATCCCCGTCGACGATCACGACCGTGCGGGGGCCGTCGTGGCGCGCGGCGGCCTCGGCGACGGTCCGGGAGTCGGCGCTCGCCCAGCCCGTGCCGAGCGGGCCGTCGTCCAGACGGCGCGTCAGTTCCGCGGCGCGTGCGGTGGCCTGGTCGCGGTCGTAGGCGAGCAGCAGCCGGCAGTCCTGGCCGTGGGCCGGGCGCAGATGCGGCAGCCAGCCGAGCCAGGACCACTCCGCCTTGCGCTCCTCCAGGGACCGGGCCCGGTCCGCGCTGATCAGCACGATCTCGAGGTCACCGGGCGAGTGCAGCGCGGCGAGCTGCGCCACGGCGGACCTGGCGAGGCCCGCGAGCCGCGCGCGCGGACCGGCGAGGCCGAGCGACCCGGCCTCCCTGAGGGCGACGGTCACGGGCACGGACGGCAGTTCGGCGCGGTCCGCCGTGCCGAGCCTGAGGACGAGCGACTCGGGGTGCCGCGGGCCGCGCTCCCACAGCCTGGGGCCGGGGCCCAGCGCCGTGAGCAGTACGGCAGCCGGGTCGGGCCAGCTCTCGACGGTGGGCGCGGCGGAGCGGGCCGCGGGGTCGCTCATGCCGCTCGCCGGCGGGGCGACGGCCTCCCGGCCGCCGGCCAGCCGCCTGGCCCAGGCGCCTATGCCCCGGCGCCGGGGCGCCTCTGCCGGCTCGTCCGTCCCGCGGGCGGGCGCGCCCTCGGGGTGCGGCTCGCCGGGCCGGTCCGGGACGCGGTCATGGGCGTCGTACGCGTACTGCGCCGGTACGCGGGGCGCGGTGTCGTCGCCGAGGGGGGCGTGCATGTGGTGCGTCCGGGACGAGTCACCGTGCGCCGGGGCGGCGGCCGGGCGGCCCGATCGATCCGGCGGCTCCGTGATGGCGTGGCCGTGTGCGGGTGTCACCACGGCGTCGGTGCGGTACGGCCAGGTCGCCGGGCCGCCGTCGGGTGCCCGGTGGGACCGGCCGGTGTCGGCCTGCGGCGTGTCGTCCCCGCCGTAGGGCGAGGCCCATGAAGGCACCGGCCGTGTCCCGTGGGGGGACGCGGGGCCCGCGGCCCCCGCCTCGTACGCGCCCGCGGAGCCGCCCGGACCTGGCAGGGGCCCGCCGTCGACGGCGGGGGACGCCGGACCCGGGACGCGGAGGTGACCCTCGCCGTCCGGGGTGGTGGGGAGGGCCGGGGGAGGCGTGCCGGGGGAGAGGCGCAGGGTGGACTCGCCCAGCCGGAGCAGCGCACCGGCGGGCAGGCGCACCGGGCGGGCGTGCACGGAGGTGCCGTCGACCGTGGTGCCGTTCGTGGAGCCGAGGTCGGTCACGGTGACCCGGCCGTCGTCCGCGACTGTCACCGCGCAGTGCAGCCGGGAGACGTCCGGGTCGTCCAGCGGTACGTCGGCGTCGGCAGAGCGGCCGATGCTGATCCGGCCGCCGTGCAGCAGATGGACCCCTCCGGCGTCGGGCCCGGCCACGACATGCAGCTGTGCCGACACCTCGCCGTCGTGGGTCTCGTCGTCCGCCGGCGTCTGGAGGGACAGCACCGCGCCGTCGACCAGCGGCGGTTCACCGAGCGTGCGGCGCTGCGGGTCGAGGCGTTCCTGTCCCGCGTAGAGGACGACGGTGCCGGAGACGTCGGGGCCGGAGACCGCGGCGGCGAGACCGGAGGCGACGGCGGCGAGCGCGGTACCCGCCGGCGCGGTCACGATCACGTCGCAGGGGCGCGCGGCGGGCGCGGACTGTCCGCCGCGCGGCGCGAGAACAGTCAGCCGGATCTGCATCGCCGTCAGCCATCCCTTCTGCGCGGGGTGCCCGGCAGGGAAGCCGCCCGGATCGCCCCCACCCGGCAGGTCGGCACGCGCCAGGGGCTCCCTCCCCACGGCTCCGTGCTGGAGGCATCCTCGCATCCGCCACCGACAACACGCCCGCCGCCCACCCATAAGTGATCTTGACCGGTCGGCCCGGGTGACAAATCCGGACGGAAAAGCACGTGGTGGTATCCCGTAAAGGTCATCTTGAGGAACTACGGACGGAGGGGATCGTGATGTTCAGTGCGCGCGGACCCGGCAACCATCCGTACGATGCCCGCGTCTGTCCATCGAACAGGGGCGACCGGACGGACACCCCCTAAAGTGGGTGGACAGACCCGGTGGGCCGAAATCATCCGGCGGACCGGGACCCATATGAGGATCACGATCAGCAGGGAGCGCATGACGTGCGGCCGGTAGGCAGCAAGTACCTGCTCGAGGAGCCGCTCGGGCGCGGCGCCACGGGCACCGTCTGGCGAGCCCGTCAGAGGGAGACCGCGGGCGCCGAGGCGGCCGTCGCGGGCCAGCCCGGTGAGACCGTCGCGATCAAGGTCCTCAAGGAGGAGCTGGCGAACGACGCGGACGTGGTGATGCGTTTCCTCCGGGAGCGCTCCGTCCTGCTCCGCCTCACCCATCCGAACATCGTCCGGACCCGGGACCTCGTCGTCGAGGGCGATCTCCTCGCCCTCGTCATGGACCTGATCGACGGCCCTGACCTGCACCGGTACCTGCGCGACAACGGCCCGCTCAGCCCGGTCGCCGCCTCGCTGATGACCGCCCAGATCGCGGACGCGCTCGCCTCCAGCCACGCCGACGGCGTCGTCCACCGTGATCTGAAGCCGGCGAACGTGCTCCTCAAGACGGACGCCAACGGTCAGATGCACCCGATGCTGACCGACTTCGGCATCGCGCGCCTCGCGGACTCCCCGGGTCTGACCAGGACGCACGAGTTCGTCGGCACCCCCGCATACGTCGCACCCGAGTCGGCGGAGGGCCGCCCGCAGACCTCGGCGGTCGACATCTACGGCGCGGGCATCCTGCTCTACGAGCTGGTCACCGGGCGCCCCCCGTTCGCCGGGGGCACGGCGCTCGAGGTACTGCACCGCCACCTCAGCGAGGAGCCGCGCCGCCCCTCGACCCTTCCTGAGCCGCTGTGGACGGTCATAGAGCGCTGCCTGCGCAAGGAGCCCTCGGAGCGGCCCAGCGCCGAGAACCTCGCCCGCGGTCTGCGTACCGTCGCGGCCGGGATCGGCGTGCACGCGAACGCCGCCCAGGTCGACGCCGCCCTCGGTGTCGCCGCGCTCCTCGTGCCGGACCCGGCGCCGGCGCCGGTGCCGCAGGCCCCCGGCGCCGCCGACCCGACGCAGGTGTTGCCGAACACCGGCGGCAGCAGTGCCTACGACCCCTCAGCGGCGACCAGCGTCATGCCGCAGACCGGGCAGCCCGGTGGCACGGCCGACCCGACCGCCGTGATGCCGCCCGTGCCGCCGGGACCGGAGGAGCCGCACCCCTGGCAGTCCCAGCTGCGTGCGGCCCGGGACCGCAACGAGCAGACGCAGGTCCAGTACCTCGACCCGAGCCAGGACCCGCTGCGCCGGCGCCCGCAGCGCCAGGCCCCGCAGCAGCCCCCGCAGAACCGTCCGCAGCGGCCCCAGCAGCAGTACGCGCCGGCGCCGCAGCAGCGTCCGCAGCACCAGCCCCAGCGTCAGCAGTACGCACCGCCGCCTCAGCAGCAGCAGTACGCACCTCCGCAGCAGCCGCCGGCGCAGCGCCCGCCCCGTCAGCCGAGGCAGCGCGCCAACCCGATGCGCATCCCCGGGCTCGGCTGCCTCAAGGGCTGCCTGTTCACGGTGCTGCTGTTCGTCGTGGCCGGCTGGCTGATCTGGGAGCTGACCCCGCTCCAGGACTGGGTCGCGGAGGGAAAGAGCTACTGGGACGCGATCGGCGACGGCATTTCGACGGTCACGGACTGGATCTCGAAGCTCGGCGAGGCGAAGGACACCGCCGACCAGATCGGTAACCAGCAGTAACTCTGTCGTTTTGTCGACTTCTGCGGGCTCATTTATCCCGCAGAAGTGGAGGTTGGTGTCATCCGGGGCACACAGGCCCCTGATGCCCGCGTACGTTGTGGGGCAACGCCAGCCGCTGAGGGAGCAGTCTTGGCACGGAATATCGGCAGCCGGTACACGGCCCACCAGATCCTGGGGCGGGGCAGCGCCGGCACGGTGTGGCTCGGCGAAGGACCCGAGGGGCCTGTCGCCATCAAGCTTCTTCGCGAGGACCTCGCGTCCGACCAGGAGCTGGTCGGACGCTTCGTCCAGGAGCGCACCGCCCTGCTCGGGCTCGACCATCCCAGGGTCGTCGGCGTCCGCGACCTCGTCGTCGACGGCAACGACCTGGCGCTGGTCATGCAGCTCGTGCGCGGTACCGACCTGCGGACACGTCTCGACCGTGAGCGCCGGCTCGCGCCGGAGGCCGCCGTCGCGATCATCGCGGACGTCGCCGAGGGACTGGCGGCGGCCCACGCGGCGGGCATCGTGCACCGGGACGTCAAGCCGGAGAACATCCTGCTCGACATGGAGGGCCCGCTCGGCCCCGCCGGCTCGCACCCCGCGCTCCTCACCGACTTCGGCGTCGCCAAGCTGATCGACACCCCGCGCCGCACCAAGGCCCAGCGGCCCACCGGAAGCGGTGCGCCGAACCCCTCGGGCATCATCGGGACCCCCGACTACATCGCGCCCGAGATCGTCGAGGGTCTGCCGCCCCGCGCGGCGGTCGACATCTACGCCCTCGCCACGGTCCTCTACGAAATCCTGGCCGGCTTCACCCCGTTCGGCGGCGGGCACCCCGGCGCGGTCCTGCGCCGCCACGTCACGGAGACCGTGGTGCCCCTGCCCGGCATCCCCGACGAGCTGTGGCAGCTCATCGTCCAGTGCCTGGCCAAGGCGCCCGCCTCCCGGCTGCGTGCCTCCGAGGTGGCGGCCCGGCTGCACGACCTGCTGCCGACGCTGAAGGGCATGCCGCCCCTCGACGTCGACGAGCCCGACGCGGAGCCGGCCGCCGAGCCCTACGAGGACGCCCTGCCGCCCACTCCCGGGGAGCCGCGCCGCCGTGGCGCCGTCCCGCTCGTCCCCGGCGCCGCCCCGGCCGACTCCAACCGCGACACCCACACCTCGATGCGCGTCCCCGCGCCCGACGAGCTCGCCGGTGGCGCCCACGGCACGGCGAGGGCACCGCGCGCCCCCGGCCAGCGCCGGCCCGGGTCGGCCCGCAACAGGTCGACCGCGGTCCGCAGGCGCCGGATCACTCTCGGTGTGGCCGCTCTCGCCGTCGTCGCGGCGGTCGGCATCGGTGGCTGGCTGGCCGTGAGCGACGACGACGGCCAGGTACCGCCCCCGGATTTCCAGCAGTCGGCGCCCTCGGAGCCCTAGCGCCGCTGCCGGCCGTCCGGGGCCAGCACGGGTCCGGCCGCTCAGCCGTTACGCTGGACCCGTGGCAGTCGTCGATGTATCCGAAGAGCTGAAGTCCCTTTCCTCGACCATGGGGTCGATCGAGGCCGTTCTGGACCTCGACAGGATGAGGGCAGACATCGCCGTGCTCGAGGAGCAGGCGGCGGCACCGTCCCTGTGGGACGACCCCGAGGCGGCGCAGAAGATCACCAGCAAGCTTTCCCACCTGCAGGCCGAGGTCCGCAAGACGGAGGCACTCCGCGGCCGGATCGACGACCTCGAGATCCTCTTCGAGCTCGCGGAGGCCGAGGACGACCCGGACGCGCGGGCCGAGGCCGAGGCCGAGCTGGAGTCGGTGCGCAAGGCGCTGGACGAGATGGAGGTCCGCACCCTCCTGTCCGGCGAGTACGACGAGCGCGAGGCGCTGGTCAACATCCGCGCCGAGGCCGGCGGTGTCGACGCGGCGGACTTCGCGGAGCAGCTCCAGCGCATGTACCTGCGCTGGGCCGAGCGGCACAACTACGGCACCGAGGTCTACGAGACCTCGTACGCGGAGGAGGCCGGCATCAAGTCGACCACCTTCGTCGTCAAGGCGCCCTACGCGTACGGCACGCTCTCCGTCGAGCAGGGCACGCACCGGCTGGTGCGTATCTCGCCCTTCGACAACCAGGGCCGACGTCAGACGTCCTTCGCGGGCGTCGAGGTGCTGCCGGTCGTCGAGAAGACCGATCACATCGAGATCGACGAGTCCGAGCTGCGCGTGGACGTCTACCGCGCGTCGGGCCCCGGCGGCCAGGGCGTCAACACCACCGACTCCGCGGTGCGGCTGACGCACATCCCGACCGGCATCGTGGTGTCCTGCCAGAACGAACGCTCGCAGATCCAGAACAAGGCGAGCGCGATGAACGTCCTCCAGGCGAAGCTGCTCGAGCGCCGCCGCCAGGAGGAGCAGGCCAGGATGGACGCCCTCAAGGGCGACGGCGGCAACTCCTGGGGCAACCAGATGCGTTCGTACGTGCTGCACCCGTACCAGATGGTCAAGGACCTGCGCACCGACTTCGAAGTGGGCAATCCCCAGTCGGTACTTGACGGTGAGATCGACGGATTCCTCGAAGCGGGAATTCGCTGGCGCAAGCAGCAGGACAAGTAGCGAAGAGCTTTGTCGACAAGGGAACTGCCGCCCAGGGGGCGGCAGTTCCCTTTTATGTCACAGTTGCATCCCCGCAGGTCAGGCAACTGACAGCATTTCGGACATCGCGTCCGCTAACGACCTTGACGCCCTTGCCAGAACTGGGAAAGGTGGCACGCGGCATGCGTAATTCTGGGGCGTGTGCGAACGGGGGCAAGTGCAACGGCTCCTGAACCCGCTGCCCCTGACGCTGCTCCGACAACGAGATAGCTACTGGGGGTAGCAGCCAGATGACCAAAAAGACGCGGATCCGTGTCGCACGTATAGCCGCCGGCGCCGTGATCGCCGCGGGTGCGTCGCTGACCGCCGCAGGCGCCGCGAGCGCCGTCGGAATCGGGATCGACGTCGGCCCCGTCGAGGTGTCCGCCAACGCCGGCGAGGGCGGCATCGACGCCGGCATCGGCATCAAGGACGACTGCGAGATCGACCCGACGCTCTGCAGCACGCCGCCGGTGGACCCGCCGACCACTCCGCCGGTGGACCCGCCGACGACCCCGCCGGTGGACCCGCCGACCACTCCGCCGGTGGACCCGCCGACGACCCCGCCGGTGGACCCGCCGACCACTCCGCCGGTGGACCCGCCCACGACCCCGCCGGTCGACCCGGACCCGACCGAGGACCCGGACCCGACCGAGGACCCGGACCCGACCGAGGACCCGACGCCGAGCAACCCGGGCGACGGTAACGACAACGACACCGACGGTGGCGTCATCGACGGTGACGCTCCGGTCGGCGGCGGTGACGGTACCGACACCGACAGCGCCGGTTCCGAGCCGGTGCAGCAGGGTGAGGCCAAGGAGGAGCTGGCTGAGACCGGCGCCGCCGAGACCACCTTCCTGCTGCTGGGCGCCGCGACGATGATCGCCGGTGGCATCGGATTCCGTATGCTGCCGCGCCTCGTCGGCGGTGGTCGCACCGTCGCCTGACCGGCACGGTGCGTAGCTGACAGCTGACACAGAAGGGCCCGGAGTGCTCGGCACTCCGGGCCCTTCTGCCGCTCTCTCCGGCCGTACCGGCGCGCGGGGCGCGCCTAGACCGCCAGCAGGGCCACCGCGGCGACCAGTACCACCAGCAAGGCCAGCAGTGTCACCGGGCTCAGACCGGCGAAGGGGCCGTCTCCCTGCTGCAGCCGCTCACGATTCGCCCGGCACACCGGGCAGCGGCCCTCGGCGACGGGCGCCGCGCAGTTGGCGCACACCAATCGGTCATAGGTCATGCGCTCTCCTCTCCCGCGCCGGGGCCGCAGGCGCGGACCGCAAGCACATTTCTCTCGAGACAACGCCCGGGGAAACGCGACTGTTCCCCTACCACTGTGCCAGCTCCCGCGCTTTTCGTCGCGGCCCGCCGGATTTGCCCCCGATCGATGAACGGACAAAATGCGCAAGTCAGGACGGGGACTGCGCGGCCGTGGCGCAGTCGCGTAAGGTCACGCTCACCTACTCCCGGCCGACCGTGGTGCACCCGTGATCCGATTCGACAACGTCTCCAAGACATACCCCAGGCAGAACCGACCTGCTCTGCGCGACGTCTCCCTCGAAATCGAGAAGGGCGAGTTCGTCTTCCTCGTGGGCTCTTCCGGTTCGGGCAAGTCGACGTTCCTGCGGCTGGTCCTGCGTGAGGAGCGTGCCAGTCAGGGCATGGTCCATGTCCTGGGCAAGGACCTGGCCAGGCTTTCCAACTGGAAGGTGCCGCAGATGCGCCGCCAGCTGGGCACCGTTTTCCAGGACTTCCGCCTCCTGCCCAACAAGACCGTCGCGGAGAACGTGGCGTTCGCCCAAGAGGTCATCGGCAAGCCGCGTGGCGAGATCCGCAAGGCCGTGCCCCAGGTGCTCGACCTCGTCGGGCTCGGCGGCAAGGAGGACCGGATGCCCGGTGAGCTGTCCGGTGGTGAGCAGCAGCGCGTGGCCATCGCCCGCGCCTTCGTCAACCGCCCGATGCTGCTCATCGCGGACGAGCCGACGGGAAACCTCGACCCGCAGACCTCTGTCGGCATCATGAAGCTGCTCGACAGGATCAACCGCACGGGCACCACGGTGATCATGGCGACCCACGACCAGAACATCGTCGACCAGATGCGCAAGCGCGTCATCGAGCTCGAGAAGGGCCGTCTCGTACGCGACCAGGCGCGCGGCGTCTACGGCTACCAGCACTGAGCCCGGACAGACTGAAAGGCTGAAAGCACGCCATGCGCGCCCAGTTCGTCATGTCGGAGATCGGCGTCGGTCTCCGCCGCAATCTCACGATGACCTTCGCGGTGATCGTCTCCGTAGCCCTCTCGCTCGCCCTGTTCGGCGGCGCGCTGCTCATGCGTGAGCAGGTCAGCACGATGAAGGACTTCTGGTACGACAAGGTCAACGTCTCCATCTTCCTCTGCAACAAGAACGACGCGGCGACCTCGCCCCAGTGCGCCAAGGGGGCCGTCACCACCGCGCAGAAGGAGCAGATCGAAGCCGATCTGAAGAAGATGGACGTCGTCGACGTGGTCCACCACGAGACTGCGGAACAGGCGTACAAGCACTACCGCGAGCAGTACGGCGACACCCCCATCGCGTCCACCATCACCCCGGACCAGATGCAGGAGTCGTTCCGGGTGAAGCTGGACGACCCGGAGAAGTACAAGGTCGTGGCGACCGCCTTCGCCGGCCGGGACGGGGTGCAGTCCGTCCAGGACCAGCGCAACATCCTGGAGAACCTCTTCTCCCTGATGAACGGCATGAACGTGGCCGCCATCTTCGTCATGGGCCTGATGCTGATCATCGCGCTGATGCTCATCGTCAACACCGTGCGTGTTTCGGCGTTCAGCCGTCGGCGTGAGACCGGCATCATGCGGCTCGTCGGCGCCTCGAGCTTCTACATCCAGATGCCGTTCATCATGGAGGCCGCGTTCGCGGGCCTGTTGGGCGGTGCGGTCGCCTCCGTGATGCTGCTGGTGGGCCGTTACTTCCTGATCGACCACGGCCTGGCGCTCTCCGAGAAGATGCAGCTGGTCAACTTCATCGGCTGGGACGCCGTGATCACCAAGTTGCCGCTGGTATTGGCGATCGGGCTGCTGATGCCCGCTGTGGCTGCTTTCGTCGCATTGCGCAAGTACCTGAAGGTGTGACAAGCGCCCCGGGCGTCGTGCGGTCAACCTCCGTACGGCGCCCTTTGCTTGTCCTAGACTCGACGCCATGTCGGACCCCGAGTTCAGTCCCCGGCCCCACGGCATCCGCCGCGGGGCCGTGCTGACGTTGGCCTTCGGAGTCGTCCTCGCCACCGCCGCGGCCACCAACTGCCTGCCGCACGACGAGCCGGCCTCGCCCCGTCCGCTCTCCGCGCATGCCGCCGCCGCGACGGTGGACCGTGAGGACGTCGCCCGCGCCGCCGCGAAGGCCGCGGCGGAGGGGAAGTCGGGCACCAAGGCGGCGGAGGAGGTCGTCAGCCGCAGCGGCGACCGCTGGGGCGCCGTCTACGACAAGCACGAGTACGAGGAGTTCGCCAAGGCGCTCGACGGGGAGTACACCGGCGTTGGCCTCGGCGCGAGACGTGCCGCGGACGGCCGGATCGAGGTGGCCAGGGTGCAGCCGGGCAGCCCTGCCGAGCGGGCCGGGATAAGGGCCCGCGACCGGCTCCTCGCGATCGACGGCCGCGACACCGCCCGGCGGCCGGTCACCGAGGTCGTGGCCCTGCTCAGGGGCGCCGACGGCACTGCTGTGACGGTCGACCTGGAGCGGGACGGGCGCCGCTGGTCCGAGACCCTGACGCGCGCCCGGCTGACCACGGAGACGGTCACCGTGGACCGTCTCCCCGACGGTGCGGTGGTGATCAGGGTCTCCTCGTTCACCAAGGGCACCGGCGAGCGGGTGCGCAAGGCCGTGCGCGAGGCCCCCGCGGGCGCAGGGGTCCTGCTCGATCTGCGCGGCAACGAGGGCGGCCTCGTCTCCGAGGCGGTCACCGCGGCGTCGGCCTTCCTCGACGGCGGCCTCGTCGCCACGTACGACGTGCGAGGCGAGCAGCGCGCTCTCCATGCCGAGCAGGGCGGTGACACCGAGCGGCCCGTGGTCACGCTCGTCGACGCCGGCACCATGAGCGCGGCCGAGCTCGTCACGGGAGCGCTCAAGGACCGTGGCCGTGCGGTCACGGTCGGTACACGGACCTTCGGCAAGGGCTCGGTGCAGATGCCGAGCAGGCTGCCCGACGGCTCGGTCGCCGAACTCACCGTCGGTCACTACCGCACCCCGTCCGGTCACAGTGTCGACGAGAAGGGCATCACTCCCGACCTCGTGACGGCCGAGGGGGCCGAGAAAAGGGCCCGGACGGTATTGAGTGGCCTCGGGGGCGGGTCGTAGTGCGAAAATGTCCGCACTATGGCTAAGGAAACAGGGCGCAAACTGATCGCGCAGAACAAGAAGGCGCGGCACGACTACCACATTCTCGACACCTACGAGTGCGGTCTCGTGCTGATGGGCACCGAGGTGAAGTCGCTGCGCCAGGGCCGGGCCTCGCTCGCGGACGGCTTCGTCCAGATCGACGGCAACGAGGCATGGCTGCACAACGTCCACGTGCCCGAGTACAGCCAGGGCACCTGGACGAACCACAGCGCACGCCGCAAGCGCAAGCTGCTGATGCACCGGGAAGAGATCGACAAGCTGGAGTCGAAGTCGCAGGAGACGGGGCACACCATCGTGCCGCTGGCCCTGTACTTCAAGGACGGCCGGGCGAAGGTCGAGATCGCGCTGGCGAGGGGCAAGAAGGAGTACGACAAGCGCCAGACGCTGCGCGAGAAGCAGGACCGCCGCGAGGCGGACCGCGCGATGTCCGCCGTCCGCCGGAGGCAGCGGGCGTAGCACGCGACCGGCACCGGCCGCAGCCGCGCGGAATAGGCTGGCACCGGCCCGTGTTGTTCCCGTACGATGGCACCTGCCCCGCCTAGCCGGGGTCCGGCTCCGCAAGGGGTCGTGAGCTGTACCAACTCAATAGTGGTCAAACATGGGGATGATCGGTTTCGACAGCGGATGTCGAAGCAGGGGAAGCGTGTCGAGGAAGCGGCAATGATCTCGTAAACCATATGTCGCAACCAATAATCGCCAACACCAAGCGCGATTCCTTCGCCCTCGCTGCCTAAGTAGCGACTTGCGAAGTGTCAGCCCGGGGCTGTTCCCGACCCGGATCCTGGCATCAGCTAGGGAACTAAACCTACGAGCCCGGTCACGGGGCGCGTAGGGAAACCAAACAGTGACTGAGCCCGTCGGAGACTTGTCCGCGTGATCTCCGGGGCTGAGAAAAGCGCAGTGGACTGCACACGGAGAAGCCCTGATTCTGCACCGTTGGACGCGGGTTCGATTCCCGCCATCTCCACTCATCCCATGTACGACGAAGGCTCGGCGGCTACGGCTTCCGGGCCTTTTTCGTGTCCTGGGCCGTCCCCCACGCCAGTACGAGCGCGAGCGTCGCGGCGCACACCGGGATCGCGTAGCCCTGCGCCGCGCCCAGGTGCTCCACCATGTATCCGCCGCTCGCGGAGCCGGCCGCGACGCCGCCGAGCAGAGCGGTGACCGCGAGCGTCATGCCCTCGTTGATCTGCGCCGGCGGGGTCAGCCGCTGGACCATGGTCATGGCCGTCACCATCGTCGGGGCCGTCGCCATCCCGGCGACCAGCAGCGCGCCCGCCACCGCCGGCAGCGACCCGTTGCCCGCGGCGGCGAGCAGCGGCAGCGACATCAAGGCCGTCATCGCGGCGATGCAGGCGGGCAGCCCCGCCCCACGCCGGGACCGGCCGTAGAGCAGGCCGGCGGCGCAGGAACCCGCCGCCTGGAGCGCGAGGACCGGACCCGCGACCGGGCCGTCGGCGAAGGCGATGGTGACGACCTCCATCGAACCGAAGACCGCGCCCGTGGCGAGGAGGACCGCGAGCAGCGCGGGCATGCCGGCGGTCCGCAGCGGCGAGCCGGCCGGGACCCGTGGGGCGACCGGCGGCTCCGTGGAGCGTCGGCTCGCGAAGATCAGCACGCCCGTCAGCAACAGGACCGCGCCCACCAGCGTGCCGGCCTCCGGGAAGAGCGCGGAGCACAGGAACGCGGCCACAACAGGGCCGAGCATGAAGCAGAGTTCGTCGGCGGCCTGCTCGAACGAGTTCGCCGTGTGCAGCGCCGCCGCGTCCCCCCGGTACAGATGCGCCCAGCGGGCACGTGACATGCCGCCGGTGTTGGGGGTGGTGGCGGTCGCCGCGTACGCGGCGAAGAGCGTCCAGTCGGGCGCGTCGAGGCGTACGCACAGCAGCAGCGCGAGCGATCCGAGGACGGCCAGGGCGGTGGCGGGGACCGCGATCCGCGCCTGTCCGTACCGGTCGACGAGCCGCGCCGTCCAGGGAGCGACCAGCGCGGTGGCTGCCAGGCCGGTCGCGGTGACGGCCCCGGCGAGGGCGTAGGAGCCGCGGGACCCGGCGATCATGATGACGGCGCTGACGCTGAACATCCCCATGGGGAGCCGGGCGACGAGGTTCCCGGCGGTGAAGGCGCGGGTGCCGGGTGCGGAGAACAGCCGCCGGTAGGGGCCTGGTGGCCGGCCGGTTCCGGCGAAGGCCGCCGTGGGCGACCCGGTCCGGCGGCGCGGCGCGAGCACCAGCGAGTCGCCGGTGACCGCGAGCAGCGGTGCGCAAGCCGTGTCCTCGACACGGGCACGACGGGACACGGCGGAAGGAGGCGTGGCGGAACGCGGCATGGCTGGCCTGGGCATGGCTCCACCCTCGCTGCCGTCCCCGCCGCCGGTCCAACACCTGCTCGGTGGCCGTTCACGCACCTGTGTTGTTGAATGCGCTGTGCCCCGTGATCTGGAACCCAGGCTGCTCCGCGCGTTCGTCACCGTCGCCGACGAGCTGCACTTCACCCGCGCCGCAGCCCGTCTCTACGTCGCCCAGCAGGCCCTGAGCCGCGACGTCCGGCGGCTGGAAAGGGAGTTGGGTGTCGAACTGTTCGTCCGCACGACCCGGCAGGTCGCGCTCACGGGCGACGGCGAGCGGCTGCTGCCGTACGCCCGGCGGGTGCTCGAGACGCAGGACGAACTGCTCGCCGCCCTCTCCGGCGCCGCGCGGCCGCTGCTCGTCGACCTCAACAGCGCGGGCATGACATCGGGCCGGGTCCTGGAACGCGCCCGTGAACTGGCCCCCGACTGCGAGTTGATGGCCCGTTTCGAGAGTGGGCTCACCGGGGCCGCCGACGAGATCGCCGCCGGGCGTCTCGATGTCTCCTTCGGCCGGTTCGCCGGCCTGGACGCCGGCCGGCAGGCGCTGCTGGCCCAGCAGCCCGTACGGTACGAGCCGATGGCGGTCCTGCTGCCCGACGACCATCCGCTGGCCGACGGCGACCGGATCGAGTTGAACGCACTCGCGGGTGAGACCGTATATGCCGGTGCGGGCAACCCTCGGACGCTGGAGTGGACGGAGCTGGCACGGCTTCTCTTCGCCGGTCGGGGTATCGCCGTGGCGCCGCCGGCACCCATGGCCGTGGGGGTCGAGGAGTTCCGGCGGGTCATGGCGAAGACCCGCAACCCGGTCCTCGCGGTCGTGGGCTTTCCGGCCATGCCGGGGACGGTTCTTCGGCCGATAGTCGACCCCGTTCCGCTGTCGCCGTTGTCGATGGTCTGGCGTGCCGGGCTGCGGCATCCCGGCCTCGACGCGCTGCGGCGGGCGGCAGCCGAACTTGCCGCGCGCGAAGGGTGGCTGAAAAGGGTGCCCGACGGATGGTTGCCGGAACGTGATATGTCGCTGATGTGTGACAACCGCTGAGCGTGGCGCGCGACGTGCAGCAGGTTGCGCTACATTCATGGACCGGGTGAGTGAGTGGGATAGAAGCGCTCGGAGCGGGTTGGGGACCCGAATTCGGACGCGGCCGGTCGGTTGTGCGCGCACCCGATTCCAGTCAGTGGGGGGATGTGCCACAAGCCATGGAAAATTGGCAAGAAGACGTCGGTACCGGTCACACGCACGAGCCGCACGAGGTGACGATTCAACTCGACGGCCTCGGGCGGAAGCTGCGCGACCTGCCGGTGGAACCGATCGCCCTCCAGGACAGCGCGGAGGGGCCCGTCTTCGTCGACGAAAGCGGCCGGCGCAGCAAGAAGTTCCGCCGTATCGGCTGGGTCCTGGCCACCGCGTGCGCGGTCTACGCGATCACGCTCGTCGCCGCGCTCCTCGGTGGCAACTCCAGCGCGCCGTGGATGCCGGGCCTCGGGTCGGCCGGGGAGCAGCAGCCCGAGCACGTCGAGATCCAGCCCGCACCCACCGACCTCGTGTCCACGGTGCCCACGCCGAACGCCCCACCGGGCGTCCCCGCCCCCTCCGACTCCGCCGGCGCGGCCCTGCCGCTGCCCTCCGGCAGCGCGGGCGACAGCAGCCCGCTGCCGGACGTGCCGCCGCCCGCCTCGAAGTCCCCTTCCCCGCGGCAGCCTGCCCCCGGGACGGGTACCACCGGCCCGGCCGCGAGCCCCGGCGCACCCCGCAACAGCGCTCCCGCCCCGGCGGTCAGTCCTCCCGCGGACCCCGGCGCCTCCGCGGCGCCCAGTGATACTCCCGGACAGCCCGTGCAAGAAGGCGCACTGTAGATGACCCTCCCCGCCTCAGGGGCTCCGCGACGGCGGAGCCCCAAGCGCGTCGTACGCCGCAGACTGCCCATGCGCTATCTGCTTCCCGTGCTCTTCCTCGTCGCGCTGCTCGCGATGCTCATGCTGCGCGGCTATGTGCACAGCGAGATCCTCGCCGACCACCGCGTCCGGCCCCCGGCCCCCACGGACCAGGTCCCCCAGCACATACTCGACGGCGGTCCCGTCATCGACGCTCGCGACAAGCACAACCCCAAGGCGCTCAGCGTGCCCGACCAGCGGCTCGTGCTGACCTTCGACGACGGTCCGGACCCCGTCTGGACGCCGAAGGTCCTCGACGCTCTCGCCCGGTACGACGCGCATGCCGTCTTCTTCGTCACCGGCACCATGGCCTCGCGCCACCCGGACCTGGTCGAACGGATGGTGCGCGAGGGCCACGAGATCGGCCTGCACACCTTCAACCACCCGGACCTGTCCTTCCAGTCCACCGACCGCATCGACTGGGAGCTGTCGCAGAACCAGCTGGCGCTCGCCGGCGCCGCGGGCATCCGCACCTCTCTGTTCCGTCCGCCGTACTCCTCCTTCTCGGACGCCCTCGACAACGAGTCCTGGCCGGTCACCCAGTACATCGGCACGCGCGGCTACATCACCGCCTTCAACAACACCGACTCCGAGGACTGGAAGCGCCCCGGCGTCGACGCGATCATCAAGCGCGCCACCCCCAAGGGCACCCAGGGCTCCATCGTGCTGATGCACGATTCCGGCGGCGACCGCTCCCAGACGGTCGCGGCCCTGGAGCGCTTCCTGCCTGACATGAAGGAGCGCGGCTACCGGTTCACCAACCTCACGGAGGCGCTCGGCGTGCCCAGCGCCCACAGCCCGGTCACCGGACCGGAGCTGTGGAAGGGCAAGGCCTTCGTCGGCGCCGTCGCCGTCTCGGAGAACACCACGGAGGTCATGGTCGTCGGGCTCGCCGTGATCGGCGTGCTGGTCTTCGCCCGCTTCGGGCTGATGCTGATCCTTTCCTTCGCGCACGCCCGCAAGGTGCGCCGGAAGGGCTTCAGCTGGGGGCCTCCCATCACCAGGCCGGTGTCCGTGCTGGTCCCCGCGTACAACGAACGCGAGTGCATCGCCAACACGGTCCGCTCACTGATGGCGAGCGACCATCCCCTCGAGGTCATCGTCATCGACGACGGCTCCAGCGACGGCACCGCCGACATCGTCGAGGCGATGGGCCTGCGCGGCGTACGTGTCGTACGGCAGCCCAACTCGGGCAAGCCCGCCGCCCTCAACAACGGCATCAGGAACGCCCGCTACGAGATCGTCGTCATGATGGACGGCGACACCGTCTTCGAGCCGTCGACCGTCCGAGAGCTCGTGCAGCCCTTCGGCGACCCGCGCGTCGGCGCGGTGGCCGGCAACGCCAAGGTCGGCAACCGCGACACCCTCATCGGGGCCTGGCAGCACATCGAGTACGTGATGGGCTTCAACCTCGACCGCCGGATGTACGACCTGCTCGGCTGCATGCCCACCATCCCCGGCGCCGTCGGAGCCTTCCGCCGCACCGCGCTCGAGCGTGTCGGAGGCATGAGCGAGGACACCCTCGCCGAGGACACCGACATCACCATGGCCATGCACCGCGACGGCTGGAGGGTCGTCTACGCGGAGAAGGCACGCGCCTGGACCGAGGCCCCCGAGTCCGTGCAGCAGCTGTGGTCGCAGCGCTACCGCTGGAGCTACGGCACCATGCAGGCCATCTGGAAGCACCGCCGCGCCCTCGTGGAGAAGGGGCCCTCCGGCCGCTTCGGCCGGGTCGGCCTGCCCCTGGTCTCCCTGTTCATGGTGCTCGCCCCGCTGCTCGCGCCGCTGATCGACGTCTTCCTGCTGTACGGGCTGGTCTTCGGCCCCACGCAGAAGACCATCGCCGCCTGGCTGGGCGTCCTGGCGATCCAGGCCGTCTGCGCGGCCTACGCCTTCCGGCTCGACAAGGAACGCATGGTCCACCTCGTCTCCCTGCCGCTCCAGCAGATCCTCTACCGCCAGCTGATGTACGTGGTCCTCCTCCAGTCGTGGATCACCGCACTCACCGGTGGCCGGCTGCGCTGGCAGAAACTGCGGCGCACCGGGGCCGTCGAGGCCCCCGGAGTCGTCCAGCAGCGGCAGCGCGCCGGGGAGCGGAGGCCCGTCGCATGACCCCGTACACCGCACCGCAGACGGCGCCGCCGCAGCCGGCGGGCACCTCTCCGGTGCCCGCGGGCGGCCGGGACCGCTACTTCGACCTGCTCCGGGCGCTCGCCCTGTTCCGGGTCGTGCTCTACCACCTGGTGGGCTGGGCCTGGCTGCCGCTGGTCTTCCCGTCCATGGGCGTGATGTTCGCCCTCGCCGGGTCACTGATGGCGCGCTCCCTCGCCCGTCCGGCGCTCCAGGTGATCCGCAGCCGGGTACGGCGACTGCTGCCGCCGATGTGGGTACTGGGCGCCGTGGGCGTCACCGCGATGATCTTCGAGGGATGGCGCCCAGGCCCCTCCGCGGTCTTCTGGCTCCTGCCGTTGAGCGACCCGCCGTTCCTTGCCGCCGGCTGGGCCGGCGACCTGGCCGAGCCGCTCTGGTACCTGCGCGCCTATCTGTGGTTCGTGCTCCTGTCGCCGCTGCTGCTGCGCTGCCTGCGGAAGCTGCCGTGGGCCACCCTCGCCGCGCCGCTCGCCCTGTCCTTCGGGCTGGCCGCCGGTTATCTCTCCATGCCGGAGCGCATCGACTCGGCGCTCACCGACTTCAGCACCTTCGGGGCCTGCTGGATCCTGGGCATGGCCCGCCAGGAGGGCATCCTGGCCCGCCTGCCGCGCTACGTCGTGCCCTCCGTCGCGCCGTTCGTCATGCTGGCCGGTATCTGGTGGGCCCGCCGCAACGGCTTCGGCTCGGGCGCCGAGCTCGACGGCATCCCGCCGGCCGACGCCCTCTGGTCGCTCGGCGCGGTGATGCTGCTGCTGCACTTCAGCCCGTCGTGGGAGTCGTGGCCGCCGAAGCTGCGGCAATGGGAGAGCGTGATCACCCTCCTCAACGCGCGGGCGGTGACCGTCTACCTCTGGCACAACGTGTGCATTCTGGGCGCGGCGGCGCTGTGGGACGTCATGTGGGACGTCGACCTGCTCGCGGAGCAGGTCCCGTGGCTGCTGGACAGCTGGGTGCCGGTGCTGCTGCTCGCCTGGGCGCTGATCGCCGGGTGCGTCCTGGTCTTCGGCTGGGCCGAGGACCTCGCCGCCGGGCGCCGTCCGCGGCTGTGGCCCGACGGAGAGCCCCGGCGCCGCTCACACACCGCCTGACCGACGGGTGAGAGCAAGGTTTCGCGACGGTCACCTCCTGGCACGGGCCTGAAACCCGCCGTCCCTAACGTCGCTTCCACGATCGGAAACAGGTGGAGGCGCGTGATGGCAGGCCGATGGATCGAAGAGTGGGACCCCGAGGACGAGACCTTCTGGCGGACCAAGGGGGAGCGGGTCGCCCGGCGCAACCTCGCCTTTTCCGTGCTCAGTGAGCACATCGGGTTCTCCATCTGGAGCCTGTGGTCGGTGATGGTCCTCTTCATGGGGCCCGAGTACGGGATCGACCCCGCCGGCAAGTTCTTCCTGATCGCCACGGCGACCGTCGTCGGCGCCGTGATCCGGGTGCCGTACACGTTCGCCGTCGCCAAATTCGGCGGCCGGAACTGGACGATCTTCAGCGCTCTGCTGCTCCTGGTCCCCACAGCGGCGGCGTACCTGGTGATGGAGCCGGGCACCTCGTACACGACGTTCCTCGCCGTCGCCGCCCTCACGGGTGTCGGCGGGGGCAACTTCGCCTCGTCGATGACGAACATCAACGCGTTCTTCCCGCTGCGCAAGAAGGGCTGGGCACTCGGCCTCAACGCGGGCGGCGGCAACATCGGCGTACCGGTCATCCAGTTGGTCTCCCTGCTGATCATCGGTACGGCCGGCGCGGCCCACCCGCGGCTGGTGCTCGGCATCTACCTGCCGCTGATCGTCATCGCCGCGCTGTGCGCCGCGCTGTGGATGGACAACCTCGCCCCGGTGAAGAACGACACCGGCGCGGCGATCGATGCGGCCAAGGAGGGCCACACCTGGATCATGGCCTTCCTGTACGTCGGCACCTTCGGCTCTTTCATCGGTTACAGCTTCGCCTTCGGCCTCGTGCTGCAGACCCAGTTCGGCCGCACCCCGCTCCAGGCGGCCTCCCTCACCTTCATCGGCCCGCTGCTCGGCTCCCTGATCCGGCCTCTGGGCGGTGCGCTCGCCGACCGCTTCGGCGGAGCGCGCATCACCCTGTGGAACTTCGTGGGCATGGCCGCCGCGACCTCCGTGGTCATCGCCGCCTCGGTCCAGGAGTCCCTCGCCGTGTTCCTCGTCGGATTCATCGCCCTGTTCGTGCTCAGCGGCCTCGGCAACGGCTCGACGTACAAGATGATCCCCGGCATCTTCCAGAACAAGGCGCTCGCCAAGGGCATGACCGGGGAGACCGCGGCCGCCTACGGGCGCCGGCTCTCCGGCGCCTCGATGGGACTCATCGGCGCGATCGGCGCCGTCGGCGGGCTCGCCATCAACCTCGCCTTCCGGCAGTCGTTCCAGACCGCGGGCACCGGAACCGCCGCCTTCGTCTCCTTCCTCGCCTTCTACGCGGTCTGCTCGGTCGTCACCTGGGCGGTATACCTTCGCCGGCCCGTCGTGGTGCCGGTCCGTGGCGGACAGACGGGGACGGACGCCGAAACGGACGCGGAACCGGTCTACGCCCGGGTCTGAGCGAGCGGAGTACGTAACGACGGTGAAATATGAGCGAACCGGGCCTGTCACGCGCCTTTGACAGGCTCGGTCGTCCGTTCACCGTTCAATGGCACCGGCCATCAGGGCACTCCAGTGGGGACGACCGAGATGCACGACCAAGGCCAACCGCACGGCCCCCTCGCGGGCTTCACCGTCGGCGTGACCGCCGCCAGGCGGGCCGACGAGCTCGGCGCGCTGCTCCAGCGGCGGGGCGCGGCCGTCCTGCACGCCCCCGCGCTGCGCATCGTTCCGCTCGCCGACGACACGGAGCTCCTCGCCGCCACCAAGGAACTGATCGACCACACGCCCGACATCGTCGTCGCCACCACCGCCATCGGCTTCCGAGGCTGGGTGGAGGCGGCCGACGGCTGGGGTCTGGGGGAGCAGCTGCTGGGCCGGCTGCGCGGTGCCGAGCTGCTGGCCCGCGGCCCCAAGGTCAAGGGCGCCATCCGCGCGGCGGGCCTCACCGAGGAGTGGTCGCCGGTCTCCGAGTCCATGGCGGAGGTACTGGACCGGCTGCTCGGCGAAGGAGTGGCGGGCCGCCGTGTCGCGCTCCAGCTGCACGGCGAGCCGCTGCCCGGGTTCGTCGAATCACTGCGCGCGGCGGGCGCGGACGTCGTCCTCGTACCCGTCTACCGCTGGATGCCGCCGGAGGACCTGGCCCCGCTCGACCGGCTGCTGGACGCGGCCGTCTCCCGCGGCCTGGACGCCGTCACCTTCACCAGCGCCCCGGCCGCCGCGTCGCTCCTGAACCGTGCGGAGTCCCGCGGTCTGCTGACCGACCTCCTGGCCGCCCTGGACCACGACGTCCTCGCCGCCTGCGTCGGGCCTGTCACGGCGGTGCCGCTGCAGGCGGCCGGCGTCCCGACGGTGCAGCCGGAGCGGTTCAGGCTCGGCCCGCTGGTGCAGTTGCTCGGTGTCGAGCTGCCCGCCCGCGCCCGTACGTTCCCGGTCGCGGGCCGACGGGTCGAGATCCGCGGCCACGCCGTCCTCGTCGACGACGAACTGCGCCCGGTGCCGCCCGCCGGGATGGCCCTGCTGCGGGCCCTTTCGGAACGGCCCGGCTGGGTGGTCGCCCGCTCCGACCTGCTGCGTGCCCTGCCGGGCGCCGGCCGGGACGAGCACGCCGTGGAGACGGCCATGGCCCGGCTGCGCACGGCGCTGGGCGTCCCCAAGCTCATCCAGACCGTCGTCAAGCGCGGTTACCGGCTGGCCCTGGACCCGGCGTCCGACGCCAAGTACGCCGACGGCTGACCCGCCTGGTCCGGGCGTGCCGTGCGCAGCAGCGACGTGGCACGCCACAGGCACAGCAGGGCCGCCGTGGTGAGCACGGTGCGCACCGTGTTCCAGAGCACCCACGGGTCCTCGAAGTTCTCCCGTACGGCGGCGGGGTCGGCGATCCGGTCCGGCGCGCCCGCGGCGGCGAGTTCGTTGTTGAGCGGCACGTTCGCCGCGGACGTCACCACGAACACCAGGATGTAGAGGACCAGCGCGGCGGTCGCCCAGCGGCCTCTGGGCGTGCGGCGCTGCTGCCATGCCGAGACGGCCGTGAGGACGAGCGCGCCGAAGAGCGCGGCGAAGAAGGCCGGGTTCTCGATCACCTCGTTGATGTTCTGCATGACCTCGACGTAGGTCCGGTCGTCGCTGCGGCCGAGCGCCGGCATCACCGAGACCGTGAACGCGAACCAGACGCCCGCGATGAGCCCGGTCGTCACGGTCGCCGCCGCGAGGACCGCTCCTGCACCCCTGTTCTGTGTCATGAGACCCAGTCAACCGGCCTGTGCTCGTGCGGGACATGGGTGAGCGTCGCATTCGCATGTCCGTGCGTCCACGTCTCGATGAGGGCTTCCGGCCGCACCGTCGGGCAGGCACTCTGGTGGGGACACCCGACGGTGATCCCGAGGCGGTGACAGGCGCATGACAGCGGTGGGCGCGGGTCCGTACCCGTCCCAGTGGCGATTCGACTCCGGGCGCGTCTGCCTGGACCTGGTGGCGACGGCGCAGGAGGCGGACCGCCGGGCCGGCGGGACAGAACCGCTCGCGGACACCGGGAGACTGGCGCGCTGGCTCGTGGGGGCCGGTCTCGTCCCGGCCGGGACGCCGCTGCACGGGGTCGACAGCACCTGGGTGGCGGGTTTCGTCGAACTGCGCGAGTGCATAGACCATTTGGTGCGCACCGGGCCTGAGGAAGGCCGCGCGGACGACGCCCTCGAGATCCTCAACGCCCGCGCACAGGGCGCGCCTCCGGGCATCAGGGCCGTGAAGGACGGGAAAGGCACGCTGGTACGGGCGCTGTGCGCCGCTCCGGAGTGCGCGGCCCTGCTCGCCGTCGTCGCCCGGGACGCGGTGGAGCTCCTCACCGACCCTGTCGCCCGCTCGCGGCTGCGGCAGTGCGAGGGCGACAACTGCCGCCGCGTCTATCTGGACACCTCACGGGGCAGGCGCCGCCGCTGGTGCTCGAGCGAAGTGTGCGGAAACCGCGAGCGGGTGGCGAGACACCGCAGGAAGGCCTCCGTCAAAGAATCTTGAAATTTCTTCGGCCGGCGTTGAGTGATCCTCCGGCTGTCCCCGTAGTGAAGAGGGACAAGCAGCCAGCCGTGAAAAACAGGGTCTCGACCGGGAGGTTCAGGTGCGCAAGGATGCCGCCGTGGCCGATGACCGTCCGCAACGGGCCCGCCATCGCAGTGAGAAGCCACGTATCGACACCTCTGTGCCCGACGAGGAGTTGATGCGTGCCCTCTACCGTGAACACGCAGGACCGTTGCTCGCCTATGTACTGCGTCTCGTCGCCGGCGACCGCCAGCGCGCCGAGGACGTCGTACAGGAGACGCTCATCCGTGCCTGGAAGAACGCCGGCCAGCTCAACCGTGCGACCGGCTCTGTCCGACCCTGGCTGGTGACGGTCGCCCGGCGCATCGTCATCGACGGTCACCGCAGCCGGCAGGCCCGGCCGCAGGAGGTCGACCCGTCGCCGCTGGAGGTCATGCCCGCGGAGGACGAGATCGACAAGGCGTTGTGGCTGATGACGCTCTCGGATGCACTCGATGATTTGACGCCCGCCCACAGGGAAGTTCTTGTCGAGACGTATTTCAAGGGGCGTACGGTCAATGAAGCGGCCGAAACGCTCGGCATACCCAGCGGGACCGTGCGGTCCCGTGTGTTCTACGCGCTCCGTTCCATGAAGCTCGCTCTTGAGGAGAGGGGGGTCTCGGCATGACCATGTACGAGCAGGAGTCCGTACACGACGCGGTGGGCGCATATGTGCTCGGCGTGCTCGACGAAGCGGACGCCTCCGCCTTCGAGGCGCATCTGGCGGGATGCGACATCTGTGCCGCCCACCTCGAGGAGTTCTCGGGGATGGAGCCGATGCTCGCGATGCTGGCGGAGGCGCCCGCCCCCGCACCGCCGCAGAGCAACGTCTACAGCCTGCCCGGGATACCGGGCATGTCCGACTTCCCGCCGCCCCGCGCCGTCCCGGTGGTGCCCACATCCCCGAGCCCCAAGGTCCTCGACGGTCTGCTCAACGAGGTCGCCGTCAAGCGCGCCCACAAGCGCCGGCGCGGCATGTACCTGCTCGCGGCGGCCGCGGCGCTGATCATCGGCGGCCCCGCCGTCGCCGTGGTCGTCACCGCCGACGACACCGGCAGCAACGTGGCGGGCGCAGACCCGCACCCCACCAGCCCGGCCGAGGACGCCTTCTTCAACCACATGGAGGAGAAGGTCCAGGCCACGGACGCGACCACCAAGGTCAGCGCCGTCGTCGGCATGGAGAAGAAGGGCTGGGGCACCCACGCCGTCCTGGAGCTGAAGAACGTCAAGGGGCCCCTGAAGTGCAACCTCATCGCCGTCTCCAAGACCGGTGAGGAGGAGGTCGTCACGTCGTGGGCCGTGCCGAAGTGGGGCTACGGAATCCCCGACAGCCCCAACAAGGACGCCAAGAACCCGCTGTACGTCCACGGCGGCTCCGCGATGGACCCGGGCGACATCGACCACTTCGAGGTCCGCACGTTCGACGGGGAACGGCTGGTGGAGGTCGACGCCTAGCCGGCGGCCGTCCCACCTTCGGCCGGGGAGCTGTGCGGCCCCCGGCCGCATCCGCATGTCCACGGTCCTTCGGCGTGCCCGCTGCCCTTCGGCATGCCCGCGGCCCTTCCGCGGGCCGCCGCCTGCCGTGGGTCCTTCGCACCTGGCCCGGCCCACGGCCGGGCCAGGTGCAATAACCTGCCTCCTTGCCGTACGGTTGACGGCTGCCCAGTGCACGTCAGAAGGGGGCCTCGGTGGCCGCGCAGGATGCCGCTGTCGAATCCGTGGTCGGCTCCGCCGCCGACACGGTGAGAGACCGTGAGATCGGTGTCGAACAGGAACATCTCGACCAGGTGTACCGCCGCCTCGAGGAGAAGATCCACGAGGCCGAGTTCCTGATGAACGACGCCGCCAAGCGAGGGCAGGTCGGCACCCCCGGCGCCCTCGCCGAGCGGGACGCCCAGGTCTTCCGGGCCGGCGTCCACCTCAACCGCCTCAACAACGAATTCGAGGACTTCCTCTTCGGCCGGATCGACCTGCTCCACGGCAAGGACGGCAAGAAGGGCCCCGACGGCGCCTTCACCTCCGTCGAGCCCGCGGACGACGCCGTACGCCCCGACAACACGGCCGAGATCGGCGAGACCCTGCACATCGGCCGGATCGGCGTGCTCGACTCCGACTACGCCCCGCTCGTGATCGACTGGCGTGCCCCGGCCGCGGCCCCCTTCTACCGCTCCACCCCGGTCGACCCCGGCCGTGTGGTGCGCCGCCGGGTCATCCGGTCCAAGGGCCGCAAGGTCCTCGGCGTCGAGGACGACCTGATGCGCCCGGAACTGACCGCCACGCTGAACGGACGGACACTGCCCGTCGTCGGCGACGGCGCCCTGATGGCGGCGCTCGGCCAGGCCCGCAGCCACACCATGCGGGACATCGTCGCGTCCATCCAGGCCGAGCAGGACCTGGTCATCCGCGCACCCGCCGCGTCCGTCACGTACGTGGAGGGCGGCCCCGGCACCGGCAAGACGGCGGTGGCGCTGCACCGGGCCGCGTACCTGCTCTACCAGGACCGGCGCCGCTACGCGGGCGGCATCCTCATCGTCTCCCCGACGCCGCTCCTCGTCGCCTACACCGAGGGCGTGCTGCCGTCGCTGGGCGAGGAGGGCCAGGTCGCGATCCGCGCGGTCGGCTCCCTGGTCGACGGGGCCGAGGCGACGGTGTACGACGAACCGGCGGTGGCCCGCGTCAAGGGCTCCTCCCGGATGCTGAAGGTGCTGCGCAACGCCGCGCGGGGCGCGCTCGAGATGCCGGACGCCACGCCGCGCAACGGTCAGCTCGCCTTCGGCGAGGAGCCGGCGGCCGCGCCGGGCACCGCTTCGCGGCTGCGCGTCGTCGCCTTCGGCCGGCGGCTCGAGCTGGAGGCCGACGAGCTCCGCCGCATCCGCCACAACGTGCTCGGCGGAAGCGCTCCCGTCAACCTGCTGCGTCCACGGGCCAGACGGCTGCTGCTCGACGCCCTGTACGCCAAGTCCGGTGCCGCCGGCCGCCACCCCGGCGACCCGGAGCTGGCCGCCGAGCTGCGGTCCTCCTTCGACGAGGACGTGACCGGCGAGGACAGCTTCATCGCGTTCCTGGACGCCTGGTGGCCCGAACTGACCCCACGCGCCGTGCTCGCCGCGATGGGTGACGAGCGCCGCCTCGGCCGCTGGGCACGCCGGGTGCTCAACCCCGGCGAGGTGCGCAGGCTGGCCCGCTCACTGCGCCGCGACGCCCTCTCCGTGCACGACGTGGCACTCCTGGACGAACTGAGCACCCTGCTCGGCACGCCCGCCCGTCCCCGTAAGCGGCGCGAGCTCGACCCTCTGGACCAGCTCACCGGGCTGGAGGAGCTGATGCCGCAGCGCGAGGAGACACAGCGCGAGCGGGCGGAGCGGCTGGCGGCCGAGCGCACCGAGTACGCGCACGTCATCGTCGACGAGGCGCAGGACCTCACGCCCATGCAGTGGCGGATGGTCGGCCGCCGCGGCCGGCACGCCACCTGGACGGTCGTCGGCGACCCGGCCCAGTCGTCCTGGTCCTCGCCGGAAGAGGCGGCCGAGGCCCGTGACGAGGCGCTGGGCAGCCGCCCGCGCCGCCGCTTCGAGCTGACCGTCAACTACCGCAACCCGGCCGAGATCGCGGAGCTGGCCGCCACGGTGCTCCACCTGGCGATGCCGGGCATGCGCTCCCCGTCCGCCGTCCGCTCCACAGGAGTGCGGCCGCGCTTCGCGGTCGTACCGGACGGCGGCGACCTCGCCGAGTCCGTACGGGCGGAGGCGGAGCGGCTGCTGGAGCGGGTGGAGGGCACGGTCGGCGTCGTCGTCGCCATGAACCGGCGGGAACAGGCCGCACGCTGGCTGGCCGGGCTGGGCGAGCGGGTCGTGGCCCTCGGCTCGCTGGAGGCGAAGGGCCTGGAGTACGACGCGACGGTCGTCGTCTCCCCGGCGGAGATCGCCGACGAGAGCCCGGCGGGTCTGCGGGTGCTGTACGTGGCGCTCACCCGGGCCACGCAGCAGCTCACGGTGGTCTCCGGACGCCGTGACCAGCCGGACGCGCAGGGCGTACCGGAGCTGCTGCGGGACTGAGCGGGCGTTCGGCGGCCGCCGTCGCGGCCTCCCCCGGGCGGGCGCCGGGCCCTGTCCCTGGGGCTCCGGCGGGCCGCGCCGGGCACTGTCCCGGGCCGGTGTCCAAGTCGGCCCGCGATGGGGGGAATCACTTCCCGGGGCGGTGCGTTAGCCTGGATACGGCACCGGCTCGATCCAAGCCCCCGGGCCCAACCTTCGTCCCTTAGAGGGACCACTTGCCGCGAGGCGAGCATGGCGGGTCGGTGCCACCTCATGCATGCGGAAGAGGCCCGCGTCACCTGTCCAGGTGACGCGGGCCTCTTCAGTTTCCAGGCGCCTTCTCGTATGGTGGAAAACAGTTTCCGAAAACAATATGACCGCATTACCTGCTACCGGCGGGTAGGTGTCACCATCTTCACAGCGCTGCCGGGCCTCAGGTGCGGTATCGCACAGCAATGAAGCTAGGGAAAGCAGAGGAACCCGGTCATGGCAACGGCGCCCAGCGTCTCGTACTCGATGACGGTCCGACTGGAGGTGCCCGCGAGCGGAACCGCGGTCTCCCAGCTCACCACGGCCGTGGAGTCCTCCGGCGGTTCCGTAACCGGCCTCGACGTGACCGCGTCGGGCCACGAGAAGCTGCGGATCGACGTCACGATCGCCGCCAGCTCCACCGCGCACGCCGACGAGATCGTCGAGGGACTGCGCGGCATCGAGGGCGTCGTCCTCGGCAAGGTCTCCGACCGTACGTTCCTGATGCACCTCGGCGGCAAGATCGAGATGGCGTCCAAGCACCCCATCCGCAACCGTGACGACCTCTCGATGATCTACACCCCGGGTGTGGCGCGGGTCTGCATGGCGATCGCGGAGAACCCCGAGGACGCCCGCCGCCTGACCATCAAGCGCAACTCCGTTGCAGTGGTGACCGACGGCTCCGCCGTGCTGGGCCTCGGCAACATCGGCCCCAAGGCCGCGCTGCCGGTCATGGAGGGCAAGGCGGCCCTCTTCAAGCGCTTCGCCGGCATCGACGCCTGGCCGCTGTGCCTGGACACCCAGGACACCGACGCCATCGTCGAGATCGTCAAGGCGATCGCCCCCGGCTTCGCGGGCATCAACCTCGAGGACATCTCCGCGCCGCGCTGCTTCGAGATCGAGGCACGGCTGCGCGAGGCCCTCGACATCCCCGTCTTCCACGACGACCAGCACGGCACGGCGATCGTCGTCCTCGCCTCCCTGACCAACGCGCTGCGCGTGGTGGGCAAGGGGATCGGTGACGTACGGGTGGTGATGTCCGGCGCCGGCGCGGCTGGTACCGCCATCCTCAAACTCCTCATCGCGGCAGGCGTCAAGCACGCCGTCGTCGCCGACATCCACGGCGTCGTGCACGCGGGCCGCGCCGACCTGGTGGACGCCACCCCCGACTCGCCGCTGCGGTGGATCGCCGACAACACCAACCCCGAGGGTGTCACCGGCACGCTCAAGGAGTCGGTCGTCGGAGCGGACGTCTTCATCGGCGTCTCCGCGCCCAACGTGCTCGGCGGGGACGACGTCGCGGCCATGGCCGACGACGCGATCGTGTTCGCGCTCGCGAACCCCGACCCCGAGGTCGACCCGGCAATCGCCCGGCAGACGGCGGCAGTTGTGGCCACCGGCCGCTCGGACTTCCCCAACCAGATCAACAACGTGCTGGTCTTCCCCGGTGTGTTCCGCGGTCTGCTGGACGCCCAGTCCCGCACCGTCAACACCGAGATGATGCTCGCGGCCGCGGCCGCGCTCGCGGACGTCGTCACCGAGGACGAACTCAACCCGAACTACATCATCCCCTCGGTCTTCAACGACAAGGTCGCCGGAGCCGTCGCGGGTGCCGTCCGGGACGCCGCGAAGGCCGCCGGCCCGACTGTGACAGGCCCCACGTCCCACTGACATACGGCGCGTCGCGGGTCGCGGGGTTGCAAACCCCCCTTTAGGGTGGCGGATCAGGGAGCACGCGGCCCCGGCACGCCCACCCCGACGGGTCTCGAGGGAGTCGACGGAACGTCACCACGACGAGGCAGTGGTGGCCTTCGTGTGACTCCGGAGGGTGCCGGATTGGCTTTCCCGCCGCTGGTGGGGGCAGGATGCTTCCCCGAGGACCTGCGTCCTGGGGGAAGCCCCGCGGGCGCGGAGGGGTCTGACAGCAGACCCGGGTCCGGGGACTGTCCGAGGGCCCTGGCAGCATCGGCTTCGATCCACGCCTCACAGGCAAGAAGAACACGGGAGTAACAAAATGAACCGCAGTGAGCTGGTGGCCGCGCTGGCCGACCGTGCCGAGGTGACCCGCAAGGACGCCGACGCCGTTCTGGCCGCTCTCGCCGAGACCGTCGGCGAGGTCGTCGCCAAGGGCGACGAGAAGGTCACCATCCCCGGCTTCCTGACCTTCGAGCGCACCCACCGTGCCGCTCGCACCGCTCGGAACCCGCAGACCGGCGACCCGATCCAGATCCCCGCCGGCTACAGCGTGAAGGTCTCCGCGGGCTCGAAGCTCAAGGAAGCCGCCAAGGGTAAGTAAGGCCTTCGGCAGCGTCAGGGCGGCCACCCGGGTTCCGGGTGGCCGCCCTTCTGCGTGTGCGGCGCGTGGCGGGGGCGCGTGGCCCGTGGCAAGTTGGTCGCCTGCGGCGGGCTTTCTCCTCCCCGCCCCTTCCCGCTGTACCGATGTGCGGCTCCGCCGCGTGGCGGGCAGCCCCGGGCCCCGTACGGCCACCGGCCGTGCCCTCGAACTGGCGGCCGTGGGAGGTGCCCCCAGGCGGCTGAGAAGGCCGCTGCGCGGCACTCTGGCCTGTCGGTGGAGATACTTCGGCCTGCTGGCGGAGACGCTCCGGACTTGTCGGCGGGAGCCCCGCTGGGGCGGCGGCTCGAGGCTCCGCCGGGGGAGGCATTTCCAGCCTGGCGGGGGGCACCTCTCACCCCCGCCAGGGCGTAGGGCGGGCGTCAGTAGCCTCGACGTCGCGACATCGTCCCTCCTACGCCCGCCAGGCCGTAGGTGGCTCTTGAGGCGCAGGGGTCCGGTGGGGGGACCTCCACGCCGCCAGGCGTAGGGGGAGTAGCCCCCGTAACGGGTCCGGGCGGAGCCGGGTGCGGGAAGGGGCGGAGCCCGGTTCGGGTCCGGGCGGAGCCGGGTGCGGGAAGGGGCGGAGCCCGGTTCGGGTCCGGGCGGAGCCCCCACGTGGCGGACCGGCACATCGGTACAGGGGGGCGGGTGGGGGACACGCCCCCGCGCAGCGCGCAGGCGGCCGGAGACGGCGACGGCCCCCGCGGATGCGCTCCGTGGGGGCCGTCGGCGTCGTAGGGGCCGTCAGACGATCGGGCCGCCGGGGAGTTCCACCTTCGCGCCGAGCTTCTCCAGCTTCTCCATGAAGTTCTCGTAGCCGCGGTTGATCAGGTCGATCCCGTGCACCCGGCTCGTCCCCTGCGCGGCCAGTGCCGCGATCAGGTACGAGAAGCCGCCGCGCAGGTCGGGGATGACCAGGTCCGCGCCCTGGAGCTTCGTCGGGCCGGAGACGACCGCGGAGTGCAGGAAGTTGCGCTGGCCGAAGCGGCAGTGCGAGCCGCCGAGGCATTCGCGGTACAGCTGGATGTGCGCGCCCATCTGGTTCAGCGCGGACGTGAAGCCGAGCCGGGACTCGTACACCGTCTCGTGGACGATCGACAGCCCCGTCGCCTGCGTGAGGGCGACCACCAGCGGCTGCTGCCAGTCGGTCTGGAAGCCGGGGTGGACGTCCGTCTCGAGCGCGATGGACTTGAGCCGGCCGCCGGGGTGCCAGAAGCGGATGCCCTCGTCGTCGATCTCGAAGGCGCCACCGACCTTCCGGTACGTGTTGAGGAACGTCATCATCGAGCGCTGCTGGGCGCCGCGCACGTAGATGTCGCCCTCGGTGGCCAGCGCCGCCGACGCCCAGGACGCCGCCTCCAGGCGGTCCGGGAGGGCACGGTGGGTGTAGCCGCCGAGCTTGTCGACACCGGTGATCCGGATCGTCCGGTCGGTGTCCATGGAGATGATCGCGCCCATCTTCTGCAGTACGCAGATGAGGTCCTCGATCTCCGGTTCCACCGCGGCGTTGGTCAGCTCGGTGACGCCCTCGGCGAGCACGGCCGTGAGCAGCACCTGCTCGGTCGAGCCGACCGACGGGTACGGCAGTCGGATCTTCGTGCCGCGCAGCCGCTGCGGGGCCTCCAGGTACTGCCCGTCCGCGCGCTTCTCGATCGTCGCGCCGAACTGGCGCAGCACGTCGAAGTGGAAGTCGATGGGCCGGCCGCCGATGTCGCAGCCGCCGAGGCCGGGGATGAAGGCGTGGCCGAGGCGGTGCAGCAGCGGGCCGCAGAAGAGGATCGGAATGCGCGACGAGCCCGCGTGGGCATCGATGTCAGCGACGTTCGCGCTCTCGACGTACGTCGGGTCGAGGACGAGCTCGCCCGGCTCCTCACCGGGGCGGACCGTCACCCCGTGCAGCTGCAGCAGCCCGCGTACGACTCTGACGTCACGGATGTCCGGCACGTTGCGCAGCCGGCTCGGTTCGCTGCCGAGCAGGGCCGCGACCATCGCCTTGGGCACGAGGTTCTTCGCGCCGCGGACGCGGATCTCGCCCTCGAGCGGGGTTCCGCCGTGGACAAGCAGTACATCGTCAGTGCCGGTCATGAATCTCGCGTTCCGGAAGTGGTCCCCCAGGCAGGGCCAGGAGGAGGATCGGACGGGGGGCCAGAGGAAAGGGTAAGGGGGTAGAGCCCCTAAGTTGTAAGCCCGCGGACCGTTCTCGGCCGTAATGAATCGGGCACAATACGCTCTGTCCGCCGGGCCTCGCGCACGGTCACCGTCCCACCCTTCGGACACCTGTCGGGGGCTTTGCCCTCTGAGCTGCGCCCATCGCGTGGGCGGCGGCGAGTGAGCCGCCCGGGCTCCGCGAAGGGGAAAGATGCGGGATCATGTCTGGCATGACCGAGGTGTCCTCGCTCACAGGGCGGCTGCTCGTCGCCGCGCCCGCCCTGGCGGACCCGAACTTCGACCGGGCGGTGGTCCTGCTGCTCGATCACGACGACGAGGGTTCCCTCGGCGTGATTCTCAACAGGCCGACCCCGGTGGTCGTGGAGGACATCCTGGAGTCGTGGGCGGCTCTGGCCGGTGAGCCGGGTGTCGTCTTCCAGGGCGGCCCCGTCGCCCTGGACTCCGCGCTGGGTGTCGCCGTCATCCCCGGCGACGAGGGCCCCCTCGGCTGGCGTCGGGTGTACGGCGCGATCGGCCTCGTCGACCTGGAGGCTCCCCCCGAACTGCTCGGTGGCGCCCTCGGCTCCCTGCGCATCTTCGCCGGGTACGCGGGCTGGGGCCCGGGCCAGCTGGAGGACGAGCTGCAGGACGGCGCCTGGTACGTCGTGGAGTCGGAGCCGGGGGACGTGTCCTCGCCCCGGCCGGAGAGCCTGTGGCGCTCGGTGCTGCGGCGCCAGCGCAACGAGCTGGCCATGTTCGCCACGTATCCGGACGACCCGAGCATGAACTGACCCGCCCGGGGAAAGGGTGGGCAGGGCCTTGCTCCCGTAGAGACCGCGCGATGAGTACCCTTGGAGCCCATGAGCACTCTTGAGCCCGAGCGCGGGACAGGCGCGGGGACCCTCGTAGAGCCGACACCACAGGTGTCGCACGGCGACGGCGACCACGAGCGCTTCGCCCATTACGTCCAGAAGGACAAGATCATGGCGAGCGCCCTCGACGGCACTCCCGTGGTGGCACTGTGCGGGAAGGTCTGGGTGCCGGGGCGTGACCCCAAGAAGTACCCGGTCTGCCCCATGTGCAAGGAGATCTACGAGTCCATGGGCGCCGGTGGCGACAAGGACAAGGGCAAGAGCGGCAGCGGCAAGGACAAGAAGTAACTCCTCCGCCCCAGCCTGCACAACGGCCCCCGGGACGCGCTTCGGCGCGCCCGGGGGCCGTTTGCGTGCGGTGCGCCGTTGCACAGGGTGCTTCCGCCGGTCACAGAGTGGTTGAGACCTCTTGTGACCCTCTTGTACGGCCGTTCAGGCGGGCCTAGCCTCCTGCGTGTTGTGCATGGCGAAACACTCGTTGCGTATGTTGCAACGCTCACTTGGTAGGGGATCACGCATGAAGCTCGTCTCCCGAGCCGCCGCCACCGCCGCGGCCCTCGCACTGGCCGGTCTCACCGCCACCGCCTGTGCCCCGCAGACCTCCGGCAACAGCGCCGAGCGGGACGACAAGAGCGGCACGCTGCGGGTCTGGCTCTTCCAGGAGGTCAACAACAAGCCCAAGGAGCAGGTCGTCGACGCCGCGGTCGCCGCGTTCGAGAAGGCGCACAAGGGCGCCGAGGTCGAGATCGAGTACATACCGGTCGAGACCCGCGCCCAGAGGATCAAGGCGGCGTTCAACGACCCGAAGAGCGCCCCCGACCTGATCGAGTACGGCAACACCGACACCGCCGGCTACGTCAAGGACGGCGGACTCGCCGACGTCACCGCCGAGTTCGGCGCCTGGGACGAGGCCAAGGACACCGACCCCACCGCCAAGCAGTCCGTCACGGTCGACGGGAAGGTCTACGGAGCGCCTCTCTTCGTCGGCGTCCGCGCGCTCTACTACCGCACCGACGTCTTCAAGGACCTCGGCATCACGGTGCCCAGGACCCAGGACGAACTCATCGCCACCGCGAAGAAGATCCGCAAGGAGAAGCCGGACCTCTACGGCCTCGCCGTGGGCGGCGCCTACACCTACGGCGCGATGCCGTTCATCTGGGCCCACGGCGGCGAACTGGCACGGGAGAACGGCGGCTCCTACGAGTCCGCCATCGACAGCGCCGCCGCACAGAAGGGCATCAAGGCGTACACGTCCCTCTTCGGGGACCACAACTGCCCGGCCGCCAAGTGCGCCGCCATGAGCGGCAACGCCGTCATCACCGCCTTCGCCGCCGGCAACGCGGCCATGGCGATCGGCGGCGACTTCAGCCACCAGGCCGTCGAGGCCGGCGCGGTCAAGGGCAAGTACGCGGTCGTACCGCTGCCGGGACTGAAGGCCGGTGAGATCGCCCCGGCGTTCGCGGGCGGCAACAACGTCGGCGTCCTCAAGAGCAGCTCGCACCGCACCCTGGCGGTGGACCTGATGAAGCGGCTCGCGGGCAAGGAGTCGCAGGCCAAGCTTTTCGACGCGATGGGCTTCCTGCCCACGTACACCGATGTGCGCGCGGAGGCGGCGAAGAAGCAGCCGTTCGTCGCGCCCTTCATCGAGACGCTCGGCGCCGGCGCCAAGTTCGTCCCCGCCTCGCCCGCATGGGGCCGGATCGACGCCTCGCTCGTCCTGCCGACCATGTTCCAGGAGATCGTCAGCGGCAAGAAGGACGTGGCCGCGGCCTCGGGCGACGCCGCCGAGAAGATGGACGCCGCGTTCTCCGACGCGGGCTGAGCCCCATGGCCTACAAGACCGCGGCGGAGCCGGCGGTGGTCCCCGCGGGGACCACCGCCCGCCCGCCGGACACGACCGCGCCCCCGGTCAGGCCCGCACGGCGCAGCGGGGCCTGGACACCCTGGCTCTATCTCGCACCCGCCCTCGTGGTGCTCGCCGGACTGCTCGTCTACCCGATCTACCAACTCGGCCTGATCTCCTTCCTCGAATACACACAGGCACAGGTCAGCGGCGGTGAACCGACCACCTTCCAGGGCCTCGGCAACTACCGGACCCTCTTCGCCGACAGCCAGTTCTGGCAGGTGCTCCTCGCGACGGTGCTCTTCGCCACCGCGTGCGTGGTCTCCACGCTCGCCGTCGGCTGCGCGTTGGCCGTCCTGCTGACCCGCGTACGCGCCCTGCCGCGGCTCGCCCTGATGATGGCGGGGCTCGGCGCCTGGGCGACCCCGGCCATCACCGGCTCCACCGTGTGGGTCTTCCTCTTCGACCCCGACTACGGACCCGTCAACCGGATGCTGGGACTGGGCGACTTCTCCTGGACGTACGGGCGCCTCAGCGCCTTCGCCCTCGTCATGTTCGAAGTCGTGTGGTGCTCCTTCCCGTTCGTGATGGTCACCGTGTACGCGGGCATCAAGGCCATTCCGGGAGAGGTGCTCGAGGCGGCCTCGCTGGACGGCGCCTCACAATGGCGCATCTGGCGGTCCGTCACGGCGCCGATGCTCCGGCCCATTCTCGTGGTCGTCACCATCCAGTCGGTCATCTGGGACTTCAAGGTCTTCACCCAGATCTATGTGATGACGAACGGCGGAGGCATCGCCGGACAGAATCTCGTGCTCAACGTGTACGCCTATCAGAAGGCCTTCGCGTCCTCCCAGTACAGCCTGGGCTCCGCGATCGGCGTCGTCATGCTGCTGATTCTGCTGGCGGTCACGCTCGTGTATCTGCGGCTGCTGCGCCGTGAGGGAGAAGAGATATGAGCCTGATTCCCGCGCCGCTGAGGGTGCGGCGCCCCGGGCGGCTGCTGGCAGAGGCCGCGGCGCTGGTCATCGCGGTCGTCGTCGCCTTCCCGCTGTACTGGATGGTCCTCTCCGCCTTCAAACCCGCCGGGGAGATCCAGTCGACGGACGCGAAGCCGTGGACCCTTTCCCCGTCGCTCGACTCGTTCCGCCGGGTCTTCCAACAGGAGGAATTCGGCCGGTATTTCGTCAACAGCCTGATCGTCGCCGGCACGGTCGTCGTCGCCTCCGCGCTGATCGCCTTCCTGGCCGCCACCGCCGTCACCCGGTTCCGTTTCAGGTTCCGTACGACGCTGCTCATCATGTTCCTGGTGGCGCAGATGGTCCCGATCGAGGCGCTGACGATTCCGCTGTTCTTCCTGATGCGTGATTTCGGGCAGCTCAACACCCTCGGCTCGCTGATCCTGCCGCACATCGCCTTCTCGCTGCCGTTCGCGATCTGGATGCTGCGCGGCTTCGTCAAGGCCGTTCCGGAGGCGCTGGAGGAGGCGGCGTACATCGACGGAGCGAGCCGCGCGCGCTTCCTGTGGCAGATCCTCTTCCCGCTGGTCTTCCCCGGGCTGGTGGCGACGAGCGTGTTCTCGTTCATCTCGACGTGGAACGACTTCCTGTTCGCCAAGTCGTTCATCATCAGCGACACCTCGCAGTCGACGCTGCCGATGGCGCTGCTGGTCTTCTTCAAGCCGGACGAGAACGACTGGGGCGGGATCATGGCGGCCTCTACCGTGATGACCGTGCCGGTGCTCGTCTTCTTCGTACTCGTTCAGCGACGTCTGGTCTCCGGCCTGGGCGGCGCGGTGAAGGACTGACGCGATGACTTCCACAAACCTGATCCCGGCGCCGCGCGTGGCGCGCTCCATCCCGTCCGCAGGCGGCTTCGTCCTCGACGAGTCGACCGTCGTGGACGCGGGCCCTGGCACGGAGGCGGCCGCGCGATGGCTGCGCCGTACTGTAGGCGCGGCCACCGGGCTGCCGTTGGCACCCGGAGCCGGAGATGACGGAGAAGCGATCCGGCTGCGTGTCGACCTGCCTGACGCCGGGCATCTCGGTCCCGAGGGCTACAAGTTGTACGTCAACGGCGACGACATCGCGGTGCACGGCGGTGGCGCCGCCGGAGTGTTCTGGGGCGTGCAGACGCTCCGTCAGCTCCTGGGCCCCGAGGCGTACCGCAAGGCGCCCGTGGCGGCCGGCCGGTGCTGGGAGGTGCCGGGCGCCTTGATCGAGGACGCGCCCCGCTTCTCCTGGCGCGGTCTCATGCTCGACGTCGCACGGCACTTCATGCCCAAGGAGGGCGTGCTGCGCTACCTCGACCTGCTCGCCGCCCACAAGCTCAACGTCTTCCACTTCCATCTCACCGACGACCAGGGCTGGCGCGTCGAGATCAAGCGCCACCCGAGGCTGACCGAGGTGGGCGCCTGGCGGTCGCGGACCAAGTACGGGCACCGGGCCTCACCGCTCTGGGACGAGGCCCCCCACGGCGGTTACTACACCCAGGACGACATCCGGGAGATCGTCGCCTACGCCGCCGAACGGCACATCACCGTCGTCCCCGAGATCGACATCCCCGGGCACTCGCAGGCCGCCATCGCCGCGTACCCGGAACTGGGCAACACCGACGTCATCGACACGACCTCCCTGACCGTCTGGGACAACTGGGGCATCAGCCCCAACGTGCTCGCCCCCACCGACACCACCCTCCGCTTCTACGAGGGCGTGCTCGAGGAGGTCCTCGACCTCTTCCCGTCCGCCTTCGTGCACATCGGCGGCGACGAATGCCCCAAGGACCAGTGGAAGGCGTCGGCCGCCGCCCAGGCACGCATCAAGGAACTCGGCCTGGCCGACGAGGACGAGCTCCAGTCGTGGTTCGTCCGGCACTTCGACCGCTGGCTCACGGACCGCGGCCGCCGCCTCATCGGCTGGGACGAGATCCTCGAAGGAGGCCTGGCGCCCGGCGCTGCCGTCTCCTCCTGGCGCGGCTACCAGGGCGGCATCGCCGCCGCGGAGGCCGGCCACGACGTCGTCATGTGCCCGGAGCAGCAGGTCTACCTGGACCACCGGCAGGCCGCCGGCGACGACGAGCCGATGCCCATCGGCTACGTGCGCACCCTCGAGGACGTCTACCGCTTCGAGCCCGTACCGCCGGCGCTCGCCCCGGAAGCCGCCCGGCACGTACTGGGCACCCAGGCGAACGTCTGGACCGAGGTGATGCAGGACAGCGCCCGCGTCGACTACCAGGTCTTCCCGCGGCTCGCCGCGTTCGCCGAGGTCGCGTGGTCCACGCTGCCCCCGTCCGCGGAGCGCGACTTCGCGGACTTCGAACGCCGAATGACCGCCCACTGCGCGCGCCTTGACGCGCTCGGGGTCCACTACCGGCCCCCCGGCGGCCCGTTGCCGTGGCAGCGGCGCCCCGGCGTCGCCGGACGTCCGATCGACGGCGTGCCCCCGAACGTGTGAGCCCGGCCGGAGGCCGCCTCCCGGCGGCCCCGGCCCTGAGACGGTAGGAGGGTGGCACGGCAAGGAGAAAGGCGTACAAGCGCCGCTGAAGAACGGCAATCCGCCCGTGGTGGTACGGGAGTACGAAACCGGACGTTTGTCGCGGTCCCGTACTTGTGGGGCGGATGCGCCCTTCGCGGACCCTCCCGTCGGTCCGCCCGGAAGATGTGCCAGAGTTGCCACGTCCGGCCTGTGAGCACGTACGGTACGGCAACACAGGCGGGACAGCCGGGACACCGGGAAGGGGCAACTTGGTGACCACGCACGCACCGCGAACGGCACAGTCGGTGACGCTGCCGGCCTCGCTCGACGAGGCCGTGGCGGCGCTCAGCGCCATGCCCGCCGCCGTCCCCGTCGCCGGCGGCACCGACCTCATGGCCGCGGTCAACAAGGGCCAGCTCCGCCCCGCGGGCCTCGTCGGCCTCGGTCGCATCAGCGAGATCCGCGGCTGGCGCTACCAGGACGGGCACGCCCTGCTCGGCGCCGGCCTCACCCACGCCCGGATGGGCCGGCCCGACTTCGCCGCCCTCATCCCCGCCCTCGCCGCGTCCGCGCGTGCGGCCGGGCCGCCCCAGATCCGCAACGCGGGCACGCTCGGCGGCAACATCGCCAGCTCCGCGCCCACCGGCGACAGCCTGCCGGTGCTGGCCGCGCTCGAGGCCGACCTGGTGATCGCGGGCCCGGGCGGTGCCCGCCGTGAGATCCCCGTGTCGCACCTGCTGGCCGGACGGGAGATGCTCGGTCCGGCCGAGCTGATCGGCTTCGTACGCGTACCCCTCCTGCACGCCCCGCAGGTCTTCCTGAAGGCGACCGGCCGCACCGGCCCCGGTCGCGCCACGGCTTCCGTGGCCGTCGTCCTCGACCCGGCCCGGCGCGGTGTGCGCTGCGCGGTGGGCGCCATCGCGCCCATGCCGCTGCGGCCGCTCGAGGCCGAGCGGTGGATCGGCTCGCTCATCGACTGGGACGGCGAGCGGGGCCTCGAGGGCGAGGCGCTGACCGCGTTCGGCGAGTACGTCGCCGCGGCGTGCATCCCCGACCCGGCGCCGGCGCCCGACGGCGAGGAGCAACCGGTGCTGTCGCCGGCCGTACTGCATCTGCGGCGCACCGTCGCCGCGCTGGCCCGACGGGCACTGGGGAGGGCGCTGTCGTGAGCAACGAGAACAACCCGCACGGCCTTCCGCCGGAGTTCCAGGAGCTCCCGGAGGGCTTCGAGCCGGATCGCCGCGGCGACCGGTACGACGGTCAGGACCAGCGGGACCCCTACGGCCGTCAGCACGGCCAAGGAGGACCGTACGAGCAGCACGGTCACGGCGAGTCGTACGCGCAGCGCGGTGATGCGGAGTCGTACGAGCAGTACGAACAAGGCGAGTCGTACGGACAGTACGAGCAGGGACAGCCGTACGGGCAGTCCGAGCACGGGGAGGCCTACGGCCGGCACGAGCCGCCGCAGGGTTCCTACGGTGATTCGTACGGCTCGTACGGGGACCAGGGCGGCGGCTGGCAGCCCACGCCGCAGGGCGGCGAGTACGACGGCGAGGCCACGGCCTTCTTCCAGCTGCCCCCGGAGTTCACCACCTCCGACGCCGCCCCGCTCGAGGCGCCGGGGCACGGCTACGTACCGCCGATGATCAGGCCGCTGACGCCTGCCGCGGGGACGGACCCGACGGCGGCCGGCGGCTGGGCGACGCCGTGGCCGGAGCCTGCCGGGCAGGGGGCGGCCGGCGAGTCGGACGCGAACGCGAACACGAACGTGAATGTGAACGAGACGGGGCAGTGGGTCTTCCACGAGTCCCAGGACGTTCACGAGGCGACGCACAACGCCCATGACGCCCATGACGCTCAGGGCGCTCAGCGGTTCCGGGATGCGCACGATGCGCAGGATGTCCCCAATGCACATGACGCGCGCGAGGCCTATGAGGTCCGTGAGTCAGGGATGTTCGGGGAGTCCCAGGCGTTTCCGGGGGCCCGAGAGGCGCAAGGGCCGCAGGCGGCCCCGCAGTTCCCGCAGTTCTCGGAGTTCGCGGAAGCCCAGGAGTCGGAGCCTGCCGCGGCGTACGATTCCGACTCCGGCGAGTTCCCACTGCCGCCCGATGCCGACGCGCCCTGGGCCGGTACGACCCCGTCCGCGACGCTCCCCGGAGGTGCGCCGGCCCCCTGGGCGACGCTGCCGGGCGGCGCCTCCGCGCCCTGGGCGGCGGACGAGTCGCAGCGGGCGGAGGACCCGGCCGGGTCCGGCTCGGAGCCGGTGGCCGCCGAACCGGCCGCCGAAGAGGACGCGGCGGCGGCCGAACCGGTCGAGCCCGCCGAGCCCGCCGCCACGGTGCAGGTACCCGGCGGGACGTCTGCCGAGGCCGAGGCCGGGGTCGAGCCCGAGTCACCGTCCGAGGTGGAATCCCGGTCCGGCCCCGAGCCCGAGCCGGCGGCCGGATCCCAGGCCGATGCCGGAGCCGATGCCGGCGCCGATGCCGTGCCGGCCGACCCCGCCCCGGCCGCTGCGGCCGAGCCGCCCGCCGGGACCGAGGAGCACCCGCCCACCTCGTACGTCCTGCGCGTCAACGGCACCGACCGCCCGGTCAGCGACGCCTGGATAGGCGAGTCCCTGCTCTACGTCCTGCGCGAGCGCCTCGGCCTCGCCGGCGCCAAGGACGGCTGCTCCCAGGGCGAATGCGGCGCCTGCAACGTGCAGGTCGACGGCCGGCTCGTCGCCTCCTGCCTGGTCCCCGCCGCGACCGCCGCGGGCTCCGAGGTGCGTACGGTCGAAGGCCTCGCCACCGACGGCGAACCCTCCGACGTCCAGCGGGCGCTGGCGGCGTGCGGCGCCGTCCAGTGCGGCTTCTGCATCCCCGGTATGGCGATGACCGTCCACGACCTCCTCGAGGGCAACCACGCCCCCACGGAACTGGAGACCCGCCAGGCCCTGTGCGGCAACCTCTGCCGCTGCTCCGGCTACCGGGGTGTCCTCGACGCCGTACGCGAGGTGGTCGCCGAACGCGCGGCGAGCGCCACCGCCGCCGCCGAGGAGACGGAGGCCGGTGACGAAGCCCGCATCCCGCACCAGGCGGCACCCGGCGCAGGTAGTGTGCAGATTCACCCGCACGACGGAGGCATGGCGTGAGCAACGACGCGGCCACCACTGCGATGCCGCAGCCGGTCGACAGCCCCCAGCCGGAGGCTCCTGCCCACGGCCTCGGCGCGTCGCTTCCCGCCGCCGACACCCGCGCCAAGAGCGAGGGCACGTTCCCCTACGCCTCCGACCTGTGGGCGGAGGGCCTGCTGTGGGCCGCGCTGCTGCGCTCGCCGCACCCGCACGCCCGCATCGTGTCCGTGGACACGTCCGCGGCTCTCGAGATGCCGGGCGTACACGCGGTGATCACCCACGAGGACATCCCCGGCGACGGCGCGTACGGCAGGCGCATCGCCGACCGGCCCGTCTTCGCGTCGGAGATCGTCCGCCACCACGGCGAGGCGATCGCCGCGGTCGCCGCCGACCACCCCGACACGGCCCGTCTCGCGGCGGCGGCCATCGCGGTGGAGTACGAGGTCCTCGAGCCGGTCACCGACCCCGAGAAGGCCTTCGCCGCCGAACCGCTGCACCCCGACGGCAACCTCATCCGCCACATCCCGCTCCGCTACGGCGACCCGGACGCGACGGGCGAGGTGATCGTCGAGGGCCTGTACCGCATCGGCCGCCAGGACCCGGCCCCCATCGGCGCCGAGGCCGGCCTCGCCGTGCCCCGTCCCGACGGCGGCGTCGAGCTCTACGTGGCCTCCACCGACCCGCACACGGACCGCGACCTCGCCGCGGCCTGCTTCGGCCTCGAACCGGAGCGCGTCAAGGTCGTCGTCACCGGCGTACCGGGTGCGACGGGCGACCGCGAGGACCCAGGCTTCCAGCTGCCCCTCGGACTGCTCGCACTTCGTACCGGCTGCCCGGTCAAACTCGCCGCCACCCGCGAGGAGTCCTTCCTCGGCCACGCCCACCGCCACCCGACGCTGCTGCGCTACCGGCACCACGCGGACGCGGAGGGCCACCTCGTCAAGGTCGAGGCGCAGCTGCTGCTCGACGCGGGCGCGTACGCCGACGCCTCATCCGAGTCGCTGGCCGCCGCCGTCGCGTTCGCCTGCGGGCCGTACGTCGTCCCGCACGCCCACATCGAGGGCTGGGCGGTGCGCACGAACAACCCGCCCTCCGGCCATGTGCGGGGCGAGGGAGCGATGCAGGTCTGCGCCGCGTACGAGGCGCAGATGGACAAGCTCGCCGCGAAACTGGGCCTGGACCAGACCGAGATCCGCCTGCGCAACGTCCTCGCCACCGGCGACATCCTGCCCACGGGCCAGACCGTCACCTGCCCCGCCCCCGTCGCCGAACTGCTCCAGGCCGTACGGGACTTCCCGCTGCCGCCCCTCCCCAAGGATTCCCCGGAGGACGACTGGCTCCTCCCGGGCGGCCCCGAGGGAGCCGGCGAACCGGGCGCGGTACGCCGCGGCGTCGGCTACGCCCTCGGCATGGTCCACATGCTCGGCGCGGAAGGCACCGACGAGGTCTCCACGGCCACGGTCAAGGTCCACGACGGAGTCGCCACGGTCATCTGCGCGGCCGTCGAGACCGGCTCGGGGTTCACGACGCTCGCCCGCCAGATCGTCCAGGAGACCCTGGGCATCGACGACGTCCGCGTCGCCTCCGTGGACACCGACCAGCCACCGGCCGGCCCCGCCGCCCACGGCCGCCACACCTGGGTGTCGGGCGGCGCGGTCGAACGCGCCGCGAAGATGGTCCGCACACAGCTTCTCCAGCCGCTGGCCCACAAGTTCGGTATGTCCACCGAACTGCTCCAGATCACCGACGGCAAGATCACGTCGTACGACGGTGTCCTGTCGACGACGGTCACCGAGGCGATGGAAGGCAAGGAACTCTGGGCCACCGCCCAGTGCCGCCCCCATCCCACGGAGCCGCTCGACGAGTCGGGCCAGGGCGACGCCTTCGTCGGCCTGGCGTTCTGCGCGATCCGCGCGGTGGTGGACGTCGACATCGAACTGGGCTCGGTCCGCGTGGTCGAGATGGCGGTGGCCCAGGACGTCGGCCGGGTCCTCAACCCCGCCCAACTGGCCACCCGCATAGAGGCCGGCGTCACCCAGGGTGTCGGCGCGGCCCTCACGGAGAACCTCCGCACGGCCCGCGGCGTGATCCGCCACCCCGACCTCACCGGCTACGCCCTCCCGACAGCCCTGGACGCGCCGGACATTCGCATCGTGAAACTCGTCGAGGAACGCGACGTCGTGGCCCCCTTCGGCGCCAAGCCCGCGAGCGCCGCGCCGGTGGTCACCTCCCCGGCCGCGGTCGCTTCCGCGGTCCGCGCGGCGACGGGCCGCCCGATCAACCGCCTGCCGATCCGGCCGCAGGCGGCGGTGGCTGTTCCAAACTCGTGACGTAGTCGGCGGGTTGCTAGTGCAATCCAGGGGTGCGCTGTGTCATGCCCACTCGGTAGAGTGATCCCTGCAGACGTGTGTAAACGGGGAGGCATTCGTGGCGGAGGACGACGGGACGGGGCGGCCGGTGTACGGCCCGCCGATGCCGACAGACGGAATGTCGAGCGACGAGCGGCAGTTGCGCATGGTCAACCCTGGGCTGGCCGCAATGCTCTACGACCCCGAGTCGATGACGTCGTTCAAGAAGCGCGTCGACGACCTGATCATCAAACTGAACGGCTCCCCGGCGGGACCCGACAAGGTCGCACAAGAGGCGCTGAAGCGCGGCCAGTTCGGTGGGGGTGGTGCGTACTGGGTCGAGGCCAACGGCCTCGCGGCCGCGTACAGCACCGTCATCGACCAGCTGAAGCAGCTGTCGCAGCTCCTGAAGGACTGCATGGAAGGCATGGGCATCGCGGTCGTGGCGTCCAAGGACGGATACGAGACCATGGACGACGACGTACGTCGCCGGATGCTGGCCATCCATGAGCGGACGCAGCAGCATTACGACCCGAAGCGTGACCCGGTTGCCCAGGAGAAGGCCAAGGAAGAGCAGCAGGGGCAGACCGACCCCGGAGCGAACGGACAGCCGCCGGCAGGTGGCGACTCGGCCGGTGTCGGCGGGCTCCAGTAGCGGCACGACGCACGACGTCGAGGACGAAGAGGACCACGGGGACGAGTGAGGCGGAGAAGTGGCTGAGATTGCCGGCGGTGGCGGCGGGGGACGGACCAGCTTCGAGGGCCTGACCCATGAGCAGATGTTGGCGTGGCTCGACCAGGCCGACAAGGATTCGGTGAAGGCGGCGGCGGATCGGTTGTCGGAAGCTGCATTCGACATACGCGAGATCGCACAGCAGCTGAAGTTCCGTCCGGAGCGGGTGAAATGGGAAGGTGAAGGCTTCCAGGCCTTTGTCGACTGGGGAGCCAGTCTGTCGAGTGCCACCTTCCGCCTCGCTGACTACAGCGACGAGGCGTCCAAGGCGATGGCGCAGGCAGCGGTCGTGATCGCTGAGGTCAAGAGCGCGATTCCCCGGGACATCGCCGGTTCGAAGGCCAATCTGGAAGCGGCTCTGGAGCACCGGAACGACCCCGACTCGGCCGACATCGCGAGCAAGGCGCGCGCTGACCTGGACAAGAAGCGCCATGAGGCGATCGCGCAGATGAACAAGCTGGCCGGCGCGTATGCCGCGTCCAAGACGCGCATCGAGACGCAGGAACTGCCGACGTTCCAGCCGCCGCCGGACCGCTTCGTGCCGGAGGGAGGCGTGCGCGGCGGTAGCGACGATCTCTCCCGCTCCAGTGCGACTGGCTCCGTCCGGCAGTCCGACGTCGCTCCGTATGCGCAGCCTGTGAACCGCGACTCTGCGCGGGCCGAAACGGCTGAGCGGACAGAAGTTGTCAGTCCGCCTGCACCCCGGCAGGAGCGCCCTGTCGCCATGGAGATCGACAGTATCGAGACTCTCCCCCCGGTTACCCCCAATGTGCCTCCAGTCACTCCCGCGCCGGGGCCGGTGCGGCCCGAGACCGGAGGACTTCCTCCGGTCGGCCCGTTGGCGCCTGTCACGAATGCTGGAAAGCCGGTGTCTCCCGTGACGCCTACGGGTAAGCCGGGACCCGGTGGTCGCTCCCCCATCCTGCCCGGACAGGGCGGCGGGCCAGGGCCTGTGAGTCAGGCATCTCGGCTGCCTCGCGACAGTGGGATCACGGGCGGGCGACAGGTGCCATCAACTACAGGGAAGCCGACCGTCGGTATCCCGCGGAGTACGGTCGTCGGCAACGAGAGTGTCCATGGGCGACAGCCGATGGCTCCTGGTGGCGGGATGACAGGCAGCATGAATTCCGGGCAGGGTGCGACCGGCCGTCGTCTTGCCGGTGAGACCGGCGGGGTCATCGGCGGACGGCCGCAGCAGCCCGGTGCTGCCGGCGCCCGCCCCTTCACACCAGGCGGCTCTGGTCTGGTGCGGGGGGCAACCGGCGGATCCGCGGGACAGAGCTCCGGCCAACCGTTCATGCGGGGCGCTGCTCCCTCGAACCAGGGTGCCGGCGAGAGGCGTTCCGAGCCGAACGGTGAACGCCCTGATTACCTCGTCGAGGACGAGGAGACATGGCGGGCGAGCCGGCGCGTGGCGCCGCCTGTCATCGATTGATCGTCGAGCACAAGATTGAGGAAGTAGATGACGACCAGCAGTATCCATCCCCTGCGTGGGCGCGTTGTCGGAGTGGCCACTTTGGGGCTGTTGCTGCTGGGTGTCGCCAGCACGCCTGCTCATTCAGAGACCATCCGGTCCAAGCAGTGGCACCTGGATGCCATGGGGGCGGAGGAGATCTGGCAGATCAGTACGGGAAAGGGTGTTGAAGTCGCCGTCATTGACACTGGTGTGGACGCCACAAACGGCGACCTCCGAGGGCAGGTGCTCCAGGGCAAGGACTTGGCCCCCGAGGAGAAGGGCGATGAGCGGACCGACTACAACGGTCACGGCACGGGCATGGCGGGCATCATCGCAGGTACCGGCGAGAGCGGTAGCGGTGACGGTGCTTTCGGCCTCGCTCCGGATGCCACGATTGTCCCGATCCGGATCCCTGACGTCGGCTTTGACAACAATCGGCCGGAAGTGATCGCTCAGTCCAATAAGGCCACGGCCGCAGCGATCAAGTACGCAGCTGATCAGGACATCAAGATCATCAACATGTCCATCGGTTGGACCAAAGGTTCCTCAGAGCTGGACGACGCGGTGGAGTATGCGCTTGATCGCGGTTCGCTGCTTTTTGCCTCCGTCGGCAACAGCGGTGATGTGGACAACGATCCTGAGTATCCGGGAGCCACGCCTGGTGTCGTTGGTGTCAGCGCCATCGGAAAGGATCTCAAGAAGACCAAGGAATCGCAGTACGGCGTGCAGGTCGACTTGGCCGCTCCCGGCGATGACATCGTGCACGCGTGCGGCGGGAAGACCGGCCTCTGCACAGGCCACGGCACCAGTGCCGCCACCGCTCTCGCCTCCGCCACCGCCGCCCTCATCTGGTCCAAGCACCCCGAGTGGACCAACAACCAGGTTCTCCGGGTCATGCTCAACACGGTGAGCGCCCCGACGAGCGGTAACAAGCGCAACGACCACGTCGGTTACGGCGCAGTGCGCCCGCTGCGTGCCCTCAAGACACCGGGCGACCCGGGCCCGGCCGACGAGTATCCGCTGCCCGATCTGGCAGCCGCCGCTTCCAAGTCACCGTCGGCGGAGGCTGCGGAGCCCGCGGCCGGCAAGGACGCGGAGACGAAGCAACCTGCGGACGCCGCGTCCGAATCCCAAGGCGGCAGCAGCACCACGCTGTGGATCTCACTCGGGGTCGGTGCCGCGGTGATCATCGGTGCGGCAGTGACTCTGTCCGTGGTCCGTTCCCGACGTGTCAACGGCTAGTTCGGACCGACACGGCGCCAACCGCCTCCAGAGCCACTGTGCCGAGGCGGTCGGTGCTGCATCGCCGGATGCCTTCCGCTGACGGGACCGGCGAGGTTCTTCAGAACACCGGCAGCGCGGTCAGCGAGTGCGAGTCGTGGACGAAGACGCGGTTGCCACCGACCGCGATGCCCCAACGGTTGCCCTCGCCTGCCCCGTACTTCATGCGTAGTCGGCCGGACTCAAGTTCCAGGCCGCTGAACTGCGGTGACAACTCGTTCGTGTCGACGATCCAGACTCCCGCGCCCTGGGTCCGCATGGGGCCGTTGCCACCGCCCCTCCGCCACAGGGTCTTGCCCGTCCCGGGGTCGAGGCGATGAGGCCAGAGCTCCTTGCCGTCACCGATCCGCAGGGCTGCAAGCGTCCTTCCGCCGAGGTAGGCGACGCCGTCCTGGTGCGCCGGGAACAACGCCTGCTCGGCCTGGCGCCTGCGCTCACAGACCTTGCGGCCGTCCATGGTGTCGAAAGTGATGACCTCGCCCCCTGCCGCGGAGACCACGAGACGGCCGTCCATTGCCATGCCCACCGGCCGTACTTCGGTGCGCAGGTTCACGCCGGCCCCGACCGTCCAGCGGATCTTCGCGTCGGAGCGGCCGACGGATCGCAGGCGGGGTCCTTGAAAGTCTGCCGCAGCGTGGCCGGCTTTCCTGAGGATGCTTCTACGGAGTCGACGACCAGGGGTTTGACCTGGCCTTCGACGCCGAAGTGATCGATGCCCGGGATACGGAAGATCCGATGGCCGTCTGTGGTCACGCGCCATGCGTCCTCGAGCTTGACGGTCGTCCAGACCGAGTTCTCCGTCGTGGGGTCGACGGCGGTCAGCCCCTCCTCGGTCACCAGCATGACGTTGTCGCCCAGGACGACCGGCATCGGTTCGGCGGCAGGGAAGACCTCTACGGTCTCGTCATCCACAGGGGAGATCTGAACCTGCCAGAGGTAGTCACTCAGCGGCTCTTGCGACGGCGCGGGGGAGGTCGTGCTCTTGTCGGACGGTCTCGCCTTGGCTTCCGGATCTCGCGAGCCGAGCCAGGCCCAGACGCCTCCGCATGCCGCGGCGAGACCGAGTGCCGAACTACCGGCCACAAGGAGGCTGCGACGCGCCACACCGCCGGAGCCGGCGCTCCTTGCGTCCGCCGCCGGTGCCGGGAGTCGGTGCGGCTGGTGGGTCCAGACGTCGGTGGCGATGTCGGTCAGGACATCCGGCGGGCGGCATCCTGCGGGCTTCGGCCGGTGCGGGTCGGCACACGGTTCATCCTGTGCATTGGCGCACGTTCCATCTGTGAATCCCCCGAGGCATGGCTACGCCGAAAGAGCCTACCGGCGCACGCCGCAGCATCCTGCTCGAGGGCATGCCGCTACCCCTCACAGGCCAGACGGCACTTGGATGTAGAGATGCTGGGCGGACCATTTGGTCCGCCCGGATTCCGTCGTAGGGTGGTCCGGTCCGACTGTCCGTTGGCACGCCACCTTTCGTTTGCACAGGTTCCGGGGGATTCATGTCGTTCGACACCGAGTGGTCTTCGGTCCGTTCCGAGTCGACTGCGAATGTCAGCATGCGTTTGAACCAACTGCCTGCAGAGGGGGGTGGCGGCAGCAGTACCGCCGATCTTCAGGCCAATCAGGACAAGCTGGGTGCTATTGGAAATGCTGCATTCCTCCTGCACGGCCGATTGAACACGGTCGGGAAGAAAGCGAATGCGAGCACGTCGGAAGCGGCGACGATGATGACCGCCAACGGTTTCCGGACCGGTGCCGCGATGGCGACGGTGCACGAGACATGGGGCTCTCAGCTGCAGACGCTGCTCGATGCGTGCGCGAACATCTCGAACCATCTCGATTACAGCGCCGCGTCGCACGCGCAGGACGAGAAGGACATCGCGGCGTCTCTGAGCACGTCGAAGATCAACGAGTACCTGAAGTAGGCGGGGGAGCCATGCTGACGTTCGACAACGTGTACCACGCTCCACTCGACAAGCTGAAGGCGTCGGTGGACGACTGGTCCAAGATGACGACCGACCTCGAGACGCTCGCCACCGACGCGAGGTCCACCATGGCGGCCAAGGCGAAGGACGACTACTGGCGCGGGGTGAACGCCGAAGTCACCAAGCCGTTCGTCGACAAGACGGCCAAGGAGTTCGACGACGCTGCGAAGGCGGCCAAGGGGATCAAGCAGATCCTGTCGGACGGGTACGAGGCGTTCAAGAAGGCCAAGGACGACCTCAAGAAGCTCATGGACACCGAGGCGCCGGCGCAGCATCTCGTCATCACGGCCCAGGGCAAGGTCGAGGCGTCGTATCCGCTGGAGAAGGACCAGGGCGCGCGTCACGACCCGGACTATCCGGAGGCGCTGCGGGCCCAGCGGGCGAAGATCGAGGCCATGCAGAAGCGGGTCGACGCGATCGTCGAGACGTGCGACGACGCGGACATCGCCGTGTCCAACGCGCTCAAGGCGAACATCACCGGCGACAAGCACAACTTCAGCGCCCCCAAGTACAGCAGCATCGACGCGGAAGAGGCCCAGCGCGCGGTCGACCTCGCGAAGAAGGGCCGTGACCTCTCGCACAAGGAGCTCGAGCAGCTCAACGAGCTTCTCAAGGACAACCACGACTCGAAGGTGTTCTCCCGGACCTTCTACGACGGCCTCGGGCCGAAGGGTTCACTCGAGTTCTTCGGGCAGCTCTCCACGGACACGTACGACTACTCGAAGCAGGACAAGGAACGTCTGAAGGACGTCCAGGAGCTCCAGAAGAACCTCGGCCTCAACCTTGCCACGGCGACGGATCCCACCGGCAAGGACGACAAGTGGACCCAGCGGTGGGGCGACGAGATGCGCAAGCTCGGCACCGAGCGCATCCCGCTGGCCAAGCACGACTACAACGGCCCGTACGGGTACCAGCTGCTCGGCGGCATCATGCGGTACGGCAACTACGACCCGAAGTTCCTCAACCCGATCGCCGAACACGTGGTCCAGCTGCATGCCAAGGATCCGTACATGTTCGCCGACACGAAGAGCACGCTCGGCTACGACAAGCACCCCTTCAACCCGTCGGGCAAGAACGGGGCGGGCTACGACCCGGTCGTCAGCATGCTGGAGGCGCTCGGGCACAGCCCGGAGGCGTCAAAGGAATTCTTCTCGTCGGACCCGAAGGCGTACAACGAGGACGGCACGTACAAGGGTGGCGTTCCGAAGGACGCGGACGGCAAGGAGATAACCAGCTACCTGGACTACTTCACCAACAAGGACTACAAGTCGTTCCCCGACATCGTCGGACACGATCCGGACGACGCCAAGCAGTCGATGAACTACATGCCCGACGCTTTCGGGCACGCCCTGGAGTCGGCGACGCTCGGTCACGCCTACGACGACCCGAACCCCAAACTGGTCCGGGACGAGGCATCCGCCGACATCATGGAGAAGGTCGTCGACAAGTACGGCGGCGACCCGGAGTTCCTCAAGAAGAACCACTCGGCGCTGGCCGACAGCCTGGGCAACATGGGTGCCGGATACATCGACGACCTCAACTGGGCGATCGACAAGAACGATCCGGACAGCATCTACGCGCCGGGCAAGAATCCGGAGGCGCACGCCACCTTCGGGCGTTCGGGCGCTCGCGAGTTCCTCAGCGTGCTGGGCCAGCACCCGGACGCCTACGCCTCCATCAGCACCGCCGAGCGCATCTACACCACAAGTGTTCTAGAGACACAGGTGGGCCCCGACGGCAAGATAGACGAGGGTGGCGCACGGCACGCCGTGAACACAGGCGGCCAGATCCAGGGCATTCTCGATCAGTCTCGAGGCGACCAGGTCGAGGCCGAAGGCCTGAAGAAGCACGAAGAGTACGAAAAGGCGCACGAGAAGCGTTCCGCCTGGATCGAGTTCGGGGCGACAGCAGGCATCGCGGCCGGCGTGGCCTTCCTCCCGGCGACGGCAGCCGCCGCCGGCGCAGCGGCCATCCTGGTCCCGCTCGCGGTGGACACAGGCAGCGGTGCTCTGGAGCAGATGGCCGGCCAGGTCATCGGCGACTGGTCGGACAAGTCCGTGGAAGACCACAAGAAGGTGACGGAGGGCGACATCCGGGAGCAGAAGTCCGAGGTCTTCCGCGCTGGTGAGGTGAGCTCCGAGGCTCCGATGGAGCGGTTCATCGACCAGTACGGCGACCGGATGAGCAGTGAGTTCGAGCAGGACCTGCGTGAATCTGCGCAGGGCGGCTACAACACCGGCAACCTGAGGGAAGACCAGCAGGGACAGGACCCGGAAACCGGCTGACGAGGAATGGGCGCGAGATCGTGATGCGACGACGGGATGCGGTACTGGCCGCGACGGTGAGTATCGCTCTGTGCTTCGGTGCGACTGCGTGTGGCGGCAATGACGAGCCCGCGGCGAAGCGCACCGCGGCCAAGGACCAGTGCGGTGGTGTCCTGTCGCCTGCGGCGCTGACGGCACTGGAGCAGGTGATGGGTAAGCGGTTCTCCGACGCCGCCGACGCGACGGCGGACGAGACGGTCGAACAGCTGCGTAGCGACTACGGCAAACGTCTCAACTGGAGCCGGGGCAAGCAGTTCTGCGAGATCTCCAAGACGGATGGCGGTGTGAACTCCATGACCGTCAGCTTCTCGCTGTACGCCCCTGACGACCTGTCCGGAAGCAACCACGCCGCGAACCTTCATGCATACCCGATGGGGAAGGAAGCCCTGGCCGGGGCGGAGGACGCGTACCTGTACTTCGAGTGCGTCAGCCCCGAGCTGGAGGGCTCGAAGTCCCGCCCCGCGCGGGTCGCGGGCCACCTTTCGCAGTCGGAGCCGCCCTCGGACACGGAGGAAGTACACAAGGCGAACATGGCGGTGCTTCACTCGGCCGCAGTTGCCGTGGCCGGGGAATTGAAGTGCGAGGGGAATGCAGGGCTTCCTGCCGATCCGAAGCTGACGCCCGCGGACTAGCCGGGGCCCCCGTCTTCTGAGACACGGCGCCACCGTCAGGTCCGGCGGCGACCTGGCGAGGAGGTGGCCACGGTGCCCTCGAAGCAGTCATCGGCCCTGACGCCGGCCGGGAAGGCCGCCGGTACCTGTGAGGGAATCGCCTCGGCGACCTACGGGTCCGCGGCTGATGGGCGCGCACCGGTCGAAGACTGCGTACTCGCCGACAACTCGGGTGAAGAGCGCTTCAGGATCGCCGCCTATTACGGGCCTTATGCGAAGGCCGCCCGCCTCGAGACCGTGCGGGGTGACCAGTTCGACCGGGCGCCGGGGCCTACTGGGCCACTGCGGCATGTCCCTCCGGAGAAGCCCTCTACACGGTGGAGCCGCTGGACAACGGTGACGGTTTCGTGGACCCGGATCCCGGGCTGGAGCGGAAGGCTTTGAAGACCTTCGCTGCGGCGTCGGCGGCAAGGCACGGGTGTCCTGCGCCGACGTACCCGTGACGTTGCGTATGTGCGGTTGAAGGCGAAGGCGACGCTCGCGCGGGCTGGTCGGAGGGCGGCGTCGTCACTCGCAATTCAGCTCGCGCTGCGCGAAGGCCACGAACTGCTTCAGCAGGGCGGGGAGGGCTTTGCGGGGCTCTGGATTATCCGGTCTGTCGAAGGTGTGGAGGTTCACTTCGATGTACTTCCCGGGCGTGGAAGGGGACTTCGAAGGTTCGCAAGCGATGTAGGAGACAGCCCCGTTGTGCCAGATGATGCCCTTTCTTCCTAGGTTGATCGGATCGGGGTCGACTTTTTCGTAACTGGACCAGTCGATTCCCTGCTCGAAGGTTTCGTACCTGGCAGAAGCCTGGAACTGCGTACGGCCGTCGATATCGAGGGAACATGTTGTGGAATCGAGGTCTTCATCAAGCACGAAGGGCCTTGAGGAAAGCGTGACCTTCTCACCGGCGGGCAGGAAAGGAACGAGATCCTTGCTCGCGAATACATCCCAGCAGATCCGTTCCGGTAGCTCCGGGACGGCTTTGGTTTCACCGTTGGAACAACCGGTCACGACTAGGATCAGGACCGCGAGGTTCGCAGCGGTTGTGGCGATTTTCCGCAGTTGATGCAAGGCTACTTTCCCTTGGGATGCGAACTGGCCACTAGGTCGCGGCCGACGGAGTGAGCCGTTCCCGTCTGCGTTGAGGCCGAACCTTGATATTCCTCGATCTGCTCAGCCGAGAGGCCGGATCCTCGGGCGCCCGTCTCAACGGCGTTCTTGGCAGCTTCCTTGGCCACGCGCTCAGCCTCTGCGTAGCCGCCGGCAGACTCGCGGCGACCCTCGTCGGACTTATCAGCTTCCGCGCTCTTCACCGCCGACTCCGTGACGTCCTCCTTGATCCACATGATCACGTCACCACCCACCGGGACCATCTCGACATACTTGCCGCCCACCGCATCGATCACGCGGTTGGTCCACTTGGCGTTGTCCGCCACGCCCGCGTTGTATTCCGATGCCTCATGAGTCTTCGCGTCGTGGACGGCCTGCGCCCGCGCCTCGGTCATCATGCCCGCGATCTCGCCGCCCGGGTGGACGGCGTTACGCACCGCCTCGCCCGTGTCGCCGTGGCGCTCCGGGTTGTGGAACACGTCGGACACGAGCGTCGTCGTGTACGCCTGCTGGGCGTTGGTGATCGCGCCGTAGGCCTGTGGGTCCTGGCCCACCGCGCCGAGGAACGCGGCCATCTCGTCCTTGCGGAACTCGGCCGGTTCTCCGAGGTACTTGACCTGGTCCGCGCCGTTCTCCGCGGTGGCCTGGAGGTCCGGCATGTACTCGGCGGCCATGTTGCCGAACTGCGGTGCGAGAGAGCTCAGCGGGCCCGGCGGGTCGCCGGGTTTCGCCGCCACGAGGGACGGGTCCGCGCCGATCTTCGCGACGACCTGCTCCATCACGCTGCTCATGGCCTTCGTGTGGGACACGGGGGCTGCGTCCTCGTCGCCCGGTACGCGGCCGGTGACCGCCGCCTCCAGTGCGTTGCCGAGCGCCGTCTGCCCGGGGTGGATCTCGCCGCCGACCGTCGTGTCGTACCAGTCCGCCGTCGGCTTCTTGTCCAGCATGTGGTCGACGACGCCCTGGGCGTCCTTGCCCTTGATCGCCCCGTCCGACAGCGTGACGATGCCGTCCTTGTCGGTGTCCTCGCGGACCGGCTCGTTGAAGAACGCCGTTGATGCCTCGGGGTTCTTGCTCATCGCCTCCATGAGGCCGGTGAGCGGGTTGAATCCCTTGCCGCCCTCCCCGTCCAGGTTGATGGACACAGGGGAGTGGCTCAGCGGCATGTTCTCGTGCCAGATGTCCGGGTTCTGTTTGTCCATCGCCACCATGTCGCGGCCCACGGCGGTGAGGAAGTCCTTGTCGTACGTGCCCTCCCGCAGGAGCGCCCCCAGCGCCTGGTAGCCGTACACCTTGGTACCGGGAGCGGTGAAGCCCGACACGTCGATCTCTTTGCGGCCTGCCTTGAGGAGCTGCGTCGTCCATGTGGCGTCGAGGTGGTTCGGCGTCGACGTCTGTGTGGCGAGCCCGAGCATCGCGCCCATGTCGTTCTGGATGTTGCGCACCATGTTGACCCGGTCCAGGCCGGCGGGGCCGAGCGAGGTCGCGTCCAGCGACATCTTCGTGTACGCCTCGAGCGTGCCTTCCGCGCCCAGCTTCCGGTAGAAGGCGGCAGAGACGTCAGGATCTGTGCGGTTGTCGTCGAGGAGGTCTTCGAGTTCCTTCAGCGCCGCCACGTTACGCGCCGTGCCGCCCTCACCTGTGACTGTCTTCATGAGCGCCGCTGCCCGGTCGGCCTGTTCGGCGTCGAGGCTCTTGTACTTCGGGGCGGTGAATTCGTGGTCGTCCCTAACGTTTCCCGCAAGGGCCCGTTTCAGCGAGTCGTCCGCGTCGGAGCAGTCCTCGACGATGCGGTCGATCTTCTTCTGCCAGGAGCGGACGGCTTCCTCCTGCTTCCGCAGGGTTGCCGCGTACAGGGCATGGTCGGGCTCGTGGCGCGCCGCCATGTCGTCCTGGACCGGGTGCCGTGGTGTCACCTTGCCGCCCGCGCCCACATGGATCCCGGCGGCGGGTCCTTCCTCGTCCCTGATCCTGACCAGCGCGTCCTTGGCGGCCTTGAACGAGGTGTGCGCGTCCCGTAACAGCAGTTCGATGCCTTTGGCCTGGGCCGCCGCGTCGTGGAACTCCTTGACGCTCTTTGTGATGAACGGCCTGGTGATGCTCGCGTTGACGCCCTCCCAGTCGGCCTTGTCCGACTTGGCCTTCATGCCCCGCCGGGCGTCGTCGGCGAGCTTCTCCAGTCTGGTCACCGTCTCGGACCAGCGGTCGACGGCTTCCTTCAGCTTGCCGACAGGTGCGTTGACGACGTCGTCGAATTGCAGCACGGCGCTTCCCTCCGGCGGCTTACGTGAAGTATTCGTCGAGCTTGGAGACGGCGGTCAACTTGCCTGCGATGTCGGCGTCGTTGTCGGCGTGGTCGGCCCGTGTGTGGTCCAGATGGTTGGAGATCTGGCCGCATGCGTCCAGCAGCGTCCGCAACTGTGTGTGCCACCGGTCGTGGACCTTCAGCAGTTCCGATCCGCTGACGAAATTGCCGTTCGTCAGGGCGTTCGCGGCTTCGAAGGTCGACGGCCTGGCGTGGTCGCCGTCCCGCGACAGCCTGCCGTGGAGGAGGTACGCGTCGTGGCCGACGGCACCGAGGTCGTCCTGGTTGACGCTCAGATCGGTCGCGCTCCCGGGATTGCGGCCACCGCCGTCGGAATGGTTGAGCCGCATCCCGACCGTCCGTGAGGCCCCCGCCCGGGCCGCGGCCCACTCCTCGTCGAACCTCACGCTTCCTCCTGCCCCGTTGGACCCACCGCGTCCTGGTCGGTTCGACCGGCGGTATGTGGCGGAGCACGACCCTAGCGGAGATCTGTCCGTACCCGTACGCAGATGCAACTGAGGTATTGGTTTGGCCGAGTTCGGAAGCCGTACCGCGATCAGCCGAGAACGGGCAGGGCCGTCAGCTCCTCACCTGCCGTGACGATGAGCCGGTTGCCGCTGCCCGTGATCATGTGGGTGCCCACGTCCTTGGGAAGGCCGTGCGTCCAGGCTTGCTTGCGGGTGTCGAGAGCCATGGCCCACAGTTGGAGCTCGTCGCCTTCCACGGGACGCGAGTTGATGGCGCACACCGTATTGCCCTGCACGGCCACGGGGCTGTACATGAAGTACGACTTCGGAGACCTCCACGCCTCGGCCCCGTCGGCGATCCTGTAGCCGAGGACGTAGTGGCCCTGGGTGGCGTAGACGATTTCCCCGTCGACCAGCGGAGGACCTGCGGGACTCATCCTGCCGTCGACCAGTTCGCTCTTGGCCCACAGCTCCGAGCCGTCCGCCAGACTGCGAGCAGTGAGCGTGGCCCCGTTGAAGAGGACCACGTCGCCCGACGCCACCGGCCGGATCGGCGCGAGGTCGATGGACGCCTGATCGGCGAAGTCCCAAACGGGACGGCCGCTGCCGGCATCGACAGCGACGACATGGCCCATGCCCGAGGCCACGATCAAACGGCCCTGTGCCGCCACGCCCGAGGGCCGGCGCTTCTTGGTGAGGTCAGCCTTGGGCCGCACCGTCCACTGGATCTTGCCGTTCGCGCGACTGATGCTGCGCAGCCGGCCGTCCTTGGTGCTGACGTACACGGCAGAGTCGTCCGTGGCGATGACCTTGTGAGCGGCTGCCGGTGCCGTCCACCTCGGCTCGCCGGTGGAGGCTACATATGTCACCAGCCGGCCCTTTGTGTCGACGGCCGCAACGAGAGCGTCCGACAGGGAGACGAGCCCCGCCTCCTGGTCGATGTCCTGCGCCGTCCAGCGGCGCCTTCCGTCCACGACATCGTGCGCGGCCACGCCTCCGCCCAGGGCACCCGCGATGACCACATCACGCACCGTCAGTACCGTGGCCTGCCTCGCGAGCGCCCGTATCGGACCCCAGAGTGGGGCCGGCTTCCCTTTGACCGGCGCGGCAGGACGCGCTCGGGGTGTCTCGGCGGCGGGCGGGAGCGCGAAGGGATCGGGCTCCTTGCCGCCCAGGAGCCACCAGGCCAGGGAGCCGCCGCCGGCGGCGAGGGCGGTGCCGCCCACCGCGAGAGAGGTGATCAATCGGCGCCGTGAGACGCCCTTCGGTGCCTGGCCTCCCGGCGTCAGCGTGGCCCGCTGCTTGATCTCGTCGGCCAACGGGCCGTGGCGCCAGATGCGTTCCGCACCTCGCGGCGGCGCGGCCACTGCCGCGATCCGGGCCGGAGTGGGCCGGTGAGCGGGGTGCTTGTCGAGGCACTGGCCGATCAGAGGCGCGAGCTGTGCCGGTACGCGGTCGAGATGCGCGACACCGTGCACCACTTCGTACTGCACGGCCGCGACATGGGTGCCGCTGAATGCCTGCGATCCGGTCGACGCGTACACCAGGACGGAGCCCAGCGAGAACACGTCCGCCGCGGGGCCGACGCGGTGTCCCATGACCTGCTCGGGTGCGCCGTAGCCGGGAGTGGCCGGTACCTGGCCGGTGGTCGTCAGCGTGAGGCCGTGCTCGGGGCGGGCGATACCGAAGTCGATGATGCGGGGACCGGTCGACGTGAGGACGATGTTGGCGGGCTTGAGATCGCGGTGGATCAGGCCTGCGGCGTGGATGTCCGCGAGGGTCCTGGCGAGGTCGGCGGCCAGCACGCGCACCGCCTGTTCGTCGAGCGGGCCATGGGCGCGGACCGCCTGGTCGAGCGTCGGCCCCGTCAGGAACTCGGTCGCCAGCCAGGGCCGGCCGCCCTCCGTCTGCGCGCCCAGCACGCGTGCCACGCCCCGGCTCGTGACGGCCTGCGCCATCCGGGCTTCCCGAACGAAGCGCTGGGCGAGGCCCTGGTCGTAGGCGAGTTCGGGCCGCAGGACCTTCACGGCGGCGGTCGAGCCGGTGGCGTCCTGGCCGAAGTAGACCTTGCCCATGCCGCCTTCGCCGAGCACGCCGAGCAGACGGTACGGACCGAGCCGGAGCGGGTCACCGGTGCCGAGGGGTTTCATCGAGGAACAGCTCTTTCCGGACGTTCGGTCATCAACGGAGCTCGTAGCCGGCGAAGAAGTCCTTGCCCATGCCGATGATCCTTTCAGGGATGCCGTCATAGGCGAAGAAGCGTTCACCGAAGGCCTTGAAGCTCTTGCCCGGCGCGCCCGTCATCTCGTCCACGGCTCGCATCAGGCCGGTCTTGCTGCTGTAGCTGTAGACGTACGCGTATCCCGGGACGGGAGGGAGCGTGATGTCGGAGTCCGCGCCCGCGCCGCCCTTCTCGCGCCACTGAAGCTCTCCGGTGACGAAGTCCAGGGCCACGAGCCCCTGGCCTTCCTCCACCGCGTACACCCACTCTCCGACCGCCGGCGGCCCCGTGCGGCGCTGGGCGCGGCCGACGCCGAACGTCCACTTCTGCTTGCCGTCCGCCAGCGCCAGCGCTCTCAGCTGTCCGGTCGGGGGATAGACGTGGACGAGGTCGACCTCCAGCAGGCCCTGTATGTCGTCCGGATCGGAGACGGCGAGTGGCTGTTCCCATCGGAGCTTGCCCGTCCGGGCGTCCCGAACCGAGAGTTTGACCTTGCCCGCTGGTGTCTCCTGAGTCAGGACCAGGTGGTCCTCGCTCACGCGGGCGGCAAGGAAGTGGAGCCGCCGTGATGCGGCGGGCATGGCCGGCAGCGGCTGTTTCCACAGAGTCTTGCCCGTATGGACGTCGACGGCGAGCAGGAACCACTGCTGGCCCTCGCCGTATCCGATCTCCTGGCCGGAGTTGTCCCCCCGCCCCGCGGCGAGATAGACGACATCGGCCTTGGCGCAGAGCAGCTGAGTTGCGGCAAGTCCCCCGTTGAGGTCCTTCAACTCGACGGCATCAGGAGTCAGGGAGGGCCCGCCGCTCTTGACCGTCCGGATGACGAGGGGGCCGTTGCCGTCGACGCCGGGCTCGCTGCCGTACACCCTGTCCTCGTCGGAGGCGCACCTGTGCACGGGGGCCTTCAGCAGCGAGGCGATCTCGGTGCCGCCCGACGAGACGTTGATGGTGCGCATCCCGTTGTCGTCCGCGATGACAAGGGAGGCTCCGAAACGGAGGGGAGCGGGTGGCCGCAGTGCTGCCTCGGACGTGGACAGCGGCAATCGCCACAGCCAGTCCCCCTTGGGGGCGGGCGGAGTTGTCGGAGAAGGCTTGGCATCGGGCTTGCCGTCCTTGTCACCACTTCCGTTGTTGAACCAGGTCCAGGTTCCGGCGCCGAGTGCGGCTGCGGCGACGGCTGTTCCGCCCGCGAGTCGGAGGAGCCTGCGGCGAGGGAGGGGGGTGAGGGGTGCGGTGCCTGTGTCCTGGTCTGCGGGTTCTTGGGGGGCGGGGAGTCGGTGTGGGGGGTGGTGCCAGACGTGGGTGGCGCGTCGGGCGATGTCGGTCAGGAGGGTGGGGGGCAGGTGGTCGGCGAATTGGCCTTGGCCGTTGTGGAGTTGGGTGGTGAGTTCCTGTGTGGTGGGGCGGTGGGTGGGGTCTTTGGCGAGGCAGCGGGCCAGGATGGGCGCGAGGGCCGGTGGGAGGAGGGTGAGGTCGGGTTCGGTGTAGCGGACGCGGTAGAGGAGGTCTGCTGCTTGTCCGGTGCCGAAGGGTGGGTGGCCGGTGGCTGCGTACACGAGAACGCCGGCGAGGGCGAAGGTGTCGCCGGCAGGGGTGTGTTCCTGGCCGGTGGCTTGTTCGGGGGACATGTAGGCGGGGGTGCCTGCGGCGGTGCCGGTGCGGGTGAGGCGGTCGTCCCCTGCGGCGCGGGCGATGCCGAAGTCGATGATCTTGGGGCCGTAGGCGGTGATCATGACGTTGGAGGGCTTGAGGTCGCGGTGGACGACGTCCGATGCGTGGAGTTGGGTCAGGGCTCCGGCGAGGGCGGCGCCGATGGCGCGGACGGAGGTTTCGGGGAGGGGGCCGCAGAGGTCGACGGCGTCGTCGAGGGGTGGGCCGAGGACGTATTCGGTGGCGAGCCAGGGTGTTTCTGCGGTGGGGTCGGCGTCGACCACGGTGGCGCCGTGGTGGCCGCCGATGACGCGGGCGGCATCGGTCTCGAGATGGAACCGGGTGCGGGCGGCGGGGTCGGCGGCAATTGTCGCGTGCATGGTTTTGAGGGCGACGGTGCGGCCGCCTGCTGTTCGTGCCAGGTAGACGGTGCCCATGCCACCGTGACCGAGCCGAGCCAGCAGGGTGAACGAGCCGATCGTGACGGGATCGGTGTGGGTCAGGGGAGCAAGCATCGGCGTCAGATCCTGGAAGCGGTCTGGGGGGCACGGACTTCGGCGGCCAGCACTTCCGACGACTGACGGGCTATGGCCGCCACCACCCGCCCGGGCAGCCAGCCGGGTGTCAGGAGAGCGGCGGAGTCCAGGACCGTGGCCGCGGGCGCGGCGGACGAGGGGGACAGCGCGTGCAGCAGTTCGGGCGCGGTCGGCCGGGCCGCCGCGTCGCGGGTCAGGCATCGCGCGATCAACGGGCGAAGGGATTCCGGGAGTTCGTCGCTGTCCGGGACCGTGTGGCCGGTGGCCGCGTAGGCCAGGACAGCGCCCAGGCCGTGGATGTCGCCCGGCGGGCGGGGGCGCCCGCCCGCCGCCGCCTCGGGCGCGAGGCTTCCGGGCTCGAGGCCGGCGAGGCCGGTGCGGCGTTCGCCGTCCGGTGCCGCCGCGCGTGCCGCGCCGAAGCAGGTGAGGCGAGGCCCGTCCCAGGCCAGCAGTACGGAGGCGGGGGAGACGCCCGCGTGGGTGAAGCCGGCCGCGTGTGCGCCCGCGAGGGTCTCGGCAAGGGCCGTGCCCAGGGCTCGGACGGTGAGTTCGGGCAGCGGACCGCCGTGTACGGCCAGGGCCACGGGCAACGGCAGCACCGGGAGATAGGGGCAGGCGTACCAGGGGGCTTCGGGCGTCGGTGAGAGCTCGGCGACCGGGAGGGTCCATGGGCCTTGGAGGCGGCGGGCCGCGTCCGCCTCGACGAGGAAGCGGCCGGGATCGGCGCTTTCGTGCGGCGTGCTGATCAGGACCGTGCGCTCTCCGTTCGCGCTGCGCGCGATGAAGCGCTGCTCGGCGACGGCGGGGAAGCCGGGTCCGGTCGGGTCGAGGCGGGTGAGGAGATGGTACGGGCCGAACCGGTGCGGCCCGCCCTGCCGTGGCCGTTCCGTCTGTGCGCGTTCCATCTGCGAATCCCCCTAGACATGACAACGGCACAGGAGCCTATCGGCGGTCCCGCGACCCCGGAGCGGGCGGCCCCTGGTGTTCTGTATGCCCTCTTTGAGGCTGATTCGGATAGTTGTTGCGGTATGCCGTCGGCGAGGCGCCGCGAGCCCGAGGAGTCAGCGGCATGAGCAATCTCTTCGTCGTCGCCTACGCGCGATCTCGCCACTGCCAATCATGTGCGGGACAGGCTCATTTCTTATGTCCCGTGAGCACCTGGTCGAGCTCGAGGGCATCGTCGTCGAGTGCTCGGCGCCGCCATGGGTGCGGCGGCGGAAGCGCTCAGCGACACCGGGGTCAACGACGACTTCATGCGGGAGGTGAACGCCGATCTCCGGCCGGGCGCCGCCGCGGTGTTCGCATTGGCCAAGCCAGGCGCCCGCGGACAAGGTCGTCCTCGAGATCGCGCAGTACCGTGGCCGGCTGGTGCAGACCTCGCTCAGTCCTGAGGAAGAGGAGCACCTCAGGGAAATGGTGCGGGCTGCTCGCGGTGGCGCGGCGGGAGTCGGCGCCGCGGGCTGAGCGACCCGCCACTTGCGCACGGCGACTGCCGCGCCCTCACGGGGAGGGGGCGGCAGTCGCCGTGTCGTACGTCCACCGAGGCCGTGACCGGATTCGAACCGGTGTAACTCGAGTTGCAGTCGAGCCCCTGAGCCACTCGGGCACACGGCCGTGTGTTCCAACTCCTCGACCGTACGGGGCCGGTGCGGCGGGTCTCAACGATCCGGTCCGTGCCGCAACACGACTGCCATACGCCGTTCATGGTCGTACGACGAAGGGACCAGTCCGACCCCGCCGAACGACAGGGCCCAATGGCGCTCTTGCCCCTTACTCTTGTGCCCATGACCGTCCCCCTCGAGCCGAGTGACGCCGATGTCGCTCCCCGCCCCGCCGCAGCAGCCGGAGCCTTTGCCGACGACAACCGTGACCACGGGCGTGACGACGACGAGCGTGACGACGGGCATGGCGGACGGCACGACGACCCGCAGGCCGCCGAGGAGGTCGCCGCGCAGGTCGCGGAGCAGGTCACCGCGCTGGGCACCGATCAGGACGGCAAGCACCCCGGCTCGCCCGCCGGCCGGCCGGACCGCACGGACCACGGCAGGCAGAGCGGTGTTCTCGGTCGTGAGCACCGGGCGCTCAGCATCGGGATCGTCGCCGTCGTCTTCCTGATCGCCTTCGAGGCCACCGCCGTCGGTACGGCCATGCCGGTCGCCGCCCGCGAGCTGCACGGCATCCCGCTGTACGCCTTCGCCTTCTCCGCGTACTTCACCACCAGCCTCTTCGGCATGGTCGTCAGCGGGCAGTGGGCGGACCGCAGGGGCCCGCTCGGCGCGCTGGCGGGCGGGATGAGCGCCTTCGCCGCGGGGCTGATGCTGTCGGGCACCGCGGGTGTCATGTGGGTGTTCGTGCTCGGGCGCGCCGTGCAGGGCCTGGGCGGCGGACTGGTCATCGTCGCGCTGTACGTCGTCGTCAGCCGCGCTTATCCACGGCGGCTCCAGCCCGCGATCATGGCGGCGTTCGCGGCGAGCTGGGTGATCCCGTCGGTCGTCGGGCCGCTCGCCGCCGGCACGGTCACCGAGCAGCTCGGCTGGCGCTGGGTCTTCATCGGCATCCCTGCCCTGGTCCTCCTGCCGCTCACGCTCGCGCTGCCCGCGATCCGGCGCACCGCCGCCGGACCCGCGGACGCCTCCGCGCCCGTGCCGCCCTTCGACCGGCGGCGGATCCGGCTGGCCCTCGGCATCTCGATCGGCGCCGGATTCCTCCAGTACGCCGGCCAGGACCTGCGCTGGCTCTCCCTGCTGCCCGCTGCCCTCGGCGCGGCGCTGCTCGTACCGTCCGCGCTCGGCCTGCTGCCCGCCGGGACGTATCGGGCGGCGCGCGGACTGCCGTCCGTGGTGCTGCTGCGGGGCGTCGCGGCCGGGTCGTTCATCGCGGCCGAGTCCTTCGTCCCGCTGATGTTGGTCACACAGCGGGGGCTGTCCCCGACCATGGCCGGCCTGTCTCTGGCGGTCGGCGGCGCGACATGGGCGCTGGGCTCGTACGTGCAGTCACGGCCGCGGACCGAGCCGTACCGGGAGCGCCTGGTGGTGCTCGGCATGCTGCTGGTCGCGGCGGCCATCGCGACCGCGCCGAGCGTGCTGATCGAAGCGGTCCCGGTGTGGACCGTCGGGGTCGCCTGGGGCTTCGGGTGCTTCGGCATGGGACTGGTGATCGGCTCGACCAGTGTGCTGCTGCTGAAGCTGTCCGCTCCCGAGGAGGCCGGTGCCAACTCGGCCGCGCTCCAGATCTCCGACGCCCTGTCGAACGTGCTGCTCCTCGCGGCGGGCGGCGCGGCGTTCGCCGCCCTCGGCGGCGGCGCCGTGGGCGCGGCCCACGCCGTGTCCGACGGCGTCTCCGGCGCCCACCCGGCGGCCTTCGCGGCAGTGTTCCTGCCGATGGCGGGAGTGGCACTGGCGGGGGCGTGGGTGGCAACGCGGCTGCGCGTACCGGATCCGGCGTGATCCCGAGCCGTGATCCCGATGTGAGGCACCTCCCACTCCTGGCCGCGCGCCCCGTCCTGCCCTGACGGCGACCGGGCCACCGGTAGGGTGGCCCGGTTGTCGTACGTAACGACGCCGACGCCGACGCCCGCGCCCCGCACCGAGAGCACGAACCGGAGCCCGTGACTACTACCGCCTCCCACCACCTCTCACCCGCCTTCCCCGGCCGTGCCCCCTGGGGCACGGCGAACAAACTGCGTGCCTGGCAGCAGGGCGCCATGGAGAAGTACCTCCAGGAGCAGCCGCGTGACTTCCTCGCCGTCGCCACGCCCGGCGCCGGCAAGACGACGTTCGCGCTGACCCTCGCGTCCTGGCTGCTGCACCACCATGTCGTGCAGCAGGTGACCGTCGTCGCGCCGACCGAGCACCTGAAGAAGCAGTGGGCGGCCGCGGCGGCGCGGATAGGGATCAAGCTGGACCCGGAGTACAGCGCGGGACCGCTGAGCAAGGAGTACCACGGGGTCGCCGTCACCTACGCCGGTGTCGGGGTGCGCCCCATGCTGCACCGCAACCGCTGCGAGCAGCGCAAGACGCTCGTCATCCTCGACGAGATCCACCACGCCGGTGACTCCAAGTCATGGGGCGAGGCGTGTCTCGAGGCGTTCGAGCCGGCGACCCGCCGCCTCGCCCTCACCGGCACGCCCTTCCGCTCGGACACCAATCCGATCCCGTTCGTCACGTACGAGGAGGGCAACGACGGCATCCGCCGTTCCGCCGCCGACTACACCTACGGTTACGGGAACGCCCTCGGCGACGGCGTCGTCCGGCCCGTCATCTTCCTCTCCTACAGCGGCAACATGCGCTGGCGCACCAAGGCCGGTGACGAGGTCGCCGCGCGGCTCGGCGAGCCGATGACCAAGGACGCGATCTCGCAGGCCTGGCGCACCGCGCTCGACCCGCGCGGCGACTGGATGCCGAACGTTTTGCGCGCCGCCGACCAGCGGCTGACCGAGGTCAGGAAGGGCATCCCGGACGCGGGCGGCCTCGTCATCGCCTCCGACCAGGACTCGGCCCGCTCGTACGCCAAGCTGATCCGCGAGATCACGGGGACCAAGGCCACCGTCGTGCTCTCCGACGAGGCGGCGGCGTCCAAGCGGATCGAGGAGTTCAGCGAGGACGGGTCTCGCTGGATGGTCGCCGTCCGCATGGTGTCGGAGGGCGTCGACGTACCGCGCCTCGCGGTCGGCGTGTACGCGACGACGATCTCGACGCCACTGTTCTTCGCGCAGGCCGTGGGCCGTTTCGTACGGTCGCGCCGGCGCGGCGAGACGGCGTCCGTCTTCCTCCCCACCATCCCGAACCTCCTCGGCTTCGCCTCCGAGATGGAGGTCGAGCGCGACCACGCCCTCGACAAGCCGAAGAAGGACGGCGACGAGGACCCGTACGCCGAGTCCGAGAAGGAGATGGCGGAGGCCGAGAAGCAGCAGGACGAGGACACCGGTGAGCAGGACATGCTGCCCTTCGAGGCGCTGGAGTCCGACGCCGTCTTCGACCGTGTGCTGTACGACGGGGCCGAGTTCGGCATGCAGGCGCACCCCGGCAGCGAGGAGGAGCAGGACTACCTGGGCATCCCGGGGCTCCTCGAACCGGACCAGGTGCAGCTGCTGCTCCAGAAGCGCCAGGCACGGCAGATCGCGCACAGCCGCAAGAAGCCCGACGAGGAGGCCGACCTCCTCGAGCTGCCGGCCGAGCGCCGCCCGGTCGTCTCCCACAAGGAACTGCTGGAACTGCGCAAGCAGCTGAACACGATGGTCGGCGCGTACGTACACCAGAGCGGCAAGCCGCACGGGGTGATCCACACCGAGCTGCGCCGGGTGTGCGGCGGTCCGCCGAGCGCGGAGGCGACGGCCGGTCAGATCCGGGAGCGGATCAAGAAGGTCCAGGAGTGGGCCACGCGGATGCGCTGACGCGGCGCCGCCCACGCCGCAGCCGTCGGACGGCGGTCGTCCGGTGGCGCCGACGCGCGCACCGCACCGGACTTGGGTCCGACGTCGGTCCGCCCGCACCGCATCGCAGCCGACGACGGTCCTCCCCGCGCCCGCCCACATGGCCCGTACGGGGATCAATAACCCGTCGTCGAAGGAAGATCGCCCGGATTCTGGACGAGGGCTTCCGCTGAGCGGTGCCGGTCGCTACTGTCCCCGCAATGCAAACGCCCCGTGGCAGCGCCGCCGCGGAGCGCAGTCGGTGTGCCATGGCCTGCCGGCGGCCTCTGGGTGCGTCGCCGATGGGACCGGTGCCGCGACATCCCTTGTGAGGATCGCCGTCACTCACTCCGAAGGAGAGGGCGTCGTGACCGCGGAGACCTCCCAGACGCTCGACAGGGGACTACGTGTCCTCAAGCTGCTCGCCGATACCGACCACGGGCTGACCGTCACCGAGTTGTCCACCAAACTCGGCGTCAACCGCACCGTCGTCTACCGGCTGCTCGCCACCCTCGAGCAGCACGCCCTCGTCCGACGCGACCTCGGCGGCCGCGCCAGGGTCGGCCTGGGCGTGCTGCGCCTCGGCCGCCAGGTCCATCCGCTGGTGCGGGAGGCCGCGATGCCGGCCCTGCGCTCGCTCGCGGAGGACATAGGCGCGACGGCCCATCTGACCCTCGTCGACGGGGCGGAGGCCCTCGCGGTCGCCGTCGTCGAGCCGACGTGGACCGACTACCACGTGGCCTACCGGGCCGGCTTCCGCCACCCGTTGGACCGCGGTGCGGCCGGCAAAGCGATCCTCGCCGCCCGCCAGACAAAGAGCACCGAGCCCGGATACACGCTCACCCACGGGGAACTGGAGGCCGGCGCGAGCGGCGCCGCCGCGGCCCTGGTGGGGGTGACGGGCATAGAGGGCAGCGTCGGTGTGGTGATGCTGGCCGACTCCGTACCGGAGCGGGTGGGTCCCCGCGTGGTGGACGCGGCACGCGAGGTCGCGGACGCGCTCCGGTAGCGCCGGCGGCCCGCGGACGGCGGGCCCCGGCTCCGGACCCGCCGCCCGCCGACCGCGCCGGGTCCGCGCCGGATAGATTGACGCCGTGCTCTCCAGTCTCACGCGCCCCCGCGCCCTCGCCCTCTGCGCCCTGCCCGTCGTCGCGCTGTTCGCCGTCGCCGGACTGGCGCCCCTGCCGTTCGTCGTCGCGAAGCCAGGGATGACCGCGGACGTGCTCGGCGAGGACCAGGGGACGCCCGTGATCACGATCTCCGGTGCGCCGACCCGCAAGACCGAGGGGTCGCTGCGGATGACGACGATCGTCGCGACAGGCCCGGCCATCGAGGTCGACCTCGGTGACGTGGCCGACGGCTGGTTCCGCGCCGACCGTGCCGTGCTGCCGCGCGACGCCGTCTACCCGGCGGGCAAGTCGGACAAGGAGATCGAGCGGCGCAACGTCGCGGACATGGAGAAGTCGCAGGACGTCGCCGCCCGCGCCGCCCTCGCCTACCTCGGTGAGGACCCCGCCAAGGTGAAGGTGTCGCTGCACCTCGCCGACGTGGGCGGGCCGAGCGCCGGACTGCTGTTCTCCCTCGGCATCATCGACAAGCTCGCCGGCGACGGTGCGGGCGGTGACCTCACCGGCGGCCGCAGCATCGCGGGTACGGGGACGATCAGCGCCGACGGCAAGGTCGGCGCGGTCGGCGGGGTGTCGCTGAAGACCCAGGCGGCGCGGCGTGACGGGGCGACCGTCTTCCTGGTGCCCAAGGAAGAGTGCTCCGACGCGCAGGCCGAACTGCCCGAGGGGATGCGCCTGATCCCCGTCACGACGCTCAAGGGCGCGGTGGAGTCGCTGCGTTCGCTGGAGAAGGGCGGGAAGGTCCCGAGCTGCTGAGGTCCGGACCGTCGGCCTTCGGCCTCGTGCCCTCGACGACGCCGCCGTCCGCCGGCGCCGCGTCCATCTCGCGCCAGCGCGGGAAAACCGCCGGGGCCAGGGTCGTCAGGAAGTACAGCCCGCCGAGGGTGAACAACGCCGCTGCCAGGCCCGCCTGTTCGATGAGGTAGCCGGCCGCCAGGCCGCCGAGCGGCGTGGTCATCAGCACCCCGGCGGTGGTGGCGCTCGCGACCCGGCTGCGCAGCCGCTCGGGCACGCGCTCGTACATCACCGTGGTCAGGATCGGGTTGAGCATCCCGGCCGCCAGCCCGCTCGCGGCCATGGTCACGGCGAGCGGCACCGTGCCGTCCACCAGCGCCGCCACGACGAACCGCGGCAGTCCGCAGATCAGGAACGCGCAGGTGAAGAGCGTCCGCCGGCGGAAGCGGTGCCCGACCGCCGCGTACAGCAGGGCGCCGAGCAGTGCGCAGCCGCCGAAGGCGGCGACCAGGAGGCCCAGGTCACGGGCGCCGTCCAGGTTCTCCTTGGCGTGCACGGGCAGCAGGACCGAACTCCAGCCCTGGTCCAGGCCGTTGGTGACCATCACCATCAGTACGACGCCCAGCAGCAGCCGGGCGCGCAGCAGGAAGGCGTAGCCCTCGCGCAGCTCCGCCCGGTACGCCGTGAAGGACACCTTGGGCGCGTCCCGCCGTGGCTCGGCGGCGGCGACCCGCCGCAGCCCCAGGCGGATCAGCAGCGCGGAGCCGCAGAACGTGGCCGCGTCGATCAGCAGGACGGCCTCCGCGCCGATGAAGGCGATGAGGACGCCGGCGAGTGCCGCGCCGGACATCCGCGCGCCGCGCGAGACGGCGTCGAAGAGGCTCGCGGCCCGCGACAGGCTGGTCCCCGCGGCCCGGGCCAGGTCGGGGACGAGCACATAGCGGGCGGTCTCGCCGGGTGCGTGGAAGAGGCCGGTGACGGCCATCAGCGCGCACAGCATCCAGAACCGGAGCGCTCCCGCGTAGTGCAGCAGGGGGATCGCGGCGAGGGTGAGGGCGCAGACGAGGTCGGTGACGATGCTGACGCGGCGCCGGCCGACGCGGTCGATGACCGGGCCGCCGGCGATCGCGGAGACGACGACCGGCAGGGTCGCGCAGAAGGCGACCAGGCCGGCCTTGCCGGGGCTGCCCGTGGTCTGGAGGGCGAACCACGGGACGCCGATGAGAGTGAGCGAATTGCCGGTGATGGAGACGGCGTTGGCGGCCAGCACGGCGGCCAGCGGTCCGCGTCCACCGGTACGGGCGGCTGCCTCCGTTCCCCCCTGCCCGCTCATGCGGGACGGGTCGTGCGCCGGACGGGTCCGCAGGGCTGGTCGAGCAGCCGCAGGCCCAGCTCGACGAGTGTCCGGCCCAGTTGGACGCGCAGCCGCTCGCGCGGCACGTGGCCGGCGGCGGCCGCGCGCAGTTCCCCGGCGCGCAGCTCGTGCAGCGTCAGATGTATGTCGGTGTGCATGGCCCTGTGTCCCCTCAGCCGGTGGAGCGCGGGAAGGCGTGCGTGTGCAGCCGGACCTGGGCGGCGCCTTCGGTCCCGGGCGCGGGCTCGAGGTCGCGGTAGCTCTCGATCAGCTCGTGGATCTTCTCGTTGAGCTCATGTGCCTGCGCGGCGGTCAGGCGCAGCGTGAAGTCGCTGAGGTCGGCGCTGCGCCGCCACTCCTCGGGCCAGTCCCGCTGGCTGCCGAGCCAGGTGGCGACCTCCTGGGTGTGCATGGTCGCGTGCTCGTGGAGGTACAGGTCGGCCGCTCCGCGCACCGCCGGGTCGGGGTCGTTGTAAAGGGATTCGTCGAAGAGCATGCCGTCCATGGATGCCTTCCACCACCGCTCCCGGCCCTTGCCGCGCTCCGGGTCGTCCTCGACGAAGCCGTGCGCCGCGAGCTGGCGCAGGTGGTAGCTGGTGGCGCCGCTGGATTCGCCGAGCTTCTCCGCGAGCCGGGAGGCGGTCGCGGGGCCGTCCTGCCGCAGCACCGTCAGCAGGCGCATCCGCAGCGGGTGGGCGATGCCGCGCAGTGATCGAGGGTCCAGTCTGTGGATCTTGCGCGTGCCGGACCCGGCCTCGGCCGCGTTTTCTTCCTTGTCCTCGCTCATGCATGCAAAGGTAGCGTTGCAAAGAAACCCTTGCAACGCGTTTTGTGCAATCACTTCTTTGCAAGTGGGCTCAGGAGCCTCGGGAGTCCTCCGCCGCCTGCTCCACCAGCGGGATGATCCGCAGCGGTACCGGGTTCTCCATCACGATCGCCGTCGACGCGCGCACGATGCCCTCGAAGCCGACGACCCGGTCGATCACCCGCTGGAGATCCGCGTTGGAGCGGGCGACCAGCCGGCAGAGCATGTCCCCGTGGCCGGTGGTGGTGTGCAGTTCGAGCACCTCCGGAACGGTCGTGAGATGCGCCCGCACGTCCGCACCCTGCCCCTGTTTGATCTCCAGCGTCGCGAACGCCGTCACCGGATAGCCGAGCGCCGCCGGGTCGACGTCAGGTCCGAAACCCCGGACCACCCCCTGCGACTGGAGCCGGTCCATCCGTGCCTGCACCGTCCCGCGCGCCACCCCGAGCCGCCGTGACGCCTCCAGCACGCCGATCCTCGGCTCCCGGGCCAGCAGCACGATGAGCCGCCCGTCCAGATGATCGATCGCCACGACGCCCTCCAGATGGTCATCCTGTACACAACGTCCGGAGAATCCGGACCTCGACTGGGCAGATTGCCCAGTCGGCACGCAAACTATTGCGCACCTTGTGGATCGGCGGGAGCCTTCTTCCATGACTGAGACCATCGATCACACCCCCGACACCGCGCGGCAGGCCGACCCCTTCCCGGTGAAGGGAATGGACGCGGTCGTCTTCGCCGTCGGCAACGCCAAGCAGGCCGCGCACTACTACTCCACGGCCTTCGGCATGAAGCTCGTCGCCTACTCCGGACCGGAGAACGGCAGCCGCGAGACCGCGAGTTACGTCCTCACCAACGGCGCCGCCCGCTTCGTCTTCACCTCCGTGATCAAGGCGTCCACCGACTGGGGCCGCTTCCTCGCCGAGCACGTCGCCGCCCACGGCGACGGCGTCGTCGACCTGGCCATCGAGGTGCCGGACGCCCGCAAGGCGTACGCGTACGCCGTCGAGCACGGCGCCACCGGCATCACCGAGCCGTACGAGGTCAAGGACGAGCACGGCACCGTCGTGATGGCCGCCATCGCCACCTACGGCAAGACCCGCCACACCCTCGTCGAGCGCGGTGGCTACGACGGCCCGTACCTGCCCGGCTTCGTCGCCGCCGACCCGATCGTCGAACCGCCGGCCAAGCGCACCTTCCAGGCCATCGACCACTGCGTCGGCAACGTCGAGCTCGGCCGGATGAACGAGTGGGTGGGCTTCTACAACAAGGTCATGGGCTTCACCAACATGAAGGAGTTCGTGGGCGACGACATCGCCACCGAGTACTCCGCGCTCATGTCGAAGGTCGTCGCCGACGGCACCCTCAAGGTGAAGTTCCCGATCAACGAGCCGGCGATCGCGAAGAAGAAGTCGCAGATCGACGAGTATCTCGAGTTCTACGGCGGCGCCGGCGTCCAGCACATCGCGCTGGCCACCAACGACATCGTCGCCACCGTCCGCTCGATGCGCGCCGCGGGTGTCCAGTTCCTCGACACCCCCGACTCGTACTACGACACCCTCGGCGAGTGGGCCGGTGAGACCCGGGTGCCCGTGGAGACGCTGCGCGAGCTGAAGATCCTCGTCGACCGCGACGAGGACGGTTACCTGCTGCAGATCTTCACCAAGCCGGTCCAGGACCGCCCCACGGTCTTCTTCGAGATGATCGAGCGACACGGTTCGATGGGCTTCGGCAAGGGCAACTTCAAGGCGCTCTTCGAGGCGATCGAGCGCGAGCAGGAGAAGCGCGGCAACCTGTAGGGCTTGCCCCTGCCCACGACTGCGGCCCCACGGTCCTGACCCGTGGGGCCGCATCGTCGTTCTGCCGGCCGGTTGTTCCGGCCGTCAGGCCCGCGGTTCAGCCGTTCCCGGGCGCCACCGTCGTCGGCGCCGGGGTCGTGGAGCGCTGCACCGGCCGCAACTGCGGAGCGGGCCGGGCGGCGGGCGGCGCCGGCGCCGGCGAGACGGCCGCGCCTCCAAAAGCCCCCGGAACCGAAGCGTCCGATGGGGACGCGGGGAGCGGAGCGGACGAAGAGGCCGCCGGCTCGGGAGAGGCCACGGCGGACGACGAAGGCGCCGACGCCGACGCCGACGGCGAGGGCGACGGCGTGCCGGACGGCGCGTCGGCCGGCGGATCCAGCGGCCAGTACCCGTCACCCTCCACGTCCGCGGGCCCGCCCATCGCGGGCTCGCCGAGCGCGTCCTGCGCCTCACGCGCCTTCGGCGCGAGGAGCGGCGAGAAGTGCGGGTTCGTCCGCAGCGCCTCGTCGATGTGGCGCCGTGCGGGGCCGAAGTCGCCGAGAGCACGCTCGATCTCGCCGAGGTGGTAGGAGAACAGCGCGCTGCGCAGCCCCTGGCCGGTGGCCAGCTTCGCGAACGGCAGCGCGTCCTCCGGCCGGCCCGCCCGGTACAGCGCCCACCCCATCGTGTCGGCCACGTGCACACTGCGGTGGCCGCGCCGCCACTCGCCCTGGAGCCGGCGCACCGCGGCGGCCGGGTCCCCGTGGTCGGCCTCGTAGCGCGCCAGCACCAGGTCCCCGTCGACGCCGTGCTCGCCGGCGCGGGTGACCTGCTTGTGCAGGAGCTCGTAGAGGGTCGCGGCGTCCCCGTTCAGCCCCAGCGACTCGTACAACTCCCCGGCCTCCAAGGCGTACTCGGGCAGCGGCAGCTTCGCCAGCGCCGACCGGTAGTCGTCCAGCGCCTCGTCCGTGCGGCCCAGCGCCGCCAGGGCACGCGCACGGCCCGCCAGCGAACGGTGGTGCTCGGGGGCGGTCTTCAGCGCGTCGGTGTAGAGCTCCACGGCCTCCTCCGCCTCGCCCCGCTCCCAGGCCAGCTCAGCCTCACGGTGCAGGGAGACGGCCTTCTCCGTGGGGGTCCGTGAGTTCGCGGTCGCGCCGTACGCCAGTGCCGCGGCGTCCTCGCGCCAGCCCTTGTTCCAGTAGACCCGCGCCTCCCGCCCCTGCACCTGCGGTCCGGTCTGCAGCTCCAGGAGCTTGTCCATGGCCTTGCCGGCGGCCGTGTACCTGCCGAGCCCGTTGTAGGCGTCGATCAGCGCCGGGTACACCGCCCAGCGTTCCGGCTTCTGCTTCCTGGCGCTCTCGGCGTAACCGCGCGCCCCGGCGAAGTCGTGCCGGGCGTTCGCCAGCTCGGCCATCCCCACCAGCGCGTCGACGTTGCCCTTGGCGGCCGGTACCGCCTTCAGCGACCGCTTCAGCGCCCGCTCGGCCTTCGGGTAGTACGCCGTGTCCCCGAGCCGCGTGCCCCGCTCCACGTACGCGGAGCCCAGCACCGCCCAGGACTCCTCGTCACCCGGATGGTCGCGGACGAAGCGCTCACGGTCGCGGATCAGCGCGTCCAGGTCGGAGAGCGAGGCCGGTGCGCCCGAGCCTGCCGCGGTCATCGCCCTGGCCACCGGCCCGGGCGCGGGCGGCGGCGCGTCCTTCCCCCAACCGGGCGCGAGCACGATCACCCCGGTGACCAGTGTCGCGCCGACCAGCGTGCTGACAGCGGCGTTCTTCAGGGTTTCGCTCTTCATGGCGCTCACTGTGCGGCAGCACACAGCCAATACGAAGAACACACTCTGACCCGCGGAGCGGAACGCAGACGGGTTCACACCGATGGCCCCCGGTGCGAGGCTTGGGATCATGGACGATCTCCTCGAGCGGCTGCGCGCCGGTCTTCCCGCGGAAGCCCTCATCACCGATCCGGACGTCACCGCGTCGTACGGCAACGACATGGCGAGCTTCTGCGCGGCGGGCACCCCCGCCGTCGTGGTCCTGCCCCGCTCCGTGGAACAGGTCCAGCACGTCATGCGCACCGCCACGGAGCTGCGGGTGCCGGTCGTGCCCCAGGGCGCCCGTACGGGCCTGTCGGGCGCGGCCAACGCCTCCGACGGCTGCATCGTGCTGTCCCTGACGAAGATGGACCGGATCCTCGAGATCAGCCCGGTCGACCGGATCGCCGTCGTCGAACCGGGTGTCGTCAACGCCGTGCTGTCGCGCGCCGTCGGCGAGCACGGCCTGTACTACCCGCCGGACCCGTCCAGCTGGGAGATGTGCACCATCGGCGGCAACATCGGCACCGCGTCCGGCGGCCTGTGCTGCGTCAAGTACGGGGTGACGGCCGAGTACGTCCTCGGCCTGACGGTGGTCCTCGCCGACGGGCGGCTGCTGAAGACCGGCCGGCGCACCGCCAAGGGCGTCGCCGGATACGACCTCACCCGGCTGTTCGTCGGCTCCGAGGGCAGCCTCGGCATCGTCGTCGAAGCGGTCCTGGCGCTACGGCCCCGGCCGCCCGCGCAGCTCGTCCTGGCCGCCGAGTTCCCCTCCGCGGCCACCGCCTGCGACGCCGTCTGCGCGATCATGGAGCGCGGCCACACCCCCTCGCTCCTCGAGATCATGGACCGCACCACCGTCAGGGCGGTCAACAAACTGGCCAACATGGGCCTCCCGGAGACGACGGAGGCCCTGCTCCTCGCCGCCTTCGACACCCCGGACCCCGCGGCCGACCTGGCCGCCGTCGGGGCGCTGTGCGAGGCCGCAGGCGCGAGCGAGGTGGTGCCCGCGGACACCGTCGCCGAGTCCGAACTGCTGCTCCAGGCCCGCCGGATGTCGCTGACCGCGCTGGAGACGGTCAAGTCGGCCACGATGATCGACGACGTCTGCGTACCGCGCTCCAAGCTCGGGGCGATGATCGAGGGCACGGCCGCAGTCGCGGAGAAGTACGACCTCACCATCGGCGTCTGCGCACACGCCGGCGACGGCAACACCCACCCCGTCGTCTGCTTCGACCATCTCGACCCCGACGAGTCGCGACGGGCCCGGGAGTCCTTCGACGAGATCATGGCGCTCGGTCTGGAACTGGGCGGCACGATCACCGGCGAACACGGCGTCGGCGTGCTCAAGAAGGAATGGCTGGCGCGGGAACTGGGTCCGGTCAGCCTCGAGTTGCAGCGCGGCATCAAGCAGACCTTCGACCCGCTCGGCATCCTCAACCCGGGCAAGCTCTTCTGAACCGCGCCGCTCAGGCATCGCCGTCCTGCACATCGCCGGAGGAGCCGTGTGCCCGCAGCTCGTCGGTCCTGGTCGGGGCGAGGAGCGCGGCCAGGGCCTCGTCGATGCCGAGCGCCGCCGTCTCGGTCCCGGGCGGCACGATCCGCAGCGTCTGCTCCAGCCAGGCCGACACCACCGGGGACGACGCCTCCAGCAGCGCTTCACCGTCGGGTGAACTCAACGCCATGAGGATGACGCTGCGGCCGTCGCCCTTCGACGGCCAGATCCGCACGTCACCGGTGCCGCACGGCCGGAACACCCCTTCCACGAGCAGCTCACGGGCGAACGTCCAGCTGACGGGACGGCTCGAGCCGACGTGGAAGACGATGTGCACGGCGTACGGGTCGTCCGCGCGGTAGGACAGCCGGGCGGGGACGGGGATGCTGCGCTCGGGCGACAGCACCAGGTTCAACTCGAGTTCGCGTTCCACCACCGTGTGCATGATCTCTTCCTTCCTGTACGCCTTCTGGGGCGGCCCGGTGAGCGGGCCTCACGGGAAGAGAGCAGCTACCCCCGCCGGCATGACGCGACTTCCGCACCTAACTTTCCGTGACGCTCCTGTGACCTGAAAGTGGTCGTTACGGCAGGACCGGCCCAGGGGTGCGCGAGGGTCTGATAGATGTGGTCCCTCGAATTGAGGCATCGAAGAGATACGGGACCACGGTGATGAGCGCCCCAACCCCGGCAACCGGCGACGGCAGCCCCACACCCGGCTACTACCCGGACCCGTCCATTCCCGGATATGTCCGGTACTGGAACGGCGCGGCATGGGTGCCCGGCACGAGCAGGCCCGCCCCGAAGTCGGACGAGGCGATGCCCGGCCCGCCCGCGTCTGCCGCCGCTTCCGGACCCGCCGCGCCGGCACCTTCCGTGGAAGAGACCGGCCCGGTCTTCCTCGACGAGGAGCCGTCGGACGAGCCGGCCCGCCCGGAGCCCGCCACTGCCTGGCAGGCCGACACTTCACGCCAGGCCGGCTTCGGCGGCGACCTCGACAACCGCGTCTCATGGGGCGGCGACCCCCGTACGGCCGACCGGCCCGCCACCGGTGACGCGACGTCCGATCCCCGCCGTCCCGCTGCGGCCGCCCGGACGTCCGAGCCGCCCGCCGACCCGACCGGCGGCAAGCTGCCCGGCATGCGTTCCGCGGCGCCCCAGGCGGCCCCCGCCGCAGACGAGGTCCCCGGTGGTGTCCGCCCTCTCGGCCCGTCCGCCTCGGGCCGACCGCAGGCGGACGGCACGGTCGCGATCCGCGCGCTGCGCCCCGGCGGGTCGGCGGGCTCCGCCGACCCGGCCCGGCCGGCCGCGGAGGAGACACCGGTCCGCCGCACCCCGAGCCCCCAGCAGCCCGCGGAGAACACCGTCACCATCCGGGCCCAGCGGCCGGGGCAGGCCGACGGCACGATGACGATGCGGGCGGTCGGCAGGCCCGCGGAGGCGGACCCGACCCGACAGGACCCGTCCCGCCCCGCCCCGCAGTCCGCCGCCACCGCCCCGCAGGCACCCGCACAGCCCCGGCCGCAGGCACCCGCACAGCCCCAGCCCCAGCCGCAGGTGCCGGCACAGCCTCAGCCGCAGGTGCCCGTGCAGTCCCAGCCACCGGTCACCAGCAGTGCCGGCGGCGGCGCCGCCTCCTGGCCGCAGCAGGTGCACCAGCTGGCGCAGACGTCGGCCTCCGCCGAGGGCGAGCCTGTCCTTCCGTGGAAGCCCCCCGTCAACGACCCGTTCCTCGCCGCCGCACAGGCCCAGGCCGCCGCCCGGCCCGCCGGACTCGGCAAGCGCCTGGCCGCCCGCCTGATCGACACGGTGCTGCTCGGCGCGCTCGTCGGCGCCGTGGCCGTGCCCGTCGCCGCGCAGACACGCGCCCACATCGACGAGAAGATCGAGGCGGCGAAGCTGTCCGGGGAGACGGTGACGGTCTGGCTGCTCGACGGCACCACGGCGGGCCACCTCGGCATCGTCCTCGGCGCCCTGCTCGTCCTCGGCGTGCTGTACGAGTCGCTGCCGACCGCCAAGTGGGGCCGGACGCTCGGCAAGAAGCTCTGCGGCCTCCAGGTCCTGGACATCGAGACCCATGAGCCGCCGACGTTCGGCGCCGCGCTGCGCCGCTGGCTCCTCTACAGCGTCCTCGGCGTCCTCGTCGTCGGGGTTCTCAATGTGCTGTGGTGCCTGTTCGACCGCCCGTGGCGGCAGTGCTGGCACGACAAGACGGCGCACACGTTCGTGACCGGCTGACCCGTCCGGCCGTACGGCTCCCAGGAGGTCCCTCGAACGCCTGTGAGCCGTTGCGGGCCTCATGGGCCCGGGGTGCACTGCCCCCATGAGCAACGACCAGCCGCCGCCCGGACAGTCGCCCGACGACGATCCGTTCCGCAAGAAGCCGCAGGAGCCGCAGGGGCCCCAGGAACCGGGCGGGCCGACCCCGCCGCCCGGGGGCGCCCCCGGCTCCGGCGGTAGTTCTCCCTACGACTCTCCCCTCGGAGGGGCGGGCGGGGCGGCAGGTCCTTACGGCGGTGAGCGGCCGCCTCCGTACGACGCGGGAGCCTACGGCGGCCCGTACGGAGGCGCGGATCCCCTTGCGGGCATGCCGCCGCTGGCGAGTTTCGGCAAACGGGTGCTTGCCCGGCTCATCGACATGATCATTGTTTTTGTGCCGCTGTTCCTCATCTCGCTGGCCTTCGGCGGCGTCGAGGTGGCCACCGGCGGCGAGGACTGGGACGAGGTCACCGACCGGATGAACTCGGGGGAGCAGTGGCTGTGGTCGCTGATCTCCCTTGTGGCGTACGTCGGTTACGACACCCTCATGACGGCGAAGTACAACGGGCGGACCGTAGGCAAGAAGATCATGAAGCTGCGGGTCGCGATGCTCAACGACGGCCGGGTGCCGGACGTCGGCTCCTCACTTCTGCGCGCCCTCGTGCTGTGGGTGCCCGCGCTGGTGTGCTGCTACTGCATCTGGTGGCTCGTCATCGTCATCACGGTGCTCGCCGACAAGCCCTACCGGCAGGGTCTGCACGACAAGGCGGGCAAGACGGTCGTGGTGTCAGCGGCGCAGTGAGTGCTGGCCGACCCTGGTCTCCGCCCCTGCATGCGCGCGGGCCGCTGACCTGCGGGCCGTGAGCGCGTCGGAGGCGGTGGCCGTGGGCGGCGCGGCGGCCGCCCGGGTGGCCCGGTGGCGCAGAGCCGGCGTGAGCGCGACCAGAAGTCCCAGTGCCAGCGAGGCGATACCGATCGCGGCGACCGCGACGCCGTCGGTGGCGCGGGTCAGCAGCAGGAGGGCGACGGTCGAGAAGACGACGGTGGCCGAACCGTAGGCGAGCTGTGCGGCAGTCGGACGCGGCATGACGGTATCCGTCCTATGGACAGGGGCAGGGCCGGAGCCTTGGGGACAGTTCGCACTGACAGCAGACTCTACGTCGGTGGATGCCCCTGTGGAACCGGCAGTAAGCGTGACCTAACCCACGGTGCCGGTGCATGGGGGGCGCACAGGGTCATTCGACCCGCCAAGTGGCGGAAAATGTGCGCCTCTTGTCCTGATTTCCCATCGTCCGGATACCGGGGCCCTGCACCCGCATAGTGTAGTTGGCCTGTCCAAGTCAAGGACTGTCTTTTCTTCCTCAACTCCGGTCGAATGTCGTCACTTGAGACGCGTATACCGCGCACGCGGACGAACCCCACAACCCTGTCCGCAGCAGCGACGGAACGCGGGGGAGGACACCATCAAGTGACCAGCAAGCGACGGACGTTCAGAGCGTCCGCGGTGCTCGTGGCCCTTGCCGCGACGACCGCGACCGCATCGGCGTTCACCAGTGCGCAGGCCGACGGCCAGAAGCCGGCGGACCCTGCGGGCATCGAGCGGCACGACCCGGCACCGCACAAGGGCCATGTCGAGCACGACCTCGAGGGTCCCTTCAGCAAGCAGCAGGAGGAGCAGCGCCAGGCCGCCCTCGAGCAGGTCATATCCGGCGACGCCACCGTGCAGCAGCGCGGCGGCTCCAAGGTCGTCAAGCTCGACGACAAGAAGTACGTCGAGCTCGCCCGGGAGAAGACCGAGAAGATCTTCACCATCCTCGTCGAGTTCGGCGACAAGGTCGACGACACGACGATGTTCGACCCGGACGGCGCCGACGGCCCCAAGCCGCCGGTGAAGAAGTACGGCGGCACCCCCGGTCCGCTGCACAACCAGATCGCGAAGCCGGACCGGTCGAAGGACAACTCGACCGCATGGCAGGCCGATTACAACCAGGAGCACTTCCAGGACCTGTACTTCGGTACCGGCAAGGACGAGAACGGGCAGCCGAAGCAGTCGCTGAAGACCTACTACGAGAAGACCTCGTCCGGCCGTTACTCGGTCGACGGCGCCGTCTCCGACTGGGTCAAGGTCGACTACAACGAGGCCCGCTACGGCTCCAACTACTGCGGCCAGAGCAACTGCGCCAACGTCTGGGACACGGTCAAGGACGGCGTGACCGCCTGGGCCGCCGACCAGAAGGCCAAGGGCAAGACCGACGCGGAGATCAAGGCGCAGCTGGCCGAGTACGACCAGTGGGACCGCTACGACTTCGACACCGACGGCAACTTCAACGAGGCCGACGGCTACATCGACCACTTCCAGATCGTCCACGCGGGCGAGGACGAGTCGGCCGGCGGCGGTGCCGAGGGCACCAACGCCCTGTGGGCCCACCGCTGGTACGCCTACGGCACCGACGCCGGCAAGACCGGCCCGGAGAACAACAAGTCCGGCGGCACCCAGATCGGCAACACCGGCATCTGGGTCGGCGACTACACCATGCAGCCCGAGAACGGCGGCCTCGGTGTCTTCGCCCACGAGTACGGTCACGACCTCGGTCTGCCGGACCACTACGACACCTCCGGCGGCGGCGAGAACTCGACCGGCTACTGGACCCTGATGTCGGCCGGCTCCTGGCTCGGCACCGGCAAGGACTCCATCGGCGACCTCCCCGGCGACATGACCGCCTGGGACAAGCTCCAGCTGGGCTGGCTCAACTACGAGACGGCCAAGGCCGCCACGAAGTCGACCCACACCCTCGGCGTGTCGGCGTACAACACCGACAAGCCGCAGGCGCTCGTCGTCGAGCTGCCGAAGAAGCCCGTCACCACGACTGTCGTGAAGCCCTCCGAGGGCTCCAAGCAGTGGTGGAGCGACATGGGTGACGACCTCAAGAACACGCTGTCCCGCTCGGTGGACCTCACCGGCAAGTCGTCCGCCTCGCTGGAGCTCGACGGCTGGTGGGACATCGAGGCCGACTACGACTACCTCTACACGGAGGTCTCGACGGACGGCGGCGCCAACTGGACGCCGGTGGACGGTACGGCCGACGGCAAGGCGATCACCCGTGACGCGGGCGACAAGCCGGCGCTGACCGGCCCCTCCGAGGGCCACAAGAAGCTCGTCTACTCGCTGGACGCCTACGCGGGCCAGAAGGTCGACGTCCGCTTCCGCTACCAGACGGACGGCGGCGTGGCGGGCAAGGGCTTCACGGCCGACGCCATCACGATCAAGGCCGACGGCGCGCCCGTCTTCTCGGACAACGCCGAGGGCGAGGTCGCCGGCTGGACCGCGAAGGGCTTCAACCGCATCGGTGAGTCCTTCACGCTCGAGTACGAGCAGTACTACATCGCCGAGAACCGCCAGTACGTGTCGTACGACAAGACCCTCGAGGTCGGCCCGTACAACTTCGGCTTCAAGGCGCCGCGCGACAACTGGGTCGAGCACTACCCCTACCAGAACGGTCTGATGATCTGGCAGTGGGACACCTCCCAGAAGGACAACAACACCAGCGCCCACCACGGCCAGGGTCTGATCCTTCCGGTGGACGCGCACGCCAAGCCGCTGAAGTGGTCCGACGGCACGGTGCTGCGCAACAAGATCCAGACGTTCGACTCGACGTTCAGCCGGTACCGCACGGACAGCTTCTGGCTGCACAACGCGGACAAGCCGCACTGGATCGCGTCCCAGCGGGGCAACCCGGTCTTCGACGACCGCAAGGGCGTCTACTGGTACCCGGAGAACCCGACGGGCAGCGTCAAGGTAACTGACACCAACACCAAGATCTCGATCGTCAAGGAGCCGCTGAGCGGTCGGACGATCACCATCAACGTTGGTCCGTCGACCAAGTAATCCGTAACACCCCAGGTCAAAGCATGATCGGCCGTCGCCCTCTAGCGGGCGGCGGCCGATCGTGTTTAGGTGCGTCTGACCGAGGTTCTTATTGACAGTGACTCACGGGGGAGTGGTTCCGCATGCCCGGCGGAGGTTTCTGCAAGTTGCCAGGCGGCAGCGTCGTCGTCGCGATCAGCCTGCCCAGCCCGGCCGGGGGCGGCGCCACGGTCCGCTTCCTGGTGCACGCCGCGAACCGCGCGAGGGCACTGACGCGGCTGCGGAACCTCGGGTTCAGGGCGGTGTACCTGCGGGGGAACGCGGAGCCGCCGACGCCGGACGAGATCACGGCGGTGCTGCACCATCCGGACGGCCTGCTGTGGCGTCCCGACCACACCGCGGGCGCGGAACTCTGGCACCCGGCCCGAGCCCTCCTCCGCCCGGCCGGCCCGGCGTAGCGGTCGCCGCGCTTCCCGTGGTCCGGGGCTCTGCCCCCGACCCCCCGCACCTCGATCGCCGGGTAAGGGAACGGCCCCGCGCAGCGGGCCGCACCCGGCGTCACACCACCGGCTTGCCCGACAGTTCGACGCCCGCCTCGCGCATCTCCTCCACCGCACGCGCCGTCGAGTCCGCCGACACGCCCGCCGTCAGCCCGAGCAGCACATTCGTGCGGAAGCCTTCCCGCGCGGCGTCCAGCGCGGTCGCCCGCACGCAGTGGTCGGTCGCGATGCCGACGACGTCCACCTCGCTGACGTCGCGGGCACGCAGCCATTCCGCCAGGGTCGTGCCGTTCTCGTCCGTCCCCTCGAAGCCGCTGTACGCCGCCGCGTACGCGCCCTTGTCGAAGACCGCGGCGATCGCGCCGGAGGCGACGACCGGTGCGAAGTTCGGGTGGAAGCCGACGCCTTCCGTGCCGGCCACGCAGTGCGGCGGCCAGGAGCGGGCGAAGTCCGGGTGTTCGGAGAAGTGGTCGCCCGGTTCGACGTGGTGGTCGCGGGTGGCGACCACATGGCGGTAGCCGGGCTGGGCGTGGCCGATCAGGTCGGTGATGGCGGCCGCGACATCGGCACCTCCCGCCACCGCGAGGCTGCCGCCCTCGCAGAAGTCGTTCTGAACGTCGACGACGATCAAGGCGCGGTGCATGGCGGGTGTCCTTCGGTGGGATGGCGGACGGCGGATGGAAGGGGGCGGACGAGCCGCCCACGACCGCCGGCGCTCAGAACCGGCGGCGAACAGAACTACTGAGCGTAGACACTCGCCACGCCGTACGGGAGGGGGTTGCGGCCCGCGCGGCGGGTCGTCGTGCTCCCTGCCCCTCTACGGGTGGTTCATTCCGGTCGGCTCACACGTACTCGGTCGGGATGACCGCCTCGCCGCGCGACAGCTGGGTCGCCGACAGCGGCAGGCCCTCCCGCGCCGCGGTGTGCCGGGCGCGGGCCGCGTCCAGCGGTTCGCGGGCGACGACGTCGCCGCCCTTGACCAGCTCCACCAGCAGCTGCCGATCGGCGAGCTCCGCGGGCACCTCGCCGACGCCGACGACCTCCGCCTCCGCGATCCCGTCGGCGTCGAGACGGCGCGCGGCCCACTTGCGGCCGCCGACCGACATCTTGCCGCCCAGGGACTTCTTGGCGACCGGCTCGAGCGGGGCCCCCGGATCCGTGGACCGGGCGCGGGCGACGAGCTTGTAGACCATCGAGCAGGTGGGGTGGCCGCTGCCGGTGACCAGCTGGGTACCGACGCCGTAGGCGTCGACCGGCGCGGCGGCCAGGGAGGCGATCGCGTACTCGTCGAGGTCGGAGGTGACCACGATCTTGGTGTCGACGGCCCCGAGCTCGTCCAGCTGCTGGCGCACCCGGTGTGCGACGAGCAGCAGGTCGCCGGAGTCGATTCGGACGGCGCCGAGTTCGGGACCGGCGATGTCGACGGCCGTACGGACGGCCTCGGCCACGTCGTAGGTGTCGACGAGCAGCGTCGTACCCCGTCCGAGTGAGTCGACCTGGGCCTGGAACGCGCCGCGCTCGCTGTCGTGGAGCAGCGTGAAGGCGTGCGCACTGGTGCCGACGGTGGGGATGGCGTAGCGGAAGCCGGCCGCGAGGTCGGACGTGGAGTCGAAGCCGCCGACGTACGCGGCGCGTGCCGCGGCGACCGCCGACAGCTCGTGGGTGCGGCGCGCGCCCATCTCGATGAGCCGGCGTCCGCCCGCGGCGGCGGACATCCGGGAGGCGGCGGCCGCGATCGCGGAGTCGTGGTTGAGGATCGAGAGGATCACCGTCTCCAGCAGCACGCACTCGGCGAAGGTGCCCTCGACCCGGACGATCGGCGAACCGGGGAAGTACACCTCGCCCTCGGGGTAGCCCCAGATGTCGCCGCTGAAGCGGTAGCGGGCGAGCCACTCGAGCGTGGGCTCGTCGACGATGCGCTGTTCGCGCAGGAAGCCGAGGACGCCCGCGTCGAAGCGGAAGTTCTCCACGGCGTCCAGGACGCGGCCGGTCCCGGCAACGACGCCGTAGCGGCGGCCCTCGGGCAGGCGCCGGGTGAAGACCTCGAAGACGGATCGCCGCTCGGCCGTGCCGGCCTTCAGCGCCGCCTGCAGCATCGTGAACTCGTACTGATCGGTGAAGAGCGCGGTCGACGGCACGTCCACCGGCAGCCCAAGGTCTGCTGTGTTCATGACGGTGATGCTAGCGCACATCTCGTCAATCTGACGAGATGTGCTTCCGGCGGGGCCGGGGGGCGTTTGTGCGATACGGCCTCCCGGGTGGCAGCATGGGTTGAGTGACGATGCCCGTAGAGATCGAACGACCCGAGTCGGCGGAGGAGGCGCACGCCGTCCCCGAGCCCGATGTGCCCTGGGTGACGCTGGTGCACAACGACCCGGTCAATCTGATGAGCTACGTCACCTACGTCTTCCAGGCCTATTTCGGCTACTCGAAGGACAAGGCGCACAAGCTGATGCTCGACGTCCATCACAAGGGGCGCGCCGTCGTCTCCAGCGGTACCCGCGAGGAGATGGAGCGTGACGTGCAGGCGATGCACGGATACGGACTGTGGGCCACGCTCACCCAGGACCGCGGCTGATGAGCTCTCACTTCGAGCCGCTCGACGGCGGCGGTGCCGCGGTCGCCCTGGACGAGGTCGAGATCGCGATCCTGCGCTCCCTCGCCGTCCAGCTCCTCGAGCTCATCGGTCCTGGCGACGAACCGGCCGAAGGGGCGGACCCGCTGGCGGCCCTCTTCGCGGAGGGGCCGAGCGAGCCCCCGTCCGATCCCGCGCTCGCGCGCCTGTTCCCGGAGGCGTACGCCGATCCGGAGGCGGGGACGCCCGACGAGGAGCTGAGGGCCGCCTCCTCCGAGTTCAGGCGGTTCACCGAGAACGACCTGCGCACCCGTAAACGGGAGGACGCCCTCGCCGTCGTGCGCAACCTCGACGCCCTCACCCCGGCGGGTGACGGCGGTGCCGTCATGGAGCTGGCGGCCGACGACTGCCTGCACTGGCTCGGCGCCCTCAACGACCTGCGGCTGACCATCGGCACCCGTCTCGACGTCGGCGACGAGGACGAGAACGAGGACCTCTACCGTCTCCCGGACTCCGACCCGCGCAAGCCGATGGTCATGGCGTACCTGTGGCTCGGCGCGTTGCAGGAGACGCTCGTCGAGACCCTGATGCCCTGAGCTTCCGTTCGCTCAACGGAGTCTCAAATCCGGATAACGATCCCGTCAACGCCTCGTCACCGTTCCTCACGCCGCGCGCCGTTTGTCCGTATTTTCTTGTGGCGTGCGCCACTCTCCAGTAAGTGGATCACTGTTGCCGTCGTGATAGATCTTCACGACCGCTCGGGGAACGCCACCCCTGTCTCCCGAGTGCGCCCCGTCCGGCCGACCGCCGGAGGCACTCCATCCACATCCGGGGGGATCAGGACCTGATCCGCAGCCGCTCGACGCAGCGGGAGCGGATCGGCATGGAGAAAGGCGCATCACCATGACCTCGGTGCAGGTCGACAATCACACCGGCGACGAGGCCGGGGGTAACACTTCGCAAGAGGGCTACGAGCGCGGACTCGGTAGCCGGCAGGTCCAGATGATCGCCATCGGCGGTGCCATCGGCGTGGGCCTGTTCATGGGAGCCGGCGCGAACATCGCCAAGGCCGGACCCAGCATCATCCTGATGTACGCCCTCGCGGGCGTCGTCATCTTCTTCATCATGCGAGCGCTCGGCGAGCTGCTCCTGTACCGGCCCGTCTCCGGCTCCTTCGCCGAGTACGCCCGGGAGTTCCTCGGCCCGTTCTTCGGCTATGTCACCGGCTGGACGTACTGGCTGATGTGGATCGTCACCGGCATGGCCGAGCTCACCGCGGCGGCCATCTACATCCACTTCTGGTTCCCGGAGATCCCGCAATGGGTCAGCGCACTGGTCTTCCTGGTGGTGCTCTTCGGCGTCAACCTGATCTCGGTGAAGATCTTCGGCGAGGTCGAGTTCTGGTTCTCGATGGTCAAGGTCACCGCGATCATCGGCATGATCGTGATCGGTCTCGGTGTCCTCACCCTCGGCTTCTCCGACGCCGGTGACACCGCCTCCGTCTCCAACCTCTGGTCCTACGACGGGATCTTCCCCAACGGCATCGGCTCCAGCCTGATGACCCTGCAGGGCGTCATGTTCGCCTACCTCGCCGTCGAGCTCGTCGGCGTGACGGCGGGCGAGTCGGAGGACCCGGAGAAGACCCTCCCCAAGGCGATCAACACGCTGCCCTGGCGCATCATCATCTTCTACGTCGGCGCCCTGATCGTGATCCTCTCCGTGGTCAAGTGGACCGAGTTCTCCGCGGGCCAGAGCCCCTTCGTGCACGCCTTCGAGAAGATCGGTATCCCGCTCGCCGCGGGCATCGTCAACTTCGTGGTGCTCACCGCGGCCCTGTCGTCCTGCAACTCCGGCATGTACTCCACCGGCCGGATGCTGCGCGACCTCGCCTCCAACGGCGAAGCCCCCAAGGCGCTCGGCAAGCTCAACCGCCGCCGCACCCCGGCGGTCGGCATCGCGGTCTCCGTCGCCCTCATGGGTATCGGTGTGGTCCTCAACTACATCGTCCCGGAGAAGGCCTTCGGGTACGTGGTGTCCGTCGCCACCGCGGCCGGCATCTGGACCTGGATGATGATCCTCGTCAGCCACATCCGCTACCGCTCGGCGGTGGACGCGGGACGGTTGCGCGCCTCGTCCTTCCCGGCTCCGGGCGGCGCCCTCTTCAGCTGGGTCGCCCTGCTCTTCCTGATCGGAGTGACCGGCATGGTCGCCCTGGACGAGGCGGGCCGCATCTCCCTGTACGTCGCCGCCGTCTGGGCCCTGGGCCTCGCCGTCGGCTGGCAGGTGCTCAAGCGGAACAACCCGCAGATCGCCGAGCGGGCGGCGCAGCGGGAGTACGCGGCGAAGTCCGACTGACGACGGCGTGTCCACCGCTCGTCTCATCTGATGGCCTCCGGATCTCGGATCCGGAGGCCGTCTGCCTATCCTGTGGCCCATGCTGACCATCACCCAGGCCCTCTTCGACCAGATCGTCGCCCACGCCCGCGAGGACCACCCGGACGAGGCCTGCGGCGTCGTCGCCGGCCCGGAGGGCTCCGGCCGTCCCGAGCGCTTCATCCCGATGCTGAACGCGGCCCGTTCGCCCACGTTCTACGAATTCGACTCGGGCGACCTGCTCAAGCTCTACCGCGAGCTGGACGACCGGGACGAGGAGCCCGTGATCATCTACCACTCGCACACCGCGACCGAGGCGTACCCCTCCCGCACCGACGTCAGCTACGCCAACGAGCCCGGCGCCCACTACGTCCTGGTCTCCACGGCGGACACCGACGACGCGGGGCCCTTCCAGTTCCGCTCGTTCCGCATCGTGGACGGCGAGATCACCGAAGAGGACGTGAAGGTCGTGGAGGCGTACTGAGCCTCCGCCGCGGGCGCCCGACGAGCAGGTCCCGCCACCCCGCGCACACCCGGCGCAGAGCGGGACCAACCCCCTCCGGGCGCCCCCGGTCCGCATCCTGAGCGGGTAAAGTCCACCATGCGAGATCACATTCCGGGGAGCGGACCGGGAATCGATACGATGAGCGCATGGTTCCCCATGACGTGAGCGACAAGACGCCGAGCACTCTGCTGCTCGTGGCGCGGCTGCACGTCGACCTGTGCCGCCTCGCCAGCGCGATGTGTACGGCCGCGCCCTGTCGTTCCCACGGCACAGCCTGACGGAACAGCGCACTCCAGCCACACCCCCTCGCGCGGGGGCCACAGCCGCGCGCCCCTACGCCACCTTCCACAACAGGAGCCCACGTCATGGCCATCGAGGTCCGCATCCCGACCATCCTCCGCACCTACACCGGCGGCGCCAAGGCCGTCGAGGGCAACGGGGACACCCTCGCCGAGCTCTTCGCCGACCTCGAGTCCCGCCACAACGGCATCCAGGAGCGCATCGTCGAGGGCGACCAGCTGCGCCGTTTCGTGAACGTCTACCTGAACGACGAGGACGTCCGCTTCCTCGACGGCATCTCCACCAAGCTCGCCGACGGCGACAGCGTCACGATCCTGCCGGCCGTCGCCGGCGGCATGGTCTGATCGCTGATGCGATACGACTCCCCGCTCGCGGCCGTGGGCAACACGCCGCTGGTCCGGCTCCCGCGGCTGTCGCCCTCCGACGACGTCCGCATCTGGGCCAAGCTCGAGGACCGCAACCCCACCGGCTCGATCAAGGACCGCCCCGCGCTCCACATGGTCGAGCAGGCGGAGAAGGACGGCCGCCTCACCCCGGGCTGCACCATCCTCGAGCCCACCAGCGGCAACACCGGCATCTCGCTGGCGATGGCGGCCAAGCTCAAGGGCTACCGCATCGTCTGCGTCATGCCGGAGAACACCTCGCAGGAACGGCGTGACCTGCTGAAGATGTGGGGCGCCGAGATCATCCCGTCCCCCGCGGCCGGTGGCTCCAACACCGCCGTACGCGTCGCCAAGGAACTCGCAGAGCAGAACCCGTCCTGGGTGATGCTCTACCAGTACGGAAACCCGGACAACGCCGGCGCCCACTACGCCACCACCGGCCCGGAGATCCTCGCCGACCTGCCGTCCGTCACGCACTTCGTCGCGGGCCTCGGCACCACCGGCACCCTCATGGGCGTCGGGCGCTACCTGCGCGAGAACAAGCCCGATGTGAAGATCGTGGCCGCGGAACCGCGCTACGACGACCTCGTGTACGGCCTGCGCAACCTCGACGAGGGCTTCGTCCCCGAGCTGTACGACGCGTCCGTGCTGACCACCCGCTTCTCGGTCGGCTCGGCGGACGCGGTCACCCGCACCCGCGAACTCCTCCAGCAGGAGGGCATCTTCGCGGGCGTCTCCACGGGCGCGGCACTGCACGCCGCGATCGGCGTCGGGAAGAAGGCCGTCAAGGCCGGAGAGAGCGCGGACATCGTGTTCGTGGTGGCCGACGGCGGCTGGAAGTACCTGTCGACGGGCGTCTACACCGCGGACACGACGGAAGCGGCGATCGAGACCCTGCAGGGCCAGCTCTGGGCATGACCCAGGTCGTGGGCGGCAGGCGCGGAGCGCTGAACCCCCGAAGACCGTGAGCGGTCACAACTTCATACGAACCAGGCGATGTCACCCCTCGTTCCCGACCCGGGACGGGGGGTGACGTTACCCACAACACGGGGCGGCTGAGGAGCGACCGGCCGTTTCGCGCCTTACGCTCGACGCACCGCACGACCTTCCCCCAGCCCTCCCCGTCCACGGAGGTTCCAGCTCCATGAAGCTCACCGTCGTCGGCTGCTCCGGGTCGTTCCCGTCCGCGGAATCGGCCTGCTCGAGCTACCTCGTAGAGGCCGACGGCTTCCGGCTGCTCCTCGACATGGGCAACGGCGCCCTCGGAGAGTTGCAGCGCCACTGTGGTCTCTACGATCTCGACGCCATCTTCCTCAGCCACCTTCACGCGGACCACTGCATCGACATGTGCGGGTACTTCGTGGCCCGCTACTACCGCCACGACGGCGGCCGCTGCGCCCCCATCCCGGTCCACGGCCCCGAGGGCACCGAACAGCGTCTGACCACGGCCTACGCCGACACGCCTTCCGCCTCCTCCATGAGTGAGGTGTTCGACTTCCACACCCTGAAGCCGGGGCACTTCGAGATCGGCCCCTTCTCCGTCTTCACGGAGAGGCTGGCGCATCCCGTCGAGGCGTACGGCATCCGGCTGGAGCACGGCGGCAGGACGCTGACGTACTCGGGCGACACCGGTGTGTGCGACGCGCTCGACGACCTCGCCGCAGGCGCGGACCTCTTCCTGTGCGAGGCGTCCTTCACGCACGGCAAGGAGGACATCCCGGACCTCCACCTCAACGGCCGGGAGGCCGGGGCCTACGCCCGGCGCGCGAACGCGGGCCGACTGGTCCTGACCCACATCCCGCCGTGGACGGACCCCGGGCAGACGCTGCGCGACGCCCGGGCCGTGTACGACGGCCCCACGGAGGTCGCGCGGCCGGGCGCGGTCTACGAGATCTGACGCAGACCGGCCCGACCGGCCCACAGGCAACGGCGAAGGCCCCTGCCCTCCCGACGGAGGACAGGGGCCTTTGCCGTGGTGACGCGAGGCTACTTCGCCTCGGCCTTCTGCAGTTCGGCGAGCTCCTCGTCGGACTCGCGGCCCGGCGTGGGGAGGTTGAACTTGGTGATCGCGAAGCGGAACACCACGTAGTAGACCGCCGCGAAGCAGAGGCCGACCAGGGCAAGGCCCCACGGGTTGGACGCGATGCCCAGGTTGAGGAAGAAGTCGATCGCGCCGGCGGAGAAGCCGAAGCCGTCCTTCATCCCGAGCGCCCAGGTCAGCGCCATGGAGACACCGGTCAGCACGGCGTGGATCGCGTACAGCACCGGCGCGATGAACATGAAGGTGAACTCGATCGGCTCGGTCACACCGGTGACGAACGAGGTCAGCGCGAGGGAGAACATCATGCCGCCGACGACCTTGCGGCGCTCGGGGCGGGCACAGTGCACGATCGCGAGGCAGGCCGCCGGGAGGGCGAACATCATGATCGGGAAGAAGCCGGTCATGAACTGTCCGGCGGTCGGGTCGCCGGCGAGGAAGCGGGCGATGTCACCGCTCTTGCCCTCGTAGGAACCGGCCTGGAGCCACGGGAACGAGTTCAGCAGGTGGTGCATGCCGACGGGGATCAGGGCCCGGTTGGCGACACCGAAGATGCCCGCGCCGACCGCGCCGGAACCGACCAGCCACTCACCGAGGTTGTGCAGACCGGCGCCGAGCCAGGGCCAGATCAGGCCGAAGACGATACCGATGACCAGACCCGCGAAGGCGGAGAGGATCGGGACCAGACGCCGGCCACCGAAGAAGCCCGCCCAGTCGGGCAGCTTGGTGCGGTAGAAGCGCTGGTACAGCAGGGCGACGACGATGCCCATGACCACACCGCCGAGGACACCGGCGTTGACCGGCGCCTCGTTCATGACGATCTTGCCGTCGGCGACGGCGGCGACCTTCGGCAGGTTGCTGTCCGTGAACTGGGCCAGCACGCTCTTGAAGACCAGGTAACCGGTCACCGCCGCCAGCGCGGTCGAACCGTCGGACTTCTTCGCGAAGCCGATGGCGATGCCGACGGCGAACAGCAGCGGCATGTTGTCGAGCAGAGCGCCACCACCGGCCGCCATGTAACCGGCGATCTTGGTGATGAACTCGGGGAACGACTCCTTGCCGAGCATGTCCGCCTGGCCGAAGCGCACCAGGAGCGCGGCGGCGGGCAGCACGGCGACGGGCAGCATCAGGCTGCGGCCGATGCGCTGCATGACAGCCATCACGCCTGCGCCCGTCTTCTTCTTGTCCGCCTCTGGGGCGGCGCTGGCCGTGGACATCAACTTCCTCCAGTTGGCAAGGCGCCGCCAGAGGACAGAGAAACGGGGGAGGGCGGCGTCTCAAAAAGGGGAATGCGGCCTATGGTCTGGACCGCATGGTCTACACCATTGAGTGGTGTAGACCTGTTGTAGCACGGTGAGGGTTAGATAAGGAACCTGCGAATTTTCCGGACCCGATAACGATCCGGTCAATGCGTGCAAAAGGCCTCCGGGACCCGAGGTCCCGGAGGCCTTCCCTGCCTGGTCGGGGGTCTCTACTTGGTCACTTCCCGGTCCATCTCCTCCTGGACCTCCTCCGGCTCACGCCCAGGTGTAGGAATGTTGAACAAAGTGATCGCCAGCCGGAAGACGACGTAGTAGATCACCGCGAACCCCGCGCCGATCGGCAGGATCAGCCACGGCTTCGTATCCAGGTGCCAGTTGACGACGTAGTCGATGAGACCCGCGGAGAAACTGAAGCCCGCGTGCACCCCCAGCGCCCAGGTGATCGCCATCGACGCCCCGGTCAGCAGGGCGTGCAGCCCGTAGAGCAGCGGCGCCACGAACATGAAGGAGAACTCGATCGGCTCCGTCACGCCCGTCACGAACGACGTCAGACCGACCGAGAACATCAGACCGCCCACCCGTTTGCGGTGCTCGGGCCGGGCGCAGTGGGTGATCGCCAGAGCGGCCGCCGGAAGGCCGAACATCATGATCGGGAAGAAGCCCGACATGAACAGACCCGCGTCCGGGTCCCCGGCGAAGAAGCGGGTCAGGTCGCCCTGCACCACCGCTCCGTCCTCGCTCTGGTACTCGCCCGCCTGGAACCAGAAGAACGTGTTCAGGAACTGGTGCATGCCGATCGGGATCAGAAGCCGGTTCGCGACGCCGAAGATGCCCGCGCCCCAGGCCCCGAGGTCGATCAGCCGCTTCGAGAAGGCCGTCAGCGCGTCACCGACCGGGTCCCACAGCAGACCGAACAGCACCCCCAGCACACAGCAGACGAACGCCATGATGATCGGGACGAGCCGGCGCCCGTTGAAGAAGCCCAGCCAGTCCACCAGCCGGGTGCGGTGGTAGCGCTGCCAGATGACGGCCGTCAGGAGGCCGATCAGGATGCCGCCGAGCACCCCCGGGTTCTGCGGGGTGCCTTCCGGCATCGCCTCCGTCACCGTGCCGTCGACCGGGAAGGCCTTCAGGACGTTGTAGTACACGAGAAAGCCCGCCACGGCCGCGAGTGCGGTCGAACCGTCGGCCTTTTTCGCGAAGCCGATCGCGACGCCGATGCAGAACAGCAGGGGCAGGCCCAGGCTGCCGTCGAGGATGCCGCCCCCGCCCTTGATCAGGACCTCCGAGGTCCGATCCCAGAACGGGCCGTCCAACGATGCGCCGAACAGGTTGCCGAGGCTGACCAGCAGACCGGCCGCGGGCAGCACGGCGACCGGCAGCTGCAGGCTGCGGCCGATCTTCTGCAGCCCTTGGAAGAGTCCGTTCCACCACTTCGGCCGCGGCGCGGCCGCGCTCTCGGTGCTCATCGGCGTCCTCCCGGAACAGGCCTGGTTTGGCAGCTGTTGCAGACTGGTGTAGACCAGTCGCGATACGGTCCTGGGGCCCGGTCGCGAGACAGGGCACCGGTGATCGTCATCTTTCGATACAAGACGGTTACTCGCCCGTGAAGATGGGCCAACCGTGCGTTACCGTGACAACCCGGACCTACGGTGGGCCGAGGCGGTGGGCCGGACGCTCAACGCTCCGAACGCAGGGAGAAAGACATGGCCAGCAAGGCTGAGAAGATCGTCGCCGGGCTCGGCGGAATCGACAACATCGAGGAGATCGAAGGCTGCATCACCCGCCTCCGTACCGAGGTCGCGGACCCCAGCCTCGTCGACGAAGCCGCCCTCAAGGCCGCCGGCGCCCACGGCGTCGTCAAGATGGGCACCGCCGTCCAGGTCGTCATCGGCACCGACGCCGACCCGATCGCCGCCGACATCGAAGACATGATGTGACCTGAGCGGACACCGACGCACGAGGGGTCTGATCCGGCCGAGCGGGAACAGGCCCCTCACCCATCTGCCGATAGGCTCGGCGCATGTCTCGAATCGACGGCCGCACCCCCGAACAGCTCCGCCCCGTCACCATCGAACGAGGATGGAGCAAGCACGCCGAGGGCTCCGTCCTCATCTCCTTCGGAGACACCAAGGTCTTCTGCACCGCCTCCTTCACCGAAGGCGTCCCCCGCTGGCGCAAGGGCAGCGGCGAAGGCTGGGTCACCTCCGAGTACTCGATGCTCCCCCGCTCCACCAACACCCGCGGCGACCGCGAATCCGTACGCGGCAAGATCGGCGGCCGCACCCACGAGATCAGCCGCCTCATCGGCCGCTCCCTGCGCGCCGTCATCGACTACAAGGCACTCGGCGAGAACACCGTCGTCCTCGACTGCGACGTCCTCCAGGCCGACGGCGGCACCCGCACCGCCGCCATCACCGGCGCCTACGTGGCCCTCGCCGACGCCATCGCCTGGGCCCAGGCCAAAAAGATCGTCAAGCCCGGCCGCAAGCCCCTCACCGGCACCGTCGCCGCCGTCAGCGTCGGCATCGTCGACGGCACCCCCCTCCTCGACCTCTGCTACGAGGAGGACGTCCGCGCCGAGACCGACATGAACGTGGTCTGCACCGGCGACGGCCGCTTCGTCGAGGTCCAGGGCACCGCGGAGGCCGAGCCCTTCGACCGCAAGGAACTCAACGCCCTCCTCGACCTCGCCACCGGAGGCTGCGCCGACCTCGCCGCCCTCCAGGCCGAGACCCTCGGGCAGAACGCCCAGTAGCCGCCGGCGGCAGACGCCGGCTTCCGCCCGCCGCCAGGCGAACCCACCAGGCGAACCCGCCAGGTAAAGAAGCAACCAAGAAGCCCCCACGGGGCGTCGTAGTCGATACGGGCGCACGGGCCGAACCGTGCGCCCGTCCGTATCCGGGGAGGACCCTCAGAATGTCTGCGCGCCGCCGCATCGCACTCACCATCGCCGCCGCTGCCCTCGTCGTGCCCGCAGCCGCCGGCTGCAGCGCCCTCGACAAGGCACTCGACTGCGTCGAGACGGCCGACGCCATCGCCACCAGCGTCAACAAGCTCCAAGAGGCCGTCTCCAGCGCCACCGAGGACCCCACCAAGGCCCGCGAGGCACTCGACGACATAGACCGCGAACTCGACAGCCTCGGAGACAAGACCGACAACGCCGACCTCACCAAGGCCGTCGAAGACCTCGGCACCGGCGTCGACAACGTCCGCAAGTCCATCGAGAACGGCGACGCCACCCCCGACATCACCCCCGTCACCGACGCGGCCACCGAGATCGGCAAGGTCTGCACCCCCGGGTGACCCCGATAATCGGGACATGACCCGACTGATCCTCGCCACACGCAACGCCGGAAAGATCACCGAACTCAGGGCCATCCTCGCCGACGCGGGCGTCACCCACGAACTCGTCGGCGCGGACGCCTACCCGGAGATCCCGGACGTCAAGGAGACCGGCGTCACCTTCGCCGAGAACGCCCTCCTCAAGGCGCACGCCCTCGCCAAGGCCACCGGCCTGCCCGCCGTCGCCGACGACTCCGGCCTCTGCGTCGACGTCCTCGGCGGCGCGCCCGGCATCTTCTCCGCGAGGTGGTCCGGCCGCCACGGCGACGATCAGGCGAACCTCGAACTGCTCCTCGCGCAACTCCTCGACATCGACACGCCCCACCGCGGCGCCCACTTCGCCTGCGCGGCCGCCCTCGCCCTCCCCGACGGCACGGAACGCGTCGTGGAAGGCCGCCTCCGGGGCACCCTCCGCCGCTCCCCGCACGGCACGAACGGCTTCGGCTACGACCCGATCCTCCAGCCGGAGGGCGAAAGCCGCACCTGCGCGGAACTGACCCCGGACGAGAAGAACGCGATCAGCCACCGGGGCAAGGCGTTCCGGGCGCTGGTGCCGGTGGTGAAGGACCTGCTGGGCTGAGCCCGGCGCAGACGCGAAGGGCGCGGCACCGATCCGGTACCGCGCCCCTTTGCGTGGGCCCGGTGGGACTCGAACCCACGACACACCGGACCTAAACCGGCGCCCTCTTGGCCAGCTGGGGTACGGACCCGCGGCTGACACTGTACTGTGCCGCCTTCAACGCCGTGCAGGAGTGCCCCGAGAGAAGGTACCTGTCTGGCTGTGGCACGACGGGCACAAGTACCTGAGGTTCTCGAGCCGGTTGTCCAGACGGTCGCCGTTGATGTGATCTATCTCCAGTACCAACGGCCGCCCCCGCCAGACATCCCCGGTTCCGCACTCCGCGCAGACACGGGGCACATCCAGATCGTCCAGCGCCCGCCGAAGCAGTGCCGTCCTCGTGCGGTGCGAACCGGATTCATCGCGTCGCAGAACGTCGACGGCGGCCTTTCGGTACGGCGAGGGTACGCCCCGGCAGTGAGCCTGGCCGGTGAAGTGCTCGACCGACAAGCCGTGGGCTTCGATGCTTCGCCGAACCGTCCTCCGCGAGGAGCCGTTGTTCGGTCTTCCCAACAGCCTGAGCACTCCGGCCAGGGTCGTGGACGCCTGTACGGCGGATGCGAGTTCGGCGCGAGGGAGGGTCTCTGTGCCGTATCCCCAGCCGCGGGTGAAATGCGAGGTGTCGATGCCGAACTGGTCGAGCTTCTTGCGGATGTGGCTGTAAGGGCTGTCGTCCGGTGCGTGACCCAGGTACTCCAGCATTTCCCGGATGCTGTGCGAGTTGGCCGCGGCCTTCGAGAGCCGCTCTTGCGAGTACGAGCGGCGTTCGCGTGGTGGCAACGGCTCATCGAGGAAATGGGAGGTGTCGATCGCGTAGGTCTCGAGCCGGTGGCGAAGATACCGCTGCGCGATGCTGCCCATGGGGGCACCGACCCGGCGCATGAGGTCGACCAGACTCGTCGAGACCGCCGCAGTCCTCATCAGGAGGTCACGGGGGTACTTGGTGTTCATCCGGTGGTCGTCCTCTTCCGGCCTCGGTAGGTGTCCGTCACCGCATGGCAGTTGGGGCACAGGAGCCGCAGATTGTCGGGCCGGTTGTCCCACCAGTCCCCGTTTCGGTGGTCCACTTCGAGGCGCAGGGGCTTGTTGTTCCATCGTGTGCCGACGCCGCACTCGGCACAGATGTCGGGCCACCCCATCTGCAAGAGGTTCCGGCGGAGTCGACTGCCGGGAACCCGCCCCTCGCTGGGATCCCGCAGTGTCAGTACGTCACCGCGGGACCCTTTCGGCGCCCGCTGACGTGGACCGGCGAAGTGTGAGGTGTCGATGCCAAGGGCGGCGATCCGGCGGCTGATGTGCGCGTGGTTGCCTCCCACGGGGTTGATGCCCAGGCCCAGCACGACTTCCCGGATGCTGGTCGACCGAGCCACCAGCTCACGCAACCGCTCCTCTGTGTGCCGTGCCTGCCCGGACCGCAGATGTGAGGCGTCGATGCCGAAGGCCTCCATCCGACGGCGCAGGTACCGCCTTGTCCCCGGCGTAGGCGTGCCTCCGGATCTGCGCACGGCTTCGTCCCAGGTCGTTGAATCTCGAGCCGCTTCAGCGAGTAGCTCTCGCGTGTACTTCACCGGCATCGTCCCCTCCGTCCCGGCCCCCTGTTCGCGGCCTCGTACGGAGTAACGAACCGACTATCGGACGGTCACGTCCGAAAAGCGGAACAACCCGTCCCGTTCGGCGGCGGGGCGGGTCGTTCAGGGTGCCGGGGTCAGAACTTCGGGTCGGGGGCCTGCGCGAGCACCATGTCGGCGGCCTCCTCCTTCGTGCTCACCGACGGGGGCGAGCCCTCCAGGGGCCTTTGGGCCGTCTCCTTCATGCATGCCACCGCGATCACGCCCACCAGGGCCGCCGCCATGGCGTAGTACGCCGGCATCAGGTTGCTGCCCGTGAGGCTGATCAGGGCCGTGATCGCCAGGGGGGTGGTGCCGCCGAAGAGGGAGGCGGAGAGGTTGTAGCCGACGGAGAGGGAGCCGTACCGGACGTGGGTGGGGAACAGCGCCGGCAGGGCGGCGGACATCGTGCCGAGCAGGCAGACCAGGGACAGGCCCAGCATCAGCATGCCCACGGAGATTGCCTTGCGGCCGATCTTGTCACCCAGAGGGCCGAAGACCATGCCGCCGAGCGGGCGTACGAGGAAGGCGACGGCGAAGGTCGCGAAGGAGGAGAGCAGCTGGACCGTGTCGTTCCGTGACGGCCAGGTAGCTGTAGATCCCGAAGTCGAACCACTCCATGGCGTTGCCGAGCGAGGCGGCTTTCACCGCGCGCCTTACCGTCGCTTCGTCGGTGACCGTGATGTCGGTCCGCCGCAGTTCGGGGTTCCTCCGCTGTTCGATCGTGCGGAAGAGTACGGGGTGGCGTTTGATCGCTGCGGGATCGGCCGTCGGTTCCTGGCCGCTTTCCGCCATGACCTGTTCCTTTCCTGGACTCCTCTGCAAAGGGAATCGTCTGCTCCCTCGCGCCGACCGCAAACCGAAGTCCCACGCGAATGGGACTTCGGTCACAAAGTGTGCGAGCGGTCAGGAAGGGTGCGGAAAGGGGGATGGGCCCGCGGTTCAGATGCCGAGGTCCTTGATGATCTTCGCGACGTGGCCGGTGGCCTTGACGTTGTACAGGGCGCGCTCGACCTTGCCCTCCTCGTCGACGACGACGGTGGAGCGGATCACGCCGGTCACCGTCTTGCCGTAGAGCTTCTTCTCGCCGAACGCGCCGTATGCCTCGAGGACCTCCTTGGAGGGGTCGCCGACGAGCGTGACCTTGAGGTCCTCCTTCTCGCGGAACTTGGCCAGCTTCTCGGGCTTGTCCGGCGACACGCCGATGACCTCGTAACCGGCGCCGGCCAGCAGTTCGAGGTTGTCGGTGAAGTCGCAGGCCTGCTTGGTGCAGCCTGGGGTGAGCGCGGCGGGGTAGAAGTACACGATCACCTTGCGGCCCTTGTGGTCCGCGAGCGAGACCTCGTTGCCGTCGGCGTCGGGAAGGGTGAAGGCGGGGGCGGTGTCGCCGGGCTGGAGTCGCTCGCTCATGGTTCTCCTCGGTGTGCTTCGGGGCGTACGGCCTCGAGCGTAATGGGGGTGCCGTCGGGTGCGGTGGCGGGTGAGCTGACAGACTGTCGACGAAGGATTACCGGACACGACCACGGAGGCAGCGCGGTGTCGGATGCCAGGACCCCTGCGCAGATCGAGGCGGACATCGTCCGCAGGCGCGAGCGGCTCGCCGAGACGCTCGACGAGATCGGTATGCGTGTGCACCCGAAGACGGTCATCGGTGACGCGAAGGCCAAGGTCGCCTCGACGGTGGACCGGACGGCGGGGCGGGCTTTCGTCGCGGTGAACCGGTCCGTCTCGGACGTGAAGGCGCAGTTCGTGTCCGACGACGGGTCGCCGAGGCTGGAGCGGCTGGTGCCGGTGGCGCTGGTGGCGGTCGGTCTGGTGGGTCTGCTCGCCGTGTCGGCGCGCAGGCGCCGTTTGTGACCCTGAGGCCCATGGGGGTGTCCGTGGCAGGTAGGTTCGTCGTGTGAGCGCCAAGAGCCATGAGCACAGTCCCCAGCACGACAAGCTGCCCATCCGGATGCTGCACGACCGTGTGCTGGTGAGGACCGACATTCCGGAGGGTGAGCGGCGTTCCACCGGCGGCATCGTCATTCCGGCGACGGCCGCGGTGGGCCGGCGTCTGTCGTGGGCCGAGGTGGTCGCGGTCGGGCAGAGCGTGCGGACGGTGGAGCCCGGGGACCGGGTGCTGTACGACCCGGAGGACCGGGCGGAGGTCGAGGTGCGGGGCGTTGCGTACGCGTTGATGCGGGAGCGGGATCTGCACGCGGTGGCGGCCGACCGTTTCCAGGGCTCGGAGGACTCGACGGGGCTGTATCTGTAGCGCGTGTACGGGGGCTTCTCCCGAGGCGTGACAGCAGGCAGGGCCGGTGGCGGAGGTCACCGGCCCTTTCGTCTGCCCTGGGGGCGCCTTTTGCTACGTTGGAGGGACCCCGACGAGACGCGCCGTACCGGGCAGGAAAAGACGACGCACCCCGTTGTTGTTCGCGTTGTTCCGCGTCTCGGAGGTGCCGTCATGGCCTGGGTCCTGCTTGTTGTCGCCGGTCTGCTCGAGGTGGGCTGGTCGATCGGTATGAAGTTCACCGAGGGTTTCACCAGGCTGTGGCCGAGCGTGTTCACCGGTGCGGGGATCGTCGCGAGCATGCTGCTGCTGTCGTATGCGGCGAAGTCCCTGCCCATCGGTACGGCCTACGGGGTGTGGGTCGGGATCGGTGCGGCCGGCGCGGCCGTGGTCGGCATGCTGGTGCTGGACGAGCCGGTGACCGCCGCCCGGATCTTCTTCGTGTGTCTGCTGCTGGTCGCGGTGGTCGGTCTCAAGGCGACCTCGGGTCACTGAGCCGCTCGGGCTGCCGTGGGCCCCGAGGTGGCCGGGTTCCGCCGGGCCGGCGGGGTCAGTGGGGCCGGGCGGCCGGTCCGGTGGAGCCGGTCGCGGGGGGCGCCGGAGCGGGTGCGAGGGGTGCGGTGGGGCTGCCGGCCCCGGTCGGTGTGCGGGGGATCTGCCCCGACGGCTCTCCCGGGCCGGTGCCGGTTCCTTCGCCGGCGCCGGGGCGGCTGCCCGTGCCGCCGTCGCCCCAGGAGCCGCCGTCGCGCCCGTTGCCGGCCTGCTCGCCGAGGTCCCGCGGCCGGAAGGGGTCCTCGGGGTTGCCGGACTCCGGGTTCTCGGGGTCCCGCTGGCCCGGCGGCGGCTCGTTGGAGCCGGGCGCGAGACGCAGGTCGAAGCCCTGGACGGGGGTGCCTTCGAGGGCGGCGGCCGTGTACTGGCCCCAGATCTGGGCGGGGGCGCCGCCGCCGTTGATGCGTGACATGCCCAGCGCCCCGTACAGCGGTGTCTGGGCGCCGGTCTTCGGGTTCTGGCCCATGACGGCGACGACGGTGGCCAGTTCGGGGGTGTAGCCGGCGAACCAGGCGGCCCGGTCCTCCTCCGCGGTGCCGGTCTTGCCGGCGGCGGGGCGGCCGGCCGACTGGGCGGCGGAGCCGGTGCCGCCGTCGACGACGCCGCGCAGGACGGCGGTGGTGGTGTCGGCGGCCTCGCGGCTGACGGCCTGTTCGGTGCTCGGTTCGGGGAGCGGCACCTCGGTGCCGTTCTTGGTGATGTTCTCGACGAGTGTGTACTGGGTGTGTTTGCCGTGGTTGGCGAGGGTGGCGTAGGCGCCTGCCATGTCGAGGACGCTGGCGGTGGCGGGGCCGAGGGCGATGGAGGGGGAGGGGCTGAGGTCGGGGGTGGTTTTCGGGATGCCGAGGGCGATGGCGGTGTTCATGACGCGGGAGGGGCCGACGTCGACCGCCATCTGTGCGAAGACGGCGTTGACGGATTCGTCGGCGGCCCTGCGGACGGGGATGGGGCCGTAGGAGACGTCGTCCTCGTTCTCGGGGGCGTAGCGTGCGCCGCTCCAGCCCTGGACGGGGCGTTTGCTGTCGCCGACGTAGACGGTGTTGGGGTTGATGGGGTGGCCGTCCTGGGTGGTGGAGCGGTTCTCCACGGCGGCGGCGATGACGAACGGTTTGAAGGTGGAGCCGACCTGGTAGTCGCGGCGGGTGGCGTTGTTGACGAACTGTTTGGTGTAGTCGATGCCGCCGTACATGGCGACGACCTTGCCGGTGGCCGGTTCGACGGAGACGCCGCCGACGCGGACGTTGCGGTCGGCCTCGCGTGCGCTGTCGAGTTGCGAGTTCACCTGCTCGTCGACGGCGGCGGAGAGTGCGTCCTGCTTGCCGCGCTGGAGTGTGGTGGTGATCCGGTGGCCGCCGGTGGCGAGCGTCTTCTCGTCGAGGATGCCGCGTGCCGCGAGATACTCCTTCACGGCCTGGACGATGTAGCCGCCCTGGCCGGAGAGTCCGCTGACGGGCTTCGCCCGTTCCGGCATCGGGAAGGTCAGGTCCGCCCGGTTCTCGGCGCTGAGCCACTTCTCCTTCACCATGCCGCCGAGGACGTACTTCCAACGGGCGAGCGCCGCCTGCTTGTTCTCGGGGTAGGTGGCGACGTCGTAGGCGTTGGGCGCGTTGAGGAGGGAGGCGAGGTAGGCGCCCTGTGCGGTGTCGAGGTCCTGGACGTCCTTGCCGTAGTAGGCGTGGGCGGCGGCCTGGATGCCGTAGGCGTTGCGGCCGAAGTAGCTGGTGTTGAGGTAGCCCTCGAGGATCTCGTTCTTGCTCTGGTTGCGGCCGAGTTTGATCGCGATGAAGAACTCCTTCACCTTGCGGGTGATGGTCTGTTCCTGGCCGAGGTAGTAGTTCTTGACGTACTGCTGGGTGATGGTGGAGCCGGACTGTTTGCCCTTGCCGGTGACGGTGTTCCAGGCGGCGCGCACCATGGCCATCGGGTCGATGGCGGGCGCGCTGTAGAAGTCGCGGTCCTCGGCGGCGAGTACGGCGCGCCGGACGGGGAGGGGGATGTCGTCCAGGGAGACGTTCTCGCGGTTGACGTCGCCGTCGCGGGCGATGTGGGTGCCGTCCTCGTAGAGGAAGACGTTGGTCTGGGCGGTGGCCGCGGCGTTGGCGGGCGGGATGTCGACGAGCAGGTAGCCGGTGACGAGGCCGCCGATGACGAGCAGTGAGGCGAAGAGCAGGGCGCCGAGTGTGACGCGCCAGGTGGGGACGGCGCGCCGCCAGCCGGTGCGCTTGGGGCGGGATGCGCGGCCCTTCTTCTTGCGGGTCTTGCGGGTCTTGCGGGCGTTCACCGCGGCGGTCGCCGTGGCCCCGGCGTGTGACGTGTGCGTGGAGGGGGCAGGCTCGTCGGGTTCCTCGTCGTCGCCCTCTTCCTCGTCGGCGCGTGCCCCGTCGTCGCTGTCTTCCTCGTCGGCGCGTGCCCCGTCGTCGCTGTCTTCCTCGTCGGCGCGTGCCTCGTCGTCGCTGTCTTCCTCGTCGGCGCGTGCCTCGTCGTCGCTGTCTTCCTCGTCGCCGCGCGCCTCGTCGTCGGCGCGTGCCTCGTCCGCCTCGGGGGTTTCGTCCTCCCCGGGGGCCTGGTCCGTGTCGTCGGGGCCGGTCTTCGCACCGGGCCGCTTGTCGGTGTCGGGCGGGTCGGCTGCCGTCGCGTCCCGGGGTGTCCAGCCCTGCTGCTGCGGCTCGTCGCTCATGGCACACATACTGCACTTTTTGGATCGATAACCCCCGTATCCGGGCGCTTCCGGGGCCGTAAATCCCCTCGCGATGGCCAGTCGCCCTGGGCTAGGGTCGTGCGCTTTGGTGCCTGGACGGACGCGTGGAGGGGGATCGGCTGTGCGGCTTTACGCGGTCGTCGCAGCGGGTGGGTTCCGGCGCTATGCGACGTATCGGGTGGCGACGGCGGCAGGGGTGTTCACCAACACCGTTTTCGGCTTCATCCTGGCGTACACCTATATCGCCCTGTGGGACGAGCGTCCGCAGCTCGGCGGGTACGACCAGTCGGAAGCGCTCACGTATGTGTGGCTGGGACAGGCGCTGCTGATGACCTGCGCCATGATGGGCGGCGGTTTCGAGGACGAGCTGATCGAGCGGATACGTACGGGCGACATCGCCATCGACCTCTACCGCCCCGCCGACCTCCAGCTCTGGTGGCTGGCGGGCGACCTGGGGCGGGCCGCCTTCCATCTGCTCGGACGGGGCATCGTGCCGATGGTGCTCGGCGCCCTGGCGTTCGACCTGGCACTGCCCGGATCGCCGTGGACCTGGCTGGCGTTCCTGTTGTCCGTGGCGCTCGGCGTGGTGGTGAGCTTCGCGGTGCGGTTCCTGGTTTCGCTGTCGGCGTTCTGGCTGATGGACGGCGCCGGGGTGATGCAGATGTGCTGGTTGGCGGGACTCTTCTTCTCGGGGATGCTGCTGCCGCTGAGCCTGTTCCCCGGTCTGCTGGGCGAGGTGGCGCGGGCACTGCCCTGGTCGTCGCTGCTCCAGGTGCCCGCGGACGTGTTCCTCGGCAAGCACACCGGCTGGGGCCTGCTCCAGGTGTACGCCTTCCAGGGCGGCTGGGCGCTCGCGCTGCTCGCGGCCGGCCGGATGCTGCAGACCGTGGCGACCCGCAGGGTGGTGGTCCAGGGTGGCTGACGCGCTCAGGGCCTACGGGCTGATCGTGGCGATGTGGGTGCGCTCGACGATGGCCTACCGTGCGTCGTTCGCGATGACGACGTTCGGGAACTTCGCGGCCACCGCGTTCGACTTCGTCGCGATCCTGCTCATGTTCTCGCACGTCGACGCGCTGGGCGGCTACTCGCTGCCCGAGATCGCGTTCCTGTACGGGACCACCAGCACCGCCTTCGGTCTCGCCGACCTGGTGATGGGCTCGATGGACCGGCTCGGGCGGCGGGTGCGCGACGGCACCCTGGACACGCTGCTGGTGCGACCCGTGCCGGTCCTCGCGCAGGTCGCCGCCGACCGGTTCGCGCTGCGCCGGCTCGGCCGGGTGACGCAGGGGCTGATGGTGCTCGCGTACGCGCTGTGGACGCTCGACGTCGAGTGGACGGCGGCCAAGGCCGCGATGGTGCCGCTGATGCTGCTGTGCGGCGGGGCGATCTTCGCGTCGGTGTTCGTGGCGGGCGGTGCGTTCCAGTTCTTCGCGCAGGACGCGGCCGAGGTGCAGAGCTCCTTCACGTACGGCGGGAACACGCTGCTTCAGTACCCGCCGTCGATCTTCGCGAAGGACCTGGTGCGCGGAGTGACGTTCGTCGTGCCGCTGGCCTTCGTCAACTGGATGCCGTCGCTGTACGTGCTGGGCCGTGAGGACCCGCTCGGCCTGCCCGACTGGTTCGCCCTGCTGCCGCCCGTCGTCGCCGCGGGCTGCCTCGGGCTCGCCGGACTGGCCTGGCGGGTCGGACTCCGTTCGTACCGCAGTACCGGAAGCTGAGGACACAGTGGATTTCATCGAACTCGACGGCGTGGAGAAGGTCTTCGACGTACGCCGCAAGGTCGGGCGGCTGCGCCGGGAGAAGTACCAGGTGCGGGCGGTGGACGGGATCAGCTTCACCGTCCCGCGCGGCGAGATGGTCGGCTACATCGGCCCGAACGGCGCCGGCAAGTCCACCACGATCAAGATGCTCACCGGCATCCTCACGCCCAGCGGCGGCCGGCTCCGGGTCGCGGGCATCGACCCGTCGCGGGAGCGGACACGGCTGGCGCAGCGGATCGGGGTGGTCTTCGGTCAGCGCACCACGCTGTGGTGGGACCTGCCGCTGCGCGACTCGTACCGCCTCATGCACCGCATGTACCGCATCCCCGACGCCACCTTCCGGCAGAACCTGGACCGCTGCGTCGAACTGCTGGACCTGGCGGAGCTGTTGGACGTGCCGGTGCGTCAGCTCTCGCTGGGGCAGCGGATGCGCGGTGACATCGCCGCGGCGCTGCTGCACGACCCGGAAGTGCTGTACCTGGACGAGCCGACCATCGGCCTCGACGTGATCTCCAAGGCCAAGGTGCGGGGGTTCCTGCGGGACCTGAACGCGGAACGCGGCACGACGGTCCTGCTCACCACACACGATCTGACCGACATCGAGCAACTGTGCAAGCGGGTCATGGTCATCGACCACGGGCGGCTCATGTACGACGGGCCCCTGGCCGGGCTGCACGAGGTGGGCGAGAGCGAGCGCACCCTGGTCGTGGACCTGGAGCGGGAACTGCCGCCGATCGAGATCGGGTCGGCGCGGACGCTGAAGGTCGAGGGGCCGCGGCAGTGGCTGGCCTTCCCGGCCTCCGTCTCCGCGGCGCCGCTGGTCGCGGCGCTGGCCGCACGGTACCCGCTGGTGGACCTGTCGGTGCGGGAGCCGGACATCGAAGCGGTGATCGCGAAGATGTACGCGGAGCGTTCTGCCGGGCCGCTTGCTTGACTAGGCTGGCGGTATGACGAGCGAACTCCCTGAGATGCGTGCCTCCGATGCCGAGAGGGAGCGGGTCGCCGAGCGGTTGCGGGACGCCGTGGCCGAGGGCCGCCTCGACATGGAGGAGTTCGACCAGCGCCTCGACGCGGCCTACCGTGCGCGTACGCACGGCGACTTGGAGCCGCTGGTACGGGACCTGCCGGCGCCGGGCACGACGTCCGGCGCGGCGTCCACCACGGCACCGGCACGTGCCTCCTGGGCAGGACGGGTCGGTGGTCCCGCGACCTCGAGCGGCGCTTTCTCGTTCTGGGGCGGCTTCTCACGCCGGGGGACATGGACGGTGGGCCGCAAATTCACGGCGTTCACGCTGATGGGCGGCGGTGAGCTGGATCTGCGGGAGGCCCGGTTCGAGGACCGCGAGACCGTGATCGACTGCGTCGCGATCATGGGCGGCATCCAGGTCGTCGTCCCGCCCGGCCTGAACGTGGAGGTCAGGGGCATCGGCCTGATGGGCGGCTTCGACGAGCACGGCAGCGTGGAGGCGGACCCGGACCCGGGCGCACCGCGCGTGATCATCAGGGGACTGGCGCTGATGGGCGGCGTGGGCGTGGAACGCAAGCTCACGAGGGCGGAGAAGCAGCGGCTCAAGGCGGAGCGGGAGCGCGAGCGGAAGCTCGGCAAGGGGGGCGACGGGCGGAAGGAACTGGGCGGCGGGGTGTGACGCCGCGCGTCCGTGGCCGCCTGCGGCGGGGCCGTTCCCCCATCCCGCCCCTTCGAAGTCGGCCCGCCCGGCGATCGAGGGCACGGCCGAAGGCCGTACGGGGGCCGGGGCTTGCCCCGGTTATGGGAAGGGGCGGGCAGGGGAAACGCCCTCGACCCGGAGCGCCGCTACAGCGTCGCGAGATCCACCGCGCGCCCCATCCGGGCAAAGCCCGCATCGCTCGGATGCAGATGGTCCCCCGAGTCGTACATCGGCCTCAGCCTCCGCGGCGCGTACGGATCCCGTAGCGCCCGGTCGAAGTCGACGACCGCGTCGAAGATGCCGCCCGTACGGATCGCCGTGTTGATCTTCAGACGTTCGGCGTCCGCCGCGGCCGTGCAGCGCGGGTGGCCCCCGCAGGGCGCCAGCGTGGAGCCGATCACGCGCCATCCGCGGGCGTGGGCGCGGTCGGCCAGCTCGGTCAGGCCCGCGGTCACGTCGACGGCGGTCGGGGCGTGGGGGGCGCGCAGTACGTCGTTGATGCCGATCGCGACGATCACGGTACGGGCGCCGGACCGGCCCAGTACGTCGCGGTCGAAGCGTTCCAGGGTACTGGGGCCGCGTCCGTACTCGAGGAGACGGTTGCCGCTGATGCCCTGATTGAGGACGCCGTAGCGGCCGCCGAGCCGGTCGGCGAGCACGTCGGGCCAGCGGTTGTCGTGGTCGGGGGTCGCGCTGACGCCGTCGGTGATCGAGTCGCCGACGGCGACGACCGCGCCGCGCGCCTGTGCGGTCAGCACATCGACGGCGGTGATGTGGTGCCAGGAGCGGATCCGCGTCGTGAACGCCCCGCCGCTCTCGTCCTGCGCGAGGTCGCCGTCCGCCAGGTAGGACGTCTGGACGGCGCGCGGGTGGGTGGTGACCGGACCGCCGGGCGCCGGGGTGTGGACGGAGATCAGCAGGTCGCCGTCGTAGGGGATCCGCAGCACGACGGGGTCGCTGACGATCTGCCCGCCCGGGCCGACGCTCGCCTCCCGCGCCCCGCCGAAGGTGATCCGGCGCAGGGTGCCGGCCACGGCGGCGGCCCCGTCGCCGGCGCGCACCGCGAGGGACGCGCCGGTGATCAGCAGCGGCTGTGTGCCGTAGAGGTTGGAGAAGGTGACGCGGGCGGCTGTGCCGCCGATGCTGGTGTGCACGACGTTCCGTACGGAACGGCCCGCGCGGCCACTGGGCCCGCCGACGGCGGAGGTGGCCGGCGCGGCGGAGACGGGGCTCGCGGACCAGGTGCCGATCCACACCGGCGTCGCGGACGGGGGCGTGCGGACCTCAGGCCCCTTCTTGACCGTGCCGACACCGAGGTAGATACCGCCGCATAGGAGGGCGATCGTGGCCATGAGGGCAGCGAGGTTCACATACCCCTGACGCTTGTTCATGAACACATCATCCGGCATGGCGCGGGAACTCGATGTGCCGCCCGGGAGTACCTGATGTAGGGACGAGTGGTAGGGACATTGCGTGCGGAAGCAGCGCGGACGGGTGGAGCGGATGGAACGTACAGAACCGGATGAGCCGGGCGGCCCCGACCGGGCCGTGCGGGGCGGAGCCGTGGCAGGCGGCGGAAGGCCCGGCGGTGGTCCGGACGGCGGCGCCGGAGGGCCCGGCCGGCCGAAGGCCGGGGTCGCGGCGTCGACGGCGCTGCCCGCCTTCGCGTACACCGAGGCCGACGAGGAGAAGCGGCGCGGTGTGCGGCGGATGAAGACGACCGCGACCGGTCTGCTGCTGGGCGTCGCGCTCGTCTTCGTCCTCGCCACCTGGGCGAAGAACGCGGGCCTCGGCGGCTGGGCCGGTTACGTCGCTGCCGCCGCGGAGGCCGGCATGGTCGGCGCGCTCGCCGACTGGTTCGCCGTCACGGCCCTCTTCCGCCACCCCCTCGGCATCCCGATCCCGCACACCGCGATCATCCCGAACAAGAAGGACCAGCTCGGCGCCTCGCTCGGCTCGTTCGTCGGCGAGAACTTCCTCTCCTCCGACGTCGTGCGCGTCCGGCTCAAGGCCGTCGGCATCGGCAGCCGGCTCGGCGCGTGGCTCGCCCAGCCCGCCCACGCCGACCGGGTCACCGCCGAGCTGTCCACCGCCCTGCGCGGCGCGCTGACCGTGCTGCGCGACTCCGACGTGCAGGCGGTCGTCGGCGAGGCGATCACCCGCCGCGCGGAGGCGGTCGAGATCGCGCCCGGCATAGGGAAAACCCTCCAGAAGGTCGTCGCCGACGGCGCGCACCACCGTGCCGTCGACCTGATCTGCACCCGGGCGCACGACTGGCTGGTCTTCCACTCCGACTCGGTCATGGACGCGGTCGAGGGCGGGGCCCCGGGCTGGACCCCGCGCTTCGTGGACAAGAAGATCGGCGAACGCGTCTACAAGGAGCTGCTGCGCTTCGTCACCGAGATGCGCGACATGCCCGGGCACCCCGCGCGCGGGGCGATCGACCGGTTCCTCGGGGACTTCGCCGTCGACCTCCAGTCGGACACGGACACCCGGGCGCGGGTCGAGCGTATGAAGTCCGAGCTGCTGGCGCGCTCGGAGGTCCAGGACGTGATCGCGTCGGTCTGGGCCTCCGTACGCGCGATGATCATCTCGGCGGCCGAGGACGACCGCAGCGAGCTGCGCCTGCGGGCGCGTGCGTCGCTGCTGTCGCTGGGTACGCGTCTGGCGACGGACAGCCGGCTCCAGGCGAAGGTGGACGGCTGGGTGGAGGACGCCGCGGTGTACGTGGTGACCACGTACCGCGGCGAGATCACGTCGCTCATCTCGGACACCGTCGCCAGCTGGGACGCGGAGCACACCTCCCGGAAGATCGAGGCGCACATCGGCCGCGACCTGCAGTTCATCCGCATCAACGGCACGGTGGTCGGCGCGCTGGCCGGCCTGCTCATCTACACCGTGGCGCATGCGCTGGGCGCGTGACCGGTCCCTGCCCGACGGTCACGCGCCCAACGCCTCTTGGGGAGGTATGGATGAATACGTGCGGGGTGCGGCCGGCGTTCAGTCCGGGTCGCACCTTGTCGCGAACCCGCCCCGTCACCCGTGCGGGAGCCAGTGCGGGGGGCCGGTGCGGGACGCCGTCCGGGCTCGTCCCCGTACCCGGTCAGGCGCTGCGCCGGGTGACCGTCCACGAGGCCAGCGCCACCCCGGCGGCCACCGTGAACACGGCGGGCCAGGCGCCGACCTTCTTGGCGAGCGGGTGCGACCCGGCGAACGCGGCGACGTACGCGGCGCTCAGCCCGGCCGCCGCCTTAGGCCCGGCGTCCTGATGCCACTGCCGGGCGGCCACGGCCCCCGCCGCGGCGAGCGCGACGCCGCCGAGGGGGCGCTTCCTGGTCCAGCGGGCGACTCCGTACCCGCCGACGAGTCCGCCTGCCGCCACCGCCGCTGCGGGAACCCTGGCCATTGCTGCCGCCTCTCGCGCTTTCGCTGTCGTCGTGCCGACTGCGGCCCGTGCCGACGGGTGTCGTCGGAAAGCCGTGCCGTCGTTCAGGTCGTTCGGTCGTGCCGTTCCGAGCCTAGAACGTCCTCGTCCTAGTGGAAGAGCTGGCCCCGGACCGCGCCGTCGGGGAACTCCTCCGTGTGGATGTTGGAGTAGAAGCCCCACGGATTGTCACGGATCTCCTTGACCACCCCGGCGTGCTGGTCGTGCAGCCGGCCGGAGACGGCGAACAGGCCCTCCGGTACCGGCTTGTCGAAGAAGCCCAGCACCACGTCGCCGTTCTTGCCGAAGTCGCCCTTGTGGATGTGGGCGGCGGCGGGCGCCTTGATGTCCGCCCAGGCGAGCGAGAAGTCGACGGTCGTTCCCTTGGGGTGCAGGAACGTCACCGCTTTCCCGTCCCGGTCGTTGACCTTCGTCGCGTCGTTGTTGGCGACCTCCTGGGCGCCGTTGGCCAGGGCACGCAGCTTGCCGCCCTTGATGATGTGGAGCGGGTTGATGTTCTCGTGGAGCTGCTTCAGCTGGCCGCGCACTGCCCCGCCGGGGAACTCCTCGCTGTGCAGGTTCATGTAGAACCCGGAGGGATGCTCGATCAGACTCTTGGCGAGCGCGGCGTCGGTGAGGGTCGTGTGGCCCGCCGCGGAGTGCAGCGACTCGGGCATCGCGGTGCCGAACAGCGGCACCTTCACATCGCCGTTCTGCCCGGCGGCACCCTCGTGGATGTGGCCCTGGCTCGGTACGAAGCCCTTCCACTGCATCGCGAAGACCACCCGGTCGCCCTTCACCTGCATCAGTGCGACCGCCTTCCCGTCGGGGTCGTTCACGGCCGCCCCGCTCGCGTCGGGCACCTCGTGCGCGCCGGTCATGACGACGGCGAAGGTGACGGCCTTGCCGTGGCTGGGTTTGGTGAACGTGGCAGCGGTGTGCGTGCTGCTTCGCCCCGCTCCATGGCTGTCGTGCGCGACGGCTGGGACGACACCGGCCACGGCCAGCACGAGGGCGGCGGCCGGCACGGCGAGAGTGCGCTTGTGCATTGCGGATGAACCTCTCATTCTGGGCCGACCGGTCGTGGTCGGTCGGGGTCTTGTACGCGTCGCCCGGGCGGCCCGTTCAAATGGGGAATCCGTTGAATCCGATTGAACAGCAGGTCAGTTGAGGCCGTACCACCCGCCGTACGCACAGCTGTTCACACACTCGGAAGCCGAGGGACACCACCATGCGCAGCACCCGGAACCCTGGCCGTACCAAGGCCCTGATCGCAGCCCCGCTGATGGCGTTGGCGCTGCTCACCGCGACCGCGTGCGAGGACTCCGGCGGCTCGGGCTCGTCGTACGGAGCAGGTGCGGCCGGGCAGCCGGCGGACCAGCCGCAGGCCGAGTCCCCGGCGGGATCCCCGGCAAAGACGCCGGCGGGGGAGCAGCCCGCCGCCGACGGGTCCGCGGACACGGCACCGCCGAAGCAGCCGCCTCCCCCCTCCATCTCGATCAGGACCGCGGAGTCGGACCTCGGCACGATCCTCGTCGACGACCAGGGCCGCACGCTGTACGGATTCACCAAGGACAAGCCGGGCCAGGCCAACTGCGACGCCGACTGCATCGCGGTCTGGCCGGCGCTGATCTCCGCCAAGGACGTGACGGCCGGCGAGGGCACGGACGCGTCGCTGCTGAAGGAGATCAAGCTCGGCGCGGGCGCGGAGCAGGCGGTCTACGGCGACTGGCCGCTGTACTACTACGTGGGCGACGTGACGGCCGGCGATGTGAACGGCCAGGGCCTGGACGGCGAGTGGTTCGTGGTCGCGGCGGACGGCAAGCTCATCAAGTCGCAGGCGTGACAGGCAGGTTCCCGCAGTCCTCTCCGCTTCCCGCGGTCCGGTCAGGCTCCGCCCTGTGTGAAGCGTGACAGCAGGGCGCGGCCGCGGCCCCCGGTCGCACCCGCGGGTGCCGACGCGCGGAGCTGTCGCCATGTGTCACGAGGACAGCGGCCCTGAGGGCGGGACTTGAGGAAGTCGGTGTAGGGGACCGGCCGCGGGGGGACACCGATCTCCACCCAGTGGTCACGACCGGAGACATGGTCCCAGCCGGCGTTGGGGATGCGGATGTGGTCCGCGCGGCCGTCCTTGTTCTTCGAGGTGATCTGGAGGACCTCGGCGTGGCCGGCACGCGTCCGGAGGACCACGCAGTAGTGCTGCGCCGCCTGGTCCGACTCCCGGTACGGGACCATCGCGAGCCACACCTCGCCGCGGGCCGGCCGGCGGCCCAGCCGGCTGCCGGGGGCCCGGTTCGCGCGGGTCGCGTCCCACCAGCGGATCCCGCGGTGGACGACGAACGCGGCGACACCCGTCGCTGCGCTCACGGCGAGGCCGCGGACGTTCCAGTACGGCGAGTCGACCTGTGCCTCGGCCCAGAGCATCGCCGACCAGCCGACGCCCAGATAGAGGGCGGTGCGGCCGACGACCACCCACCACACGAACCGCCGGCTACGGCCGGAGAACACGGCGAGGACGGCGGCCGTCACCACGGAGACGCCGTACACGGCGAGGTACTGGCCCGCCCCCCTCAGCTTCTGGGGTGGCGTCTGGACCGACAGCAGATCGGGCATGAGCACCGGCTGCGCCAGCAGACTGCCGACGACGACGCACACCACCAATATCAAGAACCCCGCGCAGCCGATCCCCGCGCAGGACATGTCGTCACGTCGGGCCACGAGCCCTCCCCCTGATCCCCGCGTTCCCCCGCGTCGGCCGCATTCCCCATTCCCGCATTCCCCGATCGGAAGGTTAGGGCAAGAGGGGGCCCGGCGAAGGAGTTCTCGGCAGCCGGACCAGGCCCGGTACCGGCGCCTTGGCGGCTGGGCCGTCCGTTCCGGAGCCTTCGATGCCCGGGGCGTTGGGTGACGGGAGCCTTCAGGGCCCCGGTCGTGCTGCCCGGCGACTACGGCAGCTCCGCCAGGAACTCCCGTACGGCCGTGGCGAAGTCCGCCGGAGCCGTGTCGTGGACCGTGTGACCGGTGGGCAGTGACACGAGCCGGGTGTCCTTGCGGCGGGCGGTCATGGCCGCCGCGTGCTCCGCGCTGAGCACATCGCTGTGCGTGCCGTGGACGAGCAGCGCGGGGCAGTCGCTCGCCAGCCAGTCGTCCCAGTGGTCGCCCCGGAGGCGTCCTTGCGAGGTGACCATGTCCTGCGGATCGAAGGCGAGGCCCCAGCCGTCCGGGTGCTCCCGTACGGCGTCCGCCAGGTAACGGACGGAGTCCCCCAGGCCCTCGATCAGGGCGGCGCGTGTCGGCGCCCGGCGCGGCCACGACAGGCAGAACGACAGGTCGTCCTCCGCGACCGCGCCTATGTCCTCGATGACGAGCGCGCGCACCAGATGCGGGTGGCGGGCCGCGAGCTGGTACGCGTTGACGCCGCCGAGCGAGTGCCCGAGCACCACGACCCCGTCCAGCCCGAGGTGGTCGAGGAGTGCCGCCGCGTCCCGTACGTAGCCGTCCCGGTCGTACTCGGGTGTCCGGTCCGACCGGCCGTGACCGCGCTGGTCCAGGGCGATGACCCGCCAGTCGGGGGCGAGCGCGGCGGCGAGAGCGGTGAACGTACGGCCTTCGCAGAAGTGGCCGTGCAGGGCGAGCAGCGGCCGGCCCCGGCCCCCGAAGTCCAGGTACGACAGCCGGTGCCCGCCCGCGTCGAACGCCCGGCGCTCCGGCTCACAGGCGTCGAACGCCCGGCGTTCCGGCTCACTCGTCTCGGGTGCTGCGCGCTCCGGCTCGCCCGCGACGACTGCTTGGGGCGTGTCCGGCTCACCTGTCTCGGGTGCCACGCGCTCCGGCTTGTCCGCCGAGGAGTCCGGGAAGAGACCGGGCAGCCGCGCGGCGACCCGGCCGCGCAGCAGCTCGTACTCCTCCCACCGCCGCCGTGTCCGGCCCGCGGGCCGCTGGACGGTCCGCGCGGCCGTGACCGCCTGGCCCAGGCGGAACTGCTCGCGTGTGAGATCCACCTCGAAGCCGCCGGGCAGCCGGTTCCACCAGTGGAAGCCCTGCGGTTCACCCGCCAGATGAACCTCGCCGACCACGAGCTCCCCTCCGAGCAGGTCGTGCACGACGAGGGCCGTTATGTCGCAGTGCCCCCACGCCGGGTTGTCGGCGCTCCACCTGGCGCGCGCCTGGTCGTCGGGGGAGCAGGTGTCGGCCGCCCAGGAGGCGCGCAGAGCGTTCTCGATGCCCGTCAGTGCCATGCGATGCAGGATGCCGCAGGGCACTGACAATGCCCGGGGCAGGTGGTCGACTGCTGAGCCACCGTCGAACCCTCAGCGGGACCGGGTGTCGACCTGCACCAACGCATGGGTGCCGCTGGTGCGCCACGCCTTCCCGCTCGCCTCGAGCGCGGCCAGGACGTCACGGTCCAGGCCGGTGATCACGTCCGACTTCAGGGTGCGCAGCGCCGCGACCGGGCCCGGGAAGTATGCGGTCCGCTCCGCGAAAGGCGTTGTCGGGGGCCACAGTCGGTCGCCGACGAGGCGCCGGTAGTTCAGGTCGCCCTTGAGGACGGTCACCGTGGCGGCCGCGAACTGCTCCCGCAGATCGTCGGGCATCGCGCTGTACGGGAACGGGGCGCAGAAGAACTCGTGCGCGCGGACCGTCAGCCGTCCGGCGGCTGTCGCGGCCCACAGGCGCCGGCCGATCTCCGCGGCGTAACCGGCCTCGGGCGCGTGGGCGAGCCGGCGCAGGCTGTCGATGACGTCCGACATGGTCGCGTCGGAGATGTAGTACGGGTGCGGCTTCACATGAAGGACCACCTCGGCGGCCCGCTCCGAGTGCAGCAGGTGGTCGATGAGGACGAGGTCGGGAATGAGCTCCCGGCCCGCGTTGTCCGCGACGAGGTGGACGGTCGCCGCGCCACCGGTCGGCAGCAGGGCCCACAGCCGCGCACTCTCGTCGGCGACGAGCCCCGAGTCCGGGCCGGCGGCCGTCGACTCGTGGGCGCCGCCGGAGTCGATACGGAAGCCGAGATCGGCGCGGTTGCCCCACAGGGATCCCAGGAGGAGGGCGGACGCCTGGACGTCGGCGGGCCGCCCGGACAGTTCGTCGAGGGCGGCGAGCTCCTCGTCCACCAGCTTGCCGGCCAGTTCAGCGGCCTTGAAGGGACCGAAGGGATCGATGCCCTGCCAGGGGCCGGGCGTGAAGTAGCCGAGGGCGCCGAGGAGTTTGCGGTAGAAGAAGCTCTCGGCCCACAGGAACGGCACGTCGAACCAGGAACGGCCGAAGTACCCCTGCCCCCACGCCGCCCACCGCTCGCGGTCGTGCGCGTCCGCGTCGAGCGGCTCGATCACACCTTCGGTGGCCTCGGCGAGCAGAGCGTCGAGGGCGGCGTGCTGAACGGGCCCGAGAGGGAACGCGTCGCGGACCTGCTGAATGAGCACCGGGTGGCGTTCGGCCAGGACGGCCCAGGGGAACGAGCCGGGTTCGCTGCTCACGATCACGGGGCTGAGGGGCGACGTGGAGGTGCCAGGTGCTTCAGGTGTGTGGGGCACGTCAGGTGTGTCGGGCACGTCAGGTGTGATGGGCGCGTCGGCTGCGTCGGGCGCGTCCTCTTCGGGGGCGGGCATCAGGTCTCACGTACTCCTCGGTCGTCTCGGGCCCGGCCGGGACCGGTGCGGGCGGGCCGCCGTGGCCCTTCCGGAAGGCAGGCCCGTGACGCCCGGCGGCCGGCACCTCGCCGTGTCGCGTCCCGGCACGGGCCGACCGTACCCGCCGGGAACGCGGACACATCGCGCAGCGCACGGCCCCGTGGCCGGAGTGTCGGCCACGGCCGGCAGTCCTGCTGATCGACGGATCCGCGTCCGTCGTCTGCGGGCCCCGCCGGTCAGCCAAGCAGACGGGGGATCGGCGTGCGCCGTGCCAGACTTCCCTGATGGAGATCAGAGCGGCGCAGAAGGACGACTTCGAGGGTTACTTGGGCCTCGCGGCGCAGGTGGAGGACTGGTTCGGCCCGATGGTCGACGACCCCGGCTTCCACCAGGCGGTGACCGAGCACATCGGCCGGTCGACCGCGCTCGTCGCCACCGCCGGCGGGCCTGACCTGCTCGGCGGTCTCCTGTTCGGCCCGAGCCACCCGACGCACCACGTCCACTGGCTCGTGGTCTCGTCACAGGCTCGGGGCCGGGGCGTCGGCAAGGCGCTGATGGCGGATGCCATGAGCCGGTTCGTACGGAGCGGCCCGGCCACGATCGAGGTCGTCAGCTTCGGCCCCGATCACCCCGGGGCCGTCACCAGCGGCGCCCGCGTCTTCTACGAACGCCTGGGATTCACCCCGGCGGAGGCCACGGAACCGGGCCCGGAGGGCGGCTCACGGCAGATCTACCGTATGACCGTCGCCTGACTCGCCGGCGCCGACCTGCTCTCGTCGCCCCGTGCCGGCCGCCTAGAGGACGTCGGCCAGCAGGACGACGGCCGGGGGCAGCGCCTGCCCGAGCGAGCCGCGCCACAGTTTGGGGTCGGAGATGAAGAGCATGATCCCGCCACCGATCATGAAGAACGACAGGTAGATGATCAGCGTGCGGCCGACCGTCTCGTGCCCTAGGTGCAGCGCGACGAACCCGGCGATCAGGCCGAGGGCGAGGAAGAGGTTGTAGAAGCCGACGTTGAACCGCCACAGTCGCACCTCGGGCGCGTCCGCAGTGCTGCCGGTGAGCAGGACCCGCACCTGCGGGCGCCCGTAGAGGAAACTCTCCAGCGGCCACACGGCGACATGGACGGCCGCGGCGACGAGCACGAAAACCTGGCTGACGACGTTCATACGGCTCATGGTCAGCCGTGCCCCTGCCGCCGGGAAGCCGACACTCTGCCGAGTCACCCGGCGACCCGGCGACCCGGCGACGCGGCTGCCGGCGTTGCTCGGCGTCCGTGTGCGGTGGGGATCGCCTGTCCCGGCGGCCGGGACCGTGGTGCGGCGCCGACCTGTGGCACTAGGACAGCCCGCCCCGGGGCACGTCGCTCCCCGGGTCCCGCTTCCCAGGTCTCGCTTCAAAGCGGCAGCTTGAACCCGTCGTGGCTCCGGACGAACCCCAGCGATCCGTAGAACCGATGGGCCTCGACACGGCTTTTGTTGCTGGTCAGCTGCACCAAGGTGCAGCCACGGCCGCGCGCCCGGTCGATGGCCCGGACGAGCAGCTCACGGCCGAGCCCGGCACCGCGCCGATCGGCCCGTATCCGGACCGCCTCGATCAACGCACGCTCTGCGCCATGGCGTCCCAGGCCCGGATGTACGTGAGTTGGAGGCAGCCGAGGACCGTACCGTCCCCCTCGTCCAGGACCATCATCTCGTTGCGCCCGTCGGCGTCGATGGCCTCGAAGGCCTTGGCGTATGCCTCGTCCACGTCGATCGCGGAGGGGTCGAGCACAGTCTCCTCGTCGGCCAGGAGAGCGATGATCGCGGCAAGGTCGGAGCGCGTCGCGGTACGGAAGATCACGCCGGGGAGCATGGCAGGCGGGACAGTGGCTCGAACAGCCGGCCCCGGTTGCCGGCCGAGGCTGTCGCTTCGCCCGACGCAATTCTCCGAACGGGGCGGTTCGCCTTTGCACGGGAACGTACTTTGATAACCGGTCGGAGATCGGCGGGGACCGTTTCTGGACCAGCCCGGCGTCATCTCGCTACTTCTACTACCGTGAGCTTGGCCGGTCCGATCCCTACCTGCTTGCCCTTTTCACGAGCGACACCGGTGTCTACTCCCAGTACCTCGAGGACCACGGCATCGCCTCCCTGTGGCGAACAGAGAGTGGTTGGCAGGGATCGCCATTGTCCGTCGAGTGGGCCGTGGACAGCGCGCCGTAAGTGACGGAGTGGGGCACCGTCGAGCCGGTCGGACCCAACGGTGTCCTACCCACGCCTAACTCGCAGCGATTGCTGAATACGTCCACACGTCTGCGGGGATCTCGTGCCGCAGGTCCCAGGTGATGCCCATGGGCTTGCTGCCCCTGTGCTCGACGTACTCGGCTGGCCCAAGGAGCATCCAAGGCTGGGGGCCGCCGATGTCCGTCTTCTTGTAGCGGCGAACGAAGAGGAGGACGTGTGAACCCTGGTCCTTGTGGTGTTGGTAGCGCAGGCCCGTGGGGGAGCTCTCGGAGGTCTGGTTCTGGGACTCCCAGTGGAAGAGTCGACTACTCATCGCGTAGTCCCGATACCGCGTTTGGGGCGAGAAGTCCTTCTCGTCCTTCTCAAGGGTGATCAGGAGTGCGTCCGTCTTGACGTTCTCGCACCACTTCACGCCTTCACGGAAGTGTCCCGGCAGGAAACCATCGATGGACGATTGGCCCAGGGCGGGGAGAATTTCCTCCCGGCTGTATGAGGCGTGGATGGTCAGGGGAAGGTCAGCTAGTGCGCCGAGGAGCGGAATCGGGACGTGGTCCGTGTGATCGAGGTTGTGAGCCAGAACCTGCCGCAGTTCGTCGCGGAATGCGGCGTGCTGCTGGAGGAAGCTCAGCCCCGATTGGTATGTACGGAATCCGCCTAGCGGCCACAGCGAGAAATAAAGCATTCGTGCGAACGCCTGCTCGCGTTCGTTGAGGTGGGCGTAGTCGGGTGCGTCATCCTCTAGGAGTGCGGAGTAGGCCGCGACGCGTTGCGGGTCATCGACGTGCAGGAACGCAGAGGCTCGCCTGAGTAGAGCGGCTTCTCCCTCTGGAGCCGGGGCTGTGAGTAGCCGCGCGCGACGCAAGAGACCCGTCCAGGAGTTGCCGTTGCCGCGGTACAGCTCTTTGAGTTCTCTGCCGCTCTCTCTCAAGTACGCTGACAGTCGCGGCTCCGCATATCGGCTTACCTCTTGTGCCAATTGGGTTACGTTGACGCCGATCTGGCTGCGGATGTTGGCAAGGATCAGCTCCTTGGCTTTGGACTCAAGGATGATCTGGCAGCCAGAGGGCAACTGCGGAAAGTCATGCTCAATGCTGTCGAGCAGTCGATTGCGCGTGAGGTTCGTCAGGGACCGGAACTGCTCCTCGAAGCGGAACTCCTTGCGATGCTGGCCGATGAAGTCCAGTACGGTGAGCACGGCCTTGCCTTCGCTGCGCCGTAGCCCGCGGCCGAGCTGCTGGAGGAACACCGTGGCGCTCGACGTCGGGCGAAGCAGGATCAGAGTGTCGACGTCCGGTACGTCCAGGCCTTCATTGAAGAGGTCGACGGAGAAGATGACTTGCAGTTCGCCGGACCGGAGGTCATCTAGCGCTGCCTTGCGCAGGTTGCGTGACGTCTCACCCGAGAGAGCCACCGCGTTGAGCCCAGCGCGCTGGAAGAAGTCGGCCATGAATTCGGCGTGAGCTACGGAAACACAGAAGCCGAGCGCACGCATGGACGTGGGATCAGTCACCTTGTCACGTACAGCCCGTACGACGAGGCGCGCCCGGGCTTCATTGCCGGTGAACAAGGTGCTGAGGGCGGCTGAGTCGTATGATCCTCGCTTCCACGCAATGGCGCTCATGTCAGTGTTGTCGGTGACCCCGAAGTAGTGGAAGGGGCTCAGAAGTTCGTTCTCCAGCGCTTCCCACAGTCGCATTTCCGCTGCAATCCGTCCATCGAAGAACTCGTCCTGGACGTTGCGGCCATCCATGCGCTCAGGAGTCGCCGTGAGGCCGAGGAGCTCCAACGGATTGAAATGATCAATGATGCGGCGATATGTCGGCGACACGCCGTGGTGAAACTCGTCGATGACGATCACGTCGAAGTGGTCCGGGGGGAAGCGTTCCAAGGATCGAGCGTTGAGAGACTGCACGCTAGCGAAGACATGCGTCCAGTCATCCGGAACGATGCCGCTGTGAAACTCTTGACCGAAATTAGCATCGATGAGTACGTCCTGATACGTACGCAACGATTGGCGAAGAATCTCTTGTCGGTGGGCCACGAAAAGGAGCCGCAGTTTTCGGCCGTACTGGTGCAGGAGCCGCTTGTAGTCAAGGGCTGCCATGACGGTCTTTCCTGTGCCAGTGGCGGCCACGAGTAGGTTGCGGTGGCGACCGTGGACAGTGCGCTCAACCTCCAGCCGCTCCAGCATGTCGCGCTGGTGCGGGTACGGGCGCACTTCTAGACCGGAGAGTGTGATGCCTCGGCTGCCGTCAGAGCCGCCACTCGTGCCACGGCCTGCCTGCTGAAGAGCGTCGTCAAGGCGAGAGCCGTCACGGTCCGGGTCGTACAGTTCGAAGGCTGACTCGCTCCAGTAAGAGTCGAAGGTGGCCTCAAACTTGCGCACGACCTCAGGCGTGGCGATGGACGACAGCCGAACGTTCCACTCCAGGCCATCGAGGAGGGCGGCCTTCGAAAGATTGGAGCTGCCGACGTAGGCCGTGTCATAGCCGCTGTTACGCCGGAAGAGCCACGCCTTGGCGTGCAAGCGTGTTGAACGCAGCTCATAATTGACCTTCACCTCAGCGTCGTACTTCTGGACGAGCTTGTCCAAAGCTCGGCGCTCGGTCGCGCCGATATATGTCGTGGTGATGACCCTTATAGGTACGCCTCGGGCGTGTGCTGATTCGAGGGATTGCTCTATGACACGCAGCCCGTGCCACTTCACGAATGCGCAGAGCAGGTCGACTCTGTCTGCCGTGGCCAGCTCCGCGCGCAGCTCAAAGCCAAAGCTAGGGTCTCCAGGCGAGTTGGTAATCAGCGCCGTGTCGGACAGCGGCGTCGCTGGACGAATCGCGTACACTCCCTTGGCTTGCTGTTCCGCGATGGCAAGGAGTTGACGGGGACCTTCCGCTACGAGATCCACCCACTCTTTGGCCCCCTCGAGGGTGCTCATCGATTCGAGCATGTGGTTCGCGGCATGTACTCGCTCCTTCGCCGGCAGGCGCTCCAACACCAGTTTCGCTGTCTCCGCCACATGTCGAGCGATGACGTGCGCAGACGATTCAGGTCCCACCGTGTCGTCGATGGCGCGCCATCGGTCGCTACGGAGCTCCTTGAGCTGGTTCTCGAGCCGCAAAGTGATGAGTTGCTCGTACAGACCAGCGACGGGCTGGCTGGCGTTGACGGGACCCGGCATCGCGTTCCCTCCCCACTTCAGTTGACGTCAGTGATAGCAGGCGTCACTGACACGGGTGAGGTGGCTAGTGCTCAGCCGGACGCAGTGCCATGGTGGTGCGCTTGCGGGCGGGGGAGATGGGCGGGCGCCAGCGCCCCCTCACGCGTCGACGTAGGCTCCGGACGCATGCACGTAGTTGCGGTGCTCGCGCTCGACGGAGTGTCGGCCTTCGATCTCGCCATTCCCTGCCAGGTGTTCACGCTCGCCACCCACCCTGACGGTTCTCCCGCCTACGACGTGCGGGTCTGCGCCGATCGGGCCGTCACGGCGAGTGCCGGGCCCGCGCAGCCGTTCCGGCTCTCGTCCCCGTACCGCTGGGACGACGTCCGTGACGCGGACACCGTCATCGTGCCCGGTGTCGCCGCCGAGGAGGCGCCTCACCCGCGGGCGCTGCGGTTGTTGCAGGACGCGGAGGCCGCGGGGAAGCGGATCGCCTCCATCTGTACGGGGGCCTTCGTGCTCGCCCGGGCCGGGTTGCTGGACGGGCGGCGGGTGACGACGCACTGGCGGTTCGCCGACGCGCTGGCCGACCGGTTCCCCGGCACCCAGGTCGACCCCTCGGTGCTGTTCGTCGACGACGGGCAGGTGCTGACGTCCGCGGGGATCGCCGCGGGTCTGGACCTGTGTCTGCACATGGTGCGCCGCGACCACGGCGCGGCGGTGGCCGCGGACGTCGCCCGCATGATGGTCATGGCGCCGCAGCGGACGGGCGGGCAGGCGCAGTTCATCGAGTACCGGGCGCCGGAGTGCGACTCCGCCGACCTCGGCGCGACACTGCAGTGGATGCGGGACAAGCTGGGCGAGCCGCTGACCGTCGCCGACATCGCCGCCCACGCGATGATGAGCAAGCGCAGCCTGGCGCGGCACTTCCGCGCGCAGACCGGCACCACGCCGTTGCGCTGGCTGCTCGACCATCGCCTCCAGCGTGCGCGGGAGCTCCTGGAGAGCACCGAACTCCCCATGCGGCGGGTCGCGGAGGCCACCGGCTTCGGGTCGGTCGAGACCTTCCGGCACCACTTCGCGCGTCAGGTCGGGACCACACCGTCCGCGTACCGCACGGCCTTTCGTATGTAGTCAGCGCCCGGCCGCCGCCGGCCTGGCCGCATCTTGCGCATCATGGGCACTCGAGCCGCTGTCACGGGGCACTTCTCGCCGGAAGACTGAGCGCGTCTTCGGCCCCCGGAGCGCCCGGCAACAGGCACTCGGGGGCACGGTTCACGCGTCTTCACGGAGGACTCCCTTGCCCCCCTTGCACAGGCGAAATCTGCTCCGGTCCGGTGCCGCCGCGGCGATCGGCGGTGCCGGCCTCATGGGTGCCGCCGCCACTCCGGCGAGTGCCGCAGTGTCCGCAGGCTCCCCACCGGCGCCCTCGTCAGCACCCGCAACCGCAACCGCAACCGCAACCGCAGCCGCGACCGCTCCCGAACCCGTGGACGCCCGTCCGCGCCGTGAGCCGTTACGCGTCCACACGGTGCTGTACGACGGCGTCGAGGAGCAGGACTTCGCGGGCCACATCGAAGTCTTCGGGATCGTCGGGGAAGAGCGCATCGCGCAGACCTTCGTCACCGCCGACGGACCCCGCACGGTGAAGACGTCCGCCGGTATGGAGGTGGTCTGCCGTGCTCCCTGGTCGCCCCGCTCCGCCGACCTGATCGTCGTGCCGGGCGCCGGATACGGCGAGGGTTCCGGCCTCCAGCGAGAGGTGCGGCGCGGTGTTCTGCCCCGCGCCCTGAAGGCGGCCCGGCGCCCCGGCCTGATCCTCGGCGGGGTGTGCACCGGCACCATGCTCCTCTCCGCCGCGGGGATCACCACCGGACGCCCCTGCACCACGCACCACATCGCCACGGAGGACCTCCAGGCGCAGGGCGGCCGCGTCGTCGGGGGCCGGGTCGTCGACGACGGCGACCTGGTGACGTGCGGCGGGGTCACATCGGGCATCGACCTCGGCATTTGGCTGCTCGAACGGTTCTACGGCCCTGAGGTGGCGTTGTTCGCCGAGGAGGTGCTCGAGTACGAGCGCCGCGGGACCGTGTGGCGCACGTAACCACTGAGCCCTGGCCGCCTCTTGGGCCCGCCGGCCGCATCGGCCCCACCGTACGGTGCGGACGGCGGGCCGGCGCGCGGTGAACGCGGGCGGCCCGCCCGCTCCGTATCCGTCCGCATTCATCTGCAGGAACAAGTGCCTTCAACCGAGCAGCTGCGGGAGTTGTGCCCCGGGACATCTGGCGGTAATTGACTGTCCCCGCCGTACAGTTCCGACGATTGAAGGACGATCATGCAGCGAAAGTCCCTCTCCATCCTGGCAGCGGCTGCGGCAGTTGTGGGCGCGGCCGTGGTCGTGCCCGGCGCGGAGGCATCGCCGCCGCCGGGCTCCGTCTCCGCCGGGGCAGCCGCCGCGGCACCGGCGTCCCCGGCGGCGCCGACCGCAGTCTCCGGCGCCCGTTCCGCGACGCCGTCACTGCTCCTCGGTGCCGCGTCCGAGACCACCACCGTGAGACCGGGTGTGACGCTGACCTCGATGTCGTTGGGGAGGCGTGACGCCGACGACCACTGGACCGTGCACGTGTACCTGCCGGCGACCGTCGACGGGCCGCTCAAGAGCGCGGGTACGGCGCTGGGTTCGAGGGCGATCGCCGATCGCGTCGCCGACGCGGTCCGGGACAAGGGCTTCGCCCCGCGAGTGGAGCGGGTCGTGATCCCCGCCTACGCCGACCGGCCCGCCGGGACGCTGGGATGGACCGTGCGGGTCGGACGGTACGCGGCCGAGGCGGACGCGGCGGCCGTGCTGAACCAGGTCAGGGCGGCCGGGTTCGCGGGCGGCACCCGTTACACCGCGCAGGACGGCAACGACATCGGCGCACCGCAGAAGGTGCACGTCATGCGCGTGGACTTCCGCACGTTCGACGGCACTGTGGGCACCGACTTCGGACCGGCGCTGAACGGTACGGAGAAGCTGACCGACCTCATGGCCGCGACCGGCGCGATAGCCGGAGTCAACGGCCAGTGGTTCTACAACAACGCCCCCGGCGGTCTGTACGTCAAGGACGGCAAGCTGCTCGGCTCCGCGACGCAGGGCCGGGGCGGCGTGAAGATCACCCGCGGGGGCCGGTCGGTCGACGTGGACACCTTCACGGCGCATGTGACGCTGCGGGCCGGTGGTGAGACGGTCGAGATCGACGGGGTCAACCGGGTGCCCGGCGACGTCTGGAACTGCGGTGGTGTGGGTGGCGACCTGCCCACCGAAAAGCCGCAGCACGACCTGCGGTGCACCGACAGCAGCGAACTCGTACGCTTCACACCGGAGTTCGGCAGGACGCCGACCGGCGCCGGGGCCGAGGTGGTCCTCGACGCGACGGGCAGGGTGACCGCGGTGAACACCTCGCGCGGTGCGGCGGTGCCCGCGGACGGGTCGATTGTTCAGGCCATCGGGGACCGTGCCGGCTGGCTGCTCGAGCACGCCCGGGTCGGCACGAGGCTGACGGTCACCGAACGGGTGGAGGACGGCCGGGGCCGCAGGGTCGCGCTCACCCCGGACACGACCATCCTCCAGGTCGGCCCGACCCTGGTGCGGGACGGGAGGGTCTCGGTCAACGCCGCGGCGGACGGGCTGATCCGCGAGGGCACGGACCAGACCTTCACCTACAACTGGACCGTGCGCAGCAACCCGCGTTCGATGATCGGCGTCGACGGGCAGGGCCGGATGATGCTCGTGGTCGTCGACGGCCGGCAGGCCGGCTACAGCGAGGGCCTCGGCATCGCGTGGACCGCTGAGCTCATGAAGGCCCTCGGCGCGCGTGAGGCGATGAACCTCGACGGCGGGGGATCCAGCGTCATGGCGACCGCGGGCTCCGGAGTCGTCAACCGGCCGTCGGACGCCGCCGGTCAGCGTTCGCTCGGCAACGTGCTGCTCGTCCGCCCCTGACCCACCGGCCACCCGGGTCCGGACCCGGATCGAAACCGTACCCGGACCTGGACCTGGACCGGGACGGGCCCGGACCGAACCGGAACGGACCGGTTCGACGGACCCGGCCCCGTCACCGCACCACGAGCGGGCCGTGGCACCGACCACCCCGGTCGGTGCCACGGCCCGCTCGTCGCCGTTCGTCGCTGTGCGTACGCGGTGGCACGACGCCGACGAGGCGGCGCGCCACGCATCCCGACCGCGGGCTACAGCTCCGGCACCCCGTGGCACTGTCCGTACGTCCGTCCCGATCCGCACCAGCAGGCCGTGCCCTTCGGCGGCGGCCAGGCCACCGCGCGGCCGCGGGCGGCCAGCGTGGTCGCGTATTGGGGCAGGAGGTCCGCGTTCGCGGGGGAGGACTGCTCGGAGGCGGCGAAGGCCTCGTACGAGGGGACCGTCGCCGTCACGATCCCCAGGTTCTGCGTGCCCGTCGCAGACAGGTCACGCAGGGAGGCCTCGATGTCCGTGAGGTGGGCCCGGTGGGTCGGGTACTCGGACTCGAGCTGCGGATACGCCTCGAGGAGTTCGTCGAGCTCCGCCTCCGGCCAGTGGAGGACCGCGACCGGGAAGGGGCGGGACAGGGCCGAGCGGTAGGAGCCCAGTTCGGAGCGGAGCCGGGCGATCTCGGCCTTCAGCTCTGCGGGGTTGTCGGAGCCGAGCGCCCACAGGCGCTTCGGGTCGTGGAGTTCGTCGAGGGAGACGTCGGGGGTGTGGCCGGAGTGGACCCGGTCGGCCAGGGAGTCCCACTCGTCGTGGGGGCGGCCCAGCAGGCGGCGGACGCGGTGCCGGCCGGAGAGGAGGGACCGCGTCGCATAAGGGACGTCGTCCTCGCCCTCGGTGAGGAGGATCGACAGCGCCGTCGAGAAGCACTCGTGGGAGGCCTCGAGCTCGTCGTGGTTCTCCAGCGTCTCGGCGACGATCTCCCACGGCGCGGCCTCCGTCGGCGCGGCGGAGCGGATGCCGTCGATCAGGGCGCGGGCCTCGGCCTCGTGACCGTACTCCCAGAGGTTGGCGGCCTGGAGGGCCTTGACCAGCAGCGGGTGCTCGGGGTGCTCGGACGCCAGCAGGCGGTCGTAGAGGGTGGAGGCACGGCCGCGTTCACCGGCGAGTTCCAGGTGGGCTGCGGCCTGGAGGAGCAGCGGTTCCGCGTCCTCCGGATACTGCTCGGCGGTACGCAGCAGGCGCTCGGCTTCGGCAATGTGGTCAGCAGGCGTGTCGGGGCGCATGCAGCACACCGTACTGCTGTACGGGCCACGGCAGGGGGCCGACCCGATTCCGCCCCCGGGCACGGCCAGGGCCGGACCCGGTGCCGGGTGCACCCGGTCCGAGCGGGCCGGAACGCTGGTGAGTTGAAGACGTCCGCCCTACCCTGCGCCCGTGCGGAGGCGGTGGGAGCGGCAGCGGTCACGGCCCCGGGCTGCGCGCCGGACGGGGACACGGCAACTCTCGCCGGTACGGGGACGGCGGCAGCGGCGCCTGCGGCTCGCCCGGCTGCTGTGGACCGCCGCGGAGGTGGCCGTCACGTTCGGCGTCGTCGTGCTGCTCCTCGTGGTCCACCAGTTGTGGTGGAGCAACCGGCAGGCCGGACAGGGCGCGGCGCGGCAGGTCCAGGCACTGGAGCGGCGCTGGGAGCGCGAGGCTCCGGATCCCGTGCCGGTGCCGGTGCCGGTGCCGGACGAGACGGGACAGGAGCCCGGCGCAGCGGACGGGGCCGGCCCGGAGCCGGAGCCCCGGTCGGCCCGCCCCCGCCGGGACCAGGCGTACGCCGTCCTGCGGATACCCAGCCTCGGTGTCGTCGCGCCCGTCGCCGAGGGCGTCGCCAAGCGGGGCGTCCTCGACAAGGGGTACGTCGGGCACTACCCGCGGACCGCCCAGCCCGGCCGGGCCGGGAACTTCGCCGTCGCCGGGCACCGCAACACCCACGGGGAGCCCTTCCGCCGCATCGACCGGCTCCGTCCCGGCGACACCGTGGAGATCGAGACGCGCGACGCGGTCTACGTGTACGCGGTGGACAAGGTGCTCACGAAGACCCTGCCCGGTGACACCGGGGTGATCGAGCCCGTCCCGCGGAGCGTGGTGCGCCCCGCCGCCGGGTACGGCGCGGCGGGGCACTACCTGACGATGACGACGTGCACGCCCGAGTTCAGCTCGAGGTACCGGCTGGTGGTGTGGGGCCGGCTGGCCTCGATGCGGCCGCGCTGACCACCGGTCCCGGTGCACGGCGTGATGGCCACGGGCGCGTGACGTACCGACACCCGGGGCGGGGTTCCGCTACAAGAGGCCGAGCTCCTCGCAGGCGTCCGCGAACTCCGGGACGCAGATCTGCTCCACCGTGTAGAGGCCGTCGGCGACGACGGTCTCCTTGATGTTCTCCTTGGTCAGCGCGATGACCGGGATGCGCACGGTGGGGACGGCCTTCTCCGTCGGGGTGTCGATGTCGGTGTGCGCGGCGGCTCCGAGGGACATGTTCCTGGCCAGCAGGATGGCCATCTCGGCGGCGGCGGCGGCCTCCGGCGCGTACTGCTTGTAGACCGTCATGTACTGATCACCGGCGACGATGCGCTGGACCGCCGCGAGTTCCGCGTCCTGACCGGTGACCGGCGGGAGGTCGGACAGGCCGGCGGCCTTGAGCGCGGAGATGATGCCGCCCGCCATGCCGTCGTTGGCGGAGTACACGCCGACGATGGCGTCCTTGCCGAGGGTGGCGATCGCCGCGTCCATGTTGGCCTTGGCGTTCTCCGGCTTCCAGTCCTTGGTGTCGTACTCCAGGCCGACCTCCACCTTGCCGTCGAGCTCGGTGTGGGCGCCCTTCTTGAACATGGCGGCGTTCGGGTCCGTGAGGGCGCCGTTCATCATCACGACCTTGCCGGACCCGGCGTCGTCGCCGAGGGCCTTCAGCAGGGCCTTGCCCTGGATGTGGCCGACCTGTTCGTTGTCGAAGGAGACGTACCCGTCGATCGGTCCCTCGGCGAGGCGGTCGAAGGCGACGACGGGGATGTCGGCCTCGTCGGCCTTCTCGATCGCGCCGGCGATGGCCTTGGCGTCCACCGCGTCGACGATCAGCACGTCGACCTGTTCCTCGATCATCGATTCGAGCTGCTGCGTCTGCAGATCGGCGTCGTGCTTGGCGTTGGCGTAGAGGACCTTGCCCTTGCTGTTGGTGAGCCGGGCTATGCGTTCCTCGATGACCGGCTTGTCGAACTGCTCGTAGCGAGCGGCCTGGTTCTCCGGAAGCAGCAGACCAACAACGATGTCATCGCTCAGCCTCACACCCGGTTCCTCGGTGGTCCCACAGCCAAAGAGCGGTACGACCATCGCGGCCGTGGCGGCTGCGACGGCGGCACGACGCAGAAGTGCGTTCATTGGTTGAATCCAACCTCCCTGACAGGCCGCATCATTTGCAGCCAAGGTGGCCGAAAGCCAACTCTGTGGGTCGAGAAGCGTCAAGACCTGCACAGTTAACGTGACCGCAACGTGATTCTCTGTAATCAACCGTTCAAATAGCTGAGACCGACGCCCATGGCGGGCCGTCCGTCCGGATGCGCACCCCCGGAGACGCCCAACTGGCGCACGGGGGACGGGAACTCGGGAAGGGAGTCGTTCGTCTTCCCGTGTGCGCGAGGCCGGCGCGAGCACGCCCCGGCCGTCACAGACAGAGGGAGGGGCGCATGGCCGGTCGTACGGCTCGGTTGCTGCGGCCCGCCGCGCTGCTGCTCCTGCTGCTGATCGAGATCCTGCTCGTCGACGGCGGCAGCATCTCCGCCGCGCTCGCGCTCGCCGCGACCGCCACCGCCGCCGTGGGATCCGCCCTCCTCGTCTGTGCCGTCATCAGTGCGCGCTGCGCGCCCGTCGTGCCACGCACCCGCGTCCGGACCGCCCTGCGCGACCGCGAGCAGCGCACCGCGTTCCTGCCGCAGCGAGATCCCGATGCCCGGGGGCGTACGCGTCCCCGAGCGCCCGGTCGTCCCCTCCTGACGGCCCTGTAGGCACCACCACGCAGTCCCCGCGCGGGCCGTCATGCCGTCATGTCCTCGTTCCCGGCACGACGAGACCCCCGGAGGGCTCACCCATGTCCGTTTTCGCCACCCTGGTCGAGCAGCTCGCGGAGCTGCTCCGGCCGCTGTTCGCCGCGTCCGCCACCGCCGCCGCGATCATCGTCTTCACCGCGCTCGTGCGTCTCGCCGTCCACCCCCTCTCCCGCGCGGCCGCCCGTGGCCAGAAGGCCCGTACCCGCCTCGCGCCGCAGCTCGCCGAACTGCGCACCAAGTACGGCAGGCACGCCAAGGATGCGGAGCGGCTGCAGAAGGCCACGATGGAGCTGTACGCGCGGGAGAAGGTGTCGCCGCTCTCCGGCTGCCTGCCGAGCCTGCTGCAGCTGCCGGCGTTCTTCCTGATGTACCACCTGTTCTCGAGCACCGAGATCGGCGGAGAACCGAACGGTCTCCTCGGCCACGCGCTGTTCGACGCGCCTCTCGGCGACCGCTGGACGGACGCCCTCGCGCACGGCGGGATGTTCGGCGGGGCCGGTCTCGTCTACGTCGCTCTCTTCGTGATCGTCGCCGTCGTCGCGACCTTCACCTACCGGCGTACCAAGCGGCAGATGGCCGCCGCCCCCATGACCGGCGAACTGATGCCGGGCATGGGGGCGATGACCAAGATCATGCCGCTGCTGTCGTTCGCCACGCTCGCGACCGTCGCCGTCGTACCGCTGGCCGCGGCGCTCTACGTCGTCACCTCCACCACCTGGACGGCCGTGGAACGGGTGTTCCTCTACCGGGACACACCGGTGCCGGTGACACAGCTCTGAACGCTCGGCCCGGGCGGCCGCCGGGGTGTCAGTGGCCGCGCGGCGCGTACATGATGACGGCCATCCCGGCGAGGCAGATCAGCGCGCCGACGATGTCGTAACGGTCGGGCCGGTAGCCGTCCGCGACCATGCCCCAGGCGAGGGAACCGGCGACGAAGACGCCGCCGTACGCGGCGAGGATACGGCCGAAGTTCGCGTCGCTCTGGAACGTGGCGACCACGCCGTACAGGCCGAGCGCGACCACGCCGCCGCCGATCCAGAGCAGGCCCCGGTGCTCGCGCAGGCCCTGCCAGACGAGCCAGGCCCCGCCGATCTCGAGGAAGGCCGCGGCGAGGAAAAGGGCGACCGAGCGTGCGACGGACATGGCACCGACCCTAGCCGGGCGGGGCGGCGACCCTCGCCGGGGGCGGGGCGGGGCGGGACGGGGCGCTTGGCCGGGGCGGGGCGGCGGCCTCGTGCGTCGCGCCGCACGCGCGGCAGCGGGGCCCCCACCGGTCCGGGATCCGGGTCAGGTCCTCCAGGGGCGCGGACCGCTACCCATCGGTAAGGGTCCAGGTTGTGAACAGGGTCTTGCAGGGTGGTCGGACGTCTTGGAGGATCAGCCAATCCTCCGATCCTCCGATGGCCGCACCTATCGGGCCGGGTCCGTACTCGACCAGGGGAGACAGACCATGAAGTTGCTGCGTGTCGGCACGGCAGGCGCCGAGCGTCCCGCGCTGCTCGACCAGGACGGGACGCTGCGCGACCTGTCCGGTCTCGTCACGGACATCGACGGGGCGCTGCTCGCCGACGCCGCCGCCCTCTACCGGATCAGGACCGCGGCCGAGGCCGGTGACCTGCCCGTACTCGACGCGGCCGGGCTCCGCATCGGGCCGCCGGTGGGCCGGATCGGAAAGGTCGTGTGCATCGGGCTGAACTACCACGACCACGCCGCGGAGACCGGGGCCGAGCCTCCGGCGGAGCCGGTCGTCTTCTTCAAGGCCGCCGACACCGTCGTCGGACCGGACGACACCGTGCTCGTCCCGCGCGGCAGCCGCAAGACCGACTGGGAGGTCGAGCTCGCGGTGGTCATCGGACGTACGGCCCGCTACATCGAGCCGGACGAGGACCCGCTGTCGTACGTCGCCGGTTACACCGTGGCCCATGACGTCTCCGAACGCGAGTTCCAGATCGAACGCGGCGGCACCTGGGACAAGGGCAAGAACTGCGAGACGTTCAACCCGCTGGGCCCGTGGCTCGTGACCTCGGACGAGGTGCCGGACCCGCAGGCCCTGGGGCTGCGGCTGTGGGTCAACGGCGAGCTCAAGCAGGACGGCACGACCGCCGACCAGATCTTCCCGGTCGCCGACGTCGTCCGGTACGTCAGCCGGTTCATGGTCCTGTACCCGGGCGACGTCATCAACACCGGTACGCCGGCGGGTGTCGCGCTCGGACAGCCCGAGCCCAAGCCGTTCCTGCGCGCCGGTGACGTGGTCGAGCTCGAGATCGACGGCCTCGGCCGCCAGCGCCAGGAGCTCAAGGACGCCTGAGTCCGCGCGCCCAGGACGGGGGCGCGCGGTGCGGCGGGCGCGGCAGCAGACCGCGCCCGCCGCACCGCGCGGACCGGAGGACGGTGTCACTTGGCGATGAAGCGCTCCAGCGCCTCGACCACCATCGCGTGGTCCTCCGCCTGCGGCAGACCCGACACGGTCACCGAGCCGACGACACCGGCCCCGACGACCGTGATCGGGAACGAGCCGCCGTGCGCAGCGTAGAGGTCCGGATCCAGTCGCGAGGACTCCTCGAACGTGGTGCCCTTGGCGCGGTGGCGTGCCCCGACCAGGTACGAACTCTCGCCGTACCGCTCCACGACCCGCCTCTTGCGGTCGATCCACGCGTCGTTGTCGGCGCTGGAGCCCGGCAGCGCGGCGTGGAACAGCTGCTGCGCCCCGCGGCGGATGTCGATGGCCACCGGAGCCTCGCGCAGGTGCGCCATCTCGACCAGCATGCTGCCGAGCGCCCACGCGTCGGAGTGCGTGAACCGGCGCAGCGTGAGCCGCCGTTCCTGTTGGACGATCTCGTCGACGGTGAGGTGGGGGACCGGCTTCGTCGTGTCCGTGTTCATGCGGTGACCTCCACGGTGACGGTGATCCCTTCACGGGCGGAACGGCGGGCGGCCTCCAGTACGTCCAGGGCGGCCGCGGCCTCCTCCGCGGTGACCGGCGGAGCGGCCTTGTCGCGCACCGCGGCGGCGACCGCCGCGTAGTACGCGGGGTAGTCGCCCGGCACGGTCTCCACGGGAGTGCCCCCGCCCGTCAGCGGCGACTCTCCCGCACCGACCCGGCCCCACATCGACTCCGGCTCCACGCCCCACGGCTCGCCGTCGTCCGGGCGGCGGCCGGCGCGCAGAGCGTCCTCCTGCGGGTCCAGGCCGTACTTCACGTACCCGCCTGCGGAGCCCAGAACCCGGAATCGAGGGCCGAGCTGCGCGGTCGTGGCGCTGGCGTACAGATGCGAGCGGACGCCGTTCGCGTGCGTGATCGCGATGAACGTGTCGTCGTCGGCCTGCGCGCCGGGGCGGCGCACGTCGGACTCCGCGTACACCCGCACCGCCGGGCCGAAGAGGGTCAGCGCCTGGTCCACGACATGGCTGCCCAGGTCGTAGAGGAGGCCGCCGATCTCCTGCGGGTCGCCCGACTCGCGCCAGCCGCCCTTGAGCTGCGGGCGCCAGCGCTCGAAACGGGACTCGAAGCGCTGCACCTCGCCGAACTCGCTGGCCTCGATGAGCCCTCGCAGGGTCAGGAAGTCGTTGTCCCAGCGGCGGTTCTGGAACACGGAGAGCACGAGACCGCGCTCGGCGGCCAGGGCGGCGAGCGCCCGTGCCTCTGCGGCCGTACCGGCGATGGGCTTGTCGACGACGACCGCGGTATCCGCCTCGAGGGCGGCGCGGGCGAGCGGGACATGCGTCTTGTTCGGTGTGGCGACGACCATCAGGTCGAACTCGTCGGCGCGGGCCCACAGACGGTCCGGCGATGCCTCGACGCGGACCCCGGGGAACGCGGCGCGGGCCTGCTCCTGCCGCTCCGGGCTGGAGGTGACGACCGTGTCGAGGACGAGTCCCTCGGTGGCGGCGATCAGCGGGGCGTGGAAGACGGAGCCCGCCAGGCCGTAGCCGATGAGTGCGACGCGGAGGGGAGAGCCGGTACCAGTCATGCCGTCCACTTAAGCAACGGTGTTGCCAAAGTGCAAGCGGGGCGGACAATGGAGGGGTGAACAGGAGCATGGCGGGAGTGGGAGCCAATCTGCCCGCGCTGCGCAGCCACAATGCGGCGCTCGTCCTCGACCTGCTGCGAACAGCGGGGGAGGGCGGCATCAGCAGGCTCGAGCTGGCCGAGGGCACGGGGCTCACGCCCCAGGCCGTCAGCAAGATTGTCGCCCGATTGCGTGAGGAGGGCACGGTCGGGGAGGCGGGCCAGCGTGCGTCGACCGGCGGTAAACCGCGGACAGTGCTGCGCCTGGTGCCCTCGGCGGGGTACGCGCTGGGCGTCCATCTGGACCGCGACGAGCTGACGGCGGTCCTGGTCGACCTCGCCGGCACCCGTGTCGCCTACCGGAAGGTCCCACTGGACCTCGGCGCCGGCACCGAGGCGGTCGTCACCAAGGCGGTGGCCGAGGTCGGGGTCCTGCTGGCGGACGCGGACCCGGCCGGACCCGCCGGTCCCGTCCTCGGTGCCGCGGGTCTGCGGGTGCTCGGGGTCGGCGTCGCCATGCCGGGGCCGCTCGACCACTTCAACGGCGTGACCCAGCGCGTCACCGGGTACCCGCAGTGGGAGGGCTTTCCGCTGCGTGACGTGCTCGCCGGACGTCTCGGGCTGCCCGTCGTCCTCGACAAGGACACCAACGCCGCCGCCCTCGGTATCGCTCTGCGCGGCCCCGGTGACTCCTTCGCCTACCTCCACCTCGGCACCGGGCTCGGCGCCGGACTCGTCCTGGGCGGCGTGCTCTACCGGGGCGCACGCACCGACGCGGGCGAGTTCGGCCACCAGGTGATCCAGCTCGACGGGCCGCTGTGCACCTGCGGCAGACGCGGCTGCATAGAGGTGCTCTGCCTGGAAGCGGTCGCCCGTGGCGACATCGCGGGCGCCGCCCGCGTCCTCGGCGTCGGGGCCACCAACCTCGTGGAACTCCTCGACATCGAGCGGGTCCTCCTGGGCGGCCGTGTCGTCGACGCCGCGGCGGACGAGTTCGTCCAGGGAGTGCGTGCCGTGCTCGCACCGCGCGCCGATGTCCCGGTGACGGCCGCAGCGGGGGACGGCGAGCAGATCGTCGCCGACGGCGCCGCCCAGCTCGTGCTCGCCCCGCTCTTCGGCCGGTCGGAAGCGGTCGCCGCCGTGTCCCAGGAGGGGCCGCAGGCCAATCATCCGGCGCCGGAAATACGCTGACAGGAGGGGCGTTCAGCCGCTGATCGGCCGTACCGGGCCTGCCATGCCCGTGCCGGCGGGCACACATGGCACGGTCCCGGGCCACGCCCGGGCGATCCCGGCAGTACGCGAGCAAGCAAAGGCCTGCCTCTCATGCGAACGCGCAATGCCCTCGCCCTCGGAGCCGCCGCGGCGCTGATCGCGTCCGCGGTGGTCAGCGGCTCCGCCGCCATCGCCGCCCGCGGCCCCCACCGACCGGTCTCCGCCCCGTCCGCCGCGTCCACCACGCCGGCCGGGGACCGGTCCGGCGACCGGCCCGCCGACCGTGCGCCCACCTGCGGCAAGACCTCCGACCCGGTGTTCCCGATCAAGACCCGGCTGCACGGCGGACCCGGGACCGTCCGGGCGGGCTCTGGCTTCCACCCCTGGTCGGTGGACCTCACGAACAGCACCCGCGAGACCTGTCACCGGATCCACCCGGTGCTCGTCCTCACCGCCCAGGACCGGGGACTCACCGAGGACCGCGTCACCCTCGAGTTCTACGACGAGGACGTGGACCGCTGGCGCCCGGTCGTGCTCGAGGAGACCAGCGAGGACGAGATCGTCGGCGTCTTCGACGGCTTCCAGGGATTCGTCGTACCGGCCGGCGGGACGGTCACCGTACGGACAAGGCTTTCGCTCGACGCCGGCACGCCCTCGAACACGGTCACGGTCAACGCCGCCGTCGTGCAGCGCAAGGGGGACGACGGCGACTGGGTGGGGGCGTCGGGGGACCACCGCTTCACCGTCGTGGCGGGAGAGGGGGACCGGTCCACCGAGCCCAGCCCCGCCCGGTCCAGCGCGGACCCGTCCGCCAGCGGGTCGCCGACCCCGGCAACCACGCCCGCCGGGGTGTCGCCGAGCCGTTCCGGTCAGCTCGCCACCACCGGCTCCGGACCGCTCACCCGTATCGGCATCGGGGTCGGCGGCGCGATCCTGCTGGGCGCCGGGGCCCTGGCGCTCCTCACCCGCCGCCGGCGCACCCGGCCGCACCGGCGCTGAGCCACGCCGGCAGCTCGTACCACGTCGGTGCCGAGACGGGCCGCCGACCGTGCGGGTCAAGATTCCAGACATCCTGATTAGGCTGTGCCCAGTCGCCACAGCGCAGTCGCGGCGCCCCAGCACGCACACATGCACCGGCAGGAGTCCGTCTGATGGCAGAGCGCAAGCCGATCGAATCCTGGCTCACCGACATGGACGGTGTCCTCATCCACGAGGGCGTCCCGATTCCCGGCGCCGACGCCTTCATCAAGAAGCTGCGGGAGACCGGGAAGCCGTTCCTGGTGCTCACGAACAACTCCATCTACACCGCGCGCGACCTGCACGCCCGCCTGGCCCGCATGGGTCTCGACGTGCCGGTGGAGAACATCTGGACATCGGCCCTGGCCACCGCGCAGTTCCTCGACGACCAGCGGCCGGGCGGCACCGCCTATGTCATCGGCGAGGCCGGGCTGACCACGGCGCTCCACGACATCGGCTACATCCTCACCGACCACGACCCCGACTACGTGGTGCTCGGCGAGACCCGCACCTACAGCTTCGAGTCGCTGACCAAGGCGATCCGGCTGATCAACGGCGGCGCCCGGTTCATCTGCACCAACCCCGACAACACCGGCCCCTCCGCGGAGGGGCCGCTCCCCGCGACGGGCTCGGTCGCCGCGCTGATCACCAAGGCCACCGGCAAGGACCCGTACTTCGCGGGGAAGCCCAACCCGCTGATGATGCGGACCGGACTGAACGCCATCGGCGCGCACTCCGAGACCAGCGCGATGATCGGCGACCGGATGGACACCGACGTGCTCGCGGGACTCGAGGCCGGCATGGAGACCTTCCTGGTGCTCACCGGCTCCACGACCCCTGCGCTGGTCGACCGCTACCCCTTCCGGCCGTCCAAGGTCGTCGACTCGATCGCGGACCTCGTCGACCGTATCTGAGCAGGTCAGCGACGTCGGTAGGGACCGGCGGCCGGCCCTGCGGATGCGGAAACGACCCAGACGCGTGACTCTGGCGGTATCAGGAGGTTCACGATGCGTACTGGTTCCATAGCTTTCCGTGTGGCAGGGGTGGCCGCCGTGCTGGTCATGGCGCCCGCGACCGCCGCTTTCGCCGGCAACTCCGTGAAGGCCACGGTGAACCCCGCCGCCACCCGGCCCGGCGGCGAGGTCGAGATCCGCGTCGTGGGCTGCCGGGACAGATCCGGCGTCGCCCGGTCCCACGCCTTCGTCGCGGACGCCGAACTGTCGGCGAAGGGCGGGCACGGCTGGCTGACCGGCAGGGCGAAGGTCAGAGCCGACGCCGAGCCCGGCACCTACGCCCTGCGGGTCACCTGCGACCTCCGCGACCACCGGGACGCGGGCAGCGTCCAGGTCGAGCGCCACCCGCACCGGCCGTCCCACCCGGCGCAGCCGTCGCACCCGTCCAGGCCGAGGCCGTCGCACACCGCCGGGCACGAGGAACCACCGGGCCGCCCGTCCCCGAGCGCGTCACGGCCCCACGAATCACCCGTCGCCCCCGTACGGGCCGGCGGAGGCGGCGCCGCCGTGCTCGCCGCCCCGGTCTCGACCGTCGACGCGGAGGACGCCGGGCCCAGCACCCCGCAGACCGTCATCGGCCTCGCCCTCGCGGGTGTGGCCGCCGTCGTCGTGGCCCTGCGCAGCGCCCGCCGCCGCCGGCGGACGGGCGCCGACTAGTCATGTCCGGCGCCGACCGTCCCGCGCCCTCGTCAGCCCCCGCCGCGACCCCCGGCAACGGCCGGCTCGTCACCGGAGTGGCCTGGGCGGTGCTGGTCCTCGGACTGTGGCTGTGGGGGAGCGAGGCCCCGGGCGCGCACCTCGGCAGTTCCGCGCCGACCACCGGCGACATCGCCGCGGTGGGCCGCCCGCCAGGCATACCGATGCCCGCCCCGCACCGGCCGATCGACGCCGCGGAGCCGCGCCGGGTGTCCGTTCCCGCCGTCGGCATCGCCGCGCCCGTCGTGCCTCGCGGCCTCGACGCCGCCGGAGCGGTCGACCCGCCCCCGCTGGACTCGCCGCAGACCGTGGGCTGGTACGGCGACGGCACCGAGCCCGGGGAGCCCGGCGCCGCGCTGCTCGTCGGGCACGTCGACACGGAGACGAAGCCCGCCGTGTTCTACGGGCTGAGCGCCGCCCGGCCGGGCGAGAAGGTCGAGGTGACCCGGGCCGACGGTTCTGTCGCGGAGTTCACCATCGACGACGTCAAGGTCTTCTCGCGCGACCGGTTCGACCCGCAGAAGGTCTACGGCCCGCGTCAGGAGGGCCGGGCCGAACTGCGCCTCATCACCTGCGGCGGCACCTTCGACCGTGTGGCCGGCACCTACACGGCGAACGTCGTCGTGTACGCGTATCTGACGGGCGTCTCCGCGCCCTGACGGACCGCTCCGCCCGCGGCCGGCGGCGCGTGCCGGGTGCTCGTCAGGGTATGCCGACGGCAGCGGGCGGGCTTCCGGAGCGGTGCACGGTGTGTGCCAGGATGGATCGACCGGTCCTGTCCGGGGGGACCCACAGGGCCGGACCGTACGCACTGTGCACCAAGGGGGAGTGGATGTACCGCAGTTTGGTCGGCCTGGGTGCCCGGACGGGAGCGTGCCTGGCCGCCGCGGGAGCGGTGCTGCTGACGGCGGGCTGTTCCTCCGACGGCGACGGCGGCAAGGACGACCGGCCGGTCGTCAGCCAGCAGCCCAAGGGCGACGACCCGTACTGGGTCAACCCGGACGGCAAGGCGGCCCGGCAGGTCGCCGCCTATCGCGAGAACGGCGAGAAGGAGAACGCCGCACTGATCACGAAGATCGCGGAGCAGCCGGCCGGGGAATGGATCGGCCCGGACGACCCGGAGGCGGAGGCCGAGGGCATCACCGAGGCGGCGGCGAAGGCCGACCGGGACGCCGTGCTCGTCCTCTACAACATCCCGCACCGCGACTGCGGACAGTTCTCCAAGGGCGGCGCCGCCGACGGGAACGCCTACCGGGCATGGGTCGACAGCGTCGCCAAGGGCATCGGCGACCGGCGTGCCACGGTGATCCTCGAGCCGGACGCGGTGCTGCACCTGGTGGACAGCTGCACGCCGCAGGAGTTCCACGAGGAGCGGTACGACCTGCTCAAGGGAGCCGTGGAGAGGCTGAAGCAGCAGCCGGGGACGAAGGTGTACCTGGACGCCGGCAACGCGGGCTGGTCCAACCCGGACGCGCTGTACGACCCGCTGAAGCGGGCCGGTGTGGAGCAGGCCGACGGTTTCGCGGTGAACGTCTCCAACTTCTATCCGACCGACGCCAGCAAGCAGTTCGGCAAGAAGCTCTCGGAGAAGTTCGGCGGCAAGCACTTCGTCATCGACACCAGCCGCAACGGCAACGGCCCCTACACGGAGGGCGATCCGGCGGAGAACTGGTGCAACCCGCCCGGCCGTGCGCTGGGTGAGCCCCCGACCACCAGGACGGGCGACCCGCTCGTCGACGCCTATCTGTGGGTCAAACGGCCCGGCGAGTCCGACGGCGACTGCAAGGGCGGCCCCAAGGCGGGCGACTGGTGGCCCGAGTACGCGCTCGAACTGGCCCGGAACACCAAGTAGAGGTACGGGAAGGGGTCCGGCAGCCGGGGACGCGCTGCCGGGCCCTTCCACGTGCAGGGGTCCGTTACGGGACCTCGACCCACACCGCCTCGGACGGTGTGCCGGCCTCGTCCGTCACGAAGAACATGTAGTGACCGGACGGCACGAGTGCCCTGTTCCCGGGCACCGTGATCTCCACGCCGTCCGCGGTCTTCTTCATCTCCAGCGCGATCGAGCGCTGGTCGACGTCGGTGACGTGCGTGACCGCGCTGGGCCGCATCAGCTTCGCCGTCTTCAGCGCCTTCTCGCTCTTGACCTTGAAGGTGCCCTTCTCACCGCGCTCGATCGTCTTCGGGCCGCCGGTCACCTCGGGCCTGCTGTCCCGGTAGAGGTAGGGCGGGGTGTAGATCTCGATGCGCTGCTCGAAGACGCCCGGCCGGGTGTTGGCCTTGTCGGAGAAGAGCGAGTCCGAGCCGAAGATCATGACCCGTCCGTCGGGCAGCAGCACAGAGCCGGAGTGGTAGTTGCGGCCCACGGCCGGGTCGGCGACGCGCTTGTACGTCCCGGTTTCGGGGTCGTACGTGCGTGCCTGGAGCACATTGGAGCCGCCGCGCCCCCGGTAGTCCTCCGAGCCGCCGGTGACGAGCACGGAGTCGTCGGGCAGCAGCGAGGCGCTCGGGTAGCGGGTGCCCTTGTCCAGCGAGGGTCCGTCCTTGAAGCGGGGGTTGTCGGCCTTGAGGTCGACCAGCCGGGACTTCTCGCTCGACTTCTCCGACTCGCCGACCCCGCCACCGCCGATGACCATGAACTTCTGGTCCTGGGCGGGCGGCAGCATGACCGTCGCCGAGGTCTCCATCCGGTCGGGGTCCGACAGGCCGGGAATCTTGGTGAACTTGTTGGTGTCCAGGTCCCAGACGCCCGGGTCGCGGCCCACGTCGGCCGGCCCGTAACCGGCGTTGGAGCCGGAGTAGAACAACTTGCCGTTGTCCATCAGGAAGATCGCCGGATACGTGGGGAACTTCCTGATGACCCCGGTGTACTCCCAGGTCTTCGTCTTCGGGTCGTAGATCTCGTCCTTGCCGGGAACGATCTGACCGATCTCGTCGAGGCCGGAGAGCGAGAGGACCTTGCCGTCCTCGAGGGTGGTCAGCGTGGGATACCAGCGGGCCTCGTTCATGGGGTCGACGGGGACGTACTTCTCCGCGACCGGGTCGAACTCGAAGGCCTCCTTGATGCCCTGGAAGTCCTTCTTGTCGAGGGCGAGTTTCTGGGCGATGCCGTACACGTTGCGCGCGTCGGAGCCCCCCAGTCCCTGCACCCGGTAGTTGTCCTCGGTGCCCGTCTCGTACTGCTTGCCCGACTGCTCGGCCTCGACGTAGATACGGCCGAGGCCCGCCTCGGTGCGCAGGAAGCGGCCGGTCTTCGGATCGAAGACCTTCTTCGCCTTCTCCACCAGGACCGGGTCCTTGGAGACGAACGTCTTGCCGTTCTTCTTCCCGGTGAACTTGGTACCCGCGGGCAGGGTCTTGGGCGCGTCAGGGTCCTCGTTGTGGACGATCATCAGGCCGCCGGCCTTGGTGACGTCGCCCTTGAGCTTCTCGTACCGCTTGGTGCCGCCCGCGACCAGCAGCTTGCCGTCGGGCAGCTGGGTGTGCCCGGCGCAGAACATGTCCTTGGGGGTGGGAATCTTCTTGAACTTGTTCGTCTCCGGGTCCCACAGCACCGACTCGAACTTCTTGGCGTCGAAGTTCTTCTGGTTGTTGCCGGAACCGGCGATCAGCAGCACCTTGCCGGTGTGCAGCAGCGCGGCGTGGATGCTGTTGATCCTGAACTCGGAAGGGACGTCGAGGAAGTCCCAGTGTCCGTTCGCCGCCTTGTACTCCGGCTTGTTGATCTCGTAGTCGTGGTACTGCTCCGAGCCGAAGCGCCAGATGGCGGGCCCGTTGAACCCGGCGACCACCACGATCACCGCCGCGCCGATGGATATTCGGCGGGCGCGGTTCTTGCGGTGGTTCGGCCGCGCGGGCATCGTGCTCATTTCTTACGTCCCCCAAGGGCGATCTGCATGGTCTGGTCCGTGGCCGCTTCGGGACCTGGTCGGGGGTCCGCGAAGTGGGGCCGTTGCTGCGGCACATGAGGGCCGCCGGAGCCGGGCCCGGCCTGGGGCCCGTCTCCCGCGTGTCGTCTCCTGCGCTTCTTCTTCTCCGCGGCGATGCCGTACCGCCAGGCGAAGATCGGCGCGGCCGTGATCAGCAGCGCCAGCGAAGCCCAGGTGATCATCGCCGGATGGTTGTGCCCGAACCAGAACGAAGAGGCGAGCGAGCCTCCGAAGACGGCGATGAAGAACAGGTGGATGCGGAACGTGCCGAACAGGGTGTCGGGGCTGGACGAGTCACCCTTGGGGGTCACCACGAACGAGCTCTTGCGCCGCAGTACGGCGTCCATCAGCGAGCGGGCGTAGATGGGCGCGGAGAGCGCCGACATCACCATGCCGGCGAGGCCGCCGGAGCCCTCCGGCTCGTGCGGCGACACGTTGTGCCGGCGGTTCCAGATGTACAGGCCGATCTGGAGGGCGGAGGCGTTGCCGTAGAGCATCATCCAGATGGCCGGGTCGATCTGCACACCGGAGGCGCCCATGCCCAGGAACAACGCGCAGCTCAGCGCCGCGAGGATCCAGTTGAGGGCGGACATCGGATAGAAGATGATCATCATCGTGTAGTTGAAGAGCTTGCCGGGCGGCAGGGTGCCGAAGCCCTTCCAGTACTGCTTGAGGATCGTCTCGTACGTGCCGCGGGACCAGCGCAGCTGCTGGGTGAAGAAGTCGGTCCAGGCCGTGGGGCCCTCGCCGACGGCCAGTACGTCGGGCGTGTAGACCGAGCGCCACTTGTGGCCGGTGGCCGGGTTCGTGGCACGGTGCATCTCGAAGCCGGTGGCCATGTCCTCGGTGATCGAGTCGTACAGGCCGCCGATCTGTTTGATGGCCCTGATGCGCACGGCGTTGGAGGTGCCGACGAACATCGGGGCGCCGTAGCGGTTGCCCGCCCGCTGGATCAGGGCGTGGAAGAGGAACTGCTGCGACTCGGCGGCCTTGGTGACGAAGGTGTCGTAGTTGCCGTAGACCTGCGGGCCGATGACGAAGCCGACGTCCGGGTCGCGGAAGTAGCCGAGCATCCGCTCCAGGTAGTTGGGCAGCGGGACGTGGTCGGTGTCGACGGAGGCGAAGAAGTCGTAGTCACCGCCGTGCGCCTCGAGCCAGGCGTTGTAGTTGCCGTGCTTGGTCTTCGCCCGGTGCGCGCCCTTCTCCTGGTTCCATCTGGCGACGCCCTTGCGCGAGAAGTGGTGGACACCGAGACGGGCGCAGACCTCCTTGACGGCCGGGTCGTCGCCCTCGTCGAGCAGCCAGACGTGCATCAGACCCCGGTGCCTGATCTTCACCGCCGCCTCGAGGGTCTTCGTCACCATCTCCAGGGGCTCCTTGCCCGGCACGAAGGAGGTGAGGAAGGCCACGCGGGTGCCGGACTCCGGCACCACCGGCACCGGGTCGCGTGCCACCAGCGTCGCGTGGGCGTTGGACAGCACGTTCATCGTCCGGAACAGCTCGATCAGGCCGATCGAGACGAGCATGACGATGTCGAGGACGAGCAGCAGGTCGTTGTCGAGGTTCGGGTCGCGGTCGGTCCAGTGCTGCGGCTGCATCAGCCAGGCGAACAGGCCGAGCGACAGCAGCGGCGCGGCGCCGAGGAGCAGCGCGGCACGTATCCGGTGGGGTTCCTGCGAGAGCAGCGAGCGGTACCGGACCCTGTACGGCCGGTTCGGGTCGGGCTGCGTGAGGGGGCCCGCCAGCCGGCTGTAGTGCTCGTAGTCGTAGCGCGGCAGCGCCTTTCTGGGGCGCAGCCGCGCGGTGGCGGCACGCAGGTGGGCGGGCACCCGCAGCTGTGTGGTCCGCGAAGAGTCTTCCGGCTGCCCGGTGCCGTCCGGCGTCGAGGTCATTGATCATCCCCCCGCACGCGGGGTCGGCGCGTGCTGTGGTCGGTCGTGTCACCTGGGGCCGCAGGATCCCCTGTACCTGCTGTCCCGGGCGTTCAGTGGTGGCTGGCCACCGTTCCTACAGACATGAAACGGTCACCCTTCGGTTGCATGATGCCCGTCGCGTGTTCCGACCGTGACAGGGCCCCCGCCCCTTGCTCCGCGCACCGGAAGCGGCCCCCGAAACCGCGCCCAACTGCCCAAACCGGGCTTCCAATTGGGGTGACCGGCTCCACCATAAGTTCTCGGAGCCCAGTCATGATCGCAAGGGCGAAACGGGCCGTTAACCGATCGTATGCGCGATTTGGAACCCTCTCGGGCCGGAGGTTTCCGACCGGTAGGCATTGGCTGGAAATGATCGTACGCACGGCCAAGGGGGCGCCGATGGTACGACCGAGGCCCCCTCGCCTGTGGCGAGGGGGCCTCGGTTCCGCGTGCGCCGCCAGGGACTCGAACCCCGGACCCGCTGATTAAGAGTCAGCTGCTCTAACCAACTGAGCTAGCGGCGCCTGCTGACCTGGAGAACTCTACCGGAACTCCGGTGGTGCTCCGTGCCGCCGCCCTGGCCGTCGCGAGGACGCGCCACGGCCTGTCGAATCATCCTTTTTAACCTTTGATCCGTCAAAATGCGTTATGTCCATACCGCTGGGACACTGGCGCCCGTGAAACATCGTCAGAAGATCTTGCTGAGTGCGGAGGGGACAGACATGGCTGCCGTACCGGTCTTCGAGGAGTTCGAGCCCGCCGCGGACTGCGACTGCGCGGGATGCGCGCACCGGCGCCGCACGCTCGCCGCCGGGGAACACCCCTCGGCGCAGGGCTGCCGCAGGGCGCTGGTCGTGGTCACCGCCGCCGGGGTCGTCCTGGGAGCCACGGGAACGGGGGCGACGGCGAAGAACGCCTCCCCCGCCGCCGTGCGATCGGGGGAGCGGACCGGGGAGCGGACCGTGGAACCGGGGCCGACCACCGAACAGGGCGGCACCGCGCCGCTGCACGGCCCCGCCGGCCGGCCCACCGCGGCGAAGGCACCGCTGCGCGCCAGCACCCGCGCGGAGATCATCAACCGCGCCAAGAAATGGGTCGACGCCAAGGTGCCGTACAGCATGTCGAAGTACTGGTCCGACGGATACCGCCAGGACTGCTCCGGCTATGTCTCGATGGCCTGGCACCTGGCGAAGAACGAATGGACCGGCAGCCTCGCCCAGTTCGGCGACCGGATCATGCGTGACGATCTCCAGGCCGGGGACATCCTGCTCTTCCACAATCCCGCCGACCCGACGGGCGGCTCGCACGTCACGATCTTCGGCGGCTGGACCGACTACACGCACACCTCCTACACGGCGTACGAGCAGACCAAGCCGCACACCCGCAAACAGGCCACGCCGATGGCCTACTGGAACAACTCCGCCTCCTACGTCGCCTACCGCTACAAGGGCCTCGCCACCGGCGCCGGCGGGGGACAGCGGGAGGCCGCTGCGTTCCCGGGCGTCTCCCGCTTCGGAACGGGCAAGAACAACGCGTCCGTCACGCGCCTCGGCGAGATGCTCGTGGCGCGCGGCGGCAAGCGGTTCTACCGGGTGGGGCCGAATCCGCGCTGGACGGAGGCCGACCGGCGGGCGACCCGGGCCTTCCAGCGCGCCCAGGGCTGGCGCGGCAAGGAGGCGGACGGCCTGCCGGGACCGCACACCTGGCGGCTGCTGGTGAACAAGCAGGGCAGGAACATCCCCGCCAAGAAGCCGGCGGCCAACGGCCCGAACGCCGGTAAGCCGGCCTTCCCTGGGCGCGCCCACTTCCGGCCCGGCCGCTCCAGCGCGTACGTCACCCAACTGGGCAAGCGCCTCGTCGAGCGCGGTTACGGCAAGCACTACACGTCCGGACCGAGCCCGCGCTGGCGCGAGGCGGACCGCCGCAACGTCCAGGCGTTCCAGCGCGCCCAGGGCTGGCGCGGCAAGGAGGCGGACGGCTATCCGGGGCCGGAGACCTGGAGGCGTCTCTTCTCCTAGGACCCCGGTCCCACGGCACCGGGGAGAGCACACCCGACGACACAACAGAGCGACCAGCTAAGGCGGCAGGCATGAACACCACGACGTCGGAGCCGGAGGGCACCGTGCCGTCCGAGAGCCCGCGGCGCAACTTCGTCATCGCGAGCGAGACGACGACCGAGATCCCCGTCCACCTGCTGTTCAGGGACGACACGGCCCCGCTGCGGCCCACCGTCGTGTCCCGGCGGCAGGGCACGGGCGAGCAGCCGAGGGTCGGGGACGAGCCGCCCGCCACGCACGAGCCCCAGCAACGGCAGAGCGCCGAGCCAGGCACCCTCGACCCGCGGACGCAGGTCCCGCAGAAGCCGGACCTGCGGAAGGCCGACGCGCGGAAGGCCGACACGGACAAGCCCGATCCGACGAAGCGCCGGCCCCACGAGCACCTGGACGAGCCCGATCCGCGGCAGCCGCGCCAAGACGGGTCCCGACAGCAGAAGTCAGGAGAGCGGAAGCCAGGACCGCAGCAGCCGGGACCGCGGAAGTCCTCCGCCGCGGCCCGGCAGGTGCCGTCCGTCGATCCGCAGCTCGCCGAGCGCCCCGGACCCGTACTGCCGGGCTGGACGGCGCTCGTCGCGGGCGGCTGCTCGCTCGCCGGGATCGGTGCGGTGATCTGGGGGACCGGGGCGGTGCCGGACGTGCTCGCGGCAGTGTTCGGTCTGACCCCGCCGCCTTACGCGGGCATCGGGATCTGGCTGTGGTGCCTGCTCACACTCGGGGTGATCCTGGCGCTGTTCGCGCTCGGCGGGCTCGGGCGGGGCCAGGTCGGCCGGGCGTGGGTGCTCACGCTCTGCGGCGACTACCGCGGCAGTGTGCGGCGTACCGGGCTGGTGTGGGTCAGCCCGCTGGTGCTGCGCCGGGGGATCGACGTACGGCTGCGGCACTGGCGCAGCGAACCGATGGCCGTCGTCGACGCCGAGGGAACGCCGCTGCGCGCGGTGGTGCTGGTGGTGTGGCGGGTCAAGGACACGGCGCGTGCCGCGCTCGGCGTGGCCGACCACGAGGCGTATCTGCGGGAGCAGGTGGAGGCGGTCACCGCGCGGGTCTTCTCGCAGCTGCCCGCCGACGTCTTCCTCCCGGCGGTGCCGACACTGCGCAACGCGGAGGCGGTCGGGGACCGGCTGGCGAAGACGCTGGCGGCACAGTGCGCGGCGGTCGGGGTCGAGGTCTTCTCGGCGCAGCCGGTGGCCATCGACTACGCGCCGGAGGTGGCGGCCGCGATGCAGCGCCGCCGGGTCGCGGCGATCGACGCCAAGCACCGGAACGCCGTGCTGACTTCGGTGGTGGACGCGGTCGAGGAGACGGTGGGCCGGCTGACCGCGCGTGGTCTGGTCGATCTTGACGACTACGAGCGCAAGGCGTTGGTGAAGGATCTGACCGTTGCCTTCTACACGGGTCGGGCGGGTGCTGTCGAGGCCCCGTGATTGGTCTGGACATCTCCAACTGGCGTCAATACATTGGAACTTGGTCTAGACCGGAACAAGCAATACCGCACGCGTGCAGCAAGTGCCTCGGAACTCCCCCACGTTCTACCAGGAGCCAAGCATGCGAAAGAAGATAGGCGCGGCCGCGGTCGGCCTCGTCGTGACGGGTGCGACCCTGCTCGCCACCGGCAGTGCGAGCAGCCACGGCTACACCGACTCACCGATCAGCCGGCAGAAGCTCTGCGCCAACAAGACGGTGAGCAACTGCGGTCAGATCCAGTGGGAGCCGCAGAGCGTCGAGGGCCCGAAGGGCTTCCCAGCCGCGGGTCCGGCCGACGGCAGGATCTGTGCGGGCGGCAACGGCCAGTTCGCCGAACTGGACGACCCGCGCGGCGGAGCCTGGCCCACCACCAAGGTCAGTTCGGGCCAGAACTACACCTTCCGCTGGCAGTTCACCGCCAGGCACCGCACCACCGACTTCAAGTACTTCATCACCAAGGCCGGCTGGAACCCGAGCCAGCCGCTGACCCGGGCCGCACTGGAGTCGCAGCCCTTCCTGACCATCCCCTACGGCGGTCAGCAGCCGCCGGCCACCCTGTCCCACTCCGGCAACCTTCCCCAGCGGTCGGGCCGCCATCTGATCCTGGCGGTGTGGACGGTGCACGACACGGCGAACGCCTTCTACGCCTGCTCCGACGTGCAGTTCTGACGGCAGGCCGGTCACGCCGCGGCGACCCCTTCCGCCGGGGGTCGCCGCGGTCGTGTGCCCGCCTTGCCCCGCGATGTTCATGGAAAGCGGGTGCACCTGGCAGGATCATCGGATGACCGTGAATCGATCCCTCCTCCGCCGTCCGGAGGGCCGCCCGCAGCCATGCTGATCGATCTGGAGAGAACCGAACAGCTCCCCGGCGGACTGTGCCTCGCTCACGCGCGCACTCTCATCGGACCGGTCGTCGCCCGCTGGTGCGGTGACCCCGACGCGCTGCCCGGCCGGTACGACGCCGAGTGGACGGTCGACGAGGACGTGGCCTGGCTGGCCAACACGCACCCCGCCCCCGAGCAGTCCTACCGGATCGGCCCGCGGCCGGACGGTCTGCTGCTGCGCGGCCGGCTCGACGAGGTCGCCCGTGCCGCCGCCGTCCTGGACCTGGCGGGGACCTTGATCCTGCTGGACCTGGCCGGCCCGCTGCCGGACGGGGCCCTCGGAACATGGATCGACATCCACGCGGAGCGGGAGAAGGTGGCCCTCTATCCGTACGAGCTGTGAGGAGCGCCACGTCGGCGCAAGCCGGCCCCGCGCGGCACGGGTATGCCGCACACGGAAAAGCCCTGTGGGGCATCCCGGATCACCGGAATGCCCCACAGGGTCTGGTTGTGCGCCGCCAGGGACTCGAACCCCGGACCCGCTGATTAAGAGTCAGCTGCTCTAACCAACTGAGCTAGCGGCGCCTCTTTCGTCTGCCGCTCCGCGGCTGACTCATTAATAGTACCTGGTCCGAAGGGGTGCTCCGGACCAGGTGCGAGGCAGGCGCCGCGGACGGCTCTAGATCGCGAGCGAGAGCACCACCGGGGCCGCCCGGCGGTTCAGGGTGTCGGCGGCCGAGCGCAGCCGGTGCGCGTGCTCGACCGGGAGGGACAGCGCCAGGCAGCCCACGGAGGAGCCGGCCGTCAGCGGTACGGCGGCGCACACGGTGCCCACCGCGTATTCCTGGAGGTCCAGGACGGGGACCGTCGGCGGCTGGCTGTCCAGCTTGGAGAAGAGCAGCCGCTCGCTGGTGATCGTGCGCGACGTCAGACGGGCGATCTTGTGCCGGGAGAGGTGGTCGCGGCGGCCGTTCACGTCGAGCTGGGTCAGCAGGCACTTGCCGACCGCACTGGCGTGGGCGGCGGAGCGGAAGTCCACCCACTCGTTCACCTTCGGCGTGCCGGGGCCGTCGGCGAACTGGGTGATCTTGACCTCGCCGTCGATGTAACGGCTGATGTAGACGGCGGCGCCGACCGAGTCGCGCAGCTCGGTCAGGGTGTCCTGGAGCTTGGCCGCCAGCGCCTCCTTGCGGGTGGCGCCGGAGCCCAGCAGGACCAGCGACTCGCCGATCACATAGGCGCCGTCGGCGACCTGCTCCACATACGCCTCGCGGCGGAGCATGGCCAGCAGTGGGGTGAGGTGGCCGGTCGGCAGGCCGGTCTCCCGTGCGATCTGGACGTCGGTGACCCCGCCACTGTGCTTGGAGATCGTCTCCAGGACGCGCAAGACGTATTGCACCGAGTGGAACGGCGCGGTCGGCTCGGGCTTCAGCGCCACGGTTTCCCCCTAGCAGGTTGTTACCGCAAGCTTCCCTACCACGATAGCGGCCAAGACCCGTTTGATGGGCGCCTGTTGGCGTAAATGATGAGGCGCCCCGCGTCACACGCTGGGGCGCATCACCATGGCATATGCCAGGGGCAGGCTTGACCGACGGAGTGAGAGGTCAGAGCACCGCACCGAGGAATTCGCGAGTACGTTCGTGCTCCGGATCCGAGAAGATTTTTTCCGGCGGACCCGACTCGATCACCTTCCCGGCGTCGAACATGAGCACGTCGTCCGAGATGTCACGGGCGAAATTCATCTCATGGGTCACACAGAGCATGGTGATGTCCGTGGTGCGCGCGATGTCACGCAGCAGGGCCAGCACCCCGGCGACCAGCTCGGGGTCGAGCGCCGAGGTCACCTCGTCGAGCAGCAGCACCTGCGGCCGCATGGCCAGCGCCCGGGCGATCGCCACCCGCTGCTGCTGGCCGCCGGAGAGCTGCGTCGGCTTCGCGTCGCAGCGGTCGGCCAGGCCCACCAGGTCGAGGAGCTCCTTGGCACGCACCTCCGCCTCGTCCTTGGAGAGGCCCAGCACCCGCACCGGGGCCTCCGTCAGATTCCGCAGCACGGTCATGTTGGGGAACAGGTTGAACTGCTGGAAGACCATACCGATCTTCTTGCGCGCCTCGCGGCGCTCCTTCTCGGGGGCCGGGAAGAGCCGGTTGCCGTTCACCTGGATCGTGCCCTCGTCGGGCCGCTCCAGGGTCATCAGCAGCCGCAGGATCGTGGTCTTGCCCGAGCCGGAGGGGCCGATCAGCGTGACGTGCTTGCCCGGGCGGACCGAGAAGCAGAGATCGTCGAGGACCGTGTTGTCGCCGAATCTCTTGGTGACGTTGTCGAACCGGATCAGGGTGTCGGGCGTGGTGCCGGTGAGGTCAGCGGACAAGGCGGCGCTCCAGGGTTCGTACAAGAAGAGAAGCCGGATAGGCGATGAGGACGAAGGCGATGCCGATCAGGGTCAGCGGCTCGGTGTACTGGAACGTCGACGCGCTCTCCAGCCGTGACTGCTGGAGCAGCTCCAGCACGCCGATCGCGGCGAGCAGCGGAGTGTCCTTGAGCATGGCGATGACGTAGTTGCCGAGCGCGGGCGTGATCCGGCGCACGGCCTGCGGCAGGACGACCGCGATCCAGGTGCGGTGGGCGGGCAGGCTCAGTGCCGTCGCCGCCTCCCACTGCCCGGGCGGCACCGCTTCGATGCCGGCACGGTAGACCTGCGCGGTGTACGTCGAGTAGTGCAGCCCGATCGCGATCGTGCCCGTGGTCAGGGCGGAGAACTGCACGCCCCACTCCGGCAGCACGAAGTAGAGGAAGAACAACTGCACCAGCAGCGGGGTGGTGCGGATGAACTCGGTGACGAGGTTCACCGGCCACCGGATGAAACGGGTCGGCGCCCGGAAGGCGATCGCCCAGACGAGGCCGAGGGTGAAGGAGATCAACGAGCCGAGCACCAGCACCTGCAGCGTGATCAGCACGCCGTCCCAGAAGCGCGGCATGAAGTCCGCGACCGCGGACCAGTCCCAGGTCACTTCGAAGCACCCCCCGCCACCGCGGTACCGGCGAGCTTGTCCTCGGCGCGCTCCCTGCCCGGGTCCTTGGCGAACAGGCCCCCGAGCAGACCGGGCGGCGACTCGATGCCGACGTTCCGTTTGGTCCTGCGCTCCAGAGCCTTCATGGAACGCGTCAGGGCGAAGGCGAGCACGAAGTAGATGACCAGGCTGATCGTGTAGATCTGCGCACTCTCCTGGGTGGCCAGCCGCACCAGGTAGGCGGCGAAGGAGACGTCACCCACGCCCAGCAGCGACACCAGGGCCGTGCCCTTGAGCAGCTCGATCAGCAGGTTGCAGAACGACGGAATCATCTCCGGCACCGCCTGCGGCAGCAGGATCAGCCGCAGCCGCTGCCACGGCGTGAAGCTCAGCGCGATGCCCGCCTCGCGCTGCGCGACGGCCACCGAGTTCAGCGCGCCCCGCACGATCTCGGCGCCGTACGCGCCGTACGACAGGCCGAGTGCCAGCACCGCGGCCCACATGGGGACGAGCTGCCGACCCATGAGCGGGGGCACCACGAAGAACAGCCAGAACATCAGCACCAGCGCGGAGGTGCCCCGGAAGATCTCGGTGTAGAAGCCCGCCAGGAAGCGGACGGTCCGCGAGCGGTGGGTGCGTGCCGTGCCGACGGCGAAGGCGACGACGGCCGCCAGCGCCGCGCTGTAGACCAGCAGTTGAACGGTGATCCAGATACCGGGCAGCACCCAGTTCTGCCAGAGTCCCGCTGTCATCGGCACAGCTCCTCGGCAGTGAGCGTGGTCATCTCGTTCTTGGTGAAGCCGAACGGCTTCAGGATGCGGAAGAGCTCGCCGCTCTTCTTCATCTTGTGGATCTCCACGTTGAAGGCGTCACGCAGTTCGGTGTCGGTCGGCCGGAACGCGAACCCGCCGCCGTCGATCTGCTTCTCGCCGTCGACCACGGCCGCGAACGGCTCGGTCGCCTCCGCCTTCGTGCTCTTCCTCACCACTTCGCGGGCGGTCAGCGCGGTGCCCGCGAAGACGTCCACGCGTCCGGACTCGACGGCGTTCAGCCCGGCCACCTGGTCCTGGAGGATGACGATGTCCTTCTCCGGAATGCCCGCGGCGACCGCGTAGGCGATCTCGGCGTAGCCCGTTCCGGTGGAGAATCTCGCCTTCGCCTTCACCACGTCCTCGTAGGTGCGCAGGTTCTTCGGGTTGCCCTTGCGCACGATGAACGAGTCGAGCATCTGGTACTCGGGGTCGGCGAAGATGACCTGCTCGCACCGCTCCTTGTTGATGTACATCCCTGCGGAGACCACATCGAACTGCTGCGAGTTCAGCCCGGGTATGAGCGAGGCGAAGTCGGTCGCGACCGGCTGGACACTGTCTATCCCGAGCCGCTGGAAGATGACCCGGGCCAGCTCAGGGGCCTCGCCCGTGAACTCGCCCTGCTCATCGACATAGCCGTAGGGCACCTCGCCCGCGATGCCGAGGCGCACGGTGCCCTGGGACTTCAGCCGGGCCAGCGCGTCGCCGGACGGCACGCGACTGCACCCCGCCGCACCGGCGACGGTCAGCGCGCCGGCGGCCGCCGTGCCGAGCAACAGGGCGCGTCTGCTCATCGATCCTGGTTGTCTTGTACGAGCCATGGGCGCGCGGCTACCCGTGCGTTCGCGGGGTATGCGTATGAGATGGCCGACCGATACCTGACCGTTGCCTTGAGCAAGCGAGGGGTGGAGTGCACCGCCCGTCTGCTCTTCGACAAAGCCCCGCTGACCTGCGCGGCGGTGTGGGCGGCACTGCCGCTCGCCGGAGATGTCTACCACGCGAAATACGCGCGGAATGAGATCTATGCGCTGCTGCCGGCGTTCGCCGCGCAGGAGCCGCCGCTGGAGAACCCGACGGTCACCCCCATCCCGGGTGATCTGTGCTATTTCACCTTCACGGACATGCAGTTGGGCACGGACTCCTACGGCTACGAGTCCGCCGCCGCGCACCGGGGGCGGGCGACGGTCGTGGACCTCGCGCTGTTCTACGAGCGCAACAACCTGCTGCTGAACGGGGACACCGGGTGGGTGCCGGGCATCGTGTGGGGTGAGGTTGTCGAAGGGCTCGACACGATGGCCGACGCCTGCCAGGACCTGTGGCGGACGGGCGCGGCGGGCGAGACGCTCTCCTTCCGGCGGACGTAGGGGTCACCGGCCCGGTACGCCCGACTCGTACAGCGCGTGCGCCGCGCGCAGCACCACCGCGTCCCCGTGCCGCGGACCGACCAGTTGGACGCCGATCGGCAGGCCCGCCTCGTCCGTGCCGCACGGCACCGACGCCGCGGGCTGCTGCGTCAGGTTGAAGGGGTACGTGAAGGGCGTCCACCCCGTCCAGCGATGGTGCGGTGAGCCCGCGGGGACCTCCGCGCCCGCCTCGAACGCCGTGATCGGCAGCGTCGGCGTGACCAGCAGGTCGTACGACGTGTGGAAGCGGCCCATCCGCCGGCCCAGCGCCATCCGCGTGTCGACCGCCGCCAGATAGTCGAGCGCGCTGTACCGTGCCCCGGCCGCGACGATCTCCCGGAGGCCGGGGTCGAGCAGTTCGCGCTGCTTCGTTCCGAGGTGCTGCACCAGCCGGGCCGCGCCGCTGAACCACAGGGTGTGGAAGGCCTCGACGGGGTCGGTGAAGTCGGGGTCGGTCTCCTCGACGTACGCCCCGGCCTCCGCCAGCGCGCCCACGGCCCGTCGTACCGCCGCGGCGACGGCGGGCCGTACCGCGACCTGGCCGCCGAGCGACGGGGAGTACGCGATCCGCAGGCCCTTGACGCCCTCGGCGAGGCCCGCGGCCACCGAGGAGGAGGGGCCCAGGTGGGACCAGTCGCGCCAGTCCTCGCCGGTGATCACGTCGAGCATCAGCGCCGCGTCCGCCGCGTCCCGGGTCAGCGGCCCGACGTGGGCCAGCGTCCCGAAGGGGCTCGACGGATACATCGGCACCCGCCCGTACGTCGGTTTGAGCCCGAAGACACCGCAGAAGGACGCCGGGATGCGGACGGAGCCGCCGCCGTCCGTCCCGAGCGACAGCGCGCCCGCGCCCAGCGCCACGGCCGCGGCGCTCCCGCCGCTGGAGCCGCCCGCGGTGCGCGACGGGTCCCTGGGGTTGCCGGTCACCCCGTGCCGGGGCGAGTCGGTGACGCCCTTCCAGCCGAACTCGGGGGTCGTCGTCTTGCCGAGGAACACCGCGTTGTGGGCGCGCAGCCGGGCGACCGACGGCGCGTCCTCGTCCCAGGGGCCGTCGCTGCCGATGGTCCATGAGCCGCGCAGGGTCGGGCCGCCGCGCTGCAGCAGGAGGTCCTTCACCGTGACGGGCACCCCGTCCAGCAGCCCTTCCTGCTCACCGCGTTGCCATCGCCGCGCCGACGCCTCCGCCTGGGCCACGGCCTCCTCCGCGTCGACCCGGACGAAGGCGTTGACCTGCGGTTCCGTCTCCTCGATCCGGTCCAGTGCCGCGCGGGTCGCCTCGACGGGGGAGAAGTCGCCCTTTCGGTAGCCGGCCAGCAGTCGACGTGCGGTGAGGTCAGTCAGGCGAGTCGTCATGCATGGGGACGTACCCACGTTTCTTGTCCACCACGTTCGGAAGGGGCTTTCCGGCGGACCACAGCTCGTACATGTCGACGAACTGTTCCCCGAGCCGGTCGCGCCAGCCGACCGTGTCTCCGCTCATGTGCGGCGAGACGATCAGGCCCGGCGTGTCCCACAGCGGACTGTCGGGCAGGAGCGGCTCCTGCTCGAAGACGTCCAGGGCCGCCCCGGCGATCCACCGTTTGTCGAGGGCGGCGATCAGGTCGCTCTCGACCACGAGCGGCCCGCGTCCGACGTTCACGAAGCGCGCGGAGGGCTGCATCAGGTCGAAGCGCCGGGCGTCGAACATGCCCCGGGTGTCGTCGGTGAGCGGCGCCGCGCACACCACCCAGTCCGCCCGGGCCAGCAGCGGATCGAGGTCGCGGACGCCGTGGATGCCGTCGCGGGGCGTCCGGCCGACGACGGCGGTGCGGATCCCGAGCGCCCTGAGCGTGCGGGAGATCGCCCGGCCGATGGGTCCCGCTCCGACCACCGCGGCCCGTGTCCCGGCCACCGACAGGCCCTCGCGGTGTTGCCAGCGCCGCTGCCGTTGGAGGTCCAGGGTGCCGGGCAGGTCCTTGGCCATGGCCAGGACCAGGGCGGCCACGTATTCGGCGATGGGCGCCTCGAAGATTCCGCGGGCGTTGGTCACCACGGTGTCGGATTCGGCCAGTTCCGGGCAGAGCAGCCGGTCCACGCCGGCGCTCGGGGTGTGCACCCATCGCGGCCGCGGGCCGTCGCCCGGCCAGGCACGGCGGACCGCGTCGGAGGTGAAGTCCCATACCAACAAAGCGTCTGCCGAGGGTAGTTGGTCAGCGAGAGTGTCCTCGTCCGCGTAGGCCACACGGACCTTTCCGGTCAGCCGGCCGAGCCGCGGCAAGGGGTCGGCGGCCAGTACGAGAAGTTTCGGTTCGGACATCGGGCGGAAACCGCTCCCTCACGTCTGACATGTACGGATTGACCACGCTCGCACCCGAACCTACCGTCGTCAACAAGACACCGAGGGGGCCTGCGATGGATGTCTCCTTTCTGGGTGGACCGCAGCCGCAACACGGCGTCGGTGTGGTCGCCCCGTTCGACTTCGCGCTCGACCGTGAGCTGTGGCGCTGGGTCCCCGACGACGTCTCGCTGCGTCTGACGCGCACCCCTTTCGTGCCCGTCGGGGTCTCCCTCGACCTGGCCCGTCTGGTGAGTGAGCACGAGACGCTGCGTGAGGCCGTACGGGCCCTCGGCGCTTCCGAGCCCGAGGTCATCGCGTACGCCTGCGCCTCGGGCAGTTTTGTGGGGGGCCTCGCCGGGGAACGCGCCATGTGCGAGGTGATGAACTCGGCGGGCGAGGTGCCCTCCCTCACCACCTCCGGGGCGCTGCTGCAAGCGCTGGAGGAGCTCGGCGCCTGCCGGATCGCCCTGGTCACGCCCTATACGGAGTCTGTCACCCGCTCACTGGAGGCATATCTGGGAGAAGCTGGAGTGACGGTGACGGGCTGCGCCTTTCTGGGCCTGACCCGCCACATCTGGAAGGTGCCGTACCGGGCGGTGGTCGACATGGCGAGAACGGCGGTGGTCGGAGCGGCCGACGCCTTGTTCATCAGCTGCACCAACCTGGCGACGTACGACACGATCCCGCAGCTGGAGGCCGAACTGAGGATGCCGGTGCTGTCCGCCAACCAGGTGACGATGTGGGCCGCGCTGCGCGCCATCGGCTCCCGGGCCGTCGGCCCTTACCAGACACTTCTCATGGAGCCGGAGGCACTCGCGGGGACGCTGCCGGACGCGCAGCCGGATCCCGAAGAACAGGAAGGCTGGACATGACGACGGTCGGACTTCTCTACCCGGGACACTCCGCGGAGGACGACTACCCACGGCTCGAGGTCCTGCTGGACAGCGACATCAGGCTGCCCATCGTCCACACCGACATCGGCGAGGACGCGCACCGCCTCGACGCGCTGCTGAAGATGGGCTCGCCGGAGCGGCTCGCCGCCGGTGTGGAGGCGCTGCGGCTGGAAGGGGCCGAGTCGGTGGTGTGGGCGTGCACCAGCGGAAGCTTCGTCCTCGGGTGGGAAGGCGCCCACGAGCAGGTGCGTGAGCTCGCCAAGGCGGCGGGGCTGCCCGCGTCCAGCACCTCGTTCGGCTTCGTGAACGCCGTGCGGCACCTGGGTACGCCACGGGTCGCGATCGCCGCCACCTACCCGGCGGACGTCACCGAGTACTTCGCGGCGTTTCTCGAGAAGTCCGGCGCCGTGGTCGTCTCCGGCCGGGACGCCGGCATCCTGACCGCGGAGGAGGTCGGCACCTGGGACCGCGAGCAGGTGCTCGACCTCGCCCGTTCGGCCGACCATCCGAACGCGGACGTGGTGCTGATGCCGGACACGGCCCTGCACACCGTCGCCCATCTGGCCGACCTGGAGGAAGCGCTGGGCAAGCCGGTGCTCACCGCGAACCAGGTGACCGTGTGGGAGGGACTGCGGCTGGCGGACCGGCGTGCCTGGGGCGACAAGCTGGGCCGGCTCTTCGCCCGCCCCGACTGAGCCGCGTGCCCCTTACCGTGACGGCCGGCCGGCGCTTCCCTCCAGGGGACGCCGGCCGGCCGTCGAGCGGGGCCGCCCGCCGGTCACGCGGACCGGGCGAGGGCTTCCGGGTGGACCGGATCGGCGAACGGCAGTCCGCGCCCGTACCGCTCCAGCTCGTCCAGCGCCGCGTGCGTGATACGGCCCAGCTCGTTGCCGAGGGAGCCGGCCACATGGGGGGTGAGCAGCACGTTCGGCAGGTCGTACAGCGGTGAGCCGGCCGGCAGGACCTCCGGGTCCGTCACGTCGAGGACGGCGTTCAGCCGGCCGGAGACCAGTTCGTCGGTGAGGGCGGCGGTGTCCACGAGCGAGCCCCGCGCCGTGTTCACGACGGTGGCACCGTCGGGCAGCGCCCCGAGCCGGGCACGGTCGAACAGGTGGCGGGTCTCCGGCAGCTCGGGGGCGTGCAGGGTCACCACGTCGCTGCAACGGGCGAGGGTGTCCAGATCCACCGGGCGGACGCCGAGCCGTTCCGCCTCGTCCGCCGGGAGGTACGGATCGTGCAGCAGGATCCGCAGGTCGTAGGGGCGCAGCAGCTCGACGACCCGCCGCCCGATCCGGGACGCGCCGACGACCCCGACCGTGCGGCCGTAGTTGCCGCCGGAGCCGATGACGTCGATGGGGCTCACCCAGCGGCGCTGCTCCCGGTACACGCGTGCCGTGTACAGCACCCGCTTCCCGGCGAAGAGGATCGCCGCGACCGTGTACTCGGCGACCGGCAGGGCGTTGGCCTGCGCCGCGGAGGCGACCGTGAGGCCCCGCTGCCAGCAGGCATCGGTGATGTGGTGCTTCACGGACCCCGCCGCGTGCACGACCGTACGGAGCTGTGGCATCCGCTCGAGTGCCCCGGCGGTCAGCGGTGGGCAGCCCCAGCCGGTGAAGAGGGCCTCCGCCTCCGCGAGCCGGTCCGCGACCGCCGGGTCGGCGAAGTCGCCGACCACGCATGACGGGTCGGTGTCCGCGACGGCGACGAGCCGGGCGAGTGCCGCGTCGTCGAACAGGGCCCGGCGGACCGGCAGGTCCATCGCGAGGACGGTACGGGGACGGCGGTACGGGCGGTGTACGGACCTCACTTGACGGCTCCCGCGGTCAGGCCGGAGCGCCAGTAGCGCTGGAGCGCGACGAAGGCGGCGGCGAGCGGCACGATGGACAGCAGCGATCCGGTGATGACGAACGCGTAGAACTGCGGCTCCTGCGCGAGGGTGGCGTTCCAGTTGAACAGGCCGAGGCCCACCGGATAGAGCGCGGAGTCGTTCAGCATGACCAGCGGCAGGAAGAAGTTGTTCCAGCTGCCGGTGAAGGAGAAGAGGAAGATCGTCATGAACGCGGGCGACAGCATCGGCAGTGCCACGGAGCGGAACGTGCGCAGCTCTCCGGCGCCGTCGATCCTGGCGGCCTCCAGGGTCTCGCCGGGGACGTAGCTCTCCGCGAAGACCCTCGCGAGATACACGCCGAACGGATTGACCAGGCCGGGGACGAGCACGGCCCAGTAGGTGTTCACCAGGCCGATCTCCGAGGCCATCAGGTACATGGGCAGCGAGATCACCGTGTGCGGGACGAGGATGCCCAGCAGCACCAGCCCGTAGAGCTTCTCCTTGCCCCGAAAGGTGTACTTGTCGAAGGCGTAGCCCGCGAGGAGCGAGATCAGCGTCGAGGCGAGAGCGCCGGCGACCGAGTACAGCATGCTGTTCGCGAGCCAGCGGCCGAAGATCCCGTCCTGGTACGCGAAGAGATCGGCGAGGTTGGAGAAGAGGTTGAACTCGGCGAGCCGGAATCCCGGCCGGCCGAACAGGTCGCCGTTGTCCTTGGTGGCGTTGACCAGCAGCCAGCTGAGCGGCATGAGGGTGTAGAGGGCGACGAGGGCGAGCAGCGTGTTGACGACGGTGCGCGACGCCCAGGTGCTCGTCGAGGCCGGGGAGGTGCTCGGGGCGGGCATGCTCACGCCTCCTTCCAGCGGTTGCCGAGCCGTGTGATGACGAACGAGAGCGCGGCGCCGAGCACCGCCAGGATCAGTGAGGCGGCGGCGGCCAGGCCGTAGTCGTGTTCGGTGAAGGCGGCCTGGTAGATGAACATCACCGGGCTCCAGTCCTGGGATATCGAGGAGGCCCTGGTCCGCAGCACCTCCGGCTCGTTGAAGAGCTGGATCGCGCCGACGGCGGTGAACAGCATGGTGAGCACCACGGCGGACCGGATCATCGGGAGCTTCACGGACCAGCCGGTCCGCAGCTCGCCCGCGCCGTCCACGGTGGCCGCTTCGAGGGTCTCCCTCGGCACCGCCTGAAGGGCCGCGTAGAAGATCACCATGTTGTAGCCGATCCACTGCCAGGCGGCGGCGTTGACCATCGAGAAGATCACCGCGTCCGGGCCCAGGAAGTCCCAGTCGGCCCCCAACGAGGAGAGCAGGTCGATGACCGGGCTGAGTCCGGGCGTGTAGAGGAACCCCCAGATGATCGCCGCGATCAGGCCGGGCACGGCGTGCGGCAGGAAGTAGGCGAGCTGGAAGAACTTCTTCGCCCGGGCCATCGCCGAGTCCACCAGCAGCGCGAGGAGGAGGGCGCCGCCCACCATGACGGGGATGTAGATCACGCAGTACAGGGCGACATGCAGGAAGCCACGGCGGAAACCGGGGTCGTCGAAGGCGCGCAGGTAGTTGTCGACGCCGACGAAGAGGGTCTGCGTACCGCCGAACCCCAGGCCGGACGTGGCCTGTTCACGAAAGAGGCTCATCCACACCGCGTAGCCGACGGGGGCGACGAGGGTGGCGAGGAAGAGGATGAAGAAGGGGGCGATGAAGAGCACCGGTGTGCTGCGCCGCCCGATGCCGGGCCGGGGTGTCATCGGCGGTAACTCCTTGGGACGATCGGCTCGTCGGGCCGGGCGCGAGTGCCCGGCCCGACGCGGGGACTACTTCGCGAGCTTCAGACCCCGGTCCGTGATCGCCTTCTCCGCCGCCGCCTGTCCGGCCTGGAACGCGGCCCAGAACTCGCCGCTCTTCTGCGCCTTGCCGAACTCGGCCTGCATGGTCATGGTCGTGGAGTTGTGCACGGGGCTCCAGCTCCAGCCCGTGACGATGGTGGGCACCTGCTCGCCCGCGACCGCGTAGATGTCCTGGCCGCCGAAGAACGAGGCGTCGAACGTCGACTTGGCGGTGGCGCGCAGCTTCTCCGCGGCGGGCAGGGCGCTGGACGTCCCGGCGGCGAGACGGGCCTTGACCGCCTCCTCGTCCGTGGTCGCCCACTTGATGAACTCCGCCGCGGCGGTGGCCTTCCTGCTGTCCTTGGTGATCGCGAAGGCGGAACCGCCGACGGCGCCCGTCACGGGCTCGCCCCAGTGGGGGAGCGGGGCCTCGGCCCACTTGCCCTGCTGCTTCGGGTACGTCGTCCTGATCGAGCCGGCGCTCCAGGAGGCGCCGATCAGGGCGATCGCCCTGCTGTCGGTGACGGCCTTGGTGGCCTCGGGGCTCCACGCCTTGTGGTTGAGGACGAGGTCCTGCTCGACCAGGTCCTTCCAGTAGTCGGCGACCTTCTTGGTGGCCGGGTCGGTGATGTTCACCTTCCAGGCGTCGCCGCTGGAGCCGTACCACCGGGCGCCCGCCTGCTGGGCGAGGCCGGCCCAGGTGGCGGTGTCGTCGCCCCAGAAGTCGAGGAGGCGGGCCTCGCCCTTGGAGGCGGTCTTCACCTTCTCGGCCGCCGCCTTGAACTCGTCCCACGTCTTGGGGACCTCGACGCCGTACTGCTTGAACAGGTCGGTCCGGTAGTAGAGCGTCTGGGGGGCCACGTCGTAGGGGGAGGCCCAGGTCTTGCCGCCGAGTTCGACCAGGCCGCGGACGGCCTCGGGGGAGTAGCTCTCGACGGAGTCGCCGAGCTCTGCGGAGGAGTCGCGGATCAGGCCCTGAGTGACGAGGTCCGGTACGGCCTGGTACTCGACGTTGACGACGTCGGGCGCGTTGCCCGCCTTCACCGCCTTGGAGATCTTGTCGTAGCCGCCGTTCAGCCCGGCGGGGATCTCCGCGAAGGTGACCTTGATGCCGGGGTGGCTCTTGTTGAACGCGGCGGCCATGTCCTTGGTGCCGGGCATCCAGGACCAGTAGGTGATCTCGACGGGCTTGCCGGCGGTGCCGGTGCCGGCGTCCGCCTGGGCCCCGCCGCCGTTGCCCCCGCACGCCGTGGCGAGGACCGCGAGGGACACGACGGCTGCCGCGAGGGCTATGGAGGACGTACGGGAAGTGGTGTGCATGAGCGCTGCTCCTACGGGAGGCCTGGGGGCTCGTCCGGCCCTGACCCGCCGGACAGCCCCTGAAGGGGCGGCGAGTTGCTGCACATCTTTCGGTCAGCTCCGAACAGAGTCAATAGCAAATGAACAAACGAGCAGAAACGATCGAACTCTCGATCTCTTGTGTCCGGTCGCTCAGCTCCCACCCGTCCGACCCGGCCCGGCTCAACCCAGCTCGGGGGCCTCACGCAGCTCCACGACCGGACGGCGGTCCTGGGGCAGCGGCCCGTCCAGCTCCAGGACGACGATCTCGTTGCGGCCCTGCCGCAGCAGCGGCCACGGCAGATAGAGGGTCCGCTGCGGGCCCCGCTCCCAGTAGCGCCCGAGGCAGAAGCCGTTGACCCAGACGTAGCCCTTGCGCATGCCGGGCAGCGCCAGACAGCCGTCGGCCGGCTCCGCGACGTCCAGGAACCCCCGGTGGAAGACCGGCCCTGGGCCGGAGGCCGCCGTCCCCCACGGCAGGCCGTCCGGCGTCCCGTGGCCGAGCTCCACGGCCCGCGCCGACCAGCCGTGCAGCATCTGCTGCGTGTGCAGCACCCGGGCGACCCCCTTGCGATCGCCGAGGGCCGTCCCGTAGTTGACCCTGCCCATCGACTCGACGAGCAGCTCCACCCGTGCGTGCGGCCCGCCCACGGCGACGTCGGGCAGCGACTCGGCGGCGTCCCGTTCCAGCACGCCCGCCGCCTCGCCGTCCACGAAGACGTGCGCCCGGTCGGCGAGCCCCTGCACCGAGAGCGGGTACGGGCCGCGCGGACCCGGTATCCGGCTGCCGTACAGCACCAGACCGTGGCCGATGCCCAGCTCCTCGAACGACGGCGGCTCCGCGGCCCGCACCTCGGGCCCCGCCAGCAGGTCCAGCACGTCGAAGAGGCGCACGGACTCCTCGAGCGCCACCTCGCCGGCCGGCAGCAGCGGCGCCGGCGGCTCGGGAGCGGGCAGCGGCCCGTCCGCGTACCGCTCCAGCACCTTGCGGAACGCCCAGAACTTCTCGGTCACCGCTCCCCGCTCGTCGACGGGTGCGTCGTAGTCGTACGAGGTCACGGTGGGCCGGTAGCCCGTACCGGCCGCCGGGTCCTCGGTGTTGGCGCCGGCCCAGGTGGAGAAGTTGGTGCCGCCGTGCGCCATGTAGATGTTGACCGAGGCCCCCGCGGCCAGCAGTTCCTCCAGGACACCCGCGGCGTCGGCCGGGTCGCGTACGACGTGGTCGGTGCCCCAGTGGTCGAACCAGCCGCACCAGAACTCCATGCACATCGCGGGATCGTCCGGGCGCAGCCGCGCCAGGTCCGCGAGGGCCTCCGCCGGGCGGCTGCCGAAGTTGACCGTGGCCAGGTGCCCCGGGAGGGTGCCGCCGGTCAGGAAGAAGTCGTCGGGGCCGTCGGAGGTGAACAGCGGCACGTCGATGCCACGTGCCCGCAGCCCGGTCGCCAGGTGTTCCAGGTAACCCGTGTCCGTGCCGTAGGACCCGTACTCGTTCTCGACCTGCACCATGAGCACGTTCCCGCCGCGGCCGACCTGGTGGGCGGCGACCACGGGGATCAACCGGTCGAACCAGCGGTCCACGTGCGCGAGATAGGCCGCGTCCTGGCAGCGCAGCGCCCGTACCTCCGGGTCGGCGAGCAGCCACCAGGGCAGTCCGCCGTTCTCCCACTCGGCACAGATGTACGGCGAGGGCCGGACGATCGCGTGCAGCCCGGCCTCGCGGGTCGCGTGCAGGAAGCGGTCGAGGTCGGCGATCCCGTCGAAGTCGTACACACCGGGGCGCGGTTCGTGGAGGTTCCACGGCACGTACGTCTCCACGGTGTCGAGGCCCATCGCGCGCAGCATGCGCAGCCGGTGGGGCCACTGTTCGGGCAGCACCCGGAAGTAGTGGAGCGCGCCGGACAGCAGGCGCAGGGGTCGGCCGTCGAGGGAGAAACCCTCGGTGGAAACACGGAACATGAGGGTCTCTCCGTCGGAACGTGGTGGTCGCCGGTCGATCAGACGCTGGAGGAGCGGACGTGCAGCTCGGGCAGGATCGCCAGCCGGTGCCTGGCCCTGCCCGGGTCGGCGAGGCGGCGGGCGAGCAGTTCTACAGCCGCCGCCCCGACGGCGTGCTTGGGCGGGGCGACGGCGGTGAGCGGGATGTCGGCGAGGGAGGCGACCTCGTCGTCGTAGGCCACGATGGCGACGTCACCGGGCACGTCGATGCCACGCGCCCGCAGGCGCTGGAGCACGACGATGGCGTCGTGGTCGTTGTGGATCAGCGCGGCGTCGAGCCGCCCGTCGGTGACCGCCGTGGTGAAGTCCGCGAGCAGCCTCTCCCGTTCGGCCGCCTCGCCGGCCGGCGGCGGCAGCCGGTACGGTCCGGCGCCGGGCGCGTCGAGGCCGGCCACCGCGAGCCCGCCGACGTAGCCCTCCAGTACCGGTTCGCCGTGCGGACTGTCGTCGCGGAGCATCAGGCCGATGCGCCGGCGCCCGGTGCCGGCCAGATGCTGTACGGCGAGCCGCGCGCCGTGGACGTGGTCGGTGACCACGCGCTCGGCGCCGGAGGCGTCGTCCCCGGGACGGCGCTCCACCAGCACGTGCGGCACGGCCAGTTCGGCGAGCCAGGGCTGGGCGACGGCGAAGCTGCACGGGGTGATCAGCAGCCCGTCGATGCCGTCGGCGAGCATCTGGCGCGCCTGCGCCCGTTCCTCGTCGGAGCTGTACTGGGAGATGCCGAGGACCAGCCGGACGCCGTGTTCCGCGGCCGCCTCCCGGGCGCCCTTGATGACCTCGGGGTAGTAGTAGTCGGCGGCCGGCACGATCAGTCCGAAGACCGGCTCCTCACCGCGGGGGCGGGGCCGCGGCTCGCCGGCGGCCCCTGCGCGGGTCTCCGGCAGGACGGCCCCGCCGTGCACCCGGGCGACGAGGCCGCGTTCGGCGAGGGCCTCCACGTCCCGGCGGACCGTGACGGGTGACACCTGCAACTCCTCGGCGAACTCGGTGACGCGCAGCGAGCCGTGCTCGCGCAGCCTGCGGAGTATCGCCTGATGCCTCTCTTCGGCGTGCATCTGCTCCGGTTCCCCTTCCGTCGGGCTGAGCTGCAGTGTAGCCGCCCTCTGATCGACTGTGCACGTTTCTGCTCGATCAATCAATTCGAGCAAAGAATGCGCGATTCATTGACTCGTTGTTCGAGCCTGTGGGAGAAACCGCTCACCCGAGCGTGGGCCCCGAGGCCCACGATGCCCCCCAGGCTCCGGAGGTTCCTCCGCCATGCCCTCCCACGTCCCCGCCGCCTTCCTGTCCCGCCGCGCCGTGCTGCGCGCCGCTTCGATCGCCGCCCTCGCCGCAGCCGCGGCCGGCCCGCTCGCCACGGCCGCGGCTCCGACCGCGCACGCCGCCGACGCCTACGACGCACTCCGCCTCACCTGGCGCGATCTGATTCTCGGCACCGGTTTCAGCCCCACGGCGGAACCGTACGCCTCCAAGCTCGCCGCCCTCGGCCGCACGGCCGCCGCCCTCCGCTCGGCGATGGCGCCCGCGAACGGCTCGCTCTGGCCCGAACTCCCGTACGCCGACCCGGAGCCGGACACCGACGCCGAGTCGTACACCTACTCCGGCAACCTGGGCATCAGCTTCAACCGGCTGCGCACCCTCGCCGAGGCCCACAGCAGGCCCGGCACCGGCCTGACCGGCGACGCCGGCCTGCTCGCCGACATCATCACCGGCCTCGACCACCTGCACGACGAGGCGTACCACGCCGACGGCGTCCGCTACGGCAACTGGTACAACTGGCAGATCGGCATCCCGCAGGCGCTCCTCGACGTCGACGTCCTGCTGCACGACCACCTGGGCGCCGCCCGGCTCGCCGCACACTGCGCGGCCGTCGACCGTTTCGTCCCGGACAGCGTCGTGGCCCAGTACACCGGCACCTCCACCGGGGCCAACCGTGTGGACCTGTGCCGCGTCCTCGCCCTCCGCGGGGTGATCGGCAAGAACTCGGCCAAGCTTGCCCTCGCACGCGACGCGCTCTCGCCGGTGTTCCCTTACGTCACCTCGGGCGACGGCCTCCACGCCGACGGCAGCTTCATCCAGCACACCTACGTCCCCTACGCGGGGTCGTACGGCGCCGTGATGCTCGGCGGCCTCTCCCTCATGTTCGCCCTCCTCCAGGGCTCTGCCTGGGAGATCACCGACGCCGGCCGGCAGATCGTCCTCGATTCGGTCGAGAAGGCGTACGCGCCCTTCCTCTTCAACGGGCTCGCCATGGACGGCGTGTCGGGGCGGGCCGTCAGCCGAGGCGTGCAGAAGTCGGACACCACCGCCCTCCACCAGGACGACCACCAGCGCGGCCACTCGATCATCGCCTGCATCGCGCTGCTCGCCCGCAGCGCCTCCGCCGCGGAGAAGGCCCGCTGGGACTCGATGGTCAAGGGCTGGATCGACCGCGACCACTACCGCCCGGTCCTGACCAGCCCGGCGCTCGGCGTGGCGCAGCTGTCCCGGCTGAAGGCGGTCGCCGACGGCCCGGCGGTGCCGGGCCCGGAGCCGGTCGGCCACCGTCTCTTCCCGGGCATGGACCGGGCGGTGCACCGCCGCCCCGGCTGGGCCGCCGCGCTCTCCATGGCCTCCAACCGGATCACGTACTACGAGAACGGCAACGGCGAGAACCTCCGCGCCTGGCACAGCGGCTCCGGAATGCTCTACTGGTGGGGCGACTCCTTCGCCAACGGCCAGTACTCGGACGACTTCTGGCCCACGGTCGACCCCTACCGGCTGCCGGGCACCACCGCCTCCCGCAAGCCGCTGGCGGACGGTGAAGGAGGCACCTGGGGAGCGGCCCGCCCCGATGTCCGCTGGGTCGGCGGCGCGAGCGACGGGACGTACGCGGCGGTCGGCCAGTACCTGAAGGGGCTGTCCTCCACCCTCCTCGCCAAGAAGTCGTGGTTCTTCCTCGACGACGCGGTCGTCTGCCTCGGCGCGGGCATCCACGGCAGGGACGGCACGGGCGTCGAGTCCGTCGTCGAGAACCGCAACCTCGGCGCGGACGGCGGGCACGGCTTCACCGTCGACGGCACGCCCCGGCCCACCGCGCCCGGGTGGAGCGCCACCCTGACGGGGGCCCGCTGGGCCCACCTCGCGGGTCACGCCGGCTACGTCTTCCCGGGCGGCGCCACCGTGAAGGCCCTGCGCCAGGCCCGTACCGGCGCCTGGTCGGACATCAACAAGGGTGCTGTGACGGACCCGGTCACCCGCCGCTATCTGACGCTGTGGTTCGACCACGGCACCGACCCGACGTGGGCGACGTACGCGTACGTCCTGATGCCCGGGGCGAGCGAGGCGCAGACCGCCGCACGCGCCGCCGACACGGACTGGCTCACCGTCCTCGCGAACACCGCCGACCACCAGGGAGTGCACGTCCCCTCGGTGGGCTTCACCGGCGTGAACTTCTGGTTCGGCGGCACGGTCGGCGCGCTGACCGCGAGCGCGCCGGCCTCCGTGATGATCCGCGAGAGCGGGGCCGGCACCGCGACGGTCTGTGTCTCCGGCCCGCTGCGGGACGGCGCCGCCATCGACCTGACATGGGACCGCCGCGTCTCCTCCGTGACCGCCCAGGACAGCTCCGTGCGGGTGCTCGCCACCGGCCCGTCCCTGAAGCTGCGGATCACGCCCGGCACGCTGGGCGCCGTGCACAGGGCGGTGGTCCGGACGGCCTGAGCGGGTCCGCCGCCGGCGCGGACCTCGGGGGGCGCGGGGAATAACCGGAGACGCCCTCCTGTTGGCTGTCGAGGCTACGTACGACAGACGCAGGAGGGCCCAGCGGTGAACGCAGACGCAGTGGACGAGATCCGAGGCACGGCGGCCGGGACCGCCCCCGTACCCCTGTCCGTGCTCGACCTCGTCACCGTCGGCAGCGGGCGCACCGCCACCGACGCGCTGCGCACCAGCGTGGAGCTGGCGCGGCTCGCGGAGAGCCGCGGCTACCACCGGCACTGGGTGGCGGAGCACCACTCCATGCCCGGTGTCGCGTCGTCGTCCCCGGCCGTGATCCTCGCCCACCTCGCCGCCCACACCGAGCGCATCCGGCTCGGCTCCGGCGGTGTGATGCTGCCCAACCACGCCCCGCTGGTGATCGCGGAGCAGTTCGGCACCCTCGAGGCGCTTGCCCCGGGCCGGATCGACCTCGGTCTCGGCCGGGCCCCCGGCACCGACGGCGCGACGGCGGCTGCCCTGCGCCGCACCGACCGGCTGAACGAAGGCGCGGACGACTTCCCGCAGCAGCTCGCCGAGCTGACCCGCTTCCTGGACGACGACTTCCCCGACGGGCACCCGTACGCCCGCATCCACGCCGTCCCCGGTCCCGTGCAGGCCACCTCACCCGGCGGTGTCCAGTCGCCGGCCCGCCCGCCGCTGTGGCTGCTCGGCTCCTCCGGCTTCAGCGCACGGCTCGCCGGCGTGCTCGGGCTCCCGTTCGCCTTCGCGCACCACTTCTCGGCACAGAACACCGTCCCGGCGCTGGACCTCTACCGCGAGTCCTTCCGGCCGTCCGCGGTGCTCGACGCCCCGTACGCCCTGATCGGCGTGTCCGCGCTCGCCTCCGACGACGAGAAGGAGGCCCGCCGGCAAGTCCTCACCGGCGCGCTGTCCATGGTGCGGCTGCGCACGGGCCGGCCGGGGCTGATCCCGACGCCGAAGGAGGCGGAGGCGTACGACTTCGGCCCGATGGAGCGCGACGTCGCGGAGAGCTGGCTGCGCAACGTGGTGCACGGCACGCCGGACGCCGTCCGTGCCGGACTCGACGACCTCCACAAGCGCACCGGCGCCGACGAGTTGATGATCACGGCCAACGCGCACGGCGGCGATGTCCGGCTGCGCAGCTACGAACTCATCGCCGACGCGTACGGACTTCCGACCGCGCCGGTTCCTTCCTGAGCCTTTCGGCAGTGGCTCATTAAAGAGGGCTTAAACCGCTCGTCACCCATGGTGGCGAGCGGTTTTTCGCAACGGGTGCGGGCCTCTGACACGGGCTTTCTGGCCCAAATTGGTCTAGTCCTCATTTGGTGCAGACCATTGACGTGGACTTCGGGCGACGGCTATCACTGCTTCAACTCCCGTACCACGCACCCCCCTCGGAGGCCGCACGTGCACGTCCGCAGACCCTTGCTCGCAGCGCTCACCAGCGCGGCACTCGCCGCCGGAGCGCTGGCGGCCGTCGTCGGCCCCGGTTCCGCCCAGGCCGCCGACGTGGCCCCCGCGGCCGCTTCGGCCGGTGGCGTCAAGATCGCCTACTACGACCAGTGGAGCGTGTACGGCAACGCCTTCTACCCCAAGCACCTCGACACCCGGGGCATCGCCGAGAAGCTCGACGTCATCAACTACTCGTTCGGCAACATCCACCCCACCGAACTGACCTGCTTCGAGGCCAACAAGGCCGCCGGCGACGACGCCGACCCCAACGCCGGTGACGGCGCGGGCGATTCGTACGCCGACTACCAGCGCTCGTTCTCCGCGGCCGACAGCGTGGACGGCGTGGCCGACACCTGGAACCAGCCGATCGTGGGGGTTTTCAACCAGTTCAAGGAGCTGAAGGCCAAGCACCCGCACCTGAAGATCAACATCTCGCTGGGCGGCTGGACCTACTCCAAGTACTTCCACGACGCTGCCAAGACGGACGCGAGCCGCAAGAAGTTCGTCGCCTCGTGCGTCAAGCAGTACATCGCCGGAGACCTGCCCGTCGAGGGCGGCTACGGCGGCCCCGGCACCGCCGCCGGCATCTTCGACGGCATCGACATCGACTGGGAGTACCCGGGCTCGCCCGACGGTCACCTCGGCAACCACTACGGTCCCGAGGACAAGCAGAACTTCACGCTGCTGCTGGCCGAGTTCCGCAAGCAGCTCGACGCGTACGGTGCCGCTCACGGCGGCAAGAAGTACCTGCTCACGGCCGCCCTGCCGGCCGGCCAGGACAAGATCAGGCACATCGAGACCGACAAGATCGGCGCGTACCTCGACTACGCGAACATCATGACGTACGACATGCACGGTGCCTGGGACGGCGACGGGCCCGCGTACCACCAGTCGCCGCTGTACTCCCCGGCGTCCGACCCGACCGACCCCGTCAAGCCGGGCACCCAGAAGTACTCGATCGACAACGCCATCGACGCGTGGATCGACGGCAACAGCGCCTACGGCATCGCCGGCGGGTTCCCGGCCGGCAAGCTCACGCTCGGGTACGAGTTCTACTACCGCGGCTGGAAGGGCGTCCCGACGGGCACCCGCAACGGCCTCGGCGGCAGTGCCACCGGCGCGTCGGCCGCCCGTCCCGTCAGCCAGCAGGCGGGGATCGCGCACTACAAGGAACTCGGCGGCATCGTCGACAACCCGGCGACCACCTTCTGGGACGACGAGGCGAAGGCCGCGTACTTCTACAAGGACGGCGAGTTCTTCACCGGACTCGACCGGCGGGCCGTCCAGGCACGGGCGGACTACGCGCACGAGCGTGGGCTGGCGGGGGCGATGATGTACTCGCTGCTCGGGCTGGACACCCAGGCGACCCTGTTCCACCAGATCGTGACCGCGGTCGGTTCGTCCCCGACGGACCCGCAGCCCACCCCGACGCCGACAGACCCGCAGCCCACCCCGACGCCGACGGAGCCGACGCCGACCCCGACCGAGCCGACCCCCACCCCGACGGACCCGCAGCCCGGTTGCACCGCCGCGGCCTGGACCTCCACCGCCGTCTACAACAACGGCAGCGAGGCCTCGCACAAGGGCCGTCTCTGGAAGGCCAAGTGGTGGACGCAGGGCGAGGAGCCCGGCACCACGGGCGAGTGGGGAGTCTGGCAGGACCTCGGCGCCTGCTGACCCGGACCGTCGCCCCACCACGCATCTGATCCTCCACGGCCCGGCGGCCGTGGGGGATCCCCGTGTCCTGGCCATGGCACCCACGGCCCCTGCGAGCGGCGGCGCCGACCCTCAGCCGGGCGCCGTCGCCGGCTGAGGGCAGGGTCCCGCGCCCAGCATCTCCGCGATGCGTTCCGGGCCGACCGCGCGTGAGTAGAGCCAGCCCTGGCCCGTGTCGCAGCCGATGCGGCGCAGGCGGGAGGCCTGGCCCGAGGTCTCCACACACTCCGCGGTGACGGTCAGGCCCAGCCGGTGGGCCAGTTCCACCAGGGCCTGGACGATCGTCTCGTCGGCAGGGTTGGCGTGGGCCTCGTCCTGGAAGCCGCGGACAAACGTTCCGTCGAGCTTCAGTACGGATACCGGCAGCCGGCTCAGGTACGCGAGGTTGGAGTAGCCGGTACCGAAGTCGTCGATGGCGATGTGCACGCCCATGTCGCTCAGCGCCTGGAGCGCCTGGAGCGGCCGGCCCGCCGAGCCCATCACCGCGGACTCGGTGAGTTCCAACTGCAGCAGGTGCGCGGGCAGGCCCGTCTCCGCGAGGATCTCGGCGACGTCGGCGACCAGGTCGGAGTCCCAGACCTGCCGCACGGCGACGTTGACGCTGACGAACAGCGGCGGGACGTCCGGATGGTCGAGCTGCCACTGCCTGGCCTGCCGGCACGCCGTGCGCAGCACCCACTGCCCGAGCTGCACGATCGAGCCGTCCTCCTCGGCGATCGCGACGAACCGATTCGGCGTGAGCGTGCCGAACTGCGGGTGGTTCCAGCGCACCAGCGCCTCCACACCCCGCGTCACTCCGTCGGCCATGCCCACCAGCGGCTGGTACTCGAGGGTGAACTCCCCGCGTTCCACGGCCGGACGCAGCATCGAGGAGAGCGCCTGCCGGGTCATCCGGTGCGCGTTGCGCTCCGGGTCGAAGAGTGTCCAGCGGGACTTGCCGTCCTCCTTCGCCCAGTACAGCGTCGTGTCCGCGGCCTGCATCAGGCCGGTCGCGCTCGTACCCGACACCGCCCGCTCCACCACGCCGATCGACGCGGACACCGACAGCCGCTGGCCCGCCAGGTCGAACGGCTCCTGGAGTGCCTCCAGTACGGACCTGGCGAGGTCGGCGACCTGCTCCGTGCCGGTGGAGTCCTCGACGAGGATCGCGAACTCGTCGCCGCCGAGTCTGGCGACCAGATGGCCGCCGCCCCGCGCGGCGCCGCCCGCGTCCGCGCACTCGGCCAATCGGGTGGCGACGGCGGCGAGCAGCCGGTCGCCGACGCGGTGCCCGAGGGTGTCGTTGACGGCCTTGAACCCGTCGAGGTCGAGGTAGCACAGGCCGATCCGGCCGCTGGAGCCCAGGTCATAGGGGGAGGACTCCAGCGCGGCGGTCAGCCGCTCGAAGAAGAGCGCCCGGTTGGGCAGCCGCGTCACCGGGTCGTGCATCTGGAGATGCCGCAGCCTGGCCCGCAGCTCGCGACGGTCGCTGATGTCCGCGACGGACAGCAGCACGGTGCCGCTGTCGGGGACAGGGGAGACGGTCACCTCTGCCCACAGCGCACGGCCGTCCGGGTGCTTGAGACGGCGGGTGCAGCGGAACCGCGAGCGGCGGCCACGCAGCACCTCGCGGTACGCGTGCCAGGTGCGGACGTCGGAGGCGAGGTCGATGAGATCGGCCGCGTACCGGTCGCGCAGCTCCACGGGCCGGGTGCCCAGCAGCGCGGCGAGCGCCTCGTTGGCGCTGATCACCAGGCCCTGGTGGTCGACGACTGCCATGGCCAGTTGTGCCGCGTTGAAGGCGGCCCGGTAGTCGTGCAGTTCGGACGACTTCCGGCCGAAGTTGTGACGCTCCGTGACCGAAGGTCGGATGCTTCCGGGGACTGCGACGCCCGCGGGCCCTTGTCCTTCGGAGGTTCCGCTCACCGCTCACTCCCGCAGTGCAGTTGTGTCGTACAGGGTCGTACAAATGTGGTCGGGGGACGGCCCGCCAAGGCAGTCGGCGAAGAAATCCAGCAAGAACTCGGGGAAAGTGTGCCGATCATAGAGGCAGCCGAGGCGGCCCTTCCAGCGTGACCATCATGCGACAGGGCCTCCAGAGGGAACGGCCGATCGTTTCTGCGCGGGTCCGGACCGGGCTCTGGCGACCCTTGACCGAATGTGACTTTCCGTGAGCCATCGGAGTGTCGCCGGGTCTCGGAGCGGCATCGGCCCGGTGTCAGGTCGGTCACCCGAGTGGGGCACCGGAACAGGGCGAACCATCAGAAAACATCACAAGGTGGGTGACGCAACCTGCATTCCGCAGCCGGAGGTCCACGTGGAGGGTCAGCAGTCGCCCGAGGGAACACCCGGGAGAGTGGAAAGGGTGCGGCTGCGGAGTGCCGCTGCCGCGCTCACTTCCCTCATGGCGTTCGCGGCCACCTCCCTCGTGGCCGGCCCGACCGTCGCCGACACCGTGGGCGGTCCCTGCGCACTGCCCCGGACCACGGCCCACCACTCGCTGGGCCTCGACACCTGGAACGCCGCCTACACCAGGCCGGCCACCGGCCTCGACGCGGTGATGATCTTCCTGTCGTTCCCGGACTCCGAGCCGCTGAACACCCCCCGCGAGCTCGCCGCCGACCACTTCCCCGCCACCAGCGACTTCTTCCGGCGCGCCTCGTACGGGAAGTTCTCGCTGCGCGCCGATCCGCTGACCGAGTGGCTGCCGATGCCCAAGTCCTCCGTCGCCTACGGGATACAGCGCGACTGGGAACCCGAGAAGCGCGCCGCCTATCTGCGGGACGCGATCGACGTGGCCGACCGCGAGGTCGACTTCTCCGAGTACGACATCGTCTACCTGGTCGCCGACCCCGACGCGCCCGGCGTCGACTCCGACGCGACCAAGGTCGTCAACTTCGACCGGCCGCTGAGCGCCGACGGCACGGACATCCGGCGCGTGGTCACCGTCTTCGAGCGCCATCCGCCGGACCGCAACGTGCTCGCCCACGAGACCGGCCATGTCTTCGACCTGCCCGACCTCTACCACCGGCCCGTCGACGGCAACGGCGACTGGGACACCCACGTCGGGGACTGGGACGTCATGGGCAGCCAGTTCGGACTCGCCCCCGACCTGTTCGGCTGGCACAAGTGGAAGCTGGGCTGGCTGAGCCGGCAGGAGGTGCGGTGCGTCTCCGCGGAGCGCGGCGGCGGCATCGTGACCCTCGAACCCGTCGCGGCCGCGCCCATGGGCGGCGGGAGCATCGGCACCCGGCTGGCGGTCGTCCGCACCGGGCCCGACAGCGCGCTCGCGATCGAGGCCCGCGGCGCCACCGGCAACGACACCTACACCTGCACGGAGGGTGTCCTCCTCTACCGGGTGAGGGCCGAGACGGCGTCCGGCGCCGGGCCCGTCGAGGTCGTCGACACCCATCCGGACACGGACGCGTGCTGGGAGGAGTCGGTCTACCCGCCGCTCGCGGACGCGCCGCTGGGGGTCGGTGAGACCTTCACCATGCCGGGACCGCCGGGCGGACGGGCACGGGTGGAGGTCGCGGAAAGGTCGCGGACAGGGGCGTGGACGGTGAAGATCACCACTGCCTAGCGCCGGCCTGTTCCGGACACGAAAAAGGCCCCCCGCTCTCGCGAGGGACCTTCTTCCGTCTGTGCGCCGCCAGGGACTCGAACCCCGGACCCGCTGATTAAGAGTCAGCTGCTCTAACCAACTGAGCTAGCGGCGCCTGCTGACGTCGTAGACCTTAGCATCCTGATCGGCGGGAGGAAAAATCGATACCCGCACCCCCGCGGAGGCCTTCGCGCGGACCGCCCGTACACACGCCCACAGCAGGACCTCCGGGCCCGGGAGCCAGGGCCGGCGGGTGTCCGGGGCGACCACCCAGCGCGGCTCGGAGGCGGTGTTCGCCGGGATCAGCGGCGGGACGGTGACGGCGTCGCCGGTGCCGTGGCACAGCAGCGGCGGGACGGAGTCACCCCACTCCTCCCAGTCGAGCAGCGACGGCAGCCGCTGGGCCGTGCCGGGCGCGGCGAACAACATCATCCGGCCCCGGTGCACAGCGACCGGTCCGGACCCGGGGCCCTCGGCCCACAGCCGGTCCAGCATCCGCCGGCCGAAGATCGAGGGCACGGTCACCACGTCGAACACCGAGCCGCAGGGCAGTACGGCGGGGGCGGTCGGCCGCGCCTCCCACTGGGCGAGCGCCGACCGCGGGTACGTCTCCGCCGAGGCGAGCCAGCCGGCGCCGGGGGGCGTCACGCGGGCCGCGGCGCGGTCCTCCTCGTCGGCGGCCACGTGCGTCAGCAGGGATGGGTCTCGAAGCCATGCGGTCATGCTTCATGCTTACCGGGGGTGACACTGCAATTTCACCGGGTTGGCAGAAACAAGGACAGGACGGGGCGGAGAGGAGTATCTTGCGCCGTCGGCATATGCGAGGTGATGTTGACGGGCCCCTCGCCCCCACTCCCCGTAGCGGCGGCTTCGCGCCCGTGCCCCCGCGGGCGGGCTACGTGACAGCGCCGCGCAGGAGCTCGTCGCCGAAGTCGATCATCTTGCGGGCGTAGTCCTCCGTCCAGCCCGCCCGCTCCGCGATGTCCGCGGGCGTCAGCCGGTCGAAGCGGCGGGGATCCGCCAGCTGGGCCGCCGCGACGGCCTGGAACTCGACCGCCCGGTCCGTCGCCGCCCGGAAGGCGAGTGCCAGCTCCGTCGCACGGGTCAGCAGCTCGCGAGGGTCCTCCATGGACTCCAGGTCGAAGAAGTGCTCAGGGTCGGCGGCAGCCTCCGACGGCTCGAAGAGCAGCGGGCCCGGCCGCATCCTGCGCTCGGTCGTCCGCTCCGGTTCCGCCATGTCCGTACTCCTCCTCGTCACGGCCCGCGCCCCGGACCGCCATCCATTGTCCCGCGCCGCGCAAGACCGCCTCGGGCCGATCAGGGGCGCCAATGCACCCGGTGTTCGGCCAGATGTGCCAGCACCGCGTGATTCGCCTCCCAGCCGTCCGGGAACTTCACGGTCACGCCCAGCTGGACCGGCTCCGTGGACGGGTGCTCGTCGAGCAGCTCGCCCACACCGGCGCGGCACACCACGATGCAGGCGTGCCGGTGCCGGGAAGCGAGGACGCACAGCCGGCCGGTCTCCAGGTGGAACGCCGTCGCGTCGGGCCGGCCGGACAGGGGGTGGAGTACGACGGTCACGTCGTACTCACGGCCCTGGAGGCGGTTCGCGGTGTCGACCGTGACGCCGGTGACACCCAGGTCCGCCAGTGCGGCGCGCACCGCCGCGGCCTGGTCGCGGTGGGCCGTGCCGACGGCGATCCGGTCCGCGGTGAGGGGCACCGGCTCCTCGGACCGCTCCGAGACCGCCGCGCCGCCACGGTCCAGCAGCCGGCGGACCACCAGCGCCACGGCCCGTACCGCCTCCGGATCGGTGCGCGGCGTGTGACGCGCGGGAAGCTCCAGCAGCCCCCAGCCGGAGGCGGCCGCCTCGTCGAGGACCCGGTCGGGCCCGGACCCGTCGGACGGCACACCGAAGGAGAGCCGCCGGTCCCCGTCGCCCGTGCCGCTGCGGAACGGGGTGTACGGGTAGAACGCGTCGGACACCAGCGGCGCCGCGGAGGCAGGCAGCCGCCAGGAGACCGGCAGCCGGTGCTGCGGCAGCTCCGGGTTGTGCGCGAGGAGCGTGGAGACGGCGCTCGCGGACGGGTCGTAGGAGAGCCCCGCCCACTGCTCGGCACCGACGACGGAGAACGGATCCAGCTGGCCCGGGTCGCCCACGAAGAGCGCACGCTCGAAGAGCCCGGCGACGGCGAGCAGCGCGTCGGAGCGCATCTGGTACGCCTCGTCGACGATGGCGTGCCCCCAGGGCTCGACGCCCTGCACATGCGCCCACTTGGCCGCCGTGGAGATGACGACGTCCAGCCCGGCCAGGTCGCCCGCCTTCGCCGACTTGCGGACGTTGTCCAGCTCGTCGAGGGCCTTGTCGTACGGGTCGGAGTCGTTCGAGTGCAGACGGCCGACGGGCATCCCCGGCTCCTTCTCCGCGAGCCGCAGCACCAGGTCGTCCACCTGCGCGTTGGTCTGCGCGACGACCATCAAGGGCCGGCCCGCGGCCGCCAGTTCGAGTGCCGCCCGCACCACCAGGGTGGACTTGCCGGCGCCCGGCGGGGAGTCGACGACGACACCCCTGGCAGAGCCGTGGAGGGTGTCGGTGAGGATGCCGGCGGTGGCACGCGCGGCCTCCGCGGCGGGATCGAACGGCGCCGTGGAAACCGGTGCGGCGGAATCCGGCGCCGTGGCCGAAGGGAACGGCGGGGCGGGAGGGGGTGTCACAGGAGGTCCTCCGGGGTGACGAGGTCCGGGATCTCGGCCGTGTCGGAGCGCGGCGGCCCGCCGTGCGTCCACGGCGTCTCCTCCGGATCCGGCAGCTTCGGCCCGCCCCGCTGGTCGTGCTCGAACAGGGTCCAGGCGATACGGTCCCCCTTGGCCGGCACCGACCCCTCCGCGGGGTCCTTGGCACGGCCCATCCGGTCCATGACGCGCAGCACCAGCGTGCCCTCTCCCTCGTACCGCACGAACTCGGCCGTCTGAGGTCTTCCTTCCAGCGAGCGGAACACCTTCACCCGCTCGCCGAGGTGTGGACGGTCGTCCGTGCGGACGCTCACCAGCGGGCGGGGGCTCGGCCGCTTCGACTCGGACCAGGCCATCTCCACGTCGATCACCTCCGACAGGAACGCCTCGCCCGCCAGCCGGCGGCCCGCCAGCACCAGCGGATCGTCCAGTGCCTCCTGAGCCTCCAGCTGCGCCTGCGCCGTCTCCCGCGCGGCCAGCTTCTGCGCGGCGGTCACCGCGTCGTCGCGCCGCGGCTGGGGCGGCTCACCGGCCCGGACCCGGTCGCGGTGGGCGGTGAACGACCAGCGGTCACGGGTCCAGCGGTCCTCGACGCGGGAGCCCTCCGGCAGCGCGCGCATCAGCTCGACCGTGCGCCACACGGCGGACCAGGTGGGTCGCATCTGGTCCTCGACCAGGCGCCGGATCTCGCGCTCAGCACGGTGCAGCTCGCCCAGCCGCTCGTCGGCGCTGCCGCCGTCCTCGGCCGTCGCCAGCAGCTGCCGGGCCCGGTCGTAGCGCTCCATCGCGGGCGCCAGCCGCCGGTTGTCGAAGACCGGATCGGTCGCCGGCCCCGCCGGCGGGCACAGCAGCATGCCCTCCCGGTCGCGGCCCAGCTCGGCCCGGAGCGCCGCCTCGGCGCCGGACCCGCTGTCCGGCCCGTCGCCCGCCTCGATCCAGGCGAGCAACGCGCCCAGGTGCTGGTCCTCCAGTGAGGACTGGCCGGTCGCCCAGTGTCGGTTCAGCAGATCCGTCGCGGCGAGCAGCAGGGAGGAACCCGGGACCCGGGCCCGCTCCCCGAAGTGGGTGAGCCAGCGGCCCAGCAACGGCACACGCGGCGGCGCCGGGTAGGGCGTGTCCGGGTCCTGCTCGGCCGTACGACGGAACCGCATCGAGCGCCCCAGCAGCCGCACGAACTCCACGCCCGCCCGGCTCGGCACGATCAACTGCGGTGCGTCCGCGCACAGTTCGACCTCGACGGTGACCCTCTTGCCGGTCTCCGCGTCGGTCTCCTTGCGCTCGACGTGCTCCACCTCGTCGCCGAAGCCGTCCAGATACGGCAGGACCACGTCGGCCAGCTCCGCCAGGAACGCCGAACGCAGGTCGCGGTCGCGCGGCTGGGCCACGACCAGCAGCCGCGGCTCCTTCGGGTCCGTCCCCACCAGCGCGCCGAGCGGCGCCCCGGCCTCACCGGCGGTCGTCAGCGGCACGAACACCAACGGGCGTTCGGACACCCGCCGGTGGCGGACCGTCGCCAGCGGCTGGGCCCGTCCCCTCTCGACCGCCTCCAGCCGGGCGAGGGTGGCGATCAGCGACATGCGCCGGCCTCCTGCCCCGCCGCCGCGCCCTGCTGCGCCAGGTCCGCCTCGGCCAGCGCCTCGGCCCGCAGCGCGGCCGCCCGCCGGAGCGCCGCCACCGCCGGGTCGGCCGGGTCCCCGGCCTCGCCGCGTGCCGCCGCCAGCACCTCGCCGATCGTCGTCAGCCCGCCCAGCTCACCGCGGACCGACCGGCCCAGCGTCTCCACCGCACCGGCCTGCCTGGCCCGGTCACGGCAGTGGAAGGCCAGCTCGCAGGCGGCGAGGCACTCGGGCGCGTACGCGTGCGGGACGGACTCGACCGCCGCCGTCAGCTCGTCCGCCGAACAGCCCTCGAGGTCGAAGGTGACGCCCTCGGGAAGCCCGGCCGCGATGTCCTCGACACGGGTGAGCCTGGCCAGCTGACGGCGGGTCACCGACAACTGCTTGCGCACGTCCACGGCGGACGCGGTCGGCAGGTTGGAGAAGTCCTTGGGGCAGACCAGCAGGATGCTGTGCGCGACCCGCGCGCCGTCCGTGACGGCGGCGACCCGCTCCAGCGCCAGGACGTACACCGCCGCCTGGCGGGCGGCCGCACCCACCTTCGACGCGTCCGCCGACGCGTCGACCATCGGGAACGACTTGATCTCCACGACCGTCCACCGGCCGTCGGGATGCACGACCACCGCGTCCGGCTCCAGATACGCGGGCGAGCCCGCCACCTCCAGGGCGAGCAGCGGGTGGTCGAGCAGCGTCCACGCCCCGGCGGCTGTCGCCTCGCGCAGCGCCAGCGCCGTACGCGCGGCACGCCCCTCGGGACCGGCCGCCGACAGATCCGGCACCAGGGCACCCGCCGGGTCGTCGAGGCCCAGCAGGCGCAGCAGCTCCTTGCCGCCGTCGGCCTTCACCTTCGCCTCGAAGGCGTTCCCGCGCATGAAGGCGAACTGCGACTGCCCGAACGTCCCCGGAGCACCCAGCGCGGAGGCGAGCGCCGCCTTGTCCACCCCGGCGCCGTCCAGCAGCGCCCGGCGCCGGCACCCCGGGTTGGCGGCGAGGGCCGCGAGGGCGCGGGCGTCCAGCGGATGGGGCTGCGCGGCAGGGCCCCGCAGCTCAGCGAGCCGTTGCCGGAGTGCTGTCGTCGGCGCCTGCGGAGGGGGTCCGCTGCCCAGGGATTCGCTCACCCGCGGAAGTCTCGCATCCGCCACCGACAACGGGGGAGACGGAGACCGCCGCGGTGGGGCGCGATCCGCCGGTGAACCGTTCGCGCGTGTGATCGGCCAGACGCATGGCGGGCCTGGTCAGCAGCGCCCCGGCGCACATGACGGCGGCGCCGGCGACCGCGTCGAGGAAGTAGTGGTTGGCCGTGCCCATCACCACGACCGTGGTGAGCAGCGGGTAGGCGACGGCCAGCGTCCGCACCAGCGGCGTACGGCCGTGCCGCCACAGCATCACACCGACCCACAGCGCCCAGCCGACGTGCAGGCTCGGCATCGCCGCGTACTGGTTGGTCATGCCGCCGAGCCCCCGTGGGGCGCTCGCCTCCGCGCCCCACCAGCCGTACGAGCTGTACTGCGCCATCGTGTCCACGAACCCGTGGCCGGCGTCCAGCAGCCGCGGAGGACAGGTCGGCATCAACGTGAAACCGGCCAGCCCGAGGAGCGTCGAGAGCATCAGCCAGGTGCGGGCCGCGCGGTAGTGGAGCGGGCGGCGGCGGAAGAGCCACACGAGGACGGCGGGGGTGACCAGGTAGTGGAGCGAGGCGTACGCGAAATCGGCGGGTATGCCGAGCGCGGGCATCTCCGTGAAGAGACGGTTCAGCGGATGCTCGGCGTTGAGCAGGAGTGCCTTCTCGGCCCGGAGTATCGCAAGTCCGTTGTCGACGGCAGTGGAGACATCGCCGCGGGCGAGGAGCCGGCCGGCCGAGTACGCGGCGTAGACGACGGCGATCAGCAGCAGCTCGGTCCACCAGCGAGGCCGGTGGCGAGGCGCGGTCTGCGGCATCCGGTCGGTCTCCGTCTCCGGTCGGGATCACTCGTCCGGGGAGGGGGACGCCCAGATCGTCGCGGAGGTTGCCCGAAGTTCAGGTGCGGGATGATGGAGCGACATTCGATCGTGAACTTCAGGAGAGCTCCCCATGGCACCGCGGATCCTGCTCGCCCGGCACGGCCAGACCGAATGGTCGCTGCTCGGAAGGCACACCGGCAGGACGGACATCCCCCTGCTCGAGGAGGGCCGGCGCGGAGCCAAGCTGTTGGGCGAGCGGCTCCACCGGGCGCCGTGGTCGGGGCTGGAAGAGGTCGAGATCCGCACCAGCCCCCTGATCAGGGCGAGCGAGACGTGCGCGCTGGCGGGCTTCGGGGAGCGGGCGCAGACCTGGGACCCGCTGATGGAATGGGACTACGGCGCGTACGAGGGCCTCACGCCGGCCGAGATCCAGGACCTCCAGCCCGGCTGGCTCCTGTGGAGCGACGGCGCGCCCGACGGCGAGACCCTCGCGGACGTGTCCGCGCGCGCGGACGAGGTCGTCGAATGGGCCCGCTCGGCCGACCGCGACGTGCTGGTCTTCGCCCACGGCCACATCCTGCGCTCCATCGGGGCGCGGTGGCTGGGCGAGCACATCTCCTTCGGGGCGCGCATCCGGCTGGATCCGACGAGCCTGTCGGTGCTGGGGTGGGCGTACGGGGAGCCGGCGATCGAGCGCTGGAACGACACGGGGCACCAGGAGGGATGACGGCGGGGAGCCGCCGCGCGGGCTCGTCCCCACCCCGCCCCTTCCCGAACCGGGGCTCCGCCCCCTCACCCGGCACCGCGCTCCGCGCGGTGCTTCCGGGGCTCCGCCCCTACGCCTGGCGGCCTGGGGGACCCCCGCGGGACCCCACGCCTCAATCGCCGGCGGGGCGGGAAACGTCCCCGTAGGCCAGAGCCGTCGGCAGCGCTGGAGCCGTCGGCGAGGCTGGAGTTGCCCGGCAAGGCCGCAGTGTCTCCGCCGACGGGCTGAAGTGCCGCGCAGCGGCGTTTTCGGCCCGTCCGGCGCTCGAGGACACCGCGCGACGCGCGGTACGGGTCCGGGAAGGGGCGAGTAGGGGAACGGCCCCGCTCCGTGGGGCGTCAGGCGTGGCGCGTCGCCGTCTCGCGGTGGTGGAGGAAGGTGGAGACCGACGGCGTGCGGCGGTGCGGCAGGAGGACCTCCGCCGTGTCCGCCAGCAGCGCGTGGATGCGGGACGACCGGACCTCGCCCAGCAGCTCGAGCACCTGCTCGCCCGCCGCTGCCGCCTCCTCCGGCTCGCCCGCCCGGGCCAGGTCCACGGCCAGCTCGGCGCGGTACAGCGCGAGGTTGCGGGTGAAGCGGCGGTCCTGGAGGGTCGCCGCGCGACGGGCGTGGCGGGCCGCGCGTGCCCATTCGCCCAGCGCCGACCAGCACTGGGCCTGGAGCGCCTCCAGTTCGGGCTCGGCGAAGAAGGACATCCACTCGGGGTCGGCGTCCGAGGCGCCGCGCCCGAAGTGTGCGTGTGCTCTTGCCAGCGACTGCTCGCAGCCGGCCCGGTCGCCGAGGCCCGCCCAGCCGCCCGCCTCCCGCAGCGCGAGCAGCGCCAGCAGCCGCGGGGAGGCGACGAGCCGGGCCGCCTGCTGGCCGGCCTGTGCGGTGCGTACGGCCTCACGGTGCCGGCCCGCGTCCCTGGCGAGGAACGACGTGTTGCAGAAGGCGTGCGCCTCGAGCGCCGGGTCGCCCGCCACGCGCGCGGTCGCGAGGGCCTCCGCATAGTGCGAGCGCGCGTCCTCGAGACGGCCGGAGTCGTGGGCGAGCCAGCCCACCGAGATGGCGAGTTCACCGGCGCCGGTGTGCAGCCTCTGGGCCGTCGACCTGCGGGCAGGCGTGCCCGCGTCGAGCAGGGCGTACGCGGCCCTCAGCGGCTGGGCGGCACGGCGGTACAGACCGTCGGCGCCGTGCCGGTCGTCGAGCAGCCGGATACGGCGTACGGCCTCCTCCACGGCGCTGACCTCGGCCTCGCCGACTCGCCGCGGGTCGGGCAAGGATCCGGGGCCGAGCCCCAGGGACGCGGCCGCCACCGTGGCGGAGCCGCTCGTCATGAATGCGCGACGCAGCACGTCGCTCTCCTCGTCGCTGTCGCTTTCGCTGCTGCCGAGGGGAAGCCGGCAGCAGGGGTGGTGCGGAAGGGCCGGGTCCGCGGCCCGGTCCGGCGGCGGTGACGCGGGCGCGGCCCGGTTTCCCGCGCCGCGCCCGCGCACCTGTTCCCGGGCGGTGAAGCCCAGGTCCGTCAGCGCCAGGCCGGGGAACATGTGCAGGAACACCCGCTCGTACGCGTAGTTCGGGCAGCGGATCTCCCCGGACTCGACCCGGCCGATGTAGCGCGCGTCGCAGGAGACCTGCTCGCCGATCTCGCGGGCCGCCCGTCGTACGGCCGTCGCGAACTCGCCCGGCGAGCGGTGTCCGCGCAGTGTGCGGAAAGCCAGGTTGGGTACGGGGGCAGGAACCGCCCGTGATGCCTTTGACGATGACGCCATGGCCGAGGCCTCTCTTGGTGCGGCCGTGTTCCGGCGGGGCAAGAACGTACCTGCTGTGACAGGGCCTTCACACAGGGTTTGACAACAAAAGGGACATCTCGCCGGTGTTCTGCCATGAACTGCCATCCTTTGCGGCGGCGTGCCGCCGTAGCCCTTGACGCGTACGGGCGTTGAACCGTACGGAGGCGCGTTACGTGTCTCCACTCGAGCGAGGAGGGGATCCCCTTGTTGGAGGTCGGCATGGAGACCAGCGCGACGCCCTCGACCACGGCCGGACACCGGCCGACCCCGGACGGCAGTGCTCCGCCCCTCTGCGACGTGGCGGTGCCCGGCGGGCCGGCAGCGCCGTGTGACCTGGTGACCGTTCCCGCCCGGCAGGGCCTCGAGGCGGTGGACATCCTTCGCCGCGCCGCCGCGCCCGCGGTCGGGCCGGTGCTCCACGACGGGGCCTGCGACACCCTCGGCTTCCTCGTCCCGCCGGGTACGGCCGACGCATGGGACATGCCGGGCAGCGCCTGTACACAGACCTCCGGCCGGGGCCTGCGCATCCCGGCGGGATCACCGGTCACCGGGTCCGGGTGGCTGCTGCCGCCCGGTGACGACGCGGGCACCGTCACGGACCCGGTGGTCCTGCGCGAGGCGCTGGGGGAGGCGGCCCGTCTGATCGAGGCGGCGGACAACTGCCGCTGAGGCCCCCCGGCTCCCGGCGGCGAAGGCCCGGACGCGGGGGGTCCACGGCCGGGCGATAATGGAAGCGTGGCGAAAAGCAAGCGGCGTGGGGGCGGTGGACCGGAGTCCGTCGTCGCTGCCGTGGACGGCGGACTCGCGGAGCTGATACCCGACCGGGAACGCCCGCGCGGCTGGACGCTGCTCATCGACGGTGCGCCGCAGTCGCACGTGGATCTCGACGACCCGGCGTATCTGTCCTTCGAGTACCAGCGCCGGCTGGGCCACGCCGTGGACCTCGCCGCGCCTCCCGGGCGTCCCCTCCAGGTCGTGCACCTCGGCGGCGGGGCGTTCACCCTCGCCCGGTACGTCGCCGCCACGCGCCCCCGTTCCACCCAGCAGATCGTCGAACTGGACGCGGCCCTCGTCCAACTCGTACGCGCGCACCTCCCCTTGGATCCCGGCGCGCGGATACGGGTCAGGTCGACCGACGCCCGGGCAGGTCTGGCGAAGGTGCCGGACGGCTGGGCGGACGTGGTCATCGCGGACGTGTTCAGCGGGGCGCGCACCCCCGCGCATCTGACCAGCACGGAGTTCCTCGCAGAGGTGCGCAGGGTGACGAGGTCCGGCGGCAGCTACGTCGCCAACATCGCCGACGGGCCGCCGCTCGCGCATCTGCGGGCCCAGATCGCCACCGCCTCGGCCGTCTTCCCCGAGCTCGCGCTGGCCGCGGATCCGACGGTGCTGCGCGGGCGTCGCTTCGGCAACGCCGTGCTGCTCGCCTCGGACAGGGAACTGCCGGTCGCCGAGTTCACCCGCCGCGTCGCGAGCGACCCGTTCGCCGGGCGGGTCGAACACGGGCGGGCGCTGGCCGACTTCACCGGCGGGGCGGCGCCCGTGACGGACGCGAGCGCCAAGCCGTCGCCGGTGCCGCCGCCCGCCGTGTTCCGCTGACGTCCCACGCCGACCGTGATGCTCAGCGCTCGTCGAACTGCACCATCGGAGGATGGCCGTTCCAGGTGCAGAACACCGACACCTCGTGACCGTCCTGCGTGAACGTGACGCGGATCCACGTCGGCTGCGTCCACACCTGCATCTGCCAGCCCGCCGCCGGGGTCGCCGAGACGAGCTCGGCCGCGCTGTCACCGATGTCGAAGACGACCCGGCCGCCCTTGACGTTGTAGCCCTTCACATTTCCGGCATCCGAAGGGGGCGGTGGTGAAGGCGAGTTCGGCGGGGGGTCCTTCTTCGGGGGCGAGGTGGGAGGAGGCGTCGTCGGCGGGCGCCTGCTCGGCGAGGGGGACGGGCTCGGCGGGCGCGCCGTCGACGACGCCTGCGGCTTCGCGGCCTGCGCCGTCGAGTTCTGCGCGGTGATGGGAAGAGCGCGCGGCCGGTCGTACGCGGTTCCGGCCATGACCGTGTGGACGCCCCACCACGACAGCGTCACCGCCGCGCCGGTGGACAGCGACCAGGCCATGGCATGTACAAGTCCTCGATGCATCCGGGCCATAGTGCACCACCCGTCCCCGGCTTGTCCCGAACGGGACCGGCGTACTCCGGATGGCGTACGGTGCCGCCCATGGCAAGTGTGCTCGTGGTCGAGGACGACCAGTTCGTGCGCTCCGCCCTCATCAGGCACTTGACCGAGGCCTCCCACACGGTACGGAGCGTCGGCACGGCCCTCGAGGCGCTGCGCGAGGTGGCCCATTTCCGGTTCGACGTCGTCATCCTCGACCTCGGACTGCCCGATCTGGACGGCGCGGAGGCGCTGAAGATGCTCCGCGGCATCACCGACGTACCCGTGATCATCGCGACCGCGCGGGACGACGAGGCCGAGATCGTACGGCTGCTCAACGATGGTGCCGACGACTATCTGACCAAGCCGTTCTCCGTGGAGCACCTGTCGGCCAGGATGGCGGCCGTACTGCGCCGTTCCCGGGCAGCGGGCGAGGCGCCGCCCTCGCGGGTGATCCAGGTCGGCGGCCTGTCCATCGACCCGCTGCGCCGCCAGGCCGAACTGGACGGCGACCGCCTCGACCTCACCCGCAGGGAGTTCGACCTGCTGGCGTTCCTCGCCGGCCGGCCGGGGGTGGTCGTCCCCCGCAAGGAGTTGCTGGCCGAGGTCTGGCAGCAGAGCTACGGCGACGACCAGACCATCGACGTCCATCTGAGCTGGCTGCGCCGCAAACTCGGCGAGACCGCGGCGCAGCCGCGCTACCTGCACACGCTGCGCGGAGTCGGAGTGAAGCTCGAGCCACCGAACGGACACCGGTCATGAGATGGGCGCTCGTCAAGGTCTCCCTGGCCGTCACCGTGATGGTGGTGCTCGCATTCGCACTGCCTCTCGGCATCGTCATCAAGGAGATGGCCCGCGACCGCGCCTTCTCCAACGCCGAGCGGCAGGCCGCGACGATCGGCCCCACCCTGACCGTCACCACCGAACGCCGCCCGCTGGAGCGGGCCGTCGAGTCGACCCCGGCCGGTGCGGTCGGCCGGATGGCCGTGTACATCCCGGCGTCCGGCGAACCGGGCAGCCTGCCGCTGGAGATAGGCAAGCGCCGGGCGGCGAAGAAGGACCTGGCGACCGTCGAACGGATCGGCCGCGCCTCGATCACCGAGGTGTCCGGCGGCTCCGCGCTGCTGCAACCGACGGCGATCGGGACCGGTCAGATCGCCGTCGTCGAGATCTTCGTGCCCGAGGGGGAGGTCTCCAACGGTGTGGACACCGCCTGGCTCGTCCTCGCCGGCGTCGGCATCGCGCTGATCGTCGGCTCCGTCGCGGTCGCCGACCGGCTCGGCGTACGGATGGTGCAGCCGGCGCAGCGGCTCGCGGGCGCCGCCCACGACCTGGGGGAGGGCCGACTCGGGGCCCGCGTCCCGGAAGAGGGGCCGCCAGAACTGCGTTCCGCTGCCGCCGCGTTCAACTCCATGGCCGACCAGGTCGTCCAGCTCCTGGCCAACGAGCGCGAGCTGGCCGCCGATCTCTCGCACCGGCTGCGGACCCCGCTGACCGTGCTGCGGCTGAACGCCGCGTCGCTGGGTGAGAGCACTGCCGCCGAACAGACCCGGGCGGCCGTCGCGCAGTTGGAACGCGAGGTCGACACCATCATCCGCACCGCCCGTGAGGCCAAGCCGCAGACGGCGGCGGCCGGACCCGGCGCGGGCTGCGACGTCTCGGAGGTGGTCCGCGAGCGGATGGGATTCTGGTCGGCGCTCGCGGAGGACGAGGGCCGCAAGGTCCGGCTCGCCGGAGTGGACCGGCCCGTACGCATCCCGGTCGCCCGCCCCGAACTCGCCGCCGCACTCGACGCGCTGCTCGGCAACGTCTTCCGCCACACCCCGGAGGGCACGGCCTTCTCCGTCGACGTGCACAACAGCGACGACGCGGTCATCGTGCTGGTCTCCGACGCCGGTCCGGGCATCGCCGACCCGGCGGCCGCCATGGCCCGGGGCAACAGCGGGGCCAGGGACGGCTCGACGGGTCTGGGCCTGGACATCGTGCGCAGGGTCGCGGAGTCCACGGGCGGCGACGTACGGATCGGCAGGTCCGTCCTCGGCGGCACAGAGGTACGGATCTGGATCGGCCTCGACCCCCGCGAAGCCGCCCGCGGCCGGCGCCGCAGCCGGCACCGGGGGCGGGTCCAGCGCCGTCGCAGGACCGCCCTGCGATAGCGCACGGCCGCTTCCTCGCAGCACATCATTAATCGCTTCCGATGCCTCCCTTAAGCGCGCCCTAAGAACACCGACCGCCGCCACTGATCGGCCATTTGTCCGATTCGGGGTCGCTAGCGTGCAGCGCACCACCCCCCGACTTCGTACGCAGAGGCAGGCACCCGATGGGCAGCAGTACGCACCGGCGCAGGGCGAGCGTCAGGACCAAGGCGGTCGGCGCGGTCGTCGTGACCGCTGTGATCGGCGGCGCGGCGATCGTCCTCACCGGCACCGCCCAGGCGGCGGCGGTCGGCGCCGCCTACACCAGGACCAGTACCTGGGACGGCGGTTACACCGGCCAGTACGTCATCACCAACGAGACCGGCGAGGCCCGGACGGACTGGACCCTCGAGTTCGAGCTGCCCGCCGGGACGAGGATCAGCTCCCTGTGGAACGGCGAGCACACCGTGGACGGGCAGCAGGTCACGGTGAAGCCCGCGAGCTGGAACAAGAGCCTCGCGCCGGGTGCTTCGGTCACCGTCGGCTTCGTCACCTCCGCGAGCGGAAAGGCCGCCGACCCGACGGCCTGTCTCATCGACGAGATCAAGTGCTCGGTCGACGACGGGGCCACGCCGCAGCCGAGCGGCCGGCCCACGGAGCAGCCCACGCCCGCGCCGACCGCCACCCCGACCCAGAAGCCGACGCCCACCCCCACTGCCACGGCCACCCCGACGCCGACGCCCACGCCGACCGGGACCCCGAAGCCGGGCGGCGCAGCGCGCTACGCGCCGTACATCGACACCTCGTTGTACCCGGCCTACGACATGCTCGACACGGCGGCCAAGACCGGCGTCAAGGAGTTCAACCTCGCCTTCATCACCTCCGGCGGCAGCTGCGCCCCGCTGTGGGGCGGTGTCACCGACCTGGCGAACGACAAGGTCGCCGCCCAGATCGGCGACCTGCGGGCCAAGGGCGGCGACGTCCGGGTCTCCTTCGGCGGCGCGGCCGGCCACGAGCTGGCGCTGAACTGCTCCTCCGCCGACGACCTGGCGAAGGCCTACGGCAAGGTCATCGACACCTACAAGCTCACCAAGGTCGACTTCGACATCGAGGGGGCGGCGCTGCCCGACACCGCCGCCAACTCCCGGCGCTCGCAGGCCATCGCACAACTCCAGAAGTCGCACCCCGGCCTGAACGTCTCGTTCACCCTGCCCGTCATGCCGGAGGGCCTCACCCAGCCCGGGGTGGCCCTGGTCGCCGACGCCAAGAAGAACGGGGTGCGCGTCGACGCGGTCAACATCATGGCGATGGACTACGGCCCGGCGTACAGCGGCGACATGGGCGAGTACGCGATCCAGGCGGCCACCGCCACCCAGGCGCAGATCAAGGGCGTGCTCGGGCTCTCGGACGCGGCCGCGTGGCAGGCCGTCGCCGTCACTCCGATGATCGGCGTGAACGACGTGGTGACGGAGATCTTCAAGGTCGACGACGCCACGCAGCTGGTGAAGTTCGCCGAATCGAAGAACCTGGGCTGGCTGTCGATGTGGTCCTCCACCCGCGACAAGCAGTGCGCGGGCGGGGAGAAGCCGGCGGCGGACGCGACGTGCAGCTCGATCCTTCAGGAGCCGCTGGCGTTCACGAAGGCCTTCTCCGCGTACAAGTAGCCACCCCGTCCCCCCACGGCGACGCCCCGGGCCGGCCCCACCCGCCCGGGGCTCCGCCGCGCCTCCCGCCGCCGACGGGTTCGCCCTTCCCGACCGGGCTCGGCCCGGACCCGTACCGCGCTTCGCGCGGTGTTTCGGGGGCTCTGCCCCCGGACCCCCGCGCCTCGATCGCCGGCGGGGCTTGAGTTGCCTCCGCTCGGCGGGCTGGATGCCGCGCGGCGGCATTTCCAGCCCGTCCGGCGTTTGAGGACACCACCGAAGGCGGTACGGGGTCCAGGGCTCGCCCCGGTTCGGGAAGTGGGGGTCCCCACCCCGCGGCCGCCAGGCCGTAGGGGGAGGGGAACGGCCCCGCGCAGCGGCCCCGGCCCGCCCCGCGGCCAGCGCGCCATCAGCCCTTGACGGCGCCCTGCATGATGCCGCCCACGATCTGCTTGCCGAAGACGACGAACGCGATCAGCAACGGCAGCGTCCCCAGCAGCGCCCCCGCCATGATCACCGACTGGTCGGGGATGTAGCCCTGGCCGAGGCCCGCCAGGGCCACCTGCACCGTCGGGTTGCCGCTCTGCGTCAGCGCGAGGATCGGCCAGAAGAAGTCGTTCCACGCCATCACGAACGTCAGCATCCCGAGGACGGCCATCGCCGGCCGCGCCGCCGGGAAGACGATGTGCCACACCACACGGAGGCTGCTCGCGCCGTCGACCCTGGCGGCCTCGATCAGCTCGCCGGGCAGGGCCTCCATCAGGTACTGGCGCATGAAGAACACGCCGAAGGCGCTGACCAGCGTGGGCAGGATGACGGACTGGAGCTGGTCGGTCCAGGACAGTTCGGCGATCAGCATGTACAGCGGTACGACGCTGAGCTGCGGCGGCACCATCATCGTGCCGATGACGAGCAGCAGCAGCGCGTTCTTCATCCTGAACCGCAGCTTGGCGAAGGCGAATCCGGCGAACGTGGCGAAGACCACGGTGCCCGCCGCGACCGACCCGGCGACGATCGTCGTGTTGAGCAGGGCGGTGCCCATGTTCGCGTCGGTCCAGGCGATCTCCAGATTGCGGAAGAGTCTGCTGCCGAACCAGAACGGCGGGGGAGTCTGGGCGAGCCGGGTGTTGGTGCGGGAGGCGGCGACCGCCGTCCACACCAGTGGGAAGAGGGAGCCGGCGGTGAACACGATCAGCGCGGCGTAGGCGAACTTCCCGCCGTGCAGCTGCCGCCCCGCCCGCCCTTTGCGCCCTGTCATCGTCGTCTCCGCTCCGCTCTACGCGCTCTTGCTCAGGCGGCGCGCGACCAGCCAGTTCACCGCGCCGACGACGAGCAGGATCAGGAACATCGCCCAGGCGATCGCGGAGGCCCGGCCCAGGTGCAGGTTCACCCACCCCTGCTCGTACAGATAGAGACCGAGCGTCTGGAACTGGTGGTCCGCGCCGCCCGTCGCGCCCGCCCCGCCGCTGAACAGCAGGGGCTCGCCGAACAGCTGGGTCGCGCCGATCGTGGAGACCACGCAGGTGAACAGGATCGTGTGGCGCAGGGACGGCACCGTGACGTGGATGAACTGCTGCCACGGCGAGGCCCCGTCGAGCGCGGCCGACTCGTACAGGTCCTTCGGGACGGCCTGCATCGCGGCCAGGTAGATCAGCGCGTTGTAACCCGTCCAGCGCCAGATCACGATCGTCGAGACCGCCAGTTGCGAGGTCCACTGCCCGTTCTGCCAGTCGATGTCACCGATGCCGACCAGCCCGAGCGCCCAGTTGACCATCCCGTAGTCGCGGCCGAAGAGCAGCACGAAGACAAGCGTCGCGGCGGCGACGGACGTCGCGTACGGGGTGAGGGCGGCGACCCTGAAGAACATCGAGCCGCGAAGCCGGTAGTTGAGCAGATGCGCGATGCCGAGCGCCATGAGCAGCTGCGGCACGGTCGACATCAGTCCGATGGTGACGGTGTTCCTGAGCGCGTTCCAGAAGAACTCGTCCTCGAGGAGGCGCGAGAAGTTGCGCAGTCCGACCCATTCCATGTCGGTGGGCGCGGTGAGCTCCACCCGGTGCAGTGAGGCCCAGCCGGTGTAGAGCAGCGGGAAGAGGCCGAAGGCGAGGAAGAAGACGAAGAACGGTGCGACGAAGGCGTACGGGCTCCATCTGACGTCGCGCCGGTAGCGGCGCGAGCGCCTCGCACGCCGCCGCGCAGCGGCGGCGTCCGTGCCGTCGGGGGCCGTGCCGTCAACGATGGACCCCGGCTTCCCAGGGTGTTCGAAGTGCGCGGCCGGCCTGCCGTGTGCGGGTTCCGGCACGTTATTCGTCCAGAGCGTTGTCGATCGCCTTGACCGCCGCGTCCCAGCCCTCTTCCGGGCTGCGGCCCTTCTGGTCCACCTGGAGCATGCCGATGTCGGCCAGGTTCTGCGCGATGATCAGGTCCTTGGGCCCCACGATCTGCACCGGGACGTCCTGTGCCGCCTTGGAGAAGATCTTCCCGATGGGCGCGCCCCCGAAGTAGGGGTGCGCGGCGTCGGCGACGGCGGGCAGCGAGTAGGCGGCCTCGGCGCTGGGGAAGCTGCCGCGTTCGGTGAACAGCTTCGCCTGCTGCTCGGGAGCGGTCAGCCAGGCGGCGAGCTTCGCCGCCTCGGCGGTGTTGTCGCCCGTCCTCGGCACGACCAGGAACGAGCCGCCCCAGTTGCTCGGCCGTGGCGCGGCGGCGACGTCCCACTTGCCCTTGCCGGCGGCGCCCGCCTTGTCCTGGATGTGGCCGAGCATCCAGGCGGGGCAGGAGACCGTGGCGAAGGCGCCGTTGGACATGGCCTGGTCCCAGGACGGCGTGAACTGCTGGAGCCTCGCGGTCAGTTTCTCCGTGGCGAACTCGGCGGCGAGGTTCCAGGCCTGCTTCACGGCCGGGCTGGTCTTGTAGACGATCTCGCCGTTCACGTCGTAGAAGCGCTTCTCGTTGCTGCCGGTGACGGCTGCCATCACGCCCGAGGCGGAGTCGACGAACGACGTCCCCTCGGGCGCCCGGGCCTTGTACTTCCTGCCCGTCTTCAGGTACTTGTTCCAGTCCCCGGCCCACAGCCGGCCGACCTCCTCACGGTCGGTAGGCAGCCCGGCCTTCTCGAAGAGGTCCTTGCGGTAGCAGATGCCCTGGGGGCCGATGTCGGTGCCGAGCCCGACCGTCTTCCCGTCCTTGGTGGTGGCCTGCGCCCATTTCCAGTCGAGGAACGAATCCTTGCTGACGCCCTCGGTCCTGCCCAGGTCGACGAGCCGGTCCGCCTGGGTGGCGGTGACCTCAGCGATGTTGTTGACCTCGACGGCCTGGATGTCGGCGAGACCGCTGCCGGTGCTGAGGTGCGTGAGCAGTTGCGGGTAGTAGTTCTCGTTCCGCTGGATCGAGGTCTGCTTGATCCTGATGTCAGGGTGGAGCTTCATGTACTCCTCGTACAGCCCCGCCTCCTTGAGACCGAAGGCACCGAAGACGCCCACGGTGATGGTGGTCTTCCCTTTACCGCCACCGCCGTCGTAGGCGCTGTCGCCCGGCTCTTCGCTGTCCTTCGCGCAGCCTGCGAGGAGCCCGGCGCCCAGCGCGACGACGACCGCGAGGATTGCGGTCCTGCGCATGACGACCTCCTTCGGGGAGTGCCGCCACCCCCGGGTCCTGACGTGCCGCCCGCGGCCGTACTTGTGTGGGACCCGTACTTTTAGCACGCCGGCCGCGACCCTGGCACGGGCGGTGGCCTGCGGCTTTGCCGACTGGACGCCAGGAGAGGGCTGGGAGCGCTCCCATAGGTGATCGGCCGTGTTCGTCGTCCGATGGGGGAGGTCTCAAGGCGCCGCGGCACGTTATGTTCTCCGCCTGGGCAGCCTGGGGAGGCGGACACGATGTCTCGGACCATCCGTACGGGGAACGGGGGGCGGGCCACCGGTCTGCCCACCCTCGAGGAGGTCGCAGCGCGGGCGGGGGTCGGACGCGGGACGGTCTCCCGGGTGATCAACGGCTCGCCGCGCGTCAGTGAGGAGACCCGCGCGCTGGTCGAGGCGGCCGTCGCCGAACTGGGCTACGTCCCCAACCGGGCGGCCCGGGCGCTCGCGGGCAACCGTACGGACGCCATCGCGCTCGTCGTCCCGGAGCCGGAGGACCGTTTCTTCGCGGAGCCGTACTTCTCCGAGATGGTGCGCGGCGTCGGAGCCGCCCTCGCCGACACCGAGATGCAGCTGCTGCTGACGCTGGCGGGCAACGACCGCGAGCGCAAGACGCTCGCGCAGTACCTCGCCGCCCACCGGGTCGACGGCGTGCTGCTGGTCTCGATGCACGCGGGCGACCCGCTGCCGGACCTGCTGGAGCAGCTCTCCATCCCGGTGGTGATCAGCGGCCGCCGCGCGGCGGACGAGACGCTGGCGGCGGTCGACTCCGACAACTTCGAGGGCGCGCGGGCGGCCGTCGCCCACCTGACCGCCCGGGGGCGGCGCACCGTCGCGACGATCACCGGCCCCCTGGACGTGTACGGCGCCCAGCGCCGCCTGGACGGCTACCGCTCCGGTGTCGCCGGCGCGGGTCTGGACGCCGATCCCCGGCTGACGGCCGTGGCCGACTTCACCGAGCAGGGCGGCCGCCTCGCCATGCGCAAACTGCTCGAGGACCGCCCTGACCTCGACGCGGTCTTCGCCGCCTCCGACGTGATGGCTTCGGGCGCCCGGCACGTGCTGCGCGAGTCGGGCCGCCGCATCCCGGACGACGTGGCCCTCGTCGGCTTCGACGACTCGGCGGTGGCCCGGCACATGGACCCGGCGCTCACCAGCGTGCGCCAGCCGACGGAGGAGATGGGACGCACGATGGCCCGGGTCCTGCTCGAGGAGATCGCCGGCCCGTCACCGGAGCGGCCCCAGATCGTGCTGCCCACGGAACTGGTGGTGCGGGACTCGTCGTGACGGGCGGACCGGCCCCCTCGGGCCTGTCCTCTTCGGCCGACGACCTCCTCGGCCGGCGGCCGACGTCTCAGCCCCTCTCGCGGAGGTACGCCTCCAACTCGGCGGCCCCGGTCAGCATCGCGCGCCCGCGGGCGGCCAGCCGGCCGTGCCAGTCGCGCAGCGCGGCCTCCAGCGGCTCCAGCCCGCCGGCGGCCCGCACCTGGGCGATCAGCGGGGCGATCTGCTCCAGCAGGTAGCCGCCCCGCCTGAGTTGGTGGGCCAGCCGGGCGTCCCGCACGTCGGCCTCGTCGTAAACGCGGTAGCCGGTCAGCGGGTCGCGACGCGGGCGCACCAGCCCGGCGCGCTCCCATTTGCGCAGCGTCGCGGGCCGGATGCCGAGCTTCCCCGCCAGCGGCCCGATGAACGTGCCGCCGGTCCCGGAAGCCGCGGTCGGCCCTGACACCGCGGTCGAACCAGCACCAGGCCCGGGCACCCCACCGGTCCCGAACGCCGAGGCGGGTTCGGCTGCCGCACCGCGCCTGGGCCCCGCATCTCGTTCGGACGCCGTCGGCTCCAGGTCGCGGAGGGCGCTCTCCACTGCCTGGAGGGTCCGGCGGTCGTCGAGGAGCTGGGCGTGGCTCTCGTCGATGAGGCGGAACGCCTCCTCGGCCGCGCCTTCGTTCACCGCCCGCATGATCGCCGTCGCCTTCCGGTGGCCGTGGCCCGGCGCCAGGGCGAGGAACGCGCGCAGGGCCCCCGCGTGCAGCGACGTGTAGGTCCGGTAGCCGTGGGGTGTGCGCCCGGCGGCAGGGAGAATGCCGGCCTCCTCGTAGTTCCTGATCGCCTGCGTCGACAGACCGTGCACGCGCGCCAGGTCGACCGGCCTGAGCCGCTCACCGTTTTGAAGGTTTCTCCCCATCATCCTGCCGATTTCGCGGAAAAGTCTCAAACGAGGGTTCAACGATAGCGTTGAAGGCATGGCTACCGACATCCAGGACACCACCCATGCCGTCGAGGCCGCCGCCGTCATGAGGCTGCTCCCGGCCAAGCCCCGGCTGCTCGCCCTGGGCGAGCCCACCCACGGTGAGGACAATCTGCTCGACCTGCGCAACGAGCTCTTCCGGCAGTTCGTCGAGCAGGAGGGCTACCGGACGATCGTGATCGAGAGCGACTGCATGAGCGGCCTGGTCGTGGACGACTACGTCACCTCGGGCACCGGCACCCTCGACGAGGTCATGGAGCGCGGATTCAGCCACGACTGGGGCGCCTTTGCGGCCAACCGCGAGCTCGTGCGCTGGATGCGCGCCTACAACGTCCGCGTCGACAACGACGGCCGGCCCGCGTCCGAGCGGCTGCGCTTCGCCGGCTTCGACGGCCCGCTGGAGATCACCCACGCCGCGAGCCCCCGGCAGGCCCTCACCGCACTTCACGGCTGCCTCGCGGCCCAGGTGGACGCGGACCTGCTTCCCTGTACCGCGGAAACGCTCGATCGCCTGCTCGGCGCCGACGACCGGTGGACCGATCCCGCCGCGATGATGGACCCGTCCTCCTCCGTGGGGCGGTCGGCCGAGGCCGGGGAGCTGCGGCTGATCGCCGACGATCTGGTGGCGCTGCTCGACGCGCAGACGCCGCACCTGATCACGGCGACTTCGGGGGACGACCGGTACCGGGCACAGTTGCACGGACGCACCGCGGTCGGCCTGCTGCGCTACCACCACTGGATGGCCGACACCTCACCTGGCCGCATGACCCGGCTGGTCGGCGTGCGGGACCAGATGATGGCCGACAATTTGCTCGCCGTCGCCGCTCGGGGTCCGGCATTCGTCCATGCCCACAACTCCCATCTCCAGCGGGAGAAGAGCACGATGCGGATGGGCGGGACGCCGCTGGAGTGGTGGAGCGCCGGCGCGCTGGTGAGCGCCCGGCTCGGTGAGGCGTACGCCTTCGTGGCCACGGCCCTCGGCACGATCCGGCACCGGGGAGTCGACACCCCGCCGCCCGACACCGTCGAAGGACTCCTGTACGCGCTCCCGGAGGACCGCTGCGTCATCGAGGCCGCGCGGCTGGCCACCGCCCTTGCCGACACGCGGCCCGCGCCCCGCGTGTCCCCCTGGTTCGGCTACGCCCCGCTCGACCCGGCGCACCTGGCCGGCAGCGACGGCATCGTCTTCGTCAAGGACGTCCCGCAGAGCTAGTGCTTCCGGTGTTCCGTCGTCGGCCGCGCCCACCGGCGGGGCGCACCGGAGTGCAGGCGGGCGCCCCCGGTCAGCCGACGAGGGACTCGGGGCCGAAACGGCCCCAGGCCACGAAGACGGCCAGGGCGAGATGGACCAGGTCGGCCACCAGCAGCTTGGTCTCGTGACGCCGGAGGCGGGTGACCGCCGCACCCACCATGATCAGCGCCAGGCCGACGGCGGCGAGCGGGACCAGGACCGGCGCGATGTCGAGCACGGCGGGCAGGATCAGACCCACCGCGCCGAGGACCTCGAGGGCTCCGATCTCCGAGCCGGCGTCCGGCTTCCGCAACGACACCGAGCACCGGCTCCGAGCGGTCGCCGGTAAACCGGGTGCGCCGGCGGATCAGCTCCCGGCACACTGCCCGGATGAGCTCAGACGCCCTGAAGACAGCGCGGGAACGGGCCCTCCGGCATGTGGCGGAGCTCTCGTCCGGTCAGCCCCTGGACCCGGCACTGCGGGTGACTCTCAACTTCCACCCGGACCGTACGGTGCAGGGCAGGCCCATCCTGGAAGCGCTGTCGGAGTCCGGCGTCTACCTCTCGCAGTTCGTCACCGGGACGAGCAACGGGGGCCTGACCGCCTTTCCCGGCGGTGACCGGTGGCGGTGGGAGAGCCGGATCTTCGGTGGCGCGTACGACGAGGCGGCTGCCCGGGAGCGGCCCGTCTACGGGGCGCTGAACTTCCGCCGCAAGCCGGTCGGCGCGGCGCCGCGGTTCGGCTCCGCCCACTTCCGCCTTGCGGCGCACACACCGGCGCGGACCACGTTCTGCTACCCGGACAGTTTTCTCGAACCCTCGGACTTCGGGGTCGTGGACCGCATGGGGCTCATCGAGCTCGCCCTCGCCGACCGCCAGGACGCTCTGGACGACTACGTCGAGGCGCAGGTGCACGGGCCGGTCCGGCTGGACCGCGATGTGGAGGCGCTGGTCCTCGACCCCTGCTACCGGGGGACGGGCGTCGAGGAGGCCGCCCGGCGTCTGCCGTGCCCGGTGGAGTGGCATCCCGGCTTCCGTCTCACGGTCGGAGAACTTCGTCGGCATCCGGCCTACCGGGGCCAGGAGTACGTCGACCTGGGCGCACGGATCGCCGTGGGCGGCCGGCTCGATCCGCGCATCGTCGGAGACGCCGTACGCACCGGCCGTCATGACCCGCAGGCGGTCAAGAAGGTGTGGCACTGCCTCGCCCGCTTCGGGGCGCCCCCACAGGCTGCCGGTGAATCCGTGCCTTCGTCGCAGGGCGAGGAAGCCGTGCTCGACGGCCTGCGCTGAGCGGTTCGGCCCCGGGTACGACAAGGGCCCCGGTCCGAAGACCGGGGCCCTTGATCGATCAGGGTGAGTAACGGGACTCGAACCCGCGACATCCTGGACCACAACCAGGTGCTCTACCAGCTGAGCTATACCCACCACGACCGGTCTTTCTCCCGACCGGCCGAGAAAAAGTGTACAGGGTCCGAGCGGGTGCTCGCGCCAGGGTTTCGCGCCGGTGGGGGCGCCCGTCGTTCCGGTGGCGACCGCCCGTCGTTACTGCGCGGGCAGCACGTACTTGGCCGCGATGGTCTTCGCCGTCTCCGAGTCCGGGCCGGGCTGCGGGACGAAGACCGCCTCGCGGTAGTAGCGGAGCTCGGCGATGGACTCGCGGATGTCGGCCAGTGCCCGGTGGTTGCCGCTCTTCTCGGGGCTGTTGAAGTACGCCCGCGGGTACCAGCGGCGGGCCAGTTCCTTGATCGAGGAGACGTCGACGATCCGGTAGTGGAGAAAGGCCTCCAGCGTCGGCATGTCGCGCAGCAGGAAGCCGCGGTCGGTGCCGACCGAGTTGCCGCACAGCGGGGCCTTGCCGGGCTCCTTGACGTGCTCGCGGATGTAGGAGAGGACCTGCTCCTCCGCGTCCGCGAGGGTCTTTCCGTCCGCCAGGACGTCGAGGAGACCCGAGGCGGTGTGCATCCGGCGCACCACTTCCGGCATCGTCTCGAGCGCCGCGTCCGGCGGGCGGATCACGATGTCCACCCCTTCACCGAGTACGTTCAGTTCCGAGTCGGTGACCAGTGCGGCCACCTCGATGAGTGCGTCGTCCGTCAGCGAGAGCCCGGTCATCTCGCAGTCGATCCACACCATGCGATCGTTCATGCGCCCTACCTTACGGGGGCCGATGCGCTGCGTTACCGGCCTGGGGAAAGCTGGCTGCCCCGCGGGGGCCGCCGTCGGACCCGGTGCCCGGACGGCGTCCGGCCCGGTCGGGACGGCACCCTGTGGGGCACCGTCCCGACCGGGCCGGGGTCGCACTGTCCGCGGACGCCGCTCTACGGCACGCTCCGCTGGCCCGGCAGGCTCGGCCGGCCGTGACCCGCCGCATACGCCTCCGGAGCCGGTTTGCCCAGCTCGGCGCCGGCGGACGCCATGGCGGAGGGCCCGCCGGGTCCCGCCTGGGGGCGTCTGGCGCCCGGTCCCGCCTGGGCGGGGACGACGCTCTCCAGGATCGACGTCCGGTCAGGGTCGCTCTGCGGACGACGGGCCCGGTAGGCGGCCCGGTAGGCCGCCGGGGAGGACCCCAGCTGCCGCCGGAAGTGGCCGCGCAGCGCCACCGGGGACCGGAAGCCGCAGCGGCCGGCGACCTCGTCGACCGAGTAGTCGGAGGTCTCGAGCAGTCGCTGGGCCTGCAATACGCGCTGTGTGATCAGCCACTGGAGCGGGGCGGACCCCGTCAGCGAGCGGAACCGGCGGTCGAACGTGCGCCTGCTCATGTAGGCACGCGCGGCCAGCGTCTCCACGTCGAACTGCTCGTGGAGGTGCTCCAGCGCCCAGGACACGACCTCGGCCAGCGGGTCCGAGCCGATTTCCTCTGGTAAAGACCTGTCGAGATAGCGCTCCTGACCGCCGGTGCGGCGGGGTGGGACGACGAGCCTGCGGGCGAGCGCTCCGGCCGCCTCCGTGCCATGGTCGGTGCGCACTATGTGGAGGCAGAGGTCGATTCCGGCCGCCGTTCCCGCGGACGTGAGCACATCGCCGTCGTCGACGAACAGCTCACGCGGATCCACGTGCACGGACGGGTAGCGCTTCGCCAGGGTCGGCGCGTACATCCAGTGGGTGGTGGCGGGGCGCCCGTCGAGCAGGCCGGCCGCGGCCAGGACGAACGCCCCGGTGCACAGGCCGACGATGCGGGCGCCCTCCTCGTGTGCCCGGCGCAGCGCGTCGAGCGCCTCGGGCGGTGGCGGCGAGGTGATCGAGCGCCAGGCCGGCACCACGACGGTGCCCGCTCTGCTGATCGCCTCGAGGCCGTACGGCGTGGTCAGTTCCAGGCCGCCGGTGGTCCTCAGCGGTCCGTCCTCGCCACCGCACACGAGCAGGCGGTAGCGGGGTACTCCGGCGTCCTGACGGTCAATTCCGAACACCGAGAGCGGGATGGAACTTTCGAATATAGGGCCGCCGCTGAACAGCAGCACGGCGACGACTTCCCGGCGCCGGCGCCCGGACAGCTTCCGTGCCGTCTCCGGCGCGGCGGAGTCCTGACTCATGACGCTAAACCCCCCTCGAAGTACGCGTCTCCCCGTTCGTTTCGGGCCTTTCGCTCCTGCACGTTTCCCCTCGGTTCTGCACGAGTCCCCCGGCCTTCGATACTCATGATCGAATCTACTGCGTCCCGTGGCGCCGGCGTGACAAGTTCGGGATGCCCCGCTATGTCGACATGGCAACTTGGCGCGATGCATTCGATCACGAAGCGTTCCACTCGGGGGGCCCGCAGGGAAGTGCGCATCGCAGGCATGGCCCGTCCCCGTAGGGTGCCGGAGGGGCCTTCAGCCCTTTCTTCCCTGGTGACAAGGGGGTTGGCAGGCTGTTTCGGCAAGGATCGGCCTGCGTAGTGAAGTTGGCTGAAAACATACGGGTGCGGGCGTGTAAAACCGTCAGCCGCCCGGTGCGCCTCTCGACCCGTGCCGCGCGCCGCGCCGCGCCCCAGGGACGGTACCGGAGTGCCGGCCTCCGGCCGGCCGCGCGACCTCGGCGGCGCGACCACGTGCGGCCATCCGTTCCGAGTGGCGCAGCAGCACCCGGCACGCCGCCGTCACCGCCGCGAGCCCGAGCGCCGCGGCGGCCGCGCCGCCGACGGAGGTGCCGTAGGTGACGAGCACGACGGGGACGAGCAGGCAGCTGAACGCACCCCAGCGGACGACGTCGCCGGCGGGGCTCGCGGAGCTCGCCGGGGCGTTTGGCCGGGAGGGGGCGGGCGGGGTGCTGGGGACCGGTCCGGACACGGGGGCGGCGGGGCGGCGGCGGGACGGGGTGCCGGGGGAGCGGTGGGGGCCGGGCGGTCGTGCTGGCACAGAGGCTCCTGGGGGCGGCGGGGTGACCCACTGGCCAACGAGGACCGTGGTCGCCGGTCACCCGGTGGCGCGCAGACGGCTGTAGTGGCCAAGCGGCATTGCGATCCTGGGCGCGCTCGGGCATGCTCCCTGGAACGTCGCGCATGGGGGCAGCAGGCCCTGGGCAGGAGAGGAGTGTCGCCGTACCCTTGGGGTATGGGGCGGGGAAGATGATTCCCGGACACAGCTCCACCGCCCCTCCAGCCGACGCGCTTTCCTCAATCGATCACTCCGAAGAGGACCTCCCTCGCCGAGACACCGATGGCCGGTCACGAAATCCCCGAACCCGCGGACCGCAAGCAGGTAGCCGATCCTCTGTCGGACCTGCGGGCGGCTGAAGAAGCACGCCATTCATGCGATCCCGCCTTCCGGCACGGAGTCGTCGTCGGTTTCGACGGATCGACGTCCAGTGAGCGAGCGCTCGCCTACGCCATCGGCATGGCGAGGCGGACCGGGTCCGGTCTGATCATCGTCCATGTCGCCAACCGGCTGCCGACGACGGTCTGGGCCGGCTGCGAGCCGCCCGTCTTCGTCGATGTGCCCGATCACCGCACCGAGGTACTGGGCCTGGAGCTGGCCTGCGCGGACTACCTCGCCGAGGTCCCGTGGATCCTGGTCGAGCGCGGCGGCGACATCTGTCACGAGCTGGAAGAGGTCGGCCGCGAGTATTCGGCGGACGCGATCGTGGTCGGCTCCACGCACGGCATCGTCGGCCGGCTCTTCGGATCGGTCGCGGGGCGGCTCGCGAAGCGCGCGCAGCGCCCGGTCGTCGTGATTCCCTGAACCGGACGTCCGGAGCCGGGCCCGATCCGGATCTCCTCGACCGGGTCTGCTGAACGTCTCCCCGGATCACCGGCCCCACGGCCCGATTTCCCTGTCGTCCCGGTGGTCCGTTTCTTCCTCCCTCGTCACCGCCTGTCGGGTGAAGCTCCGTCAACTCCCTGACGTGCCAGGCATGTACGGAAATCTACCCATGCGTAACAGGTGGATTGTGCGCTTGTGAAGGGTAGATATCCGGTCGCTGGGATTGCAGCACATGGCGCAGCACAACTGCACAGGACAGGAAGGGAGCCCGCCGTGGACAACGGAGTCTCTGCGGGAACTGGTTCTACTTCGACTCTCGGCAACCTCGCCCTCGGGCTGACGCTGCTGGCCTTCGGTGTAGGCAACACCGGAGTGATCGACAACGTCTCCGCCGCCGATGCCGCCGCGCTCGCGACGTGGGTCGGCGGAGTGGCGCTCTTCGTCGTCGGCCTGCTCGAGTTCCGCGCGGGCAACGGTGGTTCGGGAACCGCCTTCGCCGGTCTCGGTGCCTTCTGGTTCACCTGGGGGACCGCCGTGGGAGGCGAGACGTCGGCCGAGGCGGCGGGCCTGTTCATGCTGCTGTGGGCGCTGCTCGCCCTGACGCTGACCGCCGCCGCCTCCGGCAGCGGTGTGCTCGGCCAAGGGGTGTACGGGCTGCTGACCCTCGCGCTGCTGCTGGGTGGCATAGCCGCCTTCGCGGGCAACGAGGGCCTGGCCAAGGCCGGCGGCTGGGTCGGCGCGGTCGCGGGCCTGGTGGCCTGGTACGGCGCGACGGCCGCGCTCGCCAAGTGGCCGACGTTCACGGGGCGCGCTGCCGGCCGGCGGGTGACGGCCACCGGCTGAGGCCCACGGGCCTCACGGCAGCTCCACGGGCGGCGCTCCGGGTCGCGCCCGCCCGATGAAAAGGGAACGCCCCCTGTGTGCACGGTGGCACACACAGGGGGCGTTCCTCATGAAGCGGTCCCGCGGTCGTCGCCTACTCGACGGTGACGGACTTGGCGAGGTTACGCGGCTTGTCGATGTCCCGGCCCAGGGCCAGCGCCGTGTGGTAGGCGAGGAGCTGGAGCGGGATGCCCATCAGGATCGGGTCCAGCTCGTCCTCGTTCTTCGGCACCACGATGGTGTGGTCGGCCTTCTCCTGCTCGCGGTGGGCGACGGCGAGGATGCGGCCGCTGCGCGCCTTGATCTCCTCGAGCGCGGCCCGGTTCTTCTCCAGCAGCTCGTCGTCCGGCACGATCGCCACGGTGGGCAGCGCGGGCTCGATGAGCGCGAGGGGGCCGTGCTTGAGCTCGGAGGCCGGGTAGGCCTCGGCGTGGATGTAGGAGATCTCCTTGAGCTTCAGGGAGGCCTCGAGCGCCACCGGGTAGCCGCGCACCCGGCCGATGAACATCATCGACTTGGCGTCCGCGTACTGCTCGGCCAGCTTCTTGATCTCGTCCTCGGACTCGAGGATCTCGCTGATCTGTGCGGGAAGCTTGCGCAGGCCCTCGATGATCCGCTTGCCCTCGGCGACGGACAGGTCGCGGATGCGGCCCAGGTGCAGGGCGAGCAGGGCGAAGGCGACGACCGTGTTGGTGAAGCACTTCGTGGAGACGACGCACACCTCGGGGCCGGCGTGGACGTACGTGCCGCCGTCGGCCTCACGGGCGATGGCGGAGCCGACGACGTTGACCACGCCGAGGACGCGGGCGCCCTTGCGCTTGAGCTCCTGGACGGCCGCGAGGACGTCGTAGGTCTCGCCGGACTGGGAGACCGCGATGTACAGGGTGTCGGGGTCCACGACCGGGTTGCGGTAGCGGAATTCGGAGGCCGGCTCGGCGTCGGCGGGGATACGGGCGAGGGACTCGATGAGTCCGGCGCCGATCAGGCCCGCGTGGTAGGAGGTGCCGCAGCCGAGGATCTTCACGCGGCGGATGCCGCGCGCCTCACGGGCGTCCAGGTTCAGGCCGCCCAGGTGCACGGTGTTGAACCGGTCGTCGATCCGGCCGCGCAGGACACGGTCGACCGCGTCGGGCTGCTCGGAGATCTCCTTGTGCATGTACGTGTCGTGGCCGCCCATGTCGTAGGAGGCGGCCTCCCACTCGACGGTCTCCGGGGTGGCGGTGGTGGACGCGCCCGTGGTCGTGTAGGTGCGGAAGTCGTCGGCCTTCAGGGTGGCCATCTCGCCGTCGTCGAGGGTGACGATCTGGCGGGTGTGGGCGACCAGGGCGGCGACGTCGGAGGCGACGAACATCTCCTTCTCGCCGATGCCGAGGACGACGGGGGAGCCGTTGCGGGCCACCACGATGCGGTCGGCGAAGTCGGCGTGCATCACGGCGATGCCGTAGGTGCCCTCGATCACCTTGAGGGCCTCGCGGACCTTCTCCTCCAGGGTGGTGGCCTGGGAGCGGGCGATCAGGTGGGTGATGACCTCGGTGTCGGTCTCGGAGGCGAAGACGACTCCGTCCGCCTCCAGCTTGACCCGCAGCTCGGCGGCGTTGTCCACGATGCCGTTGTGGACGACGGCGACGTTGTTCTCCGGGTCCAGGTGCGGGTGGGAGTTGATGTCGCTGGGGGCGCCGTGGGTGGCCCAGCGGGTGTGGGCGATGCCGGTGGTGCCGGCGAAGCGCTTGGGGACGCGGGCCTCGAGGTCACGCACCCGGCCCTTGGCCTTGACCATCTTCAGCCCGGGGGACTTGGGGCTGCTGATGACCACGCCCGCGGAGTCGTAGCCGCGGTACTCCAGCCGCTGCAGACCTTCCAGCAGCAGCGGAGCAACGTCACGCTTGCCGATGTATCCGACAATTCCACACATAAAGTTTCTGCCCCTCCATAGATCAGAAGTGTGCCCGGCCCCGGTGGGGCTGCTCAGCCGTAGACCATGCGGCGCAGCTGGCGGAGCGAGAGCTCCGGCGGCGCCACGGCGCGGTGCGGCAGTTCGGCCGCGATCCGCTCGAAGATCTCGGTGTTCACCGCGCCGCCGGACTTCAGTTCGCGATGGCGGCGGCGGACGAACTCCTCGGTCGTCTCGTCGAAGTACGCCAGTACATCGAGCACCACCCGGGCGGCTTCACCGCGCTGGAGCGCGGTGCTGCGCACCAGGTGGTCGATGAGGTCGTCGTGCGACAGGCGCACAGACGGGCGAGGTTCGAGCACCCGTAGATATTGGAGCGTGGGCGCTGCTCTTCGCAAGAATCCTGCCCGATTCCGGGCAGGAGATAGCTCACATCTGTCCGTGGACGGTCCGCTCCGCGGTGCCGCACCGCCCCCGGGCGGCGAATCGGCGTCCAGCGCCGCCGCGATCGGCGCGAGCGGGCCCGTCCGGACGATTTCCGCCGACGGACGATTTCCGCGTCCGTGGCAGGCGTAAGTGGTCTACACCTTGACCGCAGTTGAGGCGCACGGTACGCATGGTGATCGAGCGGTTGCTCTGCGCACAGACGAAAACCCCGTCGAAGGGACCCAGCCTGTGAGTCAGCCCAGACCGATTCCCCGTCTCCTCGGTTCACTGTTGCTTGTCACGGCCGCCGCCCTCTCCGGCGCCGTCGCCTCGGGCCCGGCGGCGGCCTCCGGCGCCGACAGCGCCGCCACCGTCCGGCCGCTCGGCCAGATCGTCCCCGCACCCGCCTCCGCCGAGCCGGGAGGCGCCCCCTACACCCTGACCGCAGGTACGACGATCCGCACCGACGCCTCACCCGAGGCGCACGCCGTCGCGGAGCGCCTCGCCGAGGTGCTGCGCCCGTCGACCGGGTACGCCCTGCCGATCACCACCCGGCCCGCGGCCAGGTCGATCAGCCTGCGGCTCAGCGCCGGGGAGAGCGCCCTGGGCGACGAGGGCTACCGCCTGAGGTCCGCCCACGGCGGGCTCACCATCACCGCGCACCGGCCCGCCGGCCTCTTCCACGGTGTGCAGACGCTGCGTCAGCTGCTGCCCGCCGCGATCGAGGCGGACTCTCCCCGCGGCGGCCCGTGGCAGGTCGCGGGCGGCACGATCACCGACGTCCCGCGCTACGCACACCGGGGCGCGATGCTCGACGTCTCGCGGCACTTCCTCACCGTCGAGCAGGTCAAGCGCTACATCGACCATCTCGCCCTCTACAAGATCAACACGCTCCATCTCCATCTCTCCGACGACCAGGGCTGGCGCATCGCGATCGACTCGTGGCCGCGGCTGGCCACGTACGGCGGCTCCACCCAGGTCGGCGGCGGGCCCGGCGGTCACTACACCAAGGCCCAGTACAACGAGATCGTCCGGTACGCCTCCTCCCGCTATCTGGAGGTCGTGCCGGAGATCGACATGCCGGGGCACACCAACGCCGCCCTGGCCTCGTACGCCGAGCTCAACTGCGACGGCGTGGCCCCGCCGCTCTACACGGGCACGGCCGTCGGCTTCAGCTCGCTGTGCGTGCGCAAGGAGCTGACGTACGACTTCGTGGACGACGTGATCCGGGAGGTGGCCGCGCTCACGCCGGGGAGGTATATCCACATCGGCGGGGACGAGGCGCACTCCACCAGCCACGAGGACTACGTGGCGTTCATGAACAGGGTGCAGCCGATCGTCGCCAAGTACGGCAAGACCGTCATCGGCTGGCACCAGTTGACCGGCGCGAGCCCGCAGAAGGGCGCCCTGGCGCAGTACTGGGGCCTCGACGGCACGAGCCAGGCCGAGAAGGCGCGGGTCGCGGAGGCCGCGAAGAACGGCACCGGACTGATCCTCTCGCCGGCCGACCGGGTCTACCTCGACATGAAGTACGACAAGAACACCGAACTGGGCCTCGCCTGGGCCGGTTACGTCGAGGTGCGCAGGTCCTACGACTGGGACCCGGGCACCTACCTGCCGGGCGCGCCCGCGAGTGCCGTCCGTGGCGTCGAGGCGCCTCTGTGGACGGAGACCGTCTCCACCGACGCGCACATCGACAAGATGGCGTTCCCGCGTCTGCCCGGTGTCGCGGAGCTGGGCTGGTCACCGGCGTCCACGCACGACTGGGACACCTACAAGGTGCGGCTCGCGGCGCAGGGGCCGCGGCTGTCGGCGCTCGGCATCGACTTCTACCGCTCGCCGCAGGTGCCATGGCCGGCGCGGTGAGCGTCGGGTGAGGAACCGGCGCCCGGCGGGAGGGACCGTATCCCGCCGGGCACCGGCCGTTTCTCGGCCGCCGGCCCGCTCCTGAGGTTCCGAGGAAGGCCTAGGAGGCGAACCGTGCGATCGGGTTCGTCAGCGTGCCGACGAACTGGAGCGCGGCCGACGGGTCGGCCAGGTCCACCATCTGCCGGTTGTTGCGCAGCTGGAGCCGGTTCAGGCAGGACAGCGCGAACTCGTCCGCGAACATGTCGTACTGCGCGAACTTGTCCGCCAGCTCCGGCACCGACCGCTGGTAGGCGCGGACGCACTCGGCGACCGTGCGCCAGAAGTCGTCCTCGCAGAGCACCTCCTCCTCGGCGAGTGTCGCGCCGAGGAAGCGGAAGAAGCAGTCGAAGACGTCCGTGAAGATCGAGAGGATCTTCGTCTCCTCCGGCACCTCCACCCGGATCCGGTCGACGGACGGCGGCAGCACCGCGTCCGGGTCCATCACCGCGATCTCCTCCGCGATGTCCTTGAAGATCGCCCGCCGGACCGTGCCGTTCTCGCCGAGCGCCAGGATGACGTTCTCGCCGTGCGGCATGAAGACCAGGTCGTAGGCGTAGAAGCTGTGCAGCACCGGCAGCAGATAGGCGTCCAGGTAGCCGCGCAGCCACTCGGTGGGAGCCAGGCCCGACTCGGCGATCAGTGCGCCCGCGAACGACGCGCCCTCGTGGTCGACGTGCAGCAGGGACGCCATGGTGGCGAGCCGCTCGCCGTCCTCCAGGGATGCCACCGGGCTCTCGCGCCACAGGGCGGCGAGCATCTTGCGGTAGGGGGAGTACCGGTCGGTCGCGGCCTCGTACTCGAGGTGGCGGTAGCCCACGGCCGCACGCTCGCGGATGATCGAGAAGCGGGCGGCCTTCAGCACGTCGTCGCCGTCGATCAGCCCGGCCAGCCAGTCGTTGATGGCCGGCGTCGCCTCCATGTACGCGGCGGAGAGGCCGCGCATGAAGCCCATGTTGAGGACGGACAGGGCCGTCTTCACATAGTGCTTGGCCGGGGCGTCGGTGTTGAAGAACGTCCGGATGGACTGCTGCGCCAGGTAGCGGTCGTCGCCCTCGCCCAGGTACACCAGCCGCTGCTGGGCGATCTCGGCGGCGAAGGTCACGGACAGCTTGTTCCACCACTGCCAGGGGTGGGCCGGGATGAGCAGGTGGTCGGCGAGATCGAGGCCCTGGTCCGCGAGGGTCTTGGCGAAGCGGTCCACGGTGTCGTCGCCGAGCTCGGCCCGGATGAAGGTCTCGTAGTCGATGCCCGCGCCGGCGGTGAACGCGGCGCGGTCGCGGCGGGCCGCCAGCCACACCAGCCGGAGGGGGTTCGCGGCCTCCGGGGCGTAGGCGTGGTACTCGTCGATGCCGAAGCCGAGCCGGCCGTTGTTGGCGACGAAGCAGGGGTGGCCCTCCGTCATGCCGGTCTCGATCGCCTGGAAGTCCGCCTTGGCCAGCTCGGCGGCCGCGACCCGCGGTTTCGTCGACTTGTACGCCGTGCCGGAGAGGGTGGAGGAGATCTCCTCCAGGTACACGGGCAGGATCTCGTCACTGAGCCCGAGGGAGCCCCGCATCTCGATGACGAACTCGAGCGCGTCCAGCGGCAGCCGCGCGCCGTCGCGGTGGCGGCTGATCGACTCGGCGGCCACCTGCCAGTGGTCGAGGGCGAAGCGTCGGGCGGTGAAGCGGTACTCGGTCGCGCCGTCGTCCGCGACCAGGCGGTAGGCGCCGTCGCCGAGGTGCTCGGGGGTCAGCAGCCGCTCGTGGGTGAACTCGGCGAGGGCCTTGCGGACGAGGAGCCTGTTGGCGTGCGCCCAGCGGTCCGGCGTGAGGTGGGCCACAGGGTTCATCGGGTCACCCCCGTGGCCGCCTCGAACTGCTCGCGGGTGCAGAAGCTCAGCAGAGCCTCTTTCTCGGGCTTCACTATCTTCTCGGCGGCGACGAAGCCGACGGCCTCGTTGAGCCGGTGCACGGCCGAGTTGCCGACGTCCGGCTCGACGACGACCCGCCTGGTCGCCGGATCGGCGAACAGCTCCCGCATCACGGCGGTGATCACGGCGAGGGTGAAGCCGTGCACGGGCCGGTCGGTCGGCGCGACGAGGAAGTGCATGCCGACGTCGCCGGGCTCCGGGTCGTACAGGCCGACGAGCTCCACGTACCGCGGGTCGTAGCTCTCCATCAGGAACGCGGGCTCGCCGTCGTGGAGGCCTATGAACGCGTGGTGGTGCTCGTGCGCCGCTATGCGCATGTACTCGCGCTCGACGTCCTGGAGTTTCGCGTCCTGCATCATCCAGAACGCGGCCTTCGGGTGGGTGACCCAGCTGTGCAGCAGCTCGGCGTCCGCCAGGGGGTCGAGAGGCCGGACGGTGAGGGAACCGACGGCGGTGGTGGTGCTCATACAGCGAACTCCTGGAACGCGATGGACTTCTCTACGGCGTAGTACTCGCTGCCCAGCAGCTCGCCGATGATGTAGGCGTTTCGGTAGGCGCCCATGCCCAGGTCGGGCGAGGTGATCGAGTGGGTGTGCACGCCCGCGTTCTGCAGGAAGATCTCCCGGCCGGCCGTGTCGATGGAGTAGTTGCGGGCGACGTCGAAGCGGCCGTGGCCGTCGAACCGGATCCGGTCGGCGACGGGCTCCAGGAAGGCGGGGGTGACGTACCGGTAGCCGGTGGCCAGGATCAGGCCCTCGGTGTGCAGCTCGTAGTCCTTGCCCTGCTCCTCCTGGCGGAGCCCCAGCGTGTAGGTGCCGTCCTCGTACGAGGCGGTCCGCAGCGCCGAGTTCGTCAGCAGCCGGGTGGGGACCGGGCCCTTCAGGTTCTTCTGGTAGAGCAGGTCGAAGATCGCGTCGATCAGCTCCGAGTCGATGCCCTTGAACAGGCCCTTCTGCTGGGACTCGAGTCTGTAGCGGGTCTCCTCCGGCAGCGCGTGGAAGTAGTCGATGTACTCCGGGGAGGTCATCTCCAGCGTCAGCTTGGTGTACTCCAGCGGGAAGAAGCGCGGGGAGCGGGTCACCCAGTTGAGCCGGTAGCCGTGCACGTCGATCTCGGACAGCAGGTCGTAGTAGATCTCCGCCGCGCTCTGGCCGCTGCCGACGAGGGTGATCGACTCCTTCTTCTGCAGCGCCTCCTTGTGGTCCAGGTAGCGCGAGTTGTGCAGCATGTCCCCGCCGAGGCCCTGGCAGGCCTCGGGGATGTACGGCGGGGTGCCGGTGCCGAGGACGAGACGGCGGGCCGTGAATGCGTCGTCGGCGGTGCGCACCACGTACACCTCGCCCTCTTCGTCGTACGACACAGAGGTGACGGTGGTGTTGAAGCGGATGCTGCTCAGCCGGGCGGCGGCCCACCGGCAGTAGTCGTTGTACTCGGTCCGCAGCGGGTAGAAGTTCTCCCGGATGTAGAACGAGTACAGCCTGCCCTTGTCCTTGAGGTAGTTCAGGAACGAGTAGGGCGAGGTCGGGTCGGCGAGGGTGACCAGGTCCGACATGAAGGGCGTCTGGAGATGGGCGCCTTCCAGGAACATCCCCGAGTGCCATTCGAAGTCCGGCTTGGACTCCAGGAACAGGCCGTTCAGCTCGTCGATCGGCTCGGTCAGGCAGGCGAGACCGAGGTTGAACGGACCCAGTCCGATACCGATGAAATCAAGAGGCGTGGACAAGGTTCTCTCCAAGGAACTGCTCGGCGTGGCCGGCGATCAGGTCGAGGACGGCGGCAATGTCTTCGGTCGTCGTCTCGGGATTGAGCAGGGTGAACTTCAGGTACTGGCGCCCGCCGACCTTGGTGCCGGCGACCACGGCCTCGCCCGACGCGAACAGCGCCTTGCGGGCGTACAGGTTGGCCCGGTCGATCAGGGCGGGGTCCGTGACGGACCGCGGGATGTAGCGGTAGACCAGGGTGGACAGCTGCGGCCGCACGACCACGTCGTAGCGCGGGTCGGCGGCGAGCAGCTCCCAGCCGGCGGCGGCGAGGTCGCACACCTCGTCGAAGAGCTGCCCCACACCGTCGGCGCCCATCACCCGCAGCGTCATCCACAGCTTGAGCGCGTCGAAGCGCCGGGTCGTCTGCAGGGACTTGTCGACCTGGTTCGGTATGCGCTCTTCCACGGTGCGGCGCGGGTTGAGGTAGTCGGCGTGGTAGGTGGCGTGGCGCAGCGTGGCCGCGTCCCGCACCAGTACCGCCGACGAACTCACCGGCTGGAAGAACGACTTGTGGTAGTCGACGGTGACGGAGTCGGCGTGCTCGATGCCGTCGAGGAGGTGGCGGCGGGTGGGCGAGGCCAGCAGTCCGCAGCCGTAGGCGGCGTCGACGTGCATCCAGGTCTCGTACAGCCCCGCGAGCTCGGCGATCTCCGGCAGCGGGTCGATGGAGCCGAAGTCCGTGGTGCCCGCGGTCGCGACGACGGCCATGGGGACGAGGCCCTCGGCGCGGCAGCGCTCCAGCTCCGCGGCGAGCGCCACTGTCTGCATCCGCTTGTCGCGGTCCACGGGGATCGAGACGACGGCCTCGGGGCCGAGCCCGAGGAGGGTGGCGGACTTCTGGACGCTGAAGTGGCTGCACTCGGAGCTGAAGATGCGCAGTTTCGCCAGGTCGGTGGTCTTGGCCTCCTGGCGGGCCAGCAGCAGGGCCTGGAGGTTGGACTGGGTGCCGCCGCTGGTGAACACGCCGTCCGCGGCGGGGCCGAGACCGATCCGCTGCGTGGTCCAGTCGATCAGGCGCCGCTCGATGAGGGTGCCGCCGGCGCTCTGGTCCCAGGTGTCCAGGGAGGAGTTGACCGCGGAGAGGACCGCCTCGCCGAGCACGGCCGGGATGACGACCGGGCAGTTGAGGTGGGCGAGGTAGCGGGGGGAGTGGAAGTAGACGGCGTCCCGGAGGTACACGTCCTCCAGCTCGTCCAGGGCGGCGGAGGCGTCTTTGAGCGGCCGGTCGAGGTCGATCGCGGAGACGACCGGGGCGAGCTGGTCGGGGGTGACTCCGGTGAACGGCCGTCGGGTCGTGGCGAGTCGGTTCGCCACCCGCTCGACTCCTTCGGTCACGGAGCGCCGGTAATGCTCCGCCGTCATGTCATTGAGCAGGTGCGAGCGCATGCAATGTCCTCCCGTGGCGGGGACCTGGTCGCGCCTCAGGGGACAGGAAGAGGGGGCGAGGGCGACGCCTAAGTAAGGTAAGCCTAACCTAACTCAGACACCAGAAGTCCCTCGCCCCCCTCGGGGCACAACCGTTATGTCGGTGATCACACAATGACCGTCCAGCTACGGTCAGTTGGGGCAGGCGCGGTTCACTCGACCTCTTCGGCCGGTTCCTCGCGGAGCCCGTCCTCGCTCACGCCGCGCTTCCAGTAGCCGACGAAGGTGACCTTCCGGCGGTCGAACTCGCGGTCGTTCACCAGATGGCGCCGCAGCGCCTTGATGCTGCCGGACTCGCCCGCGATCCAGGCGTAGCCGACGCCATCGGGCAACTCGGCGGCGGCGACGGCCTCCACGGCCGACGGCGCGCCCTCGTCCCGGACGAGCCAGGTGATGTCGGCGTCCGCGTCGGTCTTGAGCGGCAGCCGGTCACCGGCCTGCGGCACCTCCAGCCAGACCTTGGCCTTCCGGCCGGCGGGCAGCCACTCCAGGATCGCCGAGGCGGCGGGCAGCGCCGTCTCGTCCGCCCAGATCAGCACCCAGTCGGTGTCCTCGGGCGGCCGGCAGCGCACGCCGGTGTTGTCGGCGACCGCGGGGCCGAGCACCATCACCTTGTGACCGGGCTCTGCTGCCAGCGCCCAGCGACAGGCCGGGCCGCCGTCCTCGTGCACGGCGAAGTCGATGTCCACCTCGCCGTCCTCGACGCGCTGCTCCCGCACCGTGTACGAGCGCATCACGGCCCGTACGTCGTCGGGCAGCGCACGCCACGCGGCGAAGATGGCGGCTCCGTCGCCCGCGTCGACGGGGACGACCGGGGCCGGCTGGCCCGGGTGCGGAAGGAACAGCGACAGGGACTGGTCGCGGCCGCCGGCCACGAAGTCCCGCAGGCCGTCCTCCACCTGCCCGGTGAAGGTGACCCGGACGAGCGACGGGCCGAGCCGCCTTGTCCGCGCAACCTGCAGGTCGAAGAAACGGAACGGGGCGATCTCGGCCTCGGTCGTCATCGTCAGGAGACCTTCTTCGCGTTCTCGATGGCCTTCGCGAGGTCCTCGAGGATCGGCGCGCACTTGTCGTAGGAGTAGATCGGCTCGGTGACACGCGGCACGACCTGACCGGCCTTCACCGCGGGGAGACCGGCCCAGGTGGGCTTGGCCTTCAGGGTGTCGGGCTGCAGGGTGCCGGTGCGGTTGTCCAGCATGATGATGTCGGCCCCGTACTTGGCGGCGTTCTCCCAGCTGAGCTCCTCGAAGAAGCCCTGGGCGTTCGGCTCGGGCTCGACGAACTTCACGCCGAGCTCCTGGAAGTAGAGCGTGTCCGCCGACATCTTCGGGACGGAGACGTAGAAGAGGTCCTGGCTGCCGGAGCCGATGAGGACCTTCAGGTTCGGCTTGGCCTTGGCGGCCTGGCGCAGCCGCTCCGCGGCCTTCTCGAAGCGGGCCTTGGCATCGGTGACCTTCTTGGCCTTCATGTCGGCGCCCAGGGACTCCGCGAGGTCCGCGCGGCGCTGGAGGGCGCCCGGCATGTTGATCTGGGCGGCCCACAGGGCGACGCTCGGGGCCAGCTTGAGGATCTTGTCCTTGGACTGGTCCGGCACGTACCAGAGGGCGTCCTTCTCCCACATGTCCGTCACCAGCAGCTCCGGCGCGAGCGCCGCGTACTTCTCGACGTTGAACTCGCCCCAGACGTTGCCCAGGATCTCGAGCTTGGTGATGTCCATGTCGCCGGCCTGGACGTCGGCCTTGCCGTCGGCGGTCTTGGTCGGGCCGAACACGCCGGTGACCTCGACCCCGTAGTCGAACAGGGCGGCGGCGGTGCCGGTGAAGGCGACGATGTTCTTCGGGGCGGCCTTCGACTCGGACTTCTGGCCGCGGTCGTCGGTGAAGGACCAAGGGCCGGACTTCGGGGCGGCCTTGTCGGAGTCGCCCTTCTTGCCCTTCGTCTCCTGGCCGCACGCGGCGAGCGCCACGCCGAGCCCGAGGGCGCCGCCGGCGGAGAGCAGGCCGCGTCGAGTGAGATGGGAAGCTCGGGCGTTGGGCATGGTGGTGTCCGCTTTCGTACGTGCCGAATAGGCCACTGGCAGGTTTCGAAGGTAGGTTAGCCTAACCTCAGAAGTTGTCCAGGGCCGGTCGGGCACCCGGGGCGCGAGCGCGGCGTGACCTTGAACACGCGGCGGCGCGCGGCCCCGTCAGGGTGCCGCGCGCCGCGATGAGCCCCAGGTCAGCCGGTGAGGCCCAACTCCCTTGCGATCAGCATCCGCTGGACCTCGCTCGTGCCCTCGCCGATCTCCAGGATCTTCGAGTCGCGCCACATGCGGGCCACCGGATACTCGTTCATGAAGCCGTAGCCGCCGTGGATCTGGGTCGCCTCACGGGCGTTGTCCACCGCGACCGTCGACGAGTACAGCTTGGCGACGGCAGCCTCCTTCTTGAACGGCTCGCCGTGCACCAGCCTCGACGCAGCGTCCCGCCAGCCGACGCGCGCCATATGGGCCTTCATCTCCATGTCCGCGATCTTGAACTGGATGGCCTGGTTCGACCCGATCGGCCTGCCGAAAGCGTGCCGCTCCTGCGCGTACTTCACGGACTCGTCCACACAGCCCTGCGCGAGGCCGGTCGCCAGCGCCGAGATGGCGATACGGCCCTCGTCGAGGATGCGCAGGAACTGCGCGTACCCGCGGCCTTCTTCGCCGAGCAGGTTGGCGACCGGGACACGGACGTCGGCGAAGGACAGCTCGCGGGTGTCGGAGGCGTTCCACCCGACCTTGGAGTAGGGGGCGGCCACCGTGAATCCCGGTGTGCCGGAGGGGACGATGATCGCGGAGATCTCCGGGCGCCCGTCCTCCTTACGGCCCGTCACCGCGGTGACGGTGACCAGACCGGTGATGTCGGTGCCCGAGTTGGTGATGAAGCACTTGGAGCCGTTGATGACCCACTCGTCGCCGTCCCGTACGGCGGTGGTCCTGGTGCCGCCGGCGTCGGAACCGCCGTCCGGCTCCGTCAGGCCGAAGGCGCCCAGCAGCTCACCGGAGCACAGCCGCGGCAGCCACTGCCGCTTCTGCTCCTCGGTGCCGAAGAGATGGATCGGCATCGCGCCCAGCGAGACGCCCGCCTCCAGGGTGATGGCCACGGAGGAGTCGACGCGGGCCAGCTCCTCCAGGGCGATTCCGAGCGCCAGATAGTCGCCGCCCATGCCCCCGTACTCCTCGGGGAAGGGCAGCCCGAACAGGCCCATACGGCCCATCTCACGGACGATCTCGTACGGGAACTCGTGCCGCTCGTAGAAGTCGCCGATCTTCGGGGCTATCACGTCGTGGGCGAACTGCTCGACCGTGCGGCGGAGTTCCTCGTGCTCGGCTGACAGCCGGTGGTCCAGGGACATCAGGGGGTCACTCCTTGTGGGAGAGGGCGCGGACGGTACGGGAAGGGCTGGGGCGGCCCAGCTGTTCGGCCATCCACACGCTCGTGGCGGTGAGCCGGCCGAGATCGACCCCGGTTTCGATGCCGAGGCCGTGAAGCATCCACACGAGGTCCTCGGTGGCGAGGTTTCCGGTCGCGCTCTTCGCGTACGGGCAGCCGCCGAGGCCGCCCGCGGACGAGTCGACGACGCTGACGCCGTGCTGGAGCGCCGCGAAGGTGTTGGCGAGAGCCTGGCCGTACGTGTCGTGGAAGTGCACGGCGAGCCGGTCGGCCGGGACCCCGGCTGCGGCCAGCTCGGTGAGCAGGGCCGCCACATGGCCGGGTGTGGCGACACCGATCGTGTCGCCGAGGCTCAGCTCGTCGCAGCCCATGTCGGCCAGCCTGCGGCAGACGCGGACGACCTGCGTGAGGGGCACGGGACCCTCCCACGGGTCGCCGAAGCACATGCTCAGATAGCCGCGCACCCGCAGGCCGTGCTCCACGGCCCTGGTCACGACCGGCTCGAACATGGCGAGCGCCTCGTCGACCGTGCGGTTGAGATTGGCCTTGGCGAACGACTCCGTGGCGCTGGCGAACACGGCGACCTCGCGGGCGCCGAGGCCGAGCGCCCGGTCCAGGCCCCGGTCGTTGGGGACCAGGACCGGCAGCCGCACGCCGGCCAGGGAGCGCACCAGCGGGAACAGCTTCTCCGCGTCGGCCAGTTGGGGCACCCACTTGGGGTGGACGAAGCTCGTCGCCTCGACGGTGGTCAGCCCCGATCCGGCGAGGCGGCGGATGAACTCCGCCTTGACCTCCGTCGGCACCACCGACTTCTCGTTCTGCAGGCCGTCGCGGGGACCGACCTCATGGATGCGTACACGGTCGGGAAGTCCCTGGCCGTGGACGGTCATCGGCAGTCCTTCGGTGCCGGTCATGCGGTGACCTCCCCGCCGGTCGTGCCGGTCGTGCCGCTTCCTGCGGCCTCTCCGGTCTCTTCAGGGGTGACCACGGCGAGCACCTGGTCCATGGCGACGGTCGAGCCCGCGGTCACATCGAGCTCCGTGACGGTCCCCGCGTGCGGGGCGGAGATCACGTGCTCCATCTTCATGGCCTCGACCACGAGCAGGCTCTGCCCGGCGGCCACCACGTCACCCACGGCGACCTTGACGACGGTGACGGTGCCCGGCATCGGCGCCGCGAGGGTGTCCACCCCCGAACGGGCGGCGCCGCTCAGGGACGCCTCGACGGGGTCGTGGTCCATGACGTGCCAGGAGTCGCCCTCCCGGCCGAGCCAGTCGCCCGCCCGGTGGAAGGTGTGCGTGACGCCGTGCATCTCCACGGAGACCGTGTGCGCCTCCACCCGGGGCGTCGCCTGCCGGCGGACGGCGTGGTCGACCGGGTCCGAGCCGGGCACGCGCAACGGGAAGGCGAGCGGGGCCGGTTCGCCGCCCATCCGCCAGCCGGTCGGCACGGAGAACGGGTCGGTCCAGCCGGCGCCGTCCGGGCGCGGCGCCAGCGCGGCGGCGCGGACCGCCGCCGCGGCCTCGTACACCTCGTCCGGCACGCCGGCCGGGACCAGGCCCTCCGCCTCGCGCTCCACCAGGCCGGTGTCCATCTCGCCGGAGACGACCGCCGGGTGGGCCAGCAGCCGGCGCAGGAAGCCGGCGTTCGTCGGGACGCCCAGCGTCACCGTGTCGGCCAGGGCGGCACGCAGCTTGCGCAGGGCGGTGGGGCGGTCGGGGCCGTACGCGATGACCTTCGAGAGCATCGGGTCGTACAGGCTGCCGACCTCCGAGCCTTCGCTGAGGCCCGAGTCGGTGCGCACCCCCTCGCCCTGCGGCTCCTGGAGCCTCAGGACCGTGCCGCCGGAGGGAAGGAAGCCCCGGGAGGGGTCCTCGGCGCAGATCCGGGCCTCGATCGCGTGGCCCGTGAGGGTGATGTCGTCCTGCGTGAACGTCAGCCGTTCGCCGGCCGCGACCCGTAGCTGCCACTCCACCAGGTCCAGTCCCGTGATCAGCTCGGTGACCGGGTGCTCGACCTGGAGACGGGTGTTCATCTCCATGAAGTAGTACTGAGAGGGGTCCGTGCCCGGCACGATGAACTCCACCGTGCCCGCCCCGCGGTAGCCGCAGGAGCGGGCGGCCTGCACGGCCGCCTCACCCATCGCGGCCCGCGTCGCCTCGTCCAGCAGGACGGACGGCGCCTCCTCGATGATCTTCTGGTGGCGGCGCTGGAGCGAGCACTCGCGCTCGCCGAGGTGGACGACATTGCCGTGGCCGTCGGCCAGCACCTGGATCTCGATGTGCCGCGGACGGTCGATCCAGCGCTCGACGAGCAGCGTGTCGTCGCCGAAGGAGGCACGTGCCTCGCGCCGGGCCGCCGCGATCTCGTCCATCAGGGCGGACTCCACGCGGGTGAGGCGCATGCCCTTGCCGCCGCCGCCCGCCGAGGGCTTGAGCAGCACCGGCATGCCGATCTCGCGTGCGGCGGCGGCCAGTTCCTCGTCGCTCAGCCCGCTGCCGGACGATCCGGGCACGACCGGGACACCGGCCGCCCGCACCGTCTCCTTGGCGCGGATCTTGTCCCCCATGAGGGAGATCGCGGACGGCGGCGGTCCGATGAAGACCAGCCCCGCCTCCGCGCAGGCCTCGGCGAAGCCCGCGTTCTCCGCGAGGAAGCCGTAGCCCGGGTGCACGGCCTGCGCGCCGGTACGGGTCGCGGCGTCGAGCAGCCTCTCGATGGAGAGATAGCTCTCGGCGGCCGGCGCCGGGCCGATGCGGACGGCCGTGTCGGCCTCGCGCACATGGCGCGCCCCGGCGTCGGCGTCGCTGAAGACGGCCACGGAGCGCACGCCGAGGGACCGCAGGGTGCGGATGACCCGTACGGCGATCTCGCCCCTGTTGGCCACCAGAACGGTGTCGAACATCGTCATCGTGGAAGGTCCCTCACATCCGGAAGACGCCGAAGCCGGCGTCTCCCAACGGGGCGTTGGCACAGGCGGTCAGAGCGAGCCCCAGCACCTGCCGGGTCTCCATCGGGTCGATCACGCCGTCGTCCCAGAGGCGGGCCGTCGCGTAGTAGGCGTTGCCCTGCTGTTCGTACTGGGCGCGGATCGGATCCTTGAAGGTCTCTTCCTCCTCGGCGGACCACTCCTCGCCGCGGCCCTCGAGCTGGTCCCGCTTGACGGTGGCCAGCACGGACGCGGCCTGCTCGCCGCCCATGACCGAGATCTTGGCGTTGGGCCACATCCACAGGAAGCGGGGGCTGTACGCCCGGCCGCACATCGAGTAGTTGCCCGCGCCGTACGAACCGCCGACGACCACGGTCATCTTCGGCACCCTGGTGCAGGCCACCGCGGTGACCATCTTGGCGCCGTGCTTGGCGATGCCGCCCGCCTCGTAGTCCTTGCCGACCATGAAGCCGGAGATGTTCTGCAGGAAGAGGAGCGGGATGCCGCGCTGGTCGCAGAGCTCGATGAAGTGCGCGCCCTTCTGGGCGGACTCGGCGAACAGGATGCCGTTGTTGGCGACGATGCCGACCGGATGACCGTGGATCCGGGCGAAGCCGGTGACCAGCGTCTGGCCGAACTCGGCCTTGAACTCCTGGAAGCGGGAGGCGTCCACGACGCGGGCGATGATCTCGCGGGCGTCGTAGGGCGTGCGGGAGTCGACCGGCACCGCCCCGTACAGCCCCGCCGGGTCGACCTTCGGCTCCTCCGCGGGCTCGACCTGCCAGGGCAGCGGGCCGCGCGCGGGGAGCGTCGCCACGATGTTCCTGACGATCCGCAGCGCGTGCGCGTCGTCCTCGGCGAGGTGGTCGGTCACGCCGGAGACGCGGGAGTGGACCTCGCCGCCGCCGAGCTCCTCCGCGGTGACGACCTCGCCGGTCGCGGCCTTCACCAGTGGCGGACCGCCCAGGAAGATGGTGCCCTGGTTGCGGACGATCACGGCCTCGTCGCTCATCGCCGGGACGTACGCGCCGCCCGCCGTGCACGAGCCCAGCACCGCCGCGATCTGCGGGATCCCCGCGCCGGACATCCGGGCCTGGTTGTAGAAGATCCGCCCGAAGTGGTCGCGGTCGGGGAACACCTCGTCCTGCATCGGCAGGAACGCGCCGCCCGAGTCCACCAGATAGACACAGGGGAGGCGGTTCTCCAGCGCCACCTCCTGCGCCCGCAGGTGCTTCTTCACCGTCATCGGGTAGTACGTCCCGCCCTTGACGGTGGCGTCGTTGGCGACGACCACGACCTCACGGCCGCTGACCCTGCCGATCCCGGCGATCACGCCGGCGGCCGGGGCCTGCCCCCCGTACATCCCCTCGGCCGCGAGCGGGGCCAGCTCGAGGAACGGCGACCCCGGGTCGAGCAGGTTGTCGACCCGCTCCCGGGGCAGCAGCTTGCCGCGCGCCGTGTGGCGGGCGCGCGCCTTCTCGCCGCCGCCGAGGCGGGCAGCCGCGAGACGGGACCGCAGACCGTCGGCGAGCTCCTGGTGTGCCGCCTCATTGGCCTGCCAGGCCTCGGAGGCCGGGTCCGCGGCGCTCGCCAGCACTGGTGCCTGCTGCATTGATCGAGCTCCCTTGCTCGGTTAATGAGCGTTAACGTGTTGCGTCCAGGTTAACGACCGCTAACCGCCCTGTCTAGAATGAATGTTCATGAGCACCAGGACCGCGGCCCCGACCCGCCGTGAGCAGATCCTCAAGGAGGCCGCCCGCCTCTTCGCAGAGCGCGGCTTCCACGGCGTGGGCGTCGACGAGATAGGAGCCGCGGTCGGCATCAGCGGCCCTGGTCTGTACCGCCACTTCGCAGGCAAGGACGCCATGCTGGCGGAGCTGCTGGTCGGCATCAGTGAGCGCCTCCTGGACGGGGGGCGGCTGCGGGTCGAGGAGGCGGGCACCGGGCCGGAGTCGGTGCTCGCGTCCCTCATCGACGGTCACATCGACTTCGCCCTCGACGACCGCCCCCTGATCACCCTGCACGACCGGGAGCTGGACCGCCTCCGGGACAGTGACCGCAAACTGGTTCGCCAGCTCCAGCGCCAGTACGTGGAGCTGTGGGTGACCGTGGTCCGTGAGCTCCACCCCGAGGTCGCGGAGTCCGAGGCGCGGGCGGCGGTGCACGCGGTCTTCGGCCTGCTGAATTCCACCCCGCACCTGGGGGCGAACGGCGGCGGCCCTCTGGGCCGCGCGGCGACGGAGGACCTGCTGCGCCGTCTGGCACACGGGGCCCTGGCCTCGCTCGCGGGCTGACGGGCGCACCGGCGGCGGTGGACCGGCAGGGTGTGGGGCGCACCGGGGTGCGGCGGGCCACGCGGGGTGGGGGCGCACCGGCGCACGGCACGCCGCAGGTCGTGGGGCACGTCCCAGCGGGCAATACGGTCGACACGCTCCGCTCACCCCACGGCACAATGGGTCCATGCCGATACCCAGCCGTGCCGCTCTCGTCGACCACCTCGTCCGCTCACGTATCGCCGGAGACGTCGCCACTCCGCGCGACAACAACCTCTCCCACTACCGCAAGCTCGCCAACGGTGACCGGCACTACTGGCTCGGCCTCGAACTCGGGGACCGCTGGAGCGACGAGCAGGACGTGCTCGCCGTCATGGCGGAGCGGTGCGGTGTCAGCGACGACCCCGGACACCGGCAGGGACAGGACACCATCGACCCCGAGCTGACCGTCGACGCGCTCGAACGCATGGCCGCGCGGCTGCGCAAGGCGGCCGACGCGAAGGAGCGGGTGCTGTTCGCGACCGGGCACCCCGGCGGGCTGCTGGACGTGCACCGCGCCACGGCCGCCGCGCTGCGCGCGGCCGGCTGCGAGATCGTGCGGATCCCGGGCGGTCTGATCGCCGACGAGGGCATGGTCTTCCAGTTCGCCGACGTCGCCATGCTCGAGCGGGGCGCGACCCTGTGGCACACCCACTCGCCGGCCCCGATGGCCGCGATCCTGGACGCCATGGCGCACGAGGGCAGGCCGCTGCCCGACCTCGTCGTGGCCGACCACGGCTGGGCCGGCTGCGCGGGCCAGCGCGGGCTGGACTCCATCGGATACGCGGACTGCAACGACCCGGCGCTGTTCATCGGCGAGGCGGAGGGCACGCTCCAGGTGACCGTCCCCCTCGACGACCACGTCACCGACCCGCGTTTCTACGACCCGATGACGGCATACCTGCTCGACGCGGCGGGCCTCACCCACGAGCTGTGACACCGGCGGCGGCCCCCTGCGGCCCCCGCCGGCATCACGTCCTGGACATCGCCGCGGCCCCCACCGCGGCCACCCCCACCGCGACCCCCGCCGGGGTCAGCGGCGCCAGAGGCCCCGCACCACGCAGTACGTCCCACCGAGCAGCAGCAGGGAGAGCGAGCCCCGCAGGCCCAGCGCCAGGACGTACCGCCATCCGGTCCCGAGGTCGATCAGCCGCTCGCGCAGGATCAGGAACAGCACCACCGAGCCGACGATCAGTACTGCGCCGCCGGCGGTCCACATCGCCCGGGCACCGGGCGACGCCGTCGCCCAGGCCGCGGTGCCGGCCGCGTCGTTCGCCGACTCATCGGCGTACGACGGTTCCTCCTCGGCCTGCGGCACCGCACTCACTGATCCCTTCGGACACCGGCCCGGCGGCCCGGGCAGCGTGGTCCCGGGGGTTGGTCCAGCCCCCGGGGATCCGGACGGGCGCTTGTGGCGTCCTAGGATCTGCATCCAGGCTCGCAGCCGCAGGCACGCCATCGCTCAGACCACAGGACGACCTTTGCACTACGACTTGAGGCCGCCGGTGCGTGTGCTCGTCGTCGACGACGAGGAACTGGTACGCACCGCGCTGCAACGGCTCCTCGACTCGGCCGACGCCGTCACCGTCGCCGCCACCTGCGACGGCCCCGACGCCCTCGAAACGGCCCGGCGACTCGCCCCCGACGTGGTCCTGCTGGACATCGACATGCCCGGAGCCTCCGGCCTCGACGTACTGCGCGGCGTGCGGGCACTGCCCGCCCCGCCCGTGGTGGCCATGCTCACCGCCCTCGACCGCGCCGACCACGTCGAGCGCGCCCTGCGGGACGGCGCGTCCGGGTTCCTGCTCAAGACCACGGAACCACGCCTGTTCGTGGACGCGGTGCGCCTCCTCGCCGCCGGCGGGGTGATCTGCACACCGCCCGGCAGTGCCGCCGTACTGGCCCGGTTCACGGCCGGTCCCCCCGCCCCCGCTCCGCCCCGGGCGTCCGACGACCTCGCCGGCCTCACCACGCGTGAGCGTGAGGTCCTCACCCTGATCGCGGCAGGACTGTCCAACACCGACATCGCCACACACCTCGGCATGGGGGTGACCACGGTCAAGACACACATCGGCTCGCTGAAGCGGAAGCTCGCCGTCAGCAGCCGGGTCGGCCTCGCCGCGGTCGTCCACCGCGCCACGGGCGGGCAGGGACCGGGATGAGCGCCCGGTACTGGGCCGGTCAAGCCCTCGTCGTCGCCGCCGCGGTCGCGGAGGCACTGGCCACCCGGGTCTGGCTGGAGGACTGGATGGCCGTCGGCGCGCTCGCCGCAGCGGGCCTGCTCGTCCTGCGTGGGCGCTTCCCCCGTACGGTCTTCGCCCTCACGCTGCCGACGCTCGCCACCGGCGTGCTGTGGCTGCCCGCCATGTGCGCGCTGCACGCGCTGGCCGCGTCCCAGCGCGGCCGCGGCGAGGTGGTCGCCGCCTCGGCCGCCGTCGCCGTCGTGGCGTTCGTGCCCTGGCGGGACCTGGACGGATACGCCTGGTCGCTGCCGGAGACCACCCTCGGCGTCCTGCTCGCCGGGCTGCTCGCCGTCGCCCCCGCCGCGCTCGGCCTGCTCGGTCGCGCCCGCGCCGAGCTCGCCGCCCGCCTCGCCGAACTGGCGCTCTCCCGCGAACGTGAGCGCCGGTACGCCGCCGAACAGGCCGCACTGCGGGAACGCGAACGGCTGGCCAGGGACGTCCACGACACGGCGGCCCACCACCTGAGCCTGATCAGCCTGCGCTGCAGCGGGCTCGCCGCGGCCGCCGACTCGGCCCCGTACCGGGAGGAGGCCGCCGCCCTGGGGGAGCTCAGCCGTCGCGCCGCGGCCGACCTGCGACGGGCCATCCGCCACGACGGCCCGGGCCTCGCGCAGCTCCCGGAGCTCCTGGATGCGGCGCGCGACCTCGTCGAGGCGGTGCACCTGGACGCCGGCGACTGCCCTCCGGCGGTCGAGCACGCCGCCTACCGCATCGTCCAGGAGGGCCTGACCAACATCCGCCGCCACGCTCCTGGCGCCGCCGCCCGGGTGACGGTGCGCCGCAGCGGGCACTCCCTGCTCGTCGCCGTCCACAACGACCCGCCGCAGGGCCCCTGCCCGCCCCCCGACCTCGGCGGCCACGGCCTCTCCGGCCTGCGCACCCGCACGGCGGCCCTCGGCGGCACCCTCACGGCCGGTCCGACCCCGGCCGGCGGCTTCGCCCTGGCCGCGACACTGCCGGTGCCTACGGCGGCCGGTCCCGGGGCGGAGCTGCCGGTGCACGGAGGGAAGTAGTCAACTGGGGAGTCGGTTTCACACGGTTGGTGGACTTCCTGCGACTTCACCCGTGGCATACACTCAGAGATATATACGTTCGGCTGTATGGAAGATCCTTATGCCGTCGAGATCGAACCCGAGGTCAGGCTGTGGCTCGCCAACCTTCCGGACCGCGAGTACCTCATCGTCGAGCACATCGTCGTGCGCCTCGCCTGCAACGCGACGACGCTCGGTGAGCCGTACTCCCGGCATCTGGGCGGCCGCGTGCGCGAGTTGCGCTTCGACCTTGGGCACAATCGTGACGCCGTACGGCTGTCTTACTGGCTTGCGCCAGGGCGTCGGATCGTCCTGCTGACCGTGTTTCGCAAGAACCGGCAGCGGGAGGACGCCGAAGTCGCCCGCGCCCGGCGTGCTCAGGCCGTATGTCAGGCCGAACACGAACCGGCACACGAGGAATTCACCCGCGTCATCACGGAGGGACGGTCTCGATGACAAGCCACGCACGATGGAAGCTTGCCCGCGACAAGGAGATCGCCAGGGGCATCAGCGAGAGCCCCGAGATTGCAAGGCGGCGCGAGGAGATCCGCCTGGCATTCGATCTCGGGCAGGCCGTCTACGACCGGCGGACCGAGCTCGGGATCTCCCAGACCGAGCTCGCCAAGCGCGCCGAGATGACCCAGCCCCAGGTCTCCAAGCTGGAGCTCGGCGGCACCATGCCCACCCTGCCGCTGCTCGCCCGACTCGCCCGCGCGCTCGACGCGACGCTCAGTCTGGAGCTCGACGGTGACACGTCGAAGGTGGTGTTCGCGGCGCACGCCCCGGCCGCCTGACCGCCGGCCGGGGCGCGCGCCGTGCGCGGTCAGCGCGGGACGCGGACCACGCCCTCCTGGATGACCGAGATCGCCAGCTGCCCGTCCTGGGTGTAGATACGGGCCTGGCCCAGGCCCCGGCCGCCGGAGGCGGACGGCGACTGCTGGTCGTACAGGAGCCATTCGTCCGCGCGGAACGGCCGGTGGAACCACATCGCGTGGTCGAGTGACGCTCCCACGACGTCCCCGACCGCCCAGCCGCCCCGCCCGTGGGCGAGCAGGACCGAGTCGAGCAGCGTCATGTCGGAGACGTACGTCGCGAGGCAGACGTGCAGCAGCGAGTCGTCGGCGAGCTTGCCGTTCGCGCGGAACCAGACCTGGGAGCGCGGCTCGCGCGGTCGCCCCGCCGTGGCGTACGGCGGCTCGTCCACGTAACGCAGGTCGACCGCCGCCCGCGCCTCGAGGAGCCGGTCCACCACGCCGGGGTCGACGAAGCGGTCCGCGTAACGCGGCAGCATCTCGGCGGCCGTCGGCAGCGATTCCGGGTCCGGCGCGTCAGGCATCTCCGCCTGGTGCTCCAGGCCCTCCTCGGGCGTCTGGAACGACGCGGAGAGGTGGAAGATCGGCTGGCCGTGCTGGACCGCGACCACCCGTCGGGTCGTGAACGACCGTCCGTCGCGGATGCGGTCGACCGTGTAGACGATCGGGGCGCCCGGGTCGCCCATGCGCAGGAAGTACGAGTGCAGCGAGTGCGCCGTGCGGTCCGCCGGGGCCGTCCGGCCCGCGGCGACCAGCGCCTGCGCGGCGACCTGCCCGCCGAAGACGCGCGGGACCACGGCCGAACGGGAGCTTCCCCGGAAGATGTTCTGCTCGATCTGCTCCAGGTCGAGCAGATCGAGCAGTTCGTCGAGCGCCTGGTTCACTTCAGGGAACCTACAGGCCCATCGACTTGGCGATGATGGACTTCATGACCTCGCTGGTGCCGCCGTAGATGCGGTTGACGCGGTTGTCGGCGTACAGACGGGCGATCGGGTACTCGTTCATGTAGCCGTAGCCGCCGTGGAGCTGGAGGCAGCGGTCGATGACGCGGTGGGCGACCTCGGTGCAGAACAGCTTCGCGGAAGCGGCCTCGGCGGCGGTCAGCTCGCCGGCGTCCAGCGCTTCCAGCGCGCGGTCGGCGACGGCTTCCGCGGCGTCCACCTCGGCCTGGCAGGCGGCCAGCTCGAACTTGGTGTTCTGGAACGAGGCGACCGGCTTGCCGAAGACCGTACGGTCGGTCACGTACTGCTGGGCGAACCGGATGGCGGCCTTGGCCTGGGCGTACGCGCCGAACGCGATGCCCCAGCGCTCGGACGGCAGGTTCTGGCCGAGGTAGTAGAAGCCCTTGTTCTCCTCGCCGAGCAGGTCCTCGACCGGGACCTTGACGTCGACGAAGGCCAGCTCGGCGGTGTCGGAGGTGCGCAGGCCCAGCTTGTCCAGCTTGCGGCCGACGGAGTAGCCCTCTGCCTTGGTGTCCACGGCGAACAGGGAGATGCCGAAGCGGCGGTCGTCCTCGCGCGGGGCGGACGTGCGGGCGCAGACGATCACACGGTCGGCGTGCACACCGCCGGTGATGAAGGTCTTGGCGCCGTTGAGGACGTAGTGCGTGCCGTCCTCGGAGAGCTTGGCGGTGGTCTTCATGCCCGCGACGTCGGAGCCGGTGCCCGGCTCGGTCATCGCCAGCGCCCACATCTCTTCGCCGGTGACGAACTTCGTCAGGTAGCGCTTCTTCTGCTCGTCGGTGGCGAGCAGCTTGATGTAGGGGAGGGCGAGCAGCACGTGCACACCGGAGCCGCCGAACTGGACGCCCGCGCGGGCGGTCTCCTCGTAGAGGACGGCCTCGAACTTGTGCGTGTCCAGGCCCGCGCCGCCGAACTCCTCGGGCACGTTGATGCCGAAGATGCCCAGCTCGCCGAGCTTGTAGTAGAAGTCGCGCGGCGCCTGGCCGGCAGCGAACCACTCGTCGTAGACGGGGACGACCTCGGCCTCGATGAAGGCGCGGATGGTGTCCCGGAACGCCTCGTGGTCCTCGTTGAATACGGTCCGGCGCACGGACGCCTCCTCGGTGACGGTGACTGTGTGGGCACGCTGCACATGGCTAAGCGCTTGCTCAGCCTAAGTTACCGGGGGGTTGTTGAAAGTGTCCATAGTGATGCTGAGCACGTACCGGCGTGACGACGCCCCCGCCGCAAGGGCGGGGGCGTTGCCGTGTCGGGCTGTGCGCGCGGGCTGCGGGCGCTCTCAGCAGGCGATTCCCTGCGAGCGCAACCACTCGCACTGCGTCTCGCCGGACGTCTTGCCGCCGTCGTAGGCGCGGGGGTCCTTGTACGCGGGGCCGACCGGCTCGTTGTCCTCGAACACGCCGTCTCCGTCGACGTCCCCGCCGTCGGGGTCGATCGTGCCGCCGGGGTTACGGCAGTTCTGGCGGTCGGCCGGGTCCGTGGTGCACTGCTTCTTCGCCGCGGCCTCCTCCGCCGCTGCGCTCTGGGCCGTGGCCTGGGTCGCCAGGGCCTTCCCCAGCGGGGCGTTCCCGACCTGCAAGGAGACCTTGGGGAGGTCGGCCGGCGGCCGGGGTGCGGAGGTCTCGGACCCGCAGGCCGAAAGCGTCGAGAGCAGGCAGGTTGCCAGAAGGGCGGTGCCGGCGAGGGTGCCGGTCCTGCGGCGGGTTATGTGCATGGGCCCACGCTCCGACCGATGAGTGATTTGTCCGTTTGTGCGACGAACGCTACGGCGGTTCCCCCGGCCGGTCAACGTTTCGGGTCTGCCCCTCCCGCTGCCCGGAGCGCTTCAGATCCGTGACGAACGCCGGCCAGGGCCCCGCGCGGGAAACGGGTTGACCTTTACGTAACGTCAACTTCTACCGTCCACGCATGGAGTGGTCGATCCAGGACATCACGCGGCGCGCCGGTACGACGAGCCGGACGCTGCGGCACTACGGCGAACTCGGGCTGCTCGAGCCGAGCCGGGTCGGAATCAACGGCTACCGCTACTACGGCCAGGACGAGCTCGTGCGCCTGCAGCGGATCCTGCTGCTGCGCCGACTCGGGCTCTCTCTGCCGGCGATCGCCGAGGTGCTCGCGGGGCAGCAGGAGACCGCCGCCGCCCTGCGGACGCACCTGGAGTTGCTGGAACAGGAGCGCGAGCGCATCGGCCGGCAGATCGCCGCGGTGCGGACCACTCTCGACAAGACGACGAGAGGAGTGCAGCTCATGCCCGAGGAAGTGCTGGACGGCTTCGACCACACGCAGTACGAGCAGGAGGTCACCGAGCGCTGGGGCCGTGAGGCCTATGTGAACGGCGACCGCTGGTGGCGTTCGCTCACGGACGAGGAGAAGCGGGACTTCAAGGAGCGCCAGGAGGCGATCTCGCGGGACTTCGTCGCCGCCTTCGAATCCGGGAAGACCGCGGAGGACGACGAGGTGCGGGACATCGCCCGGCGCCACTGCGAGTGGCTGTCCGGACCGGTGCCGGTCAGCCGCTCGTACGTCATCGGTCTGGGCGAACTCTATGTCGCCGACCCCCGGTTCACCGCGCTGTACGACCAGCACGCCGAGGGAGCCGCCGTGTTCATCCGCGACGCTCTCAAGGTCTACGCGGAGCGGCATCTGACCGATTGAGGAACGGTGCCCGACGGACGTCACCAGCAGCACCTGGCACGCGGCCTGAGCCGGGGACAGAGGTGGGATCAGCCAGGCAGGGCAGGCGGCGGGCCTGGTTGGGGGTCCTCCGCGTCGTAGGCCGAGAGCGCCGCCTGGCGGTGGTCGAGGAGTTCGGCGAGGTCCTCCGGGGACAGGTGCTCGCGTGCCAGTTTCACCCTGGCGCGGCCTTCCAGGGCCGCCCAGGCGTGCCGGGCGCGCTTGTTGGCACGGCAGCGGACGTCGCTGCGGAGGAAGCCCGCCCCGGCCGCGAAGCCGGCGGAGGCCAGGGCGAGCAGGGCGGCGGGGATGCGGGCGTCGGCCGTGGCCAGGCCGGCGGCTCCGGCGGTGCCGGCGAGGAGGGCGGCCGGGAAGCCCAGGGCGATATGGGCCTTGGTCCAGAACTCGGCCCGGCGGTGGGCGAGTCCCTTCTGGTGCGCCGCCTCGTCCCGTAACCGCTCGACCTCGGCGCGCAGGCGGCGCGCCGGCCCGTCCGGGTCCGCGACCCTGGTTCCGTCAGCAGGAGTGACCATGCGGGAATTCCAACACACCTGAGGAGCAAGGGGATCGGTGCGTGGCGACAGCTTTCGGCCGCGCCGGTCGTGGGCTTGTCACGGAACCGTGGACGTCGGACCACCTACCCCTGGCGCAGCGCGAACCACAGCTCCATCCGGACGTCCACGTCGTCCAGGTCGGCGTCCAGCAGAGTCGCGCAGCGGCCGATGCGCTGGCGGACGGTGTTGCGGTGGATGTCCATGGCGGCGGCGGTGCGGTCCCAACTGCCGTGCAGGGAGAGCCACGTCCGCAGCGTTTCGACGAGCGCGGGGGAGTCGGCGAGCGGGGCCAGACGCGCGCGGGCCTCGTCGGGGGTGAGCGGGCCGGACTCGCGGTGGCGCACCAGAGGCTTGCCCGTCGTGAGCGCACGGCGTACGGCGCGTGCCGCGTGCGTGTCGGCGACGGCGAGGTCCCGCGCCTCGGCCGGGGCGCTGACTCCGAGCGTCCAGCCCGGCTGGGCCGCGACGGCCGTGCTCGCGGGCAGCAGCAGCCGTACCGTCGTGCCGTCGGGCGTCTCGACCAGGGAGGTGCCCAGCGTCGCCGCCAGCGCGGCAGCCGCGAACGGGGTCCCGTCGCCGCCCTGGGCGTGGACCACCGTCCAGGGGCCCGGGTCCAGCGAGCGCGCCACCTCGGCCGGGGCCTCACCGAGGAGCAGCCGGACAAGGGCCGCGTCGCGTACCGCGGAATCCGCCCCTCGTCGCGGGGCCGTGAGCAGCGAGAGCAGGACGACGGCCACCCCGGCGATCGGGTGGTTCCCCGGCTCGTGGTGCTCGGACGCGACTCCGAGCGTGAGGCCGTCGCCGTCGCCGCCGCCGAGCGCGTACGCGGCGAGCCGCAGTCCCCCGCCGTCCCCGCTCGCCGTCGCCGGTCCGCCCGGGCGCGGTCCCACGACTCCCGCCAGATCCGCGAGCGCACGGCTCGCCGCCTCGGGGATCGGCCGGCCCGCCGCCGCCGACTCCGTACCGTCCGGAGCGAACAGCACCGCGCGTCCGCCGAGCCGCGAGGCCAGCGCGCCGAGCACCGCCGGGACAGGGGCCGGCCGGGCCGCCGCCGTCGCCAGCGACTGCTGTGCCTCGGTCACCCGCCGCAATTCCTGGAGGCGGGCCTGGGCCATCAGTCGCCACAGCGCCCGGGCAACCGCCGTGAACGGCGTCTGCGGCGGCACCTCGACCAGCGGCAGGCCGTGGCGTGTGCACGCCTCGACGAGCTCCGCGGGGACGGTGTCGTACACCGGAGCCACGCCGAAGCCGAGTGCCGCCGCGCCCGCCTCGACCACGCGTTCCACATACCGCGACGGGTCGCTGAGCTGCACGCCCGCCGTCATCAGCAGTTCACCGCCGAGGAGGTACGGATAGGGGTCCGCCATCTCGGAGGTGTGCACCCAGTGGAGGGCGGCGTCCTCGGGGCCCGCGAGCAGTCGCAGACCGAGGTCCCGGCGGGCGAGCAGGGCGGCGAGCGGGACGGCCGGCGCCGGGGGCGTGGATGCGGGCTCCTGAGCGGACATGGCGGTGGACCCTTCGTACATCCATCGTGGGAACGATGGATGAAACGTACACTTCAGCGTCGCTTTCCGGCCACCTACTGTCATGCCATCCAGCGGCAGCGGGTACGGGCGGATGTCCCCGCGATCGGCCCTGGCACTTTCCCCGCACGACACGCCACTGAGGTGAGCAGAGGAGGGCCCATGGCCGTCGACTACGCAGTCATCGTCCTGTACCTGGCCAGCATGCTGGCGATGGGCTGGTGGGGCATGCGCCGCGCCAAGTCCAAGAGCGAGTTCCTGGTCGCGGGCCGCCGCCTCGGCCCCTGGATGTACTCGGGCACCATGGCCGCGATCGTGCTCGGCGGCGCGTCGACCATCGGCGGCGTCGGACTCGGCTACAAGTACGGACTCTCGGGCGCCTGGATGGTCTTCACCATCGGCCTCGGCCTTCTCGCCCTGTCCGTCTTCTTCTCCGCGCGGATCGCCCGGCTCAAGGTCTACACCGTCTCCGAGATGCTCGACCTGCGCTACGGCGGCAAGGCCGGCGTGATCTCGGGCGTCGTCATGTGGGCGTACACCCTGATGCTGGCCGTCACCTCGACCATCGCCTACGCCACGATCTTCGACGTCCTCTTCGACCTGCCCCGGACCGCCGCGATCGTCCTCGGCGGCACGATCGTCGTCGCCTACTCGACCCTCGGCGGCATGTGGTCCATCACGATCACCGACATGGTGCAGTTCGTGGTGAAGACCATCGGTGTGCTGCTTCTGCTCCTGCCCATCGCCGTCGTCAAGGCGGGCGGCTTCGCCGAGATGAAGGCGGCGCTGCCGACCGCGTACTTCGAGCCCCTCGGCATCGGCGGCGAGACGATCTTCACGTACGTCCTGATCTACACCTTCGGCATGCTCATCGGCCAGGACATCTGGCAGCGGGTCTTCACCGCCCGCACCGACAAGGTCGCCAAGTGGGGCGGCACCGTCGCCGGTACGTACTGCCTCGCCTACGCCCTCGCCGGCGCCGTCATCGGCACGGCCGCCAAGGTGATGTACCCGAAGCTGCCCAGCGCGGACGACGCCTTCGCCACCATCGTCAAGGACGAGCTGCCGATGGGGGTCCGGGGCCTGGTGCTGGCCGCCGCGCTCGCCGCCGTCATGTCCACCTCCTCCGGCGCGCTCATCGCCTGCGCCACCGTCGCCAACAACGACATCTGGTCCCGGCTGCGCGGCCTCACCGCCAAGGCGGAGGGTGGGCACGACGAGGTCAAGGGCAACCGCGCCTTCATCCTGATCATGGGCGTCGGAGTCATCCTCATCGCCATCGCCCTCAACGACGTCGTCCAGGCCCTCACCGTCGCCTACAACCTGCTCGTCGGCGGCCTGCTGGTGCCCATCCTCGGCGGCCTGCTGTGGAAGCGCGGCACCGTGCAGGGCGCGCTCGCCGCGGTGACCGTCGGCGGTCTCTCGGTCATCGGCCTCATGGCGGCGTACGGCATCCTTGCCAACCAGCCCGTCTACTACGGCCTGCTCGCCTCTCTCGCCGCGTACGTGGCCGTCAGCCTGGCCACCCGGCCCACCGACCCGGCCGTGCTCGCCAACTGGCGTGAGCGGCTGGCCGGCCGGGGCGGCGACGAGGCCGAGCCGGAGGCCCCGCCCGCCGAGACCGCGCCGGTCCACAGTTAAAGTCGTACAAACGCCCTGAAACGGCTTAATGCGCAACGAAGCGCAAGAAGGAAGGCATGTCACATGAGCAGCAACGAGCAGCCGCGCGGCCCCGTCGACTCCTCCCGCATCCCGCGGTACGCCGGACCCGCCACGTTCGCCCGGCTGCCCCGGCTCGACGAGGTCGGCCGTGCCGACGTCGCCGTGGTCGGCGTCCCCTTCGACTCCGGGGTCTCCTACCGGCCCGGTGCGCGCTTCGGCGGCAACGCCATCCGCGAGGCGTCGAGGCTCCTGCGCCCGTACAACCCGGCCCAGGACGCCTCGCCCTTCGCGCTCGCCCAGGTCGCGGACGCGGGTGACATCGCGGCCAACCCGTTCAACATCAACGAGGCCGTCGACACCATCGAGGCCGCCGCCGACGACCTGCTCGGAACCGGCGCCCGGATGATGACGCTCGGCGGCGACCACACCATCGCGCTGCCGCTGCTGCGTTCCGTCGCCAAGAAGCACGGTCCGGTCGCGCTGCTCCACTTCGACGCGCACCTCGACACCTGGGACACCTACTTCGGCGCCGAGTACACCCACGGCACCCCGTTCCGCCGCGCCGTCGAGGAGGGCATCCTCGACACCTCCGCCCTGTCCCACGTCGGCACCCGCGGCCCGCTGTACGGCAAGCAGGACCTCACCGACGACGAGAAGATGGGCTTCGGCATCGTCACCTCCGCCGACGTCTACCGCCGGGGCGCCGACGAGGTCGCCGACCAGCTGCGGCAGCGCATCGGGGACCGCCCGCTGTACATCTCCATCGACATCGACTGCCTCGACCCGGCGCACGCACCCGGCACCGGCACCCCCGAGGCCGGCGGCATGACCTCCCGCGAACTCCTCGAGATCCTGCGCGGGCTCGCGTCCTGCAACCTCGTCTCCGCCGACGTCGTCGAGGTGGCGCCGGCCTACGACCACGCCGAGATCACCTCCGTCGCCGCGTCGCACACCGCGTACGAGCTGACCACGATCATGTCCCGGCAGATCGCCGACGCGAGGAAGACGCAGTGACCCACGACCACGACCTGGTGCTGCGCCCCACCGCGGCCCAGACCGAGGCTGCGCTGAACCCGCCGGCCGGCCGCAACGGCGGCGACCTCGTCGTCGAGACCCTCTCCGGGCTCGGCGCGACGACGGTCTTCGGCCTGCCCGGCCAGCACGCACTCGGCATGTTCGACGCGCTGCGCCGCTCGTCCCTGCGGTACGTCGGCCTGCGCGTGGAGAACAACGCGGGCTTCGCCGCCGACGCGTACGGCCGCGTCACCGGCGAGGCGGCACCGCTGCTGCTGTCGACCGGCCCCGGTGCGCTGATGTCCCTGGCCGCGCTCCAGGAGGCGGCCGCGGCGTCGGCGCCCGTGCTGGCGATCGGCAGCCAGGTGCCCTCCGCCGGGCTCGGCGGCGGCCGCCACGGTTATCTGCACGAACTGCGTGACCAGCAGGCGTCGTTCCGGGACATCGTCAAGTCCGTGCACGTGGTGCGCACGGCCTCCCAGATCCCGTCGGCGATCGCGGCCGCCTGGGAGTCGGCGCTGACCGCTCCGCACGGACCCGTGTGGGTCGAGATCCCGCAGGACGTCCTCCTCGCCGGAACCACCCTCCCGGTCGTCACCGCCATGGACGCCACACCCGACGACGTCGTGCCGCGGCCCGAACTGACGGCTGTCGCCGCCGACCTGCTGTCGAACGCCGCCCGGCCGGCGATCATCGCCGGCGGCGGAGTCGTACGCTCCGACGCCTCCGGCAAGCTGCTCGCGCTCGCCGAGAAGCTCGACGCGCCGGTCGTCACCACCTTCGGCGGCAAGGGCGCCTTCCCCTGGGAGCACCCGCTCTCCCTCCAGTCCTGGCTGGAGGACCGTCACACCACCGACTTCCTGGAGTCGGCGGACGTGCTGCTCGTCGTCGGCTCCGGCCTCGGCGAACTCTCCTCGAACTACCACACGTTCGCGCCGCGCGGCCGGGTGATCCAGATCGAGGCCGACCTCGGCAAGCTGGAGTCCAACCACCCGGCGCTCGGCATCCACGCGGACGCGCGCCTCGCGCTGTCCGCCCTGCTGGAGACGGTCTCCGAACGCGAGGACCCCTCGGCCGCCACGTCCGTGCGGGACGTCCTCGCGGCGGTCCGGGCCCGGATCGACTCCCAGGAACTCACCCTGGAGCAGCGGACCCTCGCCTCCGTGCGTGAGGCGCTGCCCGACGAGTCGCCCAGCTTCTGGGACATGACGATCCTGGCCTACTGGGCCTGGTCGGCCTTCGACGCCCGCAAGCCCAACACGATGCACTCGGCCCAGGGCGCCGGCGGCCTCGGCTACGGCTTCCCCGCCGCCCTCGGCGCGGCCGCCGCCGACCCGTCCCGGCCCGTCCTCGCCGTGTCCGGCGACGGCGGCGCGATGTACTCCGTCGCGGAACTCGCCACCGCCCGCCAGTACGGCCTGCCGGTCACGTGGCTGATCGTCGACGACGGCGGCTACGGCATCCTGCGCGAGTACATGACGGACGCGTTCGGCGAGGCCACCGCGACCGAGCTGGCCCGCCCGGACTTCGTGGCGCTGGCGGAGTCCTTCGGCGTCCCCGCCGTCCGCACGAGCCCGGAGTCCCTGTCGGAGGACTTGGCGAAGGCCTTCGCCAGGCCGGGCCCGTCGGTCGTCGTCCTCCCGGCACTGCTGCGCATGTTCGCCCCGACGCACCTGTGACGGCCGGGGCCCCGGGCGGGTGACGGCCGCGCCGGAGGCGCCGGTGTCGTCCGCGCGCCTGCGGCGGCTACGAGGCCGCGGCGATGGCGCCTGTGACGGCCGTCGCCGCCGGCGCACCGGGGGCGCCGGCGACCTGGAGGCCGGCGACCCGGAGGCTGTGGCGCTGGGGGCCGTGGCGGTGGCGGCAGGGCGGCGGGATCGGGTCAGGCCGGTGCGACGAAGCCCGACTCGTAGGCGGCGATGACCGCTTGCGTCCTGTCCCTCGCGCCCAGTTTGGCCAGCACCGCGCTGACATGGGTCTTCACGGTCTCCGTGCCGACGAACAACTGCGCCGCGATCTCCGCGTTGGAGAGCCCGCGCGCCATCAGCCGCAGGACGGCCGCCTCACGCTCGGTGAGCGCGGCCCGCTCCATTGCCGTGCGCGCCGCCGAGTTGCCGTACTCGGCGGCCAGCGACCGTACGGCTGCGGGGAACAGCAGCGACTCTCCCTCGGCGACCAGCCGCACCGCGTGCACGATCTCCGCCGGGCGTGCCCGCTTGAGCAGAAAACCGTCGGCGCCCGCGCGCAGCGCCTCGTACACGTACTCGTCGTTCTCGAAGGTCGTGACCACCAGGATCTTCGGTGGGTCGTCGACCGTGCGCAGCACGGCACGGGTCGCCTCGATGCCGTCCATCAACGGCATCCGCACGTCCATCGCCACCACGTCCGGCCGCAGTTGCCGCACCAGCGGGATCACCGCGGCCCCGTCGGCGGCCTCGCCGGCCACCTGGATGTCCGGCTGGGCCTCCAGCACGGCACGAAGCCCCGCCCGTACGAGAGGTTCGTCGTCGACAAGCAGCACGGTGATCGGCACCCGTTCAGCGTAGGCCGTCGAGCGGTAGCCCCACCTTCACCCTCCAACTGCCCTCGTGCGGACCGCTCGTGGCCTTTCCGCCGAGCAGCGCCGCGCGCTCCCGTATACCGCGCAGTCCACTGCCGCGAGCGGCGGGAGTGACCGGGCCGGTCAGCGCGTTGACGACCTCCAGGTCGAGCCGGCCCTCGGCGACGGCGATCCGAACCCGCGTCGGCACCGGGCCCGCGTGCCGCAGCACGTTCGTCAACGCTTCCTGGACTATGCGGTACCCCTCCCGGGACACCGGCCCCGGTACGAGCGTCAGCGGACCCGTCACCTCGGCCCGCACCTCCGCGCCCGACGCACGCGCCGACTCCAGCAACCGGTCGGCGTCCGCGAGTGTGGGGCGGCTGCCGACCGGCTGCCCCGATTCGCGGAGCACGTCCAGCACACGCTCCAGGTCGTCCAGCGCCGCGCGGCCCGTCTCCTCGATCGCCGCCAGCGCCCGCTCGGTGAACTCCTTGTCCCCTGTGGCCCGCGCCGCGCCCGCCTGCACCACGGCCACGGTCAGCGCGTGGCCGATCGAGTCGTGCAACTCCCGGGCGATGCGGTTCCGCTCCAGCAACTGTTCGGTGCGCTCCTCCAGCGCCGTGAGCCGCTCCGACGCGGAGGCGCCGAGCAGGCGCACGGCGATGGCTGTGGTCAGCTCTCCGAGCCCGACGACCGCGACGAGCAGGACCGCGGCCGGCAGAGGCACCAGCAGCGCGTACCACCAATGGCCGTGGTCGGGCAGCGGCACGAGTGAGCCGGAATCGGGCCGGCCACCGCCGGCGAGCAGAGCCAGGTCGACCGACATGCCGAGCAGGTGCACCGTCAGCCTGCCCGTGAGCAGACCGAGACCGAGACGTATCTCCAGCCACAGAGCCGTCCTCCAACGGTCGGACCAGGTGGTCGAGGAGGTGACGGCGATACCGGAAGTGTCGTCCTTGTATCCGTACGGAGTCAGCAGGAGGCGGGCCTGCAACCCTTCGACGAGCCGCATCGCCGGGACGAGCCCGAGCAGACCGAGCGCCAGCACAGGCACGTACAACCGCGTCGTGTCGATGAACAGCCACACGCCCATGACGACCGTGCCGATGAGCAGGTGCAGCCAGCGGGTGTAGGTGACACGGCGGGTGATCCTGCGGGTCAGCGGGCGCAGAAAGCGGAGCACGTGGAGCATTCCGTCATCGTGCCAGCGGCACCGGCCGCGACGGCTCCCCCTCACGGGGGAGGCGGTCTCCTCCGGCGGGGGAGGCAGCCGGCCCGGCCCGGCGGCGAGGCTGATGTCATGACCAGCATCGACGTCTCACAACTCACGAAGGAGTACGGCGGCAGGCGCGCCGTGGACGGGCTCACGTTCAGTGTCCGTCCCGGCAAGGTCACCGGCTTCCTCGGCCCGAACGGTGCCGGGAAGTCGACGACCATGCGCCTCGTCCTCGGCCTGGACCGGCCCACGTCGGGCACGGCCACCATCGGCGGACGCCCGTACGCGGAGATCGACGAACCGCTGCGCCAGGTGGGCGCCCTGCTCGACGCGCAGGCAGCGATGGGCTCCCGCACGGGCCGGGACCATCTGCGCATCCTCGCCGCGGCGGCGCGGATACCCGAGCGGCGCGTGGACGACGTGCTGGAACAGGCGGGCATCGCGAGTGCCGCGGGCCGGCGGATCAGGACGTACTCGCTCGGCATGCGCCAGCGGCTCGGCATAGCGGCGGCCCTGCTCGGCGACCCGGCGGTGCTGATGCTCGACGAGCCGTCGAACGGGCTGGACCCCGAGGGCATCATCTGGATCCGGCAGCTCGTGCGGGAGCTGGCCGCCGAGGGCAGGGCCGTCCTTGTCTCCAGCCATCTGATGAGCGAGACGGCCTCGTTCGCCGACCACTTGGTGGTGCTCGGCAGGGGCCGGCTGCTCGCCGACACCGGTATGCGGGAGTTCATCGACGCATGGACGACACCACGGGTCCGGCTGCGCACCACCGACGGGGACCGGCTGCGTGCAGTCCTCCGAGGCAGGGGCCTTCACCCGGCAGAGAGTGAAGACGGCCGGTGGACCGTCGAGGGTGCCCGGGTCGAGGACATCGGGCCGCTCGCCGCCGAGGAAGGCATTCCGATTCTCGAACTGGCCGGCGAGGAGCCCTCGCTGGAGCACGCGTACCTCGCTCTCACGGCCGACGAGGCCGAGTACACGACCGCCCGGCCCGCCACTGCTGCCCAGGAGGCCTGACCATGTCGTCCGTCGTCCCCGCACTGCACTCCGAGTGGCTGAAGATCCGGTCCGTGCGCTCCCAGTGCCTCACGCTCGCCGCCGTCTTCGTGGCCACGACCGGCTTCTCGGTCCTGATGTGCGCGACAGTCGGCGCCGAAGAGGTCGCCGAAGGAGGGTTCGACCCCGTCCGCGCCTCGTTCTTCGGCCTCAACTTCGGCCAGATAGCGGCGATCTGCTTCGGCTCGATCGCCGTCGCCGGCGAGTACCGGGCCGGAGCCATCCGCGTCTCGCTGGCCGCCGTCCCCCGCCGGCGCGTGTTCTTCGCGGCCAAGCTCACGGTCGTGGGCCTGCTGGCACTCGCCGTCGGTCTGGTCACCAGCACGACGTGTTTCGTCCTGGGACAGGCGGCCCTGGGCGACCGGGGCGTGAGCATAGGCTCGCCCGGCGCGTTGCGGGCCGTGGTGGGATGCGGGCTCTACCTGGCGCTGATCACTCTGTTCGCAGCCGGACTCGCGGCGGCGCTGCGCAGCGCGCCGGCGGTCATGGGCATTCTGATCCCGTTCCTGCTGATGCTCTCGTTCGTGCTCGGGGACGTTTCGCAGGGGGGCAGCTGGGTCGACTTCCTCCCGGACCGCGCGGGCCAGCAGATCCTGCTCCAGCAGCCGGACGGCCCACTGAACCCATGGACGGGGACGGGAGTCCTGGTGCTCTGGGTGGCGGCGGCGCTGTGGGTGGGCGGCCGGCGGCTTACTCGACGGGACGCCTGAGGCCGGTCGCGGCGGCCGCACCCGCCCACCCGGCCGCCGGAGGGACCGGGGACCGTCAGTGTCTGGACAGCCCGCCCGGCACTGACGGTCCGCCCGGGGCACTGACGAGCCGTCCCTCACCGCGCGCAGGCTGTGTGTGGTGGCTGCGTACGTGACCACCCGCCGCTTCCCGCCGCAGCGGCGGAACGCCCCTCACGTGCCACTGCTGGTGGTCGTGTCCGCGAACGAATGGTGCTCGTGGGCGACGACCCAGCGTCCCTTCTCCTTACGCAGCCCGACCGTCAGCCGCAGGCGGTTCTCGGGATGCTCCGCCAGCTCCTTGGGCGTGCCGCAGCGCAGCAGCGCGTACGCGAAGGCGGCGTCCCCGCCGGCGGTGACGTCGAGCGACACGATCTCGAACGAGGCACCCTGTGCCTGCCACTCGAAGAACGGCGGCCATGTCTCGCGGTAGGCGTCGAGACCCCGGACACCGTCATGCGGCGGCGGCACGTCGAACATCACGATGTCGTCCGCGTGGTCCGCCAGCACTTCCGGCAGGTCACCTCGGTGAACGGCTTCGGCCCACCGCTCGATCAGGCTCCGGATCTCTGCTTCGTCATCGGCCATGACGGTTCACTCCTTGTGCCTGGTGTACGGACCTGCACCAGGACAGACTCCCGAACAAGGCCCGATTCATCGGCCCCCGCGCGGCACGGCGCACCTCACGAGCCACGGCGCGCGGGCCGCCCGTCAGCCTTGGGACCCGTCATCCTTGTGACCCGTCAGCCCTGGGGAGGGCCGGCCTCCGCCAGCACCTTCCGCAGCCCGGCTATGCCCGCCCGCCACGCAGGACCGGCATCGGTCTCGTCCCAGAGCTCCATCAGCTCCGAGGGCTTCTTGAGCGTCCGGTCAAGTGCCTCGACCGCGAGCATCCGCAGGTCGGCGGGCAGCTCGGGGACGGGCTCGTCCGGGCCGTAGGGCGTGGTCACCGCCTCCCCGCCGGGACACTGCGCGGCGACCAGCGCCGCGGCGGCCACCGCTTCGACCGCCTCGTCGCTGTCCAGGTAATCGTCGGTCCCGACGACGCGCAGCAGCGCCTCGCGCAAGATGCCAGGACGCTCGCTCTCGGCCGCGTCGTCCAGCGTGCCGGAGAAGTCCGCCGCTGTGTCGTTGTCGAAGTGCCCGATGTCCCAGGTGCCCATGGTGTCCCCCGTCGTGCCGTCGGCCGGTTGTCCGGCCGGTGGTCCTGTCCGTCCTCCGACAGGCCGTCCGTCTGTTGATGACGTCTCGGCCGTCCGCTCTTGGTGACGCACCGACATCGTGGCAGGGGCCACTGACAATCGGCCCCGGCGCACTGTCTGCGCGTATTGCTCACGCCCACCGGCATGCGTGACAGGTGCCGTGCCGGCTCACCAGTCCCGCCATTCGCCCGCGATGTCGTCACCGTCCATCCCGTTGCGGCCGGCCAGTGCGGCGACGTCCACGCCGCGCTCGGCAAGGACGGCGTCGATGTACTCGCACAGATCCTCACGCTCGATCGTGCAGTAGGCGCCGTGCTCGGCGTCGACGGCGTTCAGGGCGAGGACGCCCCGCCGCACCGCCGCGAGCACCTCCTCGTCGCCGGCCGCGCTGTCGAGACCGGCCACTTCCGCCTCGTAGGCGCCGAGGGCGGCGTCCGTCGCGGCGAGCAACTGTGGGGTGTAGGGCGTGCCCGTGTCGGCGTACTGCGCTGCTTCCGCCCGCCAAGCGGCCGAGGGCCTGATCGTCATGCCCGGACGGTAGCGCCCGCCACCGACACCCGCCTGCCGGTGCCCTCAGCCCTGGGACTCGACGTCGGGCGGCGTACCCCGTGTCCACGCCACACGCAGGGCGGTCGCCGAGATGCGCCAGCCGGCCGGGGTTCTGACGAGCTCGGACTCCGTGTGACCGGCGGAGACGAAGACCTCCTCGGAGCCGTCCGCCAGGACATGCGTGCTGAGCTGGGCGCCGCGGGCCGTGGCGCGGTCGCCGTCGAGCGCGATGACCGTGTTGCTCCCCAGGTGCACGGTCCTCTCGAAGAGGGCCATCGCCCGCCGGACGGTCGCCAGCAGGGCGTCCCGCCCGCGGACCGTGCCGACGGGCAGCTCGGCGGTGACGTCCTCGGTGTGGAAGGCGCGGGCCCACTCCTCGTCGAGCGGCCCCTCGTCCAGGGACCGCAGATACCGGTCCAGCAGATCCGCGATCTCGGCCCGGTCGGCCAGGGCGCGCAGCTCGCGCCGCATCTGTTCGATGTCGATGTCGGTGTCCATGCCGGCGAGCCTGTTACGTCAAGCGCGCTTGAGGTCAAGCGCCGGTCCTAGGACCCTGGACCGGTCTTTGGCGCCGACGGGTCGCGGAGGGATGAAATCCGCGGGCCGCCGCGTTGGTGCCTTCCGGAAGATCAGGCCCGCGATCGGATCCGAGGATCAGGTCGGGCGGGCCCGCAGCGGTATCGACGGGGAGGCATCACGTGGCGGCGGCACCAGCAGCGCAGGGGTGGGCACGGCGGTTGTCCGGGTACGCATGGCGTTACCGGCTCAACGTCGTACTCGCTCTCGGCTCGTCGCTGGGCGGCATGGCCGTCATGGCGCTCGTACCGCTGATCATCAAGGTCGTCATCGACGATGTGATCACGGCGCAGACACGCTCGCTGCACACCTGGACCGGGCTGCTGATCGCCGCCGCCCTCGCCGTGTACGTGATGACGTACATCCGGCGCTACTACGGCGGGCGGCTCGCCCTCGATGTGCAGCACGACCTGCGCACCGACATGTACGGGACGATCACCCGGCTCGACGGGCGGCGGCAGGACGAGCTGTCCACCGGGCAGGTCGTCGGGCGGGCCACCAGCGACCTGCAGCTGATCCAGGGGCTGCTCTTCATGCTCCCGATGACCATCGGGAACTTCGTCCTGTTCGGCATCTCCCTCGTCGTCATGGCGTGGCTGTCCCTGCCGCTGACCCTGATCGCGCTCGCCGTCGCGCCGGCCCTGTGGGTCATCGCCAAGCGCAGCCGCACCCGGCTGCACCCGGCCACCTGGTACGCGCAGAGCCAGGCCGCGGCCGTCGCCGGGGTGGTCGACGGGGCGGTCAGCGGTGTGCGCGTCGTGAAGGGCTTCGGGCAGGAGGAGCAGGAGACGCAGAAGCTGCGCGAGGTGAGCAGGAAGCTCTTCGCGGGGCGGATGCGCACCATCCGGCTGAACTCGAAGTACACGCCCGCGCTGCAGTCCGTCCCGGCCCTCGGACAGGTCGCGATGCTGGCGCTGGGCGGCTGGCTGGCCACGAAGGGCGACATCACGCTCGGTACGTTCGTCGCCTTCTCCGCCTATCTCGCGCAGCTCGTCGGCCCGGTGCGGATGCTGGCCATGGTGCTGACCGTCGCCCAGCAGGCCAGGGCCGGTGTGGAGCGGGTCTTCGACCTGATCGACACGCAGCCGGGCATCAAGGACGGCACGAAGGAACTGCCGGCCGACGCCCCGGCCACCGTCGAGTTCGACGACGTGAGCTTCGAGTACGCGGAGGGCAAGCCGGTCCTCGACGGGTTCTCGCTGGAGATCGCCGCCGGCGAGACCGTGGCGGTCGTCGGCGCCTCCGGCAGTGGCAAGTCCACCGTCTCGCTGCTGCTTCCCCGCTTCTACGACGCCACCCGCGGCGCCGTACTGGTCGGCGGCCACGATGTGCGTGAGCTGACGTTCGACTCGCTGCGGGCGGCCATCGGCCTCGTACCGGAGGACAGCTTCCTCTTCTCGGACAGCGTCCGGGCCAACATCGCGTACGGGCACCCGGAAGCCACCCAGGAGGAGATCGAGAAGGCGGCCCGCGCCGCCCAGGCCGACCGTTTCATCGCCGAGCTCCCCGAGGGCTACGACACCAAGGTCGGCGAGCACGGCCTCACCCTCTCCGGCGGCCAGCGCCAGCGCATCGCGCTCGCCCGCGCCATCCTCACCGATCCCCGGCTGCTGCTCCTCGACGACGCCACCTCGGCCGTCGACGCCCGTGTCGAGCACGAGATCCACGAAGCGCTCAAGCACGTCATGGCCGGGCGTACGACGCTGCTGATCGCCCACCGCCGCTCCACCCTGAACCTCGCCGATCGCATCGCCGTGCTCGACGGCGGCCGGCTCGCCGACATCGGCACGCACCAGGAGCTGGAGCAGCGCTGCGCGCTGTACCGGCGGCTGCTGACCGACCCGGACGAGCTGGGCGGCGTCTCGCCCGGCCACATCGTCCGGCAGGCCGCCCCCGAACCGGCCGAGGACCGGACCGTACGCGACGAGCTCGACGCCGAGTTCGACGTGGAGCGCGGCATCACGCCACGGCTGTGGGCGCGGGACGAGAACGCGGAGGAGGCGAAGGAGGAGCCGGGCGCGACGCCCGAGCTGCTGGCCCAGGTCGAGGCGCTGCCCCCGGCCACCGACACCCCCGACATCGACGAGGCGCGGGCCACCCGCCCGGAGCCGGCCGGCGCGACCGCCGGCGAGGGCGGCAGGCTGCGGGCCGTGCTGAGCGGGTTCGGCCTGCCGCTGCTGGTCAGCCTCGGGCTGGTCGCCGTCGACGCCGGCATGGGCCTGCTGCTGCCGATCCTGATCCGGCACGGCATCGACGAGGGTGTGGAGCAGGTGGCGCTCGGCGCCGTGTGGGCGGCCTCCCTGCTCGCGCTGGCGACCGTGCTGGTGCAGTGGGCGGCGCAGATCGGCGAGACCCGGATGACGGGCCGCACCGGTGAGCGGGTGCTGTACTCGCTCCGCCTGAAGATCTTCGCGCAGCTCCAGCGGCTCGGTCTCGACTACTACGAGCGTGAGCTGACCGGCCGCATCATGACGCGGATGACGACGGACGTGGACGCGCTGTCCACGTTCCTGCAGACGGGCCTGGTCACCGCCTTCGTCTCGGTCGTCACCTTCTTCGGGATCATGGTCGCCCTCGTCGTCATCGACGTGGAACTCGCCCTGGTGGTCTTCGCGACGTTGCCCGTCCTGATCGTCGGCACGTACTTCTTCCGCAAGCAGAGCGTCAAGGCGTACGAGCTCGCCCGTGAACGCATCAGCGTCGTCAACGCCGACCTCCAGGAGTCCGTCTCGGGTCTGCGGATCGTGCAGGCGTTCCGCCGGGAGCGCACCGGCCGGGAGAGCTTCGCGGCCCGCAGCGACAGCTACCGCCAGGCCCGGGTGCGCGGCCAGTGGCTGATCTCGATCTACTTCCCGTTCGTGCAGCTGCTGGCGTCGGTGGCCACTGCCGCCGTCCTGATCGTGGGCGCGGGCCGGATCGAGGCGGGCACCCTGACGACGGGCGCGCTGGTCGCCTACCTGCTCTACATCGATCTGTTCTTCGCGCCCGTGCAGCAGCTCTCGCAGGTCTTCGACGGCTACCAGCAGGCGGCCGTGTCACTGCGCCGCGTGCAGGAACTGCTGAGTGAGCCGGCCTCGACGCTCACGCCGGCCGAGCCGCACCCGGTGCGGGCACTGCGCGGCGACATCGGCTTCGAGGACGTGTCGTTCGCCTACGGGGACGAGGAGGAGGCCCTCACCGGCGTCGATCTGCGCATTCCGGCCGGGCAGACCGTCGCCTTCGTGGGCGAGACGGGCGCCGGAAAGTCGACGCTGGTCAAGCTCGTGGCCCGGTTCTACGACCCGACGAGCGGCCGTGTCACCGTCGACGGCAAGGACGTGCGCGAGCTGGACCTGACCGCGTACCGGCACCGTCTCGGCGTCGTCCCGCAGGAGGCGTACCTCTTCTCCGGCACCGTCCGTGACGCCATCGCCTACGGCCGCCCCGGTGCCAGCGACGCCGAGGTGGAGGCGGCCGCACGGGCGGTCGGCGCGCACGACATGATCGCCACGCTCGACGGCGGCTACCTCCACGAGGTCTCGGAGCGGGGCCGCAACCTCTCCGCGGGACAGCGCCAGCTGATCGCCCTGGCCCGCGCCGAACTCGTCGACCCGGACGTGCTGTTGCTCGACGAGGCGACGGCCGCGCTGGACCTGGCGACGGAGGCGCAGGTGAACCAGGCGACGGACCGGTTGACCGGCCGGCGTACGACCCTTGTCGTCGCCCACCGGCTCACCACCGCCGCCCGCGCGGACCGCGTGGTCGTGATGGACCACGGCCGTGTCGCGGAGGACGGCACCCACGACGAACTGCTCGCCCTGGACGGACGCTACGCCGCCCTGTGGCGCACGTTCGTCGGCGAGGGCACGGAGGACATAGGGGAGGACGAGCCCGCGACGGTGTGACGCCACGGGCCCGGCCGGAGTCGGTGCGCCCGCGGGTCCGGCCGGCCCGCGGGCGTCGCCCGGTCCGGCCCGTCCGCGCGCCCGGCCAGTCACCGCCCGGTCCCGGTCCGCGCGTTCCCCCGCTTCACCGGCATGAGCGGCAGGAGCGTCAGCACCGCCGTTCGACCGCCGGAGCGGCAGCCACCGTCGGGCACCCGGCGGTAACAGGCGGTAGCGGCCTGTAACGGGCGCAACCGATCCCCGGCCCCGCGCGTCGTACGCAAGTACGGAGCGGTGGCAGTGGGGAGTAAACGTGTTCGGTGGGGCGGGGAGCAGGGGCAGGGGACGGCCGGGCCGCGTCACAGGGCGGGTGCTCGCCGTGGTCGCGGCGGTCGCGGCGTTCACCGTCGCCGACCCGGGCGTCCAGCAGGCCGACGCGGCGGCGCCCTGCCCGGGCCGGCTGGCGAAGACCGTCACCTTCTCGACCGGTGAACTGCGCGTCTACGAACGCGGCGACTACGCCTGCGCCGTGACCGTCGCCAAGCGCCCCGGCGTCCGCCGGTCCATGTCGGTCTCCCTCCAGCCCCGGGGCGGGCGTGCGGACACGGACAGCGGGATGTTCACCCGGCAGGCCGGGCCCGTCACCGTGCACGCCCTCAACCGCTGCGTACGCGCCACCGGTTCGGTCTCAGGGACCTCGCGTTCCACCAGGTGGATTCTGTGCTGATGCGCCGGTAAGGCTCAACCGGGTCTGGCGGGGCCCGTGTTGACACCGCTAGGTTCACCGCGACCGCTTGATCTCAAGGGGAGATCTCAGGGGAGGGTGAATGCGCAAGGCGCTCAGATGGCTGCTGTCGCTCGTGGTGCTCATAGGCACCGTCAGCGCGGCCGGCGTGACGGCTGGTGCGGCCACCGCCGCAGAGCCGGCGACCGGCACGGACATCAAGGACCGGATTCTCTCGGTCCCGGGAATGAGTCTCATCGAGGAGAAGCCGTACCCGGGTTACCGTTTCTTCGTCCTCAACTACACACAGCCGGTCGACCACCGGCACCCGTGGCGCGGCACGTTCAAGCAGCGGATCACCTTGCTGCACAAGGACACCAACCGCCCCACCGTCTTCTTCACCTCCGGCTACAACGTCTCCACGACGCCGCGCCGCAGCGAGCCGACGGCGATCATCGACGGTAACCAGGTCTCCCTGGAGTACCGCTTCTTCACGCCGTCGCGTCCCGCGCCCGCCGACTGGTCCAAGCTGGACATCTGGCAGGCCGCGAGCGACCAGCACCGGGTGTTCAAGGCGCTGAAGAAGATCTACGACAGGAACTGGCTCTCCACGGGCGGTTCCAAGGGCGGCATGACCGCCACCTACTACGAGCGTCACTACCCGGACGACATGGACGGTGTCGTCGCGTACGTCGCGCCCAACGACGTCGTGAACAACGAGGACCGGGCGTACGACCGGTTCCTCGAGAACGTCGGTACGAAGGAGTGCCGCGACAAGCTGAACGCGGTCCAGCGCGAGGCCCTGGTGCGCCGGGAGCCGCTCGAGGCGATCTACGAGAAGTACGCCGCGGGCGGCGGCTACACGTTCGACACCGTCGGCAGCCTGGACAAGGCGTACGAGGCCGTCGTCCTCGACTTCGTGTGGGCGTTCTGGCAGTACAGCCACGTGTCCGACTGCGAGGCGATCCCGGCCGCGGCCACCGCGTCCGACCAGGAGATCTTCGACACCGTCGACGCCATCTCCGGTTTCTCCTTCTACGCCGACCAGGTGCTCGCCACCTACACGCCGTACTACTACCAGGCGGGCACCGAGCTCGGTTCCCCCGACATCACGCAGCCGCACCTGAACGGCCTGAGCCGCTACGGCTACCAGCCGCCGCGGAACTTCGTGCCGCGTGACATCTCCATGCGTTTCAAGCCGTGGGTGATGAAGGACGTCGACACCTGGGTACGGCACAACGCCGACCGGATGATGTTCGTCTACGGCGAGAACGACCCGTGGGGCGCCGAGCCGTTCCGGGTCGGCAAGGGGACCCGCGACAGCCACGTCTACACCGCGCCGGGCGCCAACCATGGCGCGAACGTCGCCGGTCTGGTGGCGGACGAGCGGGCAAAGGCCACGGCCGCGATCCTGCGCTGGGCGGGCGTCGCCCCGGCCGCGGTCCAGGAGGACCCGGCGAAGGCCAGGCCGCTGGCGAAGGCCGACGCGAAGCTCGACAAGCGCGACCTGGAGCGCGAGCCGATGCTGCGCCCGTAACCGGGCAGCGGCGCAGGGGCCGTGTCCGCAGCTTTCTCCGGCTGCGGGCACGGCCCCTTCACTTGCGGTCGGCGGCTACCGGTACGACAGCCCGTGGCCGATCGGGAACAGCACCTGTGACGGGTCGTCGGCCCGCTGCACCGGCACCGGGAGACGGCCCCGCGGGTCCGCGTGGCCCGCGATCACACGTACCGCGGCCCGCAGTTCGACATCGGTCCACGAGTAGGCCGCGAGGGCGGCCGCGACCCCGTCGAGCCTGGCGATGTCGTACGGATTGCGGATGGCGAGCGCGACCACCGGCACGCCGGTCGCCACCAGCCGGGCCACGAGGGTGCGCTGGGAGCTGGTCGCGGAGACGTTGTACGTGCCGACGACGACCACGTCCTTGCCCTGTGCCGCGGCGACCGCCTCCGTGATCTTCGCGCTGCCGGGGGCGGTGCCGGTCGACAGGGCGGTGGCCGTGAAGCCCAGCTCGCCGAAGGCGTTGGCGAGTACGGTCGTCGGCGGGCCCGTCGTGCCGCTGGGGGACGCCGGATCGGCGCCGACGACCAGGACCTCGCGGTGGCTGCGGCGGCTGAGCGGCAGCAGCCCGTCCGGGTTGGTGAGCAGCGTGGTGGTCCGCTCGGCGATCCGGTCGGCGGCGGCGAGATGCGCCGGGGTGCCCACCGTGCGCCCCACCTCCCGCTGCGGGACGAACGGGTCGCGGAACAGGCCGAGCTTCTCCTTGAGCAGGAAGATCCGCAGGATCGATTCGTCGAGCCGGGCCTCCGTGATCTCGCCGCTCCTGACGGCGTCCAGCACACCGTTCCAGGCGACCGCCAGGTCCGGCGGGTTGAGCAGCTGGTCCACGCCCGCGAGCAATGCGAGCACCGGCACCCGGTGGTCGCCGTACTTCTCCCGTACGCCCTCCATGTTGAGCGCGTCCGTGACCACCACGCCGTCGTAGCCCAGCTCCTCGCGGAGGATGCCGGTGAGGATGGGCCGGGACAGCGTCGCCGGGTCGTTGCTGGCGTCCAGCGCCGGGAACTGGATGTGCGCCGTCATGATCGAGTCGATGCCGGCGGCGATGGCGGCCCTGAACGGCGGTGCGTCGATCTCCTCCCACTCCTGGCGGGTGTGGGTGATCACCGGGATGCCGGTGTGGCTGTCGACGGTGGTGTCGCCGTGTCCGGGGAAGTGCTTGGACGTCGCCGCGATGCCCGCGCTCTGGTAGCCCTTGACCTGCGCGGCGACCATCCGGGCGACCGCGGCCGGATCCGCGCCGAAGGACCGCACGCCGATGACCGGGTTGGCCGGGTCGACGTTCACGTCGGCGACGGGGGCGTAGTTCTGGACGATGCCCATCGCGGCGAGCTCGCTGCCCGCGATCTGAGCCGCCTTGCGGGCGGCCGACGCGGACCCGCCGGCGCCGAGGGCCATCGCACCCGGCATCAGGGTCGCCGGCTTGCCGACGCGGGCGACGATGCCGTGCTCCTGGTCGGTGGAGATCAGCAGCGGTACGGGGTTCCGCTGGGCGAGCGCGGCCCGCTGGATGCCGTTGGACAGACCGGCGATCTGCTGCGGGTCGCGGGTGTTGTGCGCCCATGCGAAGTAGATGATGCCGCCGACGTGGTACTCGGCGACGAGCTCGGCGGCGTTGCGCACGCCCATCTCTTCGAGGTTGAGGTCGATGTCGGCCTGGTCGGGGTCGGTGGCGGAGTGCCCGTAGACCCGCATCACGAAGAGCTGGCCGACCTTCTCCTCGATGCTCATCCTCGAGATGAGCCGCGTGAGCCGGTCCTTGGTGCCGCGGGAAACGGCCGCGGGCGCCGCGAGGGCGGGTAGCGCGGTGGTGGCGACGGCGCCCGCGGCGACGGCGGTCGCGGTGAGAAGAGTGCGTCTGGAGAGGTTCCGGTCGTGCACTGGTGCTCCTTCCGGCCTTGCTCTACATGCTCGACATGGGTGTGGCACAAGGGGAGTTGAAGGAAACTGCCAAGGTGACACGGATATCCGGAAACTAACTGCCAGGTCAAGGCCCCGCGCACAACCGTCACCGGACCGGCGGCCGACGGCCCGTGCCGGATCGGCCCGCCCGGGCGGGGGCGGTCAGCGTGCGGAGACCTCCGGCCACAGCTTCTGCAGCGTCCGCACCGTCTCGGTGATGGCGGGCCGACGCGCCGCCCCCGTGCGCCACAGGGCGTGCAGCCGCCGCGTCGGCACCGGGGCCAGTCGTACGGCCACCACCTGGGGCGGCAGCGTCCCGCGGCCCAACCGCGGCACCAGCGCGATGCCGAGTCCGGCCGCCACCAGAGCGACCTGGGTGTGGTTCTCCTCCGCCTGATGGGCGATCAGCGGCTCACAACCGGCCGCCCGCAGGGTCCGCAGCAGCCAGTCGTGGCAGACCGTGCCGGGCGGCTGCGTGATCCACCGCTCGTCCTTGAGGTCCTCGCGCCGCACGGTGTCGGCAGCGGCAAGGGCGTGGCCGACCGGGACCAGCACGTCGCACATGTCGTCGCCGATGACGGCCTGCTCGACCCCCGCCGGGGTCGGCAGCGGGGCGATGTCCCAGTCGTGCGCCACGGCCAGGTCGATCGCGCCGCGGGCGACGAGATCGACGGACAGATGGGGGTCCACCTCGTGGAGCCGGGCGTCCAGGTCGGGATGGCGGCGGGCGAGGTCGGCGAGGACGTACGGCATCAGTCCACGGGAGGCGCTGGCGAAGCAGGCGATGGAGAGCCGCCCGGCCGGCTCGCCGCGCCGCTCCTCGAGGCGCACCTCGGCCTCCTCGACAATGGACAGCAACTGCTGTGCGGTCGCCGCGAGTTGCCTGGCCTCGTCGGTCAACCGGACACCCCGGCCCTCGCGCTCGAGGAGCGTCGTGCGGGTCTCCCGCTCCAGTTTGGCGATCTGCTGGGAGACCGCGGACGGCGTGTAGCCGAGCGCGGCCGCCGCGGCGCCCACCGTGCCGTGGACGGAGACGGCGTGCAGTGCGCGCAGCCGGCCGAGGTCGAGCATGGTCTCTCCCCACTCACGCTTTCGTCGTCGGGAATCATCAGCAGTGCTTCATCCAACCATGAAGAAATCCGCGCTGGTGCTACATGGTTCCGTGGCGGGATGCTCCATGCCATGCGCCCCGCCCACATCGCCCTCGCCGCATTGGTCGCCGCCGTCTGGGGAGTCAACTTCGTCGTCATCGAGATCGGCCTGGACCACTTCCCACCGTTGCTCTTCTCCGCCCTGCGGTTCCTGGCCGCGGCTCTGCCCGCGGTCTTCTTCGTCGGCCGGCCGACGGTCGCCTGGAAGTGGATCGTCGCGGTCGGCCTGGTCCTGGGCGTCGCCAAGTTCGGTCTGCTGTTCACGGGCATGGACCTGGGCGCGCCCGCCGGTCTCTCGTCCCTGGTCCTGCAGGTCCAGGCGGTGTTCACGGCCGTGTTCGCCTTCGCCGCGCTCGGCGAACGGCCGGGAGGGGTACGGGTCGCCGGGATGGCCGTGGCCCTGGCGGGCATCGCGGTCGCCGCCGTCGACGAGGGCGCCTCCGGCCCGCTGTCCGGGTTCCTCCTGGTCGTCGCCGCGGCCGCCTGCTGGGGCGTCTCCAACGTCCTGACTCGTAAGGCCGCGCCGCCCGACGCGCTGAACTTCATGGTGTGGGTCAGCACCGTTCCCGTCCTGCCCCTGCTCGGCCTCTCCCTCCTCCTGGAGGGCGCCGACCGCGACCTCGCCGCGCTGCGCTCACTGGACTGGACGGGCGCCGGAGTCGTCCTTTACGTCGCATGGGTCACCACGATCTTCGGCTTCGGCGCCTGGGGCCTGCTGCTGCGCCGCCATCCGGCGTCCTCGGTGGCCCCGTTCTCCCTGCTCGTCCCCGTCTTCGGGATGTCCTCGGCGTACCTCTTCCTCGGTGAGCCGGTCGGCCCCCTGCGCTGGTGCGCGGCGGCTCTGCTGGTCGGCGGCGTCGCGCTGACGTCCCTGCCGGGCCGCCGCCAGGCGCGGCCCGCACCGGAGCCCCGAGAACCGCTGACAGTCGCTCGCACCTGACGTTCTAGGGTGATCCTTCCGATCGACCGACGGGGGGATCACTCATGTCCACGCCGCCTTACGGCGGAGTACCGCACGGCGCGGCTCGCCGACTGCGAAGGCGACGAACTGCTGATGCGCCTCGAGGACGCGGCCGACGCGGAGGCCATGTGCCTCAAGCCGCTGGGGAGCGGGTGAGCGCGTGACCGCCGCCGCGATGCCGTACGGATGGCAGGCGCCGACAGAGGTGGAGCACCGACTCCACGAGGCGAAGACGCGGAGTGACTGGGCGTCGTTCTTCGACGTGCTGTCCGGAACGTACCTCTACTACCCGGTCGGACGGGCGGACGCGGAGGCGGGCACGGGAACGCACTACTCCTACCGGAGTCCGGTGACAGGCACCTGGTGCTACGCCTTCTACACCGAGGGCGCCCTGCCACTGCCGCAGCCCGACCCGGTCTTCAACCGCACGTCGTTCCAGAGTGTCGTACGGACCTGGGGCAACGACCCCTGCTGGCTGGCGGTCAACCCCGGGACGCCCGGCGAGGCGTACTTCCCGGCGAATCCGCGGACCCTCCACCTGTGGAGGCAGCACGCGGAACGGGTCACCCCGCGGAAGAAGGGCCTGCTGCGCACCCTGCGCGTGGGCGGGCCGACCCAGGGCCCGGTGGCCAAAGGCCTGGCGTGCGGTGCTCAACTCGCCGTGCACAGAGGCGATCTGTGGAACGCGCCGGCCTCGCACCTCGAAGGGTTCCGGCAGATGCGCGAGACGCTGGACGAGTCATGGGGCATCCGCAGCGCCGACGACTGGCACCGGGTCCAGGAGGACCTGCTGCACGGCCGGTACGTGAGCTCCGAGTGGGAGTTCGTCCTCTCCGTACGCCGTGCGATGGCGCGCGAGTACAAAGGCCCGGTCGATCCCGTCCACTGGCGGGAGACGGCGGGGCACGTCATGCGCCGCGGCGCGGAGCCGGAGACGGTCTCCGAGGCGGACATCGACGGCGTCCGGCAGCTGATCGGGCGCATCACCCGCTACGAGGCGCGCTTCCGCGCCGACGGAGTCCTGTCCGAGGGCCGCTGTGTGAGGTCCGTCCTCTCCTGGGACCACGGCCGGGCGGCCCACATGGCGCGCTGGGGCCTGGCCGCCCGGTACTGCGATCCGGCGACGGCCGAAAGCGCTGTGGTCCGTGCCGGTGAGGCGAGCGCGACGGTGTACCGGTCCTGGGAGGACTTCGGAGCCGGTTATGCGCTCGGCCGGTGTCTCCACTTCGACGAGGAGGAGTTCGGCACCTGGTACACGGAGGTCGTCGACATCCACAGGACGCTCACCACCGATCCGGAAAGCCCCTGGCTCACCGTTCCCTGGCAGTAGCGGGGTCACGCGGGAAGCGGGCGCGCATCGCGTCGATGCAGAGGTCGCGGGAGGTCGGACCGCCGAAACGGAGCCGGTCGTACGGGGTGAACGCCGGCTCCAGGGCGTCGAGTTCGTCGATGGCGGCGTGCAGCCTCGCCGACCACCGGGGCGTCCCGGCGTCCGGGTCGTACGGTGCCGCGGTGATCTCGGCGGTCAGCCGCTCCTTGCGCTGTATCGACGCCGGGGTGACGGAGTGCAGGCACACGTACCGGCCGCTCAGATACGCCTCCCACTCCTGGCGCCCGGCGGCCGGGTCGGCCCAGTGCGCGACGAACCAGGCTTCGAGCTTCTCCGGACCTCCGGCCGCCTCCGTCGGTGCGAAGAGGTCCTTCGGGACCATCTGGGCGCCGTCGGAGCGCAGATAGCCGGGCAGCGGCAGCAGCCCGGCCAGCATCATCAGCCGTACGGCTCCGGGGTCGCGGCCGGAGGCCAGGCACAGGTCGTCCAGTACGGCGAACTGCGCGGTCACGTAGGCGTCGTCCGCGGGTGACATCGGATGGTCGCCGTTGACCGCGCGGAAACGGGCCGCGATCTCGCGCTCGTACATGGGAGTCGCTCCTTCGTGAGTCGGTCCCGTGCACGCTAGAGGCGGGACGGTTCGGCGCCCGCCGAACCGTCCCGGCCGCTCAAGCAGACCGCTCAGGCAGACCGCTCCAGCAGGCCGCTCGGAAACGGGCTGCTCGCAGAAGCGGGCCGCTCGGAGCCGGCCGCTCAGAGCAGCGAGAGCAGATGCTCCCTGCCCGCGGTGAGCAGACCCGGCAGCTCCGCGGCGGTCGGATACCACCGCTTCTCGTACTCCCAGCACACCCAACCGTCCGGGTCGGCGAGCGCGAGGCACTCCGCGAGCGGCAGGACGCCCTGCCCCAGTGGCAGCGGCGTCAGGTCCTCGCGTGAGGCCACATCCTTGACCTGCACGTATCCGAGGAAGGGGCTCAGCGCCGCATGGGCCGCCTCCGGCGCCTCGCCGCCCAGCCAGGTGTGCATCACGTCCCACAGGGCCCCGGCGTGCTTGTGGCCGACCAGGCCCAGCACCCGCGTGACGTCGGCGCCCCTGCGGTGCGAGTCGTGCGTCTCCAGCAGGATCCGCACACCGAGGTCGGCGGCGGTCTCCGCGGCGGCGGCGAGCCGGCGGGCGGCGATCGCGTCGGCCTGGGCAGCGTCCTGGTCGCCGCCGCCGGGGAACACCCGGACGAACGGCGCCCCGAGGTCCTTGGCCAGCCGGCTGAGACCCTCCATCTCCTTGATCACGGGCTTGTCATCACCCGCCGCGGCGATCCGCGCGTACCCGGCGACGGTGAGGATCTCGACGCCCGCGCGCTCGAACTCCCTGACCACCTCCGCCCGTTCGGTCGTGCCGATGCCGGGGTGCACCGGCTCCTCCGGATGGGCGCGCAGCTCCACGCCCTGGTATCCGCTGTCGGCGGCGAGCCTGGCCACCTCCGTCAGCGGCCTGCCCGGCACGCCGAGGGTCGAGAAGGCGAACTTCATCGATCCGTTCCTTCCTGAAGTGACAGCCGCCAGTCCTGTCCGACCAGATCCGCCCCGTACGAGCGGTGCGGCTTCTCGGCGACGAGCGTGAACCCGGCGCGCTGGTAGATCCGGCGGGCCGCGGTCAGTACGTCGTTGGTCCACAACACCATGTCCCGGTACCCGGCATCGCGCGCGAAATCCACGGCGGTGCGCACCAGCCGGTCGCCGAGGCCGTGCCCGCGCGCCTCGGGCTCGACGAGCAGCAGCCGCAGCCGGGCCGTGTCAGGCGCGTCGTCCCGTACGCACATCACCGAGCCGACCGGACGGCCGTCCGTCTCGGCGATCCACACACGCTCGAGGCGGGGGTCGTGCTCCTGCGCGAAGTCGGCGACTATCCGGGCCACCAGGCCCTCGAAGCCGGCGTCCCACCCGTACTCGGCGGCGTAGAGCGCGCCGTGCCGCTGGACGATCCACCCCAGGTCACCGGGGCCGGGATCCCGCAGGACCGGCTCGGCGGCGGAGCCGGGCCTCGCCTGCGACAGCAGCTCCCGTACGGTGCCGAGCGCCTCCGCGAGCCGGTCCCGGTCCCGCTCCGGCACGTCGGCGACCAGCGCGCCGACGGCTTGCCGGGACCGCTCGTCGAGCAGCGCGGCGGCCTTCCTGCCGCGGTCGGTGAGCGTGATCCGCTGACGTCGTGGGTCCCGCTCGGAGGGGGCGCGGGCGACGAGCCCGTCGCGCTCGAATTTCGCGAGCAGCCGGCTCAGGTACCCGGCATCGATCGACAGCTCGCCGCGCAGGTCGGCGGCGTCGGTCCGGGGGCTGTGCGCCAGCTCGTACAGGACCCGGGACTCGGTGAGCGTGTACGGCGTGTACAGGTGCTTGCCGTAGTCGAGCGCGCCGATGAGGTTGGTGTAGAAGCGGTTGAACGCGCGGATCTCTTGTATCGGCATGATCGGCTCCGGGGGCAGCGTTGACTCAGTCAACGCTATGCCCGCCCGACCTGCCCCGGCAAGGCCTCTGCCGGCTCCTCCGGGCCGCGGATCCGCATCTCGGGACGCCCGGTGACGATCAGCCATGCGGGAAGGATCGCCACACACAGCAGCGGCAGCAGGCGTGGGTCGGCGACGAGGACGGCGGCCATGAACAGGCTCAGCCAGCCCTGCCGGGTGACGGCGACCAGCACACCGAGGACGGCGGTCCCCGTCGCCAGTGCCATCGGCACCGCGTCGACGAGGGCGTGGGCGAGCATCCCGAGCGCCACGCCCACGAACACCGCGGGAAAGATCCGTCCGCCCTGGAAGCCGCACGAGGCGGCGACGACGAGCGCGGCCAGCTTCACGAGGGCGAGCAGCGCCAGGTTCGCCGCGCCGTGGTCCTCCGGGTGAGCAGTGAGTTCCCGCATCTCCTCCAGACCCTTGAAGAGGGTCAGCTGCCCGCCGAGCGCGCCCAGTGCGCCGAGCACCAGACCGCCGGCGGTCAGCATCAGGACGGGGTGCCCCAGCCGGTGGAAGAGGCGATGGACATGAGGGAAGACGTACACGGCGGCCATCGCGACGACGGCCGCCGCGGCGGCGACGGTCATGGCGGACACCGCGTCGATCAGCCGGGGCCCGGGGTAGGGGGCGACATGGACGCTCAGCATCGGTTCCGCGACCAGCACGGTGGTCAGCGCTCCGGCTCCGGCGGCGACCAGCGGTGCGAAGAGCCGGTCCCACAAGGGCCGCGCATCGGGCCCCGCCTGGATCTCGGAGAGGATGAGGGCGGCCGCGACCGGTGTGCCGAACAGCGCGCCGACGGTACCGGCGGCCGCGAGCGACACCCAGACGGCGGCGGGGGCGCGGGGCATGACCTTCAGGCCAAGCGCGCAGGCGAGCGCGACGTTGATCGACGTGATCGGGTTCTCCGGACCGAGGCTCACCCCGCCGGCCAGGGTCACGACGACGGCGAGCAGCAGACCGGGCAGGATCCGCACCGGCAGCGGCGGGTCGACCAGACCGCGTGTGGCCGGGTCCGGGCCGGTACGGCCGGGGAACTTCCAGACGAGCAGGCCCGTGGCCAGACCGGCCGCGGTGAGCACGGCTAGGGTCCAGCCCGCGGAGGTGCCCGAGAAGCCCCACCACCCCGGCACGGTGTCCCACAACCAGTGCTGGAGCTCTTCGGCGAGGCTGCTCACCCCGATCAGCACGAGGCTGGACGCGATCCCGATGACCAGCGCAGGCACGACGAGGGGAAGCAGGACGCGGGCCTGTGGCCGGGGAACAGCGGCCCCGGGATCACCGGCTGCGGGGCGTCCCGGCGATGCGTCGCGCGTCATCTTTCCTCCGCCGTGACGGTGGACGAGAGGGCCCGGCCCGGTCCGCGGTCCAACACCTCCCCGGCGTCACCGGGGGGCGGTGGCTCAGCGCGTGGACGTGGGGTCCCGATCCGACCCGCGTCCGTGATCGGACGTCAGCGCCCAGATGACGAACACGGCGATCGCGATGGACACCACCGCCCAGATCGGCTGGTACGGCAGCCACATGAACTGAAGGACGGCGACCAGCGCGGCCAGCCCCACACCGAGGCCCCGTGCCCAGGCGGCGCCTTGAAGGATGCCCCAGCCGGTGACCGCCACCACGATGCCGACGATCAGATGGATCCAGCCCCACGTGGTGAGGTTGAACTCGAAGACGTAGTCGCCGACGCGCGCGTACACGTCGTCCTCCGCGATCGCGGCGATCCCGGAGAGGATGTTGAGGACGCCTTCCACCAGCATCAGGACACCGGCGAACACCGTGCCGCCGGTGACCCAGGCGGACCCGCCGCCTCCACCGTGCGAGGCGGTCCGGGTGCTTCGCGTGCTACTGGACATGCTCGTTCTCCGTCCTTGGGGCAGGACCCTCAGCGTGGGGGCGGGCCTGCGGGGCGGCGAGCGGTGTGGGCCGTTCAGGTGACATGGGAGCGGGTCATGGCGCCGGCCCGGCGGGACCGCCTACGGCCCCGCACCAAGGCGGCCGGGCGCACCCCGACGCGGCCGGTCCGCCCCGACCCCTGGCGCCGGGGCCGTGCCCGCGTGCGCCGTCACGCCCGCGGCGGCGCCGTCGAGTCCCGGGCCATCAGCTCCGCCGCGATCGAGGCGATGCCCCCGGGTGGCGGTGCCTCGTTGCCCATCGCCAGCCGACCCGCGCGGGCCCCGGCCTCGAAGAGCGGGAGCCGGACGGTCGTGAGCGCGGGCACCGCGTCCACGGAGAAGGGCAGGTCGTCGAAGCCCGCGACCGAGATGTCGTGGGGGATCCGCAGGCCCTGGTCCCGCAGTGCCGCGCACGCGCCCAGCGCGACGGTGTCGTTCGCGGCGACGATCGCCGTCAGTTCCGGGTCCCTGCGCAGCAGTTCGAGGGTGGCGTCGTAGCCGGACCTTCGGTCGTACGGGCCGTGCACCGTGAGCCGTTCCTGCTCCGCCGTGTCTCCGCCCAGCCCGGCAGCGGCCATCGCCGCGCGGTGGCCCTCCAGCCGGTGGCGGGTCGTGGTGCGTTCCACGGGTCCGGCGACGTACCCGATGCGGCGGTGGCCGAGCGAGAGCAGGTGCTCGGTGAGCCGCCGTCCCCCGCCTCGGTTGTCGAAGGCGAGCGAGGCGACGACGGCGTCGCTGCCGGGCAGCGGCGGGCGGCCGCACAGCACGACCGTGGTCCCGGCGTCCGCGAGCCGGCTGAGTTTCGCGGTCATGGCGGCGATGTGGTCGGGGTCCTCCAGGGCGCCGCCCGTGAGGATCACGGCCGCGGCGCGCTGGCGCTGGAGCAGGGTGAGATAGGTCAGTTCACGTTCGGGCGAGCCGCCGGTGTTGCAGACGACGGCGAGCTTCTCGCCGCCTGCCCGGCCCGTACCCTCCTGCCCGCCGATCTCCGTCTGCGCCGCTCCGGCCATGATCCCGAAGAAGGGGTCGGCGATGTCGTTGACGAGGATGCCGACGAGGTCGGACGTGGCGGCGGCGAGCGAGCTCGCCGGGCCGTTGAGGACGTAGTCGAGCTCGTCCACCGCTCGCAGCACGCGTTCCCGCGTCGACGCGGCGACCGGGTAGTTGCCGTTCAGTACGCGGGAGACGGTCGCCGGGGACACCCGGGCGCGGGCCGCCACATCCGCCAGGGTGACTGTCATCGCTTTCCTCCGCGGGAGATGGAGCGGCCCCCTTGTCCAGGCCGCTGTCGGCAGGCTAGCTTCATATCGCGTAGAAAGCGCTTGCTACGCTCATATCGAGGGAACTCGGAAGAACCGAGATGAAAGATGGAGGCACTTCGTGACACGCAGGACAGTGCGGATCGCCATGAACGGCGTCACAGGGCGGATGGGCTACCGCCAGCACCTGGTGCGCTCCATCCTGGCGATCCGTGAACAGGGCGGTCTCGACCTCGGCGACGGCGAGGTGCTCTGGCCGGAGCCGGTGCTCGTCGGCCGGCGCGAGCACGCGCTGCGCGAGATCGCGGAACGGCACGGCATCACCGAGGTCTCGACCGACCTCGACGCCGTCCTCGCCGACGAGAGCATCGACATCTACTTCGACGCCCAGGTCACCTCCGCCCGCGTCGGGGCGCTGAAGAAGGCGATCGCGGCCGGTAAGCACCTCTACACCGAGAAGCCGACCGCCACCGACCTGGCCGGCGCGCTGGAACTCGCCCGCCTCGCGCAGGACAAGGGCATCAAGCACGGCGTCGTCCAGGACAAGATCTTCCTGCCGGGCCTGCTGAAGCTGAAGCGCCTCATCGACGGCGGCTTCTTCGGGCAGATCCTGTCCGTGCGGGGCGAGTTCGGCTACTGGGTCTTCGAGGGCGACTGGCAGGAGGCGCAGCGCCCCAGCTGGAACTACCGCAGCGAGGACGGCGGCGGCATCACCGTCGACATGTTCCCGCACTGGGAGTACGTGCTGCACGAGCTGTTCGGCCGCGTCACCTCCGTCAGCGCGCAGGTCGCCACCCACGTCCCGCAGCGCTGGGACGAGCAGGGCAAGCCCTACGCGGCGACCGCCGACGACGCCGCGTACGGCACCTTCCAGCTCGAGGGCGGCGCGATCGCCCAGATCAACTCCTCCTGGACGGTACGGGTCAACCGCGACGAGCTCGTCGAGTTCCAGGTCGACGGCACGCACGGCTCCGCGGTCGCCGGACTGCGCAACTGCCGTGCCCAGCACCGCTCGGCCACTCCCAAGCCGGTGTGGAACCCGGACCTGCCGGTCACCGAGTCGTTCCGCGACCAGTGGCAGGAGATCCCGGACAACACCGACTTCGACAACGGCTTCAAGGCCCAGTGGGAGCTGTTCCTGCGCCACGTGGTCCTCGACGAGCCCTACCACTGGGATCTGATGGCCGGCGCGCGCGGCGTGCAGCTCGCCGAGCTGGGCCTGCGCTCGTCGGCGGAGGGCCGGCGGCTCGAGGTGCCGGAGCTGTCGCTGTGACGATCCGACTCCCGCGGGCCGACGGCTCCTTGATCGCGTACGAGCCCCGCACCGAGCCTCTGAGCTTCACGGCCTCGGCCCAGCTCACCTCCCGTACGGTCTTCTCCGCCGCCCATGTCGTGGCCGACCCGTACGCCGACGTCAGCCCCGATTCTCCCGCCGCCGTCGACTGGGACGCCACGCTCGCCTTCCGCCGCCACCTGTGGTCGCACGGGCTCGGTGTGGCGGAGGCCATGGACACCGCGCAGCGCGGGATGGGCCTCGACTGGGCGGGCGCGGCCGAGCTGATCCGGCGCTCGGCCGCCGAGGCGAAGGCCGTCGGCGGCAGGATCGCCTGCGGCGTCGGCACCGACCAGCTGACCGGGCCGGCGTCGCTCGCGTCGGTACGGTCCGCCTACGAGGAACAGCTCGCCCTCGTCGAGTCCACCGGTGCGCAGGCGATCCTGATGGCCTCCCGGGCGCTGGCCGCCGCGGCGACGTCCGCCGAGGACTACCTGGACGTCTACGGACACCTGCTGCGCCAGGCGTCGGAGCCGGTGATCCTGCACTGGCTCGGCCCGATGTTCGCCCCGGCGCTGGACGGCTACTGGGGCTCGCCCGACCTGGACGCGGCCACGGAGACCTTCCTCGAGGTCATCGCGGCCCACCCCGACAAGGTCGACGGGATCAAGGTCTCGCTGCTGGACGCGCGGCGGGAGGTGGAACTGCGGCGGCGCCTGCCGCAGGGCGTGCGCTGCTACACCGGCGACGACTTCAACTACCCCGAACTGATCGCGGGCGAGGAGCCGACCGCGGGAGGACGCTTCAGCCACGCCCTGCTCGGCATCTTCGACCCGCTGGGTCCGCTGGCGGCAGAGGCCGTGCGGGTCCTGGACACGGGCGACAAGGAGGGTTTCCGTAAGCTCCTCGACCCGACCGTGGAACTCTCCCGGCACCTCTTCCAGGCCCCGACGCGCTTCTACAAGACGGGCGTCGTGTTCCTCGCGTGGCTGGCCGGCCACCAGTCCCACTTCACGATGATCGGCGGACTCCAGTCGGCGCGCTCGCTGCCGCATCTGGCCCGCGCGTACGAACTCGCCGACGGGCTGGGCCTGTTCCCGGACCCGGCGGTGGCCGAGACCCGCATGAAGTCCTTGCTCGACGTGTACGGAGTCCCCCGGTGAGCCCTGACCTGAGCCGCTTCAGCATCAACCAGATGACGGTCAAGCAGCTGCCCCTGCCCGAACTGGCGGAGGCATGCGTCCGGCTCGGCGTCCCGGCTGTTGGCCTGTGGCGCGAACCCGTCGCCGAGTACGGGCCGGACGCCACGGCCAAGCTCGTACGGGACGCGGGCCTGACCGTCACGTCCCTGTGCCGGGGCGGCTTCCTCACCGCGACCGACGAGGCCGACCGGGCCCGCGCGCTGGACGACAACCGCGCCGCGATCGACGAGGCCGCGACGCTGGGCACGGACACGCTGGTCATGGTCTCGGGCGGCCTCCCGCCGGGCAGCCGCGACCTCGTCGCGGCCCGGGAACGCATCGCGGACGCGCTGTCCGAGCTGGCCCCCTACGCCGGTGAACGCGGCGTCCGCCTCGCGATCGAGCCGCTCCACCCGATGTTCGCGTCCGACCGCTGCGTGGTCTCGACGCTTGACCAGGCACTGGACCTGGCGGAACGCTTCCCGGCCGACCAGGTGGGCGTGGTCGTGGACACCTACCACATCTGGTGGGACGACCGGGCCCCGGCGGCGGTCGCCCGCGCGGGAGCAGCGGGCCGCATCCACTCCTTCCAACTGGCGGACTGGACGACCCCGTTGCCCGCCGGTGTCCTCAACGGCCGCGGCCAACTCGGCGACGGCGCGATCGACATGCGCGAGTGGCGCGAGCGGGTCGAGACTGCCGGCTGGACGGGCTTCATCGAGGTGGAGCTGTTCAACGACGGGCTGTGGGCGCGGGACGGGGTGGAGGTTCTGGAGGAGACGGCGGGGAGGTTCGCGTCGGAGGCATTCTGAGCACCGGCCGCGGGGGCGCCGCGGCCGGCACACTGAATCCGGTCGGCCCGGTCGCCTGCTACGGGAGTTTGGGGAGCAAGGGCAGCCACTCCGAAATGCCCTGCTGAATCGGATCGTCTTCATGCAACAGATCCTGAATCACTGCCAACGGCGTCAGCATGTTCTTGATGCGTCGCAGGTGAAGCATCTGTGGGCCCGGAGTGCGCCGGTACTCCGCTGCCAATCGGAGGGCGTCTTCGCGCGTGAGGTCGAGATGCGTCTCCACGTATGCGCAGAGGTCGCCGATCCGTCGGGCTTCGTCCTCTTCGCTCTCCCCGAACTGTCGGATCATGTAGGCGCGCACAAGAGCCGATTCGGCCACCGCCTTCTTCGGATCCTCCGGGGTCGACGCGTACTTCCAGGCGATGGCAGTCAACGCCAGGTGTCCCCACCGGAGCCGGATCTCCTGGGAGTACGCATCGGACTGCATCCTGCCGACGCCCAGTTCGCGCAACTGTTCCCAGTCCTCCGCTCCCTCAACAGCATCATCATCGCCCTGGACACGCCGCTCCAGTTCGTCCAGCGAGCAGCCTGAGAAGGCACTCACGAGCACTCCTTGACAACTCTCGGTCGACCAATATCAGAAGACTTGAATTCCGGCCCGCTCAAAGGCTTCCTTTCCTACCTCAAGGCTTTCGAGTGACGGTTTGTAGTGACCGCTCTTGTTGTTGACTTCCATTCCGAAGTATGACCCGTTGCCGCCTGCGATTTCCGCTTCACCGGCTGCACGCACGGGGTCTCCATTGGTCAGAACGGGATGCTTGAGCTCAACGCCGCCGACGTGCTTCGGTATGATCACCAAGTCTCCATCCATGGTCACAGCCCACTTCACCGTGCCCGAATTGATGACCTCGTCGAAGCCGTCGTCGCCTACCCTGAGAGGTTTCACTCCCAGGCGCTCTGCATCTGCGAGCTCACCCGCCAACTCGTCCGGCATTTGATTTTCGAATTTGCAAGGGTTCAAGCCCAGAGGATCTGCCCAGGTGAGGGGGTTCTTGACGTAGGTGGAAAGGAACCGTGACGTCTCAGGATCGTAGTGGCGAATGGCACCGGCCACGTGAAGCGGTGGCCGAGGGACGCCGTGAGGGGTAGGCGGTCCGGCGTGGGCGTGGTGACGTGTTCCGTGGCACCGGGCGCGCCTGTGGCGCTCCGCGGGCCCGTCCGGAAAGAAGTCCTCCGACGCTGACATAGATACGCGGCTCGTCCTCCGTCTGAGACGTGAAGGCAACACCGACCACGCACACGACCAGCGGAGGACCGATGAAGACGAAGAGGCTCGTCATGGCAGGGGTCATGGCGATGGCTCTCGCGGGCGGCGCCGGGACGGCGCTCGCCCTGGGGGACGGCGCGGCGCAGCCCGTCAGGGCCGCGGCCGACGGCAGCGACAGCGTGACGCCCGCCGTGGCCACGACCGTGGCCACGGCCGAGACGGGGCCGCGCGTCGTACAGCCGTACCAGCCCGTGGCTATAGGGCAGGGCGCGAAGATGGGGCTGCTCCCGCAGGGCCGGCAGAACTACGTCGTGGCCTGGGAGGACTTCGAGGGTTCCGTCGAGCGGGCCAAGGCGTACGTCGGGGACAGCATCCGTCCGAACAGCCTCAGCGGCGGCCTGCAGACCGACGGGGACGACGCCCTGTTCACGGGCGCGTTCCGTACCGACTCGGTGCCCGCGCGCATCACCGTCCGCGTCGGTACCGGCCCCGAGCAGGCCGCGGGGATGCTGATGCTTCCCGGTGAGCCGGGCTGGGGCACGTACTACCTCGACGCGGCGGGCGCCGGTGCGCCCGAGGAGACCACCAAGGTGACCGCGTACGGCGCGGACGGCACGGTGCTCGCCACCCTGTCGTTCGAGCCCTTCCAGGCCGGCCGCTGACGACAGTCCCGCCCGTACGGCGGCCATGTCACGCTGTTGCGCCGGCAACGAGGGAGCGGCACAACAGCGTGGCGTGCGCCGCGCGCGGACGGCGAACACGAGGACTCGCTTGAAGACGAGCGCGGAGGCGGAGTTCCGGGCGTTCGTGGTCAGCCGCTGGCCACGCATGCTCCGTACCGCCCATCTGCTGACCGGACACCACCACGACGCGGAGGACCTGGTGCAGGCGGCCCTGGCCAAGGCGTATGTGAAGTGGGAACGCGTGCAAGGGGCCGACGACCCCGATTCGTACGTGTGGCGCATCATGATCAACGCCAATGTGGACCGGCTGCGGCGTACCCGGCTCCGCGAGTGGCTCACCACCCGCTTCCCGGAGACCGCCGCCCCGGACCGGACCGACGCCGTGACACAGCGGGGGGCCGTGATGGACGCGCTCGGCCAACTGCCGCCGAAGCAGCGGGCGGTGGTCGTACTGCGCTACCTGGAGGACCGCAGCGAGAGCGACGTGGCCCGACTGCTCGGCACCGGGATCGGTACGGTGCGCAGTCATACGGCACGCGCCCTGAAGAAGCTGCGCGAGCATCCGGGCATCGTCCCGGCGCACATGACGGGGGAGCGGCAGCCGTGAACGAGGACGACATGCGACTCGGCGACACGCTGCGCCGCGAGGCGGACGCCGTGCCCGTGGGCCCGGCGCCGGTGGACGAGGTGCTGCGCCGGGGAAGGGCGGCGCGGCGGCGCCGTACCGCAGCGGGCGCGGGCGCGGTCACTGTGCTCGCCGTCGTGCTCGCTCTCGTGCCCCTGGCCGGTCGGTCACCGCACCCGGCCCCGCCCCCGCCGGCGACGGCCCCGCCGGTCACCGCCACGCCCTCGAGCATCCGTACGGTCCAGCCGTACGAACCGGTGGCCATCGGCCACGGCATCGGGATGGCACTGCTGCCGGACGGCCGGCAGAACTACGTCGTGGGCCCGGGTGACCTCACCGCCGCGATCGACGACGCCCGCTCCTATCCCGGGGACAACATCCGCGACGACGGCATCAGCTCCGGGAAGGACATCGACACCGGACATGTCCTGTACCGGGGCGCGTTCCGCACCGACACGGTCCCTTCCAGGGTCGAGGTCCGCCTCGACTCGGGCGAGCGGTTCGCGGCGTCCATCCTCCGTCTCCACAGCGACCCGGGCTGGGGCACGTACTACGCCTTCGGCGACCCGGCCCGGGGCACGGAAGGGTGGACGGTCACCGCGTACGGGACGGACGGCGGCGTGCTGGTGGAGCAGCACTTCGGGAACGCGGCTGCTCCCTGAAGGCCATCGCACGCGGGACGAGCCGGCGTGGCCGGAACCGATCCCGGGAACATGGCGGGAATTACTCCACGCGATCGTGCAACCATCTTTGCGTCACCGGAGTCGTATGTGCCGTCAGGGTTTCGGGGGTAGCGCATCCGGGGGGACAGCGCTGGGCCTTGGCAGGGGGGAGCGTAAGGGGCCCGGTCATCGACCGGGCCCCCTCTTCGTGGCGGTCTTCCTGGCCGGCGAGGCGTGGTGACCACCGGTGGCAGCCGTGGGACGGGGAGCCGGTCGACCCGCTCGGCCGGAAGCGGGGTTGTCCACAGGCCGCCCGCGCTGTCGGAGCGCGGCGATAACGTCGGGGCATGTCCAATCCGGTCGTGTTCCAACCCGCTGTGCTCGAAGGCGTGCTCGAGCGGATCACGTACGCCAACGAGGAGAACGGCTACACGGTCGCCCGAGTCGACACCGGCCGCGGCGGCGACCTGCTCACCGTCGTCGGCTCGCTGATCGGCGCGCAGGTCGGCGAGTCGCTGCGGATGGAGGGGCGTTGGGGCTCCCACCCGCAGTACGGCAAGCAGTTCACCGTGGAGAACTACACCACCGTCCTGCCCGCCACGATCCAGGGCATACGGCGCTATCTCGGCTCCGGTCTGATCAAGGGCATCGGGCCGAAGATCGCCGAGCGGATCGTCGACCACTTCGGTACGGACACCCTCGATGTCATCGAGCAGGAGCCGAAGCGGCTCATCGAGGTGCCGGGCCTCGGGCCGAAGCGGACGAAAATGATCGGCGTGGCCTGGGAGGAGCAGAAGGCCATCAAGGAGGTCATGGTCTTCCTCCAAGGGGTGGGCGTCTCGACGTCCATCGCGGTGCGGATCTACAAGAAGTACGAGGACGCCTCCATCTCGGTCGTGCGGAACCAGCCGTACCGCCTGGCCGCCGATGTGTGGGGCATCGGCTTCCTGACCGCCGACAAGATCGCGCAGGCGGTGGGCATACCCCATGACAGTCCCGAGCGGGTCAAGGCCGGACTGCAGTACGCCCTGTCCCAGTCGACGGACCAGGGGCACTGCTTCCTGCCGGAGGAGCAGCTGATCGCCGACGCGGTGAAGCTGCTCCAGGTCGACACCGGGCTGGTCATCGAGTGCCTCGCGGAGCTCGCGGCCGACGAGGAGGGGGTCGTACGGGAGCGGGTGCCCGGACCGGAAGGGGGAGAGCCTGTGACGGCGGTGTACCTGGTGCCGTTCCACCGCGCCGAGCTGTCGCTCGCCGGGCAGGTGCGGCGGCTGCTGACCGCGCAGGACGACCGGATGCCCGCCTTCCAGGACGTCGCTTGGGACAAGGCGCTGGCCTGGCTCGCGGACCGCACGGGAGCGAAGCTGGCGCCCGAGCAGGAGGCGGCCGTCAGGCTGGCCCTGACCGCCAAGGTCGCCGTGCTGACGGGCGGCCCCGGCTGCGGCAAGTCGTTCACGGTCCGCTCCATCGTCGAACTGGCCCGCGCCAAGAAGGCCAAGGTGGTGCTCGCGGCTCCCACCGGCCGCGCGGCGAAACGGCTCGCCGAGCTCACCGGTGCCGAGGCGTCGACCGTGCACCGGCTGCTGGAGCTCAAGCCCGGAGGGGACGCGGCGTACGACAGGGACCGGCCGCTGGACGCGGACCTGGTCGTCGTCGACGAGGCGTCGATGCTCGACCTGCTGCTCGCCAACAAGCTGGTCAAGGCCGTGGCGCCGGGCGCGCACCTGCTGCTGGTGGGGGACGTGGACCAGCTGCCGAGCGTCGGCGCGGGGGAGGTGCTGCGCGACCTGCTGGCGGACGGCGGACCCGTGCCGAGCGTGCGCCTGACCCGGATCTTCCGGCAGGCGCAGCAGTCAGGGGTCATCACCAACGCCCACCGGATCAACACCGGCCTGCCGCCCATCACTTCGGGCCTCCCGGACTTCTTCCTGTTCGTGGAGGAGGAGACCGAGGACGCGGGCAGAGTGACCGTCGACGTGGCGGCCCGCCGGATCCCGGCGAAGTTCGGGCTCGACCCGCGCCGCGATGTGCAGGTCCTCGCGCCGATGCACCGCGGTCCGGCCGGCGCGGGGACGCTCAACGGGCTGCTTCAGCAGGCGATCACCCCGGCCCGGCCGGACCTCCCGGAGAAGCGGTTCGGCGGCCGGGTGTTCCGTGTCGGCGACAAGGTCACCCAGATCCGTAACAATTATGAGAAAGGGCGCAACGGCGTCTTCAACGGCACGGTCGGTGTCGTCACGGCGCTGCACCTGGACGACCAGCGGCTGACCGTGCTGACGGACGAGGACGAGGAGGTCCCGTACGACTTCGACGAGCTGGACGAGCTGGCGCACGCGTACGCGGTGACCATCCACCGCTCCCAGGGCAGTGAGTATCCGGCGGTGGTGATCCCGGTCACCACGGGGGCGTGGATGATGCTCCAGCGGAATCTGCTGTACACGGCCGTCACCCGGGCGAAGAGGCTGGTGGTCCTGGTCGGGTCCCGTAAGGCGATAGGCCAGGCCGTCCGGACAGTTTCGGCAGGCAGGCGCTGCACCGGCCTCGCCCACCGTCTCGCCGCGTGAGCCGGCCTCGCCGGGCCGGGCAGCGCGGGCCGGGTGGTTCGAGCGGCCAGGGGCGTGGGAAACACCACCCCACCCCCACCCCGGCTTCCAGAAGCAGGGCGAAGGGGGCAAGATGAGCAGGTTGGCGGCACTGAGTGCCGCCGATAGGCCCAATGGTCGACCCCGAGTGCACTCTCCTGAGCCAAATGGGGGATGGTAGAGACAGTCAGGGCACCTCGAAGAAGAGGCACTACGTCGGTGAGGGATGACGTGAGCGACAACTCTGTAGTACTGCGGTACGCGGACGGTGAATACACCTACCCGGTGGTCGACAGCACCGTCGGTGACAAGGGCTTCGACATCGGGAAGCTCCGAGCCCAGACCGGTCTGGTCACCCTGGACAGCGGATACGGCAACACCGCCGCCTATAAATCCGCGATCACCTACCTCGACGGCGAGCAGGGCATTCTGCGCTACCGCGGTTACCCGATCGAGCAGCTGGCCGAGCGCTCCACCTTCCTCGAGGTGGCGTCCCTGCTGATCAATGGTGAGCTTCCGACCGTCGACGAGCTCGCCACCTTCAAGGGCGAGATCACGCAGCACACGCTTCTGCACGAGGACGTCAAGCGCTTCTTCCAGGGCTTCCCGCGCGACGCCCACCCGATGGCCATGCTGTCGTCCGTGGTCAGCGCGCTGTCGACGTTCTACCAGGACAGCCACAACCCGTTCGACGAGAAGCAGCGCCACCTCTCGACGATCCGGCTGCTCGCGAAGCTGCCGACGATCGCGGCGTACGCGTACAAGAAGTCGATCGGCCACCCCTTCGTCTACCCGCGCAACGACCTCGGTTACGTGGAGAACTTCCTGCGCATGACCTTCTCGGTCCCGGCGCAGGAGTACGAGCTCGACCCGGTTGTCGTCGCGGCGCTCGACAAGCTGCTGATCCTCCACGCGGACCACGAGCAGAACTGCTCCACGTCCACCGTGCGTCTGGTCGGCTCCTCGCAGGCGAACATGTTCGCCTCGATCTCCGCCGGCATCAGCGCGCTGTGGGGTCCGCTGCACGGTGGCGCCAACCAGTCGGTGCTGGAGATGCTCGAGGGCATCCAGGCCAACGGCGGCGATGTCGACTCCTTCATCCGCAAGGTGAAGAACAAGGAGGACGGCGTCCGTCTGATGGGCTTCGGCCACCGGGTCTACAAGAGCTTCGACCCGCGCGCGAAGATCATCAAGGCCGCGGCGCACGATGTCCTCTCGGCGCTCGGCAAGTCCGACGAGCTGCTCGACATCGCGCTGAAGCTCGAGGAGCACGCGCTCTCCGACGACTACTTCGTCTCGCGCAACCTCTACCCGAACGTGGACTTCTACACGGGTCTGATCTACCGAGCCATGGGCTTCCCGACCGAGATGTTCACCGTGCTGTTCGCGCTCGGCCGGCTTCCCGGCTGGATCGCCCAGTGGCACGAGATGATCAAGGAGCCCGGTTCCCGCATCGGCCGTCCGCGCCAGATCTACACCGGCGAGGTCCTGCGCGACTTCGTCCCGGTCGAGGCTCGCTGAGGCACTTGTGCCCGGGCGGGGGGCCAAGGCCCACCGCCCGAACAGCGGAAAGCGCCCCGCTGCCGATCCCCCCACGGGTCGGCGGGCGGGGCGCTTCCCATATCCCCGACAGCGGATTCCCCCCACGGGATCCGGCCGGGCGTCTGCCCGCGCGCAAAGCTCGCACGCGGTATGCCGGGGTACGTACGGGAGGGCCGCTCAAAGCTCCCCGGTGCACGTGCCCCGGCCAACGCTTGCCTCTGGGACGTCCCCCAAGACGTCCCATGAACGTCCCCCAAGACGTTCTCGGCATCGACCACTTAGACTCGCGACGAGCCTGAATGGTTACCCCCAAATATCTGTGATCTAGGTCTCGTTGTGAAGGTCTTGTGACCTGTTTGTAGTCACGAGAAGGAGCGCAGCCGCAGGCTGTTGAACACCACAAAAACGGACGAAAAGGCCATGGTAAAGCCTGCGATCATGGGGTTGAGCAGGCCGGATGCCGCCAGTGGCAGTGCCGCCACGTTGTAGCCAAAGGCCCAGTAAAGATTGCCTTTGATCGTGGCCAGAGTCCGCCGTGCGAGACGGATCGCGTCAGCCGCGACACGCAGGTCACCCCTCACAAGGGTGAGATCTCCCGCCTCGATGGCCACATCCGTTCCGGTGCCCATCGCCAGACCCAGATCCGCCGTGGCCAGCGCGGCCGCGTCGTTCACGCCGTCGCCGACCATCGCGACGGCGCGGCCCTGTGCCTGAAGCCGTTCGACCAGGGACACCTTCTCCTCGGGCATGACCTCCGCGTACACCTCCTCCACGCCCACCTCGGCCGCCACCTTCTCGGCCACGGCCGTGGTGTCGCCCGTCAGCAGTACGGGGGTGAGGCCGAGGGCCCGCAGTTCTCGTACGGCCTCAGCGCTGGTGTCCTTGACCGCGTCGGCGACGGTGAGGGCGCCGAGGGCCTTTCCGTCCCGCGCGGCGAACACGGCCGTACGGCCGCTGTCGCCGGCCGCCGCGCGCAGGAGCTCCTCGGGCAGCTCGACCCCGGCCTCCTCCAGCAGCCGTGCCCGGCCGACCAGCACCTCATGGCCCTCGACGACACCGCGCACGCCGAGGCCCGGCACGTTCACGAACTCCTCGGCCGCGGGCAGCCGGCCCTGTACGCGTTCCGCCGCGCCCTCGGCGACGGCGCGCGCGACGGGATGCTCGGAGGCCTGCTCCAGCGCGCCCGCCAGTCGCAGCAGTTCCGTGGTGTCGGCGGTTTCCGCCGGGTGCACGCCCTGAAGGGTCATCCGGCCCGTCGTGACGGTCCCGGTCTTGTCCAGGACGACGGTGTCGACCCTGCGCGTGGACTCCAGCACCTCGGGCCCCTTGATGAGGATCCCCAGCTGCGCGCCCCGCCCCGTGCCGACCATCAGCGCCGTCGGGGTGGCGAGCCCCAGTGCGCACGGACAGGCGATGATCAGCACGGCCACGGCGGCGGTGAAGGCGGCGGTCGTGTCACGGGTCGCCCCGAGCCACCCGCCGAGTGTGGCGGCGGCGATCAGCAGGACGACGGGAACGAAGACCGCCGAGATCCGGTCGGCGAGCCGCTGCACCTGAGCCTTGCCGTTCTGGGCGTCCTCCACGAGCTTCGCCATCCGGGCGAGCCGGGTGTCCGCGCCGACGGAGGTGGCCTCGACGACGAGGCGGCCGGCGGTGTTGAGGGTCGCACCGGTGACCGGCTCGCCCGGCCACACGTCGACCGGTACCGACTCACCGCTGAGCATCGAGGCGTCGACGGCGGAGGCGCCCTCCACGACGACGCCGTCCGTGGCGATCTTCTCCCCGGGCCTCACGACGAACCGGTCACCGACGGCGAGCCGGTCGACCGGCACGCGTACCTCCGTGCCGTCCCGCAGGAGGGCGACGTCCTTGGCGCCCATGTCCATCAGCGCCCGCAGCGCGGCGCCTGCCTGCCGCTTGGAACGGGCCTCGAGGTAGCGGCCGAGCAGGATGAAGACGGTCACGCCGGCGGCGACCTCGAGATAGATCACCGAGGCGCCGTCCGTACGGCCGACCGTGAGGTCGAAGCCGTGGCGCATGCCTGGCATGCCCGCGGTGCCGAAGAACAGCGCCCACAGCGACCAGCCGAAGGCGGCCAGCGTGCCGGTGGACACCAGGGTGTCCATGGTGGCCGCGCCATGGCGCAGATTGCTCCATGCGGCCCGGTGGAAGGGCAGGGCACCCCAGACCACCACGGGCGCGGCGAGGGTCAGCGAGAGCCACTGCCAGTTGTCGAACTGAAGGGGGCCGATCATCGACATCAGTACGACCGGCGCGGCGAGCAGCGCGGAGACGACGAGCCGTCGCCGCAGGGTGTCCTGCTCGGTGGCGGGGCCGGTGCCGGGCTCCGGGCCGGCGGGGTGCGCCGGGTCCGGGGCGGGAGCGGGCGGCGGCGGCTCCTCGGCGGTGTAGCCGGTCTTCACCACGGTCGCGATCAGGTCCGCGACCTCCGTGCCCGCCGGGTACGAGACGCGCGCCTTCTCCGTCGCGTAGTTGACCGTGGCGGTGACGCCGTCCATGCGGTTCAGCTTCTTCTCGACGCGAGCCGCGCAGGACGCGCAGGTCATGCCGCCGATGGTGAGCTCTACCTCGGATGTTTCCACGCTCAGGACTCCACGCACTCGGCCGGGCCGTACCCCACCAGTATCCGGCCCGGCCGGAGATCGAGGGCGTGCGGCCCGGCCCTGACGGCGCCGGGGAGGCGGTGGGCGCTCAGGCCCGGCCCACCAACTCGTAGCCGGCCTCGTCGACCGCGGCGCGTACGGCGGCCTCGTCCAGCGGGGCCTTGGAGACCACGGTGACCTGCCCGGTGGCGGCGACGGCCGTCACGGAGCTGACGCCGGGGAGCTCGGAGATCTCGCTGCTGACGGCGCCTTCGCAGTGGCCGCAGGTCATGCCGGTCACTTGGTAGACGGTGGTGATGCCGTCGGCCTGCGCGTCCGCGGCGGAGTCGTGGCAGGACCCGGTGGACGAGCAGCAGGAGCCGGTCGCCGCGGTGTCCTCGATCTCGATGCCGGCCTTCGTCTCGGCGGTCATGGCGTTCTCCGTTTCGGTGGTTCGGCGCGCGCGGGTGCGTGCGTACGGACATGGTGCGCCAGTGGGTGCGGCGGATGTCGCATCCCCCGGCGCCATGACACCCACTATACCCCTAGGGGGTATCGATCCGGTAGCGCCGCGCGGAGTAGGGCGGAGCGGGTCGCGCGGAAGCGTGTGTCCTTGCCACGCGGGAGCGGCCCCGCACCGTCACCGGTGCGGGGCCGTGGTTCTCGTGACGAGGCGCCCCTCACTCCCTGCGGCCCCTGTTCCCGGGCCGGTTGGCCACCCAGCGGCGGACCGTGTCCGCGTACCAGTACGGCTTTCCGGCCTCCACGTGGTCGGGCGGCGGCAGCAGGCCGTGCTTGCGGTACGAGCGGACGGTGTCCGGCTGCACCTTGATGTGTGCGGCGATGTCCTTGTAGGACCAGAGCCTTCTGTCCGTCATGTGGGGCACCTCCCTGCGTGCGCAGCAGAGGCGGTCGGTATGCCGTCGGGGGAGCTGCCGCGCGGACGCTGGCGATCGCTGAGCCTGTGTCCGTTGAACGACGCGGAGTGGCGGAGGGGATACGGCTGTTGACGGTCTGTGACGTAAGGCGCGTGTAATGGAGACAACTGTGATGCGCGGACGACAACAGTGACAGATGCGATGCGGAGCGTCAGACGCCGCAGGAGCGGAGGAAACCGCGCGTGCGTTCGGCGATCGGAAACGGTTTGTCCGGCGGACAGGGATACATGTCCTGCTCGACGATGGCGAACAGGTCGACGCCCAGCGACTGCGCGGCGGCCAGTACCGGTTCGAGGGCGGGCACCCCGGCCGGCGGCTCGCACATCACCCCACGGTCCACCGCGGGCCCGAAAGGCACCTCCTCGGCGACGACTTGGGCCAGGACGGCCGGATCCACCTGCTTGAGATGGAGATAGCCGATCCGCTCCCCGTAGGTCTCGATGAGCTTGACGCTGTCGCCGCCGCAGTAGGCGTAGTGGCCGGTGTCCAGGCAGAGCGAGACACGGTCGGGGTCGGTGGCGTCGAGGAAACGCGTGACGTTCTCCTCGGTGTCGATATGGGTGTCCGCGTGCGGATGGACGACGATCCGCAGGCCGTAGCGCTCACGCACCTCATGGCCCAGCCGCTCGGTCTGGGCCGTCAGGTCGCGCCACTGCTCCGGGGTGAGCGTGCGGTCCTCGAGCACCCGGCCCGTCTTGTCGTCACGCCAGAAGGACGGGATCACCACCAGATGCGAAGCTCCCATCGCCTGCGTGAGCGCCGCGATGTCGGACACATGGGCCCATGTCTCGTCCCACACGGCCGGACCGCGATGAAGACCCGTGAAGACGGTCCCCGCCGAAACCTTGAGGCCGCGCCGCCGGGTCTCGTCCGCCAGGCGGGCCGGGTCGGTCGGCAGGTAACCGTAGGGGCCGAGCTCGATCCACTCGTAACCCGCGTCGGCCACCTCGTCCAGGAAGCGCTGCCAGGGGACCTGACGGGGGTCGTCGGGGAACCACACCCCCCAGGAGTCGGGGGCCGAGCCGACCCGGATGCGGTTCAGGGCGGGGACGGATGAGGTCATGCCGGTCAGCTTTCCGGCCGCCGGAGAAAGGTGTCAAGGCTTGGTCCGAATGTCAGGACAAAATGTTGACAGGGTTCGCGGGAGAGGGCTAGACCTTAGTCACGCCGGCGGTTCGAACCGAAGGGACGCGCATGCCTCAGCCGTATGACGTGATCACGATGGGCCGGATCGGGGTCGACCTCTACCCGCTGCGCGTCGGGGTCCCGTTGGCGCAGGTCGACACGTTCGGCAAGTTCCTCGGCGGTTCGGCGGCGAACGTCGCCGTCGCCGCGGCCAGGCTGGGCCGGCGGACCGCGCTGATCACCCGGACCGGGCAGGACGCCTTCGGCGAGTATCTGCACCAGGCGCTGCGGGAATTCGGCGTGGACGACCGCTGGGTCACACCCGTGGACGCGTACCCGACGCCGGTCACCTTCTGCGAGATCTTCCCGCCGGACCACTTCCCCCTCTACTTCTACCGACAGCCGAAGGCGCCCGATCTGGAGATCCGGACACGTGAGTTGGACCTGGAGCAGATCCGTGACGCCCGGGTCTTCTGGGTGACCGGTACGGGGCTGTGCGCGGAACCCAGCCGGTCGGCCACACTTGCGGCGCTGGCACACCGGGCCCGCTCGGGGACGACCGTGTTCGACCTCGACTGGCGGCCCATGTTCTGGCCCGACCCGGACGAGGCGCGGCCCCACTACGGGCAGGCTTTGGCCCACGCCACCGTCGCCGTCGGCAATCTCGAGGAGTGCGAGGTCGCCACCGGCGAGCACGAGCCGCTCGCCGCCGCACGCGCGCTCCTCGCCGCCGGCGTCGAACTCGCGGTCGTCAAGCAGGGGCCCGAAGGCGTGCTCGCCCTGCACCGCGACGGCACCCTGGCCGAGGTCCCGCCCGTGCCGGTCGACGTCGTCAACGGCCTCGGCGCCGGTGACGCGTTCGGCGGGGCGCTGTGCCACGGGCTGCTCGCCGGACAGGAGTTGGAGCAGACGATGCGGTACGCCAACGCGGCTGGGGCGATCGTCGCGTCCCGGCTCGCCTGCTCGACGGCGATGCCGTACCCGCGGGAGGTGGAGACCGTCCTCGCGGGCGGTGCGCCACCGCCGGACCCCAGCCCGCCCCCGGCCCCGCCGGGCACCGCCCCGTCCCCGCCCGAGCCGGGCCGGCCCTCACCCCGTCCGGCCCCGCCGAAGGCCACCCGGGGCGAGGCGAGCGGGGAGCCGTCGTGAGCCGCGTCGACATCGCCGAGCTCGTCGGCATCCGCACCCGCCACCCGGAAGCGGTCGCCGAAGCGGCCGTCCGCAGACGGCGGCGGCCAGCGCTCCTCGGCGACAGCGGACGGCTGATGATCATCGCCGCCGACCATCCCGCCCGCGGAGCGCTCGCCGTCGGCGACCGCCCCCTCGCCATGGCCAACCGCCTCGACCTGCTGGAGCGGCTCTGCCTCGCGCTGTCCCGGCCCGGCGTCGACGGTGTCCTCGCCACCGCCGACATCCTCGACGACCTGCTGCTCCTCGGCGCCCTCGACGACAAGGTCGTCATGGGCTCCATGAACCGCGGAGGCCTGGCCGGCGCCGCCTTCGAACTCGACGACAGATTCACCGGGCACCGTGCGCGCGACCTCGAACGGTTCGGCTTCGACGCGGGCAAACTGCTGCTCCGCATCGACTACGACGACCCGGCCTCCCTCGACACGATGGACGCCGCCGCCCGCGCCGTCGACGAGATGGCCGAGCGTCAGCTTCCCGTCTTCATAGAGCCGTTCATCTGTCACCGCACCGACGGCCGGCTCCGCAACGATCTCAGCGCCGAGGCCGTCACCCTGTCCATCGCCATCGCCTCCGGGCTGGCCGGCACCTCCGCGTACAGCTGGCTGAAGGTGCCCGTCACCGACGACCCCCACGACATGCGGACGGTGCTGGAGACCTCCACCCTGCCGGCGGTGCTGCTCGGCGGTGAGATAGGCGACGACCAGGACGGCGCCTACGAGAAATGGCGCGGTGCGCTGCAACTGCCCACGGTGCAGGGACTGGTGGTGGGCCGCTCACTGCTCTATCCGGTCGACGGCGACGTGGCGGGCGCGGTCGATACGGCCGTCGGACTGCTCTGAGGGGTACGCACAAGGCATGGACGACAACACCAAGCAGCAGGGTCTCCACGTCCCGGCCGGCAGCGCCGCGAGCGCGCCCTACGCCCTGAGTATCGGACCCGACCGGGCGGGCTGGGAGTACTCCGCCCTTCGGGTGCTCGAGCTTCCGCCGGGCGGGTCGCATCTGCTGACCGCCGGCGACAGCGAGTGGATCGTGCTGCCGCTCACCGGCGGTTGCACCGTGCACACGCAAGGCGGGATCTTTGAACTGCAGGGGCGGGAAAGTGTGTTCGGCGGAGTGAGCGACTTCGCCTACGTGCCGCGTGACGCCCATGCCCAGATCGCCTCCGGCGCGGGAGGCCGCTTCGCCCTGGCAGGAGCGAGGTGCGAGCGCCGACTCCCCGCTCGCTACGGCCCCGCGCCGGAGGTACCCGTCGAGGCCCGCGGCAGCGGCAGCCAGGCCCGCGAGGTCCACAACTTCGCCGCGGCCGACGCCTTCGAATGCGACCGCCTGATCGCCGTCGAAGTGCTCACGCCCGGTGGCAACTGGTCCTCCTACCCGCCGCACAAGCACGACGAGCACCGGCCGGGTGAGGAGAGCGAGCTCGAGGAGATCTACTACTTCGAGATCGACCGTGGCGGCCTCGGCTACCAGCGCGTCTCCCCGTCCCGTCCCGGCGGTGCCGACCTCCTCGCAGAGGTCCGCACCGGTGACGCCGTCCTCGTGCCCGACGGCTGGCACGGCCCGTCCATCGCGGAGCCGGGCCACACCATGTACTACCTCAATGTGATGGCGGGACCCGGCGACGACCGCCAGTGGCTGATCCGCTTCCACCCCGACCGCACGGAGGGCTACCGGTGACCACCCGACGGCTGACCACCGCCCAGGCTCTCGTCGCGTTCCTCGCCCGCCAGTACACCGAGCGCGACGGCCGCCGCCACCGGCTCATCGGCGCCACCTGGGGCATCTTCGGCCATGGGAACGTGGCGGGTGTGGGCCAGGCGCTGCTCGAGGCCCACAAGGACATGCCCTTTCTCCAGGGCCGCAACGAACAGTCCATGGTCCACGCGGCCGTCGGCCACGCCCGCCAGTCGCGCCGGCTCTCCGCGCAGGCCGTCACCACGTCCATCGGCCCCGGTGCCACCAACCTGGTCACCGGCGCGGCGCTGGCCACGATCAACCACCTTCCTGTCCTGCTGCTCCCCGGTGACACCTTCGCCACCCGGCCCGCCGACCCGGTCCTCCAGCAGCTCGAAGTGCCCTACGCCGGCGATGTGTCGGTCAACGACTGCCTGCGTCCCGTCTCCCGCTGGTTCGACCGGATCGTCCGCCCGGAGGCGCTGGTGCCCGCCGCGCTCCAGGCCGTGCGGGTCCTGACCGACCCGGCGCAGACCGGCGCGGTCACGCTCGCGCTTCCGCAGGACGTGCAGGCGGAGGCGTACGACTGGCCCGAGGAGTTCTTCGCCGAGCGGACGTGGCGGATCCGCCGGCCGCGCCCCGACGCCGAGGCACTGGCACAGGCGGCGGCCGCCGTGCGCTCCGCCCGCCGGCCGCTGCTCGTCGCGGGCGGCGGCGTGCACCACTCGGAGGCGGAGGAGGCGCTGCGGGCGTTCGCCGACGCGACCGGCATCCCGGTCGCCTCCACCCAGGCGGGCAAGGGGTCGCTGCCGTACGACCATCCGTGCGACATCGGCGGCATCGGTCACACCGGTACCGCCACCGCCGACGACCTGGCCCGTACCGCGGACCTGGTGATCGGCGTCGGCACGCGCTGGTCCGACTTCACCACCGCCTCTTCGACGCTCTTCCGGCATGAGACGGTCCGCTTCGTCAACCTCAACATCACCGCCTTCGACGCCCACAAGATGGCCGGCCTCTCGGTCGTCGCCGACGCCCGCGCCGGCCTCGAGGAACTCACCGCGGCGCTCGGGGACCACCGCGTCGAGGGCGACTACCGGGCGCGGTACACCTCGGCGAAGGCGGCCTGGGAGGAGCGGGTCACCGCGGCCTTCGCCGCCCCCGACCCCGACGCCGCCCCCACCCAGGCGCAGGTCCTCGGCGCGCTCGACGCCCTGGTGACCGGCGACGACATCCTCATCAACGCGGCCGGCTCCCTCCCCGGCGACCTGCACAAGCTGTGGCGCAGCCGGTCCGCCGACCAGTACCACGTCGAGTACGGCTACTCCTGCATGGGTTACGAGATCCCCGCCGCCATCGGCGTCGCCATGGCGGCCCCCGGCCGGCCCGTGTGGGCGCTCGTCGGCGACGGCACGTACCTCATGAACCCGACCGAGATCGTGACCGCCGTCCAGGAGGGCGTGCCGATCCGGATGGTCATCCTGCAGAACCACGGATACGCCTCCATCGGCGGCCTCTCCGAGTCGGTGGGCGCGGAGCGCTACGGCACCGCCTACCGTCACAGGGCCGCCGACAGGTCCTTCACCGGCCCGCCGCTGCCCGTCGATCTCGCCGCCAACGCCGAGTCCCTCGGGATGCGGGTGATCCGCGCCCGCAGCGTGCGTGACCTGCGTGAAGCTTTGGCCGAGGCCCGCGCGGCCGACGTCCCCACATGTGTCTACGTGGAGACCGGAACGGCAGACACTGTGTCGGGCCCGCCCGGCGCACAGGCGTGGTGGGATGTTCCTGTGGCCGAGACCGCGACCCGCCCGTCGGCGGTGAAGGCCCGTGAGGAGTACGACCGGCAGGCCGCCGCCCGACGCCGCCATCTCTGAAGGAGCTTTTCGTCATGACGAAGACCGTCAACCACTGGATCGGTGGCAAGACCGTCGAAGGTGCGTCGGGGAACTGGGGCCCGGTCACGGACCCGGCGACGGGGGCCGTCACCACCCGGGTCGCCCTCGCCTCCGCCGACGAGGTCGGCGCGGCCGTGGCCGCGGCCCGGGAGGCGTACACGACGTGGGGCACCTCGTCGCTGGCCCAGCGCACCGCGGTCCTCTTCCGCTACCGCGCCTTGCTCGACGCGCACCGCGACGACATCGCGGCCCTGATCACGGCCGAGCACGGCAAGGTGCACTCCGACGCGCTCGGCGAGGTGGCGCGCGGCCTCGAGATCGTGGAGCTGGCCTGCGGCATCACCACCCAGCTCAAGGGCGAGCTGTCGACCCAGGTCTCCAACCGGGTCGACGTGTCCTCGATCCGCCAGCCCCTCGGCGTCGTCGCCGGCATCACCCCCTTCAACTTCCCGGCGATGGTGCCGATGTGGATGTTCCCGCTGGCCATCGCCTGCGGAAACACCTTCGTCCTCAAGCCGAGCGAGAAGGACCCCTCGGCCGCCAACCTGCTCGCCGAGCTGGCGGCGGAGGCCGGTCTGCCCGACGGCGTGCTGAACGTCGTGCACGGCGACAAGGTGGCCGTCGACGCGCTTCTCGCACACCCGGACGTGGCCGCGGTCTCGTTCGTCGGCTCCACCCCGATCGCCCGCTACATCCACACCACCGCCTCCGCCAACGGCAAGCGCGTCCAAGCGCTGGGCGGTGCCAAGAACCACATGCTGGTCCTGCCGGACGCCGACCTCGACGCCGCCGCGGACGCCGCGGTGTCCGCGGCGTACGGCTCGGCGGGCGAGCGCTGCATGGCGATCTCCGCGGTCGTCGCCGTCGGCGCGATCGGTGACGAGCTGGTGGACAAGATCCGCGAGCGCGCCGAGAAGATCAAGATCGGTCCGGGCGACGACCCGACCTCCGAGATGGGCCCGCTGATCACCGCCGCCCACCGCGACAAGGTCGCCTCCTATGTCACGGGCGCGGCCGCCCAGGGCGCGGAGGTCGTCCTCGACGGCACCGGCTACACGGTCGACGGCTTCGAGGACGGCCACTGGATCGGGCTGTCCCTGCTCGACAAGGTCTCCACGGACTCCGACGCCTACCGCGACGAGATCTTCGGCCCCGTGCTGTGCGTGCTGCGGGCGGAGACGTACGAGGACGGCGTGGCGCTGATCAACGCCTCACCGTTCGGCAACGGCACCGCGATCTTCACCCGCGACGGCGGCGCGGCCCGCCGCTTCCAGCTGGAGATCGAGGCAGGCATGGTCGGCGTGAACGTGCCGATCCCGGTGCCGGTGGGCTACCACTCCTTCGGTGGCTGGAAGGACTCGCTCTTCGGCGACCACCACATCTACGGCAACGACGGCGTGCACTTCTACACCCGCGGCAAGGTCGTCACCACCCGCTGGCCCGACCCGGCGGACGCCCCGGCGGGCGTGGACCTGGGCTTCCCGCGCAACCACTGAGACGCGTGTGACGCGGCCCGTGCGGATCCCGCACGGGCCGCGTTTCAGTACCGGTCGTCCAAGGCGAGGACGACGGCCCGCAGTTCGCGCGCGGCGCGACGGGGGAGGGCGAGCACGGCCCCCTCGAGCATGTCGCGGGCGCGGAAGGGGTCTCCGCAGCAGAGCCACTCGGTGCAGCCGCTCTCGTCGTCCTGCCACAGTCGCCGGTCGGGCCGGCCGATGAAGGTCCGCCACAGTGCGAGGGACTCGCCGACGGCGCCGATCCACAGGTAGTTGCGGGTCTCCTCGATGCGCACGATCTCGTACAGCGTGCGCATCGAGACGCCGTGAACGGGTGGCATCCGGTTCTTCCGGCACAGCTCCCGCACCCGCTGCTCGGCACGAACGTGCCCGGGCCGCCTACGCGGCATGACCTCCGAAGTTGTTCATGGGCGCGAGCCTAGGCCGAAATCCGTTGGCCCGACAACGGGGTTTGTGCGCACGCTGTGCGCCATGACCGACGAACCCCGCTACCGCGTACGCGCCCGGTACACCGACGACACCGTCACCGTCTACCAGGCATACCACCCCGCCATCGGCGTGCCCGCCGCCCGCGACGGGCGGTTCCCGGCGGCGTGGAAGCGGGAGCGGATGACGTGGATCAAGCCGTCGTTCCTGTGGATGATGTACCGCTGCGGCTGGGCGACCAAGGCCGATCAGGAGACCGTGCTCGCCGTCGAGATCCGGCGGGACGGCTTCGAGTGGGCGCTGCGCAACGCCTGCCTGTCGCACTATCAGGCCGGTGTGCACGAGAGCCAGGCGGCTTGGAAGCGCGAGCTGCGGCGGGCGCCCGCGCGGGTGCAGTGGGACCCGGAGCGGGACCTCGGGCTGAACCCGCTGCCCCACCGGTCGTTGCAGCTGGGACTCGGCGGCGAGGCGGCAGGCCGTTATGCGGACGAGTGGACGGTGGGCATCACCGACGTGACCCCGCTCGCGCGCGAGGCGCATCGGCTCGTGCGCGAGGGGGACCGGGAAGGGGCGGCACGGCTGCTGCCCGAGGAGCGGCCGTATCCGGCGGACACGGGGCTCCTCGGGCATCTGGTGCCCTCTGCGGGCTAGAACAGGGAGTGGAGCAGCTTGTTCGGGGAACCGGTCATCGGGCTCTGGACCTTGCCCGTCGTCGCGTTGTTCACCAGGGCGTCCCGGACCTGTGCCGGGGTGGCCGTCGGGTGTGCCGAGAGGTAGAGAGCGGCCACGCCCGCGGTGTGCGGCGTCGCCATCGACGTGCCCGAAATGGTGCTGGTGGCGGAGTCGCTGTCCTTCCAGGCCGAGGTGATGTCCACGCCGGGCGCGAACAGGTCGAGGCAGGTTCCGTAGTTGGAGAACGAAGCCCTGCGGTCGGAGCTGTCCGTCGCGCCGACCGTGATCGCCTCGGGGACGCGGGCGGGCGAGTAGTTGCACGCGTTCGCCGGGATGCCCAGGATCGGCAGGCCGTTGCCCGCCGCGACGGAGTAGCTGACGCCGGAGGCGATCGACTTCTTCACCGCGTCGTCCAGCGACGCGCTCGCGCTGCCGCCGAGGCTCATGTTGGCCACGGCGGGCTTCTTGGCGTTGGCGGTCACCCAGTCGATGCCGGCGATGACGCCGGCCGTGGTGCCGGAACCCTGGCAGTCGAGGACGCGTACGGCGATGAGGTTGACGCTCTTGGCGACCCCGTAGTTCCTGCCGCCGACCGTGCCGGCGACGTGGGTGCCGTGTCCCTGACAGTCCTGGCCGTTCTGGCCGCCGCCCACCGTGTCCGTGCCGACGCTCGCGCGCCCGCCGAACTCGCTGTGGGAGGTGCGGATGCCGGTGTCGATGATGTAGGCGTTCACGTTCGACGCCGAGGTGTTGTAGGTGTACGTCTTCGACAACGGCAGATTGCGCTGGTCGATGCGGTCGATGCCCCAGGTGGCGTTCGACTGGGTGTCGTTCAGCCGGACCGTGGAGTTCTGCTCGACGTACGCGACCCGGGGATCGGCCGCGAGCGCCTTGGCCTTCGAGGCCGGCATCGCGGCGGAGAAGCCCGAGAGGACGTTGTTGTAGGTGTGCTTCGGTGCGACGCCGAAGTCGGCGGCGCGGGTCGTGCCGTCCTTGAGGACGACGATCCAGCTGTTGTCGACGGCAGTTGCAGTGGGAGCGAGACGAAGATCGCCGATGGGCGCGCTGTGCGCGGTGGGGGACACGGCGAACTGGAGACCGGTCGCGGCGGCGGCGGCTGATATCAGCGCCCCGACGCGACGGGCAGTTGCTCTCATCTCGTGCACCTGACCTTTCGTTGACCGGTTGTTACGGGCAAGTACGGGCGTGCATGGTGCCAGGACGTGCGGTTGCGAGAGCCAGGGTCCCGTGGTGTGACCTACGACACAAGGGTGCGACTGATCAGTAACTGGCCGGAAAAGTACCCCTTCTGAGAGGGGTTCAGTAAGTGCGGATCTTGTGTGGCCACCATCACGAGTCCGGAATGTCCGGTGTTCACGTCGTCTCCGTGCCGGTGCTCCCGAGCACCTTCCGTACCGCGGCCGGTGTACGCGGGCGGCAGCGCGTACTACTTCAGGAGGCACACCGGTTCCACCCGGCGGCAGCCGACGGCGGGACGCCGTGCGCTTAGGGTTTCCACCATGGAGATCCGACTTCCCCGGCCGCGGGGCCGATGGTTCGCGGGCGTCGCCGCCTTCGCCGTACTCGCCGGCGCCGGCACGTGGACCGCCGTCGCCGACGACGCCGCGCCCGCCGTGCACCGCGAGGACCGGGTGCACAGCATGCCCGGGGCGAAGATCGACACCTCGTACTTCACCAGCGGCGGCGACGAGCGGCGGCCCGCCGTCCTGCTCGGGCACGGCTTCGGCGGCAGCAAGGAGGACGTCCGCGCGCAGGCCGAGCAGCTGGCCCGCGACGGGTACGCCGTACTGACCTGGTCGGCCCGCGGCTTCGGCCGCTCGACCGGTCGGATCGGGCTCAACGACCCGGACCGCGAGGTCAAGGACGTCTCCCGGCTGATCGACTGGCTGGCGAAGCGGCCGGAGGTGACGCTGGACGCCGACGGCGACCCGCGCGTCGGCATGAGCGGTTCTTCGTACGGCGGCGCGATCTCCCTGCTCGGCGCGGCGTACGACCGCCGGGTCGACGCGATCGCACCTCAGATCACGTACTGGAACCTCGCGGACGCCCTGTTCCCCGACGGTGTCTTCAAGAAGCTGTGGGCCGGGATCTTCTTCTCGACCGGCTCCGCCGCCTCCCTGGACACGGCCCCCGGAAGCGGCCAGGTCCGGCCCGACACCCCCGAGGAGCCGCCCGCGGGCGAGGCCCCGGCGGGCGGGGACCAGGCGGCCGCCGCATCCGGCGAGGCCGCAGCGCCCGCCCCCGCGAACCCGGCCGGATGCGGACCCTTCGAGCCCGCCCTGTGCGCGATGTACGAGCGGGTCGCCGTGGCCGGCAAGCCCGACGCCGAGGCTCGCGAGCTCCTCGAGAGCCGCAGCCCTTCCGCGGTCGGCGACCGCATCAAAACGCCCGCGCTGATCGTGCAGGGCCGGTCCGACTCGCTGTTCCCGCTCTCGCACGCCGACGCCATGGCGAAGACGATCCGCGCCAACGGCGCACCCGTCGCCGTCGACTGGATCGCCGGGGGCCACGACGGCGGCGACCGGGAGACCGGCCGTGTGCAAGGCCGCATCGGCGACTGGTTCGACCGGTACCTGAAGCAGGACAGGAGCGTGGACACCGGTCCCGCCTTCCGCGTCAGCCGCACCGGCGGCGTCGACTCCACCGACGGCCAGGCACTGCTGCGCGGAGCGACCGGCCCCGCCTACCCCGGCCTGACCGACGGCACCCGGCAGTTCGCGCTCGCCGGACGCGAGCAACGGTTCTCCAACCCGGCGGGCGGCACCCCGCCCGCCATCTCCGCCGTCCCCGGCCTCAGCGGCGGCGCCGGCGCGCTGTCGTCCCTGGGCGTCGGCCTGTCCCTGGACTTCCCTGGTCAGTTCGCGAGCTTCGCGTCGAAGCCGCTCGACAGCTCCGTCCGGATCACCGGCTCGCCCACCGTCAGGGTGAAGGTGGCCTCGGACAGCGGTGACGCCGTCCTGTTCGGCAAGGTCTACGACGTCGGGCCGGACGGCAGGCAGCAGGTGCTGCCCTCCCAGCTCGTCGCCCCTGTACGGGTCGAGGACGCGAAGGCCGGGAAGGAGGTCGAGCTGACCCTGCCGGCCGTCGACCACGAGGTCGACGCCGGGCACCGGCTGCGTCTCGTGCTGTCGGCGACCGACCTCGGCTACGCGTCCCCGGCCGCCCCCGCCAGATACACCGTCTCCCTCGCCGGGCAGCTCTCTGTGCCCACCGCGCCCGCCGTGAAGACACAGGCGGCCGGCCTGCCGTGGTGGGTCTGGGCGATGCCCGCCGCGGGCGCGGTCGTGGCAGCGGCGCTGCTGCTCACCGCCCGTCGCCGCACCCTCGCCCCGCCCCCGGACGCGGAACGCGCCGACGTGCCACTGGAGATCACCGGACTCTCCAAGAAGTACTCCCGCTCCGCCGACCGCTACGCGGTGCGGGACCTGTCCTTCCGCGTCGAGAAGGGCCAGGTGCTCGGCCTCCTCGGCCCCAACGGCGCCGGCAAGACCACCACCCTGCGGATGCTCATGGGTCTGATCCGGCCCGACGCGGGCGAGATCAGGGTCTTCGGCCACGCGATCAGGCCGGGCGCGCCCGTCCTCTCCCGGGTCGGCGCGTTCGTCGAGGGCGCCGGATTCCTGCCGCACCTGTCGGGGCGCGACAACCTGGAGCTGTACTGGCAGGCCACCGGCCGTCCCGCGGCCGACGCGCACATCGAGGAGGCCCTGGAGATCGCCGGCCTCGGCGACGCGCTGGCCCGCGCGGTGCGCACCTACTCCCAGGGCATGCGCCAGCGGCTCGCCATCGCCCAGGCCATGCTCGGCATGCCGGACCTGCTCATCCTCGACGAGCCGACCAACGGGCTCGACCCGCCGCAGATCCGTGAGATGCGGGACGTGATGATCCGCTACGCCGAGGGCGGCCGGACCGTCATCGTCTCCAGCCATCTCCTCTCCGAGGTGGAGCAGTCCTGCACCCACCTGGTGGTCATGGACCGTGGTCGGCTCGTACAGGCCGGACCGGTGGCGGAGATCACCGGCGAGAGCGACACCCTGCTCGTCACCACCGACGGCGAGGTGCCGGAGCAGCTCGTCGAGAAGATCGCCGCTCTGCCCGGGATCGGTTCCGCGGTCCGCACCGGCGACGGACTGCTCGTACGGCTCGACGGAGCGACCGCCACCGAGATGATCACCGAACTGGTGCGCATGGACGTGCCCCTGACGGGCGTAGGCCCGCACCGCCGCCTGGAGGACGCGTTCCTCACCCTGATCGGAGGCTCCGCATGAGCGCGCCCGTGGAGACCGGCACGACGAGGCCCGTGCTCGTCGGGTCCGCGCCCGGCTACCGTGCCCGCCGCACGCTGCCGCTGAGGGTGGAGGCGATGCGGCAGCTGAAGCGCCGCCGGACGCTGGTGATGGCCGGGGTACTGGGCGCGCTGCCGCTCGTCCTGATCGCGGCCTTCGCGATCGGCGGCACCCCGGACGGCCGGGACAACGGCCGGATCACGCTGATGGACACCGCCACGGCGTCGGGCGCGAACTTCGCGGCCACCTGCCTGTTCGTGTCGGCCGGCTTCCTTCTCGTGGTGCCGGTGGCGTTGTTCCACGGCGACACGGTCGCGTCGGAGGCCAACTGGTCGTCCCTGCGCTATCTGCTGGCCGCACCGGTACCGCGCACCAGACTGCTGTGGTCCAAGCTGGCCGTGGCGCTGGGCTTCAGCGCGGCGGCGATGCTGCTGCTGCCGCTGGTGGGCCTGGTCTCCGGGACGATCGCCTACGGCTGGGGGCCGCTGGAGCTGCCCACCGGCGGATCGCTGGCGGCCGCCGACACCCTGGCCCGGATCGGCCTGGTCGTGGCGTTCGTGTTCGTCTCCCAACTGGTGACCGCCGGGCTGGCGTTCTGGCTCTCCACGAAGACCGATGCTCCGCTGGGCGCGGTCGGCGGAGCCGTGGGCCTGACGATCGTCGGCAACGTGCTCGACGCCGTCACCGCGCTGGGCGGCTGGCGCGAAGTCCTCCCCGCCCACTGGCAGTTCGCCTGGATCGACGCCCTCCAGCCGCAGCTGGAGTGGAGCGGCATGCTCAAGGGATCCGCGGTCTCCGTCACGTACGCGCTGGTCCTTTTCGCGCTCGCGTTCCGCAACTTCGCCCGTAAGGACATCGTCTCGTAGGGGCAATGCGGGGCGTAGCGGGCAAAGCGCCGGGCCCGTTGCCGCATTGAGACTCTTCCGCAACTCTGCCGACTGCTCCCGCCGGCCCTCTCGGACGTCACATTCACAAGTGCCGACGACACGAGGGGGAGTCCGGATGACATTCCGAACAGCGACGCGTACGAGGTTGGGCAAGGCGGTCGTGGCGGCCGCCCTGGCCGGCGGTGTGCTCCTCACCGCGGGCTGCGGCGGCTCGGAGAACTTGGCGACCGACTCCTCCGAGGGGTACGCGCCGGCGCCGGACGGCGCGCCCGCGCCAGTCGTACCGGACGGGGGCAAGGGCGGGCCGGACCGGGACACGTCGGGGGAGGAGAAGCGGGACATCGCGCCGCCCGCCGACTACCTCTCGACGTTCGCGCTCGACGTGGACACCGCCTCGTACGACTACACGCGCCGCCTGCTCAAGGAGGGCGGAGCGCCCGGCCGGCACCAGGTCCGGCCGGAGGAGTTCATCAACAGCTTCCGGCAGGACTATCCCAGGCCCAAGGGTGACGGGTTCACCGTGACGGTCGACGGAGCCCGGGCGGGCGACGGCGCCGGTGGCGGTGAAGGCGAGATCAAGCCGCAGACCCAGGACGCCGAAGGGTACGAGGACGGCGACTGGTCCCTGGTCCGTGTGGGGCTCGCAACCCGGCCCGTCGGCCGGGAGGCCGACCGGCCCCCCGCCGCGCTCACCTTCGTGATCGACATCTCCGGCTCCATGGCGGAGCCCGGCCGGCTCGACCTCGTGAAGAAGTCGCTCGGCACCCTCACCGACCAGCTGCGTGACGACGACTCCATCGCCGTCGTCACCTTCAGCGACGAGGCGGAGACCCGGCTGCCCATGACCCGCCTCGACGGCAACCGCGACCGCATCCGCTCCGTCGTCGACGAGCTGGAGCCGACCGACTCCACCAACGTCGAGGCGGGCGTCACGACCGGCTACGACGAGGCAGTGGAAGGCCGCAGGAAGGGCGCCACCAACCGTGTGGTGCTGCTGTCCGACGCCCTCGCCAACACCGGCGAGACGGAGGCGGAGGCGATCCTCGAGCGGATCGACGACGCCCGCCGCGAGCACGGCATCACCCTGTTCGGCGTCGGCGTCGGCAGCGACTACGGCGACGACCTGATGGAACGCCTCGCCGACAAGGGCGACGGGCACACCACGTACGTCTCCACCGACGAGGAGGCGCGCAAGGTCTTCGTCGACCAGCTGCCCCGTCACGTCGAACTGCGGGCGCGGGACGCCAAGGCCCAGGTCGCGTTCGACCCGCAGACCGTCCAGCAGTTCCGGCTCATCGGCTACGAGAACCGGGAGGTCGCGGACGACGACTTCCGCAACGACCGGGTGGACGGCGGCGAAGTGGGCCCCGGCCACACGGTCACCGCGCTCTACGCGGTACGCCTGCGGGACGGCGCGCGCGGCCACGTCGCCACCGCGACCGTGCGCTGGCTCGACCCCAGGACCCGGGCGCCGCACGAGGAGAGCGGCACCGTGGAGACCGACGCGATCGACGGGGCCCTGTGGGACGCACCGTCGAAGCGGCTCCAGATCACGGCGGTCGCCGCGTACTTCGCCGAGTCGCTGCGCGGAGGCTCCGTGCCGGGCGCGCCGGGCCTCGGCACGCTGGAGGACCGGGCACGGGCGCTCGCGAGGTCCACGGAGGACAGCGCCGTGGAGGAACTGGCCGACGCGATCGAGCGGGCGCGGCGGTCGGGGCGGTTCTGACCTCCGGCGAGATGCGAGGGCGAGGGCGGTCCGGCGGCCGACAGGGCGGGGCGGCCGGGGCCGTACCGCCCTCCTCGGCCGGGCAGCGACTCAGGGCAGCTGACCGGCCGTCGGGCGGGCTCCGCTCGCGGCCGGTCGGAGCGCGGTTCGCAAGCGGTTGGAGGATGGTTCGAGACCGGTGGGAAACCGGCCTCGAACCGCCGCACGCCGTCCGAAAACACGGCGCGCCGCCCTCCGCGTCAGGCCATCATGAACGGCATGGCCACCCTTCTCCTCGCCCTCGCCGTCGTGTCCACCGGTCTGTACGCCGGCTTCTTCGTGATCTTCCAGACGGGCATCATGCCCGCGCTCGCGACCCTGTCCGACGAACAGTTCGTGCCGGCCATGCGCCGCATCAACGAGAAGGTGCCACGCGGCACGTTCATGCTGGCCTTCCTCGGCAGCCTGGGATTCCCCCTCGCGGCGCTCTTCGTCCCCGTCGACGGCCGCACCGCCACCGACCGCTGGCTGGTCATCGCCGCACTCGTCTGCGCGTTCGTCGGCCACGTCATCACCAGCGCCGGGAACGTGCCGCTCAACAACGCCCTCGCGGCGGCCGAGAACTCGCCTCGGCCCGCACGGGAGGTCCGGGCCGCGTTCGAGGGCAAGTGGAACGCCCTGCACCTGGTGCGCACCCTGTTCGCCTTCGCTGCGTTCGTGCTCATGGTGTGCGCCGCGACCTCTTGAGACGCGGTGACGGCTGTGGTGTGAGTCGCCGCGCCCGTCAATAACTGCCGGGTGCCGCCTCGAGCCGCAGGAACGGGATCGATTCGCCCACCCGGCGGTAGTCGGCCTCGCTGCCGTCGACCTCGTACCCCATGAACCGGCACAGCCACCGGGCGGCGAGCGGATGGCGGGGCGCGTAGCGGGCCATGAGCCGGCCGCCCTCCTCCGGTGTGACGGGCTGCGCCGTCACCGGGTAGTAGCGGCGGCCGACCTGGATGGTGGCCTGGGGGGTGTGGAGGAGGTTGCGGTACCACTGGGCCCGGGGTCCGAAGCCCGACGCCACCGTCCACGATCCGCCCGTCCGGTCGGATTCCACCACCTCGATGACCGTCTTGCGGGTCAGCCCCGACGTACGACCGGTGTGGATCAGCAGCAGACGCTGCCCGAACAGGGGTCCGAGGCCGATCCGGTAGAGGTGGACCGGCAGCCTGGCGACGAAGCGTTCGGCACCGACGGGGAGCGGGGGACGCTGCGGCGCGGGGTGCGGAGAAGTCACGTACCTGCCTCTCTGTGCGGTGCGGTACGGAGGGGGCGGGGGCCGTGTCGGCGGCCTGGGGCCGAGAGTTCTCTGAGAGCGGCTTCGATTCGGTAACGGGGGCGGAGCAGGACGATTCGACTGTGCAACCTTTGCATAGTCTAAGAGTGGTGAGGGGTCGACGGGGGCGGCCGCGCCGCTCTTCCGCGCGCACGGCTGCCGCGTGGCCGTGTCGCCGACGGAGACCGTTTCCCGCCAGCCGATCACCCGCGGAGTCCGACTTTGGCCGAGCAGATCCCGTCGCGCTCCCGACTGCTGTCCGCCCTCCCGTTCGTGGTGATGGGCATAGTCGCCCTGGTCGACGTGACAGCCGGGTCGAGCGTGGGATTTCTCGCCCTCGTCTCGCTCGGTCCCGCCTTCGCCGGACTCGTGGGCGGTTGGCGGCGTACGGCACTGATCGGCGTCCTGTCGCTGGGCTTCTGCTTCGGCCTCGGGATCTACGACGGGGTGCTCGGCGAACGCCGCTGGTACTCCGCCATGGCCTCGGTCGCCGGAGTGACCGGAGCGGCGGTGGCTGCCGCGGTGATGCGGCAGCGGCGGGAGGCCGAGCTCGCCAGCATGCGTTCCATCGCGGAGGTCGCGCAGCGTGTCCTGCTGCGGCCCGTGCCGCGCACGGCGGGCCATCTGCGGGTGGCCGTCTCCTACACCTCCGCGGTCGCGGAAGCCCGTATCGGCGGCGACCTGTACGAGGTGGTCATCTCACCGGGCGGCGTGCGGGTCATCGTCGGCGACGTCCAGGGCAAGGGGCTCGAGGCGGTCGAGACGGCAGCGGTCGTCCTCGGCGCCTTCCGGGAGGCGGCGCACGAGGAAGAGGGCCTGGCAGGCGTCGGCGAGCGGCTCGAGCGGGCCCTCGAACGGGAGCTTCAGGGCGGGGAGAAGTTCGTCACCGCGGTGCTCGCGGAACTGGAGCCGGGCAAGGGCGTGACCCTGCTCAACTACGGGCATCCCGCGCCGATGGTCGTGCGCAGCGACGGAACGGTCTCCTTCGCGGAGCCACCCAGGCGGGCCCTGCCGCTCGGGCTCGGCCTCCATGGGGCGTCCGCCCCGGAGCCGTTCACCGCCGACTTCGCGCCGGGGGACCAGATGTTCCTCTACACCGACGGGGTCACCGAGACCCGCGACCGGAGCGGCCGGTTCTACCCGCTCGGCGAGCGTGGCCATCTGCTGAGGACCCAGGACCCGGAGGCGGCGCTTGCGGAACTCCGCGCGGACCTGGAGCAGTACGCACAGGCGCCGCCGCACGACGACGCGGCGATGCTGCTGATCCGCCACCGCCGGGAATGACGGCGGTCTGGCGGCACGGCGGGACGTCGGCATGTCGGCGCCCGGTTCCTTTCCGTCCGCCGCCGCGGGCCGAACGACGGGCTGGGCGACCCCCGGCCAGGACACTTGGCGTGAGGCCGCCGCACGGCACCGGGGCGCCGCGCGGTACAAAGAAGAAATGACCGAACCAGCGCACTCCTCGTACTCCTCGCGGGGGATGGACGACGTCGACGCCGTGACCCGTGCGGTGCTGACCGCGTCCCGGCTGCTCGTCGCCCTCTCGGCCCGCTCGCTCGCCGCGGTCGAGGACCGGGTGACGTTGCCCCAGTTCCGGCTGTTGGTCGTGCTGTCGCTGGAGGGGCCGGCCAAGCTGGTCGTACTCGCCGACCGGCTCGGTGTGAACCCGTCGACGGCGATGCGCATGATGGACCGGCTGATCGCGGCGGGCCTGGCCGACCGGCAGGTCAACCCGGACAACCGGCGTGAGACGGTGCTGCGGCTGACGACGGAGGGCCGGCGCATCGTAGAGGACGTCACGGCCCAGCGCCGTAAGGAGATCGCGGCCATCGTCGAACGGCTCGACCCGTCGCAGCGGGCCGCGCTGATCGGCGCCCTGGCCGCCTTCACGGAGGCCGGCGGCGAACCGGCTGTGCCCGAAGAGGACGGCGAGTTGTACCCGCTGGGCTGGTCGGACATGGGGCCGCGACCGGGCAGCTGACACCGCCGAAGGCCTGGCGGGGAGGACCCGGTCGACATCGCCGGCGTGCGGTGGTCGAGCTGCGTCACCGTGCCAGTGCCGCTCCCGGGCAGAGGCCGGCGAGCAGCCGGGTCCTCCACCACGAGAAGCATTGCACAGTGCAAGGGATTTTGCTTCCCCTTGGCCGAATCGGGTCCGCCGAACTGCGCGGAGGCGGTGCGGCGGGTCACTTCGGCGCGACCGCCGCCTCGACCTCCGAGAAGGTCGCGGCGTCGACGAGCCCGGTGTCCTCGAGGACCTCCATGTGGTCCAGCACCGTCTGGTTCGCCTGACGGGCGTGACGGCGGATCAGGTCGTTCTGTGTGGCGGCCCTGACCTCGGCGATCGTGGCGAAGATCTTGCCGTGCGAGGAACGCAGCAGGTTCGCGAAGATCCGGTCGAACTCGGCGCCCTGGGCGTTCTCCAACTGCGTCACGAAGCCCTGCTGCTCCTCGGTGGCCTCGTTGGGCAGCTCCACACCCAGGATCTTGGCGTCCTCCCGCACGAGCTGGTCGAGCTTGCTGTGACCGTCGAGCAGATGCAGCCCGGCCCGCTTCACGGCCTCACTGGAGGCGTGGGTCTGGGCCAGCCGCCCTGCGGGGATCTCCCAGAGTCCCGCCTGCCGTACCTTCACCAGGAATGTCCGGTCGACCTCGGTCACCTTCTGCGGCCCCTGCGCCTCCGCGGCCGTCGCCCCCGAGAAGCCGGCGCCGGCGTGACCGGTGCCGTGCTGGGCGGCCCCGCCCGTCGCCGTGGTCCCCGCGGTCGCCTCCCCGCTGCCTGTCTGCAGCGACACGACCACCAGCGCGGCCGCGGCGACGGCGGCGGTGACCATGGCGACGACCCGCACGGAAACCTTGGAGCGTGCTGCACGTCGGTTCGAATGCATTGATGCCTCCCGGCTCGGCATTGAGAAAGTGACAGATGGCATTCGGGAGCTGTTGTGGCGGCTGGCACGGCACGCGGAGATGAGTACGGACGCGTGAGCCGGGATGTTCAACGCGCGCCGTACGTACGGGCCGTACGGGGTGTGACGGGGGGCGAGGTCCGAGGCGTTCGGCGGGGCGAGGTGCGGAGCGTGCGGATGCTCTACTCCGAAATCTCCGCCCCCGTGTGCGCCCCCTGGTCGATCAGCCAGGCGACGACGTCCCGGGCTCCCCGCGCCTGTTGTTCTTCCTGTGCGCGGGCGATGTCGAGGGGCGTCATGCCGCCGTGGCCCACCTGGTCGAGGTGCGCGCCGCGCGCCAGCAGGTACTGGACGGTGGCCAGTTGCCCACCGTGGCAGGCGCCCCAGAAGGCGCGGGTGATTTCGTCGGGCGTCGGTGCGGCCGAGCCCGTGACGTATCCCTCGACACGGTCGAGCAGCCCGAGGGCGGCTGCCTCGTCGAGCGTCGTACGAGCCCCCAGCTCGACGAGCCGGTACGCGGCCTCCCACTGCCCGAACCCGCAGGCGTCGGCGAGCGGCGTACCGCCCCCGATGACGGCCCCGTCCGCTTCGATGTCGGCCCCGGCCGCGACGAGCGCGTCCAGCACGGCGATGTCGTTGCTGGACGCCGCCCAGTGCAGCGGCGTCTCCGCGTGCGCGCCGCTGAACCGCGCCCCGGGATCGGAGCCGGCGCCGGCCAGTGCCGCGACGGTCCGCGGCCCTTCCGGGAAGTGCCCGGGCCAGTCCGCGACGACATGCAGCAGACTCCGCCCACCCGGCCCACATCCTTCGCGCCCCTCGACGATCCGCGCCCGAGCAAGCCCCGGATGCTCCTCGAGCAGCCGCCCGAGCAGCACGAGTTCACCGCCCCGGACGGCACCGGTGACGGCGAGAGCGAGCGGGTCCTGCGAATCGAGGGTCAGCATGGGAACAGGGTCGCTGACGCGGGGGCGGGGCCGGGACGAAGTGATGCAGACGGCATCGGTCGGACGCTTCTGTACGTACAGCGTGCACAACTTCGACGGGTGTTCGTCAGGGGGCCTGTCACCAACGCCGCCACTTGTCCGTGAGTTGATGCCGCCCCAGGCCGTGTCGTGCTGTCAGGGCGACGACATCGATGCCCTGCTCGTTGAGGGCTTGGTCGATGTAGTCGCACAACTGCTCACGCTCGTCGGTCTCGTAAGCGCTGCCTCCGCGCTCCTCGTTGATGGCGTTCAGGGCCGACACGACTCGTTCGACGGCAGCGAAGACGCGCTCGTCCGGGGCCTCACGAAGTTCTTGAAGGTCGGCCTCAAACGCATCCATGACTCCATCGGTCGCAATGAGCAGGGCGTCGGGGAAGAGAGCTGCCATGCACGCGCACTCCGGATCCAGCGTGCCGGCGGCCAGCTCGCGTCGCTCTTCCTCGATGCCCTCGCGCCAGCTCGATGTAGGTCTCTCGGCCATGGCGAGACCGTACAGAAGACCGCTGACATCGCCCCGTGAAGATCGCCTGCTGTGAAGCGAGTCGTCAAAAGGCGCAGGTAGCTCGGAACAATGTCCTCCGCACTACCTCACCCGTGAGTGCGCTGTTGCACTCCTACCCGCCCCCACGCCCAGGCGTCGGGCCCCTCATCAGCGGGAAGGTGAGCGACTAGCAGGGGGAAGCTCTCACGGGGGAAACATTGGCAGCGCTCATATTTGGCCTGATCGCCTCACTGGCCGCAGTGCTCTCCATTCTCTTTGCCGCGCGACAAACCCGAGAGCTGGCTAGGCAGACCAACATAAACAACGGAATATCTGCCGCGTCTGCTGTTCACAATAGCCTGGACAGGCTTCACGGCGTCAGCGGTATGCTATTCGAAAATCCGCAGTATATACCCTACTTCTACGCGCGAAGTCCGCTGCCCCAAGCGGAAGCCGAGAGGCTTCGGGTTCTCGTGCTGGCAGAATTGTTCGCCGACTCCCTCGACTATGGACTTCTCATTAAGTCGCTAGCGCCTGAAACCGACAACTACGAATGTTGGGACGAGTATGTCGAGGGAATGCTGGAGAGTGCTCCCGCGATTCGGTTTGTTGTGAGCCAGCACCCCACATGGTGGCCTACACTTACCCGGAATTTTCCCAACATAACTCCCTGAAATCATTCGGACACTCAGCTTGGGGCTCGGGTGCGTATCAAGCGCTTTGGGCCCCTGACCAGGCCGAACGGCCGAAGCGTTCTCTGCCGTCAGCCGGAACACGGGGTCGTGCGGCCTGCCGCTTGGTGCTTATTCGGACTGCCCGTTCGTTGCCGTCCGGCGGCGTTGATGCCGGATGGTGATATCAGGCTGGCGGGTGTTCTTCCGGCACAGGGTCACGCACGAACTGGGTGCACCGCTCGTCACAGGCCCGCATGGCAAGAAAGTTGCGCCGAGCCTCGGTGAGGCTCAGTCGGCCGTTTGGCCCGCCTCGAACCCGATCCGCGTCGTGGTCGTCCTGCCCGTCGTCCTCCCAGAAGCACACGGAGCAGATTTCGTAGGTGCCGCGCTCGCCGAGTGTGACAAAGCCGCAGCAGGGACAGCGGTATGGGCCGTCCTCGGCCGGACCTTGAATGTTGACGAAAGGAGTGACCACGGCTGCATCTTGCCTCGCCGTGGCAGTCCACGGCGACCCTGTAGATGCGAACCTGCAGCGGCACAGTCGCTAAAGCCTGGCGCCACGCGTGGATACGTCCCCGCAGTGTCGTCGGGCGGACCATGCCATCGAGTCTGCCGACGGGCGTTCGCCCCATACGGGCTCCGAGTGTCCGTGGTTGACCGCTCGATCCGGCACGGATCTGGCCCGAGCGCGCCGAGGCGAGAGGGTCAGTCGTGTCGCGAAACTGGTACGTGGATGCCTGGACCAAGGTCGGTGGAAGCTGCCAACAACTGGGCTGCGGCTTGTAGATCGTGTTCCCATGCCGGGAGATCGTCCGGTCCGATCCATTCGCTGTACTCCGCTGCGAGGGAGAGGAACCGCGTCTCCTCCTGGGTGTGAGCCGCGACCGTCATCGAGAGCCGGTCGGCCACTTCCTTGGGACTCAGCCCGCCTTGCACGAGACCGAACGCGAGGCTTACGAGGAGACGTCGGCCGGCCGTCTCCTCGTCAGGAAGATGCACGTCGAGTTCCCGCAGGGCCTGGACGTACAGCTCGCGGACCTCATCCGCATCGCTCCGGCGTGGCAGGCCGGCCAGCTCACGCAGGGCGGGCGAATCGTGGCCATCGACGAGCGCGTGCGCAGCGAGCATCGGAAGATCCTCGGAGTGGAGTACCTCTGCCACGTACTGCCAAGCACTGTCCTGCAACCGGTCCATGACGGCCATCGTGGAGGGCGCGAGGTGTTCCGGCCGGCAGATTGCTGTTCTGGGGTGCTGCCTCCCAGGACGTCGCCTCGCCCTTCGGCGGGCATCTCGCCGGCGCAGGTCGCCGAACGGGCGGGCAACAGCGTGCCGGGTCAGCTCAAGGACCACCAGCGGCGGATCGAGGCCGGGAGGTCTTCCCGACCTCTCCCAAGATCGCTGAGCCGCCCACGAAACTTCGACACGTTTTCGACAGGGCCACCCGCAGGAACCCGGGGGCAGCCGGACAGCCTCGGACCGCCCTCGCGATCACCCGAGGGCGGTCCGGCGCTTACGTGTCCGCTACGCGCCACCCGCTAATGTGCCGCTGACCAGCGAAAAGGCCCTCCGGGTCGGAGGGCCTCAAGGTGGTGCACGATGTGCGCCCCCGGCAGGACTCGAACCTGCGGCCAAGCGCTTAGAAGGCGCCTGCTCTATCCACTGAGCTACGGGGGCCGGTGATGGCCTCGGTGGCCTGGAGCCCCCCTCGGGTGTTCCGTGACCTTGCCGGGCACAAGGATAGGGCTCCGATCGCCTTGACCCGGTTGCTTCACCTGCGTGGCACGATGTGGAGGTTCGGTGAAGCGAACCGATAATCGCAGGCAGGTGCGATTCGTGCATCGCTTTTGACGTCTCACGTCCCGGGTGTTGTGCAGTCGTTATGCCTGCGTCCCACTCGTCCCGTGTGTCCCATCTGTCTGATCGGCGCGCAGAGATCGTCATACGCTTCAAAAAGTCACCAAAATTGGGCATTCTTCGCATGTGGTGACCTTGGATGCACGGCCTCAGCTGATCGACGCACTTTCCGCCCTGCGCGACCGTGTCGCCGCCGTGCGTCTTCCACTTCCCCTCGCGGGCGCGCCCCGGGCCCGGCAGACGCGGGCCGAGCTGCTCGCCCAGCTCGACGACTATCTGGTGCCCCGTCTCAAAGATCCCGAAGCACCCTTGCTCGCCGTCATCGGCGGGTCCACCGGCGCCGGCAAGTCCACGCTCGTCAACTCCCTTGTGGGGCGACGGGTCAGCGAGGCGGGGGTGCTGCGGCCGACGACCCGCACGCCCGTGCTGGTGTGCCACCCCGACGACCACCACTGGTTCGCCGGGATGCGGGTGCTGCCGCAGCTCACCCGGGTCTGGATGCCTCCCCAGGAGGACGCCGAGGAGGAGCACCTGCTGCCCGCCAGGGCCGGCGGCCGCAACGGCGGCGGGTGGGCCGGCGGACGGCGGGCCGCGGAGGAGAAGGCGCTGCGGATCGAGACGGCCTCCCTGCTCCCGCGCGGCCTGGCACTGCTCGACGCTCCCGACATCGACTCGCTGGTCGTCGAGAACCGGCTGCTGGCCGGGGAGTTGCTCTGCGCAGCCGATGTGTGGGTGATGGTGACGACGGCCTCGCGCTACGCCGACGCCGTCCCGTGGCACCTGCTGCGTACGGCGAAGGAGTACAACGCCACCCTGGTGACCGTTCTCGACCGGGTGCCCCACCAGGTTGTCGAGGAGGTGTCGCGCCAGTACGCGGCGCTGCTGACGAAGGCGGGCCTCGGCGACGTGCCCCGGTTCACGATCCCGGAGCTGCCCGAGTCGGCCGGCGGCGCGAACGGGCTGCTGCCCAACACGGCCGTCGCCGGACTGTTCTCCTGGCTCGCCCACCGGGCGCAGGACCCGGCGGCGCGCCAGCAGGCCATCAGCCGTACGGCAGGGGGCGTGATCGATTCGCTCAACAGGCGGATGCCGGAGCTGGCGAGCGCGGTCGCGGCACAGTACGCGGCGGCCGTACGGCTGACGAGCGCGGTCGAAGAGGCGTACGAGGCGGAGCGCGACCGGGTGCGCAGGCAACTGCGGGCGGGCGCCGTACTGGCCGGCGACGCCCGCACACGCTGGCGCGGCTATCCCCGTGACAGCTCGGCCGCCGAACTGCTGGACTCCCTCGTCGCCAGCCTGGCCGCGCTGCTGCAGTGCGCCGTCGCCGCCGCCGACGAACAGGTCGAGAACGCCTGGCGGCGGGAGCCCGCGGCCGCCGGGGTCGCCCGCACCGGCCGGCGCGACCTGGAAGCGGGGGAGCGGATCGGGATGGCCGTGCGGCGCTGGCGCCGGGTCCTGGAGGAGCTCGCCGAGGAGGAGGTGCGGGGGATGGAGCGCAACGCCGCGCCCGACCCCGAGACGGTGGCCGCGCTGCTCGCGACCTCGCTGCTGGGCGGGCGGCGGGCGCGCGGCGCGGGTGAGCGGCTCGCCGAGCGGATCGGCGCACAGAGCGCGCTGCGCCTGCGCGACAAGGGCGGCGAGCTGGCGACGACGTACATCGACGACGTACTGAACAGCGAGCGGGAGCGGCGGCTGGCGCCCCTCGACGCGCTCGAGGTGAGCCCGGAGCCCCAGGCCGAGCTGATCGCCGCGCTGTCCCTACTGCAGAAGGAGAGGTGACCGCGGGTGACCGCCATCACCGACGACGAGAACGAGACCGGCGGCCGCTGGGACGACGGGCTGATCGCCCGCCGGGTCGGTCAGCGGCACGAGGACGGCACGGGTCACGACGACGGCGCGGGCCCCGGGGACATGAGCCATGGGGACGGTGGAGGGGAAGTGGGAGGAGAGGGCGAGGGGGACCACATCGGCGACGAGCAGCTGCCCGTCGGAGGCACGTACGGCGGCCCTCTGCGTGACCGGCTCAGCGCCCTGCGCGAGCTGCTCGGGCTGTCCCAGACCCGGCTGGACGGGAAGACCCTCGCGGAGGCCGGCCGGGTCCTCGACGAGGCCGCCGCGCGCCAGCGGCTCTCCTCGCGTCACACCGTCGTGGCCATCGCCGGCGCGACGGGAAGCGGCAAGTCCACGCTGTTCAACGCGCTCGCCGGGGTGCGCATCGCGGAGACGGGGCTGCGCAGGCCCACCACGTCCGCGCCCATCGCGTGCACCTGGTCGGAAGGGGCGGCGGGGCTCCTCGACCGGCTCGCCATCCCCGGGAGGCTGCGGCGTAAGCCCCTCGCGGGCGGTGACGGCGACGAGACGCTGCAAGGGCTGGTGCTGGTGGACCTGCCCGACCACGACTCGGCCGTCGTACGGCACCGGGAGCAGGTGGACCGGATCCTGGCGCTGGTCGACGCGGTGATCTGGGTCGTCGATCCGGAGAAGTACGCCGACGCGGCGCTGCACGAGCGCTATCTGCGGCCACTGGCCGGTCATGCCGAGATCACGTTCGTCGTGCTCAACCAGATCGACCGGTTGCCCGGCGAGGCCGCCGACCAGGTACTGGACGATCTGCGCCGGCTGCTCGACGAGGACGGCATGGCCGTGGGGGAGCACGGCGAACCTGGCGCGACCGTCCTCGCGCTCTCCGCCCTGACGGGGGAGGGGGTGGGCGAACTGCGGGAGATGGTCGGCGCCTTCGTGCAGGAGCGCAGCGCGGCGGCGCGCAGACTGTCGGCCGATGTCGACGCGGCGGCGGCGAAGCTGCGGCCGGTCTACGTCGCCGACGGCCGGACCGGCCTGGACGAGCGGGCCCGTGAGGACTTCTCGGCACGGCTCGCGGAAGCGATCGGCGCGACGGCGGCGGGCGAGGCGGCGGAGCGCGAATGGCGCAGGAACGCCGGACGCGCGTGCGGGACGCCATGGCTGCGGCTGTGGCGCTGGTACGAGCGCAAGCGCATGCCCGGGGCGGCGACCGTCGAGCCGCAGGTTCCCATGGAGGAGGAGCCGACCGCGCGGCAGCGGGTCGAGCAGGCGGTCCGCACGGTCGCAGACGAGGCCGCGCACGGGCTGCCCGCCCCATGGGGCCAGGCGGTGCGCGAAGCGGCCCTGCGGGGCGCGCAGGGGCTTCCCGAGGCGCTGGACGCACTGGCGGCGCGTGAGGCGGCGGAGTCCAAGGGACGGCCGCTGCGCCCTGCGTGGTGGCCGGCCGCGGTGCTCGCGCAGGCGTCGATGACGCTGCTGCAGATCTACGGCGGGCTGTGGCTGGTGGGCCAGATCGTGGGCGTACTGGAGCCGGGGCTCGTCCCGCCGGTGCTGGTGATGCTCGCCGGCATCGTGGGCGGGCCGCTGGTCGAGTGGGCGTGTGCGGCCGCGACGAAGGGCCCCGCGCGGCGTTACGGGCAGGATGCGCGGCGCCGCCTCCAGGAGGCGGCGGCCGGCTGCGGGCGTGCGAAGGTGCTCGATCCGGTGGCGGCCGAGCTGATGCGGTACCGGGAGGTGCGGGAGAAGTACGCGAGGGTGTCGGGATCGACGAGGCCCGCCTCGGCCGGGCCCGGCGCGGTGCAGGGACGGGTGCGTTCCCGGATCGGGTGACGGAGTTGTCCACAGCGGGGCGTCCGTCCACAGGCGTCGGCGGGATCCTTCCGTCCGGTCCAGCATGGAGACCGGTCCACAGCGACCGGGCAAATGCAACCGGACGGGGAGGTGACCGTCATGAACGACACCATGGTGACGGTGGTGGGGAATGTCGCCACGAATGTGGAGTACCGGGAAACGGCCACGGGCGGGATGGCGCGATTCCGTTTCGCCGTTCCGTCGCGGCGCTGGGATCGCCGGGGCGGTAACTGGACGGACGGGCCGACAAGCTTCTACACCGTCTTCGCCTGGCGCTCGCTCGCACAGAATCTGGCCGGTTCCGTTTCGGTGGGGGAACCGCTTCTCGTGCACGGCCGCCTGAAGGTCCGTGAGGAGGAGGCGGACGGCAGGCGGCGGACGTTCGTGGACATCGACGCGCTGGCGGTGGGGCACGACCTGACCCGCGGGACCTCGGCCTTCCGGCGGGTGGTGAAGAGCCGCGACCCTGACGAGAGGTCCGCGGCGGCCGCGGGGGTCGTGAGAACGGCGCCGCAGGGGGCAGGCGCGGGGGAGGCAGTGGCGCAGGGAGCACCCCTTGTCGCCTCCCTTTGACGGGAGTTGAGGCAAAACGGTTCGACCGCTCCGGGAGTGAGGGCGGGCGGAAAAGGGAGATCAGGGGGTGAACTCACCGACGGGGGTAACGATTTCGAGTCGGAATGGTTATCTGACGGCATGACCGGGCATCGCGCTGCGCGCCGTCCATAGGATTCCCGGGTACTCACGGGGCACTTGAGTCTGCTGGCGAGACACTCCCCCCACGCGTCGCACGCCTTGCACGCATCGCACGCGAAAAGGTCTCGCCCGGAGGGGAATTCTGCTGTGTTTGCTGTGTTCTCTACGTCTGCCGTACGCAGGCGGCGCGCCGCTCGCCGTCTGGCCGCCGCGGCGGTGGTGTCGGGCCTGATGGCCGCCGGCTCCATCGCCGGCGCCGGTGCGGCAGCCGCCGACGATGCCGCCCAGCATCAGGGCGGTGCGGTCGCCACGCTCGACGGGCTGCAGACGTACGACCAGGCGGTGCTGCACACCAACGGCAAGGACCAGGAGATCCTCGCGGGTCTCTTCGAGATGACGGTCGACGGCGGCGGCCAGCTGCAGACGTACTGCATCGACATCCACAACCCGACCCAGGACCAGGCCAAGTATCTGGAGACCCCCTGGAACCAGACGTCGCTGGGCGCCAACGAGAACGCCGGCAAGATCCGCTGGATCCTGCAGCACTCGTTCCCCCAGGTCAACGATCTGGCGGCACTGGCCAGGAGCGCCGGCCTCGACGGGCAGCTGACGGACAAGACCGCCGCCGCCGGCACCCAGGTCGCCATTTGGCGGTTCTCGGACGGCGCGGACGTCACGGCGGCCGACCCGCAGGCGGAGAAGCTCGCCGACTGGCTCCAGGAGTCCGCGGCGGACGTCGAGGAGCCCAAGGCCTCGCTGAGCCTCGAGCCGAACGCGGTCTCCGGCAAGCCCGGCAGCCGGCTCGGCCCGGTGACGGTGCGCACCGACGCCGGCCAGGTCGCCGTGGCGCCTCCTGCCGACGCGGCCTCCAGCGGCATCAAGATCACCGACGAGGCCGGTAAGCCGGTGACCTCCGCGGTCGACGGCAGCAAGCTGTACTTCGACGTCCCCGAGGACGCAGCGGACGGAACGGCCACGCTGGGCGTCCAGGCGAGCATGTCGGTGCCGGTCGGGCGGGCCTTCGCCAGCGCCACCAAGAGCCAGACGCAGATCCTGGCCGGATCCAGCCGATCCACCGTCTCGGCGCAGGCCGCGGCGACCTGGGCGAAGGCGGGGGCGATCCCCTCCCTGTCGGCGAAGAAGAACTGCGCCAAGGGCGGCGTGGACATCACGGCCGGCAACAAGGGTGACGCCCCGTTCACCTTCTCGCTGGCCGGCTTCGAGCACACGATCAAGGCCGGGGAGTCCCGGACGGTGACGGTGCCGGTGGCCGAGGACCAGGCCTACGACTTCACGATCACCGGGCCCGGCGGGTTCGAGAAGAACTTCAAGGGCGTCCTCGACTGCAAGACCGCGAGCGCCCCTGCCCAGCCCGGCACCGAGACCCCGTCGTCCCAGCCCAGCCCCGCGTCGGCGGGCGGCACCTCCGCGGGACTCGAGGGCGACCTCGCCGCGACGGGCGGCTCCAGCGCCACGCCGATGATCGCGGGCATCGCGATCGTGCTGGTGCTGGTCGGCGGCGGCGCGGTCTTCTTCCTCCGCAGGAAGAAGACGGCCGGCGGAGAGTGACCAGGTCGCCGCGCACCGTGGCGTGGTAGTGAGGTGATCGAGGGAGGGGCCCGGCACGGGGACGTGCCGGGCCCCTCCTGTCGCTTCACGCTCCGGCCGCACCACGTGCCCCATCTTGTCCGGTTCGCGGCGTCGGCCGTCCGGTTCGGCGGCGAGCGGGCGGGGCCGGGTCGCCGGACCGCCCCGGGCACACGCAGGCGTATGGACGCGGTTTCCGTCAGGGGGGCGCCGTACGGCAAGATGGGTGTATCTGCCCACCCACTTCCTGCCGGACGGTTTCTCTTGGCTGAGTACATCTACACGATGCGCAAGACGCGCAAGGCGCACGGCGACAAGGTCATCCTCGATGACGTGACGCTGAGCTTCCTGCCCGGTGCGAAGATCGGTGTGGTCGGCCCCAACGGCGCCGGTAAGTCCACGGTGCTGAAGATCATGGCCGGTCTGGAGCAGCCCTCCAACGGCGATGCCTTCCTCTCCCCCGGCTACAGCGTCGGCATCCTCATGCAGGAGCCGAAGCTGGACGAGTCGAAGACGGTCCTGGAGAACGTCCAGGACGGCGCCGCGGAAATCATGGGCAAGCTGAAGCGCTTCAACGAGGTCGCCGAGCTCATGGCGACCGACTACACGGACGCGCTCATGGAGGAGATGGGCAAGCTCCAGGAGGACCTGGACCACGCGAACGCGTGGGACCTGGACGCCCAGCTGGAGCAGGCCATGGACGCCCTGGGCTGCCCGCCCGGCGACTGGCCCGTCGTCAACCTCTCCGGTGGTGAGAAGCGCCGTGTCGCGCTGTGCAAGCTGCTGATCGAGGCCCCGGACCTGCTGCTCCTCGACGAGCCCACCAACCACCTCGACGCCGAGTCGGTGAACTGGCTCGAGCAGCACCTGTCGAAGTACGCGGGCGCCGTCGTCGCCGTCACTCACGACCGGTACTTCCTGAACAACGTCGCCGAGTGGATCCTCGAGCTCGACCGCGGCCGTGCGCTGCCCTACGAGGGCAACTACTCCACCTACCTCGACAAGAAGGCCGCCCGCCTCAAGGTCGAGGGCCGCAAGGACGAGAAGCGCGCCAAGCGGCTGAAGGAAGAGCTCGAGTGGGTCCGGTCCAACGCCAAGGGCCGGCAGAGCAAGTCCAAGGCCCGTCTCGCCCGCTACGAGGAGATGGCCGCCGAGGCGGACAAGATGCGGAAGCTGGACTTCGAGGAGATCCAGATCCCGCCGGGCCCGCGTCTGGGCTCCGTCGTCGTCGAGGTCGAGAACCTCTCGAAGTCCTTCGGCGACAAGGTCCTCGTCGACGACCTGTCCTTCACGCTGCCGCGCAACGGCATCGTCGGCATCATCGGTCCGAACGGCGCCGGCAAGACCACGCTGTTCAAGATGATCCAGGGCCTGGAGCAGCCGGACTCCGGCACGATCAAGATCGGTGACACGGTCAAGATCTCCTACGTCGACCAGACCCGCGCCAACATCGACCCCAAGAAGACCCTCTGGGCGGTCGTGTCGGACGAGCTGGACTACATCAATGTCGGCCAGGTCGAGATGCCGTCCCGCGCGTACGTCAGCGCCTTCGGCTTCAAGGGCCCGGACCAGCAGAAGCCGGCCGGTGTCCTCTCCGGTGGTGAGCGCAACCGCCTCAACCTGGCGCTGACGCTCAAGGAGGGCGGCAACCTGCTGCTCCTCGACGAGCCCACCAACGACCTCGACGTCGAGACGCTCTCGTCCCTCGAGAACGCTCTGCTCGAGTTCCCCGGCGCGGCCGTGGTCATCTCCCACGACCGCTGGTTCCTCGACCGGGTCGCCACGCACATCCTGGCGTACGAGGGCAACTCCAAGTGGTACTGGTTCGAGGGCAACTTCGAGTCGTACGAGAAGAACAAGGTCGACCGTCTCGGCCCGGACGCGGCACGCCCGCACCGCGCCACGTACAAGAAGCTCACCCGGGGCTGATGCGGCGCATGGCCCGTCACATCTACCGCTGCCCCCTGCGCTGGTCGGACATGGACGCCTTCGGGCACGTCAACAACGTGGTCTTCCTTCGGTATCTGGAAGAGGCGCGGATCGACTTCATGTTCCGGCTGGCGCCGGGGGACGGTTCGCCCTCCTTCTCCGGCGGCTCGGTGGTCGCACGGCACGAGATCGACTACGTGCGGCCGCTGGTCCACCGGCACGAGCCGGTGATCATCGAGTCGTGGGTGACGAAGATCAGCGCCGCCTCCCTGACCATCGCGTACGAGGTCAAGGAGGAGGACGATCCGTCGACGGTCTATGTGCGGGCCTCGACGGTCGTCGTGCCGTACAACCTCGAGTCGCAGCGGCCGCGTCGGATCAGCGCGGAGGAGAAGTCCTTCCTCGAGAAGTACCTCGACAAGGCCGCCCTCGCCGCATGAGTGTTCCCATGTCCGTGCCCGTGCAGAGTCTGCGCCTCGCCGACGTGAGGGAGGCGGAGGACCTCTCCGCCTTCCTCGGCCGGCTGATCCACTACGACCGCGCAGCCGCGGTCAGGCTCCAGGCCGGGCGCGGGGCGCTCGCGGTGTTCGGGCGTCCGCCGTCCTTCGAGGTGCTCGCCATCCGTACGGCGCGGCTCGCGGAGTCCGTCGAGCTGGACGTCACCGTCTCCGCGGGGGAGCTGCTGGAGTCGATGGAGGGCGCGGAGTTCGCCGTGCCCGCGGCCGTCACCGGTCCTCCGTGGGCGGGTGTGCTTCCGCCGCGCGGCGGCTGGCGGGAACTGCCGGGGCTGCCGGACGTGTCCGCGATGCGGGCGGCCGTGGCTGCGGCCGTGGCCGAGTTCCGCGGGCGGGACGAGGCGCTCCCGGCGGAGCGGCGCACCCGCGCGGAGCGCGACCGCATCGGCCGGGAGATCTGGTCCCGCACGGTCGGCGCGACGGCCCTTCCCCTGCGCGCCGTGCACGCCGCGCAGTCGCTCGGTTTCCTGCGGCCCGGCATGCCCGTGGCGCTGCTGTCCGCGGGGACGTGGCTGAGGCTGCGGACGCCCTTCGGGTCGATCGCCCTGCGCACCAACGGCGTGGGCGGTCTGACGGTCACCCCGGCGTAGCCCGCCGCGCGGAAGGTCCCCCTCCCCGAGGGGGCCGTGCCCGCGAACCGCTGCCGCTCCCGCGTCAGCGTTCCGCCGCGTCGTCCGGCCAGATCCCGATGTGGTCCTGTTCGAGCTCCAGCATCACGCGGTGCTCCATGCCCAGCGCCGCCATGTAGTCGGCCGGCAGCTGAAGGCGCCCCGCCCGGTCCAGCATCGCGTACTCGCGTGCCACCACCGACTCCTGCCCCTCCGCGTCGATCTCGGTGCGCCGCAGCACCTCGGACGACGTGCGGCCGTCGCGGATGGCGACCGTGCGGCGGACCTCGCCCGCGACGGCCTGGTCGTGCGTGACGATCACGATCGTCGTGCCCAGCTCCTCGTTGGCCCGGCGGAACGCCGCGAAGACCTGCTCACCGGTCGCCGAGTCCAGCTCGCCGGTCGGCTCGTCGGCGAGCAGCACCGCGGGCGAATTGGCGAGGGCGACGGCGATCGCGGTGCGCTGCTGCTGCCCGCCGGACATCTGGTGGGGGCGCCGGTCGCGGCAGTCGTCGACGCCGAGCATCGACAGCAGTTCCTGTACGCGCTCCGCCTTGCGCCTCTTGCCGCGGCCGCCGCGCAACTGCATCGGCAGGGCCACGTTCTGGGCCGCGGTGAGGTACGGCAGCAGGTTACGGGCGGTCTGCTGCCACACGAAGCCGACGACCTCGCGGCGGTAGCTCAGCCGCGCCTTGGCGTCCATGGAGAGCAGGTCGCACCCGGCGACCCGGGCCGCGCCGGCGGACGGCACGTCCAGCCCGGCCAGGATGTTCATCAGGGTCGACTTCCCGCTGCCGGACGCGCCGACCAGGGCCATCAACTCGCCCTCCTTTACCAGCAGGTCGAGTCCTTGCAGCGCCTGGACCTCCACCCCGTCCGAGGCGAAGATCCGCACCAGCCGGTCGCAGGTGATCAGCGCGTCGTGCCCGTAGGAGGCCCGGTCGCGGTGGGCAGCGGCGCGTTCCTCCAGCTGCTCCAGGGTGGTGTCGGTCATCGCGTGTCTCCTGCCCTGAGTTCGGTGATCGATCCGCGGCGTCCCGCCCACCACGCCTGGACGGCGGCCACCGCCCCGGCCAGCAGCACCACGGCGGCCGCGGGCAGCGCCAGCGACCACGGGTCGGCCCGCAGGGACGCGCTGTCCAGGGGCGCGGAGCCGGGCGCGGCCGCCAGCGCGAGGCGCACCAGGTCCACTCCGGGCGCGAGGAGCTTGATCGTGGCCCAGCCGACGAGGATGCCGCCGACAGCTGCCAACAGCGCCTGGGGGAGCGCCTCGAGGCCGAGCAGCTGCCGCCCCTGACGGGTGGTGAGCCCCATGGTGCGCAGCCGGGCCAGCAGCGCGGCGCGTTCCGGCGCGGCCTGCATGAGCGAGAGCAGCAGGGCCAGCACGGCGTAGCCGGCCCCGGCGGCGATGGCGGCCGCGTAGATCCGTTCGGCGCCGGCCTGGAGCGGTGAGTCGGTGAAGGTCGCCCGAGCCTCGTCGCGCAGCCGCACGGTGAGGTCGTCGTCCATGCCGTGGACGGCCGCGCGCAGTGCCTTGCCGTCGATGCCGGTGCCCGTTGCCAGCAGCGCGGTCGGCGCGCGGTGGGTGAGCCGTGAGCCGTCGACGACGAGGAACTCCGCGGACGACACGGCGGGGGTCCGGGACCGTACGGCGGTGACCTTGACGGTGAAGGTGCCGGCTGCCGAGTTGATCCGGTGTGTTCCCTTGCCGAGCTGCTTCGCGACGCCGGGGGAGGCGACGGCGTGCAGAACGGGCTCCCCGGAAGCGTCACCCGTGGCCGGTGAGGTCCTGAGCGCGTCCGCCGGGAAGGTGCCGAGATCGGCATGCCGGGCGAGCTTCGCGTACGCGCCGGGGTCGGCGCCGACGAGGGAGACGGCCAGCGGCTCCGACCGTTCGGCCTGGTTCCGGGCGGGCAGTGTCAGCGCGTGCTCGACCTGCACGGCCGCCACCCCCCGTACGCCGGGTACGTCCCGCACGGCCCGCTCCGCCCCCTTCGGGAGCGCCAGCACGTCGCCGGGGCCCGAGACGCGCGCGTCCGCACCCGTCGCCAGCAGCGCCGCCCGGTCCCGCGCGTCCGCGACGCCCGCCAGGACCGACCCGCCGAACGCGGCCGTCGTGAGCGCGACCAGCAGGACCAGCAGCGGCAGGGAGCCGGCGGCCGAGGAGCGACCGGTACGGGCGAGCGAGAGGAACCCGACCGCGCCGCGCAGCCGGCCGGCGGGCCGCGCCGCCCAGCGCAGCGGCAGCGGATAGAGCCGTACGAGGACGAGCGCGGCGATCAGGCCGACCAGCACGGGTGCGGCGCTGACGAGATGGTCGGCGCCGTCGGAGGTGCCGCGCCGCCGCAGTGCGACGACCGCGCCCACGGCCAGGACCAGCAGGGTGAGTTCGGCGACGGTACGGCGCCTGGACGGCCGGGCGAGCACCACGTCGTCGCGTTCCCCCGGCACACGGGGCCTGCGGTGCTGCGTCATCGCGCGCACCGGAAGCGCGGCGCAGGCCATGACGGCCACGGCGGCCGCCCCGATCACGGCGGGCAGCAGTCTCGCGTCGTCGACGACGAGGACCGCGAGGAGCGGACCGGCGGCCGCGGTGGGCAGGGCGACGACGGCGGTCTCGGCGAGCAGCCTGCCGCCGATGCCGCACAACGAACCGCCGCGGGAGCGCATCAGGGCCAGTTCGGCCCGGCGCCGGGCCGCGAACAGCCCGCCCGTCATCGCCACCACGACGGCGGCGACGGTGCCGATCCCGAAGGCGGCCACGGCGACGACCGGAGCGATGGCGTCCCGCATCGTGGTGTAGGAGGCGAGGATGCCGTCCATGTCCGTGGTGAGCAGGGCGTTCTCGTCGACGGCGCCTTTGATCTCGAGCAGCCCGGGGCCGCCTTCGAGGGACGCGATCCGGTCGGTGAGGGCGGGCACGTCCTGTGCGGTGAGGTGGCCGGTGAGCGGGGCGAAGCGCCAGTACGGCTGGGGCTCGCCGAGGGTTCCGAGCAGCGCCGGGGCGGCGTCCGGGGCGATCAGCAGGGAGGCGTTCCAGTAGGCCACCGGCGGGCTGGTCCCCGGCGCGACGAGGAGCCCAGGGGCGCGCAGCCGCGGGTCGGCGGACCAGTAACTCCCGTGCGGGTCGCGCGGGTCCACGATGCCGGTGATCCGTACGGACAGCGCTCCTTCCCCGGGGTCGCCCAGGTGCAGCACGGCGCCGGTCCTGATGTTCAGGGTCTTCGCGGTCTCTGCGGTGACCGCTGCCTCCAGCTCCTTGGTGGCGGACGTGACCCGTCCGTCCGTCTTCGGCAGCCAGCCCTCACGCACGGTGGAGTGCGTCTCGAGCCCGCTCTGCGCCACGACGGAGAACTCCGGCGACGCGCCCTCCGGGCGCGGCAGCCAACGATCCGTGCCCTCCAAGGGCTTGGCGGTCTCCACACCGTACGCGGACTGCGCGGTGTCCACGCGCAGCGGTTCCGGCAGCAGCCCGGCCATGGCCCGGTGGGCATCGCCGAGGCGCTCGGGGAGCAACGACTTCTCCCGGGCCGGTTCCGGCATTTCGAGCGGCGGCTGCGGCGTGCTCACCTCCAGCACGCTGCGGGACGGCTGGGCGTCGCTCAGGTCGTGCCGCAGGCCGTGGTTCTCGTACGAGTCGACGGCGCGCGGGAACGCGGCGGCGAGGAACGCGGTGAGCAGCACGAGCACACCGAACGCGGCGGCCGCCCCGGGCGCCGTGCGCAGCCGGGTCCTGACCCACGGGGCCACCATGCGCCGGGCGTGGCCCTCGCTCTTGCTGGAACGCGCATTCATGTCAGTTGTCCCCCCTGTGGCGCAGAGTCACCGCGGGGTCCGCGCGACGCAGGGCGATGACGGCGACGATCAGAAGCGGCAGCGCGGCGACACCCGCGAGCAGCAGACCCACCTGGCCCACGGGCAGTTCGATCAGCACATCCGGAACGGGCTTGGTGGCCTGCCCGGTCAGGACGATCAGCGGCACGACGGCCCGGGTCAGTACGGCACCCAGACCGATGCCCACCAGCAGCGCGATGCCGATCAGCAGGGTCTGCTCGGCCGCGACCAGCCGGGCGAGCTGGCGGCGCGGTGCGCCGAGCGCACGCAGTACGGCGAGTTCGGCGGATCGCTCCCGCAGCGAACCGGCCGCGCTGACGGCGAAACCCACCGCGGCGAGTGCCGCTGCGGCCAGCGCCACCGCCATCAACGCGGAGCGCGGCCCGGCGCCGAGCGGGTCGCCGAGCAGTTCGTCCGCGGCCTCGTCGCGTACGAGCACCTGGCCGGGGTCGGCGGCGGGGCGGTCGCGCAGAGCCTGCGCGACCTCGCCGGCCTTGCCCGGCTCGGTGCTCAGCCACCATTCGGTGGGCGTGAGCGACGAACCTCCCCGGGCGGCGATCTCGGTGTTGATCGTGGGCAGGTCCACCAACAGGGCTCCGCCGTCGGCGTCCTGCTGGTCGGTGGCAGCGCCTTCGCCGTCCGCCGCGACGGTCGTGGCGTTGGCGCCCGCTCCGGTCGTCGGCAGGGCACGCACCGTCCTGGCGATCTTCACCCGCAGCGACTCGCCCGACAGCATCACATCGATGACGTCCCCGCGCTTCGCTCCGGCCGCGCGCAGGAACTCGTCCGTGGCGACGGCGGCGACCTGCCGGGGCCGTGCCGGCCGCGTGGCGGTGACGAGGATGCTGAACTCCGAGCGGACGGGCCTGCCCCACGAGTCCACGGCCCTCGGGTCCGGCCCGATGCCGTAGCCGAGGTCCAGCGGACGGGAACCGGAGGCGGCGGGGCGGAGCGGCCTGGGCGTCCCGGGCTCGCCGGCCTGGATCTCGGTGTAACTGCCCTCCCAGCGAGGGCCCCGATCCGCCGTGACGGGGCGCGAGGTCCCGTCGGCGCCGGTGGTGCTCAGCCGGTCGACGCTCAGGCGGTGCGCCGTGGCGGGGCCGTCCGGGATCGTGCCGTCGAGCCGCAGCCCGGTCAGGGCCAGCGGGCCGGCCGGGGCGGTGCGTCCTCCGGAGGAGGACTCGTCCAGGTCGAGGGTCACCGGATGGACGCGGCCGTCGGCGGCCACCTTGCCGGCCGACATGCGGTAAGCCAGGCCGTAGCGGTCCTCGACGATGACGGTGACCTGCGGCGTGAGCCGGGTGGGCGACGCACCTGCGGGGGCCTTCTCTTCGGTGATCCGCAGGTCGAGGGTGAGCCGGCGGGCGTCGTCGGGCAGCAGCACGCCGGGGCGGGCCCGATTCGCGGCGGTGGCCGCTGCGAGCAACGAGCCGGGCGGCTCGTCCGCGAGATCGTCCCGCAGCAGAAGCTGCTCGTCGGCGCGGGCGGTGTCGATCGCGAGCACGGTCGCGGTCCGGTTGCCGGAGAGCCCCAGGGGAGCGCGGTGGGCGGGAGCGGCTTCGCGCACGCCGGGCAGGGACGCGTACAGGCCGATGTCGCCCGGCCGGCCCGCCCCGCTGTCCGTCACCCGCACCGACGCTCCGGCCCTGAAGTCGGCCTGGTCGCTCTGCGACCGGTCCCAGGAGGCGCTCTGCCCGATCGCCAGCATGCCCATCGCCACGGCGAGGACCAGCAGCAGCACCGGTCCGGCGCCGCGCAGCGGCCGGCGGCTGAACTGCCAGCCCGCGAGGGCGGCGGGCAGGCCCCGGCCGCCGGCGGCGCGGCGTTCGGCGAGCCGGGCCGCGGGCGGCAGCAGACGCAGCGTCAGGACAGTGCCGGCCAGCAGGGCCAGGGCGGGTGCGGCGACGAGGAGGGGGTCGATGCCCAGATCCCCCTCGCGGTCACCGCTGATCGCCCCGCCGCCGGAGGAACCGGTCTGCCGGTCCAACTGCCAGTAGGCGACCGCTGCGACGGCCAGCAGTCCCACGTCCGCACCGGCCCGAACCGGAGCGGGCAGAGCGCCGCCGCGGCCACGCCGCAGCCGCAGCGCGCCGGACGTCGCGGCCAGCGCGGGTGCCACGACGGCCGCCGCGCAGCACACCGCCACCCCCGCGGCCACCAGCCACACCTGCGCCGTGGGCGCCTCGCCGAGCCGCAGTCCGCTCCTGGCGAGCGTGGAGTGCTCGGCCAGCAGACGTGTCAACGGCCCTGACAGCAGAGGCGCGCAGAGCGCCGCCGGGAGGGCGAGCAGCAGGGCCTCGACGGCGGCGAGCGAGATGATGCGCCGACGTGACGCGCCGCGGGCGCGCAGCAGGTCGGTCTCGCCGGTCCGCTCCGTACTGAGCAGCCGGGCCACCAGCAGCAGCGCGAACGCGGCGAGCAGCACCAGCTGCACGGCGACGATCATCAGGGTGGAGCGGGCGACCAGCAGGGCCCGCTCGCTCTGGGCCAGCACGGTCGGCAGGGAGGTGTGCACCGTCGCACCGGACGCGAACGCCGGGTCCTCGGCCAGCGATCGGGGGCCGCTCGTCGCCGTGGCGCGCAACGCACTGATGCGGTCGGTGGTGACGGTGCGGAAGTCGGCGGTGGCCAGCCACGCCGCGTCTCCGGCGGCGACACGGTCGGAGGCGAGGACCGAGGGGTGGGCGAGAAGCGGACCGTACGTGGTGAAGACCAGGGACCGCACGCCACGGCCGCCGAGGCTGTCGAGCTGCCAGTACGGATCGTTGCCGTCCGCCGGCCGGTAGAGGCCGGTCAGCCGGACGACGATCGGCTTGTCGGAGAGCCGGTCGGTGAGGGTGAGGCGCGCGCCGGGCTTCAGGCCCAACTGCTTCGCCGCGACTTCCGGCAGCGCGACCGGCACGACCCCGGCGTCGGCGGGGTCCGGGCGGGTACCGGACACCATCGTGACCCGGCTCTCCTCGAGAGCGGCGAAGTGGGTGAGGTCGGGCTCGCCCTTGCGTGCCTCCGGGTCCTGGAGGGACCGCGGGAGTGCGTACGTCCCCGAGCGTTCGAGCCTGTGCACCGTCACGGGCAGTCCGCCGAAGGACCGCTCGGCCCCTCGGACGACGGCGTCCTTTGCCGCCTCGCGGCGCTCCGGCGGGATCTTGGCGGTGACGGTCAGCGCTGCGGCGGCCGCGTCGCGCCCGCCCAGGGTCTGCCGCAGCGCGGCGTCCCCGACGGAGCCGGAGAAGGCGGCGAGCGAGGCGAGCACACAGGTCGTGAGCACAACCGCCAGGAGTGCCGCGGCCAGCAGCAGCCGGTGCGCCCTGACGCGCAGTAGTACGAACCCCGTCACCCGTCCCCCCACCCCACAGCGGTACCTGTCGGCGCCCCCGACGCCCACCGTCCATGGATGCTTTCAGAGCACACAGGTACGTGGAAACCGCTTGCACCACGACCTTCATCTGATCGTGACCGTTATCCGGCGACGGAGTCCCGTATTCCGTTCGGGCGCCGCGGCGTAGGAGGGTCCGCGGGACGGCGCGATGGGCGGTGACCGGTCCGGCGAGGGGAGCGCCGGCGAGGCGGATCAGTCCGGGGTGTTCACCATCGAGGCGGCGGCGTACGTCAGGTAGTCCCACAGCTGCCGCTCGTGCTCCTCGGCGAGGCCCAGCTCGTCCAGCGCCGTGCGCATGTGCTTGAGCCAGGCGTCGTGAGCCGCCCTGTCGACCGTGAACGGCACATGGCGCATCCGCAGGCGGGGGTGGCCGCGGTTGTCGCTGTAGGTGCGCGGCCCGCCCCAGTACTGGATCAGGAAGAGTGTCAGCCGCTCCTCTGCCGGCCCGAGGTCCTCCTCCGGGTACATCGGCCGCAGCAGCGGGTCCTCGGCAACGCCCTCGTAGAAGCGGTGCACGAGGCGCCGGAAGGTCTCCTCGCCGCCGACCTGCTCGTAGAAGGTCTGCTCCTGAAGCGTTCCGCGCCGAATCTCATTCACGCCCCCCATGCTCTCAGACCGACCCGCCCAGGGCCGAGGCCCTGGGGATCCCCTGAGACTCCGCGCAGCGTCCGGCATGGAGGCTCGCCTGATGCACATCTACGCAGCAAAGTGAACATATGGGTCACAACGGGGATCGATTCGCCGAGGCCGCCGCCGAAGCGAGGCGGGCGTTGGTGCGCGACATCGTTGCCGATGGCGGGCTGGCCGATCCGGCCTGGCGGGCGGCGTTCGAAGAGGTGCCGCGGCATCTGTTCGTGCCGTACTACTTCACACCCCGGGCCGGAGCATCGGAACGCCTGTGGCGCGAGGACCCCGACCCCGGCCGGCGCGCCCGCTGGCTGCGCGGTGCCTACACGGACGAGCCGCTGGCCACCCGCCTGCGCGACGGGGAGCTGCTGTCGTCGAGCAGCCAGCCCTCCCTCATGGCCCTGATGCTGGACGCGCTCCAGGTCACCGACGGGAACCGGGTCCTCGAGATCGGGGCGGGCACCGGCTACAACGCCGCGCTGCTGGCGCACCGGCTCGGCGACGCCGCCGTGACGACGATGGACCTCGATCCGGAGGTCAGCGAGTCCGCCCGCGCCCACCTGTCGGCCGCCGGGTACCGCCCCACGGTCGTCACCGGCGACGGCGCCCGCGGCTGCCCGGAGCGCGCCCCGTTCGACCGCGTCATCGCCACCTGCACCCTGGCGGCGGTGCCCTACGCCTGGCCCGCCCAGTGCCGCGACGGCGCACGGATCGTGGCGCCGCTGTCCACCGGGATCATCACCCTGCGGGTCCGTCACGACGCCGGCGGCCGCACGGCGGAGGGCCGCTTCCTGCGCACATCGGCGTACTTCGTGCCGCTGCGCGGTACGGCCGTGCCCGAGGAGCCCGGGACCGGCCGACTGTCCGGGAGCGCGGTCGAGAACGACCTGTTCCGCTTCATGCTGAGCCTGACCGCGGGAAGCCTCGACCCGGAAGAGGCGCTCGCCCTGTGGTACGGGGAGCACCGCCCGGAGCGCAGCCGTTTCGGGGTCACCGTCGGCGCCGGCCGGCAGTGGGCCTGGCTGGACGATCCCGAGGGGCCCTACGTCTGGCCCCTCGGGCCGTCCGGCGACTGAACTCGCGGTCGCAACCGCTCTCGTGCCGCGGTTGAACGCTCGCGCCGGGCGCCACGTATTCATGGCTGTCGGCAGGATCGCCGTCCGGCGCGGTGAGGCTCCCCTCGCGGGTCGCTCAGCCGCGGCGGACGGTGATCGTCGTCCAGGCGCCGACGTGCACCCGGTCGCCGTCGTTCAGCGGGATGGGAACGTACGGCTGGATCGGGTCCTCCGCGCCGTTGAGCGTGGTGCCGTTGGTCGAGTTCTGGTCGACGACCGCCCAGGACCCGTCCGGCTGCTGCACCAGCACCGCGTGCTGGTGCGAGACACCCGGGTCCTCGGGAGGCACCGACAGGTCGATGTCCGGCGACTCGCCCGTCGACTGCCGACGGCGGCCGATGGTGATCTGGCCCCCGGTGAGCGGCAGGTGCTGCTCGGGGGAGAAGGCCGGCAGATTGAGACCGGTGGCCTCCGGGCCGCTGCGCCGCATCATCGCCATGAAGTACTCGCGGTCCGGGCCGACCACCGCCGTCCATCCCGCCGGGGCGGCCTGCTGCTGCGGAGGCTGCTGCTGCTGACCCGGGTGCATGCCCTGCATACCTGGGCCCTGCTGGTGCTGCGGCGGCATCGACTGCTGCGGGAACGGCGGCGGACCCTGATGGCCCTGATGTCCCTGCGGCCCTTGCGGCCCCTGGTGCCCGGGCGGAGGCGGGGGCGACTGGGTCCGGGAGGGCGGCGGCAGCATCCAGTCGTCGCCGCCACCGGTCTGCTGGTGCTGCGGCGGCGCGGGCGGACCGGGCTGCTGCTGGAACGCGGGCGGCGCCGGGGGACCGGGCTGCTGCTGGAACGCGGGCGGCGCCGGGGGACCGGGCTGCTGCTGGAACGGCGACGGCGGGGGCGGCGGACCGCCCTGCTGCTGGAAGGCCCCCGGCTGCTGCTGGTGCTGCGGCGGTTGCTGCTGCTGGTGACCGGGCGGCTCCTGCCCCAGCGGCTCGGCCGGCCGGTTCATCTGCGAGGGCCGCGAGCCCTGGTACTCGAACGGGTCACGCTGCTGCTGCGGAGGCGGCGGCGGGGGCCCGTGCTGCGCCGGCGGCCCGGGCGGACCCGGCTGCGACTGGAAACCGGGCGGGAGGTTCAGGCCACCCTGCTGCTGCTGCGGCGGCGGTGCCACGGGCGTGTACGACGTCGCCGTGTGCGTGAGGAAGTTGTACCGGCACTCCTCACAGAACGGGGCCATGGCCTCGCGGGGGGTGCGGCACTGGGGGCAGAGCTCGGCCTGGGCCGTGGCGTTCGGATCGGCCGGGCCGGGATAGCCGTAGCCGGGAGGCGGCGGTGGAGGCGGCGGTACGGCACCCGCGGGAGCACCGGGAGGAGCCATGCGGTGGCCGCAGACCTCGCACCAGTCGTCGGAACCCGACTGGTGTCCGTTCGGGCAGGTCGGCATGTCGGCGCGTCCCCCTCTCCTCATCCGGCCCGAGGGCCGTTCACTCGTGTTCGTACGTGCTTATTTCTTGACGCGAACCGTCTTCGTGGAGCGCGTTTCGAGTGTCATCTCATCCGCGTCCGCGACCTTCGCCTTCAGTCGCACAGTACCCGTCGCCGCATCGACGACGTCCACCACCTTCGAAAGCAGCTTCGCGGTGTCCTCGTTCCCGGAACGCGCCGCGAGCTGTACCGCGCGGCCCAGTTTCGCGGTCGCCCCGCCGAAATCACCCGCCTTGCGGGCCTCGAGTCCCTGCTGGATGACCTGCGCCAGTTCCGCCTGGCCCGTGTAGTGCGCCACCTGCGGATTGATCGACGTGGACGCTGCCATGTCGTCCGTCCAGACCGCCCGTACGAGCCCGTGCGACAGCACCTCGGGGGCGCCGCCGTCGGCCGCCGGGACGATCAGCGAGACCCGCGTCGCCAGCATCTCCTGGCCGATCGCGGCCTCCGGCACCTGCACGCATATGTGGTAGTCACGGGACTCGTCGCCCCATGATCCGGTCGGATAGTCGCCCGCACGGGGGCCGGCCTCCGTGCGCCGCCCGGTGAGGTCCTCCACGGTGGGCGCGACCTGCTTCACGAACTTGATCTCCACGCCGACGGGGGTCCAGAGCCGCAGCGCCACGTCCGCGACCTCCTTGCCCATCGCGTTCTCCATCATGCTGGTGAAGTCCGCGGCGAGGCCGCCGGGGTCGGCGACGATGTCGGCCGTGCCGAGGAGCGCCGACGCGATGCCGGTGACCTCCTTGACCTCCCAGTCCGTGCCGACCCCCCGGGCGTCACAGGTGAAGCGGCCCGCGCAGGCGTCCAGGGCGGCCCGCAGGTCCTCCGGCGACTCGTGCTCGTTGCGTCCGTCGGTGAGCAGGATGCCGTGCCGTATCGCCGCGTCGGAGGAGGACAGCAGGCGGTCGGCCAGCCGCAGCCACGTGCCGATCGCGGTGCCGCCGCCGGCCGTGAGGGTCCGCAGCGCCTCCTTCGCCTGTGCGCGGGTGGCCGGATCGGCGACGGCCAGCCGGCCGCCTCCCGGATAGACCTCGAGCGCCTTGTGCGTGCCGGCGACCACCGCGAAGGCGACGCCGTCCCGCAGCGTGTCGACGGCCGCGGCCGTCGCCTCCCGTGCGTTGCGCAGCTTCGTCGCCGGGTACTCCATCGAGCCGGAGCAGTCGACCATGATCACGACACCGGCGGCGGGCACCTGGCCCGGCACGGCGTCGGCGGAGGCCGACGCTCCGCGCAGCGGGGCGCCGCCGGTGGTGCCGCCCCCGGTCGAGGTGACCGTGACGATCGCGTTGACCTCTCGGCCGCCCTCGGGAAGGTATTCGTTCTGGTACACGTCCACCGAGAACTGCGGCACCTGGGACTTGGAGAAAACAGCCATCTGATCGGCTCCTTGTGGGCTCCGCACGGCGCTCCGCCCGGCTGCGGCGGATCGACAGCACGGGCGGCGGGTCGTTCGAAGGCGGCAGGGACAGCGGACGGTTGCGGGTCGAGGCGGCCGCCGGGCGGCGGAGGCCGGCGGGAGCGGCGGAGCGAAGGGGTCGTATCAGGCCATGTCCTGAGCCGATCCTGCCCCTTGACGTGGAACGGCGAACGGCAGGACCGCCACTGTTACGTTGTCGTGGCCGCCGCCGTCGAGGGCGTGACCGACGAGCATCTGGGCGCTGTGCAGCGGACGTTCCGCAGCGTCCACGGGGACGGCCCGGGCCATCTCCTCCGCGCCCTCCGCGTAGTTCCACAGGCCGTCGGTGCAGACCACGACCACGCCGGAACGGTCCGGCTTGAACGCGGCGGTGTGCGGCTCGAGTTCGTAGGCGTCGGCGCCGAGCCAGCCGGTGATCGCGTGGGCGCGCTCGTCCGCGTAGGCCTCCGCCTCGTTCATCAGGCCGGCCGCCACCATCTGCGCCGCCCAGGAGTCGTCCTCGGTGAGCCGGGCAGGCGGTCCCGAACGGTCGTCGGGGACCCAGTAGGCGCGGCTGTCACCGACCCAGCCGACGACCAGCAGGCCGCCGGCGGCCACGGCCCCGACGATCGTGCAGGCGGGCGCGTTCTGGTGGCGGTGCTCCTCACCGGGGGCCTGTTCGGGCTGCCCGGCCAGGGAGTTGACCGCCTCGGAGGCCGCCACGATCGCCTCGTGCATGGCCTGCTGCGGGTGCGTACCCCGGGGCAGGGCGGCCAGCAGCCGTTCGTTGGCGGCGCTCGCGGCGGCGGCCGACGCCTCGTCGGGGCGGGTCGCGGACGAGACACCGTCGCAGACGACCGCGACGACGGCCGGTGAGCCGTCCGGCAGGGCGGTGGCGGAGACGGCGAACGAGTCCTCGTTGCGGTGGTGCCGCAGACCCCGGTCGCTGACCGCGGCGACCGGACCGAGCTCCTGCTCCATGTGGTCGCGTTCGCGGGGCTGGGCGTGGCCGCAGTTCTCGCAGTAGCCGTCGGTGTCGACCCGGCCGGCCCGGCAGGCCACGCAGAGCTTGGCGCCGGACGGCGCGACGGCTGCCGGCGGTGCGGCCGGCGCCCGGGGGTCCGGTGCGGCACCCGGCGCGGGTGCGGCGAGCTCGAAGTCGCCGGAGGGCGGGTCGTCGAACCGCACACCGGAGGCGGGCTGCCCCGCTCCGGTGACCGGGTCCGCGGCGCCCGCGCCCGGCGCGGCCGTCCCGTGGCCGTGGACGGCCTGGCCGGCGGTCCCGGTGCCGGGACTCTCATGGCCGTGATCCCCGGCGTCCGCACCGAGTTCGGCGGGGGCGGGCGCGGGCGAGCCGGGCAAACCGGCGGCCGTGCCGTGCGCGGGCTGCGCCGGTACGGGGGCTCCCGGCGCGGCGGCACCTGGCGCGGTGGCACCCGGCACACCGGTGCCCCCTGCGGCGGCCGCCTCGGCGGCGGGGGCACCGGGCCTGCCCGTCGGCGGCAGTTCGCCGCCGTCGGAGTCGGTGCCCGGCACGTCCGCGGCGCGCTGTGTCGGCGTCGGGGTGCCCATCGTGTCGGTGCCGGTGGCCGCGGGCCATTCGACCGGCGTGCCGATGGCCACGGTGGGGCGGTCCTGCGGCACGGCGGGCACGGCCGACAGGTCGTAGCCGCACGCCCCGCAGAACCGGTCACCCGGCTCCAGAGGTTCGTCGCAGCCGGGGCAGGTCGATCCGGCAGTCGGCCGGTGCTTCTGCGCCATCAATCACACCCACGTCCGGGGGCGGTAGCGGTTCGCCCGCTCCACCAGCTCTATCCGCTCCTCGCCGCGCTGGGCGAGCCGGGCGAGCACCCGGTAGGAGCGTTCCAGCCCGAAGCGCAGACCGCGTTCGTCCAGCGTGCTGCCGAGCAGTGCACTCGGTGCGTGCGGAACGGACGGCCCGCTTCCGGGACTTCCGGAGAGTACCCAGTCCAGCGCCGTGCCGAGTACCTCTGTGGACAACCGCTCGCGCCGTACGGCGTCCAGACCGAAGCCCGCGAGGGCGGCGACCTGCGAGGCAGCCGCCGACAGGTCGTCCAGCAGCGGTTCGTGCACGGCGCGCCGACGGAGTCTCGCCCGTACGGCGGCAACCCGTGCGGCCGTGTAGTGGATCGATGCCTCCGGCACCGACTCCAGCGTCCGTACGGCCCCGATGCGGTCGCCGGCCGCGAGTTGGACCCTGGCCAGCCCGAACGCCGCGCTCACATGGCTCGGGTCGGTCGTCCACACGAGACGGTAGTACTCCGCCGCGTTGTCCAGCTGGCCGAGCACCTCCGCGCACAGGCCGAGGGCCAGCTTGGGCGCCGGTTCGCCGGGGAACGCGTCGTAGACCGCGTCGAAGGACAGTGCCGCGGCCTGGTGGTCGCCGGTCACCAGGGAGGTGACACCCCGGTACCAGACCACCCGCCAGTCGTCGGGCTGCTGCTGCTCCATGGTGGCGAGCGCCGTCGTCGCGGCCGTCAGGTCGCCCATCTCCAGACGGGCACGCAGTTCACGAAGGCGCGTCTCCGGCGAACCGGCCGCCGCTGTGTGCAGTGCGGCGATCAGCTCGGCGGGGGCGGAGGCCATCAGGCCGGCCAGGAAACCCGCGTTCGGGTCGTTCGGGTCGACGCGGGGTACCGGCAGCGCCAGCGACGCCGCCCTGGTGTCGAGCACGGCGAGATGCGGGGCGAGGTCCGGGCCCGGCGGTGCCTGGCCCGCCGGAGCAGCGCCCGGCAGCGGTCGGCCGGGCGCGCGGGGTGCCGGAACCGCCGCGTACGGGGCAGGGGCGGCGGCATATCCGGCGGGGCCCGCGGCGGACGGCAGTTGCGCGGGTGCCTCGGCCGCACCCGCCGGCGCTCGCCCGCCCCGTTTCACGTCGCGCGCGCCCAGCCTGGACACGTCGTCGGTCTGCTCCGCGAACAACTCCGTGTCCGTCACCCGCAGTTCCGGGCCGAACAGTGTCGACACGGCCGGGCGGGGGCGGCCCGTCTGCATCGCGACGACCTCCCGGAGCACCCCCGTCAGCTGCTCGGCCATCTCCTGCGCGGAGGCGAACCGCCGCCCCGGGTCCGGGTCGGTGGCCCGCACCAGCAGCCGGTAGAAGGACTCGTACGTCCGGAAGACCTCGATGTTCTCGGGGTCCGGCAGGCAGTCCACGAACACGTTCGTGTAGCCCTGGAAGTCGAAGGTCAGCACGGCCAGCGTCCGTGCCACGGTGTACAGGTCCGAGGCCACCGACGGGCCGACCTCCGCGACCTCCGGCGCCTGGTAGCCGACGGTGCCGTAGATGGCGGACTCGGCGTCGTCCATCCTGCGGACCGCGCCCATGTCGATCAGCTTGAGCTGGTCCTGCTGCTGGATGGCGTTGTCGACCTTGAAGTCGCAGTACAGGAGGTTTCTGCTGTGCAGATGCCCGAGCGCCTCCAGCGCCTCGATGCCGTAGGCGCACGCCTGCTCCACCGGCAGCGGGTCGCGCCGGCCGTCAGGGCCGCGCCGCTCGTTGGCGATCTCCTTGAGGGACTTGCCGCCGACGTACTCCATGACGATGTAGCCGTCGAGGGAGCCGGTGCGCTGGTCGAGGTGCTCGACGAAGTTGTAGATCCGGACGATGTTGGAGTGCTCGATCTCGGCGAGGAAGCGCCGCTCCGAGATCGCGGCCGCCATGGCGTCCTGGTCACCGGTGTCGAGCAGGCCCTTGAGCACCACCCACCGGTCCGACACGGCCCGGTCCACGGCCAGATACACCCAGCCGAGGCCGCCGTGCGCGAGACAGCCCACGACCTCGTACTGGCCGTGCACGATGTCGCCGCCGGTCAGCTTCGGCACGAACGAGTACGGGTGGCCGCACTTGGTGCAGAAGCCCTCGGTGCGTCCCGGCCGGTCGCCACGGGCCCGCCCCACGGGCGCTCCGCAGTCGGAGCGCGAGCAGAACCGCTTGCGCTCCGGCACCTCCGGATTCGCCATGACGGCGCCGCGCGGGTCGGGCCGCGGGACGTCCGGCACGGACACCAGCCCCGCGCCCAGCCGGTTGCGCGCGGACGAGGCCGCCGACGCGCCGGAACTGCGGACGGAGACCGACCGGGCCGAGGACTGACCGGACAGGGAGAGCGACAGCCGTCCCGAGACCGACCGGCGCGACGACGACGAGCGCGAGGAGGCACGGGAGGAACGGGAACTGCTGCGCGCCGACGAGGAGTCCCGGCCGCCGCCGCCGGCGATGCCGGTGGCCGGCGAGGACACCATGCCGGTGGGCGACACGACCGGCGCCAGCCCGCAGGTGCCGCAGTACAGCTCACCGCCGCCCATGTCCTCGTACGAACCCGCGCAACCGGGGCGCTGGCAGTTGTCGTTCCCGCTCATGAATCCCCCCTGCGGTCGGTGGGCCCCGACTCCGGTCCGTCCTGTCGCTGCGCCAGGGCCTCCGCCGCCGCGTGCTGGTAGCGCAGAACCGCCTGCTCCGCGGCGCGCAGATCGCACGGTGCGCTCCACAGCATGCGGCGCGCCGCGTCGTACCGCTCGATGAGCATCGGGTCCTCGGCCGAGCCCTGGCGTGCGACCTTCGCCTTGTACGCGTCGAGACGGCCGCGCAGCTCCGCCCGCACCGCGAGCGGAGCCGTGACGGCGGTCAACGACTCGCGGGCACGCATCAGTTCATCCTCCGCCTCGCGCTCCAGCGAATCGAGCAGCGGCGAGAGACGGTGCCACCGGGCGTGCCTGCGGTGCTCGGCGGCCGTGGCGAGGCGTTCCTGGAGCGCGGTCGGCGGGCCGCTGACGGCCGGCACCTCGGACGCGGCGATCTTCGCCAGCACCTCGCCGCGCGCCGCCCGGGCCTCGGTCAGCGTCCGGTCGGCGCGGGAGAGCACGTCGCGCAGCCGCATCAGCCGTTCCTCCGAGTCCTGACGGACCTGGAGCACCGCCTCGATCTCACGGCGCACGTCCTCGAGGGCGCGTGCCGCCCGGTCGTAGCGGTCCGTGTCGGGCCGGCCGCCACCGGGTGCCGCGCTGCCCGGCCCGGGCCGCCAGAAGGCGAGCGGGTCGGACACCACCTGGGCGCGCAGTGTGGAGAGCTCCTCGGTGATGGACTCCAGCTCGTCGCCGGAGGGGTGCTCCCCGGGCCGCACGCCGACGGAGTGCGCGAGCGAACGGGTGCGCCGCAGCTCCGCGGAGAGCAGATCGATGCGGGCGGGCAGCGCCGACCAGACCGCGTCGGCCGTCACCACCACGTTCAGTGACGCCGCGTAGAGGTCGTTCATCCTGGCGACGAGTTCCTCGAGGGTGAACTGTTCGGACAGCCTGGCCGGTCCGGTGATCCCGGGGGCGGTGTGGGCGGCCTGGCTCGCCACGGTGACGCTGCGGCCGCGCAGCCGCTCTGTCAGTTCCGCGAGGTCCTCGCGGCTGGACCAGCGTCTGCGGGAGCGGAGCTCACGGATGCCGTTCAGCGCGGCGGTGTAGGCGTCGAAGTAGGCCCAGAGCAGGGTGATCTGCTGCTCGGCGGTCGCCCAGCGGTCCTTGGTCACACCTGTCAGCTCAGCGCCTTCGAGCAGCCTGCGGCCCGCGTGGTCCTGCAACGCCAGCAGCGAGGTCTCCACCGCCTCGTGCTCGGCGCCGAGCCGTGCCAGGGCACGGTCCACCTCGTCCCGGTCCATCACCGGCCCGTGCGGTCGCCCCGCAGGGCCGGGGAAGGGTTCCGCGACGCCCATCGATCACCTCTCCGTTCTTGCCCGTTGCCTGTGGTGCGTGTCGTTCCTGCGGTGCGCTCGCGCCGGCCGTGCCCGCGCGCTCCCGGGGGTCTACCCGGCCCGGTACTTGGGCTGCGGCGGCCCGGTGATGCCCGGCAGGTCGGCCGCGAGCCACTTGTCGTACGCCTTTTTCCAGGGGCCCTTGCGGTACTCGACCAGGACCTGGTTCACCCGGCGCACCAGGTCGTCGTTGCCGAGCTTGGTGGCCACTCCGTAGTACTCGGTGGTGAAGGGAGCGTCGCCCTTGAGCTCCACGGCCGGATCCTGGGCCGCCTGGCCGGCCGCCAGGGCGTTGTCCGTGACGATCGCGTCGACCAGGCCCTGCTGGAGTCTGACCAGGCAGTCCAGCTGGTTGGGCACCGTGTAGAGGTCCTCGTCCGCGGGCTGCCCGTCGTGCTCGTCCTTGAACGTCGCGCCGAAGCTGTCGCGCTCCAGTGCCTCGTACGCCGTCGAGCCCTCCGCGGAGCAGACCCGCTTGCCCGTCAGCGACTTGTCGTACCCGGTGATCGACGAGCTCTTGGACGCCAGCACCTGCTGGCCCGCCTGGAAGTAGGCGGTGGAGAAGGCGACCTGCTTGATACGGCTGCAGCTGATGGTCATCGTGCGCACCACGATGTCCACGGTGCCGTTCTCCAGGGCGGCGATGCGCTGGTTGGTGGGTATGGCGCGGAAGATGACGGCGTCCGGGCTGCCGACGATGTCGTCGGCGATGGCACGGGCGAGGTCGATGTCGAAGCCCTCGAGTCCGCCACCGACCGGATTGCGGTAGCCCCAGCGGTAGCTGTTCTGGTCGACGCCGACGATCAGCTTGCCCCGCTCCTTGATCGCGGAGATCGTGGGGCCGTCGGCACCGGACGGGGTGAGCGAGGCCTCGGGGTCCTCGCAGGTGTCGTCCTTCATGGGCAGGGTGGACGCCACGCCCTGGCCGGTGCCGTGCGTCGAGACGTCACCGCCGTGGGACAGCGGCAGCAGGGTGACGGCGGCGGTCAGCGCGCAGGCGGCCGCCATCCCCGCGACGCCGCCCCAGCCGCGCAGAGTGCGCCGGCGTCCCGGGCGTGCTTCCGAGTCCGTCATCGCTCCCCCTCTCACCGGTACTCCGAAAGCCTGCGGTTGATGCCGAGCACGGCGCCCGCCGCGCCGAGGACGCCGAGCACGGCCGCCCCGAGGGGCAGACCTGACAGCGCTCCGCGGGCGTCCTTCGCCGCTGCCGTGAACTCGCGCTGCTCGTGGGCCAGCGCCTTCTCCAGCGCCGCGTCCACCTTGTCGAAGGACTCACCCGTGGAGCCCTTGGCGCCGATGACCTTGCGGACCACGCCGTCGTAGTCGCCGGCCCGGTCGGTCCTGGTGACGTCTTTGTGGCGCTCCTGCCACTCGGACACGGCCGTGACCGCGGCGTCGACCGGGCCGCGGCCCTCGCTGTCGTCGGCCAGCCGCTGGGCCAGGTGCAGCTGTTCGCCGAGCCGGTTCATGCCGGCGGTGTAGTCCGTCTCGTACTTGTCGCTCTTGCCGTCGTCGGTGAGCACGGCGCCCCGCGCCACCACTGTCAGGTTCTCGTTTGCGCGGGCCTTCAGGGAGTTGATCCGCGCGTCGCCCAGCACCTTGAGGGACTGCTGGCCGTGCCGGTCGGCGTCGGTCAGCTGGGTGCGCGCCACGGTGTGCCCCACCGCGAGCCACAGCAGCAGCACCGTGGACGCCGCTGTCGCGACAAGCAGGCCGTGGTTGAAGACCCGGTTCGTACGGCGGTAGTTGCGGCGCTGCGCCCACAGGAGGGCTCCGATCGCCACCGCACCGGCGGCCGTGGACAGCACGGGCCAGAACCGGGCGTCGTCGTCGTCCTGCTGGAGCCGCGCCGTCTCCGCGTCGTACAGCTTCTGGGCGGCCGGCAGCAGGTCCCGCGACATCTGCTCGTTGGCGAAGCGGAGATACGCGCCGCCCAGCGGCCGGCCCAGCCGGTTGTTGGCCCGGGCGGTCTCGATCAGGGCCGTGTAGCGCGGCAGCGCCTCGTTCAGCTCGGCTATCTGCTGCCCGGACTCGCTGGAACTTCCGGCGTTCGTCGCGGCCTTGACGAGCAGACGGGAGGCGAGCGCGATGTCCCTGTCGTAACGCTCGGCCACCTCACGCGGCTCCTCGGCGCCGGCCAGGAAGCCGCTGGACGCCGCCGTGTCCGCGTCGGCGAGCGAGCGGTAGATCGAGGCGGCGTCGGCGGTGAGCGGCTGACTGCGGGTCACCACGTCGTCCGCGGCGGTGGCGCGCGAGGAGACTTCCAGCACCGTGACCGCGCCGAACGCCACGACCAGCGCTGCCAGTACGGCGCCGATGATCTGGAGCCGCCCCGGCTCCGTCGTCGCCGCGGCGCGCAGTCGCCGGCGGCCCTCGGCCCAGGCACTGCGCCCCGCCGGCCCGTCGGGCACGTGCACGGGCGGGAGTACGGGCGCGTGGGCCGGAGCCGACTGAGGCGCTGTGCGCACATTCGGCGGGTGTGTCACGTGACCTCCCCCTTGGTCGCTGACGTCGGCCCGCTCCCCGGCGGGTCCTGGGACTACTCCCGGCCAGCAGTATGGCCGCAGGGGACCGCCTCACACCACAATTGACCCGATCTTGGTACCGGCGCGGACGCCGGACCCCCCGTCAGCGTGACCTCCCCCGTGATGTCCCCACCATGAATACGCTTCCCGGCCTTGATCGGTTCCCTCCCACCGCCGCCAGAAGGGCACATGAGGCACCGCCCGCGCGCCCCGGCTCACAAGGCGCCGCCCGCACCCCGCGAGGGTGCGAGCGGCGCCTTGTGAGCCGGGCGACGCGCTACGCGTAGTGGGCGCGCAGTGACGCCCGCGCCCCGGCGGAGGCCCCGATGTGGTCCAGCCCCAGGAGCGCCGCCCCCAGTACCGGCGCTGCCGTCACCACCTCGACGACGGCCTTCGGCGCCCTGGCCGCGAGCAGTTCGCGGATGCGCCCGTCGAGTTCGGGGTGACGGGCGGCGAGCACGCTGCCGCCGAGGAGCACCGGCACTTCCTCGTCGAGCAGCCCGAGGCGGTCCAGGGCGACCGCCGCCATCGCCACCACCTCCTCCGCCTGCCGGTGCACCAGCGACCTGGCCACCGGGTCGCCGGCGGCGCTCGTCGCGAAGAGCACCGGTGCCATTTCGTGCTTGCGCACGGCGGCGATGTCGCCCAGGTGCAGCGCCTCGATCAGGGCGTACACCGAGTCCAGCCCGAAGTGCGCGGGCAGGGTGGCGGCGAGCGCCGTCGGCTCGCCGCGGCCGTCCTCCGCTCGCGCCGCCCACCACAGCGCCTCCTCCGCGAGGCCCGCGCCGCCGCCCCAGTCGCCGGAGATCCTCCCGAGCGCGGGGAAGCGCGCGGTGCGGCCGTCGGGCAGCATGCCCACGCAGTTGATGCCCGCCCCGCAGACGACGGCCACACCCCGCGGCTCGTCCACCCCCGCCCGCAGGATCGCGAAGGTGTCGTTGCGGACCTGGGTGCTGCGCCCCCAGCCGCGCCCGTCCAGTGCCGCGGTCAACTCCCTTTCCTCGACCGGCAGATCGGCGTTGGCCAGGCAGGCCGACACATGCTCGACCTGCCCGGTGACGCCGCCCGTGGCCCTGGCCTCCTCGATCGTGGCGGCCAGAGTGTCGATCGCGGCCCTGACGCCGACGTTCGGCGGCTGGAAGCCGGGACCGCGACCGGAGGCGAGCACCGTGCCGTCGGCGCCGACGAAGGCCACGTCGGTCTTGCTGTTCCCCGCGTCGATGGCGAGGACGGTCCCGGCGGGTCCGGCAGTGGGTCTCCGCCCGGAGAGATCGGTCACGCCCACGCGAGGTGCTCCCGGTTGTGCGCGATCAGCTGCTCGGTGAGCTGCTGCGCGTACTCGTACTGGCCGACCAGCGGGTGCGACAGCAGCGCCTTGAAGACGCGGTCGCGCCCGCCGCGCAGCGCGGCCTCCAGCGCCAGGTCCTCGTACGCGGTCACGTTGGCGGTCAACCCCGCGTACAGCGGGTCGAGTCCACCGACCGCCAGTGGTGTCGCCCCTTGGGGGCCGACCGCTGCCTGCACCTCGATCACGGCGTCGTCCGGCAGGAAGGGGAGCGTGCCGTTGTTGTAGGTGTTCACCACCTGGTAGCGGGAACCGGCGCCGCTGAGCAGCGAGGCGGCGAGGTCGACGGCAGCCTCCGAGTAGAAGGCGCCGCCGCGCTTGGCGAGCAGCTCCGGCTTCTCGTCCAGCTGCGGGTCGCCGTACATCTCGAGGAGCCGCTTCTCCATCTGCGCGACCTCCGCGGCCCGCGACGGCTTCGTCCGCAGTTCCCGTACGACCTCGTCGTGGCCGTAGTAGTAGCGCAGGTAGTACGAGGGCACGACGCCGAGGCGGTCGATCAGTTCGCGCGGCATGCGCAGATCGGCCGCCACCGCGTCACCGTGCTCGGCGAGGAGCCGCGGCAGCACGTTCTCGCCCTCCGGTCCGCCGAGCCGGACGGCGGTCTCCCAGGTGAGGTGGTTGAGCCCGACGTGGTCCAGGTGGACGTCGGCGGGCGCGACGCCCAGCAGCCCGGCGAACTTCCGCTGGAAGCCGATGGCCACGTTGCACAGCCCGACGGCCTTGTGCCCGGCCTGCAACAGCGCCCGGGTGACGATGCCGACCGGGTTGGTGAAGTCGATGATCCACGCGTCGGGGTTGGTGCGGCGCACCCGCTCTGCGATGTCGAGGACGACGGGGACGGTCCGGAGCGCCTTGGCGAGGCCGCCCGCGCCGGTGGTCTCCTGGCCGACGCAGCCGCATTCCAGCGGCCAGGCCTCGTCCTGCTCGCGGGCGGCCTGGCCGCCCACCCGCAGCTGGAGCAGCACGGCGTCGGCGCCGTCGACGCCCGCGTCGACGTCGGCGGTGGTGACGATCTTTCCGGGGTGGTCCTGCTTGGCGAAGATCCGCCGGGCGAGACCGCCGACCAGTTCGAGGCGGTCGGCCGCGGGGTCGATCAGTACGAGTTCCTCGATCGGCAGGGTGTCGCGCATCCGCGCGAAACCGTCGATGAGTTCGGGGGTGTAGGTGGAACCGCCCCCCACTACAGCGAGCTTCATGAACGGGCCCTTCTCGGTCCGGACAGGGCCTAGCCCTTCACTCCGGTCAGTGTGACGCCTTCGATGAAGGCCTTTTGTGCGAAGAAGAAGACGACGATCACCGGCGCCATGATCATGACCGTGGCGGCCATGGTGAGGTTCCAGTCGGTCTGGTGGGCGCCTTTGAAGGACTCCAGGCCGTAGCTCAGGGTCCAGGCGGCCGGGTTCTCCGACGCGTAGATCTGCGGGCCGAAGTAGTCGTTCCAGCAGTAGAAGAAGTGGAAGAGGGCCACGGCCGCGATGGCCGGCTTCGCCATCGGCAGCACGATCCGCACCATCGTGCGGAACTCGCCGCAGCCGTCGATCCTGGCCGCCTCCGTGTACTCCTTCGGGATGGTCAGCAGGAACTGCCGCAGCAGGAAGATGGTGAACGCGTTGCCGAAGGCGAACGGGATGATCAGCGGCCACAGGGTGCCCGCGAGGTCCAGCTGTTTCGCCCAGAAGAGGTACATCGGTACGACGACGACCTGCGGCGGCAGCATCATCATCGCGATCACCAGCATCATCGTCAGATTGCGGCCCCGGAAGCGGAACTTGGCGAGCGCGTAGGCCACCGGGATGCTCGACGCGACGGCGAGCACCGTACCGAGGCCCGCGTACAGCAGGGTGTTGCGCCACCAGGTCAGGAAACCGGGGGTGTTCCAGACGGTGGCGAAGTTGCCCCACTCCCAGGTGTGCGGCCACAGGTCGCGGGTGAGGGCCTGGTCGTCGCTCATCACGGCGGTCAGGAACACGAAGACGAACGGGAGCAGGAAGAACAACGCGGCGGCGATCGCCAGTGAGTGGACGGCGATCCATTCCAGCGTCGCGCGGCGCCGCGCGGACCGCCGGGCGGCGGTGCCTTTCCGGCCGGGGGCGGCCGGCTCGTACGCGGCCCGGGCGGGGGTCGGGGTCATGGTCGTCATCGTTCAGTCCTCCGCCGACATGAAGCCGGAGCGCCGCCGCATCAGGATCGCCGTGAAGGCCATGGCCAGGGCGAACAGCACCAGGGCGACCACGCAGGCCGCGCCGGTGTCGAAGCGCTGGAAGCCGAGGTTGTAGATCGTCTGCGGGACGGTCAGCGTGGTCCTGTCCGGATAGCCGGGCTCGAACTGCTGCCCGGAGCCGCCGATCACCCCGCTCGCCACCTTCGCCGCCACCAGCGGCTCCGTGTAGTACTGCATGGTCGCGATCACTCCGGTGACCACGGCGAACAGCACGATGGGCGAGATGTTGGGGAAGGTGACGTAGCGGAACCGCTGCCAGGCGCGGGCGCCGTCCAGCTCCGCCGCCTCGTACTGCTCCTTGGGGACGTCGAGCAGCGCCGCCATGAAGATCACCATCAGGTCGCCGATGCCCCACAGGGCCAGGACCGTCAGCGACGGTTTCGACCAGGCGGGGTCGGTGAACCAGCCGGGCGCGGGCAGCCCCACGGACTCCAGGATGGTGTTGACGGGCCCCGTACCAGGATTGAGCAGGAAGACGAACGACATGGTCGCGGCGACCGGCGGAGCCAGGTACGGCAGGTAGAAGAGCGTCCTGAAGACCCCGGCCCCCGTCTTGATCTTCGTGATCAGCAGCCCGATGCCGATCCCGAACAGCACCCGCAGCGACACCATCACGGCGACCAGCCACAGGGTGTTGCGCAGGGCCCGCCAGAAGAAGGCGTAGTCGTTGAAGACGTACGACCAGTTCTTGAGGCCCACCCACACCGGTGGGGCGAACCCGTCGTACTCCATGAAGGAGAAGTAGACGGTCGAGACCAGCGGATAGGCGAAGAAGACCGCGAACCCGATCAGCCAGGGGGACAGGAAGCCCAGCGTGCGCAGCGCCGACCTGCGGCGCTTGGCCCGCAGCGCACGGCTCGCCGGCGGATGGAGGGTGGTGGCTGCCATCAGCGTGCCTGCTCGTTGTCCTTGTCGACCTGGGCGTCGGTCTTCTTCAGGCCGGCGTCGAGATCCTTCTCCCGGCCGGCCTCGTAGCGCACGCCGAGGTCCTGGGCGGTCAGCAGGAACGCGCCTCCGTTGACGGACGACGGGGCGTGGGAGCTCTTCGGGTGCTGCGCGATGTCCACGAAGGTGCGGTACAGCGGGTCGTTGTTCAGCTTCGGGGACTTCAGCGCCGCGACGGTGGAGGGCACGTTGTGGATGGCGTTGGCGAAGGAGACGACCGCGTCGGTGTCGGTGGAGAGGTACTTCACCAGCTCCCAGGCCGCGTTCTGCTTCTTGCTCACGCCCGCGATGCCGAGGATCGTGCCGGACAGGTAGCCCTTGCCGTAGTCGGCGGCCTGGTCGTCCGGGACGGGGAAGGGGGCCGCGCCGATCTCGAAGTCCAGGTCGGCGTCCTGGGCCATCTTGCCGCGCCACTCGCCGTCGAGCTGCATGGCGACCTGCCCGGTGTGGAAGGGGTGCTTGGGTCCCCATTCGTCGCCGAGGCCGGTGCGGAACTTCTCCAGCTTCTTGTAGCCGCCGAGCTTGTCGGCCAGGTTCTTCTGCCAAATGAACAGCGCCTTGGCGGCCGGGTCCTCGGCCAGGGCGGACTTGCCTTCCGCGTCGAAGTACCGGACGCCGAACTGTGACGCGTAGTGCTCGAACGTCGTCTCGTAGCCCTGGAAGTTCGGCATGAAGCCGAGCTGCTCGTAGCTGTCGCCCTTGCTCTTGGTGAGCTTCTCCGCGACCTTGTCGAACTCGGAGAGCGTCTTGGGCGGCGCGGTGATCCCGGCCTCCGCGAAGGCCTTCTTGTTGTAGTAGAGGCCGTACGCGTCACCCAGCAGCGGCACGGCGCACCGTTTGCCCTCGTGCTCGGTGTACTTGGCCATCTGCGGCAGGAAGGTCCGCGCCGGATCGATCTTCGACTTGTCGAGGAACGGCTTCAGGTCGGCGAGCGCGTTGGTGGAGCAGAACCGGCCGACGTTGTCGGTGGTGAAAGAGGAGACCACGTCGGGCGCGTTCGAACCGCCCGCCCGCAGGGCCTGGTTGAGCTTGTCGTCGGTGATGCCCTTGACGACCTTGACCTTGATGTTGGGGTGCTTCTTCTCGAACGAGTCGATGTTGGCCTCGATCGCCGCGACCTCGCTGGGCGCGGACCAGCCGTGCCAGAAGGTGAGGGTCGTCTTCGCGTTCGGGTCGTCCGTGGCCCCGCTCTCGGCGGATCCCGTGCAGGCCGTGGCGAGAAGCGATATCGCGGCGGTCGCGGCGAGCGCGGCGCCCTTGGTCCGGCGGTTTCTGGGCATGACGGTGCCTCCCTGTGACAAGGACGGGGGAAGGAAAGGGAACAGCGAAGGGGCGGGCCCCCGGGACGTCAGGAGACGAAATGCCGGGGGAGGGGTCAGCGCGAGGTGTCGAACACTTCGTCGCGGGTGGTGGCCAGCGCGCTCTCCAGCGCACCGCGCAGCACCGGATGCCGGCGTACGGCCCCGAGCACCAGACGCGGCCGGGACGCGGCCAGCTCGGTCAGTTCCGCCTGCACCCGCGTCCGCAGCGGCTCGCCGCCGGCGGCGATGACCTCGCCGGAGAGGACGACCAGCTCCGGGTCGAGTACGGCCACCATGGAGGCCAGACCGGTGGCCAGTCCGGTCGCGAAGGCGTCGAGCAGCTCTCCGTACGGTCCGCTGTCGTTCTCCGCGGCCCTCGCCACGAGGGCGGTCGCGACCTCGGCGTGCGGGCCGCTGCCGATGTCCTTCAGACCGAGCTCCCTGGCCAGCCGGGGCAGCGCCTGGGCGCCGGCGAGTTCCTGGAAGCCGCCGCTGTTCGCCTTGGTCACCTGGCGGACCAGTGGGGTGCCGGGCACGGGCAGGAAGCCGACCTCGCCGGCGCCGCCGGTGAAGCCGCGGTGCAGCCGGCCGCCGATGACGACGGCCGCGCCGAGTCCCTCCTCGTTCCACAGCAGGACGAAGTCGTCGTGACCATGGGCGGCGCCGAGGCGCTGCTCGGCCACGGCGGCGAGGTTGACGTCGTTCTCGTACTCGACGGGCATCGGCAGCGCGGCGGCGAGCTCGTCCAGCAGGGTGGGGGAGTGCCAGCCGGGCAGGTGGGACGCGTACCGCAGCCGGCCGGTGGACGGGTCGAAGGCACCTGGGGTGCCGATGACGAGACGGTGGACGTCCGTGCGGGTCAGCCCGGCTTCCTTGACGGCTCCCTCGAGCGCGTCGGTCACCTGTCGCACGACCCTGTCGGCGCGCCGTCCCGGGGTGGGGAGCTCGAACTCGCCGACGGTCGCGCCGGTGATGTCGGCGACGGCGGCGCGGATCCGCTCGGGGGTGACGTCGAGTCCGGCGGCGTGGGCCACGGAGCCGTTGATGGCGTACAGCTGGGCGCTGGGGCCCGGCCGTCCCTCTGTGGTGCCGGTGACGACCACGAGCCCCGCGGCCTCCAGCCTGGCGAGCAGCTGGGAGGCGGTGGGCTTCGACAGCCCGGTGAGCTTGCCGATCCGGGTCCGGGAGAGGGGGCCGTGCTCGAGCAGCAGATCGAGCGCGGCACGGTCGTTCATGGCTCGCAGTACGCGGGGGGTACCGGGCGTGGTTCCGGCCACGACGCTTGCACCTGCCTCTCGGCCCGGCCTCTCGACCTGGACTGTTAGGAAAGTTTCCTATTCTGTGGGACGAAAGTAGGCCGCCCGTCGGGCGACGTCAATGGCAAACGCCCCCTGGGCAACCAAAGCGTTACCGAAGGGGGCGTTGTACGGGGGCTTCTTGCCCGAGTGATTACCGAAGCCATCACCGCGGGACCGCCGGGGACCGCCGAGGATCACCGGCGGACCGTGCCGGCGGGCCGCCGTGATCCGACGGCCCGCGGCCTGGACTCCTACTTGGAGAGGTTCGCCGGCGGCGGTATCGGCGACGCCGCCATCGACTGCGGCGAGACCGAGGACGAGAACGCCGACGGGGCCGCCATACCCGCCGTCGGGTCCGGCACGGACTCCTCCGCCGGCTGCGGCAGACCGCCGACGATGCGGATGCCCGCCTCGTCGAAGGCGCGCTTGATCCGCCAGCGCACCTCGCGCTCGACGCCCAGTGCCTTGCCCGGCATCGTCTTCGCGGAGACCCGGAACGTCATCGAGTCGAGCAGCACCTCGGTGAGACCCAGCGTCTCGAGCGGCCCCCACAGCTGCTCGTTCCACGGCTCGGCCTTCGCCAGATCGTCCGCGACCTCGCCGATGACGGACTTGACGTGGTCCAGGTCCTCGGAGGAGCGGACGGTGACGTCGACGGCGGCCGTCGCCCAGCCCTGGCTCAGGTTGCCGATCCGCTTGATCTCACCGTTGCGCACGTACCAGATCTCGCCGTTGTCGCCGCGCAGCTTGGTGACCCGCAGCCCCACCTCGATCACCTCGCCCGACGCGACACCCGCGTCGATCGAGTCCCCGACCCCGTACTGGTCCTCCATGATCATGAAGACGCCGGAGAGGAAGTCGGTGACGAGATTGCGCGCGCCGAAGCCGATCGCGACACCGGCCACACCCGCGGAGGCGAGCAGCGGCGCCAGGTCGATCTGGAACGCGCCGAGGATCATCAGGCCGGCGGTGCCGAGGATCAAGAACGACGCGATCGAACGCAGGACCGAACCAATGGCCTCGGAGCGCTGACGGCGCCGCTCGGCGTTGACCAGCAGACCGCCCAGCGCCGTACCCTCCACGGCCTGAGCCGAGCGGTTCATCCGCGCGATCAGCTTCGTCAGAGCCCGGCGCACCAGCATCCGCAGCACCAGCGCGACGATCAGGATCAGCGTGATGCGCAATCCGGTGTTCAGCCAGGTGGACCAGTTCTCCTCGACCCAGCCGGCCGCGCTCTCGGCGCGCCTGGCCGCCTCGTCGAGCGTGACAGGACCGGGGGAGGGCTCAGCGGCCATCAGTGCGGACGACCAGAAGGCGGTCACAGGAGGAACCTCCAGCTTGCGGTGGGAGACCAATAACCCTAACGGGGCAACCGGCGTGATCCGGCGCCATTCACGGCCGAGAGACGAGGCTCACCGGACCGCCTGAAGGGGGTCCTCGCGAGGCTCCCAGGCGGCGTGGGGGACCCGACGTCGCCCTTGTGGCGGAAAACACCTCGAGCCCGTTACGCATACGTGGTGGCGCAGGAAGCGGCCATGAGGACAAACTGATGGCAGATCGTCCCGGCGCGAGCCACGCGCCGCCGGCGTACAAGGAGGCATCCACCGTGCCGCACGTCCTGGTCCTCAACGCGTCGTACGAGCCCCTCGGCGTCGTACCGCTCCGCCGCGCGCTCGTCCTCGTCCTGGAGAACAAGGCTCTCTGCCTCGAGGAGTCCGGCGCCTTCATGCATAGTGAGAGCCGCGTCATCGCCGCGCCCAGCGTCGTGCGTCTCAAACGGTTCGTGCGGGTCCCCTACCGGGGGCCCGTTCCTCTTACCCGCAAAGCCCTCTTCGCCCGCGACGGCGGGCGCTGTATGTACTGCGGTGGCGTCGCAACCAGCGTCGACCATGTCGTGCCGCGCAGTCGCGGGGGGCAGCACGCCTGGGACAACGTGGTCGCCGCGTGCCGCCGCTGCAACCACGTCAAGGCCGACCGCCACCTGCGGGAACTGGGCTGGCGCCTGCGCCACCAGCCGGCCCCGCCGAGCGGTCTCGCCTGGCGCATCATCGGAACCGGCCACCGCGATCCCCGCTGGCTGCCCTACCTCCAGCCGTACGGCGCGGACGACGCGATCACCCGCATCGACGGCATCTCGGCGTAGCGCGCCTCTTCCACCGGGCTCACGCCCGGTGGCCTCACCCGCCGGACGGGACGGCTCTGCCGGCCCCGCCGGCGTCGAGGCGCGGGCGCGGCGTCCTAGGGCATGTCCGATGGGTCAGGTGACCTGCCAGCCGGTCGGTCGTTCCGCTCGGTACGGGGCGGGGCGATCTATCTGATGACGAATGGACTCGGCTGGAACCTCACCTGCCGAAGAGCACAGGCCGAGGAGGACGGTGGCAGTGCCACCGCCAGGTCATCAACGGGATTCTGTTCAGGCAGAGGACCGGGCTTCCGTGGCGGGAGCTGCCGTCCCGCTTCGGGAAGTGGAAGACGGTGCAGACCGTCATCGCCGGTGGTCAGCGGACGGCACGTGGGAGAGGGTTTTGCGTGCCGCCCAGGCCGATGCCGACGCTGAGGGCCGGATCGACTGGAGCATGGTCAGCGTCGATTCCACGAGCTGTCGCGCTCATCAAGAAATCCGAGTGTCCTGGCCGGACGGTGGACGCCCACGCACCCGGCCCGACCATCTCGGGGGTGACAAAGCGTACTCGTCCCGCCGCAACCGGCTTCATCTGCGAAGGCGGCAGTGAGGGCGGCCGACCCACAGGCTTCGACAGAACGGTCTACCGGCGCCGCAATGAAGTCGAGCGGACCATCAACCGGCTCAAGACTTCCCGAGCCATCGCCACGCGCTATGACAAGAGGGCGTACGTCTTCCACGGGACGGTCACCGTCGAGGCGATCAGGCTATGGCTCGGACCGTGAACCGCAGACATCGGACACCCTTAGGCATTCTGACAGCCGTAGCGCGCCCTGTACCAGGCCACCTGCTCGGCACTCATCGAAGCGCGACGACGGCCGAGGGGTCGCCGCCGATACGGCACGCGGAGGTCCTGCGCTCGGCCTGACGGCTGCCTGGCATGCCTAGGGGTCCGGTGGGACGATGGCCTTGGATCTAGCCAAAGGGGACGAAATGACCGCGATCAAGGAAAGCGTCGATATCGCCCGGCGCCCCGAAGACGTCTTCGCGTACGTGACCGATCCCTCGCATCTGCACGAGTGGCAGGCGAGCGCCGTATCGGCCCACACGATGGGCGACGCCCCTCTGGCCGTGGGCTCGAAGATCCAAACGGTCCGGCGGGTCGGCCGTCGAGAGATCCCGATGACCATGGAGGTGACCGAGCTGGATCCTCCGAGGCGGTGGCACTTCCACGGTATCGACGGCCCCATCCGAGGGGATGTGACGGGCACGATCGAGCCGCTGGGCAACGGTGAGCGGTCGCGCATGACGTTCTCCGTCGACTTCGAGACGCACGGGATCGGCAAGGTGATTGCGCCGCTCGTACTCCGTCCGCAGCTGCGGAAGGAGTTGCCGAGGAATGAGGAGAAGCTGAAGGCGTTGCTTGAGGCGTGAGCCCTGCCGGGGTGCGGGGAGATTATGGGGGCCCGGAACCGGGGTTGCGGGGAGCGACGGGGAACCGGCCCCCGTGGGTTCTGCTGTGCCGACCCTCCCCCAGAGCTACGCCTGGGAGGTACCCCCAGCCCCAGCGGAACGATCGCCCACAGCGTCGCGGAGGTTGCCCCGCGAATCTCGCAGGAGCCGTTCGGCCGTTGGCGCGTCGGTGGTCGTCCCCGGCAGGACGTCGAGTCAACACCGCCCATGCTCCAGTCGATCCGGCCCTCCGTATCCGCGTCGGCATGGACGCCCCGCAGGAGCCTCTCCCAGGTGCCGTCCGCCGACCAGCGGCGATGCCTTTCGTAGACCGTTTTCCACTTCCCGAACCTTGGCGGCCGGTCTCGCCACGGGATGCCGGTGCGCTGGCGGAAGAGAATGCCGTTGATCACCCTGCGGTGACTCTTCCACCGCCCGCCCCGCCCGACGTTCCGCGGCAGGTGCGGCTTCAGCCGAGCCCACTCTGCGTTGGATGGATCACCCCGCCCCATGCGGATCGGAACGACGTGGGCAGTGGGCCCAGATTCGTCACATGACTCGTCGGACACTGCCTAGCGCGCGCCCTCCGCCACCGCATACGCCTCGACCGAGAACAGCGAGTAGCCGAACTCCGTCGCCCGCTCGTCGCCCCGCACCCGCACGAACCGCGTCCCCTGCGCGTCCATCCGGACCGACTCCCGGCCGCCCCTGCCGTCCGTGACCGTCGCGGCCGTGCGCCAGACCCTGCCGTCCGCGGAGACCTGAATGCGATACCTCGTCGCATACGCGTCCTGCCAGTGCAGCGTCACCTGTCCCACCCGGACCGGCCGGGCCAGCTCCACCTGCCACCACGCGCTCGGGCCGATCGGGGACGACCACCGGGTGCCGGGGTCTGTGTCGATCGCGGCGGCGGCCGGGAAGTCGGCGGTCTCGTCGCCGGACGAGGACGCCGTCGCGCCCGCCTCGCGTGTCAGGTCGCCGCCGCCGGTGGGCGGGAAGGCGCGCACGGTGAGCGTGCGCTCCTGTCCGGCGAACGACAGCGGCACCCGGTACTCGCCCGCAGGGGTGTCCTTGGGGACGGTCACCTCGACCGGCACCGTGGTGCGCACGCCGCGCGGCACGGTGGTCTGCTTCGGGACGGTCACCTTGATGCCCGCCGGCGCCTCCGCGGTGAGCGAGCCGCGCACCTCGCCGGGGCGCTGCGCGGTCAGCCGGACGTCGGCGCGCTGCGGCCTGCCGCCGATCTCGGCGCTGGTCGTCTCGCGCACGAGGTCGAGACCCGCCGCCGGTTCGTCCGCGAACCAGGGGACCAGGGAGCGTACGGTCGGGCTGTCGCCGCCGCCGGTCGTGACGCGTACGGCGTCCACCCGCAGCCCCGCCGCGTCGGCCTGGGTCCAGCCACCCGCGGACAGCGGGCCCAGCTGACGCCAGCCCTCGCCGGGGACGTGCACCTCGAGCCGGCCGGCGGACTCGGCGGAGCGCGGGGAGCCGTTCGCGGGCGCCGTCATCGCGGTCACGGCCGTGAGGGGCCGGGGCCGTGCCAGCCGCACGACGTCCTGGCCGGGTCGCCCGGCCGCGGCCTGGTCGGCTCCCGTCCAGGCGCGTGACTCCTTCACGGCCCGGTCCAGGAAGGGAGTGAGGACACCCTTGCCGACCGTGGCCCGGCTCGCGGCCACGTCCGTGCGCAGCGGCTCGAGCGCCAGCGAGGCGCGCCACGCGGCCTCACCGTCGCCGCGGCCCTGCGCCTGGAGCATGTCGACCGCCAGCTCGCCGGCCTTCCCGTACCGGGCCAACTGGTCGAGCCAGGGCCGGACCTCGGCCACGAGCCGGCCGTCGGCGGTGCCCGCGAGCCGTTCCGGCGCCCGGCGCATCACCGTGAAGGCCGCGCGCAGGGCGGCCGCGGCCCGGTCCCTGGCCCGGGTGTCCGCCGTGGTGCGGGAACGCCAGAACTCGTCCAGCAGCGGCCGCAGATAGGCCGACTCGTCGTCGGGGTCCAGGATCGAGGAAGCGTCGTTCCCCGCGAGCGCGCGCAGCGCCTCACGAGCACCGGCGTCGCCGCCGGCCAGGTCGTCGAGCGCGGCCTGCCAGGACTGCTCGGGCCGGTAACCCTTCGGGTTCCAGGCGTAGTCGGCGGCGGTGAACAGCGGGACGCGGGAGGCGGTGGCCTGTTCCATCGCGTTGGCGAGCAGTGCGGCGGACCCGGTCGCCACGGCCGGCTCACGGCCGGTGTAGGGGCCGAGGAACAGCCGGTCCTGCGCGTAGTCGTTGACCGGGTAGTTGTCCATGGTGACCAGGGGGTGGCCGAAGGCGTCCCGGGCGCCCGCCAGTTCGCGGCCGGTGATGGTGCGCGGCACCACGCCGACCCCGGTCCACGCCACCCGGACCGTGCCGTCCAGCTGCTCCGCGAGCGCCCGCCGGTAGTCGGTCGTGCCCTCCTGGTAGAACTCGGTGGGCATCACGGACAGCTCCGCCCCGGGGTGACGCTCCGTCAGGTGGCGTGCCACCTCGCCCGCGACCCGGGCGTGCGCCTTCGCCGCCGCGCCGGGCCCGGAGCCGAAGGTCTCCGCGTCCTTCGAGCAGTGCCATTCGCTGTAGCTGACGTCCTGGAACTGCAGCTGGAACGCCCGGAACCCCAGTGCCCACATCGCGTCGACCTTGCGGGTCAGGGCCTTCACGTCGGCCTCGTCGGCCAGGCACATGGACTGGGCGGGCGCGACGGCCCAGGCCAGGGTGACGTGGTTGCGCCGCGCCCGCTCCGCCAGTTCACGCAGCTCCGCACGCTGGGCGGCCGGATACGGGTCGCGCCAGCGGGTCTGCCGGAAGGGGTCGTCGCCGGGGGCGTAGAGATAGCGGTTCTGCTTCGTGCGCCCCATGAAGTCGAGCTGTTCCAGGCGCTGCTCACGGTCCCAGGGGCGTCCGTAGAAGCCTTCCGTCGTGCCGCGCACGGCGGTTCCCGGCCAGTCGCGTACGACGACTCCGGCGACCGTTCCCGCCTTGACCAGTTGGCGCAGGGTCTGCACGCCGTGGAAGAGGCCGTCCTCGCCGACGCCGTCGAGGGCGACCGTGTCACGGTCCGCGACGCGGCCGACGGCGAGCCGGTAGCCGCCGGACGGCAGATCGGTGCGCTCCGGCGCGCGCAGGGCGCGCAGCGCCGACAGGGCGTCGCCGCCCCCGAGGTGGACCACGGGCCCACGGCCGGGCAGCCGCGTGTGCAGGGTGCGGACGCCGGACTCGCGGAGCAACTCCTCGAGGAGTTCGACCGCGTACGGGTCGGCGGACGGGTCCGCGACGAGTGTCACCTCGTCGCCCAGCCGTACGGCCTCTCCCCGGGTGCGCAGGGACTGGGGGCGCGGCCACACGGAAGGGGGCGCGGCGGTGTCCTTGGGGTCCTGCGCGGCGCCGGCGGGGGAGCCGGGCTCCTGCGGTTGCGCGGTCGTGCCGTGCGCGGTTCCCGCGCCGCCGAGCAGACCACCGATGACCGCGACCGCGACGGCTGCCGCGGTACGTCTCCTGGCCCCGAGCCGCACGGCTGTCTCCCCTCGTCCGACCCCTGCCATTCCGGTCGGTTTCGAGCCCACCACCACCACCGTCGGAGTGTCAATGTGCGTGGCCGTTGTGCGCCTTTTGCCCGGCGTGGTGAATGATCGGGGCAAGTGACGAACGAGGAACGGGATGTGACACGGAACACGTTGACCGGACGGACACGTCTGCCGTTCCGCGCGTTGGGTAGGGCTGCTGTGACCCCTCACGTCCCATTGGAGTGATTACCGTGGCCGCATCCGCGCACCTGCTGCTCTCCGCCTTGTCCAAACAGGTCCCGGGGCAGGTTCCGGGACCGTCGAAACCGGCCCCGACCGCGTGCCCGCTCGCCCACGAGGCCCCGCTGACCGGCGAGCCGCCGCTCGCCTACGACGTCCCTCTCACGAGCGAGCCGCCGCTCGCTCACGCCGCCCCGCTCACCAGCGAGCCACCGCTCGCCGACATCGCGCCCCTGACGAGCGAGCCGACCGCCCACGGCACGGCGGGCGGTACGGAGTCGCCGGGGGTCTGAAGGAGTCCGCATGGGCCTTGCCCGGCTCGCCGAGCTGCACGGAGTCGCCACCACGTTCTCGCCCGCCAAGGGCGTCACCGTCGCAGTCCCGGACGCCACCGTCGTGGCCGTTCTCGCCGCGCTGGACATCGACGCGTCCACGCCGGAGGCGGTACGCGCCGCGCTGGACCGTGCCGAGCGGGCCGCGGCGAGCCGGCTGCTGCCCCGCACGGTGGTCGTATGGCAAGGCCCCGACGGCGAGAGGGCCGGCGTCCCACCGGTTCTGACCGCCCTCCCCGCCGGCACGACCCTCCGCGTTACCACGGAGCAGGGCCGCGAGCTCAACTGGACCACCCCACGGCGCACGGACGCGCGGAACGCGGCCGCGGCGACCGCGGACGGCACTCCGCAAGGCACCGGCCCGGCCCCCGCGCACGGCGCCAAAGGCCAGGACGGTGCCCGGGTCTGGCTGCAACTGCCGCCCGGTGTGCACCGGCTGCACGTCGTCGCGCCGGACGGCCGCGGCACCGACGCCGGTCTGGTCGTCGCTCCCGCGCGGGTACCCGGCCCGGACGGGCGCTCCCACGGCTTCCTCGTCCAGCTCTACTCCCTGCTCTCCGCGCGTTCCTGGGGCATGGGCGACCTCGGTGACCTTGCCGAGTTGGCCACTTGGTCGGGACGGTCGCTCGGCGCGTCCTTCGTCCAGGTGAATCCGTTGCACGCCGCCGTACCGGGCGCCCCCACCGACCCCTCCCCGTACCGCCCTTCCTCCCGTCGCTTCCCCGACCCGGTCCATCTGCGCATCGAGGACGTGCCCGAGTACGCGTACGCGGACCCGGCGGACCGGCGGCGGCTGGAGGAACTGCGCGACCGGGCGGCAAAGCTGCGTGAATCGGTGCTCGACAAAGGCGCGTTGATCGACCGGGACGCCGTCTGGGAGCTCAAGGCCCAGGCGCTGGAGATCATCCACCGCGTCCCCCTCGGCCCCGGACGCCGCGCCGCCTACCGCGACTTCGTCGCGGAAGCGGGCCAGGCGCTGGAGGACCACGCCACCTGGTGCGCGCTCGCCGAGGTGTACGGCTCCGAGTGGCACGACTGGCCCGCCGCGCTGCGCGACCCCCGCTCGCCGCAGACGGCGGAGGCCAGGGCAGGGTTGGCCGACCGGGTCGACTTCCACAGCCGGCTGGTCTGGCTGACCGACGAGCAGCTGGCCGCCGCGGGACGTGCGGCCCACGAGGCCGGCATGGAGGTGGGGATCGTCCACGACCTCGCGGTCGGTGTGCACCCGGGCGGCGCCGACGCCTGGGCGCAGCAGGACTCCTTCGCCGCCGGGATGTCGATCGGCGCCCCGCCGGACGCGTTCAACGCGCACGGCCAGGACTGGGGGCTGCCGCCGTGGCGGCCGGACGCGCTGGCCGCGTCCGGCTACGCCCCGTACCGCGGGCTGCTGCGTGGCATCCTGCGCAACGCGGGCGCGCTCCGCATCGACCATGTGATGGGCCTGTTCCGGCTGTGGTGGGTGCCGGTCGGCAGCCCGCCCACCGAAGGCGCGTACGTCCGTTACGACGCGGAGGCCATGCTCGCCGTCCTCGTGCTCGAGGCGCACCGTGCGGGCGCCGTCGTCATAGGAGAGGACCTCGGGACGGTCGAGCCCGGAGTGCGGGAGGCTCTCTCCCGCCGCGGCGTGCTCGGCACCTCCGTGCTCTGGTTCGAACGGGACTGGACCGGCGACGGACGCCCGCTGCCGCCCGTGAAGTGGCGCGAAGGCTGTGTCGCCACCGCCACCACCCACGACCTGCCGTCCACGGCGGCCCGTCTCACCGGCGGCCATGTGGAGCTGCGCCACCGGCTCGGTCTGCTGGCCCGCCCCTTGGAGGAGGAGCGCACGGAGGAGACGGCCGATGTCACCGAGTGGCTGGGCCTGCTCGGCGACCTCGGCCTGCTGCCGGAGGGCGTCGGCGACGAGGAGGGTGCGATCCGGGCCGTCTACCGCTATCTGCTGCGCACCCCGGCGCGGATGGTGGGGATCTGGCTCCCGGACGCCGTGGGCGACCGACGCCCGCAGAACCTGCCGGGGACCTGGGACCAGTACCCGAACTGGCGGCTGCCCGTCTCGGACGCCGAGGGGCGCCCCATGAGCCTGGAGGAGCTGGCCGCCTCACCCAGGCTGCACCGTCTGCTGGAGGTCTTCGCTGCCCGTACGGCACCCCCGGACGCGCGGCCGTCATAGCCGTTCGCTACGTTGGGCACCGTGGACAAGAAGAACGCCTTGCGCGCCGGCGCCGTAGCGGCCGGTACGACGCTGATGATGCTGCTCATGTCGTCCCCCGCGCTTGCGCTCACCCCGGACGACGGCGACGACCCGGGTCCGGGCCTGAGCGTGGCCGAGACCCTCGGCCTGTACGTGGTGGCGCCGCTCGTCCTTTTCGCGGTGATCGCCGGTCTGGTGATGGTGCTCGACAAGTCCAAGAAGCAGAGCTGACGCAGGACTGATCCGGCCCGAAGGCGCCCGGTGTGCGACGCACCCGGGCGCCTTCGCCGTGCCCGGGCATCGGCCCACCGTTCAGATCTGCTTCAAGGAACCATCGAAAACTTTCGATGGACCTGATGTTTCCTCGCGTGTGACGGTTGGCTCCACATGCCGGCGAGGCCCGCTGAGGGCGGAGGAGACACAGGATGAGCGTGACGCCAGAGGTTCGGACAGGAGCGGACACACAGGCCCCGAAGAGGCCCTCGGGCGAAGGCGCCCGTCGCGAGAGGGCGGCCCGGTGGGCACGCGGCGCCATGGGGCCCGGCCTGCTGCTCGCCGCGGTCGCGACCGTCGTCTGGTCGGGGAGCTTCGTCACGTCCCGCGCTCTGCACGACTCCGTGCCTCCGGTCCAGGCGGCGCTGTGGCGCTGGGTCGTCGCGATCGCCGCCGTCGCCCCGTTCGCACTGCGGCAGACCTGGCGGCAGCGGGCGCTCGTGCGCCGTCACCTCGGATTCCTGACCGTCGCCGCGCTCCTCGGCGTCACCGTCTACAACACCCTCGTCAACCAGGCCGGGCTCACCACCTCCGCGGCCAACATGGGCATGATCATGGCCGCCTCGCCCGTCCTGATGGCGCTGTACGAGCGGCTGTCGGGCGCCCGGCTCGGAGCCCGTCGCGTCCTCGGGACGGCCGTCGCCGTCTGCGGTGTCCTGCTGCTCGTCGGCGACGGGTCGCTGTCGCTCCGCTTCGCCCCGGGCGACCTGTGGATGTTCGCCGCGGCGCTCAGCTTCGCCTCGTACAGCGCCCTGCTGCGCCGCCGTCCGGACGCTCTCGCGGGACCGGTGCTGCTGTTCTCCACGTTCGTGCTCGGTGCGCTGATGCTGCTGCCGGCGCATCTGGTCAGCCTCACCGTGCAGGGCGGCTTCGAGCCGTCGGCCGGCACCGTCGGTCCGCTCGTCTACGTCGGCGTCTTCTCCTCGGCCCTCGCCTTCTTCGCCTGGAACAGGGCGATCGCACTCATCGGGGCGGCCAGGGCCGGCGTCGTCTACTACCTGCAACCGGTGTGTGTGGCGCTGCTCTCCTATGCGCTGCTGGGCGAGACGATGGGGAGCGCGCAGGTCGTGTGCATGGCGCTGATCCTCGGCGGGGTGGCCCTCGCCGCCGCCGGAAGGCCCGCCCGATAACGTGCGGTGCGTGATCGACTGGGACATCAAGAAGCTCCGGATCCTGCGTGCTCTCGGCGAGCACGGGACCGTGACGGCCACCGCCGAGGCTCTGTTGATGACCCCCTCGGCCGTGTCGCAGCAGCTGTCGAACCTGGCCAGGCAGGTCGGTGTGCCGCTGCTGGAGGCGCAAGGGCGGCGCGTGCGGCTCACCGACGCGGCGCATCTGGTGCTGCGGCACGCGGAGGCGGTGTTCGCGCAGCTGGAGCGGGCGGAGGCGGAGCTGGCCGACTACGTGCGGGGCGAGGTCGGGGTGGTGCGGGTCGGGGCGTTCTCGACGGCCGTGCCGGCCCTCGTCGTACCGGCGGTGCGGCGGCTTCGGACCGGCCACCCGGGCATCGACGTCCGGATCAGGGAGGCCGAGGCGTCGGAGGCGTACGAACTCCTCTCCGCGGGCCGGGTCGACCTGGCCCTGTCCCTCGCGGCGCACGCGCCCACGGCCCGCGACCCGCGGTTCGCCCTGGTGCCGCTGCTCGCCGACCCGATGGACGTGGCACTGCCGGCCGGTCATCCGCTGGCCCTGGCCGAGGATCTGCGGCTGGCGGACCTGTCCGGCGAGCCATGGATCTTCGGCGGCAGCGGCCCCTGGTCCGAGATCACGCTCGCGGCGTGCGAGGCGGCGGGCTTCGTGCCGGAACAGGCGCACTCCGCGGCCGGCTGGCCGGCGATCCTGGCGATGGTCGAGGCAGGGATGGGCGTGGCGCTGGTGCCCAGGATGGCGGCCGAACGGCGGGACGGCGTGCTGATGCGCCCCCTCGGGACGGACCGGCCACGCCGCCATGTGCTGGCGGCGGTCCGGCGCGGCTCCGAATCGGCACCGGGAGTGGCCCGGGTGCTGGACGCCCTGCGGGAGGTGGCGTCGGAGCGGACGGCGTGACGCCGGACCGCTCCCCGATCAGGCCTGATCCGCGGATCCGGCCTGATCCGAACGGAAGACCCTAGGCGGAACGCTGGGCCGGCACCTGCGTGCGGACGGGCCGCGCGTCCTCGGCGAGGAGCCCCCACCACCAGGAGACCGCGGGGATGTCCAGCGGCTCGGTACTGTCGTCGGTCGGAACGTCGGTGAACACCGACGGCATGTTCGCCGGGTCGTCCGGCGTGGTGTAGCGGACCGAGCTGATGCCCCAGTCCTGAGCGCCGCGTATGAAGCAGCGCAGGCTGTGCAGGTACTGCCGCAGCTGAGGGCTTCCCTGCTCGGCGAGCCGCTCACTCACGGTCGTGAACAGGCACATCACCCGGTCCCGCTGCGAGATCGCCGCGTCCAGGGCCTGAGCGGGGGTCAGGCCGCGTTCCTGCTCGAGCACACGCAGCGCGTTGAGGTAGTAGCCGGAACCCCTGCGCTCCTTGTGGTACGAGAAGATGTCGTTGTCCCAGGTGATGATGAACGACGCCATCTCGGCCACGGCCCGTACCGCGGTCCGGTCCCGTTCGTACGGCTGGAGTTCGTAGCCGTGGCCCATCTCCAGCATCGGGAGCACCACCGACGTCGCGCCGTCGTAGAGGCGCATCAGGGTGTAGTCGTTGAGATCCGGGACCGTGCCCGCGCGCCGGTGTGCGGCCTCCCACACGACGGAGAAGAAGTACTCACGCAGCGCGTCGACCCACCGGGCCGTCTGGCCGGCCGTGCCGAAGCGGTCCACGCGCATGCGCAGGTCCCGCAGGCCCGCCGCCAGTGGATCGTCCTGCATCATCGGGGCCTCTGGGTTCTGCGCAACACGTATCAGGCGGTGCAGGAGGCCGGCCAGGTCGCCCGGCCGGTGGCCGAGCTCCCCCTCCTCGCAGTGGCCGTCGTCGACGCCGAAGAGCCAGAGGATGAAGTCCGCGAGCAGCGACACGACCTCTTCGCGGCCCTCGGGGAGGATGCGGGCGGAGAACGTACCGATGTCCTGGGTGACGAGTTTGCCGCGCAGTTCCTCCGACCCGATGCGGAACGTCTCCGCCCAGGCCGCTGTCTGGACGTCGATGTCTGCGTGCTTCGGATGGATCGCTTGTCGGATCGGAGAGAAGAGCGGCGGAACGGTCAGCTCGGGCTCCACTGCGGCCTGCCTCTCGATGCGGGGAGTGCAGTGCGTCAACTTCGATGAAAAACGCGCAACTTGCACCCCTCAGTGATCAACTAAGACGCATCGTACTCAGCCAGAGTGGCCGATCCAACAGGACGATGTCCATACAAACCGGCCACTCGAGAACTATTGGTGGCCGGAACGGAACAGTTACTTCCGTGCTCCACGCGGCGCGGCTGCCGTCAGGACGCCTCCTGCGTCATGGCAAGGGTCTGGAGATAGCGCATCAGCGTCATCAGGACGTCCCGGCTGGAACTGCGCATGCGTGCGTCGCAGAGCACTATCGGCACGGCGTCCGGCAGGTCCAGCGCGGCACGCAGTTCATCGAGGGAGTGATCGGGCGCGTCCGGGAAGGAGTTGACGGCGACCACGAACGGCACGCCGCGTTCCTCGAGGCGTCCGATGACGTCGAAGCTGACCTCGAGCCGACGGGTGTCGACGAGCACGACGGCGCCGAGCGCGCCCTCGAACAGGCCGCGCCACAGGAACCAGAAGCGCTCCTGGCCCGGGGTGCCGAACAGATACAGCACCAGTTCCTCGTTGATGCTGATGCGGCCGAAGTCCATCGCGACGGTCGTGGAGGTCTTGCGCTCCACGCCCTGGGTGTCGTCGACGCCGACCCCGGCCTGCGTCATCGTCTCCTCGGTCGTCAGCGGCCTGATCTCGCTCACCGAGCCGACCAGGGTCGTCTTGCCGACGCCGAAACCACCCACGATGACCACCTTGACGGCGGCCGTGGCCGTCTCCGGCAGCACGTCCTCGCTCCGCGGCCCGAGGGCCTGCTCAGAGCTTTTGAAGTCCATCGATCACTGCCTCAATCAAAGCGCGGTCGGGGAGACGGGCGGCCCGGACGGGTGCGCGTGCCAGCACCTTGTCCTCGGCCAGAAGATCGCTGAGCAGCACGGTCACGACGCTCACCGGGAGGCTCAGATAGGCGGAGATCTCCGCCACCGAGAGCGGTGCGTGACAGAGCCGGATGATCGCTGCGTGCTCCGGCTGCATGCCGGGCTTGGGACCCGACCTGGCCACGATCAGGGTGACCAGGTCGAGCGCGGTGGGCGCGGACGAGCCGCTGCGGCCGCCCGTGATGACGTAGAGCCGCTCGGGACTGGCCTCTTCCCAGTCCCCGCCCGCGTCGCTCACGCGGTCTGTCCTTCATGCCGCGGCGGCGTGCTCAGGTGCTCTCCGATCCGCAGCACGAGGTCCCGCATCCGCTGTCCCATCAGTCCGGCGTCGACGCCTTCGTCGGCCAGTACCGCGAGATACGCGCCCGCGCCGGCCGCCATCAGATAGAAGAACCCGCCGTCCATCTCGATGACGACCAGACGCATCTGCCCGTCGCCGTGCGGTAGTTCGGACGCGACGGCGGCCGCCAGACTCTGCAGTCCCGCGCAGGCGGCCGCCAGCCGGTCGGCGGTGTCGGTGTCCGCGCCGTACTGGGCCATGCGCAGACCGTCGGCGGACAGGACGACGACGTTGCGCGTCTGCGGGACGCCCTCCGCCAGGTCCTTGAGCATCCAGTCCATGTTGGTCTGGTTGGACTGCCGCTGAATCATGGCTGCTTGTTCCCCTTGCTTGGCTGGGTGGTGTCACCGGACAGGCCGCTCTGGAACGCGGCCAGCCACATGCCGGGCTGCACCGCCGGTGCGGACTCCGTCTCCGAGGCGGCCGAGGGCGCATCGCCGGCGGGCCCCGTCGGGCCGGCGGACTCGCGGGGCGCGGCCGGCGCGGGCACGGTCGCGCGTGCCTTGCGGCGGCGCTGGGGCAGACCGGTGGGGGTCCGCTCTGTCACCACCGGCAGGTCGTCCTCGGGCGGGGCGGCCGACAGCGCGGCCGTCGGCCCGCCGGCCGCCCTGGGCAGCCGTTCCTGGGTCTGTGACCCGGCCGGGCGCGGGCCGGAGGAGGCGCCGATACCGTGCGCGAGGCCGGTCGCGGACGAGGCGGTGGTGATGAGGTCCTGCGGTACGACGAGGACGGCGCGGACGCCGCCGTACGCGGACGAGCGCAGCGAGACCTGGAAGCCGTACGCCTGGGAGAGCCGGCCGACGACCGCCAGGCCGAGGCGGGGCGTCTCACCGAGGTCGTTGACGTCGATGCCCTGCTGGGCCTGGCGCAGCATGCGCTCGGCCCGCAGCCGGGCCTCCTCGCTCATGCTGACGCCGCCGTCCTCGATCTCGACGGCGATGCCCGACTGCACGTCCACCGCGGTCAGATGGACCTTGGTGTGCGGCGGCGAGTAGCGGGTGGCGTTGTCGAGGAGTTCGGACAGCGCGTGGATCAGCGGCTCGACGGCGGTGCCGACGACGGCGACCTCGGAGACCGAGTGCAGCTCGACCCGCTGGTAGTCGATGATCCGCGACATCGCGCCACGCATGACGCTGTACAGCGGTACGGCCCTGCTCCACTGGCGGCCGGGGCGGGCACCGCCGAGCACGGCGATGGAGTCGGCGAGGCGGCCGATCAGGGCCGTGCCGTGGTCGATACGCAGGAGGTCGCCGAAGACGCTGGGGGTCTGACCGTGCCGGTCCTCCATCTCCCGCAGTTCCTGCGCCTGCTGGTGGACGATCGCCTGCACGCGGCGGGCGATGTTCACGAAGGCTCGCTGGGCGGACTCGCGCAGGTCCTCCTCCGCGCTGACCGCGCCGACGACCGAGCGGAGCACCGCCTGGTGCTCGGCCGACGCGTCGAGCGAGGCCAGCACGTCCTCGGGGAACTCGCCCTTGCGGAGCCGTTCCACCACCTCGGGCAGCAGCTCGCCGGCGAGCCGGGTGGTCTCGGCGGCCTGTCGCGCGAGGGCTGCGTCCTGCGCCGCGACCGTGTGCCGCAGCTGGGCAACGAGTCTGCCGCGCCGCATCACCTCCGCGCAGGCGGCGGCGACCGCGACGACCGCGACGACGCAGATCACGACCACGGGGGTGCGGGCCGAAGCGGAGACCAGGGACACGGCCGCGATCGCGGCCGCTACGGTCGCGGCTACGGGCAGCTGCCAGACAAGGCTGGCCGGGGGCCGCGGACTTCCGGTCGACGTTCCCTGTCGAACCATCAGCATCCTCAGAATCGAACGTGGAAGATCATATGACGACGGGCGGGAGCATATCCCGCTCGCGCTAGATCGTTTGACGGTGGGTCATTCCACTGTCGTGATGTATACGGCCGAAATGGCAAACGGGCGCGCCGAGTTCACTCGAAAATGTTTGAACGGCGTGTCTTGCCGCTGATGTTGGTATGGCAAGTTCACCCGGCAAGGTCGCCGGCCGGTTGCGCGGCGGCGTCCGCGCGCAGCTCCCGCGCTTCGAGCTCCGGCGCGGGACCGGACGCGCGCGGGGTGGCCCGCGCTGCCCCGCCGACGGACGGACCGGCCCGCGCCCGGATACGCCAAGGGCGCCCCGGGACGACCGTGCGCGGTCCCGGGGCGCCCTCGGGCGGGTCAGTCGGTGGTCGCCGCCGCGTCCGCCGCCTGGGCCTTCAGCGCGCGCTCGACGCCCGCGCGGGACTCGGAGACCAGCCGGCGCAGTGCCGCGTTCGGCTCGGCGGAGGAGAGCCACTGGTCCGTCGCGTCCAGCGTCTCCTGGGAGACGAGAAGCGACGGGTAGAGGCCGATCGCGACCTGCTGTGCCATCTCGTGGCTGCGCGACTCCCACACGTCCTTGACCGCCGCGAAGTACTTCTCCGCGTACGGCGCGAGCAGCTCACGCTGATCCGTCTGGACGAAGCCGGAGATCACCGCCTCCTGCACGGCGTTCGGCAGCTTGTCGGACTCGACGACCGAGGCCCAGGCCTCCGCCTTCGCCTCCGGGGTCGGCCGCGCCGCCCGCGAGGTCGCCGCGTGGCGCTCGCCCGCCGCCGTCTTGTCCCGCTCGTACTCGCCGGCGATGTCGTCCTCGTCGAAGACGCCGGTCGCGGCGAGCCGCTCCACGAAGGCCCAGCGCAGCTCGGTGTCGACGGCCAGGCCCTCGATCGTCTCCGTGCCGTCGAGCAGCGCCTGGAGCAGGTCCAGCTGCTGCGGGGTGCGCGCGGTCGCGGCGAACGCCCGCGCCCACGCCAGCTGGTGGTCGCTGCCCGGCTCCGCCGCCCGCAGGTGCGCGAGCGTGGCGTCCGTCCACCGGGTCAGGCCGGTCTCACGCCAGGCGGGCGCCGCGTACAGGTCGATGGCGAGCTTGACCTGGCGGTGCAGGGACTGGACCACGCCGATGTCGGACTCCTTGCCGATCCCGGACAGGACCAGTGCGAGGTAGTCGCGGGCGGCCAGTTCGCCGTCGCGGGTCATGTCCCAGGCGGAGGCCCAGCACAGTGCGCGCGGCAGGGACTCGGTGAAGTCGCCCAGGTGCTCCGTGACGTTCCGCAGGGACTCCTCGTCGAGGCGGACCTTCGCGTACGACAGGTCGTCGTCGTTGAGCAGGACGACGGCCGGGCGCGCCTTCCCCACCAGCGCCGGGACCTCGGTCAGCCCGCCGTCGACATCGAGCTCGACCCGCTCGCGGCGCACCAGCTTGCCCGCGTCGTCCAGGTCGTACAGGCCGATCGCGATGCGGTGCGGGCGCAGCGTCGGCTCGCCCTTCGCGCCCGCCGGCAGCGCGGGGGCCTCCTGCCTCACGGCGAAGGAGGTGATGACACCGGAGTCGTCCGTGCCGATCTCGGGGCGCAGGACGTTGATCCCTGCCGTCTCCAGCCACGCCTTCGACCACGTCTTCAGGTCGCGGCCGCTGGTCTCCTCCAGCGCACCGAGCAGATCGGACAGACGGGTGTTGCCGAACGCGTGCGCCTTGAAGTACGCCTGCACGCCCCGGAAGAACTCGTCCATGCCGACATAGGCGACCAGTTGCTTGAGAACCGACGCGCCCTTGGCGTACGTGATGCCGTCGAAGTTCACGAGAACGTCATCGAGGTCGCGGATCTCGGCCATGATCGGATGGGTCGACGGCAGCTGGTCCTGCCGGTAGGCCCACGTCTTCATGGAGTTCGCGAACGTGGTCCACGAGTGCGGCCACTTCGAACCCGGCGCGGAGGCCTGGCAGGCGATCGACGTGTAGGTGGCGAACGACTCGTTCAGCCACAGGTCGTTCCACCACTCCATGGTGACGAGGTCGCCGAACCACATGTGGGCGAGCTCGTGCAGGATCGTCTCCGCCCGCACCTCGTACGCCGCGTCCGTCACTTTCGAACGGAAGACGTACTGGTCGCGGATGGTGACGGCGCCCGCGTTCTCCATCGCGCCCGCGTTGAACTCCGGCACGAACAGCTGGTCGTACTTGGCGAACGGGTAGGCGTAGTCGAACTTCTCCTGGAACCAGTCGAAGCCCTGCCGGGTGACGTCGAAGATCGCGTCCGCGTCCAGGTACTCGGCCAGCGACGGACGGCAGTAGATGCCGAGCGGCACCGACTGCCCGTCCTTCTCGTACGAGCTGTGCACACTGTGGTACGGGCCGGCGATCAGCGCCGTGATGTACGTGGAGATGCGCGGCGTCGGTTCGAAGCGCCATACGTTGTCCTCGGACGCGGCCCCCTCCGGCTGCTGCCGAGGCGAGTTCGAGATCACCGTCCAGCCCTCGGGCGCCTTCACGGTGAACCGGAACGTCGCCTTGAGGTCCGGCTGCTCGAAGTTCGCGAAGACGCGCCGCGCGTCCGGCACCTCGAACTGCGTGTAGAGGTACGCCTGCTCGTCCACCGGGTCGACGAACCGGTGGAGGCCCTCGCCGGTGTTGGTGTACGAGCAGTCGGCGACGACCTTCAGCTCGTTGTCGCCTTCATGAAGATGCTTCAGCGCGATCCGCGAGTCACGGAAGACGGCGGCCACGTCGAGCGACTTGCCGTTCAGCACCACGTCGTGCACGGCCGGTGCGACCAGGTCGATGAACGTCTGCGCGTTCGCCTCGGCGGACGCGAAACGCACGGTGGTCTCGGACCGGTAGGTCCCGCCGTCCTGTGCCCCGGAGAGATCGAGGTCGATCTCGTACGAGTCAACGGTGAGCAGACGCGCACGCTGCTGCGCCTCTTCACGGGTCAGGTTTGTGCCAGGCACCCGGTCATCTCCTCGGTATGCGATGTTTGCGCTCATCCTTCCACGCGCCGGCCGCCCTTCGCCCAGGAGAATCGGCCCGGTGACGGGTGCCGCCGCGCGCGGTGTCAGCCGCCGGCGGTGATCCGCCAGCGGCCGCCGCCCCGCACCTGGATCGGGCCCGGCTGGATCTCGTGCCGGCCGGGGCCGGTGGCGATCCTCCGGTCCGGCGCGAAGTGCTTGTCCAGCAGCCACAGTTCGACCGGGCGGTCCTCGCCGCAATCGACGCGGACCTCGCCGGGGCGGCCCGTGTAGTGGACGACGTCGTACCCGTGGCCCTCGATCGACTCGGCGAAACGCCGTGGCCCGTCCGCCCCTGTCAGTCCCAGCGTCCAGCCCATGTCCTCGCAGCGGACGGTGACGTACGCGGGCACGCCCGGCTCGCCCGGGACCGGGCCGCGCGCGGGACGGCTGCCGGACGCCTCCAGCACCGGCGCCGGGGCGATGGCGTCGGCGGCCCCCGCCTCGACCCGGTAGTAGGGGGCGCGGCCCGTGCTGCCCGTCAGGGAGACGACGGACGCGCCACCCCGGTGCACCAGCACATCCGTGCCCTTGCCGCGGACGCCTTCCACCAGTGGCCGGGCAGACTCCAGCGGCAGCAGCCGCAGGGCCCAGCGCGCCACGGACCGGATACGCACCCGGGTGGCGGCCCGGCCGTCGGTGAACAGCAGCACCCGTCCGCGCATGCCGTCCCGGCGCGCGAACAGCAGCGCGCGCTCCTCCCCGTACTCGTCGGTCTCGGTCGCCTGGTAGAAGCGCGATGTCAGGCCCGCGACCAGGTGGTACTCGAGGATCACCGGCGAGCCCGGAAGCGGGTTAACGATCTCCACGGGGGCGCCGGCGCGCCGGCCGCTGCCGTACTCGGCGAGCGCGGGCGGACCGGACGCGGCGTTCAGCGACCAGAAGGCGCGGCCGCGGACCTGGAGCAGTGCGGGGCCGGGCAGGCGTACGACTCCCGTCGCAGTGTTGCCGGTGGCCTCGGGCGCGGGGGCGGGCCGGGGCGTCATCGGGTCCTCGCCGGGGAAGACGGCACCGAGCGAGAACGCCGCGTCGGCTCCGTCGGTGGCGTCGACGCGGTAGTGCAGGTCGTCGGCGGGGCCGTCGTAGCGCAGCACGTCGAGGTCGTGGCCGTGGGCGTGGCCGGTGAACGGCTCGGCGTGCGAGACGGGCATCAGCTTCACCGCCCACCGGCGGCTCGCCCGTATGCCGAGGCGCAGCGGCCGGTCCTCCGGCACCTGTACGAGGAACCGGGCCCTGCTCCAGTTCCGGTCACCGCGCCACAGCTCCTCGCCCCGGTCACCGGTCTCCCCGAGCAGCTTGACCTGCACCCGCCCTCCGTCGTCCTCGAGCTCCACCTGCAACAGCGCGGGCCCCGCCGGCACGGTCCGGGGTACGGCGAAGGTCTTGTGCGCATGGCCTTTGAGGACGAAGGGCACGAAGTCGGTGCCGAAGCAGGCGCCGGCCTCGCCGTCCGCCCCGTGCGGGCCGTCGGCCGCGACGGGGGCGCTGCCGCCGGGCGGCGGCGCCGTCCGCTGTGTCCCCGCCGGCCCGGGGTGGGGTGAGGGCAGGGCGGGACCGGGGACGGCGGCGGGGGCGCCCCTCGGGGGTGGGTCCGTGTCCGCGACCTCGATGCCGAAGTCCGTCGCGAGGCCGTGCAGGCCCGTCGTCCAGCCCTGGCCCACCGCCCGGAACTTCCACCCGCCCCGGTGCCGGTAGAACTCGCCCAGCACGAACGCCGTCTCCGTCGTCGCGTCGTCGATGCCGAAGTACGCGACCGGCGCGCCCGTCATCGTCGTCACCCGGATGTCCAGGCCCGGCACCCGGCCGAACGGGCCGCCGTCCGCCGATGCCGCGACGACCACCCGATCGAGGCCCGGCTCGATTCCCGCCAGGTCCAGCCACACCCGGTCCGCCAAGAGCGGTCCGCCGTCGTCCGGGGCCGTGCCCAGGTGGCGTACCGCGCCGCTCGGGTGGTGCGGCCGGCCGGCGAGGACGAGGTCGGCGTCACCCCGCACTCTGCCGTCCGCGGCGACGAGCAGCGCGGAGACGTCCACGGCGGGAGCGCCGGGGGCCTTGCTCCGGCACACGGCGATCTGGAGCGGCTCGACCGGCGCGGGCACGTTGGCGCCCTTGACCATGCGTGTCATGCCCGGCAGCTTGCCATGTCACGCACAAGGGGGCGATCACCTTCCGGTGATCGCCCCCAGGCACGGATCGGGTGTGTCAGCCGCGCAGCTCGTCCGCGACCAGCTCCGCGATCTGCACCGCGTTCAGCGCGGCGCCCTTGCGCAGGTTGTCGCCCGAGACGAACAGCGACAGGCCGTTTTCGACGGTCTCGTCCACCCGGATCCGGCCGACGTACGAGGCGTCCTTGCCCGCCGCCTGGAGCGGCGTGGGGATCTCGGAGAGCTCCACGCCCGGGGCGTCCTTCAGCAGCTCATAGGCGCGCTCGACACCGAGCTCGTTGGCGAATCGGGCGTTGACCTGGAGCGAGTGGCCGGAGAAGACCGGGACGCGCACGCAGGTGCCGGAGACCTTGAGCTCGGGGATCTCGAGGATCTTGCGGGACTCGTTGCGGAGCTTCTGCTCCTCGTCGGTCTCGTGGGAGCCGTCGTCGACGAGGTTGCCCGCCAGCGGGATCACGTTGAAGGCGATGGTGCGCTTGTAGACGCCGGGCTCGGGGAAGGCGACCGCCTCACCGTCGTGGGTGAGCTCCTTGGCACGGTCCGCGGCCGCTCTGACCTGGTCGTCCAGCTCGGCGACGCCCGCGAGGCCGGAGCCGGAGACCGCCTGGTAGGTGGTGGCGACCAGCGATACCAGCCCCGCCTCCTGGTGCAGCGGCTTGAGGACCGGCATGGCGGCCATCGTGGTGCAGTTCGGGTTGGCGATGATCCCCTTGGGGCGGTCCTTGACCGCGTGCGGGTTGACCTCGGAGACCACGAGCGGAACCTCGGGGTCACGGCGCCAGGCGGAGGAGTTGTCGATCACGACGACGCCCTGCGCGGCGACCTTCTCGGCGAGCGCCCGCGAGGTCGCGCCGCCGGCGGAGAACAGGGCGATGTCCAGGCCAGTGAAGTCGGCGGTGGAGGCGTCCTCGACCGTGATCTCCCGGCCTTCCCACTCGATCGTGGAGCCCGCGGACCGGGCCGAGGCGAACAGCCGCAGCTCGTCGACCGGGAACTTCCGCTCGGCGAGGATCTTGCGCATGACCGTGCCGACCTGCCCGGTGGCTCCGACGATTCCGACCTTCACGGGGACTCCTCCGTACGTACTTGCGGCCCTGATGCCGTTCCATGATGCGTATGTCCGGGTCCGCCTTGTCCAATCGATTGTCCGAGTGGCGGGACGTGTGACAAGGAACATGCAGGCGGGGCGGGTGCTCGATGAGCGCCCGCCCCGCCGTCCTACTCCCTTCTACGGCTACTCGGTGACCTTGGCGATCACCACGCTGCCGGCGCCCGCGACCGTGCCGCGGTTGTTCAGCAGCTGCACCTCACCGAAGAACTGACGTCCCTCCGGAGCCGCGGCGCCGACCACGACCTCGGCGCTGACCTGCGCCGACACGCCGTTCGCGAGCTGGACCGACGATCCGGCGTCGACCTTCAGCGAGCCGAGCGACGGGGAGAAGAACACATCGCGGTAGTCGTACTCGGTGGTCCCGGCGGGGACCGAGTAACCGTCGACCACGATCGTGTAGGTGCCGGCGGCCGGCTTCAGCAGGCTCACCGCCTCCTCGGAGTCGCCGTCCGCGGCCTGGCCGACCACGACGCCGTCCTTGAGGACCAGCAGGTCCAGGTCCGCGCCGTTGTCGGCGGGCGAGCCGATCGCCACGTCGAGGCGCTCCACGCCCTCGCCGATGGTGACCGTGGACTCCTGGGACTCACCGTGCGCGATGGACGGACGGGCGACCTTCGCCGAGCCCAGGGAGCCGCCGGCCAGCTTGCCCTCGAGAGAGGCGAAGCGGTTGGTGACGTTCCACTCGACGGGGGTCGGCGTGCCGACCTTCGCCTCGGGGAGCGTCTTGACGGCCGGGTCGAAGTCGGCGCCGAGCACCGTCACGTCCAGCTTGAACGGGTTGTCCAGCAGCGGGGACGTGCGCCGCGACTCGACCTCGATCTCCCAGACGCCCGGCATCGGCTCCGGGTAGGAGCGCACGTCGGGACGGCAGGTGTTGGCCGGGTTCGCGTAGTTCGGGTAGCAGTTGACCGTCGAGGTCGGGTCGACCGGCAGCCCGTACGGGTGGAGGCCGATGAACCGGGTCTGGCTGCCCTCGGCGAGCCCGCCGATGGCGACCTCGAGGTTCTTGGCGCCCTCGGGGACGGTGATGAAGTACGACTTGTGGCTGTTGCGCTGCACCGTGTCCGCCTTGGAGACGGTGTACCCGGGCTTCGCGAGGTCGTCGGAAGCGACCACGGTGGCCAGGATCTGCTTGTCCACGCCCACGGTCGAGCGGTCGTCGGCCTGGAGGACGGCGCTGTGCACGCCGGCCGTCTTGGGCCGTGCCTGGACGGTGACGGTGACCGGCTGGTTCAGCGGGAGCCTGACCTCGGACCCGCTGAGCAGACGGAAGGTGCCGTCGTTGTTCTTCCAGCGCAGGGTGTGCGCGACGGCCTTCTTCGGGCCGGTCGTGCGGGTGACGGTGATGTCGTAGGTCCGGCTCTTGCCGGCCTTCAGGCCGCCCTCGCGGTCGTAGAGACCGGTACCGAAGCCCGGGGTCTTCAGCGCGAAGTCGATCGCGGTGTCGACCGGGGCCTTGACCGTGTACTCGTGGGCGCCCACGCCGTCCTTGATCTGCTCCCAGGCGTCGACGACGTCGATCAGGCCCGCACCCTGCTCGTGCGCCTGCTCACCGCTGATGCGGTGGGCGGTGCTGGTGAGCGCGGTGCGCAGCTTCGCCGGGGTGAGCTCGATGCCGCGCTGCTTGGCGGCCGAGAGCAGCAGTGCCGCCGCGCCCGCCGCCTGCGGAGAGGACATCGAGGTGCCCTGCATCATCGAGTAGCCGGGCGGCAGTCGGTAGCCGGCCTCGGCGACCGGGCCGCCGGGCGACCACGTCTGGGTGGTGTTGACCGCTGCGCCGGGCGCGGTCAGCGTCGGCGTGAAACCGCCGTCCTCACGCGGTCCGCGCGAGGAGAAGGGCAGCATCGCGTACGCCTTCTCGACGCCGGAACCGTAGTTGGACGCCCAGGTCTCCTTGGAGATGGACGCACCCACGGAGATCACCTTGTCGGCGACGGCGGGGTCGCCGAGCGTGTTGGTGCCCGGGCCCGAGTTGCCGGCGGAGATCACCAGCTGGACGCCGTAGGTGTCTATGAGCCGGTTGTAGAGCTCGGAGCGCGCGTTGTTGCCGTCGTTCAGCGGGGGCAGACCGCCGATGGACATGTTGACGATGTCCACGCCGCGGTTGATGACCAGGTCGGCCATGCCCTCGGTGAGCGCGATGTTGGTGCAGCCGCCGCTCCAGGTGCAGGCGCGCGAGGAGACGATCTTCGCGCCGGGCGCGGCACCGTTCATCTTGCCGCCGAAGAGGCTGTTGGCGGCGGTGATACCGGCGACGTGCGTGCCGTGCGAACCCTCGATGACGCCGATGTTGACGTAGTCGGCGGTCGCGCCCGCGGCGTTGTAGACGACGTCGGTGCGGACCTCGATGACGAACGGGATGCGCTCGGCGATCTCGGTCTTCGGGTCGTCCTTGCCGAAGTAGCCGACCTGGAAGCCGTTCTTGTACGGCTTCATCAGGGTGTCGTTGGTGAAGTCGGCGTCGTTGTTCAGGTCGACGCGCGCGGTCCGGGTGCCCTCGTCGTAGAGGACCGCCCAGACGTCGGTCGTGTCGCCGTCACGGTTGAGGTCGCCGGCCATGTCGCCGCCCTTGGTGGCGGCCTCGGCGAACAGGTTGAAGCGGTACGCGCCTGAGGGGGCGGAGTAGGTGCGCCCGCCGGCCGTGAAGGTCGGGCCGGTGACGGCCGTGTTCATCCGCAGCCAGGTGCGGTCGCCGTCGGCCACCGGGTCCGTCGCCGTGACCCAGTCGACGATCTTGCGCTCGCCGGTGGTGGTCTTCTGGAGCGCGGGGTGGGCGAGGTCGACACCGGAGTCAAGGATTCCGATGGTCACGCCGCGGCCGTCGGCCTTGGGGTGAGCCTTGACGAAGTCGACCGCACCGGTCTCGAAGGACGGGTTGTACGGGTTCTTCGCCGGGGTCGACGCGTCGGGCGCCGGGTAGGCCTGTACCTGAGCGTCGGCGGTGCCCGCGGCCTTCACGGTGTCCGCCGCCGGGGTCGGGTCGTCCAGCTCGATCTCGTGCTTGAGGTCGATGCCGTGCACGCTGGACAGCTTGGCCGCCGACTTGAGGGCGGCCTCGGCCTTGTCCGTGGGCAGCGTGGCACGTACGTAGCCGAGCTTGTCGAACGTCCTGCCGACGGTGGCGCCCTTGACGGCGTCCAGCTGGCCGGCGACCTGCTCGGTCGCGCCGGGGGCGGTGGCCACCATGACGGTGACGGTCTTCTCACCCTTGGCCTCGGCCTCCGCGAGCAGCTCGGCGTCGGCCGAGCCGATCTTGTCGGAGGACGACTTGGCGGCCTTGACTGCCGTGGCGCCGGCCGGGTCGTCGGCGGGCGCTGTGGCGACGGCCGGAGCGACGCCGGCAGCGACGAGCGCGGCCACCATCGAGGCGGCGGCCGCGACGCGGGCCACGCGTCTGTGACCTGGCGTCGAGCGTCCCGTTGTGGAGCTCTCGGGTTCGGGGGTCATCAGCATCCCTGTTTGTGAAAGAGAGGGTCCGGAATACGGTGCCGGATGACCGCTCAGCCTTGCGTAAATGACAGGGGTTTGTGGAGAGTTGATCGAGACGGGTTGTGTGCATGGCGTAAACCCGCCACCGCGGATCATGCGCCATACGGAACGAACAGGTGCTTATCGACCTCGGTGAGCGGACGCGCCGGTAATCTCACCGGATGAACAAGGAGTTGAGGGTCGCGGCGTACGCCGTCTGCATACGGGACGGACAGGTCCTGCTGGCCCGCTGGGTCGCGCGCGACGGCGCGAAGAAGTGGACCCTGCCCGGCGGCGGCATGGACCACGGCGAGGACCCCCTCGACACGGTCGTCCGCGAGGTCGGGGAAGAGACCGGCTACATCGCCGAGATGACCACGCTGCTCGGCCTGGACTCGGTACGCCGCCGCTACCCGCGCAAGCTGGGCGCCTTCGCGGACTTCCAGGGACTGCGGATCGTGTACGAGGGCCGGATCACCGGCGGCGAGCTGCGCAACGAGACCGGCGGGTCCACGGACCTCGCCGCCTGGCACCCGCTGGAGGCGGTGCCGGCGCTCCACCGCGTCGAACTCGTCGACGTGGGCCTGGAGCTGTGGCGCTCCAGGCCGGTTCTCGGCAGGGTCGCTCAGCGCGGCAGCACCACCACATAGGCGGCGGGCTCGCGGTCCGCGGCGGCCATCAGCGCCGTGCGCAGCACGGTCGCCTGCTGCTCGGGCGACTCACGGAGCTTGCGCGGCGTCAGGTGCACGACGGTGATGCCGAGCCTCTCCAGATGCTCCCGCTTGCGCGCGTACCGGGACCACTGGGCGTCCTCGTCGCGGCGGGGCGCCCGCGTGTCCAGCTCCACGGCCACGGCCTGCTCCGGCCAGTACGCGTCGACCCGGCCGAGAACAGGGCCGCCGGGGAGACGGAGGTCCACGTTCCACAGGGGGTCAGGCAGACCGCCGTCGCGGACGAGTCCGTACAGCCTGCCCTCCGCCAGCGCACGGCCCTCCGCGAGCAGTTCGTCCACCGCGCTCACGACGTGCGGGCGGTCCAGCAGCCGCGCGTCGTTCAACTCCCGCACCAGCGCGGCCGGCTCGCAGTGCCCGCCCCGCACGGCCTCCGTCAGCAGCCGGCCGATCAGCGCCGCGTCGTCGAGCTCCGCCACCGCGTCGGCGAGGGCGCGGGAAGCGGGAGCGACGGGCACGCCGCCGACCTCCTCCGCCGGGGGCATCGACTGCCCCCGCACCAGCCGGGCGAAGCCGGCCGACCGCAGCCGCCGCGTCCGCGGCACGAGCACGTCGATCAGCTCGATCGACATCAGCGGCGGAGCCGCCGTGAATCCGTGCAGCGCGAGCGCGGCGAGCCCGGTGACCACCGCTGCGCCGTACGGCGCCGAGTCGTGCCGCTGGGCCGGCAGCACGGGCCGGCCGGCGTACAGCAGCGCGGCGTGCAGCCGCTCTTCGCCGGTGGTCGGTCCAGGATGCAGCAGATACACCCCCGGCAGCAGCAACTGCCAGTCCCCGCCGGGCCGGCACCGCTCGGCGACCCGCGAGGGCGTGAAGCCGTGGGTACGCAACTGAGCCCCGGACACGACCCGCCGGCGCACGTCGCCGTCGGGTCGGCTGAGGGGGAGGGGGAGGGGAGAGAGGGGAGCGTTGGGCTGGTTCATGCCGATGAGATGCCCGCGTCGCCGGACCGGGCTAACCGCTGTTACAAGTTCGTCGACAATTCAGGACAACCGTGTCCTAAAGTACGCACGTTCGAGTGCCGATGTGGGGGGCGTTTCACGGGTCCGGGGCTTGCCCCGGTTCGAGAAGGGGTGGGGACAGGCCCCTGCAGGCCCGTCCCCACCCCCCACCGTCACACGCCGTCGCACTCCTGCGCCCGCAACGCCCTCGCCAGATCGTCGCGGGACTCCGCGACCAGCCGCCGCAGCGCCGGCGCCGCCGACTCGTGGGCGGCCAGCCACTCGTCCGTCGCGTCGAGCGTGGCCCGGGAGTCCTGGAGGGACGGGTACAGGTCCCGCACCACGTCCATCCCGATCTGGATCGACCGCTCGGACCACACCCGCTCGATCGCCTCGAAGTACTTCTCGGTGTACGGGGCGATCAGTTCACGCTGCGACGGCTGGACGAAGCCCGAGATCGTCGCTTCGACGAGCGCGTTGGACAGCTTGTCCGACTCGACCACCGTCGCCCACGCCTGGTCCTTGACCGCGGCCGACGGCCGGGACGCCAGGCAGCGCACCTCGTGCCGCTTGCCCGAGGCCGTGTCGTCGCGCGCCAGTTCCGCCGCGATCGCCGACTCGTCGGCGACCCCGTGCGCCGCCAGCGGCTCCAGGAACGACCAGCGCAGTTCCTGATCGACGTCCAGGCCGTCGATCTCCTCGGTGCCCGCCAGCAGCCCGGAGAGCAGCCGGAAGTCGCTCTCGGACTCGGCGACCGACGCGAAGAACCGCGCCCAGGTCAGCTGGTGCTGGCTGCCCGGCTCGGCGGCCCGCAGTTCCCGCAGCGCGCCTTCCGCGGCCAGCCGGCCGCCCTCGGCGCGCCAGCCGGGTGCCACGTAGTGGACCAGGGCGGACCGCGTCCACGCGTGCAGCATCTGGAGGACGCCGATGTCGGACTCGCGCCCGGCGAACGTCAGCACCAGGCGGACGAAGTCCCGCGCCGGCATCAGCGCGTCGCGGGTCAGGTTCCACAGCGCGGACCAGCACAGCGCCCGTGCCAGCGGATCCTTGATGTCGCCGAGCGAGGACCGCAGCGTCTCGAGGGACCGCTCGTCGAAGCGGATCTTGCAGTAGGTCAGGTCCTCGTCGTTGACCAGGACGAGTCCGGGCCGCTCCTCGCCCGCGAGTTCGGGCACGACCGTGCGCGCACCGGTGACGTCCACCCCGGCCTGCGCGTACCGCACGAGCTCCGAGTTCTCGATCCGGTAGAGGCCGACGGACACCCGGTGCGGCCGGAGCGTGTCACCGTCCTGGAAGATCGCCAGCTCGGTGATGCGCCCGTCCGCGTCGTACGCCACCTCGGGCGTCAGCGCGTTGACGCCCGAGGTCTCGAGCCAGGACCTGGACCAGTCCTTCATGTCACGCCCGGACGTCTCCTCCAGCACGGACAGCAGGTCGCCGAGCCGGGTGTTGCCGTACGCGTGGCGCTTGAAGTAGCGCCGGGCGCCCTCCATGAACGCGTCCCGGCCCACGTACGCGACGAGCTGCTTGAGCACGGACGCGCCCTTGGCGTACGTGATGCCGTCGAAGTTGAGCTTGGCGTCCTCGAGGTCGCGGATGTCGGCCGTGATCGGATGCGTCGACGGCAGCTGGTCGGCGCGGTAGGCCCAGGCCTTGCGGTTGTTGGCGAAGGTGACCCATCCGTCGGTGAAGCGCGTCGCCTCGACCATGGAGAAGGAGCCCATGAAGTCCGCGAAGGACTCCTTGAGCCACAGGTCGTCCCACCACTGCATGGTGACGAGGTCGCCGAACCACATGTGCGCCATCTCGTGCAGGATGACGTTGGCCCGGCGCTCGTACGACGCCTGTGTCACCTTGCCGCGGAAGACGAACTCCTCGCGGAAGGTCACACAGCCCGGGTTCTCCATGGCCCCGATGTTGTACTCGGGCACGAACGCCTGGTCGTACTTCCCGAAGGGGTACGGGTAGTCGAAGTGCTCGTGGAAGAAGTCCAGGCCCTGCTTGGTGACGAGGAAGATGTCGTCCGCGTCGAAGTGCTTGGCGAGCCCCTTGCGGCACATCGCGCCCAACGGGATCCGCAGGACCGTGCCGTCGGCCAGTTCACGCTCGTACAGGTCGGTCTCGTAGTGGTACGGCCCGGCGACGACCGCCGTGATGTACGTCGAGATCGGCGCCGTCTCGGCGAACCGCCAGGTCCCGTCCTCCGCGCGGGCGCCCTCGCGGTTGCTCCACACCGTCCAGCCCTCGGGGGCGGTCACCTCGAACCGGAACGGCGCCTTGAGGTCGGGCTGTTCGAAGTTGGCGAAGACCCGGCGCGCGTCGGCCGGCTCGTACTGGGTGTAGAGGTAGACCTCGCCGTCCTCGGGGTCGACGAAGCGGTGCAGTCCCTCGCCGGTGCGGCTGTACGCGCACTGGGCGTCGACGACGAGCACGTTCTTTGCCGCCAGGCCGTCCAGCGTGATCCGGGAGCCGTCGAAGACGGTGGCGGGGTCCAGCTGACGTCCGTTGAGAGTGACGGCCGTCACGGACGGGGCGAGCAGGTCGACGAAGGTCGAAGCTCCCGGCTCGTTCACCCGGAACCGGATCGTGGTCACCGACCTGAAGGTGCGCGGCCCTGAGGCGTCCTCGGGCTCCCCGACCGCGGACCGCACGTCGAGGGCCACCTCGTACCCGTCGACGGACAGCAGTCCGGCCCGGGAGCGGGCCTCGTCGCGGGACAGATTCTCACCGGGCACAAGCACTCCTTCGTGTCTCGTTCGAACACGAGCGATCCTCCCATGGGAATCGGCGGAGCCATCGGCGGCGTTGCCCGGGCAGGCGCGCAGGGCGCCGATCCCTTCCGAGGAGTGATATGTCGCACAACGGCAAGACGCCCGTGGACTTCTGGTTCGACCCGCTGTGCCCGTGGGCCTGGATGACCTCACGCTGGATGCTCGAGGTGGAGAAGGTCCGTGACGTACAGGTGCGCTGGCATGTGATGAGCCTCGCCGTGCTCAACGAGGACAAGCTCGACGAGCTTCCCGAGGAGTACCGGGACATGCTGGAGAACAAGGCGTGGGGCCCGGTGCGCGTCGTCGTCGCCGCCCAGCAGGAGCACGGTGACGAGGTGGTCGGCAAGCTCTACACCGCGCTCGGCACCCGCTTCCACAACGAGGGCATGGGTCCGGTCCGGGAGGCCGTCGTCGCGGCGCTCAAGGATGTCGGTCTGCCCACGTCCCTCGCCGACTTCGCGGACAAGGGCACGTACGACGCCCAGCTGCGCGCCTCCCACAAGGAGGGCATAGAGAAGGTCGGCCAGGAAGTCGGCACGCCGGTCATCGCGGTGCCCGGCTCCGACGGCGAGCAGATCGCCTTCTTCGGTCCGGTCGTCACCCCCGCGCCCAAGGGCGAGGAGGCGGCCCGGCTGTGGGACGGGACGCTGATGGTCGCGTCGATCCCCGGGTTCTACGAGATCAAGCGCACGCGGACCCAGGGCCCCATCTTCGACTGAACCGCCCGCCGGACGGCGACACCCGCGGCCCGGCAGCAGCCGCATCCCGCACAGCACGGTGCCCCCGCGAGTACATGACTCGCGGGGGCACCGTGCTGCGCGGGTGTGTTTGTGCGCCGCCGGGCTCAGTCCGTCGCGCCGGCCTCGACGGCGGCACGGGACTCACGCGTCTTCTGCAGCACGAATCCGACGACGGCGAGGACCAGCGTCAGGACACCGGTGCCGAGCAGCTGCATCCGGGTCTCCTCCTCGCGCAGCATCAGCGCGAAGACGGTCGCCATGCCGGCCAGGGCGAGCAGCGTGAGGCCGGGGAACAGCCACATCTTCACGACCAGCTTCTCGGGGTTCTCCCGCTCGGTGCGCCGGCGCAGCACCAGCTGCGAGACGGCGATGAAGAACCAGACGACCAGGATGATCGCGCCGATCGTGTTGAGCAGCCACATGAAGATGTCGTCCGGCCGCCAGTACGACAGCAGCACGCACAGGAAGCCGAAGACGGAGGAGACCAGCACTGCGGTCCGCGGCACGCCGCCGGAGATCCGGCCCAGCGCCGTCGGACCCTGGCGGCGGGCGACCAGCGAGCACGCCATCCGGGAGGCGCCGTAGATGTTGGCGTTCATCGCGGAGAGCAGGGCGATCAGCACGACCACGTTCATGATCTGGCCCGCGCCGTCGATGCCCAGGTGGTCCAGGGTCGCGACGTACGGTCCCTTCTCGGCGACCGCCTTCTCGTGCCACGGCACCAGCGTGACGATGACCGCCATCGAACCGATGTAGAAGACGGCGATGCGCCACATCGCGGTGCGCACGGCCTTGGCGACGCCCTGCACCGGGTGCTCGGACTCGGCGGCGGCGATGGTGACCGTCTCCAGACCGCCGTAGGCGAAGACGGAGGCGAGGAGACCGACGATCAGGCCCTCGGTGCCGTTCGGCATGAAGCCGCCGTCACCCGTGAGGTTGGCGGTGCCCGGCGCTTCGCTGCCCGGAAGGACTCCGGCGATCGCGAGGACGCCGATGCCCAGGAAGAGCACGATCGCGCCGACCTTCAGCGCGGCGAACCAGAACTCGAACTCGCCGAAGTTCTTCACCGCCGCCAGGTTCGTGCCGCAGAACACCAGCATGAACAGCGCCACCCAGGCCCACTCGGGCGTCCCGGGGAACCAGCCCGTCATGATGCCGGCGGCGCCGATGGCCTCCAGGCCGACGGCCACGCACAGCAGGAACCAGAACGCCCAGCCGGCGGTGAAGCCGGCCCACGGCCCGATGGCCCGCTCCGCGTGCACCGAGAAGGAGCCGGAGGCCGGGTTGGCCGCCGACATCTCGCCCAGCATCCGCATCACCAGCATGACCAGCAGTCCGGAGAGCGCGTACGCGACGACGATCGACGGTCCGGCCGCGGCGATGCCGGCGCCCGATCCCACGAAGAGCCCGGCGCCGATGACACCGCCGAGGGCGATCATCGACAGGTGGCGTTGTTTGAGGCCGTGCGTGAGCGTGGCGTCGGCCGGCTGGTCGACGGGCGCGGGCGCGGTGGTCCGAGACATGGGCGTGCCCTGTTCATGAGCTGAGACGGGGGAGCGGCCCAGTGTGGGCATGGTCGTCGCTCACAGGGAACAGATGTCCGCTATACGGTCACGACCTTCACGGAACGTCAACAACCGAACACGTGAACCCCGCAATTCAGCGGCGTCGTTCGCGTAGCTCCCGGACGGCCGAAACCAGCAGTACACCGGCGGTCGCGCCGCTCGACCACAGCACCTGCGGCCGGGCGGTGTCGTCGGTGAGCATCAGCCCCAGCACGGCCGCCATCACGGCGAGCGCCACCCAGGTGAGCCACGGGAAGCCCCACATGCGCAGGGTCAGCTTCTGAGGCGCCTCGCGCTCGAGGCGCCGGCGCAGCCGCAACTGCGACACCGCGATCAGCGCCCAGACGAACAGCAGTACCGCGCCGACCGAGTTGAGCATGTAGAGGAAGACCGAATCCGGCCACTTCAGATTCAGCAGCACCGACACGAAGCCGAACGCGACGGAGGCGAGCACCGCCTTGCGCGGCACGCCGCTCGGGGTGAGCTTCAACAGCCCCTTCGGGGCCTCGCCACGCTCCGCGAGCGAGAACACCATCCGGGAGGCGCCGTACAGGTTGGCGTTGAGCGCGGACAGCAGCGCCACGAAGACGACGATCTCCATGATCCGTCCGGCGCTCGGCACCCCGATGGAGTCGAGAACGGTGACATAGGGGCTCAGACCGGCCTTCTGCGCCGTCCAGGGCAGGACGGTCACGATGACGACCATCGAGCCCACATAGAAGAAGAGGATGCGGACCACCGCGCTGCGCACGGCGCGGCCCACCGCGCGGGCCGGGTCCTCGGTCTCCGCGGCGGCGATGGTGACGACCTCGAGGCCGCCGAAGGCGAAGACGACGGCGAGTACGCCGGAGATCACGCCGGACCAGCCGCCCGGCAGGAAGCCGCCCTCGCCGGTGAGCCGGGTGAGGCCGACCGGGTCCGTGTCCGGCAGCAGCCCGAAGATCGCCAGGGTGCCGAGCGCCAGGAAGAGCACGATCGCCCCGACCTTGAGCGCGGCGAACCAGAATTCGAATTCGCCGAAGTTCTTCACCGCCGCCAGGTTGGCGACGGTGAAGACCACCATGAACACCAGCACCCAGCCCCACTGGGGGACGGCGGGTGCCCAGCCGTGTGCGATCGCAGCGGCGGCCGTCGCCTCCGCCGCGAGCACCACCACCAGCAGGAACCAGTACAGCCAGCCGACGCTGAACCCGGCCCAGCGCCCGAGGGCGCGTTCCGCGTGCACCGAGAACGAACCGGAGGCGGGCATCGCGGAGGACATCTCACCGAGCATCCGCATCACCAGCATCGCGAGGGCGCCCGCGATCAGATAGGACAGGACGATGCCGGGGCCGGCCAGCGCGATGCCGGCGCCCGAGCCCACGAAGAGCCCCGCGCCGATCACCCCGCCGAGCCCGAGCATCGTCAGATGGCGCTGCTTGAGCCCGTGGCTCAGGGGTTCGGCCTCTGCGGCCAGGGGCGTGGGCGGCGCGTCGTGCATGTGCTGGAGAACTCTCGGATCACTCGGTACGAGTTATGGGGTCCCTACAGTCTTCCCGAGTTGATACCTCCTGTGCAAAACGGACGCCTACGCCCCGGACCTCAGTGACGAGCATCACGTCATCGTCGGCATGATCGAGACTCTTTGTGTGAACCCCACCAAGCCGTCAACCGCCGCTTTGTGGGCGGCTGCTGGTGATCGAGCGATTCTCCGTGGGCTACGGTCACCCTGTCCCGAACTGCCCTCACCCTCGCGGAGTCCCGATGAGCACTGCTGCCGCCCCCGTCCGATCGGGGCTCGTCCTCGCCGACCTGCTGCCCGCGTCCCGCGTCCGGGACATCACCCTCGTCGTCGGCGGCGCCGCGCTCACCGGCATCGCGGCGCAGATCGCTGTCCCGGTCCCCGGCTCCCCGGTCCCCGTGTCCGGCCAGACCTTCGCGGCACTCCTCGTGGGCACCGCGCTGGGCGCCCGCCGCGGCTTCCTCTCCCTCGCCCTGTACGCGGTGGCCGGCATGGCGGGCATGCCGTGGTTCGCCCAGGCGACCTCCGGCTATGCGATGCCGTCCTTCGGCTACATCCTCGGCATGCTGCTCGCGGCGACCGTCGTCGGCCACTTCGCCCGTCGCGGCGCCGACCGTTCCGTGCTGCGCATGGCGGGCACGATGGCGGTCGGCTCGGCGATCATCTACGCGGTCGGCGTCCCCTACCTGGCGCTGGCCACCGGCATGTCCCTCGGTGAGGCGGTCGCGGCCGGCCTCGTGCCGTTCCTGATCGGCGACGCGCTGAAGGCGGCCCTGGCGATGGGCGCTCTGCCCACGGCCTGGAAGCTCCTCGGCCGCCGCGGCTGACGCACGGCCCCTGTCCGCAGAAGAGGCTCGCCTCGGTTCTCAGCTCCTGAGACCGGCGGGCCTCTTGCGTTTTCCGGTCCGTACGCGAGGCGTACAAGAAGGGGAACAGAAGGGAGGCTCTCCGTCCGTCCCTCGCAGGACCGACGGAGAGCCTCCCGGGTTCACCTGACGCCACTTGGCATGTGGCGTCGGGTTCCCTCTCAGACTCCGGAGACCGTCTCCACGTCTTCGTCACGGGCGGCCGTGACGGGCGCGGCGGCGGGCCGCGGGAAGAACTTCTCGCGGGTCACGGCGATCGCGACCACCACCGCGGCGACGGCGATCGAGAGCAGCGCGACCTGCCGGTTGGCGTCGTCGACGACCATGTAGACGAGCACGAAGGTGATCATCGCGGCGGTCGCCCAGGTGAGGTACGGGAAGAGCCACATCTTCACCGTCAGCTTCTCCGGCGCCTCGCGCAGCAGGATGCCGCGCATCCGCAGCTGGGTGAAGCAGATCACCAGCCAGACGAACAGGGCGACGGCGCCGGACGAGTTGAGCAGGAACAGGAAGACCGTGTCCTTGAAGGCGTAGTTGAAGTACACGGCGGCGAAGCCGAAGACCACAGAGGCGAGGATGGCCGCCGTCGGCACACCCTTGGCGTTGACCTTGGCGAACGACTTGGGCGCGTCACCGCGCTCACCGAGCGAGAAGGCCATGCGCGAGGCGGTGTAGAGGCCCGAGTTGAGGCAGGAGAGGACCGCCGTCAGGATGATCACGTTCATGATCTGGCCGGCGTTCGCGATGCCGATGGAGTCCAGGGCGGCGACGTACGACCCCTTCTCCTCGATCGACTTGTCGTTCCACGGGAGCAGCGTCAGCACGACGAAGATCGAGCCGAGGTAGAAGAAACCGACACGCCAGATCACCGAGTTGGTGGCCTTGGTGACCGCGCGCCGCGGGTTCTCCGACTCGCCGGCCGCCAGGGTGACGATCTCGCTGCCCATGAAGGAGAAGACGACCAGCAGCACACCGGCGAGGATCGCGCCGGCGCCGTTCGGCATGAAGCCGCCCGCGTCGGTCAGATGGGCGAGGCCCGCCCCCGGGTTGTCGGAGCCCGGCAGTACACCGAAGACGGCCAGCAGACCGACGACGACGAACGCGCCGATGGCGACGACCTTGATGCCGGCGAACCAGAACTCGAACTCGCCGTAGGAGGAGACGGACACCAGGTTGGTCGCCGTCAGCACGACCATGACGATCAGCGCCCAGCCCCACTGCGGCACCGCCGGCATCCAGCCCTCCAGGATCTCGGCGCCGGCGGTGGCCTCCACGGCCAGCACGACGACCCAGAAGAACCAGTAGAGCCAGCCGATGGAGAAGCCCGCCCAGCGCCCGAGCGCGCGGTCGGCGTACGCGGAGAAGGACCCGGAGTTCGGGCTCGCTGCGGCCATCTCGCCCAGCATCCGCATCACGAACACGACCAGCATGCCCACGAGCGCGTACGACAACAGGATCGCCGGGCCGGCCGCGGCTATACCTGAGCTCGATCCGACGAACAGGCCGGCGCCGATCACACCGCCGATTGCGATCATGGAAAGGTGGCGGTTCTTGAGACCGGCCTTGAGACCGTCAGGGGAAGGCGACTGTCCCGGGGTGTCGGGCATGTCGCCTTCCTTTGTGAGGGTCGACTGCGACGTCATGGACGAATCCTTATGTCTTGGTGCCGCTCGGGTTACGAACTTCGGAATTAGAACCCAGTACGTGCCAGTACGGAAGGGTCGAATCCGTTTCGTTGCACTCGTCACTCCGGCGCGCCCCGAGCCCGGCCCCGCGCCGGACTGCGCATGCCCCGCATGCCACACTCGAACCATGCGCGTGTACCTCGGCTCGGACCATGCCGGCTTCGAACTCAAGAACCACCTCGTCGAGTGGCTCAAGGCCCATGGCCACGAGCCCGTGGACTGCGGTCCCCACATCTACGACGCCCAGGACGACTACCCGCCGTTCTGCCTCCGTGCCGCGGAGCGGACGGCCGCGGACGAGGGCAGCCTCGGCATCGTGATCGGCGGCTCGGGCAACGGCGAGCAGATCGCCGCCAACAAGGTCAAGGGCGTGCGTGCCGCGCTCGCCTGGAGCGAGCAGACCGCCGCGCTCGGCCGTGAGCACAACAACGCCAACGTCGTGGCCATCGGCGGGCGGATGCACACCCTCGAGGAGTCGACGAAGTTCGTCGAGATCTTCCTCAGCACCCCGTACTCGGGTGAGGAACGTCACACCCGCCGCATCGAGATGCTCTCCGCGTACGAGACCACCGGCGAGCTCCCCCCGATCCCGGCCCACCACCCGCAGCAGGGCTGAGCCCCGCACCCGCATCCGCTTCCCTGTGCCGCCGGGTCCGTCCCGGCGGCACGGTCATGCCGTCCAGGAGGGCCGACCTCATGCCCGAGGGGCACACGATCCACCGCCTCGCGGAGGACTACCTCCACCGCTTCGCGGGGTGGAACGTCCGGGTCAGCAGCCCCCAGGGCAAGTTCTCCGACAGCGCCGCGCTCCTCGACGGCCGGGTGCTCGACGGCGCCGACGCGCACGGCAAGCATCTGTTCCTCGGCTTCGAGGACATCGGGTGGGTCCACATCCACCTCGGCCTGTTCGGCAAGCTCGGCTTCGGCACGGCCCCCGCGCCGCCGCCCACCGACACGGTCCGCCTGCGCGTCCTGAACGAGGACCACTACGCCGACCTGCGCGGCCCGACCACCTGTGCGCTGATCACCGAACCCGAGAAGCGGGCGATACACGACCGGCTCGGTCCCGATCCGCTCAGGCCGTCCGACGACCCGGACCGGGCGTGGGCGCGGATCTCCCGCTCGCGCACGACGATCGCCGCGCTGCTGATGGACCAGAAGATCATCGCCGGCGTCGGCAACGTCTACCGCGCGGAGGTCCTCTTCCGTCACGGCATCGACCCCTACCGGGCCGGTAAGGACCTCACGCGCCGCCAGTGGGACGCCATCTGGGGGGACCTGGCCGAGCTGATGCGCGAGGGCGTCCGCAACAACCGCATCGACACCGTCCGCCCGGAACACACTCCGGAGGCGATGGGCCGCGCACCGCGTGTGGACGACCACGGTGGCGAGGTCTACGTGTACCGCCGGGCGAACATGCCGTGCCATGTCTGCACCACGCAGATCCGCACGGCGCCCCTGTCGGCGCGCAACCTCTTCTGGTGCCCCACCTGCCAGCCGGCCGCCGCCTGAACCGGGGCCTTCCCTCACCCCGCCCCTTCCCGAACCGGGCTCCGCCCGGACCCGCCGCGCGACCCCCCCTACGGCCTGACGGCCGTGGGAGGTGTCCCCAGTGAGGCCGGATGTGCCGGCGCGGCCGGATGCCGCGCAGCGGCGTTTCCAGCCCGCCCGGCGTTCGAGGGCACCGCGCGAAGCGCGGTACGGGGCCCGGGGCTTGCCCCGGTTCGGGAAGGGGAGGGGACAAGCCCGCCGCAGGCGCCACCCGCCCCCGCAGCCCACCCCCGCTAGAACCCGTGCGGCAGCCACGGCGCCACGTCGGAGCCGAACCCCACCGACGCCTCCGCCAGCGCCCCTTCCCGCAACTCCCGGACCCGTCCCGCACCCGCCAGCGCCGACAGCGCCACGCCCCCCAGATACGCCGCCCCCAACTCCCGTACGGACAGCGCCAGGTCCGCCTCGTCCCGGGTCCGCTCGCACGACGCGCCCTTCGCGTCGCCCGTGAGCCGCCAACGGCCGGTGTTCCAGGGGCAGAACGCGTCGTCGACGTCGAACACCACGTCGACAGGCGCGGTGTAGCGCCGGGCCTCCAGCGCGGCCGCCACGTCGACCAGCCGGACGTGCAGCGAGTCGCGTACCCGCACGCCGCAGCGGCGGATGTCCGTGACCAGCTGGAGCAGCGGGTCGTCCACGGGACGGTTGCGGGACCGCACGGTCGTCGTCAGGTCGATGCCGCACAGGAAGCGCCACAGCGCCGCGTACGCGACCGGGTCCAGTGCGTCGATGTGCCGTACGGAGATGGAGCCCTCGGGGCCGGCCGCCGACCAGTCCGGCTTGTTGTGGAAGCGGGCGTATCCCACGACCTGACCGTCCCTTTCCGCGAGTACGCACTGCATGGGGGACGCGCCCTCCCGCTCGCTCGGCGGGTCCAGCAGCGGCAGCCGCTCCCAGCCCGGCCGGCGGGCGAGCATCCCGGGCCGTGTGCCGATCGTGCGCCGGTACACCTCTTCGCACGCCTGAGCGCCCTCGGTGACCGACACGAAGCGGAGCCGGACGTCGTCGGCGCCGGGCGGCGCGGTGATCCGCGTCCGCGAGGAGTCGATCTCGACGGACATCTGGTGGGTGGCGACCCCGTAGCCGAACCGGCCGTAGATCTCCGGCTCGGAGGCCGTGAGCACGGCGAGCGGCTCGCCCCAGGAGCGGACGTCGTCGAGCTGGCGCCGCATCATCGAGGTGAGGATCCCGCGCCGCCGGTGGGTCGCCGCCACGCTGACCATGGTCACGCCGGCCGCGGGCACGAACGTGCCGCCCGGCGCGGACACGGAGAAGGTGAACGCCCCCGCGGTGCCGACACAGTCGTCGCCGTCCCAGACGCCGATGGAGCGTTCGGTCTCCGTCAGGTCCGCCCAGAGTTCGCGCTCCGGCCGGGTCTCGGGGACACCGCCGAAGGCGAGCTCCAGACTCCGGTACCACCGGTCCCACTCGGACTGTCGCAGCACCCGCAGATCTGTCGTCATATGCCATCCCTACCAGCCGTCCACGGCCCGTCGCGACCCGATTTCGAACGCAATGTCGTGGGGGTCTCCCCTGCACGCCGGGGCGGCGGGTGGATAGGGTCCACGGCAATGGCCCGCGGCTCTGCAGCAGACTCGTCCACGGCCCGGTTGCGGAAAGCGGTGCACCGGGCACGTATCGCGCTGCGCAAGTCCGGGGTCGACTACTTCCGCGGCGACGGTTCCGACTGGCTCGCCCTGGCCGGACTGCTGTTGACGATCCCCGCGATCACCTGGGGCACGATCGCCGCGCCACTGTGGTGCTCACCGGTGGCGCTGGCCCTGCCGATCGTGGCGGGCGGCCTGCTGTTGCGGCCGGCCAGTCTGCTCGGCCTCTACGCGGCCGCGGCCGTGGCGCTCATCGTGGAGTCCATAGCACTCGGTCCGTACACGGACGGCCCGGCGAGGGTCACCCCCGGCACGGTCCTGGTCGTCGCGGCGTGCGGCATGTTCGGCCTGCTCATCGCCCAGTTCCGGGCCAGGGTCGGCGTGCCGTGGCGACGCGGCGGCACCATGCTCTTCGACCTGCGCGAACGCATCCGGGTGCAGAGCGCCCTGCCGCGGCTGCCGAAGGGCTGGCACCAGGAGATGGCGCTGCGCCCGGCCGGCGGCCAGTCGTTCTCCGGCGACTTCGTGGTCGCCGCCCGCACCAACGGCGGCCGCTCCCTGGAGGTCGTCCTCACGGACGTGTCCGGCAAGGGCATGGACGCGGCGTCGCGGGCGCTGCTGCTGTCGGGGGCGTTCGGCGGCCTGCTGGGCTCGCTGCCGCCCCACGGCTTCCTTCCCGCGGCCAACGGCTATCTGCTGCGGCAGGACTGGGACGAGGGCTTCGCCACGTCCATCCACCTCGTGCTCGATCTCGACTCCGGCGACTACGAGTTGCTGTCCGCGGGACATCTGCCCGCGCTCCAGCTCCACGCGGGCAGCGGCCGCTGGGAGGAGATGGCCGCGGAGGGCCCGCTCCTCGGTGTGTACGACGCGGCCCAGTTCGACCCGGTCAAGGGCTCACTGCGCCCCGGCGACGTGCTGATGCTGTTCACCGACGGTCTGGTGGAGGCGTCGGGCCGGGACATCAGCGAGGGCATCGACCGGCTGACCGGCGAGGCGGACCGCTATGTGACCGCCGGCTTCGAGGGCGCCGCCTGGCATCTGATCGAGGCCGTCGCCAAGGACGTCAACGACGACCGGGCGCTGCTGCTGCTGTGCCGCCAGGCGTGAACCGCCCCCACGGCGTGAGCGTGCGGCGGGCCCTCATGACGGCGTTCCGCGACGCGTACAGTCGTGCCATGTCCGAGCAGATGCTGACCCTGGCCGAGGTCGAGACCGTCGCCCGCGAGGCCCATGCCGCCCAGCGGGACAAGGCGGGCCGCCCTTACGCGCAGCACCTCGAAGCGGTCGCGGAGGGGGTGCGAGCCCGGGGCGGGAGCGACGACCAGATCGCCGCCGGCTGGCTCCACGACGCGGTCGAGGACGGCGTGCTGAGCCGCGAATGGCTCGAACGCGCCGCACTTCCACGGGCCGTGAAGGACATCGTCCTCGCCCTCACCAGAGGCGAGGACGAGGACCTGGAGACGTATACGCGGCGGATCGCGGCCACTCCCGGCGCCCTGCTCGTCAAACAGGCCGACCTGGCCCACAACGCCGACCCCGCCCGCCTCGCGGTGCTCGACGAGGCGACGCGGAAGCGGCTGGCGGAGAAGTACGCCAGGACACGCGAACTGCTGGGCCTGACGGCCGACGAGGGCCCGGCGGCCGACTGAGAGCCGGCCGCCCAGGGGCCGGCGGCTACCGGCGCGGCCCCGCCTCGGCCGCGTCCTGGCGGAACGCCCACTTCATCTCGGGCTCCGTGACGCACTTCAGAGCCCGGCGCACCGGCGGCGAGCACAGCAGGGTCACCATGCCCGTCGCGCAGACCGTCACCACGACCAGACCGACCGGGCTGCCGAGCCACTTCTGGCTCTCGAACAGCCCCCAGTAGTCACCGGCCTTGACGACGAAGCCGTGCAGCAGGTACCCGCTGATGGTCCCGGCACCCAGCACCGTGAACCATGCCCGGCGACCGGGGACCAGCGCGAGGAACGCGGCGCTCAGCAGTACCGCGCACCCGAAGAACGCGATGATCACCACGAGTCCCGACCACCACGGCCAGCCCAGGTCCTGCACGCTGCTGGAGCGGTAGAACCAGCCGAGGTTCATCCGGGGCGCCACCCAGTACGCGAAGACGAGCGTCACGGCGAAGAACGGAACGGCCAGCAGCCGCACCTCGCGCCGGCGCAGCATCTGGAAGTGCTCGGGCTTCAGGCACAGGCCCAGCACGAAGAACGGCAGGAACTGCAGCACACGCGCGAGGTTGAGGTCCGCCCCGATGTTCGGGGTCAGAGTGGCCAGCGCGCCGATGACCAGCGCGATCGGCAGCGGCCACCGCACGATCCGCCACAGCGGGGTGGTGAGCCGCCAGATGAACAGCGCGGCCAGGAACCACGTCAGGTAGTACGGGTCGAGCAGGCTGATGGGATGGGAGGGATCGTCGTTCCCGTACCGGGCGAAGAGGGAGTAGGCCACCTCGAAGACGACGTACGGCAGCGCGATGCCGGTGAGCAGTCGTCTGAGCTGATGCGGCTTGCCCTGGTAACTCCGGGAGAAGTAGCCGGAGACGATGATGAAGGCCGGCATGTGGAAGGTGTAGATCACCATGTACAGGGCACGCGTGGCCCTGCTGCCCTCCATCACCGGTTCCCAGGCGTGGGCCACGGCCACCAGCACGATGGCCAGGTACTTCGCGTTGTCGAAGTAGGCGTCCCGTCCGATGGCCTTGGGAGCCGTCCGCGGAGCGGACTTCAGGCCACTCGTGGCAGGGGCGAGAGCGGTCGCCGCCCGGCTCGTCGGGGTGGTCTCGGGCTCCTTGACCTCGGGTGCCGGAGCCCTCTCGTATCCATGCGCAGCGTGGAACATTCAAGGCACCCTAGCCGCGCCTATTCGATTTCGTAAAACACGCCGGGCACCTGACCTATTCGAATCTGACACGGGCGCCAACAGACCCGTATGCCCTGGTTAATCCCTCTTAAACGGGGCATATGGCCCGGGTGGCCCGCGAGGTGAATTACCTCACGAAGAGGCTTCGAATTTCTCGTGACCAAAGTGTGGGGACAGTGAAACGATCACGTTGATTTCCTTCCCGAATTTCACTCGCCCGGCCCCGCCGGTACGGCCGTCACCCGGGCGCCGTCCGGGGCGGGTTGGCGTGATCTTGTTCAGGACGGTTCGTCACCGGGCAACAGGGGCAGGGGGGTTGGTGGCACGATGGTGCAGGCGGGAGTGTGCTGGGCCGTGCGCTCCCGGGCCGGCAAGGCGGACCGACCGAGGGTGTGATCAGTTGTGGCCATTTCACTGTCAGTGGTGCTTCTGTTGGCGATCGTCCTCGTGGTGCTGATCCGCGGCGGTTCCATCAAGGCCGGGCCCGCGATCGTGGCGGTCCTCTTCGGCTTCTTCCTCGCCTCGACGGGCATGGCGCCGTCGATCAACAGATTCATGAACTCGATAGCCGAGACGATCAACCAGATCAGCTTCTGAGACCGACCGCCGGGCGCCGGCTCCCGCGATCGGCTCTGCTCGATCCACCTTGGAGATCACCTTCGGAGATCACCTTCCGGGAGGCGCCTTGCGCGGCTCTCCTCGCGGAACGACCTCGGGCCCGGCCCGGTGAATGATCACCGGGCCGGGCCCGAGTCGTGCACAGAGCGAGCGACGGGAATCGAACCCGCGCAGCCAGTTCGGAAGACGCCGTATGCGGCTGGTCGCTGAGCTGCGGCGCTGCTGACCTGCGGCTGGGCAGGTGCGTCTCTCTGGTTCCCCGTGTCTCCCGACTTCCCCGGCGATCGGGCACGGATGGGGCACGCCGCTAGCGCTTCGGGGCCTGTACCGCTTGAGTAGCGCGTTGCTCGCCCGGCCGCGCGCGGCGAGCGGAGCGAGCTGCCCTGATGGAGGTGGAGAAACCTGTAACTGGCCTAATTCTCCTGCGGGAGCCCACGCGCGCCGGTCCGCTTCGCATCCTTCAGCTCCGCACCGGTCAGCTTGGCGCCACGGAAGTCCGCGTTCGTCAGGTCCGCGTTGGTGAGGTTCGCGTTCGTCAGGTCCGCGCCACGAAGATCCGCATCGTTCAAGGTTGCGTGACGAAGGTCGGCCTGGCTCATCTTGGCGTTTCGCACATCCGCCCCGTCCAGAAAGGCGTACTCAAGGTCCACGCAATCTGTCAGCTCGATCACCTCACCGGTCTCTGGGTCACCCTCGAAGCCCCCGCATGTCATGTCTGCTCCGCGAAGGTTCGCGCCTGTGAGATTCGCGACGACGAGGCTCGCCCCCATCAGCTCCGCACCGCTGAGGTTGACCTCATGGAGAGAGGACTCGTCCAGGTTCGTGTAGCCCAAGGACGCCTTACGGAGGTCCGCGCCGGACAGATCGGCAGAGCGGAGATCCGCGTCGGACAAGTTCACCCCGGGGAGGTGGATGGGGGCCCGGTCGGTGAAGCGGAGGCCACGTAGATCGGTTTTGCTCAAGTCGATGACCGTCCCGCTGTCGCGGTCGGGGCGGCGCCTAACCAGCGTGGCGATCGCTGCCCGGACATCGGCCCTTGGTGTGCGGTTGTAGGCGCTCTCAGACGGCTCCTTCAGGCTCTCTGTGCTCGAGCCGGCGTGCCGCTGTGCGAAGGCGGCCAGTACGGAGACAACCGTGGGGTGGTCGCGAGCGGAGTCCTGCATGATGCGCTGCAGGGCGTAGATACCGCCCAGTCGGATATCCAGGGACTCCGATCCCAAATTGTCGATGGCGGCATTGAACCTGCTGGTGATCTGCCCGTGCTCGGAGATCCGTAGCTCCTTGCTGGCCTGTCCGACCTGCATCCAGGTGAACAGCAGCGCGCCCAGCGCGGCGAGCCCCGGCAGGCTGACCGCGATCAGAGTGATCCATTGTGTCCGGTCCCTGCCCTCGGACCTGGGTGCTGCCGAGCGGCTGACGTACCCACGTCGGCGGACACGACGCCGACGAGCGATGCGGCGAAGCCCATCGGCACTCAGTTTCCCAGCCACCTGCCCATCGCATCCCGCGCTCCAAGCGGCAGCAAGCCTTATTACGCCAGGAAGACCACGACCAAGGTCTGCCCGGTGATCAGGGGTCGCCCTAGCCGGCGCGACCGAGCGTGGTCAGGTGATCCAGGTACTCCCGGCCCGTCGCCTCGTCGGCGAAGTCCCGGTTCACGATGGCTGCCGGTTCACGGCTGACCATGAGCAGGGGCGGCAAAGACTGCCGGTCGCCCTTCAGCGCCCATTCGCCGTAGGTGACGGCCTGCTCCAAGTCGCCCTGCCCGGCTGCGACCACGCCGAGCGTGATCCGCGCCTCGCCGTGTTCGCCGAGCCGGGCCCGGACGGCCGGTTCTTCATCGGGGCCAAGAAGGCGACGCCTCGCCGGAACCACTTCGGCAAGCTGTGGCGCAAGGCGTGCGATCAATGGCCCTGATGACCAGGAGGGGCCGCAGCACCGCCCGTGCCGCGCTGATCCACCAGCACGCCACGGCCGAGCGGGAACGGCTGATCGGCCAGGCCGTGAGCGCGGTCGTCGAGCAGGCCCAGAAAGCAAGATCCCGATCCGGACGGGCACGTAGGCGGAAACGAAGATCCGAAACGCATCAGGGCCAGGCTGGAGGATGAACCTCCGACCTGGCCCTGAGCCATGTGGAGCGGGCGACGGGAATCGAACCCGCGTAGCTAGTTTGGAAGACTAGGGCTCTACCATTGAGCTACGCCCGCAAGCTCGCACCGCAGGTCACGAGGGCCGCGGCACGAGAAGCATCGTAGCGGGTCCGGGGCCCTCGCCGCACACCCCGTTTCGGTACGCCCCGTAAAGGGGGCCGCCCACGCTGCCGGGGCATGTACCCTACGGTTCGCACCGACGGGGTGTGGCGCAGCTTGGTAGCGCGTCCGCTTTGGGAGCGGAAGGTCGTCGGTTCGAATCCGGCCACCCCGACCACCAGCAAGATCGCGTTGTGAGGCGCCTCCCGCTTGCCGTTACTATGCAGGCTGTGTGCCCGTGTGTCTGATGTGCCGGGCTCCATCCGCTGAATCGCCGAATCCGGCGCCAGCAGTACCCCAAGATGTCAGCCACCAAGGAGACCGAACCGTGAAGAGCGCCGTGGAGACCCTGAACCCGACCCGGGTTCGGCTCACTGTCGAGGTGCCCTTCGAGGAGCTCAAGGACAGCCTCGACGCGGCGTACAAGAAGATCAACCAGCAGGTCACGGTCAAGGGCTTCCGTAAGGGCAAGATCCCGGCCCGAGTGATCGACCAGCGGTTCGGCCGTGGTGCGGTGCTGGAGGAGGCTGTCAACGACGCGCTTCCCAAGCTCTACACCGAGGCTGTCAACGAGGCCGAGCTGAACCCGCTCGGCCAGCCCGAGGTGGACATCACCGAGCTGAAGGACGGCGAGACGCTGGCCTTCACCGCTGAGGTCGACATCCGCCCCGAGATCCAGATCCCGGACTACTCCGGCATCGAGGTCACGGTCGACGCCGTCGAGGTCACCGACGAGGACGTCGAGAAGTCCGTGGAGCAGCTGCGTGAGCGCTTCGCCTCGACGAACCCGGTCGAGCGCGCCGCCGCCGAGGGCGACGTCGTCACGATCGACCTCGAGGCCAAGGTCGACGGCGAGGTCCTGCCCGACGGTGTCGCCGAGGGTGTCTCCTACACCATCGGTTCCGGCGAGCTGCTCGACGGCATCGACGAGGCCGTCACCGGCCTGGAGGCCGGCGGCGAGGCCACCTTCACCTCGCAGCTGAAGGGCGGCTCCGCCGAGGGCAAGGACGCGGAGGTCACCGTCAAGGTCACCGCCGTCGCCGCCCGTGAGCTTCCCGAGCTCGACGACGACTTCGCGCAGATGGCGAGCGAGTTCGACACCCTCGAGGAGCTGAAGGCCGACAGCCGCAAGCGCCTCGAGAACATGAAGCAGTACGACCAGGCCACCCAGGCCCAGGAGCGCGTCCTCGACGAGCTGCTGAAGCTGGCGGAGGTCCCGATCCCCGAGAAGCTCCTCGAGGACGAGGTCAAGACCCGCAAGCACAACCTTGAGCACCACCAGCTCGGCCAGATGGGCCTCGACCTCGCCAAGTACCTGGAGATCCAGGGCAAGACCGAGGAAGAGTTCGACGCCGAGACCAAGGAGCAGGCGGTCAAGGGCATCAAGACCCAGTTCATCCTGGACGAGCTCGTCAACAAGGAGAAGCTGAACGTCAACCAGGAGGAGCTCACCGAGCACCTCATGCGGCGTGCGCAGTCCTCCGGCATGAGCCCCGACCAGTTCGCCCAGGCCGTCGTCGAGGGTGGCCAGGTGCCGATGCTCGTCGGCGAGGTCGCCCGCGGCAAGGCGCTGGCCGTGGTCGTCGAGGCCGCCAAGGTCGTCGACACCAACGGTGAGGTCGTCGACCTCGAGGACGAAGAGGACGAGGCCGAGGTGACCGAGGCCGCCGCCGAGACGGCCGAGGCCGCCGCCGAGGGTGAGGCCGAGGAGAAGAACGAGGCCTGAGCCTCGCGCTGACCCTGCTACGGGCTCCGGACGCGACCACGCGCCCGGAGCCCGTACGCGTACCACCGGCCTTCCACAGGTCCGTGCACGGCCCTTCCCGGGCCCGTTCGCGGCCTTCCGCAGGGCCCGTTCACGGGTTGCGCCGGTGTCCCGCGAGGAGTGTCGACCTTGCGCTCCGAGCGAACAGTTCGGGAAGCGGGATGGCTCTGTCCGACCTGCGCGTTAGGGTCCATGAATACGAGGGCAGGGGAGTCCCCGCCCCCGGTTACGAAGACGCTGAGACGGTCGAAGCCGTCAGAGACGAGCAGGTGGACACGTGACGAATCTGATGCCTTATGCCGCCGGCGAGCCCTCCATCGGTGGTGGCCTCGGCGACCAGGTCTACAGCCGGCTGCTCGGCGAGCGGATCATCTTCCTCGGCCAGCAGGTCGACGACGACATCGCCAACAAGATCACCGCACAGATGCTGCTCCTTGCCGCCGATCCGGACAAGGACATCTACCTCTACATCAACAGCCCCGGCGGTTCGGTGACGGCCGGCATGGCGGTCTACGACACCATGCAGTACATCCCGAACGACGTGGTGACGATCGGCATGGGTATGGCCGCGTCGATGGGCCAGTTCCTGCTCACCGGCGGCGCCGTCGGCAAGCGGTTCGCGCTGCCCAACACCGACATCCTCATGCACCAGGGTTCTGCCGGCCTCGGCGGCACCGCCTCGGACATCAAGATCCAGGCCGAGTACCTGCTCCGTACGAAGAAGCGGATGGCGGAGATCACCGCCCAGCACTCCGGTCAGACCGTCGAGACGATCATCCGCGACGGTGACCGCGACCGCTGGTTCACCGCCGAGGAGGCCAAGGACTACGGCCTCATCGACGAGATCATCTCCGCCGCCTCGGGCGTCCCGGGCGGCGGCGGCACCGGCGCCTGAGCGCCTGCCGCACCGAACCCCGCCCGCCGAACGCCACCAGGATGGTGAACACCCACATGAGTAACTTCCCCGGCATCCCCGGTCTGTCCGGACACTCCGGCGCCTCCGCGAGCGGCCTCTACACGGGCCCCGCGGTGGACAACCGCTACGTCGTCCCCCGCTTCGTCGAGCGCACCTCGCAGGGCGTGCGCGAGTACGACCCGTACGCGAAGCTCTTCGAGGAGCGCGTGATCTTCCTCGGCGTGCAGATCGACGACGCGTCCGCCAACGACGTGATGGCGCAGCTGCTGTGCCTGGAGTCGATGGACCCGGACCGGGACATCTCGATCTACATCAACAGCCCCGGTGGGTCCTTCACCGCGCTGACCGCGATCTACGACACGATGCAGTTCGTGAAGCCGGACATCCAGACGGTGTGCATGGGCCAGGCGGCGTCCGCCGCGGCCGTGCTGCTCGCCGCCGGTACGCCCGGCAAGCGGATGGCCCTGCCGCACGCCCGTGTGCTGATTCACCAGCCGTCCTCGCAGACCGGCCGCGAGCAGCTCTCCGACCTGGAGATCGCGGCCAACGAGATCCTTCGTATGCGTGAGCAGCTGGAGGAGATGCTGGCCAAGCACTCCACCACGCCGATCGAGAAGATCCGCGACGACATCGAGCGCGACAAGATCCTCACGGCCGACGGCGCCCTCGCCTACGGCCTGGTGGACCAGATCGTCTCGACCCGTAAGAGCACGGCCGCAGCGGCCGCCTGACCGATCCGGCGCCCTTGGCGCGGTACACGACAATGTGTGAACCGCGCCAAGGGGGGCCCGTACGGGGGGCTCGGCAAGGTACCGTCGAATATGAGGCACCAGGAGCCGGCTGAACCAAGCCGCTCCCAGGCGAAGGGGAAGCACCTCGTGGCACGCATCGGTGATGGCGGCGACCTGCTCAAGTGCTCGTTCTGCGGAAAGAGCCAGAAGCAGGTGAAGAAGCTCATCGCAGGCCCCGGTGTGTACATCTGCGACGAGTGCATCGACCTCTGCAACGAGATCATCGAGGAGGAGCTCGCAGAGACCTCCGAGGTGCGTTGGGAGGAACTTCCCAAGCCGCGCGAGATCTATGAGTTCCTCGAGGGGTACGTCGTCGGGCAGGAGCCCGCGAAGAAGGCCCTCTCGGTCGCGGTGTACAACCACTACAAGCGCGTCCAGGCCGGCGAGAACGGCGGCGCGCAGGGCCGGGACGACGCGATCGAGCTCGCCAAGTCCAACATCCTGCTGCTGGGGCCCACGGGTTCCGGCAAGACACTGCTCGCCCAGACGCTCGCGCGCATGCTCAACGTCCCGTTCGCCATCGCCGACGCGACCGCGCTGACGGAGGCGGGCTATGTCGGCGAGGACGTGGAGAACATCCTGCTCAAGCTGATCCAGGCGGCCGACTACGACGTCAAGAAGGCCGAGACCGGGATCATCTACATCGACGAGATCGACAAGGTCGCCCGTAAGAGCGAAAACCCGTCGATCACGCGTGACGTCTCCGGCGAGGGCGTCCAGCAGGCCCTGCTCAAGATCCTGGAAGGCACCACGGCCTCCGTGCCCCCGCAGGGCGGCCGCAAGCACCCGCACCAGGAGTTCATCCAGATCGACACGACGAACGTGCTCTTCATCGTGGGCGGCGCGTTCGCCGGCCTCGAGAAGATCATCGAGTCGCGCGCGGGAGCGAAGGGCATCGGCTTCGGCGCGACGATCCGCTCCAAGCGCGAGATCGAGGCGAGCGACCAGTTCCAGGAGGTCATGCCGGAGGACCTGGTCAAGTTCGGCATGATCCCCGAGTTCATCGGCCGTCTGCCCGTCATCACCTCGGTCCACAACCTGGACCGCGAGGCCCTGCTGAAGATCCTCGTCGAGCCGCGCAACGCGCTGGTCAAGCAGTACCAGCGCCTCTTCGAACTCGACGGCGTCGAGCTGGACTTCGACCTCCCCGCCCTCGAGGCCATCGCCGACCAGGCGATCCTCCGCGGCACCGGCGCGCGCGGCCTGCGCGCCATCATGGAGGAGGTCCTCCAGTCGGTGATGTACGAGGTCCCGTCGCGCAAGGACGTGGCCCGCGTCGTCATCACGCGTGACGTCGTCCGCAACAACGTCAACCCGACGCTGGTCCCGCGCATCGTCAAGGACGACGGCAACGGCCGTCACGAGAAGAGCGCGTAGCGCTTTCGTTCCTGAACGCCGAAGGGGCGCCCGGTCGTTGACCGGGCGCCCCTTTCGTGTACGTGGTGCCGCTACTTGGCGACACGCACCTCGTTGCGCACGTCGGAAGCGAGCTTCGCCGCCTCGTCGAGCGTGGTGCCCTTCTCGCCCTGGACCGGCTCGACGACGCCGAGGGTGCTGTAGTCGGACCACAGGCACATGTAGGTCTTCTGGGTCATGCCCGTCTTCTGGTTCTTGCTCTCGGCCTCCTGGCACTTCATCAAAGCGCCGTCCAGGCCGTCGGGGTTCACCTCCTGCGGGTCCCCGATCATCTTGGTCTCCGTGTCCTTCGTGTTCTTGCTGAACTCGGCGAAGGCCGCGTCGAGGACCTTCGCCGGGTCCTCGATCTTGCCGTAGAAGCCGATGAAGACCAGGTTCTGCGCCTTCGAGACCTTCTCGATCGCAGTGGGGTCGCTCGGGTCGAGCTTCGTCAGGTCGATCGTCGAATACGTCGAACCGATGGACATGGCATCGGTCACCCCGCTGGCGGCGAGCATCTTCGAAGAGTCCTTGTCGGCCGGCTTCGGCTCGGGATCCTTCTTGTCGGCGCGCATGTACTTGCCACCGATGATGGTCTTCGGCGCCGTCAGCTTGTGCGGGCCGTCGTCCTCGAGGCCGCCACCGCCGCCGCCGAAGACGAAGTAACCGCCCACACCCAGCGCGGCCACCAGCACCACCGCGCCGATGATGAGTCCGGTCTTCTTGCCGCCCCCGCCCTGGGCCGGCGGCGGGGGCGGATAGCCGCCCGGCTGCTGCGCGCCGTACTGGGGCTGCTGGCCGTAAGGGCCGGGCTGGCCGGGCTGCTGAGGGTATCCGTAAGGCTGCTGCGGCGGCACACCCTGCGGGGCCTGCTGGGGGTACCCGTAACCGGGCTGCGGGGCCTGCGGCTGCTGGCCGTAAGGGCCCGGCTGGCCCTGCGGCTGGCCGTACGGTCCGGGCTGCTGCGGCTGCTGCCCGCCGTACGGACCTGGTTGGTTGTAACTCATTCCAGTTCTCCTTGGACGACAGCCGGTGCGGGGCTGAGCGGCCTTGATCGTCTGTTGTGGTTTCCCGGGTCTCAGCGGCCCGGCTCAGGCAGGCCGCAGGGCGCCGCGGTGTACACCGGGCGCCCTCGCGCGGTGGCCTTCGCGTCAGAGCTTGACGCGAACTTCCTTGCGCAGCTTGGCGGTGGTGACGGCCGCTTCCTCGGGCGAGGTTCCCTTGCCGGCCATCAGACTGGCGATGTCCATGGGCATAACGAAAGCGAGCGTGCTGTGGTCGCCCCACACGCACATCGACATGGTGATCTCCTTAGGCCCCATGTCGGAGGAATCGGCACCATCGGGCTTGGTCTTGATCTGCTGGCACTTCACCACAGCGCCCTCGGCCTCGGCGGGGGTGTACGCCTTCGGCTCGCCGACCAGCTCGGCCTCCGAGTCCTTCTCCTTCTGGGACTCCGCCTTGATGGTCGCGAACACCGCGTCGACGACCGCCTCAGGGTCCTCGATGTCGCCGTACACGCCACCGAACTGGAGCAACTTCCCAGCCAGCGGGTTGGTCTCGTCCTTCACCTCGTACTGGGCTTCGACTTCCTTGGCGTTCTTGACGCCGCTCTCCTCGGCGTCCTTCAGGAAGTCGTCCCCGTCGCCGCTGCTGGACGGCGACTTCTTGTACTCGCCGAGCACGGTCGCCGGCGTCGTCAGCTTGTGCGGGCCGTCGTCGGCGACGTCGCTGCCGCCGCCGCCCGAGGTGAAGAACCACACGCCGCCGGCCACCACCGCGACCGCGACGACGGCGGCGGTGACCATCAGGCCGGTCTTCTTCTTCGGCGCGGGCGCCGGAGGCGGGTAGCCGGGGCCCGCGCCGTACGGGGGCTGCGGAGGCTGGCCGTACGGCTGACCGGGCTGCTGAGGGTAGCCGTACGGCTGCTGCTGCGGCGGAACGCCCTGCGGGGCCTGCTGGGGGTACCCGTAACCGGGCTGCGGGGTCTGCGGCTGCTGGCCGTAGGGCCCCGGCTGGCCGTACGGTCCGGGCTGCTGCGGCTGCTGCCCGCCGTACGGGCCCGGCTGGTTGTAGCTCATTACGGGTTTTCCCCTCGTGATGTCTATGTGTTCCGAACATCCTGGCCCAAGCCCCGGCCGGATGGGGCGCCGGGGGGCACACCGTTACCGAAGAATCGAGTTTCGGAACGGCTCCATGACACCTCTAAACTGGGCCCGTGACCGAGAAGACTCAGCAGCAGACAGCGCCCACTCCCGAACTGCCGACCCAGTACGCGCCGGCCGAGGTCGAGGGGGCGTTGTACGAGCGCTGGGTAGAACGTGGGTACTTCGAGGCGGACGCGAAAAGCGACAAGCCGCCCTTCACGGTCGTCATCCCGCCGCCCAACGTCACCGGAAGTCTCCACCTGGGCCACGCCTTCGAGCACACGCTGATCGACGCGCTCACCCGCCGCAAGCGGATGCAGGGTTACGAGACGCTGTGGCAGCCCGGCATGGACCACGCCGGCATCGCCACGCAGAACGTCGTCGAGCGTGAGCTCGGCAAGGAGGGCAAGTCCCGCCACGACCTGGGCCGTGAGGCGTTCATCGAGCGGGTCTGGCAGTGGAAGGGCGAGTCCGGCGGGCAGATCTCCGGCCAGATGCGCCGCCTCGGCGACGGTGTCGCGTGGTCCCGCGAGCGGTTCACGATGGACGAGGGCCTGTCCCAGGCCGTCCAGACCATCTTCAAGAAGCTCTACGACGACGAGCTGATCTATCGCGCCGAGCGCATCATCAACTGGTGCCCGCGCTGTCTGACCGCCATCTCCGACATCGAGGTCGAGTACCAGGACGACGACGGCGAGCTCGTCTCCATGAAGTACGGCGAGGGCGACGAGACCATCGTCGTCGCGACGACGCGCGCCGAGACGATGCTCGGTGACACCGCCGTCGCCGTCCACCCCGACGACGAGCGCTACAAGCACCTCATCGGCAAGCAGATCAAGCTGCCGCTGACGGACCGTACGATCCCGGTCGTCGCGGACACGCACGTCGACCCCGAGTTCGGCACCGGCGCCGTCAAGGTGACGCCCGCCCATGACCCGAACGACTTCGAGATCGGGCAGCGGCACGACCTGCCCTCCATCGCGATCATGGACGAGCGGGCCGTCATCACCGCTCACGGTCCCTTCGAGGGTCTCGACCGCCTCGAGGCACGGTCGGCGATCGTCGGTGCCCTGCGCGCCGAGGGCCGGATCGTCGCCGAGAAGCGCCCGTACGTCCACTCCGTCGGCCACTGCTCGCGCTGCAAGACCACCATCGAGCCGCGGCTGTCCATGCAGTGGTGGGTCAAGGTCGGCCCGCTGGCCAAGGCGGCCGGTGACGCCGTCCGCGACGGCCGGGTCAAGATCCACCCGCAGGAGATGGAGAAGCGCTACTTCGACTGGGTCGACAACCTGCACGACTGGTGCATCTCGCGCCAGTTGTGGTGGGGCCACCGCATCCCCGTCTGGTACGGCCCGAACGGCGAGATCGTCTGTGTCGGCCCCGACGAGGAACCGCCGAGCGGCGACGGCTGGACCCAGGAGACCGACGTCCTCGACACGTGGTTCTCTTCGGGTCTGTGGCCCTTCTCCACGCTGGGCTGGCCGGAGCAGACCGAGAGCCTCGCGAAGTTCTACCCGAACTCCGTCCTGGTCACCGGCTACGACATCCTCTTCTTCTGGGTCGCCCGGATGATGATGTTCGGTCTCTACGCGATGGACGGCACGCCGCCGTTCCACACCATCGCCCTGCACGGCATGGTCCGGGACCAGTTCGGCAAGAAGATGTCCAAGTCCTTCGGCAACGCGGTCAACCCGCTGGACTGGATGGACAAGTACGGCTCCGACGCGCTGCGCTTCACGCTCGCCCGCGGCGCCAACCCGGGTGTCGACGTCCCGATCGGCGAGGACTGGGTCCAGGGTTCGCGGAACTTCGCCAACAAGATCTGGAACGCCACCCGATTCGCGCTGATGAACGGCGCCACCGTCGAAGGCCCGCTGCCGGCGCCCGAGGAGATGTCCTCCACGGACCGGTGGATCCTGTCGCGGCTGAACAAGACCGTCGCCGAGGTGGACGCGTACTACGAGGACTACCAGTTCGCGAAGCTGTCGGAGACGCTCTTCCACTTCGCCTGGGACGAGGTCTTCGACTGGTACGTCGAGCTGTCCAAGACGACGTTCTTCGCGGGCGGGGAGCCGGCCAAGGTCTCGGCGCGCGTCCTCGGCGAGGTCCTCGACGTCATGCTGCGGCTGCTGCACCCGGTGGTCCCGTTCGTCACCGAGACGCTGTGGACCGCGCTGACCGGCAAGGAGTCGCTCGTCATCGCCGACTGGCCGGCGATGAGCGCCTTCCGCGACGAGGCGGCCGAGCGGGAGATCGAGCTCGTCCAGCGGGTCGTCACCGAGGTCCGCCGGTTCCGCAGCGACCAGGGGCTGCAGCCCGGCCAGAAGGTCCCGGCCAGGCTCACCCTCGACGGCACGGCGCTCGTCCCGCACGAGGCCGCGATCCGTCAGCTGCTGCGCCTCCAGCCGGAGGGCGAGGGCTTCCACGCCACCGCGTCGCTGCCCGTCGCCGGCGCCACCGTCGCGCTCGACCTGTCGGGAACGATCGACGTCGAGGCGGAGCGCAAGCGTCTGACGAAGGACCTGGGCGCGGCGGAGAAGGAGATCGCCCAGGCGACCGCCAAGCTCGGCAACGAGGCCTTCCTCGCCAAGGCACCGGACAACGTGGTCGACAAGATCCGTACCCGGCTCGCCAAGGCCGAGGAGGACATCGCGCGGATCAGCACCCAGCTCGCCAATCTGCCGGTGAGCTGAGCCGCGGGACGCGGATACGGCCGAGGCCCCGGGGACGCCCCCGGGGCCTCGGCCGTATCCGTCGGCGCCCGTCCGTAGACTGGACCCGTGAGTGAGCAGCCCGACGCCTTCGACGAGTCCGACGCCTTCGACGAGATCGTCGACGCAGAGACCGACCGCGACCCCGACCTGGCGGTGATCGAGGCCGGCAGCCGCACCCTGCGCGCACAGGCCGGATCGCCGCAGGCCGACCAGGTGCCGTCCCGCCCGGCGGATCCGGAGGTGGACAGGGCGCTGCGCGAGGTCGAGGCGGATCTCGCGACGCGCTGGGGCGAGACCAAGCTGGAGCCCTCCGTCGCCCGTATCGAGGCGCTGATGGACGTGCTGGGCGAGCCGCAGCGGGCCTACCCCTCCGTCCACATCACGGGGACGAACGGCAAGACGTCCACGGCCCGGATGATCGAGGCCCTGTTCTCCGCCTTCGATCTGCGCACCGGCCGGTACACCTCGCCGCACGTGCAGTCGATCACCGAGCGGATCAGCCTGGACGGCGCTCCCATCGACGCCGAGCGCTTCATCGAGACGTACAACGACATCAAGCCCTACGTCGAGATGGTCGACGCGCGCCAGGAGTACCGGCTGTCGTTCTTCGAGGTGCTCACGGGCATGGCGTACGCGGCCTTCGCCGACGCCCCTGTGGACGTGGCCGTCGTCGAGGTCGGCATGGGCGGCAGCTGGGACGCGACCAACGTGATCGACGGCTCGGTCGCCGTGGTCACCCCCATCGACCTGGACCACACCGACCGGCTCGGCACCACTCCTGCCGAGATCGCCACCGAGAAGGCCGGGATCATCAAGCAGGGCGCGACCGTCATCCTGGCGCAGCAGCCGGTGGACGCCGCGCAGGTGATGCTGAAGCGGGCCGTCGAGGCCGACGCGACCGTCGCCCGCGAGGGTATGGAGTTCGGCGTCGTCTCGCGCGAGGTCGCGGTCGGCGGGCAGCTGCTGACCCTGCGCGGCCTGGGCGGCGAGTACGAGCAGATCTTCCTCCCGCTCTACGGCGCGCACCAGGCACACAACGCGGCGGTGGCGCTCGCGGCGGTCGAGGCGTTCTTCGGCGTCGGAGCGGGTGACGCGCGCACGCTGGACGCCGACACCATCCGCAAGGCGTTCGCCACCGTGGCCTCGCCCGGTCGGCTGGAGGTCGTGCGCCGCAGCCCCACCGTCGTGCTGGACGCCGCGCACAACCCGGCGGGCGCGCGGGCGGCGGCGGCCGCCGTCACCGAGTCGTTCGGCTTCTCCCGGCTGATCGGTGTCGTGGGCGCGAGCGACGACAAGGACGTCAGGGGCTTCCTGGAGGCCTTCGAGCCGATCTTCCACGAGGTCGTCGTGACGCAGAATTCCAGTCACCGTGCCATGAACGCGGACGCGCTGGCCGCTGTCGCCGTGGAGGTCTTCGGTGACGACCGGGTGGTCGTGGAGCCGCGGCTCGACGACGCGCTCGAGGCGGCGATCACGCTCGCCGAGGAGGAGTCGGAGTTCGCCGGCGCCGGTGTGCTGGTGACCGGTTCCGTGATCACGGTCGGCGAGGCCCGGCTGCTGCTGGGGAGGGGCTGACATCCCGTGCGTACGCTTTGTGCATCGACCCTGATCGGCGAGTTCTTCGTGATCGGCTTCGCCGGCCTCGTGGCCATGAAGTCGGACGACGTCTCGATGGCGGCGGTCTGGACGGTCTGCGGCGTAGCGATGCTGCTGTCGCTGCTGCTGTGCGGCATGATCACCCGCCCCGGCGGGACCCAGCTCGGCTGGGCGCTGCAGATCGCGCTGATCGTCGGTGGCTTCGTCGTCCCGGCGATGTTCTTCCTCGGCGTCCTCTTCGGCGGCCTGTGGTGGGCCTCCATCCACTACGGCCGCAAGATCGACGAGGCGAAGGCCCGGTGGGCCGCGCAGTCGGCGGAGGCTGACGCCCGGTAGCCGGCCGAGACCTTGACGCCGGGGGTACGGGGCGGGTGCCGCACCCGGCGTCACACCCGGTAATCTCGGCCCGACCGCACACATCCTGGCCTGCAAGGAGCCGCACACCATGACTCAGCGCACCCTCGTCCTTCTCAAGCCGGACGCCGTCCGTCGCGGACTCGTGGGCGAGGTCATCGGCCGCATCGAACGAAAGGCCGACTGGAAGATCACCGCGCTGGAGCTGCGCACGCTCGACCGGGCCACCCTGGAGCAGCACTACGCCGAGCACGTCGGCCGGCCGTTCTACGAGCCGCTGGTGGAGTTCATGCTGTCCGGCCCGGTGGTGGTCATGGCCGTCGAGGGTGAGCGTGTGATCGACGGCGTACGCCAACTGGCGGGGCCGACCGACCCGATCGCGGCTGCTCCCGGGTCCATTCGGGGTGACTTCGGCACGATCGTCCGGGAAAATCTGATCCACGCCTCGGACTCCGAGGAGTCCGCCGTTCGGGAACTGAAGCTGTTCTTCCAGGAAGGCTGAGGCCTGCCCCTTTCCAGGGCTTTTCTGACAGGACGTCAGCCGAACAGCGCTCTTGTCCTGGGGCGACCGATGGAATTCGGTCGCCCTTCGGCATACGCAAGGGCATTGCGGGAACGCATCGCTCCGACGCATCGTCACCATAAACAAGAGGTGGACCACCGCGCGGTGTCCGTGCAGGCGGCACTACGATGGAAGCCTCCACGCCACAGCACTCACCTCGCCATCCTGAAAAGCCATCAACGCTCGATTTGGGAAGGCCAGACGCATCCTCATGGGGAACAACATGTCGTTCATCGGCCGTGACATGGCTGTCGACCTCGGGACCGCCAACACGCTGGTGTACGTCAGAGGCCGGGGGATCGTTCTCAACGAGCCGTCCGTCGTCGCCATCAACACCAACACGGGCGGCATTCTCGCGGTCGGCGCCGAGGCGAAGAAGATGATCGGCCGGACACCGGGCAACATCGTTGCCGTCCGGCCGCTGAAGGACGGCGTCATCGCCGACTTCGAGATCACGGAGCGGATGCTCCGCTACTTCATCCTCAAGATCCATAAGCGCCGTTATCTCGCCCGGCCCCGCGTCGTCGTCTGTGTGCCTTCCGGTATCACGGGTGTCGAGCGCCGCGCGGTCATCGAGGCGTCGACCCAGGCGGGCGCCCGACAGGTGCACATCATCGAGGAGCCCATGGCCGCGGCCATCGGCTCCGGCCTCCCGGTCCACGAGGCCACCGGCAACATGGTGGTCGACATCGGCGGTGGCACCACAGAGGTCGCCGTGATCTCGCTGGGAGGAATCGTCACGGCACAGTCCATCCGTGTCGCCGGCGACGAACTGGACAACGCGATCATCCAGCACATCAAGAAGGAGTACTCCCTCCTCCTGGGTGAGCGGTCCGCGGAGAGCATCAAGATCACCATCGGTTCGGCGTACGAGATGGAGCAGGAGGAGCACACCGAGATCCGCGGCCGCGACCTGGTCTCCGGTCTGCCCAAGACCGTCGTCATCTCCGCCACCGAGGTCCGCAAGGCCATCGAGGAACCGGTCAACGCGATCGTCGACGCCGTGAAGACCACGCTCGACAAGTGCCCGCCCGAGCTCTCCGGCGACGTCATGGACCGCGGCATCGTCCTCACCGGCGGTGGCGCGCTGCTGCGCGGCCTCGACGAGCGGCTCCGCCGGGAGACGGGCATGCCGATCCACATCGCGGAGAACCCCCTGGACTCGGTGGCGCTCGGATCCGGCAAGTGCGTCGAGGAGTTCGAGGCGCTCCAGCAGGTGCTGGACGCCCAGCCGCGTCGTTAGACGGTCGGACAATACGCCGTACGGGGGCCGTGAGGCCCCCACATGGGGTCCTCCCCGCCTCCGACACGGGGGAAGGATCGTTGCTCTACCGACACGACCATTCCTACGAGGAAGGCACGGCCGCCGCACGTGAGGGACACAAAGGAGAGCCGGCTGCTCCTGGCATTGCTGATCGCCATCGCGTTCGCCCTGATCACGGTGGACATCCGCGGCGGTGAGGAGTCACCGGTCGACGGTGCACGGCAGGCCGCTGCGTCGGTCTTCGGGCCCGTGGAGAACGGCGTCGCGGCCGCCGTCGACCCCATCGGCAACGCGATCGGAGCGGTCCGGGACTCCGGTGACCGTCACGACCGCATCAAGCAGCTCCAGTTGGAGAACGCCGAGCTCAAGCAGCGGCTCGGCAGCGACGAGCGCAACAACAGCCGGCTCCGCCAGCTCGACGGCATGATCAGGACGGCTGCCGCCGGCCAGTACGGCATCAAGGGCGCCGAGGTCATCGCCATAGGAGCGGCCCAGGGCTTCTCCTGGACGGTGACCATCGACATCGGCTCCGAGGACGGCATCAGGCGGGACATGACCGTCATCAACAGCGAGGGACTCGTCGGCCGCGTCACGACCGTCGGCCCGCGTACCTCGACCGTACTGCTCGCCAGCGACCCGGACTTCACCGTCGGCACCCGGATGGAGAAGACCGACGAGCTCGGCTTCGCCACCGGACAGGGCGACCGACCGCTGCTGGTCCAGCTCCTCAACGGCAAGTCCAAGGTGAAGAAGGGCGACCGGCTGGTCACCTTCGGCTCCCAGGGCAGCAAGCCCTTCGTGCCCGGCGTGCCGGTCGGCGAGATCATCCGGGTGGACCCCGCCCGGGGCGACCTCACCCGCAACGTCTACGTGCGTCCCTACGTCGGCTTCAGCAGGCTCGACATCGTCGGCGTCGTCGTTCAGGCGCCGCGGACCGATCCCCGTGACACCGTGCTGCCCCCGAAGCCCGCGGGCCCCAGGCCGACGCCGACCGTCACCGTCACCGTCACTCCCGGCGCGACCCCGCCGGAGGGCGAGGCGCCGGTCCAGGACGACGACGGTCAGGTCCAGGGCGGCGGGCCGGATCCCGGTGCCTCCGGCGACGCCACAGGCCAGAACGACGACCAGTAGGAGCTGATCCGTCATGCGTGTCAACCGGATGCTGCTCTCCACGACGCTGGTCGTGGTCGCCCTCGTCATCCAGGTCTCCGTCCTCGCGCGGCTCCAGCTGCCCGGCGCGGTGCCCGACCTCGTCCTGCTCGTCGTCCTCGGACTCGCCATGGTCTACGGCCACATGGCCGGGGCGTTCATCGGCTTCGGCGCCGGCCTGCTCGCGGACCTCGCCCCGCCCGCCGACCACGCGGCCGGCCGCTACGCGCTCGTCCTGTGCGTCATCGGCTATCTCGCCGGTCTGGTCCGCCCGGAGAACGGCAAGCCACTGCGGTCCGCCAGCGGGCCCATGGCCGTCGTCGTCGCGGCGGCGATCGGCTCGACCCTGCTGTACGCCCTGGTCGGCGCTCTCGTCGGCGACACCGCCGCCCGCCATGTCGGCCTGGGCAGCCTGCTGTTCACCGCCGCGGTGTACGACCTGCTCCTCGCGCCGTTCACCGTGCCGCTGATCATGTGGCTCGCCAGACGCAGCGAGAACGATCCGCTCGCCGAGAGCCAGAGCGCCGGCGGCACGGACGTGGCCGCGGGCTGGCTCGCGTCCGGCACCGGCCTGCGCATCGGCGACCAGCGCGGCGGACTGCGGCTCAGGGCGGCGAAGACCCGGGCCGCACGGGCCGGACGCATCAAGGGAGTCAAGCGACTGTGATCGAGGGGGCAGCAGCGTGAGCAACATTCCGGAGACCGGCCGGACCCCCCGGGTCCAGATCCGTCTCGTCATCATCCAGGTCCTCGTCTTCTCCCTTCTCCTCACCCTCGGCGGCCGGCTCTGGTACCTCCAGATCCGCAACGGCGACGAATACGCCGACGAGGCCAGCGGCAACCACGTCCAGCGGGTCGTCACACCCGCCGTACGCGGCTCGATCCTCGACGCCCGCGGTGTGCCGCTCGCCGACAACGAGACCCGCCTCGTGGTCTCCGCCTCCCGCACCGAGCTGCTGAAGATGAAGGACGACGGCGAGGCCGTCCTCACCCGCCTCGCCGGCGTCCTCGGCATGAAGCCGAAAGAGGTCATGGACAAGGTCCGCCTCTGCGACTCCAAGACACCGCAGCCCTGCTGGAACGGCTCCCCGTACCAGCCGATCCCGGTCACCGACGAAGCCACCACCCAGCAGGCGCTGCAGATCCGCGAACGCTCGGAGGACTTCCCCGGCATCACCGCGGAACCCACCGCCGTACGCCGCTACACGGCCCCCGCCAAGGCCCGGACCGCGCAGGTGCTCGGCTATCTGTCGCCCGTCACCGACGAGGAGATCCAGAAGGCCAAGGACAGCGACTCGCCCTACCTGCGCTCCGACCAGGTCGGCCGCTCCGGCCTCGAGCGCACCTACGACAAGGAACTGCGCGGCAAGGCCGGCGTCACGTCCTACGAGGTCGACAAGCTCGGCCGGGTCATGGGCCAGGCCGAGGCGGACCCGGGCGTGCCCGGCTCCCACCTCGTCACCAGCATCGACGCTCGCGTCCAGGCCGTCGCCGAGTACGAACTCCACCAGGCGATGAAGACCGTCCGTGGGGAGACCGACAAGATCACCGGTCGCCCGTACGAGGCCGACGCGGGTGCCGTCGTGGTCATGGAGTCCAAGACCGGCCGGGTCGTCGCCATGGCCTCCCAGCCCGACTACGACCCCAACGCCTGGGTCGGCGGCATCTCCGCCAAGGACTACGCCAAGCTCACCGGCAAGAGCTCCAACTACCCGCTGCTCAACCGGGCCACCCAGGGACAGGCACCCGCCGGCTCGGTCTTCAAGGTGGTCTCGGCGAGCGCGGCCGTGCGGGCCGGCTACCCCTTCGACGACCTCTACAACTGCAGCAGCTCCTACAGCATGGGCAACCGGAGCTTCGCCAACTTCGAGTCCCAGGGACACGGCCCCATCACCCTCGGCGACGCCCTCAAGTTCTCCTGCAACACCGTCTTCTACCGTCTCGGCCACCAGGAATGGCAGCGCGACGGCGGCCTCAAGCCCAAGAAGGGCGCCCACGACTGGTTCTACCGGACCGCCCACGACTACGGATTCGGGTCCGAGACCGGCATCGACCTCCCGAACGAGGTCAAGGGCCGCATCCCCGACCGCCAGTGGAAGCAGGCCTTCTGGGAGGCCAACAAGGACTCCTGGTGCAAGCAGGGCAAGAAGGGCGGCTCCTACGTCGAGCAGATCGCCTATGAGAGCTGCCTCGAAGGCAACCAGCTGAAGGCCTTCGACAGCATCAACTTCGCCATCGGCCAGGGCGACGTACTCATCACCCCGATCCAGCTGGCCACCGCCTACGCCGCCATCAGCAACGGCGGCACCCTCCACAACCCCACCGTCGGCAAGGCCGTCATCAGCCCCGACGGCAAGAAGATCGAAGAGATCAGGCCCAAGTCCCACGGCAAGCTGCCGGTGAACGCCGAAACCATCAAGGACCTCGACAAGGGACTGCGCTCCGTCGTCGAGCCCGGCGGCACCGCCGCCTGGCGGTTCGGCGGCTGGCCCCAGGACAAGATCCCCATGCGGGCCAAGACCGGCACCGCGCAGGTCTACGGCAAGCAGACCACCTCGTGGTTCGCCACCTACACCGACGACTACACGATCGTCATGACGATCTCCCAGGGTGGCACGGGCTCCGGCGCGTCCGGTCCCGCCGTACGCAACATCTACGACGCGATGTACGGCCTGGACAAGGAAGGCAACCAGAACCTCAAGCGGGCCCTGCTGCCCAAGCCGCAGCAGACCCTGCCCAAGATCGCCCCGGACGGCTCGATCGACGCCCCCGAGGTCAAGCCCTACGTTCCTCCGAAGCCGAAGGACACCCAACCAGTGCTCGCGGGAACACCCGCGTCGCGGAGGGACTGAGACATGACAGGCGCAGGCGGCTTCTCCGTCCCGGGATACGGCCCGGAGCGCGGCGGGGTCTGGACCAGGCTCACCGCCCGTGACTCCGTGGTGCGCAGGCTCGACTGGCCGATGCTGCTCTCCGTGATCACGCTCTCGCTGCTCGGCGCGCTCCTCGTGTGGTCCGCCACGCGCGGGCGCACCGAACTCAACCAGGGCGACCCGTACTACTTCCTCGTCCGGCACCTGCTCAACACGGGCATCGGCTTCGTACTGATGGTCGGGACCATCTGGCTCGGCCACCGCACCCTGCGCGGCGCCGTCCCGTTCCTCTACGGGCTCTCCGTCGTGCTCGTGCTGCTCGTCCTCACCCCGCTCGGCGCGACCATCAACGGCGCGCACGCCTGGATCCAGCTCGGCGGCGGCTTCTCCCTCCAGCCCTCCGAGTTCGTGAAGATCACGATCATCCTCGGGATGGCGATGATGCTCGCGGCCCGCGTCGACGCCGGGGACCAGGTGCACCCCGACCACCGCACCGTCGCCAAGTCGCTCGGACTCGCCGTCCTGCCGATGGTCATCGTCATGCTGATGCCGGACCTCGGCTCGGTCATGGTCATGGTCGTCATCGTCCTCGGAGTGCTGCTCGCCTCCGGCGCGTCCAACCGCTGGGTCTTCGGCCTCATCGGCGCCGGGGCGGTCGGCGCGATCGCCGTCACGGCGCTCGGGCTGCTCGACGAGTACCAGCTCAACCGCTTCGCCGCCTTCGCCAACCCCGAGCTCGACCCGGCCGGCGTCGGCTACAACACCAACCAGGCGCGCATCGCGATCGGTTCCGGCGGGCTGTACGGCGAAGGGCTCTTCAACGGCCACCAGACCAGCGGCCAGTTCGTGCCCGAACAGCAGACCGACTTCATCTTCACCGTCGCCGGCGAGGAACTCGGCTTCCTCGGCGCCGGGCTGATCATCGTGCTGCTCGGCGTCGTACTGTGGCGCGCGTGCCGGATCGCCCGCGAGACGACCGAGCTCTACGGCACGATCGTGGCCGCCGGGATAATCGCCTGGTTCGCCTTCCAGTCGTTCGAGAACATCGGCATGGCGATGGGCATCATGCCGGTCGCGGGCCTGCCGTTGCCGTTCGTGTCGTACGGGGGCACGTCGATGTTCGCGGTGTGGATCGCGATCGGGTTGCTGCAGTCGATCAGGGTGCAACGGCCCATAAGCGCGTAGCCCTTGGGCGGGCGGCATACCCGACCCTTGGGGCGCGGCGCCCCGGCCATCGGGCCGGGCTGGTCCGATGGCCCCGCCCGGGCCGGTCCGCGTGCGCGGCGTTCTCGGGGCGTCCCGGTCCGGTGGCGTTGTGCCCTGCGGGGCGGGCTGCGTGGGTGGGTGCCGGGTGTCGGGGCCTCCGGAGGGGGGTGTCCGGAATGGCTGTCCTCACCGCGCTTCGCGCGAGTTGCGACGCTTTACTTCCGGACACCCCCCTCCTCCGACCCCGCCCCCCTCCCGTCCGTGGGGCCCGCTCCGGTCGCGTTGTTCCCGGTGGGTTCTGGTCCTGAGGCCGGTAGCCGTCGGGGTCGGGCGGTGTTTGCGGCGCGAAGCCGCCGTTTCGGGGGTGGTTCAGCCCCCACCGAACTCTTCTCCCCCCTCCCAGGGGAGGGGGGAGGGGGCGTCAGCCCCATGGGGGCCGGGCTCGCCCCGGGTCAGGAAGCGGCATGGCCGGGACCGGGCCGCGCATCGGCTGGTCGGGGGTGCGGGAGCCTGTCCCCTCCCGGGGGAGGGGCGCTGGGGGCGTCGGCCCGCACGGGGTCCGGGGGAGACCCCGGTTACGGAAAAACGCGTGGGCCTGCTTACCTAGCGGCCGCGCGGTTAGATTCGATGGCATGGCGGACACCAAGCGCGAGATCGAGCGGAAGTACGAAGCCACCCCCGACACCCCGTTGCCCGACCTGACCGAAGTGGCGCGTGTGGCCGAGGTCGTGGGGAAGGGCATGGCCGAGTTGGATGCCGTCTACTACGACACCGCCGATCTGAGGCTGGCGGCCTCGTCCGTCACGCTGCGGCGCAGAACGGGAGGCGCCGACGCGGGATGGCATCTCAAGCTGCCCGTGGCACCCGGAGTACGGGACGAGATCGCGGCGCCCCTGTCCGACGGGGTGCCGGACGACCTGGCCGGCCTTGTGCGGGCGTACGCGCGGGGCCGGGAGCTCGTGCCCGTGGTGCGGCTGCTGTCCTCGCGGGACGTACAGCACCTCGTCGACGCCGACGGCGCCCTCCTCGCGGAGCTCAGCCGCGACGCCGTCGTCGCGGAGCGCCTCCATGGTGGCGAGGGGACCGCTCAGTGGGACGAGATCGAGGTCGAGCTGGCCGACGGCGGAGAGCCGGCCTTTCTGGACGCCGTCGACAAGAAGCTCAGGAAAGCGGGCGTCCGCACGGCCGCCGCGCCGTCCAAGCTGGCCAGGGCGCTGACGGAGACCGGGGCCGGTCCGGCAGAGCGCCAGGTGCGGGGCGATGCCAGGACGGCGGGCGATCATGTTCTCGCCTATCTGGAGAAGGAGGTCGCCGCGGTCGTCGCCCACGACCCCGGCGTGCGCCGCGACCTGCCCGACGCCGTGCACCAGATGCGGGTCGCCACCCGGCGGCTCCGCAGCGCCCTGCGGAGCTACCGGAAGGTCGTCGACCGCGATGTCACAGGGCCCCTCATCGACGAGCTCAAGTGGCTCGCCGGGGAGCTGGGCGTCGCGCGTGACCAGGAGGTGCTCGCGGAACGGCTGGCCGAGCGGGTCGACGCCGTGCCCGTGACGCTGCTCCTCGGCCCGGTCGACGCACGGCTGGCCGCGTGGGCGGTGGCCGGCGCCGCCGACGCCCGGGAAACGGTGATCGCCGCGCTCGACAGCGACCGCTATCTCGCCCTGCTCGACGCGCTGGACGAGCTGTGCGCCCGCCCGCCGCTGCTGAAGGCGGCCGCGGGAGCGCCCGGGGACGTACTCCCCAAGGCCGTGCTGAAGGAGTACGACCGGCTGGCCGCCCGTATGGACAGGGCCCTGGCGCTGTCCGAGGGGGAGGAGCGGGACCGCGCCATGCACGACGCCCGGAAGGCGGCCAAGCGCGCGCGGTACGCGGCCGAGGTCGCGAGGCCCGCGCTCGGCAAGGCCGCGAAGCGGTTCGGGAAGCGTATGAAGGCCGTGCAGAGCGTGCTCGGCGACCACCAGGACAGCGTCGTCGCACGGGAGGCGCTGCGTGAGCTGGCGGTCCGGGCGCACCCGGCGGGGGAGACCACCTTCGTCTGGGGACTGCTGTACGGCCGGGAGGAGGCCCGCGCCGCGGCGCGGGAGGCCGAGCTGCCCGGGGTGTGGGTCAAGGCATCGGCCCCCCGGATCCGGACGGCGCTCGGCCGCTGAGTGGGCGGGTACGCTTGAGAGTCGCCCCCTTGCCAGCCCACGAAGGTTTCCATGTCTGCCGAGTCGGTCTTCCCACAGCTCGAAGCGCTGCTCCCGCATGTGCAGAAGCCCATCCAGTACGTCGGCGGTGAGCTGAACTCCACCGTCAAGCCCTGGGAGTCCTGCGACGTCCGCTGGGCGCTCATGTACCCGGACGCCTACGAGGTCGGTCTGCCCAACCAGGGCGTCATGATCCTCTACGAGGTGCTGAACGAGCGCGAGGGCGTGCTGGCCGAGCGCACGTACAGCGTCTGGCCGGACCTCGAGGAGCTGATGCGCGAGCACAAGGTCCCGCAGTTCACGGTGGACAGCCACCGGCCCGTCGGCGCGTTCGACGTGTTCGGGCTGAGCTTCTCCACGGAGCTCGGGTACACCAACATGCTCACGGCCCTCGACCTCGCGGGCATCCCGCTGGAGTCCAAGGACCGCACGGTGGACCACCCGATCGTGCTGGCCGGCGGGCACGCGGCGTTCAACCCGGAGCCGATCGCGGACTTCATCGACTGCGCGGTCATCGGCGACGGCGAGCAGGCCGTGCTCGACATGACCGAGATCATCCGCGCCTGGAAGGCCGAAGGCCGCCCGGGCGGGCGCGAGGAGGTCCTCTTCCGTCTCGCGAAGACCGGCAATGTGTACGTGCCGCGCTTCTACGACGTCGAGTACCTGGCCGACGGCCGCATCGGCCGTGTGGTCCCGAACAGGTCGGGTGTGCCGTGGCGGGTGTCCAAGCACACCGTCATGGACCTCGACGAGTGGCCCTACCCGAAGCAGCCGCTGGTCCCGCTCGCCGAGACCGTCCACGAGCGGATGTCCGTCGAGATCTTCCGCGGCTGCACCCGCGGCTGCCGCTTCTGCCAGGCCGGCATGATCACGCGCCCCGTGCGGGAGCGAAGCATCACCGGCATCGGCGACATGGTCGAGAAGGGTCTCAAGGCGACCGGCTTCGAAGAGGTCGGCCTGCTGTCGCTGTCCTCCGCGGACCACAGCGAGATCGGCGACATCGCGAAGGGCCTCGCGGACCGGTACGAAGAGGACAAGATCGGCCTCTCGCTGCCGTCGACCCGCGTCGACGCGTTCAACGTCGACCTCGCCAACGAGCTGACCAGGAACGGCCGCAGGTCCGGTCTGACCTTCGCCCCCGAGGGCGGCTCCGAGCGCATGCGCAAGGTCATCAACAAGATGGTCTCGGAGGAGGACCTGATCCGTACGGTCTCCACCGCGTACGGCAACGGCTGGCGTCAGGTGAAGCTGTACTTCATGTGCGGTCTGCCGACGGAGACCGACGAGGACGTCCTCCAGATCGGCGACATGGCGGTCAAGGTCATCGCCGAGGGCCGCAAGGTCTCCGGGCAGAACGACATCCGCTGCACGGTGTCCATCGGCGGTTTCGTGCCCAAGCCGCACACGCCGTTCCAGTGGGCGCCGCAGCTGAGCGCGGAGGAGACCGACGCGCGTCTGGAGAAGCTCCGCGACAAGATCCGCGGCGACAAGAAGTACGGCCGCTCGATCGGCTTCCGCTACCACGACGGCAAGCCCGGCATCGTCGAGGGCCTGCTCTCGCGCGGTGACCGCCGCGTCGGCGCGGTCATCCGCGCCGTGTACGAGGACGGCGGCCGCTTCGACGGCTGGCGCGAGCACTTCAGTTACGACCGCTGGATGGCGTGCGCCGCCAAGACGCTGCCGGACTTCGGCGTCGACGTCGACTGGTACACCACCCGTGAGCGCACGTACGAGGAGGTCCTGCCCTGGGACCACCTCGACTCCGGTCTCGACAAGGACTGGCTCTGGGAGGACTGGCAGGACGCCCTCGACGAGACCGAGGTGGAGGACTGCCGCTGGACGCCGTGCTTCGACTGCGGCGTGTGCCCGCAGATGGACACGCACATCCAGATCGGTCCGACGGGCAAGAAGCTGCTCCCGCTGACCGTCGTCAAGTAACACAGCTCGGGGGACGGCCCGGCCGCGGGGAAACCTGCGGCCGGGCCTTCTTCCGTTGCACGCGAGGACCCGGGGGAAAAGCGCAGGTACTGGATCCGAACGGGCCTGTGATGCGTCATCTGTGACATGGACTTGGAAAAGCCGACGCACACCACCGCGCCCCGGCGCCACGGCGCCCACCAGGCGCCGAAGGACTACGAGCCGGGCGACGGCTGCCTCGCCCAGGTCGTGCGGGTCCCGGTGCGTGTCGTCGTGGTGCTCGTCGTCGTCCCGGTGCGGATGGTGTGGGACGTCCTCGTCCTCTGCGGCCGGGCGGTCGAGCGGGTGCTGCTGAGGCCGCTCGGGCGGGCGCTGGCCTGGATCTTCGAGAAGGTGCTCACCTCCGTGGCGCGCGCCGTGGGGCGGGTGGCCACCGTCACCCTCAAGGCATTGTTCTACTGGCCGTGGGTGGCGCTGTGGCGGTACGTGGTCGTGCCGGTGGTGACGTACGGGCTGGTGGTGCCCGTGGTGTGGGTGTACCGGCAGCTGCTGACCCCGCTCGGCCACGGCATCGCCTGGCTCGTGGAGCACCTGCTCCTCGCCCCGGCGCGATGGATCCACCGCACGCTCCTCACCCCGCTCGGCCACGGGACAGCGGCCGTGCTGACCTGGCTCGGCAAGGCGTTGTTCTACTGGCCGTGGGTGGCGCTGTGGCGGTACGTGGTCGTGCCGGTGGTGACGTACGGGCTGGTGGTGCCCGTGGTGTGGGTGTACCGGCAGGTCCTGACCCCGCTCGGCCACGGCATCACCTGGCTCCTTCGCACCCTTGGCCGGGGCTTCGCATGGCTGGTGCGGACGCTGCTCGTGGTCCCCGTGGTGTGGCTGTACCGGTACGTCCTCGCTCCCGTCGGGCGCGAGATCGCGGCGGCGGTCGCCGTGGCCTGGCGCATCGCCGGCTACATCTCGCGTGCGGTCGGCCGCGGACTGAAGTGGCTCGCGTGGAACCTGGTGGGCCGCCCGGCGAGCTGGTTCTACCGCGGCGTGTGCACGCCCGTCGGACACTTCGTGCGCGATGCCGTGTGGCGCCCGGCCGCCAGGGCCGCCGCGCAGGCGGGCCGAGCGGCCCGGGCGGCCCTCGCGTCGGCGCGCGAAACCGTACGTCAGGCACGGCGCGACGCCTGGCGCGCGCTGATCGGCACGCCCCGCGAGCCGCGGCCCGTGGTGGGTACGGCGGGTCAGGCGCGTAACCTGGGTGGCAGACAACAAACACAGACCGTTCCCGGCGTGGCGGCCGAACCCGAGATCTCCCTGCACAAGCAGGGGTGAACCGGTCGGCCCCCGGGGAGCACCCCGCACCTTGAGGGCGGCGCGCCACCCGCGCCCGCTCCACACCGAGGAGAAGAACCACTGGGCAAGCGACAGCCCGAAGGCCCGCCGCCCGCACCTGCGGTGCAGCGCATCCGACTGCGCTACACCAAGCGCGGCCGCCTCCGGTTCACCAGCCACCGTGACTTCCAGCGTGCGTTCGAGCGGGCACTGCGGCGCGCCGAGGTGCCCATGGCGTACTCGGCGGGCTTCACCCCGCACCCGAAGGTGTCGTACGCCAATGCCGCACCCACCGGCACGGGCAGCGAGGCCGAGTTCCTGGAGATCGCCCTCACCGACCACCGCGACCCGGACAAGCTGCGCGAGCTGCTCGACGAGTCGCTGCCGGACGGGCTGGACATCATCGACGCCGTCGAGGCCCGCACCGCGGGCCTCGCCGACCGGCTCACCGCCTCCGTGTGGGAGCTGCGCCTGGACGGTGTCGGGCCCGGGGACGCCGAAAGCGCCGTGGCCGCCTTCCTCGCCGCCGAGACCGTCGAGGTCACCCGGAAGACGAAGAGCGGCATGCGCACCTTCGACGCCCGAGGCGCCGTCGCGTCACTCGAGGCGTCCGATAGGACCGGGGACACGCCCTGTGCGATACTGCGCCTGGTTGTTCGGCACGTGACACCTGCCGTGCGACCCGACGACGTCCTGTCCGGTCTCCGAGCTGTGGCCGACCTGGCGCCGCCGGTCCCCGCAGCGGTGACCAGGCTGGCGCAGGGGCTCTTCGACGAGGAGTCCGGCACGGTGACCGACCCGCTCGCGCCCGACCGCGAGGCAGCTCCGGCCGCTCCACCCACGGCCGCCGGGACCGCTTCTGCGACGGCGCCGGAAGGTCCCGCCGCGTAAGGACGGTCGTCGTAGCGCGGCTCTTGCACTCGGGAGCCACCTGGGTCGGGCCGCGCGCTGACACAAAAGACTTTCGCCAGGCCGTGCGTACATCGCGTACGGAACCGGCGAGCCAGACATCAGCTCCCGTGCGGCGCCCGCGCCCCGGACGGCGGCACCGCGCACATCACGCGGGCCGCGGCCGGACCGGATACAGGCGCGGCGCCCGGGAGCGTGACGGGAGAACCGCCCGCATGCTCGAGTCGAACGAAACCGGCACCGCCGGAAACAACGAGAACGAAGACAACAACAACAGCCCCAGCGACACGCTGCCGCCGCGCCGCAGGCGCCGCGCGGCGTCGCGACCCGCGGGAGCCCCGAAGACGGGCGAGTCCGCCGCCGCACAGGCACAGGCCGCCGAGGCCGTCATCCCGGCAGTGGCCGCGGTGGGCGCCGTGGTGGGCGGGTCCGGCGAGGCCGCCGAAGAGACGCCCGCCGACGCCGGTGCCGCGGAGGCCGCGCAGGTCGCCAAGGCCGTGACCGACGAACCGCGGGCGCGCCGTCGTGCCACCCGCAAGGCGACGGCCCCGGCCGGTTCGCCGCAGACCGCGGAGCCCGCAGAGGCCGACGCCACCGCCGGTGGCGAGGCCGAGGAAGCAGCGCCCCGCACCCGTCGCCGTGCCACCCGTAAGGCCACCGCGCCCGCCGGCGCCCCGCAGGCCGCCGAGGTCACCGAGCCGGAGACGGCCGTCGCCGGCGGATCCGCCGAGGACGCCGCAGCCACGCGGCCCGCGCGCCGTCGTGCCACCCGCAAGGCGACCGCCCCTGCCGGTTCGCCGCAGGCCGCCGAGACCGTGGAGCCCGACGTCACCGCGGAAGCCGCGGAGCCGGTCGCCGACGAGGCCCCCGCGCCGCGCCGCACCCGCCGCCGCGCCTCCGCTCCGGCCGGTGCGCCGGCCGCCGTCGAAGCGGCACAGGCCGCCGAGGCCGACAGCGCCGCGCAGGCGGCTCCGGCACAGGTGGCCGAGCAGGAGACCACGGAGCCCGCACCGCGTGCCCGTCGCCGTGCCACCCGTAAGGCCACCGCGCCCGCCGGTGCGCCGCAGGCCGCCGAACCGCTGACCGGTGAGACGGTCCAGCCGGAGCCCGTCGCCGAGGAGGCGCCGGCCGCTGAGGCGGAGTCCGTCGCCCCCCGGCGCACACGCCGCCGTGCCTCCGCGCCCGCCGGTGCGCCGAAGGCCGTCGAGGCGCCGGCCGAGGCCGCCGTCCCGGTCGCCGAGGACGAGGAGACCATCGTGGCCGAGGAGCACGAGGCCCCGGCGGTCGAGGCCGCCGAGGAGGCCCCCGTCTCCCGGCGTACCCGCCGCCGTGCGTCCGCGCCCGCCGGTGCGCCCAGGACCGGGACCGTGGAAGAGGGCGAGCAGGCAGAGGCCGAGGCGTCCGCGCCGCGCAGCCGTCGCCGTGCCACCCGTAAGGCGACCGCTCCCGCGGGCGCTCCGCAGGCCGCCGGCGAGGAGATCACGGAGGCCGGCGAGAGCCTGCCCGAGAGCGCCGTCTCCCAGATCGCCGCCGGTGAGGCGGAGGTCGCGGCAGCCGAGAAGGCCGCCACCCGTGGCCGCTCCCGCCGCCGCGCGGTGTCGCCGCAGTTCACCTCGCAGCCTGCCGCCAAGGCGGAGCAGGCCGCCGAGGAGGAGCCCGCTCGTGGTCGCCGTGCCCAGCGGCCGGCCGTACCCACCTTCCGGGCCCCGGTCTTCACCGAGCCGATGTTCCAGACCCCGGAGACGGCCGCCGCCGCGGCCGTCGCCGCGGCGGCCGGCCCCGAGCCGGAAGAGGAAGAGGAGACCGCGGTGACGCCCGCGGCGGAGAGCGCGGCCCCCGAGCCGGCCGGCCGCCGTCGCCGCCGCCGTCGTGGCGAGCCCGCGGAGCCCGTGGAGGCGCCCGTCGCCGAGCCCGTCGCGGCCGAGGCCGCACCGGCCGAGGACGAGGCGGAGCCCGAGGAGGCGGAAGCGGCCGAGGCCGAGGAGCAGGACGACTACGAGGACCGCCCGTCGCGCCGCCGCCGTCGTGGTGGCCGCCGTCGTCGCCGTGGAGAGGCCCCCGACGCGGACGAGTCCGCGGAGGAGCAGGCCGAGGACGCGGACGCCGAGGCGGAGGAAGCCCAGGACGAGGGCGACGAGGAGGACGAGACCGACACGGAGACGCCTTCCGCCGTCGGAACGAGCAGCAGCCGTCGTCGTCGCCGTCGTCGCCGTCGCAGCGGTGACGGGGCCACGGAGGCCGAAGCGGTCACCGACGACCCGGAGCGCACGGTCGTCAAGGTCCGTGAGCCCCGTAAGAAGGAGGAGCCGAGCGACGAGGTCCAGTCCATCAAGGGCTCGACGCGTCTCGAGGCGAAGAAGCAGCGCCGCCGTGAGGGCCGCGAGCAGGGCCGCCGCCGGGTGCCGATCATCACCGAGGCGGAGTTCCTGGCGCGCCGCGAGGCCGTCGAGCGGGTGATGGTCGTCCGCCAGAGCGGCGAGCGCACCCAGATCGGCGTCCTCGAGGACAACGTGCTCGTCGAGCACTACGTCAACAAGGAGCAGGCCACCAGCTACGTCGGCAACGTCTACCTGGGCAAGGTCCAGAACGTGCTGCCGTCCATGGAGGCCGCCTTCGTCGACATCGGCAAGGGCCGCAACGCGGTCCTGTACGCCGGTGAGGTGAACTTCGAGTCCCTCGGCATGTCGGGTGGCCCCCGCCGAATCGAGGCCGCCCTCAAGTCCGGTCAGTCGGTCCTCGTCCAGGTGACCAAGGACCCGATCGGCCACAAGGGCGCCCGGCTCACCAGCCAGGTGTCCCTGCCGGGCCGTTACCTGGTCTACGTGCCCGAGGGCTCGATGACCGGCATCAGCCGCAAGCTGCCCGACACCGAGCGCGCGCGTCTGAAGACGATCCTCAAGAAGATCGTCCCCGAGGACGCGGGCGTGATCGTGCGTACCGCCGCCGAGGGCGCGAGCGAGGACGAGCTGCGCCGTGACGTCGAGCGTCTCCAGGCGCAGTGGGAGGACATCCAGAAGAAGGCGAAGAGCGGCAACGCGCCGACGCTGCTCTACGGCGAGCCGGACATGACCGTCCGGGTCGTCCGCGACATCTTCAACGAGGACTTCTCCAAGGTCGTCGTCAGCGGCGACGAGGCCTGGGACACCATCCACGGCTATGTCTCGCACGTGGCGCCCGACCTCGTCGACCGGCTGCAGCGCTGGACCAGCGAGACCGACGTCTTCGCGGTGCACCGGATCGACGAGCAGCTGATGAAGGCGCTGGACCGCAAGGTCTGGCTGCCGAGCGGCGGCTCGCTGGTGATCGACAAGACCGAGGCCATGATCGTGGTCGACGTCAACACCGGGAAGTTCACCGGTCAGGGCGGCAACCTCGAGGAGACCGTCACCAGGAACAACCTGGAGGCGGCCGAGGAGATCGTGCGCCAGCTGCGGCTGCGCGACCTGGGCGGCATCGTCGTCGTCGACTTCATCGACATGGTGCTCGAGTCCAACCGTGACCTGGTCATGCGGCGGCTCCTGGAGTGCTTGGGCCGTGACCGGACCAAGCACCAGGTGGCGGAGGTGACGTCGCTGGGCCTCGTGCAGATGACCCGTAAGCGGGTCGGCCAGGGCCTGCTGGAGTCGTTCTCCGAGACCTGTGTCCACTGCAACGGCCGTGGCGTGATCGTGCACATGGAGCAGCCGACGTCCGTGGGCGGCGGCGGTGGCGGGAAGCGCTCGAAGAAGCGCGGCCGTGGTGCCGCGCAGGAGATCGAGGGCCGTCCGGAACCGCTCGAGCCCGAGACCGAGCTCGAGACGGAGGAGGAGGTCGCCGCCGAGGTCGCGGCACCCGTGGCGCTCGCGGAGCCCGACTTCGTCCCGGACGAGGAGCTGTACAGCAGCGCGGCGGAGGCCGAGGCGGCAGCCACGCGCGGTCGTGGCCGTCGCCGTGCGACCCGCAAGGTGTCGGCCCCGGCCGGCGCGCCGAAGGCCGCCGAGCCGGAGGCCCCGGCGGCGCCCGCCGCGGAGGCCGCGCCCGCCGTGGCGCCGGTGGAGGAGGCGGCCCCCGCGGGCCGTACCCGGCGCCGTGCCACGCGGAAGGCGTCCGCTCCGGCGGGCCCGCCCGCGACGTCGGAGCCGACCGTCGTGGAGACGACCGTTCCGGTCGCACCGGCCCCGGCCGAGCCGGAGGCGGCCCCGGCCGCTCCTGCCCCGGTCGTGGAGGAGGCGCCGTCCGCGGCTCCGCCGCGCGCCCGCCGCCGGGTGACCCGCAAGGTCACGGCTCCCGCGGGTTCGCCGTCGGGCGCCGAGGAGGCCGCGGTCGTCGTGGTCGCCGCGGAGCCCAAGGCCGCCGAGCCCGAGACGCCGGCCGAGCCTGAAGCGGCCATGTCGGAGGAGGCCGGAGCCGAGGCGCCGGCGGCCAAGAAGGCGGCCCGCAAGACCGCCAAGAAGGCCACGGCGAAGAAGGCGGCCGCCAAGAAGACCACCACCGCCAAGAAGACGGCTGCGAAGAAGACGACGGCGAAGAAGGCCTCGAAGAAGACCGTCGCCGCCGAGCAGACGCCGGCCCCCGGCGTCTCGTCCGACACGGAGGCGTAGTCGGTCACACGGCACACGTAGTACGGCGGTGGGCCCCTCTCCTGCGCGGAGGGGGGCCCACCGCCGTTCCGTGCGGCGTACGGCTGCGACGACGTACCGCGCAGGGTCCGGGAAATGCCCCGGCACGGGCCTGGCCCGGCCCGTGCGGCGTTCGCACGGCCTGCGCACACCGCGGACGGCGGTACCGCGACCGAGCGCGGGAGCCGGCGGGGAGCGGCCGGTGCGCCTGGGAGTCGGAGGCGCGGGGCCGGTTTGACCCTCCGAGCGGCGGCCCGTAACCTTGACCCTCGGCGTGTTTCCTTACACGTCCACTCCTGAGCACCTCCCTCCCGGCCCGCCGGGAGAGGCCGCTCGTCCATTCCGGACCGTCATGGGCCCCAGGCCCGTGCGAGCGGCTGGCATCAGGAGTTTCGTTCGAGCGAGAGAGAGATCCGCGTGTACGCCATCGTGCGCAGCGGTGGTCGCCAGCACAAGGTTGCTGTCGGCGACATCGTTGAGGTTGACAAGATTTCCACCGCCAATGTTGGCGACACGGTCGAGCTCTCGACCCTGCTCGTTGTCGACGGCGACGCCGTGACCAGCGACCCGTGGGTGCTGGCCGGTATCAAGGTCACGGCCGAGGTCGTGGACCACCACAAGGGCGCGAAGATCGACATCCTTCGCTACAAGAACAAGACCGGCTACCGCCGCCGCCAGGGTCACCGTCAGCAGTACACGGCGATCAAGGTCACCGGCATCCCCACGGCTGCGAAGTAAGGGACTGAGGAGAGATGGCACACAAGAAGGGCGCATCGTCCACCCGGAACGGTCGCGACTCCAATGCCCAGCGGCTCGGCGTGAAGCGCTTCGGCGGTCAGGTCGTGCTCGCCGGTGAGATCCTGGTCCGCCAGCGCGGCACCCACTTCCACCCCGGCGCCGGTGTCGGCCGTGGCGGCGACGACACGCTGTTCGCGCTGCAGCCGGGCGCGGTGGAGTTCGGTACCCACCGTGGCCGCAAGGTCGTGAACATCGTTCCGGTCGCCTGACCGGAATCCTTCACGAGGGGCGGACCTCACTTCCCGTACGGGAAGCGGGTCCGCCTTTCGTGTGTTGAGAGACAGACATTTACGTACGTACGTCACACGTCATCACTGGAGGCACATCCATGACCACCTTCGTGGACCGCGTCGAGCTGCACGTCGCCGCGGGTAACGGAGGCCACGGCTGCGCCTCCGTACACCGGGAGAAGTTCAAGCCGCTCGGCGGACCGGACGGCGGCAACGGTGGCCGTGGCGGGGACGTGATCCTGGTCGTCGACCAGTCCGTCACCACGCTGCTCGACTACCACCACAGTCCGCACCGCAAGGCCACCAACGGCAAGCCCGGTGAGGGCGGCAACCGCTCCGGCAAGGACGGCCAGGACCTGGTCCTGCCGGTCCCCGACGGCACCGTCGTCCTCGACAAGGAGGGCAACGTCCTCGCCGACCTGGTGGGCCAGGGCACGACCTTCGTCGCCGCCGAGGGCGGCCGGGGCGGCCTCGGCAACGCGGCGCTCGCGTCCGCGCGCCGCAAGGCCCCCGGTTTCGCGCTGCTGGGTGTCCCCGGCCAGACCGGGGACATCGTGCTGGAGCTCAAGACGGTCGCCGACGTGGCGCTCGTGGGCTTCCCGAGCGCCGGCAAGTCGTCGCTGATCTCCGTGCTCAGCGCCGCCAAGCCGAAGATCGCGGACTACCCCTTCACCACCCTCGTGCCGAACCTGGGCGTCGTCACCGCGGGCTCGACCGTGTACACCATCGCGGACGTCCCCGGACTGATCCCGGGAGCCAGCCAGGGTCGCGGCCTGGGCCTGGAGTTCCTGCGCCACGTCGAGCGCTGCTCGGTGCTGGTGCACGTCCTGGACACGGCGACGCTGGAGTCCGACCGTGACCCGGTCTCCGACCTCGACGTCATCGAGGAGGAGCTGCGGCAGTACGGCGGCCTCGACGACCGGCCGCGGATCGTCGTCCTCAACAAGGTCGACATCCCGGACGGCCAGGACCTCGCCGACATGATCCGCCCCGACCTCGAGGCGCGCGGCTACCGGGTGTTCGAAGTGTCGGCGGTGGCGCACAAGGGCCTCAAGGAGCTGTCCTTCGCGCTGGCCGAGATCATCGCGGAGGCTCGGGCCGCCAAGCCCGTGGAGGAGGCGACCCGGATCGTGATCCGCCCGAAGGCGGTCGACGACGCGGGCTTCACCGTCCGGCAGGAGGAGGACGGTCTCTTCCGAGTGCGCGGCGAGAAGCCGGAGCGCTGGGTGCGCCAGACCGACTTCAACAACGACGAGGCCGTCGGCTACCTGGCAGACCGCCTCAACCGCCTCGGTGTCGAGGACCAGTTGATGAAGGCGGGTGCTCGCGCCGGTGACGGCGTGGCCATCGGCCCCGAGGACAACGCGGTCGTCTTCGACTGGGAGCCGACGATGATGGCGGGCGCGGAGATGCTCGGCCGCCGTGGCGAGGACCACCGCCTCGAGGCGCCGCGTCCGGCCGCGCAGCGGCGGCGGGACCGCGACGCCGAGCGGGACGAGGCGCAGAAGGAGTTCGAGGGCTTCGACCCCTTCTGAGCCTCCGGTTCTGATCCTCCAGACGCAGGGTGAGCGGCCGCGGCGGCCGGCACCCCCGAGGTGCCGGGCGACCGGGCCGCACTTGGATCGGCGGCCGGGCCCGTACCTACGGGCCCGGCCGCCGAGTGCGGGGCACCGGCTCCGGCACGGCGCATGAACTCCGCCCGCGCCGGTCGTTCTCCGGCCCGGGCGGGCCGTCCGTACGGGCCGTGTGCCACGGTCCGGCCACAGTGGCGGGATACCGTGCCCGGCGGCCCGGAGGGTAGGGAACACCGGTCATACTGAAGGTGTTCACGTTCCCTTCCGATCACGTTCAAGGAGTCGCCCGCAGTGCGAAATCCCGAGGCACCCCGGCTGCTTGGGGTCTACCGCCGAGCCGTACCGGAGAGTGTGCGGCGGGCGATCGTCTCGCAGGTCGATGCCGATGTGCGTCGCCGTCTGAAGACGCGTATAGCCAATGGCACCGCCGTCGCGGAGCGTATCCGTGCCGGCCGCGTGGCCCGGCGTTACGAGGCCCTCGCCTCAGGACCCGACCGCGCCGTGATCTCCGTCGGCCAGGAACTGAAGGTGGCGTTGGTGGCGGTGGGGACGACCCCGCTGCAGGCCCGCCGGGACAATCTCTCCGCCGTGCTGCGGGTGCTGGCCGGGGCCGGCATCGAGCACTTCTGTGTACGGGGCCGTTCGGACCGCGCGTCCGCGGTGGCCGTCCGCGTCGAGGACCGCGCAGAGGTGCTGAAGGCGCTCGCCGCCGCCTGCCGTGACGAGCCCGGCTACGCCGCCGAGGTCCGGGGCAACGGCCCGGCTCCCCGGAGCTCGCTGCCCGGCTACGAGGCCTCCACGTGGCGTCGGTTGCGTGACGCGGAGATCATCCGCGTCACCTGGTACCGCACCGACCCCACCCGCCAGTTGAAGCTCGGTGCCGAGTACGGCTGCGACATCGAGTTCTGGCACGAGGAGGAGGGTCTGCTGACGGCCCCGCGGCCCGGGAAGCTCGCTGCGGCCCTGCCGCTCGAAGGCGGGACCGTCACCGTGTCGGAGGCGTACTTCACCGACCTCGCGCCCCGTGAGGCCGCCGACGCTCCGCAGGTGCCCACACGGGCCGAACTGGCCGTCGTCCCCACCGAGACGGTCACCTTCCCCATCGACGTCGTGTACACCTGGGTGGACGGCGCCGACCCCGCGTGGCTGCGGCGCCGGGCCGAGTTCTCCGGTGAGGGCTACCACGCGGAGGCGGCCAACGCCGCGCGTTACCTGAGCCGCGACGAACTGCGCTTCTCCCTGCGCTCGCTGCACATGTACGCGCCCTGGGTGCGCAACATCTACCTCGTGACGGACGACCAGACCCCGGACTGGCTGAACACCGAGGTGCCGGGCCTGAAGGTGGTCAGTCACAAGGAGATCTTCCGCTCCCCGAACCTGCTGCCCACGTTCAACTCGCACGCCATCGAGAGCCAGCTGCACCACATCGAGGGGCTGGCCGAGCACTTCCTCTACTTCAACGACGACGTGATGCTCGGCAGCGAGGTGACGCCGCAGGACTTCTTCCTTTCCAACGGCCTCACCAAGTTCTTCCCGTCCCCGGCGCTGGTGCCGCTCGGTGAGCGGACCGCCGAAGACCCGCCGGTCGCGGCAGCGGGCAAGAACAACCGCCGGCTGATCGAGGAACGCTACGGCGCGGTGCTCGTCCAGAAGATGAAGCACATGCCGCACGCGCTGCGCCGCAGCGTGCTCACCGAGATCGAGTCCGAGTTCGAGGCCCAGTACCGCCGCACGGAGGCGAGCAGGTTCCGCAGCATCGACGACATCTCCATCGCGTCGTCGCTGCACCACTACTACGCCTTCCACACGCAGCGGGCGGTGCCGTCGAAGCTGCCGTACAGCTACCTGGACCTGACGCACCCGTGGACGGAGGCCCGGCTGGGGCGGCTGCTCGCCAACCGCGACAAGACGGTGTTCTGCGTCAACGACACGGTCTCGACGGAGCAGGACGTGACGGGCCAGAAGGACCTGATCACGCCGTTCCTCGAGGCGTACTTCCCGGTGCGGAGCCCGTTCGAGAAGTAGCGGGGAACGCGCCGACAGCATGAAGGAGGGGCTCCTCGTCCGTACGGACGAGGAGCCCCTCCTTCATGCGCTGTTCGCCTCAGCTCCGCTCGAACCGCGAAGGGACCGGGAAGTAGGCGTTGAGGAAGGCGCGCAGCACACGGTCCTGCTCGTCGACGGGCACCTCGGCGTCCGCGGACTCCCCGATGCAGAAGACGTCGTGGCTCCGGGCGGCCAGCAGCCTGCTGAGCACCGAGTGGTGCTCGTAGTTGCCGACGTTGATGTAGCTGCAGGAGATGGCGGACGGCACGGAGCGGCCCGTGAGGTAGCCGTAGTGGTGGTGCAGCGACGAGGTGATCGACAGGTCGGTGTTGGCACGGAACGGATTACGGGCCGTCGCCGAGACCTCCTCGGGGAACCGCTCGGCGATCTCCGAGAGCACACTGCGGCGCAGCGGGTGGGGGGCGTGCAGGAAGCCGTGGGTGGCGACCCGGCCGAACGCCTCCTCCAGCAGGGCCCGGTTGTTCTTCGCGGCGGCGAAGTAGCCCTCGTCGTCCGGCGACGGCTCGCTCGGCGGGACGGGGGTCGGCGAACGGAACAGCTTCGCGACACCGTTGCTGAGGAAGAACGAACCGGCCGAGAGCGGACGGCCGATGAACACGTCGTCGTTGAAGTAGAGGAAGTGCTCGGCCAGTCCGTCGATACGGTGCAGCTGGCTCTCGATGGCGTGCGAGTTGAACGTGGGCAGCCACGACTGGTCCGGGAACATGTCGCGGTGGCTGACCACCTCGATGCCGGGCTGATCGGTGTCCAGCCAGTTGGGGGTCTGGTCGTCGGTCACGAGGTAGATGTTGCGCACCCACGGCGCGAACATCGCCAGTGACCGCAAGGAGTACCGCAGTTCGTCCCGGTTACGGAAGCGGACGTCACCGCTGTCGGCGTCGTCGACCGGCATGTCCAGGCGGCGGCGGACGTTGTCGCGCCGCTCCCGCCACGCCGGGTCGGTGTCGTCGACCCACGTGTAGACGACGTCGACGGGGAAGTCCACGTCCCACATCAGCTGCTTGGTGAACTGGGTCAGCGTCGGATAGTCGTGTTCGCCGACCTGGAGCTTGGCCGTGGGCTCCAGCGAGGGCAGACGGCGTCCGAGGAGCGTGTTGGAACGCGGGCTGTTCCGCCAGCCGTCGTCGTCCTCGTCCCAGAACTCGACGGTGCATCCGTACGCGGGGCCGTAGCGCAGTGTCCGGCTCTCGCTCGTCACCGGCTTGAAGACCCGTACACCGGCGATCTCACCGACGTCTTCGAGCCGCTCGGCCAGCACGGCGCCGGGTGCGGCACCCCGCGGAGTGATCAGCTCGCCGTAGACGGGCTTGCCCTGCAACTGGGTCGCCAGCGCCTGGAGGGCGCGGGCGCGCTGCTCGACGGGCACGGCCAGGAGGTGTGCGAGGCCGTCGTTGCGGACGAGGACGAAGGGGACACCCGAGTCCTCGAGAGCCTTGGCCGTTATCTCCAGGTTGAGGTTGGCCATCGTCGGCCCGTCGATGTCGTCCCGCTCTTCGGCGAGACGGCCGGCGGAGCGGATGAGCGACCGGTTCTGTGCCTGGATCAGTACCTCGCGCGCCTTCTGCTCGTCCGCGGAGTTCGCGAGCAAGGAGACGGGGGCCGCGACGCTGAAGCTCTTGGTACCGCCCTGGGCGATGCGCATGGCGGTGCGGTCGGCACGGTCGGCGAGGCGCTTCGGAGAGTCACGCCGGGCGACGAGGCGCTCGAAGAGCTCCTCCCACTGCGACGTGATCTTCTCGCCGGAGAAGCGCTCGTTGACCCCGGTCCTGGCCGCCTTGCCGAAGGCGTGCCGAGTGGCGTCGTCCTCCATCAGGCGGGACATCGCCGCGGCCAGTGAGTCGATGTCACCGGGCGGCACCAGCAGTCCGTCGACGTCGTGGCGGATGATCTCGGCGGGACCGGTCACGATGTCGTAGGCGATCACCGGAACACCCGCGGCGAACACCTCCAGCAGCACCAGGGGGAAGGCCTCGTTGCGCGACGGCAGCAGGCACAGCGAAGCCTTCGCCCACTCCTGCTCCATCTGGTCGGAGCGGCCCATGAGTTCGACCTGCGAGTGCATGCCGAGGCCCTCTACGAGGCGACGCAGCCGCACCTGCTGAGGACCGTCGCCGAAGATGCGCAGCGTCCAGTCGGGGAAGTCCCCGGAGACCCGGTGGAAGGCATGGATGGCATGGTCCAGCTGCTTCTCGGGAGTCATCCGGGCAGCCAGAACGATGGTTTTGCTCTCCAGGTCGGACCGCGGGCGGAAGCCGTCGGGGACCGCGTTCGGGATGGCGACCAGCTCGGGCGCGGCGCCCTGGAGCGAGTCGGCGAACCAGTCGTTCGTGCGCTCGGTGAGCGAGACGAGGGCGTCGATGCGGGGCGCGTAGACGAGGAGGGGCTCGCCGGAGACGCCGCGGAGCTGGGAGGCGCGGTGCTCCTGGTGCACGGTGACGACCCGCGCCGGAGCGAGGTCGGCGACGGCGGCCATGAGCGCCGGCGTGGTCGTGACGAGGACATCGGTGTCCAGGGAGCCGAGTGCCCTCGTCATCTCCACGTCGGAGAGGCGGTTGAAGGTGCTCTCCCACGCCGGCTTGATGATCTCGCTGGGCAGGGAGGCCAGCGTGCGGCAGGCCTCCGCGTCGAGCGCGGAGTCGCGTACGGGCCGCTCGTGCCCGTCCGTCCGGTCCACCAGGTAACGGCGCTCGACCTTCCGGGCGGCTGCGAAGAACGGTTCCTGCCGGGTCTTGAAGACGCTGAGGACTTCTACCTCATGGCGTGGCGCGAGATGGATCGCCTGGGTGTAGGCGGCCATCTCGGTGCCGCCCATCTCATCGCCCCAGGTGAGCAGAAACGTGATCTTCATGCGACTTCCTCTGTGCTGCGGGGCGCGGGTACGAGTTCGGCGCAGCTGACGGAAAGCGCGCCGGCCGCCGTGAGATGAGCGTGCACCCGCAGGAGAGAGCCGTTGTCGAGGGCGACGATACGGAAGGGGGTGCGGTAAACCTGCCGGGGATGACGGACATCGGTCAGCCGGCGGGTGATCCTGAGCCGGCTCCTGCCGAGCCGCAGGTACAAGTCCCAGGTCCGTGCTGTCCCCCCGCCCATCCTGTCGAGGGGCACATCGAAGGTGAACCGGTCGCCCTGCCACTCCGGTCTGGTGGTGACAGCCTTCTGGTTGCCGCGGCGCACAACGGCCTCGACCGTCCCGGAGGCTTGCGAGGGAGCGCAGCCGATGAGCCTGCCGTGCACGGTGACCCGGTCCCAGCGCAGGTCGAACGAGGTGAGTTCGGCGTGGGGGCGGGGCGACCTGACCTTCAGCAGCGCGAAGCCGTCGACGGAACGGACGGGACGGAACCACGCACCGCTCGTCGGCGAGGGCGAGTACGGCAGGGTCGGACCGTCCGACAGCACCGGCGGCGCGGGGGCGGTGACCCTGGTGCGATGCGTCTGCCCGTCGGCGGTGGTGATCAGGACCGCGAGTCTCCAGATACCGGTGCCCAGGGCGGGTCCGCGGTTCGTGGGCTCCTGCGCGTCGCGATGGCGCAGCGGCACCGTCGCGGTGAGCAGCAGTGTGCCGTCGGCCTGCGGCTCGAGCTCCAGGGGTACCTGTTCGCGGGCAGTCCCGTGAGAGAGCAGCAGAGCGGCGGAAGCGACCTGCCGCCCCGGGACGGCGACGGCGAAGTTCAGGGTCCGGCCGTTGGAGACCGAGTAGTGGACGGGCCGGAGCTGCGCGCGTGGGCGGATCCCGCCGCTGATCGTCGGGACCGTGTGCAGCTGCTCCACGCGACGGCGTATTCGGACGGCGGCCCGGCGAGCACGTTTGGCAGCGCCCACCGCATAGGGCAGCAGTGAGTCACTCACGGCGATCCCGGCTTCCACTCAGAGCTGATGGTCAGCGTCGCATGGTGCCAAGAATGAGCACCATCGGCAAGTTGACTCATAATTTGACCCTTATGTGATGACGATCACGTGATCGCGTGAAACCTGCCTATCTCTTACTCCTCTTCATCTGTGGCGATCTTGCTTGACCGCCACAGAGGTGGAGAAGGAGCCATGGGCAGGACCGAATCGCATTATCCCGCGCCGTCACGGCGTGCCGTACTGGCGTGTCTGGCGGGTGCTTCGGCAGCGCCCCTGGTGGGCGGCTGCACCGCCGCGGCAACCCGCTCGCCGGATTCAGACGCACCGGCGGGTGCGGGCGGTTCCGGCACGCCGGCCGAGCGACCGGGCAGGGAACAGCGGATCGGGTTCGCCCGGCCAGGACGTGCGCGTGTGATGCAGTTCGTGGCGCATCCGGACGACGACCTGTTCTTCATGAACCCCGACACCGCGGACACACTGTCGAGCGGAGTGCCGGTGACGACCGTGTATCTGACGGACGGGGGCTCCTTCGGCGTGAACGCGGTCCCGGGCCGGCCGAAGCCACGGCCGGACGTTCCGGCGTACGTCTCGTCACGTCAGCAGGGTCTGCGGCAGGCATACGCGCAGATGCTCGGGGCGCCGCTGTTCAGTACCTGGGAGCGCACCACCCTGCGGCTCCCGGGTGGCCGGGAGGTCGAGCTCGATCGGCTCGAACATCAGGGAAGGTCCGCGGAGCTGATTTTCCTCAACCTCCGGATGCATGCGAAGTACGACGGCAGGCCCGTCAACATGGCGCACCTCTGGGCCACTCCCGATGTCAGTCTCCCGGCGCGTCCCACGCCCGGCTCCCCCGTCCGCGCGCACTACTCCTACCGCCGGGCGGACCTGATCGACGCCCTTGTCTCTTTGCTCCGGCGCTACCGGCCCACGCTGATACGCACGCTCGACCCCGACCCGGACTCCCAGGTGCACGACCGGCTGCATCCGCGCGCCAGCGATCAGCGGGGCTACTCGGACCACCCCGACCACACTGCTGCCGCGCTCTTCACCTGGGCCGCGCTGGCCAGATGGGCCGGTGACAGCACCAGGATCCCGCTGTTCCAGACAGAGGCGTACCGGGGCTACTACAACGAGCGCTGGCCGAAGAACCTGCCTCCGGAGACGGTCGCCCTCAAGACGTGGCACCTCAACGCCTACGGCGGTGACGCTTCCTGGGAGTGCGGCAACCCGTCCGGTTGCGGTGACTACTCGATCGGCGGGGACCGCGTTCTGACGTCGAAGCGGGGATGGGTGCGCAGTACCCACCGCCGCTATCCCACCGCCGGCCCGAAGGCCGTCACCGGCACCGACGGCCGGACAGTGGTGTACGGCGTCCTGGGGACCCGCCTCGCTCGGTGGACCGCTACGACCGCCGGAGGGCCGGCCGCCCCGGAGGACCTCGGGGGCGGCCCCCTCGCCCCCGCGATAGCCGTCGCCACCGCTGCGGACGGCCGCCATCTGATCTTCGCCCTGCGCTTCTCCGGCCTGGCCGGGAGCACGTCGGGCAACACACGCGAGATCGTCATGCTTCGGCAACGAACGCCGGGAGGTGACTTCGAGACCGGCTGGCGCAGCCTCGGCAATCCTGAGACGGCGCCGCGGCGCAGCAGGCTCACCGGCCCGCCGACGGCGGTGACAGGACCCGACGGCCGCGTCCATGTCTTCGTACGGAACGGGAAGAAGGGCGTGAGCACCCGTGTGCTCGACGGGAACGGCAACTGGTCGGGCTGGCGGCGGCTGCCCGGCGGACACATACAGGAAGGGCTCACGGCCACGGTGGACGGCGACGGGCTCATCCATCTCTTCGCCTCCTCTTCCGGCTGGGTCGAGCACTGGGCGCAGCGCAAGCCGTCCGCCGGACTGCGCAAGGGGTCGCGAAGATTCGTGGCCGAACCGGGGGACGTCCCTGACGCGGTCACCGCCTCGGACGGCTCGGTGCTGGTCGGCTATCGGCAGGCGGCGGGCGACCGAGTCACGGTCGAGCGCCTCGGCTCCGGCAAAGCGGGCCGCTGGGCGACCGTGACGACGGTGCCCCTGCCAGGTTACGGGCGGGTCGGTCTCGTCGGTGGCCGCGATGCCCGCGCGGAGGAGTTGCTCATGGCCGTCAGGGCCGGAACAGGCGCGGCGCAGGTGTACGACGGTCGAGGCGGCAGAGTTGTCACGACGGGAGCTCCGGCCGTGATGGTGGGGACCTCCGGGACTCTGGGTGGCCCTGGCAGCGGCCGGGCTGCTGTCGTGACACTCGGGCTCGGGGGTGTGCCTGTGATCACACAGCTGGGGTCCGAGCCGGAGAGTGCCTGAGGCGGGGAAGAGGACCGTGCCCGCCGGTCTCCTAGAATGACCGGATGACGTGGATGATCACAGGCGGTGCGGGCTACATCGGTTCTCATGTGGTGAAGGCCCTCACCGAATGCGGGGAGCGCGTGGTCGTTCTCGACGACCTCAGCACCGGCGATCCGGCGAGGCTCCCGGCCGGTGTACCGCTGGAGCGCGGTTCCGTGCTGGACCGGGAACTGGTGGACCGCGTACTGCGGGACCACGCGGTCCAGGGCGTCGTCCATGTGGCGGCGAAGAAGCAGGTCGGCGAGTCCGTCGAGCGCCCGCTGCACTACTACAAGGAGAACGTCACCGGCCTCCAGACGCTCCTGGAGGCCGCGGCGGAGGCCGGGGTCCGCCGGTTCCTGTTCTCCTCGTCCGCCGCCGTCTACGGGATGCCCGACGTCGACCTGGTGACGGAGCAGACGGAATGCGCTCCGATGAGTCCCTACGGTGAGACCAAGCTCGCCGGCGAGTGGCTGGTGCGCGGGGCCGGCCGGGCGCACGGCATGGCCACCGCCTCGCTCCGCTACTTCAACGTGGCCGGTGCCGCTTCCCCCGAGCTCGGTGACCCCGGCATCTTCAACCTCGTACCCATGGTCTTCGAGCGACTTGACCAGGGCCGGTCGCCGCTGATTTTCGGGGACGACTACCCGACTCCGGACGGCACCTGCGTACGGGACTACATCCACGTCGAAGACATCGCCTCCGCGCATGTGGCGGCCGCACGCCGGCTGGTCGAGGACCCCTCCGCGGAACTGGTTCTGAACATCGGACGGGGCGAGGGCGTGTCCGTCGCCGAGATGGTGGACCTCATCCGCGAGGTCAGCGGCCGCACGGACACGGAGGCCGAGATCGCGGCCCGTCGTCCCGGAGATCCGGCCCGGGTGGTGGCCTCGGCCGAGCTGATCCGCAAGGAGCTGGGCTGGAGCGCCCGGTACGACGTCCGGCAGATGGTCGAGTCTGCGTGGCAGGGCTGGCGCCTGCGGCACCCCCAGGAGCGCTGAACCCCGAAAGAACCTCCCGCACCCCGCCGAGATCCCTCGGGCCCGGGCCGACGACCGCCTCGCGCGACCGTCGGCCCGGGCTTTTTCGTGCCATGGAGACGGGCTGCGCTGTCTGCCCGGCCTGCCCAGGAGGTGATGGGGCATCACCGCCGCCGGGGAGAAGGGACGGACGAGATCCATTTCCGTGGCAAAAAGGTCGGCAAGGACGGATTTCGGTTCCGTTTTTCCTCTTCCGTACCGGCGGCGTCACAGGTGAGTGGAAACGATGTGCGGGACTTTTTCATTCGCTGTGCGCCCGCTGTGAAGCCGGTGAGGATCGGCCGGCTGCTCGATGATCCGGTGATGAGGCAGCGGATTTTCGTATACCCGCACCCAGTGTCGGGGAAGCGCAGGCATACGGGCCTGTCGCGTGCGGTGGCACGGCGTGTGCTGGGAGGGCAACGAAAGAAGATCCGCGTGCACGTTTATTACACGCTCTCGAACGACCTCGCGCTCAATGTGGCGGATATGTAAGTGCCGCTTCTCCCGCTCTGTGATACTTCACTCCGTCCGAACGTGTGGCGTCGGTCACCTGATCGAGAGGTACCGTTCGGGGTCGCATGCCCGCAACGCCAGGGTGAACAGCAGGTTTATTCGAATGTGCGCGAGGTGTCAGCCGTCTTGCGGGACGGTGAGTACGAATGTCAGCATCGGCCTTGTCCCCAGCCCCCGCAAGATTGGTCCCCTTGTCCGTGCACCACATGGCCAGATCCCGAACCACAGCTGTCCTGCTCGCCGGGGGTACCGGTCAGCGGGTGGGGCTCGCGATTCCCAAGCAGCTGGTGAAGATCGCGGGTAAGGCGGTCATAGAACACACGCTGGCGATTTTCGAACAGGCCGACTCCGTCGATGACGTCGTCGTGATGATGGCGCCCGGTTATGTCGCGGAAGTGGAGAAGATCGTCGCGAAGGCCGGGCTGGCCAAGGTCACCAAGGTCCTCGAAGGCGGCGCGACCCGCAGCGAGACCACCGAGCGCGCCATCGCCGCCCTCGGTGAGGGCCTCGCGGAGGGGGAGGACCTCAACGTCCTCTTCCACGACGCGGTCCGCCCGCTGCTCTCCGAGCGGGTCATCAGGGACTGTGTCGACGCACTGGACCGCTACCAGGCCGTCGATGTCGCCATCCCCTCCGCGGACACGATCATCGTGACCCGCACCCACGGCGAGGACGGCGAGTTCATCACCGACGTCCCGGACCGCTCCCGGCTGCGCCGCGGGCAGACCCCGCAGGCGTTCAAGCTGTCGACGATCCGCAAGGCGTACGAGATCGCGGCGTCCGACCCCAACTTCCAGGCGACCGACGACTGTTCGGTCGTGCTGAGGTATCTGCCGGACGTGCCCATCTACGTCGTCGCGGGCGACGAGTACAACATGAAGGTCACTCAGCCGGTCGACGTGTTCATCGCCGACAAGCTCTTCCAGCTCGCCTCGACCGCCCTCCCGGCCCCGGCCGACGAGCGGGCCTACCGCGAGCAGCTCACCGGCAGGACGGTCGTCGTCTTCGGCGGCTCGTACGGCATCGGCGCCGACATCGCCAAGCTCGCCGAGTCCTACGGCGCCAAGGTGTACGCGCTGGGCCGCTCCACCACCGGCACGCACGTCGAGAACCCCGAGGACGTCGACGCAGCCCTCTCCAAGGCGTACGCCGAGAGCGGCCGCATCGACTACGTGATCAACACCGCGGGCGTGCTGCGCATCGGCAAGCTGGCGGAGACGGACAACGCGGCCATCCAGGAAGCGCTGAACGTCAACTACCTGGCGCCCGTCCACATCGCCCGTGCCTCGCACAAGTATCTCGCGAGGACCCGGGGCCAGTTGCTCCTCTACACCTCCAGCAGCTACACCCGAGGCCGGGCCGAGTACAGCCTGTACTCGTCCACCAAGGCCGCCATGGTCAACCTCACCCAGGCCCTGTCGGACGAGTGGGCCGCCGACGGAATCCGGGTGAACTGCGTGAACCCCGAGCGCACCGCCACTCCGATGCGGACCAAGGCGTTCGGTGTCGAGCCCGCCGGTTCGCTGCTGTCCTCGGAGGCCGTCGCCCGTACCTCGCTCGACGTGCTGCTGTCCGAGATGACCGGCCACGTCATCGACGTCCGGCAGCAGGACCCGACCCGTGGCGCCTCGGAGGCGACCGGGTTCGAGCAGGCCCTGGCGTCCGTCCTCGACCGCCACGAGGACGAGGAACACAGCTGATTGCTCGTGCGCTGGGGCCTCTGCGGTCGCCGCAGGGGCCCTAGTCTGTCGAGCGGGGCTCAACGTCCTTCGCAGAAAACCGTCGGCACCCCCTTGGAGCAGGTTTTTCCGTGATTTCGAAAGCCATTCGCATGGCACGCGTGGGCAGCGGATCGGAGCTGGCAGCCGCGCTCCTGCTGATGCTGGGATTCCCGTGCGTCATGCTCGCGGCGATAATCCCCAGCCTCTGGTTCTTCGCAGTGGCCGTCGCCGTGACGTACGCGGCGGACCAGTTCCTCCACCAGCGGTCGAGTTATCTGATCAACCGGCTCGCCAAGGTGCGGGCCGGTCTGTCGATCCGCTTCCTGGTGCGCCAGCTGCTGCTCGTGCTGCTGCTGGCCCGGATGGGGTTCGCGGAGGAGCCCGTCTTCTACGTGACGGTCGCCTGCCTCCTCGGCTTCTACGGTCTCCAGGCGCCGCACGGCGCGATGGTCACGCTGATCCGGCTGCGCCGCAAACTGCCCGTGGTCACGCGGAACGTGGATCTGAGCCGGGTGCGCATCCCCGACGCGCCGCCGCGCCCGCTGCTGGACCGATCGGCGGAGAAGATGCTCCACCTCGACGTCTTCTCCTTCATCGGTGTACTGATCGCCGTCGGGATCGACCGCACCGTCTTCGCGTACGCCGGACTCGGGCTCACGCTCCTCCTCGCGGTCGTCTACCTGGCGCTGCTCGTCCCGCACCTGCGGCCGGGCCGTCTCGTGCCGCCGCCGGACAAGGTGCTGGCCGGCGTGGACGCCTGGCTGCGTGAGTACAAGCCGACGGTGATGCTCTACTTCTCCGGCTCGAGGGAGTCGGCGTACCAGGTCAACATGTGGCTCGACACCATGGCCAAGATCGACGGCCGGCCGCTGATCGTCCTGCGTGAGCGCAACATCGTGCCGCAGCTCGGTGCCACGTCCGTCCCGGTGATCTGTGTGCCCGGCGGGGTGCACCTGATGAACCTGGACCTGTCGACGGTCCGGGTCGCGCTGTACGCCGCCAACGTCGGCAAGAACATCCACATGCTGCGCGTACCGACCATGAAGCATGTCTTCATCGGTCACGGCGACAGTGACAAGCTCGCCAGCGTCAACCCGTACAGCAAGGTCTACGACGAGGTGTGGACCGCCGGCCGGGCCGGCCGCGACCGGTACGCCCTCGCCGACGTCGGTGTGCGCAGCGAGGACATCGTCGAGGTGGGCCGCCCCCAGCTCGCTCCCATCCGGTCCTGGACGGGCGGGCCGCAGAAGCCGATCCCGACGGTCCTGTACGCCCCCACCTGGGAGGGCTGGGACGACAACCCCGGCAACACCTCCCTGCTGCTGGCCGGCGAGAACATCGTGGAGCGGCTGCTGAACGCGGAGCAGCCCATCCGGGTCGTCTACAAGCCGCACCCGTTCACCGGCACCCGCAGCGCGCAGGCCAAGGCCGTCGACGCGCGGATCAGGGCGCTGGTCGAGGCGGCCGCCGCAGCCCGGGCGGTCGACCCCCGGTGGATGGCGGAGGCGGAGGCCGACGCCGCGGACCATGCTGCCGCGCGCCTCGTGCTGCAGCGTGTCGAAGCACGTATGGCGGAACTGTCGGGCGTCTCCAAGGCCGGCGGGGACGAGGCGGAGGAGGCCCGCGACTCGGTGGCGGACCCGGCGCGCGAGGCCGAGATCATGAAGCTCAAGGACGAGTGGAACGCCGCGTACTGGCGGTCCTTCGGCTGGTGGGAGCACCGGGTCATCACCGGTCCCGAGCCGCGCCTGTACGACTGCTTCAACGAGTCGGACGGCATGGTCTCCGACATCTCGAGCGTGGTCTCGGACTACATCGCGAGCGGCAAGCCGTACGCCGTCACCGACTCCGCGGGCCTGGGAGAGGCGGAGTTCCGGCGGCAGAACACCGCGGTGCGCGCCGCTGTGATCCTCTCCAACAGCGCCGCGGAGCTCGACGAGTTGCTCGCGGCCGTCTCCGACGGCGCGGCGGACACCCGTGCCGAGGCCCGGCGGGAGCTCAAGGAGTATCTGCTCGGCCCCGACGAGCCGACGTCCCTCCAGCAGTTCGACGCGGCGGTACAGGCACTGGCCGCCAAGGCGGAGGCGCGCAATCTTGGGCTGCAACAGCGGCTCGCGGGACCCGAGCAGGCGCCGGGGCTCGACGACTCGACCGTGGGCGACACAACCGTGGGCGGCTGACACGACCCGTCCGCAGCGGCCCGGTGGCGTCCCCGAGGGATGCCACCGGGCCGCTGTCGTCTTCATGGCCGGCGGCGCGTACCGGGCATGATGTGCACATTTGACCGAAGGGTTGTCCAGCGCAACCTTTGCCTGGTTCGGGTTGTCTTTATGTCCATGAATGACAGTCTCGTGCCCGATGTCACGGTGGTCGTCGGCGCCTATGAAGCCATGCCGTACCTGGTCCGCTGCCTGGAGTCGGTGGAGTCGCAGACCATGGGCGTCGACCGCATCGAGATCGTCGCGGTCGACGACGGTTCGACGGACGGCACGGGCGAGTACCTGGAGGAGTTCGCCGCCCGCAGCAAGGTGCGCACCACGCTGGTCCGGCAGGCGAACTCCGGCGGGCCGAGCGGTCCGCGCAACGTCGGTCTCTCCCTCGCGCGGGGCCGCTATGTCTTCTTCCTCGACGCCGACGACTTCCTCGGCGACGAGGCACTGGAGCGGATGGTCGCCATGGCGGACCGCGCCGGGACGGACGTGGTGCTCGGCAGGATGGCCGGGCGGGGCCGCGGCGTTCCCCGCTCTATGTTCAACGAGACCGTCGAGCGTGCCGATGTGTACTCGTCACGGATCATCTACGCGCTCAGCGCGCAGAAGTTGTTCCGGCGCGAGATGCTGTGCCGGCTCGGCCTCACGTTCGACGAAAGTCTCCCGACGGGTGAGGACTCGTTGTTCACCATGGAGGCCTATCTCGCCGGCAACGGCGTCTCCGTGGTCGCCGACTACGACTGCTACTACCTGGTCGGCCGCGAGGACGGCAAACACGCCACCCGGCGCGGGACGTACGCCGACCGTTTCGAGGCGCTGACCGGTCTGACCCGGGTGATCGCCCGCCTGGAGCCACCGGGGCCGCGCCGCGATCTGCTGATGGTCAGGCCGTTCACCGTGGGCCTGCTCCAGCAGTTCGGACCCGGTTTCCTGCGGCAGCCGGAGTCGGAGCAGCGCGACAAGCTGCGGCTGGCGGCCGCCATGACCGGGTACTGGAACGAGGGCGTCGCGGGCCGCGTCAGGGTGGGGGAGCGGCTGGTGCTGGAATGCGTCGCACGGGGCCGGCTCGACCTGCTGAGGGACATGGTGGAGTTCACCGCCGCCAAGTCGGTCCCCGAGGTGCTCCGTGAGCCCCGTACGGGACGCCGGGGCCGCGTGTATCTCGCCTATCCGCACTTCCGGGACCCCGCGGCTGGCCTGCCCGACCAGTCGTACGCCGTCACTGTGCCCGACTGGGCCGGCAACTGTCGGGTCCTGCCGCCGGAGGCGCAGGCCCTCACCGTCCGGCGGGTGGTGCGCGGGGTACACAGACGGGTGCGACGTCTCATGCGCGGCACCTGGAATCGGAACACACCGTCTGTGCAGGGGAGCCGTGGGTAAAGTCGAAAGGGCTGAGCGGTATCCGCTCGGGGAACATCACTCGACTCGAGGACATGAATCGTGAAGGCACTCGTTCTCTCCGGAGGGGCGGGCACCCGCCTGCGTCCCATCACGCACACCTCGGCCAAGCAGCTGGTGCCCGTCGCGAACAAACCGGTGCTCTTCTACGGCCTCGAGGCGATCGCGGAAGCGGGGATCACCGAGGTGGGTGTGATCGTCGGCGACACCGCCGACGAGATCAGGGAAGCCGTCGGGGACGGGTCCCGATTCGGTGTGAAAATCACATACATTCCGCAGGAGAAGCCGCTCGGCCTGGCGCACGCCGTCGCCATTTCGCGGGACTTCCTCGGCGAGGACGACTTCGTGATGTACCTCGGTGACAACTTCATCGTCGGCGGCATCACCGGCCTCGTCGACGAATTCCGTACGGAACGCCCGGACGCGCAGATCTTGCTGACCAAGGTGCCCGACCCGACGTCCTTCGGTGTCGCCGAACTCGACGGGGACGGCCGCGTCGTGGGCCTGGAGGAGAAGCCCAAGGAGCCGAAGAGCGATCTCGCCCTCGTCGGCGTCTACCTCTTCACCTCTGCCGTGCACGAGGCGGTGCGGTCCATCGAGCCTTCCTGGCGAGGCGAGTTGGAGATCACCCACGCCATCCAGTGGCTCATCGACCAGCGCCGCGACGTGCGTTCGACGACCATCGCCGGCTACTGGAAGGACACCGGCAACGTCACCGACATGCTCGAGGTCAACCGCTCCGTGCTGGAGACGGTGGAGCCGAGCAACGACGGCGAGGTCGACCGGAGCAGCGAGATCATCGGCCGGGTCCGGATCGAGAAGGGCGCACGGATCAGCAACAGCCGCATCGTGGGCCCCGCGATCATCGGCGGTGACACGGTGATCAGCGACTCGTACGTCGGCCCCTTCACCTCGGTCTCGGAGGCGTGCCGGATCCAGGACAGCGAGATCGAGTACTCCATCGTCCTGCGCGGCGCCTCCATCACCGGTGTGCGACGTGTGGAGGCCTCGCTGATCGGCCGGGACGTCGAGGTCACACCCTCTCCCCGTAACCCGTCCTCCCACCGACTCGTGCTCGGCGACCACAGCAAGGTACAGATCTCCTCATGACAACGAAGATCCTGGTGACCGGTGGCGCCGGTTTCATCGGTTCCCACTACGTCCGCACACTGCTCGGCCCCGGCGGGCCGGGCGACGTGGCCGTCACCGTGCTCGACAAGCTCACCTACGCGGGCAACCCGGCCAACCTCGACGAGGTCCGCGACCACCCCGGCTTCGGCTTCGTGCAGGGCGACATCTGCGACGCCGACCTCGTCGGCAAGCTCATGGCGGAGCACGACCAAGTGGTCCACTTCGCCGCCGAGTCGCACGTGGACCGCTCCATCGACGGCGGCGCGGAGTTCGTGCGCACCAACGTGCTCGGCACCCATACGCTGGTCGACGCCGCCCACCGGGCCGGCGTCGGGCGGTTCGTCCACATCTCCACCGACGAGGTCTACGGTTCGATCGACGAGGGCTCCTGGCCGGAGACGCACCCGCTCGAGCCCAACTCGCCGTACTCGTCGGCCAAGGCGTCCAGCGACCTGATCGCCCTGTCGTACCACCGCACGCACGGTCTGGACGTCCGGGTGACCCGGTGCTCCAACAACTACGGGCACCACCACTTCCCCGAGAAGGTCATCCCGCTGTTCATCACCAACCTGCTGGACGGCGGGAAGGTCCCGCTCTACGGCGACGGTGGCAACGTCCGGGACTGGCTGCACATCGACGACCACGTCCAGGGCATCGAACTCGTCCGCACCAAGGGCCGCTCCGGCGAGGTCTACAACATCGGCGGCGGCACCGAACTGTCCAACAAGGAGCTCACCAGGCTGCTGCTGGAGGCCTGCGGCGCCGAGTGGGACACCAGCGTCGAGTACGTCACCGACCGCAAGGGCCACGACCGCCGCTACTCGGTCGACTGCACCAAGATCCGCGCGGAGCTCGGCTACGAGCCGCGCAAGGACTTCGCCACCGGGCTGGCGGAGACCGTCCAGTGGTACCGCGACAACCGTGCCTGGTGGGAGCCCCTGAAGGAGCGTGCGGCCCTGTGAGCTGGCTGGTCACCGGAGCCGGCGGCATGCTCGGCCGGGACGTCGTCGACCGGCTGGCCGCGGAGGGTGTCCCCGTCGCCGCCGTGACGCGCGCGGACCTGGACATCACCGATCCCGATGCCGTGCGCTCCTGCCTGGCGGCCCACCGCCCCGCCGTCGTGGTGAACTGCGCCGCGTGGACGGACGTCGACGGCGCCCAGGAGCGGGAGGCCGCCGCCCTGGCCGTCAACGGCACCGGCGCGAGGAACGTGGCGGAGGCCTGCAAGGAGAGCGGCGCCGTCCTGCTGCACATGTCCACCGACTACGTCTTCGCGGGCGACGCCACCCTGCCCTACGCCGAGGACGCCCCCACCGCGCCGCGCAGCGCCTACGGGCGTACCAAGCTGGCGGGGGAGCGGGCGGTGCTCGAGCTGCTGCCGGAGACCGGCCATGTGGTCCGTACGGCCTGGCTCTACGGCGCGGGCGGCCCCAACTTCGTCCGCACCATGATCCGGCTGGAGGCGGCCAGGGACACCCTCGACGTCGTCGACGACCAGCGCGGCCAGCCCACGTGGAGCGCCGACCTCGCCGGTCTGCTCGTGAGGCTCGGGCAGGCGGCGGTGGCCGGGACCGTTCCCGCGGGCGTCCACCACGGCACCAGCCGGGGCGAGACCACGTGGTACGGCTTCACCAGGGAGATCTTCCGGCTGCTGGGCGCGGACCCGGACCGGGTACGGCCGACGGACAGCGGGGCCTTCGCGCGTCCGGCGCCCCGTCCTTCGTACAGCGTCCTCGGTCACGAAGGCTGGCGGGGCACCGGGATCGAACCTGTTCGCGACTGGCGTGAGGCGCTCGTAGAAGCGTTCCCCGCGCTCGTGGAGGCAGAGCGCGGAACGGGTGCTACTGGCCGGTAGACATTTACGTCCGGGCCGCGTACACGCTAACTTCGCTGGGAATCAATCAATTTGATTCCCAGCGAAGGGTTCGATCGGTGGATCGCCACGGTTTTCTGCGTCAACTGCACCGCACGTACAAACCCCGTAACTATCTCGAAATCGGGGTCAACGACGGACGCAGTCTGGCACTCTCCCGGGTCCCTTCCGTCGCGATCGACCCCGCGTTCCGTGTCGTGACGAGCATCAGTTGCGATGTTCACCTCGTCAGGGCCACCAGTGACGACTTCTTCGCGCGCAAGGACCCGCTGGTGCATCTGCGCACCGGCCGTAATCCCTTCCGTGCCCTGGCCCGCAAGGACCCGCTGAATGTGCTCGGCGGAGAGCCGAAGCTCGAGCTTTCGTTCATCGACGGAATGCACCTCTTCGAGTACGCGCTCCGCGACTTCATGAACGTCGAGCGGCATTCACGCTGGTCCAGCGTGATCGTGCTCGACGACATGCTCCCGAGGGACATCGACGAGGCCGCGCGCGACCGGCACACCAAGTTCTGGGCCGGCGACGTCTACAAGGTCGCCCAGGTCCTGCGGAAGTACCGACCCGACCTGGTCGTCGTCGAGGTCGACACCGCGCCGACCGGAGTCGTGGCGATCTTCGGTGCCGACCCGGAGAGTACCGTCCTCAAGAACGCGTACGACAAGATCATCGAAGAGTACGTGGTGCCCGACCCGCAGGACGTCCCGGAAGAGATCCTCGTCCGCAAGAACGCCGTCCAGCCGGAGGCGCTGCTGGGGGCCGACTTCTGGCCCGCCCTGATCAAGGCCCGCACGCTGCGGCGGCCGCGCTCGGCCTTCGCGCCGGTGCGCAGGAGCATCGAGAGGCTCACGGGCTGAGCCGTTCCCCTCACGCCCCGGGTCCGCCGGACCCGGGGCGTTCGCCTGCGTGCCGCGCCGTTCAGCCGCGCGCGACCAGCTCGGCGTAGTAGGCCTGGCACTCCTCGTACCGTGGCAGCAGGCCTTGGCGCTCCGCGTCTGCCAGCGACGGTGCCGCGGCGTCCTTGTCGGAGAGCACCGGGGCGATGTCCTTCGGCCAGTCGATGCCCAGGCCGGGGTCGAGGGGGTTGATGCCGTGCTCACGTTCGGGGGCGTAGCCCTCGGAGCACAGGTAGACGACCGTGGCGTCGTCCGTCAGGGCCATGAACGCGTGCCCGAGGCCCTCCGACAGACAGACGCTGCGATGGTCGACGTCGTCGAGACGGACCGCCTCCCACCGCCCGAACGTCGGTGAGCCGACCCGGATGTCGACCACGACGTCCAGGACGGCGCCCCGCACGCACTTGACGTACTTCGCCTGACTCGGCGGAACGTCGGCGAAGTGGACGCCTCGGAGCGTGCCACGGCTGGAGACCGAGCAGTTGGCCTGGGCGAGCCGCAGACCGTGGCCGGCGGCCTTCGCGAAGTCGCCTTCCTTGAACCACTCGTGGAAGCTCCCGCGGCTGTCCGGGAAGATCTTCGGCTCGTGCACCCAGGCGCCGGTGATGGAGAGCTGCCGCATGTGATCCTGTCCTCGTTCCGGTATTGCGGTCAGGTGGCCGATGCCGGGCCCGCGGGTTCGCGGGTCATCCCAGCAGCCGCGCCGCGAACCGGCGTACCTTCCTGCGCCCGGAGGACGGCAGCCGTCGCACGACGGGGCCGGCCACGGTGCGCACCGCCTCGCGCAGCGCCGCCCGGCGGCGCTGCACCGTCAGCTTCCGCAGCAGGGCGGGGTCCGGTGCGGGGAGGCTGCCGTCCAGGCGGAGACGGCCGGCGGCATCGACGTCCACCGTACACAGCGCCAGGGCCCGGCCCTTCTCGCCGTCGAGCCGCACCCCGAGCTGCCAGGTGCCCTCCGGCGCCCCCTCGACCCGGCGGGGCACCGGCAGATGGGCGCGACCGTGCACCGGGCGCAGCGTGGACGGGAACGCGTGGACGACCGCGGCGTCCGGTGCCTCAGAGGTCTCCGGCTCCTCCGGTCCCGTCTCCGCCGCCTCTGCGGTGGCAGGGGCGGGCGCGGCCGGCGGCTTGCTCAGCACCAGCTGCACCGCCGTGGGAGCGGTCGCGGCGGTCGTGACCAGGTCGAGCCGCAGCTGCGGCGAACGCCCCGGCATGCACAGCACGGGGCGGCCCTCCAGATACGGGACCAGCTTCTTGCCGCGACGGGAGACGTCGAGGGTGAGGTTGCCGTGCGGGTCGGTGAAGTACGGGATCACAGGGCGGGCGGGTGCGGACAACAGCGCCGGGAGGCACTGGCCGTCGACGTGCTCCGCACGCTCGGCGCCCAGCCGTGTCTTGCGCACGAGACCGAGGCCCCGCACGCTCACCCAGGCGTCCCAGAAGCCCCTGGGAAGGTTGCCCCGGCCCTTGCTGCTGCCCTGGGGGGCCAGCACACCGGTGCCCCGGAGCACGACCTCGCAGGTCCGGCCCGCTTTCTCCGGCCCCTCCCCGCCGGGCTCCGTGGTCTCGTCCTCCTCGTCGTCGAGCATCTCGACGTGGGTCTCCAGCGTGGTCGGGCACAGCCACTCCACGGCCTTCTCGCGGTCACGCAGCGACAGCTCGGCCTGGAAGCCGGCGAGATCGTCGGTGATGTCGAGGAGCGCGCCCTCGGGGAGGAACCCGGAGGTGATGTCGGGGTGCAGATACAGCCGCTCGTCACGGCGCAGAAGCTTCAGCGGCAGACGCTGCTCGCCGTGGACCAGCCGTCCTGCCATGGTCACCGTGATCCGGCCGTCGGTCTCCCACTGCACGTTCTCCAGCCGTGCGGAGCCCTTGACGGACGAACCGAGCCGGGCGAGCCGCAGCAGCCCTTCCGCGTTGTCCTCGCGCAGCAGGGTGGAGCGCATCCGCAGCATCGGACCGAGGCCGTCGTGCACGGAGTCGTCCATGTACTCCAGTGCGAGCGGCCGTACCGCGTCGACCATCTCGCGCAGGTAGTCGTCGTCGTACTTGAGCACCGCCGGCTCGCTGAGGCGGCCCAGCATCTCCACCCGGTAGAAGCGGCGCAGCACCCGGTCCCGCAGCGGACCGGGTTCGGTGTTGGCGACGACGACGTCGAGCACCTCGCGGAGGTTGCCGTAGTAGCCCTCGGGGACGAGCTTCGCCGACCCGGCGTTCTTGCCGTCGTCCCGCTTCGAGTAGTGGTAGCAGGTGTACGTGCCGAGGATCGAGACGACCTCGGCGGGGAAGTACGCCCGCATCATGTACAGCTGGTCCTCGAGGCGGCGCTTGCCCTCGGGGTAGGCGATGCCGTGCTCGCGCAGGAACGCGGTGCGGAACATCTTGTGCGGCGTGAGGCTGTCGAACAGCGGCGCGTCGCGCAGCGTGCACTTCTCGCGGTTCGTACGGAAGACGCCGTGCGGCACGCCGCGGAAGTTGCTGGCCACCTTGCCGATGACGATGTCGGAGCCGTTCCTGTGCCCCATGTCGTACAGGCGGCGCAGCGCGTCCGTGCCCAGGTGGTCGTCCTGGTCGAGGAACTGGACGTACTCACCGCGGGCTTCGGCGACCCCGACGTTCCGCGGCTTGCCCGGCCAGCCGGAATTGGGGATGTGGATCACCCGGAAGTGGGGATGCTCGGCCGCCAGCTTGTCGAGCCGCTCCGGCGTGTCGTCGGTGGAGCCGTCGTCGACGAACAGGACCTCGAACTCCTCGGCCGGCAGGGTCTGGCGGACCAAGGAATCGATGCACGGATCGATGTACTTCCCCGGGTTGTACACCGGGATGACGACACTCACTTTGACCGACACAGCTGCGCCCCGTCTGTTGTGGGAACCGGAGTCGAAGGTGGCGGGCCGGAGACAGGCATGCGCCGGAACGGGCGCGGGCCACCGCCCACCGGCCACCCTAGCGGTTGGCCGGATCGAACAACCATCGGCGCAGTCAACTCGCGCCCTCCGCCAGGCCCTTTCGGGGGTGGCACCGTCCCACGCGGGTCAGGGGGACAGGTGCCGTTGGCCGGATGCTGCTGTCCAGCGAGCGGAATGGCCGCGCACTCGACAGGGACGCTGACATACATTCGGCCTTGTGACAGAGGCGAGGCACGGCGTGAGCGGACAGAGCCCGGAACAGCAGGCCGCAGGGCATTCGGCAGGAGCCCCGGCGGGGCAGCCACCGGCCTCCGCCGCACCGGCGGGCACGGTCCCGGCGAGGACGCACGTGACCGCCGCCCGCCGGATCGTCGTCAAGGTCGGCTCCTCCTCCCTGACCACCGCCGCCGGCGGGCTCGACGCGGACCGGGTCGACGCCCTGGTGGACGTGCTCGCCAAGGTCCGCAGCGGCGGCGAGAAGGAGATAGTGCTCGTCTCCTCCGGCGCCATCGCCGCGGGCCTCGCGCCGCTCGGGCTCACCCGCCGGCCCAAGGACCTGGCCCGGCAGCAGGCCGCCGCGAGCGTGGGCCAGGGCCTGCTCGTCGCCCGCTACACCGCGTCCTTCGCCCGCTACGGCGTGCGCGTCGGCCAGGTGCTCCTGACCAGCGACGACACCAGCCGGCGCGCCCACTACCGCAACGCCTACCGGACCCTGGACCAGCTCCTGGCGATGGGCGCGGTCCCGGTCGTCAACGAGAACGACACCGTCGCCACCGACGAGATCCGCTTCGGCGACAACGACCGGCTCGCCGCGCTCGTCGCCCACCTCGTACGGGCGGACCTGCTGGTCCTGCTCTCCGACGTCGACGGCCTGTACGACGGGGACCCGGCCCGTCCCGACACCAGCCGTATCGAGGAGGTGCAGGGCCCCGAGGACATCGCCCATGTGCAGATCGGCAGCGCGGGCAAGGCGGGCGTCGGCACCGGCGGCATGGTCACCAAGGTCGAGGCGGCCCGGATCGCCGCGGCCGCCGGCGTGCCCGTGGTCCTCACCTCCGCGAGCCGTGCCGCCGACGCGCTCTCCGGCCGTGACACCGGCACGTACTTCCACGCCACCGGACGCCGCTCCGCCGACCGGCTGCTGTGGCTGGCGCACGCCTCCACGCCGCAGGGCTCCCTCACCCTCGACGAGGGTGCCGTACGGGCCGTCGTCGACAACAGGAAGTCGCTGCTGCCCGCCGGGATCGCCGCGGTGGACGGCGAGTTCAGTGCCGGCGACCCGGTCGAGCTGCGCGACGCCGCCGGCCGGCCGGTCGCACGGGGGCTGGTCAACTTCGACGCCAAGGAGATCCCCCGGATGGCCGGCCGCTCCACCAGGGAACTGGGGAAGGAGCTCGGTCCGGAGTACGAGCGGGAAGTCGTACACAGGGACGATCTGGTCGTCCTTCAGACGTGAAAAGGCGGAAAGTCCCGCCATCTGGCAGAGACCTTTACCAAAACCGCCCCACGCCCCGCCGTGGGCTGGTCAACTTTGTTGCGGGGGAACGCGGGGTTCGGCACGACGACGCAGCAGCAGGGAGGCCGCCGGTGAGACGAGCGCGCCCAGGGGATGCGCCCCGAGGGAACGGGAAGCTGCCGGGCGTCCGCCGGTCGGTGGGCGAGGAGCGGGCTCTGACCAGCGTCGGGGCGGGGGCCGACTTCGGCGACGGGCACGGTGACGCGCGCGGCGAAGGGCGGGCCGACGGCGACGCCGCCCGCGGGGACCGGATGAAGATCCAGGACCAAGGGGCCGGGACCGGCACCGTGGAGGCCGGGACACGGCCGGGCGCCGCCGACGAGGAGCGTGTGCTGTCCCGCCTGTGGCACATCACGCTCAGCGTCTCCGGCCGGGAGGCCCCGCTCAAGGAGGTCCGCCGCGGCCTCGAGCAGCTGGCCCACGATCACCCCTTCCTGCTCACCAGCCGGTACGCCAACGACCACGCGGAGATCCGCTACTGGGAGGAGGCGCGCGACCTGCACGACGCGGCCGCGGTCGCCCTGCGGCTGTGGGGCGAGCACCGTTCCACGGCCAACCTGCCGCCGTGGGAGATCGTCGGCCTCGAGGTCATCGACCGGCAGACGTATCACCAGCGCGTCGCGGAGGGTTACGGCCCGCCGGCGGCCGCGCGGGTGGGAGTGCATCCCTTCTGAGGGCAGGGCACGCGGGTTCGAGTGCCTCCCCCCTGTTCGCGGGGCGCGTGAGGTGGTCGAGGCACGCGGCGCGAGGCGGTCCGTCTCGGACTGCGGGATACGGGAGGGGCGCCCCCGGGCGGCGCATTACGCTTCCTGTATGACGTCGCTCTCTTCGGTTTCGCCCTACGACAACATGTCCCCGGTCGCCCAGGTGGCCTATCGGGCCCGCGCAGCGGCCGCCGACCTCGCGCCTCTGCCGCGATCGGCCAAGGACGACGCGCTGCTCGCGATGGCCGACGCCCTGGAGGTCCGTACGAGCGAGATCGTCGAGGCCAACGCCGAGGACGTCGCCCGCGCCCGTGAGGCGGGGACCAGCGAGACGGTCATCGACCGGCTCACGCTCACTCCCGAGCGGGTGCGGGCCATCGCCGCCGACGTGCGTCATGTGGCCGCGCTGCCCGATCCCGTCGGCGAGGTGGTGCGCGGCTCGACCCTTCCCAACGGCATCGACCTGCGCCAGGTGCGGGTGCCGCTGGGCGTCGTCGGCATCATCTACGAGGCCCGGCCGAACGTCACCGTGGACGCCGCCGCGCTGTGCCTGAAGTCGGGCAACGCGGTGCTGCTGCGCGGCTCGTCCTCCGCGTACTCCTCCAACACCGCCCTGGTGCGGGTGCTGCGGGACGCGGTCGGTGGCTCCGGCCTGCCGGCCGACGCCGTGCAGCTCGTGCCCGGCGAGAGCCGGGACTCCGTACGCGAGCTGATGCGGGCCCGGGGCATGGTCGACGTGCTGATCCCCCGGGGCGGCGCCTCGCTGATCCGCACGGTCGTCGAGGAGTCCACCGTCCCCGTCATCGAGACGGGCACCGGGAACTGCCACGTGTACGTGGACGCCGAGACCGACATCGACATGGCCGTCGAGATCCTGATCAACTCCAAGGCGCAGCGGCCGAGCGTCTGCAACGCCGCGGAGACCCTCCTCGTCCACAAGGACATCGCGGCCGCCTTCCTGCCGCGCGCCCTGGACGCCCTCGCGGACGCCGGGGTGACCGTGCACGGCGACGAGCGCGTCATCGAGTACGCGGACGCCACCAAGGCCACGATCGTGCCCGCGACCACGGAGGACTGGGAGACGGAGTACCTCTCCTACGACATCGCCGCCGCGGTCGTCGAGTCCCTGGAGTCGGCCGTCGCCCACATCCGTCTCTGGTCGTCCGGTCACACCGAGGCGATCGTCACCACCTCGCAGGCCGCGGCCCGGCGATTCACCCAGCTGGTGGACTCCACGACGGTCGCGGTGAACGCGTCCACCCGTTTCACCGACGGTGGTCAGTTCGGATTCGGCGCCGAGATCGGCATCTCGACGCAGAAGCTGCACGCGCGCGGTCCGATGGGGCTGCCCGAGCTGACCTCGACGAAGTACATCGTGACGGGCGACGGCCACACACGGTGACCGTCAGCGGGGCGGCCCCGGGTCACCCGGGCGGGGAGAGTTTGCGCTCTCCCTGCCCAAACCGGGCCCCCCGGTCTACTCTGAGAACGTGCCGGACGACGTGGGGGGCAAGCCGTTCCCGGACGGCTGGGAGCCTGACGACGACCGCGGGGGCGCGGACGAGGACTTCGCCACCGTGGTGTTCGACGAGGACTTCGTACGGGCCGCCAAGATCCACGAACCGACCGCGGTGGAGCGGCTGCTGGCCGCCGCGGAGGCACGCGCTGAGGCGGACGCCGCCCGGTCCGGTCCGCGGGGACACTCTCCCGACGACGATCTCTACGACAGCCGCCCCACCGCCGGCCACCGGCGCCGCGGCTACGACCACGACGACGAGGACGACGAGGACACCGGCCCCGACGGCGACTGGGCAGGCCCCTACGGGCGGCACGGCGGCGCTCTGCGTCCCTATCGCGGCACCGCACGCTGGCACCGGCCGGTGGCCTGGCTGCTGGCCCTGCTGATGGGCATCGGGATGGTCGCCCTCGCCTTCACGGCCGTGTACCGCGGCGCTTCGAACGGCAACCGGCAGGATCCGGTGCCGCAGCCCGCACGGACGGGCGTGGACGCACCCCCGACGGGAGCCACGGTCAGCGGGCGGGGCAACGGTCCAATCGCCACGCCGCTCGAACGCTCCGCCCCGCGGGTCTCCACGGTGCCACCGGCTCCCTGAGGCCCCCGCGTTTCCTGGGGCCCGAGCGCTCCGTGAGGCTCTCGCGCCGGCCCGGGAGACCCGCGCCAATACGCCCTGGGCACCCCGTGCGCAACTGGTGAGAACTCGTCAGAACTTGTGGTGGACCAGGGCGTTTACCGCGTGCCCGCCAGACCTACCCTGAAAGTATGGCTGGGCGTGGAGACCCGCCCGAGGGGACTCCCGAGGGGCTCCCCGGCGGTGGAGATGACGAGTTCGGATCGGTCGTCTTCGACGAATCGTTCATTCGTGCTGCCCGCGTCCAGGAATTCTCCGCGATGGAGCGGATGGGCGAGCACGCTCCGGCCGTGCGCAGCCTCCCCGCGTGGAACGCGGGACGGGCCCCCGGCCAGATCCTGCTGCTGGTCCTTCTCGTCGTGATCGCCTTCGGCACCGCGATCTACCTGGGTGTCCGGCACCCCTACCAGCCGCCCCAGGCCCGGCAGGCCGAGCAGTTGCGCGTCACGGTCGTCCCGCTCGCACCGCAGGGCCCGGTGCCGGGCGGCTCGCCCGCGGAGCTCTATGCGAGCAGCCAGGCCGGGCAGTTCCGCACGGGCGCCGCGGGCATCACCATGCCGCCCGTGCGCCGGACCGAGCACTTCTCGGAGGCGCAGGTGATGACCGCGCTGGCGACCGTCAAGGACTACCTGGTGACGTCGTCGCTCGCCCCCGACGTCCTCACCGGTGACGCCGTCCAGCCCGTGCGTACCCTGCTCCACCCGGACCAGATGGCGCAGTTCGACCGGAGCGTCGCCTCACCGGCCGCCGACGGCCGGCACGCCGCCACCGGCTGGCTGGTGCGCTTCGACCCCGCGAAGGTCGCGCTGGCCGATCCGGACGTGCGGGTGCGGGGCACGCTCACCGTCACAGAGGCGGGCACCGGCGCCCTGGAGGTCGTCTCCGACCACACCTTCGTCTACGCGCTGCGCCGGGCGGCCGTCAGCGGTCCGGGCATGGACGAGGCCTCCCTCTTCACGGTCCGCCGCGAGCTCCACTTCCGCTTCGACAGGGACGACCTCGCCCACCATCGTCTGGAGGTACGGGTCAGCAACCTCCACGCCGGGCCGCAGGCCTGCTCGTCCGACGTGTCGGGAGTGCTTCATCCGCTGCTGTCCGGACAGCGGGCGGATTCCGACGGCCCGGCCGGCACCGACCCGTACGCGACGGGCCGGGCCACCGTGGCGCTGTGCGGGTCCCTCGCCCCTGAGGCTCAGCCCTCGCCCTGAGCGCTGCCGCCCGCCGGACCGGTGCCGTTGCTGCCGCCGCCGGTCTCGCCGGCCGCGCCTCCGTTGCCCATGAACTTGTCCCGCAGCTTGCCGCCGAGGTCTCCGGCCCCGCCCGCTATGTCGCCCACCAGCTTCATCAGCGGATCCTTGCTGGTGCGCACCGTGTCGGCGTAGTGCGAGGCGGACTCGCGGAACGAGTCGGTGACCGAGGCGTCCTTGTCCTCGGTGCGGCGGGGGTAGTGGCCGTCCATGATCCGCTGGTAGTCGCGGCTCTCCGCCCACTTCTTCAGCTCGGCGGCGCGCACCGTGGTGAACGGGTGCGAGCGGGGGAGCACATTGAGGATCTTCAGGACCGAGTCGCGCAGGTCGCCCGCGGACTCGTACTCCTCCGCCTGCTCCAAGAACGCGTCCACGTTCATCTCGTGCAGGTGGTTACCGCCGGCGATCTTCATCAGGCCACGCATCGACGCCTGGAGATCCTGGCCCACGAGCAGGCCCGCGCGGTCGGCCGACAGCTCCGACTTGCGGAACCACTCGCGCAGCGCCGTGACGATCGCCATGATCGCCACATTGCCCAGCGGGATCCAGGCGACCTTCAGCGCCAGTCCGGTGAGGAAGAGGAGGACCGTGCGGTAGACGGAGTGTCCGGAGAGGGCGTGGCCGACCTCATGGCCGACGACCGCCCGCATCTCCTCCTCGTCGAGCAGCTCCACGAGCCCGGTGGTCAGGACGATGATCGGCTCGTCCAGGCCGATGCACATGGCGTTGGGACGCGGGTCCTGCGTCACGTACATCGCGGGGATCTTCTTCAGGTCCAGGATGTAGCAGGCGTCGCGCAACATGTCGTTGAGATGCGCGAACTGGGCGTCGCTCACCCGCACCGAGTCGGAGAGGAAGAGAAGTCGCAGGCTTCGCTCGGGAAGCAGCGCGCTGAGTGCCTTGAAGACGGTGTCGAAGCCGCTGAGCTTGCGCAGCGCGACGAGCGCCGAGCGGTCCGCGGGGTGTTCGTACGCCCGTGAGGAGATCTCCGGGAAGCGCTTGCGCTGCCTGCTCGGTACCTGCTCGTGGCTGTTGGTCATGGTGCCCCCTGTTGGTGCGAGTCCTCGCTCGTCCCCCTGACGGACCTCAGCCTAGGGGCTGGGGCCGCGGCACGGCGGGGCCTGTGGACAACTCCCGGGAACCCCTGTGACGGCGTCTGCGGTGGGCACAACGACTGAGTCGGCGTGAGCGTGCCCGGGAGGCCCGCATACGATGTCCGCGAAGTCTCCGACTCCCACTCCCGATCGATTGGTCCTGTTGAAGATGAGCCTCACCGGCACCGCCGCCAACCTGGTCACTCTCGCCGAGGGCGCCGAGCACGGCGGCAACCACGAAAGCCTCAGCCCGTACGTGACCGGCATCGGCGCCTTCGTCGCCCTGATGCTGCTGCTGTGGATCACCACCCGCTTCAACCGCGACCGCTGATCCCTGGCCGGCGACCGGTGCCAGTAGGCTCTGCACGCATGGGAGAGCAGATAGTGGCCGCGGGCTCCGGCGCCGGCTCCGGTCCGGGCAGACGCCGACTCGGCGTGATGGGCGGGACGTTCGACCCGATCCACCACGGCCACCTGGTGGCCGCCAGCGAGGTGGCCGCCCTCTTCCACCTCGACGAGGTGGTGTTCGTCCCGACCGGACAGCCGTGGCAGAAGAGCCACAAGAACGTGTCACCGGCCGAGGACCGCTATCTGATGACGGTCATCGCCACGGCGTCCAACCCCCAGTTCTCGGTGAGCCGTATCGACATCGACCGCGGCGGCCCGACGTACACCATCGACACTCTGCGGGACCTGCACTCCCTCAACGAGGACTCGGACCTGTTCTTCATCACGGGTGCCGACGCGCTCTCCCAGATCCTCGGCTGGCGCAACGCCGAGGAACTGTTCTCGCTCGCCCACTTCATCGGAGTGACCCGGCCGGGCCATGATCTGACGGACGACGGCCTGCCCGAGGGCGGAGTCTCCCTGGTGGAGGTTCCGGCGCTGGCCATCTCGTCGACCGACTGCAGGGAGCGAGTCGCCCAGGGGGACCCGGTCTGGTACCTGGTGCCGGACGGTGTGGTGCGCTACATCGACAAGCGCCAGTTGTACCGCGGCGAATGAGCCGCGGAGAGGGGCACCGTTGAACGACCAGCAGAATCCTTACGACCCGTACCACCAGCCGCAGATCATCGGCTACGACGAGTACGGACAGCCGGTCTATCAGCAGCCCCAGCAGTACGACCCCTACGCACAGCAGCAGGGCGGCCACTCTGGGCAGCAGGACGGACAGAGCGGCCCCGCCCCCGGGGCCTACGGTTCCACGCAGGAATACGGCTCGGCGCAGGGCTACGCCCCCGAGCAGGGGTACGGCGACGCGGACGGGGGCTACGGCGGCACCGGGCAGGACTACGGCGCGCCCCGGTCGTCCCAAGGCTACGGATACGACCCGTACCCCCCGCAGCCGCAGGCGCCGGCGGGGCAGGACCGGGGTTACGACCCTTACGCGTCCGGCCAGGGCGGTTACGGCTACGACACCGGCACCCAGCCCGCCGTCGACACCACGGCGCAGTGGTTCCCGCAGCAACAGATTCCACAGCAACAGCAGACCCCTCAGCAGCAGGCCGCTCAGCATCAGCAGCAGCGTCCCGCTCCTGGGGCCCAGGAAACGGCCGGGGTGCCGGAGCAGCGCCGGCCGGCGGACGGGTCGGAGCGTCCCTACCAGACCGAGCAGTTCTCGTTCATCGAGGAGCCGGACGAGGACTCCGAAGACGTCATCGACTGGCTGAAGTTCACCGAGAGCCGCTCGGAGCGACGCGAGGAGGCCAAACGCCGGGGCCGCAACCGCGTCGTCGCGCTCCTCGTCACGCTGGCCCTCGTGCTCGTCGGCGGCGTCGGCTACCTCTGGTACGCGGGCAAGCTCCCCGGCCTGTCCGGCTCCGACACGAAGAGCGAGGCGGCCGCCGGCCCGCAGAAGCGCGACGTCATCGTCGTGCACCTGCACAACACCAAGAAGAAGGGCACGTCCACCGCCCTTCTCGTCGACAACGCCACCACCGGCCAGGGCACCACCGTCCTGCTCCCCGACAACCTCTCCGTGGCGAACGACGACGGCACGGCCACCACCCTCGGCAAGTCCGTCGAGGACGACGGGTCCACCGGCACCCGCGAGGCGATCGGCACCCTGCTGGGCGCCAAGGTCTCCGGCACCTGGCGCCTCGACACCCCTTACCTGGAGAACCTCGTCGAGCTGGTCGGCACGATCGACCTGACGACCGACACCGAGGTGCCCGGTGCGAAGAAGGGTGACGAGCCCCTGGTGAAGAAGGGCGAGAACCAGACACTCAACGGGCGGGCGGCCGTGGCGTACGCCACCTACGTCGGACCTGAGGAGGCCGAGGAGAAGCAGCTGCTGCGCTTCGGCCAGGTCATGCAGGCGGTGCTCAAGAAGCTCCCGGACGACCCGAAGTCGGCCACGGTCATCGTGGAGACGCTGGCACAGATCCTCGACCCGTCCCTCAACGAGCGGGACCTCGGGACGTCCCTCGCCAAGCTCGCCGAGCACGCGAAGGGCGGCGACTACAAGACCGCGCTGCTGCCCGTCCAGGAGGACGGCACGCTCAGCGACGAGGCCGCCGACAGCGTCGTCAAGGATGTCCTCGGCGGCTCGGTCAGCGCGCCGGAGCCGGGCGACACCCTCCGTGTGGGGATCAAGAACGGCAGCGGGAAGGCCGAGGCCACGGAGCAGGCCCGGGTCACCCTCATCAACGGCGGCTACAACGTCATCGACGGAGGCAAGGCGGACACGGTCGACGCGTCGCAGGTCACCTACGGTGACGACGCGCAGAAGGCGAAGGCGGAGGAGGTCGCCAAGACCCTCGGTCTGCCCGCTGGTGCCGTGAAGAAGGGCAAGGCCGCCACCAACGCCGACGTCTCGGTGGTCCTCGGCCCCGATTTCAAGATCGAGGAACCGGAGTGACCAGGGCGACGCCGGGGGCCTGAACATCGCTGCGTGGGGTGTCGGCGGTCCGTGAGACCCTTGAAGGGTTCCTGACCGCCGACGAAAGCCTGCCTGTGACCGCCACGGATCGCTCCATCGAGCTCGTCAACGCCGCCGCCCAGGCGGCGGCCGACCGGCTCGCGCACGACATCATCGCGTACGACGTCAGCGATGTGCTCTCCATCACCGACGCCTTCCTCCTCGCCTCGGCGCCCAACGACCGCCAGGTCAAGTCGATCGTCGACGAGATCGAGGAGCGGCTGAACAAGCAGCTCGGCGCCAAGCCGGTGCGCCGCGAGGGCGACCGCGACGCCCGCTGGATCCTGCTCGACTACGTCGACATCGTGGTGCACGTCCAGCACACCGAGGAGCGGGTCTTCTACGCCCTCGAGCGGCTCTGGAAGGACTGCCCTGAGCTCCCGCTCCCGGAGGACGCCAGGAAGACCCGCGGCAAGGCCAAGGAGCATGCCGAGCTCACCGGCGGTGACACGGAAGGGGAGCAGCGCTGAACGGCAACAGCAGCGGCGGCGCCGGGAGCAGTCGGCGGGGGCGCGGCCGGCGCATCGTCTTGTGGCGTCACGGCCAGACCGCGTGGAACCTGGAGCGCCGTTTCCAGGGCTCCACGGACATCGAGCTGACAGAGGCCGGCGTCGCCCAGGCGCGCCGTGCCGCCCGGCTGCTCGCGTCGCTGAACCCCGACGCGATCGTCGCCTCCGACCTGAAGCGGGCCGCGGCGACGGCGGGCGAGCTGGCCGGTGTCACCGGCATCGACATCTCCTACGACGCCGCCCTGCGCGAGACGTACGCGGGCGCCTGGCAGGGCCTGACCCACGAGGAGATCATCGAGCGCTACGGCGACCAGTACGCCGCCTGGAAGCGCGGCGAGCCCGTCCGGCGCGGCGGCGGGGAGCTGGAGACCGAGGTGGCCGACCGGGCCGCTCCGGTGGTGCTCCACCACGCCGAGAAGCTGCCCGACGACGGCACGCTCGTCGTCGTCAGCCACGGCGGCACGATCCGCACGACCATCGGCCGGCTGCTCGGTCTCGAGTCCCAGCACTGGGAGAGCCTCGGCGGGCTCACCAACTGCTGCTGGTCGGTGCTGGGCGAAGGCGCGCGGGGCTGGCGTCTGCTCGAGCACAACGCCGGCACCCTGCCGGAGCCGGTCCTCGGCGACGACACCTGAGCAGGCCGGGGCCGGCGCGCACCGCCCGGCGGCGGTCCCGGACCCGGATTTCACTTTCCGGCAGGTCGCAGGCTAAAGTTCTTCTTGTTCGCAGCGCGGAGCGCGAAGAACACGCGGGGCTATAGCTCAGTTGGTAGAGCGCCTGCATGGCATGCAGGAGGTCAGGAGTTCAATTCTCCTTAGCTCCACAATCGGATCCCGTCCCCTACCAGGGGGCGGGATTCTTCGTTCTTGTCCGATGATGACCGCCCTCCTGTGGTTGCGTGGCCGATCTCGTACGCGAACGCCGCTGACCACCATGCGCGGCCGTGGCAGAATCGGACGGCCGGAGGGGACACCGGCGGTACGGGAGGGAGCGCACGATGTCCGCCAGCGGCGAGGAAGCCGGGGAGGCTGCCGATGACCTGCTTGCCACGGCGGAGGCCGGTGCTCGCCTCAGCTGTCCTTCCTGTGGTTCTGTCCATGTCGCCCAGGTCCTCGGGGACAACGGCGGCGTTTCCTTCGTGTGTACGGCCTGCGGCCACAGCTGGAGCTGAGTGATGGGTGCCCACAGGCGTAAATGCGACTGGTGCGGCAGCGGTACGCCGATCGTCAGGGACATGGATCCGGTCAATCCGGAGTTCCAGTACTGGTGCGAGGAGTGCGCGCGGGCGCTGATCATAAAAGGCGACCCGATCGAGACCTACCGCGAGCTCGAGGGTGAACCGATCTACGGCCGGCTCCTGGACGAGCACTGCACCCTCAAACGCTTCTATTCGTTCGCGACGGCCTGACGCCCTCAGGGCCTGACAGACTGTCGGATCCGCCCCCTTTGTCGCCCCGCTCGAGAACGGGGCGAACCGGGGCGTTGCGGACGGGACCGGAAACGATTTGGAGATGCGGCGACGGGGGCGTTAATGTTCTCTACGTCGCCGCCGCGGGGGAAACCCGAAAGCGGGGCGGTACACAGCAAGGGGCTATAGCTCAGTTGGTAGAGCGCCTGCATGGCATGCAGGAGGTCAGGAGTTCAATTCTCCTTAGCTCCACAAGAGACAGTGAAGCGGGCCACCCGGATCGGGTGGCCCGCTTCACTGTTGTGCGTGGCTGCCGTCAACTACGGCCGCTGCCCAGGGCCTTGCGGTTGCTGCTGGGGAGCGCCGGACGCGCGGGCGGCGGAGTCGGGCCCGAGGAGGGCACCTGCTCGATCCGCATGGCGAGGGCGGGGCAGCGGCGCACGGCCCGCTGCGCGCGGCCCCGCATGTGCATGGGGACCATCGCGTCGGCCACCGACGGGTAGCCGTCGGGGTTGAGCCGGATCAGCTCCGGGATGATGTCGGCGCACAGTCCGTGGCCCTGACAGAGCGTCCAGTCGACGAAGATCTTCTCGCCGCTGGGGATCGACTCCTCGGCCTCCTCGTAGCCCGGCAGGGGCAGGGGCAGCACACCCGTGGTGTCGCGCCCGCAGCCACCGTGCAGGACGTGCGCCGCCAGGTCGTCCGTGAAGGCGGACAGCGTCGAGGCGAAGAACCGCGCCGAACCGTCGGGGTGCTTGCAGGCGCCTCGGCCCTTGACGGCCTGCGTGACCTCACGCAGCGCCTCCAGCGCCGCCGGGCCGCCGCCGTTCATCACATCGGCCAGACCGCCCGCGGCCGCGGGCAGCCCGAGCTTGCAGGGGCCGCACTGGCCGGCGGTCTCCGCGGCCAGCCAGTTGGCCACCCGCAGGGCCTCGCCCAGCGGGCAGGTCTCCGGGCCGATCGGCAGGATCGCGCCCGCGCCCAGGGCGCCGCCCACGGATGCCAGGGACTCCTTGGACACGACCGCCTCGTGGACCGCGGCCGCGTCGATCCAGTTGCCGTGGTAGCCGCCCGTCAGCACCCCCTGCGGCTGCGGCGGGGCGCCCGCCAGCTGGAGCACGTACCGCAGTGGCACGCCCGTCGGCACCTCGACGACCATCGGCCGGGCCACCGCGCCGGAGATCGTGAGCATGACCGTGCCCGGTTCGGAGTCCAGGCCGGTGTGGCTGTAGCGGCGGGCGCCGATCCGCGCGGCGACGGCGAGCTGCGCGAACGTCTCCGCGTTGGAGAGCAGCGTCGGAGCGCCGCCGACGCCCGTCTCCGCGGCGCGCACGCGCCGGCCCGGCGGCAGCGCGGGGCCGCCGTTGACGGCCCGGATGACGGAGGACGCCTCGCCGGAGACCATGCGCTCGGGGGTGCGCACCACGCGGGCGCGCAGGGCCTGGCCGCGACGGTCCGAGAGGCCGCGCTCTGCGAGCGCGGCGCGCATGGAGATCTCGGTCGAGTTGCGGGTGACCGCGACGACGAGGGTCCGTGCGCCGAGCGCCTCCGCCGCGAGCAGCGCGCCGTCGAGGATGAGGTGCGGCGCGCGGTTGAGGAGCACCGTGTCCTTGCGGCAGGCGGGCTCACCCTCGCTGCCGTTGACGACGACCACCGGCCGTATGCCGCGCCGGATGGCGGACTTGGCGACGGCCCGCAGCTTCTTGCCGAAGGGGAAGCCCGCGCCGCCGCGGCCGGTGAGGGATATGTCCTCCGCGAGCTGTGCGAGCCGCTCGCCGCTCACGGGCTCGAGCGGCCCGTGCACCTTCAGATGCATGGGCAGGTCGAGGCGGTCGACGAGGTCGAAACCCTGCGTCAGCTGGGGGAGGCCGACGACGCGGACCTCCGGGACGTCGGGGAGGGGCGCGTTCACGGTCGTTCTCCTGCTGGTGCGTGCCAGGGCTCTCCGGCCGGGGGCGGGAAGAGGGGGCCGGGCAGTGGCGCCGTCTCGTCGTACGCAGGGACGTTTCCGTTGTCGTACGAGGACCGGTCGCCGTACGGGGCTGCGGGTGCGGGATCGGTCAGGGGTGTGTCGTAGGAGGCCGGCGGCGGGTAGCCGCCGGAGGTGTCGTACGCGGCGGACGGCGCGTACGCGGCCGTGGCGTCCTGCGCGGGGAAGCCGCCGGTGTCGTAGGAGGGGAGGCTGCCCGTGTCGTACGAGGTGGGCGCCTCGTACGCGGCGGAACCGCCGTACGGCGCCGGTGGCGTGTCGTACGAGGGCGCGGCGTCGAAGAGCGGCGGGGGAGGGGTGTCGTAGAGAGGCTGGGCCGGGTCGGGCCGCACCGACTGCGCCGGCGGAGGCGGCGAGGGTGTCGGCCAGCTGCCCGTCCGCGGGCCCGTCTCCGACACCACGGGTATCTCCTCCGTCATCGGCACCCGCTCGGCGAGCGGGGCCGACGGCTCGCCCGCCAGCGAGACCGCGCGGTAGGCGGCGGACATGCCGGTGCGGCGGCCGCCGGTGGGCCCGCCGCTGTCCGGCACGAACACCGGCTCCTCCTCCTGAGGGCGCGGGGCCTCGTAGAGCTGCGGCGAGGGCGCGGCGAGCCTCGGGGGCTGGGCGCGCGCCTGGCCGAGGGGCGGCTGGAAGTCCTGTTCGTACGGGCGCTGCGACGGCACGCCGTTCATTGCGCCGGTCATGCGGTCCACGCGGTCCATGCGGTCCATGCCTGCGGGTACGGTCGGGCGGCCCGTCCCGTTCATCCCGCTGACGCCCGGAAGCGGCGCCGTGGCGAGATCGCGCTGCGCCTGCTCGTCCGCTCCGGCGGCACCGGTCAGGGACATGATCTTGGCGGCGATCCGGCGCTGGACCGGACGCGGCATCATGCGTACGGAGACCGCCGCGGCGACTCCCAGGAGGGCCAGGCAGTACATGGTCACGACCCATGTCGCGGCCGGCCGGCCGGCGTAGAGGCCGTGGACCAGGGCGAAGCACCAGGCCGGGTACGCCAGCATGTGCAGCGGCCGCCAGCGGCCGGCGACCTTGATGTTGCCGGCCAGCGCACTGCGGAGGGCGCCGGTCGTACCGGCCACCACCATCAGGAACCCGGCCAGCGAGCCGAAGCCGATGAGCGCCTCCGTGCCGGTGACGCCCAGGCCGAACGGGATCATCGCGCCGAGCAGCGGCACGTGTCCCAGCGACACCTTCACCGTGGCGTGCAGCAGCAGGAACCCGAGCGAGGCGATGGCGGTCGCCCGGTGGATGCCCTGTGCGAGCAGCCGGTGGCGGGGCGAGAGCAGCAGACGGTCGGTGGCGATGAGGCCCCAGGCGACGGAGGCGGTCAAGGACACCAGGGAGAGGACCCCGGTGGTGAAGTCGAGCGCGGCGCGGAAATCGTCGCTTCCTCCGACGGCGAGCAGGGGTAGGAGCACCAACGCGGCCACGGAGATGCCGCCTTGCACCTGGCGGCTGAGTCCGCGGCCCGGACCGGGCGACAAACGCATCTTGAGACGAGGGTTCATGGGGCGACTCCGAATGGTGCGGGAAAGCTGTCCCGTTGACGCACTCTAGGTCGACCCATACCAACCAGTACGAGGTTTCAAGGTTTATCGAGGTGAAGTGAGCGCAACTGACTCGGGGGTTGCCCTGGATAGGGTCGATACGCGGAGTAACCCGCACGCCTTGATCGCCGGAGTCGGCCGGAACCCGCCGTTCATGGCTCCCGGGGGCCCGGAACGGACACTCATGCGGGCGGTTCCCCCGCTGCGGTACCCTGACGCCATGCGTGCCGTACGCCTTCTGCTTAGCGAGCCGCGCTGATCAGTCCCGACGGATGAGAAATCCGGTCGGAATCGGCGCGGCGTCCCCTCCTGTGCGAGGGGATTTTTCATTTCCCCTGGTACGTGAATCGGCTGGCAGTCGGCAGAGACGATCGATGGAGCTTCAAGGATCATGAGCGAGATGAACTCGGCTGCGGAGACAGCAGCCCCGCATCGTTATACGGCTGCCATGGCGGCCGACATCGAGGCACGCTGGCAGGACTTCTGGGACGCGGAGGGCACCTATCAGGCGCCCAACCCGAGCGGGGACCTGGCGGGGGATGCCGCGCAGGTGGCCAGGCCCAAGAAGTTCGTCATGGACATGTTTCCGTACCCGTCGGGTGCCGGGCTGCACGTCGGCCACCCCCTGGGATACATCGCCACCGACGTCTTCGCCCGTCACCAGCGCATGACCGGGCACAACGTCCTGCACACCCTGGGCTTCGACGCCTTCGGCCTGCCGGCGGAGCAGTACGCCGTGCAGACCGGCACGCACCCGCGCGTGTCGACCGAGGCGAACATCGAGAACATGAAGGCGCAGCTGCGCCGCCTGGGCCTGGGTCACGACAACCGCAGGTCCTTCGCGACGATCGACCCGGGCTACTACAAGTGGACCCAGTGGATCTTCGTCCAGATCTTCAACTCCTGGTACGACCAGGAGGCGGACAAGGCGCGCCCGATCGACGAGCTGGTGGCCCAGTTCGAGAGCGGCGCCCGTGAGGTGCCCGGAGGCCGGGCATGGAGCGAGCTGAGCTCCCTGGAGCGCGCCGACGTCCTGGGCGGCTACCGCCTGGCCTACGCCTCCGACGCGCCGGTCAACTGGTGCCCCGGCCTGGGCACCGTGCTGGCCAACGAGGAGGTCACCGCCGACGGCCGCTCCGAGCGCGGCAACTTCCCCGTCTTCAAGGCCAAGCTGCGCCAGTGGAACATGCGCATCACCGCCTACGCCGACCGGCTGCTGAACGACCTGGACGCGCTGGACTGGCCCGAGGCCATCAAGCTGCAGCAGCGCAACTGGATCGGCCGCTCCGAGGGCGCCCGCGTCGACTTCACCGTCGACGGCCACGACGGCGCGCGGATCACCGTCTTCACCACCCGCCCCGACACCCTGTTCGGCGCCACCTACATGGTCCTGGCCCCCGAGCACGGTCTGATCGACTCCATCGTCCCGGCCGAGTGGCCGGAGGGCGTCAAGGCCGAGTGGACCGGCGGCGCCGCGACCCCGGCGGAGGCCGTCGCGGCCTACCGCAAGCAGGCCCAGACCAAGAGCGACGTCGAGCGCCAGACCGAGCACAAGGACAAGACCGGTGTGTTCACCGGCTCGTACGCCGTGAACCCGGTCACCGGCGAGCGGATCCCGGTCTTCGTCGCCGACTACGTCCTGATGGGCTACGGCACCGGCGCCATCATGGCCGTCCCCGGGCAGGACGAGCGCGACTGGGAGTTCGCCGAGGCCTTCGGGCTGCCCATCATCCGCACGGTGCAGCCGCCGGAAGGCTGGGAGGGCGAGGCGTTCACCGGCGCGGGCCCCGCCATCAACTCCGCCAACGACGAGATCTCCCTGAACGGCCTGGACGTCGCGGAGGCCAAGGCGAAGATCACGGCCTGGCTGACCGACAAGAGCATCGGCGAGGGCACGGTCAACTTCCGGCTGCGTGACTGGCTGTTCAGCCGGCAGCGCTACTGGGGCGAGCCTTTCCCGATCGTCTACGACGAGGACGGCGTCGCGCACGCGCTGCCCGAGTCGATGCTGCCCCTGGAGCTGCCGGAGGTCGACGACTACTCGCCGCGCACCTTCGACCCCGACGACGCGGACACCCAGCCCGAGACGCCGCTGTCCCGCAACGAGGACTGGGTCGACGTCGAGCTGGACCTGGGTGACGGTCCCAAGCGCTACCGCCGCGAGACCAACACCATGCCCAACTGGGCGGGCTCGTGCTGGTACGAACTGCGCTACCTGGACCCGCACAACAGTGAGCAGCTGGTCGCCCCGGACATCGAGCAGTACTGGATGGGGCCGCGCGAGGGACAGCCGCACGGCGGTGTCGACCTGTACGTCGGCGGTGCGGAGCACGCCGTGCTGCACCTGCTGTACGCGCGCTTCTGGTCCAAGGTGCTGTTCGACCTGGGGCACGTCTCCTCGGTCGAGCCGTTCCACAAGCTGTACAACCAGGGCATGATCCAGGCGTACGTCTACCGCGACGAGCGCGGCTTCCCGGTCACGGCCACCGAGGTGGAGGAGCGCGACGGGAAGTTCTTCCACGACGGCCGGCCGGTCAAGCGCGAGCTGGGCAAGATGGGCAAGTCCCTGAAGAACGCCGTCACTCCGGACGAGATCTGCGCCGAGTACGGCGCCGACACCCTGCGCCTGTACGAGATGGCGATGGGCCCCCTGGACGTCTCCCGGCCGTGGGACACCCGCGCCGTCGTCGGCCAGTACCGGCTGCTGCAGCGGCTGTGGCGCAACGTCGTCGACGAGGCGACCGGCGAGGTCACCGTCGTCGACGGTGAGCCGGACGAGGCGACGCTGCGAGCCCTGCACAAGGCCATCGACGGGGTCTCCCAGGACATGTCGGCGATGCGTTTCAACACCGCCATCGCCAAGATCACCGAGCTGAACAACCACCTGACGAAGACGGGTGGCCCCGTGTCGCGCTCGGTGGCGGAGCGCCTGGTGCTGCTGGTCGCGCCGCTGGCACCGCACATCGCCGAGGAGCTGTGGCGCAGGCTGGGCCACACCGACTCGGTCGTCCACCAGGACTTCCCGGTCGCGGACCCGGCGTACGTCGTGGACGAGACCGTCACCTGCGTCGTACAGATCAAGGGCAAGGTCAAGGCGCGGCTGGAGGTCTCCCCGTCCATCACGGACGAGGAGCTGGAGGCCCTGGCACTGGGCGACGCGGCGGTCGTCGGCGCCCTGGCCGGCGCCGGAATCCGCAAGGTGATCGTGCGGGCGCCGAAGCTGGTCAACATCGTGCCCGCGTAACGAGGGACGGGTTCGCGGCCGCATGACAGGGGCGGATCCCGCCTCTGCGACGGGTGGCGGGCCGCCCGGGGGTTTCCCCTACGGGCAGGTTGGGGGTTGTGAAGGAACCTACGGCCTGCCCGTTCCGTTTACCGTGGAAGGACCACAACCGACGCCGGAGGGCGCACATGGAAGCCGCGATCATGATCCTGGCGCTGCTCTTCTTCGCCTTCGTGGCACTTGGGGTGTACGTGGGCGTGAAAGCCGTGAAGGCCGCGAAGCGCGGTGTCGAGCGCACCGTCACCCAGGCACGGCGCACGGTCGAGGACACCGCGCTGCGCGCCAAGAGCTACGGGCAGACCGGCGTGACCGGCGAGCTGGCGCAGCTGCGGCTGAAGCTGCGCACCTCGATGAGGGCGACACAGGAGGCGCTGAACGCCGGCGCGGCCGAGGACGCCTCACTGTCCGAGTCGCTGGCCCTCTTCCGGCGGCTCAGCGCACACGGACACGAACTGGACGACGAGCTCAGGCGGCTCGAGCGCGAGCCCGACCGGGCCACGGTCGGCTCACTGATGCCGGGCCTGCGCGAGCGCACGGAGCGGATCACCCGCTCCGCCGAGTCGCTGCGCTGGGCTGCGCGTGACCGCGCCCAGAAGTTCGCCGAGGACGATCTCGACGTGTTGAGCTCGCAGATCGACATGGAGGCGGGGGCGCTGCGGCACTGGTCCGCGACCGACGGCAGCGGGACCGCAGAGCCCGCGGCATGGCCCGAGGCGCCGGAGTCCGGGCGTCCGGCGGCGGCGCGGCCCGAGCCGGGTGCCCGCACACATTCCGAGCCGGAGGAGGAGACGCCCGGCCGGCCACAGGCGATCACCGCACCGGACCCGCGGCAGACCACCTACCCGTGGCAGAAGACCGCCCGCCCGGAAACCACGAACTGACGCCTGCCGCGGCGGCCCGACCACCCCTGCGCACGACGTGTGGACAGGTCGGGCTGCCGTACGGCGCCGCCTGCGGGTAACCTCCCGCTCATGTCCCGCCATGTCGCGATCGTCACCGATTCAACGGCCTACCTGCCGCCACCGACGATGGAACGGCACGGCATCACGGCGGTGCCGCTGACCGTCGTGCTCGGCGACCAGGCGCTGGAAGAGGGCACCGAGATCTCGGCCCGCTCGCTCGCCACCGCCCTGCAGAAACGGCGTTCGGTCACCACCTCCCGGCCCAGCCCCGAAACGTTCGCGCGGGCCTACCGCGAAGCTGCGGCCACCGGCGCCACGGGAATCGTCTCGTTGCACCTTTCCTCCGAACTGTCCGGCACCTACGACGCGGCGGTACTGGCGGCCAAGGACGCACCGGTGCCGGTCAGGGTCGTCGACACCGGGATGATCGCCATGGCGCTCGGATTCTGCGCTGTCGCGGCGGCGGAGGTGTCGGAGGCGGGCGGATCGCTGGACGAAGCGGTGGCCGCGGCGGAGAAGCGGGCGGCGGACACCGCCGCGTATTTCTATGTCGACACCCTCGACTACCTGCGCCGCGGCGGGCGGATCGGGGCGGCGCAGGCGCTGCTCGGCTCCGCCCTCGCCGTGAAACCGCTGCTCCAGCTGGTCGACGGCCGGATCGACATGCTGGAGCGGGTGCGGACGGCGTCGCGGGCGATCGCCCGGCTGGAGGAGATCGCCGCCGAACGGGCCGGCACGGCGCCGGTGGACATCGCGGTGCACCACTTGTCGGCGCCGGAGCGGGCCGCCGCCCTCGCGGACCGGCTGCGGAAGCGGGTGCCGGGGCTGGCCGACCTGCATGTGAGCGAGGTCGGCGCGGTGATCGGGGCGCACACCGGGCCGGGACTGCTCGGCGTGGTGGTCTCGCCGCGCTGAGACGGCGGGGCGTGGTCCGGGGCGGGCCTCGGTGCCTGGGCGGCTGGTCGCCGGTCCGGGACGGTCGGCGTGCCCGGGGGCTGGTCGCCGGTCCGGGACGGTCGGTTGCCGTGCTGGGGTGGTCGGTCTCCATCACCCGTGAGGGTGGTCGAGATATTCACAAGGGGCCGCTTTTCCACTGGAATTGGGCGTGCTCGGTGGGTTCGGGCGAATGTGCCTACCGTCCTGTGGCATGGCTCTTCGATCACGTTCCGCAACCAGTGGCCCGGGCCGCGCCCCGGCCTCCGACCGCCGCGCACGCTCCCACGGTCATGGTCACGGCCATGTCCTCGGCCGACCGCCTGCCCTGACCGGGCACGCGTACCGGTCGGGGGCGGCGCAGGCCGTCGGCGGAGGGGTGCCTTCCGGTGCTGGTGCTGCTGCTGGTGTTGCTCGTGCCGGGGGCGTTGGGCCGCGGGTCCTACGGCCTTCTCGTCTGCGGGGCGGACGTGCCCCGACCGCGGAGGCCGCCGCCCTGCGACAGCGGGCGGACGCCTTGTTCACGGCCGCGGCGGTTCCGCACGGCGGGGGTGGTGTGCTCACGGGGGTTCCGCGCGGCAGTTCGCTCACGCGTCCGGCCCCGCGCCCGCCCCGGCGTCGGGTGACGCACCTCGCGTCGCACTCGCCGCCGCACCTGCCGGAGCCGGCGGCCTCGGACCCGGTAACGCGTCCGCCCACACGCCCGGTGCCGCGGGGGCGGCGGGCCGGCGCGGGGACCGGCCCCGGACGCGGCGGCCCCAGTGGGCGGGCGCGGTCGCCACGGCTGCCCGGCCTGCCGGGGCCGACCGCCTGGACGACGGCACCGCGGGCCGGCGGCTACGGAGGGGCCGAGGCCGCAAGAGCGGCCGGGGCCGGAGTCGCCTCACCCGGAACCGACGGTGGCGCACCCGTCCCTGACACCAGGAGGGACGACGCACCTGGGACAGGTGCCGACAGGGACGCATCCGTTACCCGCACTGACGGGGACGCATCCGCTGTCCGCACCGGCAGGCACGTGGCCGGGGCCGGGCCGTCCCGCTTCGGGCTCGCGCTCCGGGACCGGCTGCCGGCCTGGGTGCAGGTGCGATGCGGGCTCGAGCCGAAGACGCTCGCGGCGCTCGCCGTGGTCCTTGTGGCGGCGGCCGTGTTCGCGGCGCAGCACTTCTGGGCGGGCCGGCCGCAGGCGGTACGGGCCCCGGATCTGGTCCAGCAGGGTTCGGCCCAGCCGCAGTCCCGGGCCGGGCCCGCCGCAGGAGCGGCGGGCGAGCCGTCACCTTCGCCGGGCCGGCCGCCCGTCGACCCGCAGCAGGCGGCCGGGATCGTGGTCGACGTGAGCGGCAAGGTGCGGCGGCCCGGAGTGCTCGAGCTGCCTGCCGGATCACGGGTGGCCGACGCGCTCGAGGCGGCCGGAGGCGTGAAGCCGGGCACGGACCTGACCGGGCTCAACCGGGCGCGGGTGCTGAGCGACGGCGAACAGGTCGTCGTGGGCGCGCCCGCGACGCCCACAACGGGCGGTTCCGCCGCGGGTTCTGCCGCCGGACCCGCCGCAGGACCGATCAGCCTCAACTCGGCGACACCGGAGCAGCTCGAGACGCTGCCGGGAGTGGGCCCCGTGCTCGCGCAGCACATCATCGACCACCGCATGCAGAACGGCGGCTTCCGGTCGATCGACGAACTGCGTGACGTCAACGGGATCGGCGACCGCCGGTTCGATGACCTGCGGAACCTGGTGCGGCCATGACCGCTCTCCCGGTCCACGCCGACACGGACCACCGGCCGGGCGCGTCCGGCTCTCCTCCGGAAGGCCCGACCGATCTGAGGCTCGTCCCGCCCGCGTTGGCGGCCTGGGCGGCGTCGGCTCTCGCGCTGGGGGCGCCGGTCCGGTGGACGGCGGCCGGGGTGGCTGCCTGCCTCGCCGCCGCGGCACTGCTGCCGCTGTGGGCTGCGGTGCCACGGCCCGGTGGCCGCCGGGACACGGCGTGTGGTGCGGCGGCACAGCGCAGAGGCCACCGGGACACGGAGTGGGTCGCGGTGGCCCCGCCCGGTGGCCGCCGGAGAACGACATGGGTTACGGCGTCACGGCGCTCACCGGGCAGGGACCCGGCAGGCGTTGGGGTGTCACGGTCCGGTGGCCACCGGGACACTGCGCCGTGCCCCGGCGGCAGAACGGCAGCACAAGCCCCCTCGGGCCGTTCGACGCGGTGGTGGCGGGGGGCCACCGCCCTCGCCGGTGTGTTGCTGTGCGCGGCGGCGGGCGCGGCCTCCGCCGGGCTGCACGGCGCGGACCTCCACCGTGGGCCGCTGCCCGGCCTGGCCGACCGGCAGGCGCGGGTCACGTTGGAGTTGACCGTCACCTCCGATCCGCGTCCCACCCGCTCCAAGACCGCGGGCGACCCGGCGGCCCCGGCGGCATGGCTGCTGAACGCCGAGGCGACGCGGGTCACCGTGCCCGGCGGAGCCGTCACCGGGACCCGTACTCCCGTCCTGCTGATCGTGTCCCCCGGCGAAGCGGACACGGCCTGGCAGCACCTCCTGCCCTCCACCCGCCTGAGGGTGGGCGGACGACTGGTGAAGCCGCTCCGTGAGGACGATCCGTTCGCGGCCGTGTTACGAGCTGACGGCGGCCGGCCGCTGGTCGTCCGCCCGCCGACCGGCCTGCAACGCACGGCCGGTGACCTGCGCGCCGGACTTCGCGAGGCCACGGACGGCCTGCCCCCGGACGCCCGTGCGCTGCTGCCGGGGCTGGTGGTCGGGGACACCTCCCGCATCCCTGCCGACCTCCACGCCGCCTTCGAAGCGACGGACCTGACCCACCTGTTGGCCGTATCAGGAAGCAATCTCACCATCGTGCTGATCCTGCTGATCGGACCACCGGGCACGGCCCTGCTGGCCGAACGGCGAGGGCTCGCACCCCGGTTGGGCATCACTCTGCGCGGCACGGCGCTGCTCGGAGGTGCGCTCACGCTCGCGTTCGTGGTCGTGTGCCGGCCGGAGCCGAGTGTGCTGCGAGCAGCGGCCTGCGGACTCGTCACCCTGCTCGCCATCGGCACCGGCAGGCGCAGGTCCCTCGTACCGGCACTGGCCGCCGCCGCCCTTCTGCTCGTGCTCTACGACCCGTGGCTGTCGCGCAGTTACGGCTTCCTGCTCTCCGTACTCGCCACCGGCGCCCTCCTGACCATCGGCCCGCGCTGGAGCGAGGCGCTTCAACGGCGGCGGGTGCCGGCCCGGCTCGCTGAGGCGCTCGCCGCGACGGCGGCGGCACAGGCGGTGTGCGCGCCGGTGGTCGCCGTGTTCGCGGCCAGAGTCAGTTTGGTCGCGATTCCCTGCAACCTCGTCGCCGAACTCGCCGTCGCTCCCGCGACGATCCTGGGATTCGCGGCGCTGGCCACCGCACCCGTGGCCCTACCGGTCGCCGAGCTGCTGGCGCGTATGGCCGGCTGGCCCGCAGGCTGGATCGCGTCCGTGGCACGCTCCGGAGCGGCTCTGCCCGGCGCCCAGACCGACTGGCCGGGCGGCTGGCGCGGCGGCCTGCTGCTCGCCGGACTGACCGTGGTGCTGATCCTCGTGGCGCGCCGGCTGACACGACACCCCTGGGCGGTGGCGCTCTGCGCGCTCCTGCTCGTGCTGGCCGTGGTCCGCCCGGCCCCGCTGACCGCGAGGCTGACCGGATGGCCCCCGCCCGGCTGGGCGTTGGTCATGTGCGACGTGGGACAGGGTGATGCCATGGTGCTCGCGGCCGGTGACGGCGCTGCCGTGGTCGTGGACGCGGGACCGGACCCCGGTCTCACCGACCGCTGCCTGAGCGAGCTCGGCGTCACGGAGGTGCCGCTGGTGCTGGTGACCCATTTTCACGCCGACCACGTGGCCGGTCTCGAAGGGGTGCTCCGCGGCAGGGCGGTGGGCGCGGTCCAGACGACCGCGTTCGAAGAGCCGCGCTGGCAGGCCACGTTCGTCCGGCGCACGGCAGCGGCGGCCGGGGTGCCGGTGATCCACGCGATACCGGGGGAGCGGCGCAGGGCGGGGCGGCTCAGCTGGCAGGTCCTGTGGCCCGACCTGTCCCGCGGCGCGGCACCGGAAGGGCCGAACGACGCCAGCGTCGCGCTGTTCGTCCGGGCGGCGGGCGGGCCGTCCATGCTGCTCCTCGGCGACCTCGAACCGCCGTCCCAGCAACGGCTGATACGGGCGCACCCGGCACTTCCGGCTGTCGATGTGCTCAAGGTCGCCCACCACGGATCCGCCTATCAGGAGCCCGCGCTGCTGGCGGGAGCCCGGCCACGGCTGGCGCTCATCTCGTGCGGGAGGGACAACAAGTACGGACATCCCGCGCCCCGCACGGTCGCCGCGTTGCGGGCACGGGGTGCGCTGGTGATGCGTACGGACCGGGACGGTGCGATCGCGGTGACGGGCGCCGGTGCGGACCTGCGGGCGGTGGCACGCGGCGCCGGATGAACCTGTCGGCCGAGCGCCCGTCGGGACGGTCCCGTCGGGCGAGGACCGGCCTGGACGGTCCGGCCGGCCGGACCGGCCGTGCGTCCGTCGGGCCGTCAGTCCAGCCAGTGTCCGTCGTTCATGATCAACCGGTCCTTCAGCTCGTTCTCCTCGCGCCATGCCTTCACCACACGGGGGGTGATCCGCAGATACACCCAGGGATGCCGGTCCCGCGGGTCCCAGCGCAGCTTCGTGGCGAAGGCGTCGGCCGCTCGGCAGTCAGTGCCGAGCCCTCGACGACCTCGGCGGTCCCCTCGATGTGCACGACGTCGCGGGTGTGGCCGATGGTCACGACGACCTCGCCCCGCGGCGTCAGGTTGCGGGCGGTGGGATTGGTGCGCCGGGTGCACATCAGCAGAGTGGCGCCGTCCCATGCGAACGACAGCGGCATCAAACACGGCTGCCCGTCCAGGGACGCCGTCGCGACCCACGAGTCCTTGTCGTCGGTCAGCCGGGCGAGGGTGTCCCGCCGGCGCTCCTCCCGGCTGCGTGCCTGCTCCTGGGTCGTCATGGCGGCAAGCTACGTGGTGTCCACGCCGCGCCGCGTCGGGCTGCGGGAGGAGCCGTGTACGCCTTCCGGACCAGGACCAGCGGCCCTGGCGGGGCGGCGGAGCGCGCAGCAGACTGCGTTCATGAACACGCTCCCGCCGACCCCGCCCGCCGTGACCCCGCCCGATCGCTCGTCACGGGACACCGACTCACGGGACACCGACGCCTACCTCGCCCGCATCGGCTGTGCACGGCCGGAGCGGGCCGACGCCGCGGCGCTGCGGGAACTCCAGCTGCGGCATTTGCTCTCCGTACCGTTCGAGAATCTGTCGATCCATCTCGGTGAGCCCCTCGTCCTGGAGGACGGCCCGCTCCTCGACAAGGTCGTCGGTGCTCGCCGCGGCGGTTTCTGCTACGAACTCAACGGCGCGTTCGCCGTGCTGCTGCGCAGCCTCGGCTTCGGCGTGACCCTGCTCCAGGCCAGGGTCTTCGGCGACGGCGGACGCCTCGGCATTCCCTACGACCACATGGCGCTCCGGGTGGAGACGGCCGACGACAGCGGCCCCTGGCTGGCCGATGTCGGCTTCGGCGACCACAGCCATCACCCCCTGCTTCTCGCGGAGCGGGGTGGGCAGGAGGACCCCGCGGGCACGTTCCGTATCGCAGAGGCGGCCGAGGGGGACCTCGACGTGATCCGGGACGGCAGGCGGCAGTTCCGTCTCGACACCAGACCGCGTGAGCTGCCGGACTTCGAGGCGGGCGCCTGGTGGCACCGCACCTCGCCCTTGTCGCACTTCACCAGGTCGCTGGTGTGCTCCCGGCTCACGGAGGACGGCCGGATCACGCTGACCGGCCGCAAGCTCGTCACGACCGTGGCCGGTGAACGGCACGAGCGGCTGCTGGGCAGCGACGACGAGGTGCTCGACGCATACGGTGAGCACTTCGGCCTGGAGCTCGACCGGGTGCCGGAGGTCCGGCCCGCGGCAGCCTGAGACCGGTCGCGTCACCGTTCGCCGGACCGGTCACCGGGCACGGTGACGACGTGGCCACGCGCCCCGGCACAATGTGCCGGTGAGCGATGTGAGACATGTGCTGGTGCTGCCCGACCGCGACGCCGCGGAGGAGGTGGCGGAGACGATCGGCGAGAGCTTCCCGGTGACGGAGGAGCCCCAGCTCGTGCGGGACGCACTGGCGGGCGAGGACGACGCGGAGGACGCCCAGTGGCTGGTCGTCGTCGAGGACCCGGAGGGCACGATGGACGCCGCCGCGCTCGACGCTTTCGTGGCGGCCTGGGACGGGTGGCGCGAGGCGAGCTGACCGTTCGCCCGGGACTGTCCGTGGGGCGTGGGATGCTGGAGCGCGATGGCCACCAAGAACTCGACCGACGATCCGCTCGCCCCCGTGACTCTCGCCGTGGGCCAGGAGGATCTGCTTCTCGACCGTGCCGTTCAGCAGGTGGTGGCGGCGGCGCGGGCCGCCGACGCCGACACGGATGTACGGGACCTCACCGCCGATCAGCTCCTGCCCGGCACGCTCGCGGAGCTGACCAGCCCGTCGCTCTTCGCCGAGCGCAAGGTGGTGATCGTGCGCAACGCACAGGATCTCTCCGCCGACACGGTCAAGGACGTGAAGGCGTATCTCGGCGCTCCCGCCGAGGAGATCACCCTGGTGCTGCTGCACCCTGGTGGAGCCAAGGGCAAGGGCCTGCTGGACGCGGCGCGTAAGGCCGGGGCGCGGGAGGTCGCCTGCCCCAAGACGACCAAGCCCGCCGAGCGGCTGGGCTTCGTGCGGTCCGAGTTCCGTGCGCTGGGCAGGTCCGCCACCCCCGAGGCGTGCCAGGCCCTCGTCGACTCCATCGGGAGCGACCTGCGGGAGCTTGCCTCTGCGGTGTCGCAGCTGACGGCGGACGTCGAGGGCACCGTCGACGAGGCTGTCGTGGGCCGTTACTACACGGGCCGCGCGGAGGCGTCGAGCTTCAACGTCGCCGACCGGGCCGTGGAGGGCCGGGCGGCGGAGGCGCTGGAGGCGCTGCGCTGGTCACTGTCGACGGGCGTCGCGCCCGTGTTGATCACGAGCGCGCTCGCGCAGGGTGTCCGGGCGATCGGCAAGCTGTCCTCCGCGCGCGGCGGACGGCCGGCCGACCTGGCGCGTGAGCTGGGCATGCCGCCGTGGAAGATCGACCGTGTCCGCCAGCAGATGCGCGGCTGGACCCCCGACGGTGTGGCCATGGCCCTACGGGCGGTGGCCGAGGCGGACGCGGGGGTCAAGGGCGGCGGTGACGACGCGGAGTACGCGTTGGAGAAGGCGGTCGTGACGATCGCGACGGCGGCGCGCTCGCGCCGCTGAGCCGGCCCGGACGTCCTGGCGGGACGCCGGCAGTGCAGGCGCCCGCCGCTTGGGCGAAGCGCCCGCCCCCGGGACAGGTACGCGCCCCTGGAACCATTCACGGGCCCCTTGGTCTAGGCGTCCTCTTGGACAGGCCCCCGCCCCTGGAACAGGCCTCGGGGACAAGCACGCGTCCCTGGGCGAGGCGCCCCCTGAGGCCCGCATCGCCCCGCTGAGACCTCCATCGGCCCGCAGAAGCCCGGACCAGCCTCGGACCGGCTCGCTTCGGCCCCCGGACCCGCCCCGACTCACACCCGGCTCACACCATGACGAAGGCCCCGGTCCGCCGTCCTGGGGAAGGACAGCGGACCGGGGCCTTCGTGTGAAGCTCGGTGCGCCGCACCCGCGTGGCGAACGCAGGCCGCGTGCGGCGCGGGGGTGCCGACCGGGAGCGGATGAGAGGGCCCGCTTTGTCCCTGCCGGCGATCAGTCAGTAGCTCAGCCCTGGAGGGAGCCAACCTTGGCAGCCAGCGCCGACTTCTTGTTGGCGGCGGCGTTCTTGTGGATGACGCCCTTCGAGACGGCCTTGTCGAGCTGACGGGAGGCCGCACGGGCCGCCGCGGTCGCCGACTCGACGTCGCCGGTGGCGACAGCCTCACGGGCCTTGCGGATCGCGGTCTTGAGCGAGGACTTGACGGCCTTGTTGCGCAGGCGCGCCTTCTCGTTCGTCTTGTTCCGCTTGATCTGGGACTTGATGTTCGCCACGAAAGAGCCTTTTCAGGTTCGATGATCTCTGAGGTTGCGTCCCTCCCCCGTGACCCTGCGGGTACGGAAGGCGCCTCCGGAGAGGAAACGAGACACAGCTGCTCAGGCTACCAGTCGCCCCACGGGCGGCCCAAACCCGGCACAGTCGCCGACCCGTGGGACCATGGAGCCTACGTATCGATCCGACAAAGAGCCGAGCCGAGCCCGAGCCGAGCTCACCGACCCGGCGTCTGCCAAAGAATCAGGACCCTGCGTGCCCGCGACTCCTATCCACGTGCCCGAGCCGAGCCGTACCGACCCGGCTCTGATCCGCAACTTCTGCATCATCGCGCACATCGACCACGGCAAGTCGACCCTTGCCGACCGGATGCTCCAGCTGACGGGTGTGGTCGAGCAGCGGCAGATGCGCGCCCAGTACCTCGACCGGATGGACATCGAGCGCGAGCGCGGCATCACGATCAAGTCCCAGGCGGTCCGTCTGCCCTGGGCCCCCACCGAGGGAGAGGGGCAGGGGAAGACCCACATCCTCAACATGATCGACACCCCGGGTCACGTCGACTTCACGTACGAGGTGTCCCGGTCCCTGGCCGCCTGTGAGGGCACGGTCCTGCTGGTCGACGCGGCCCAGGGCATCGAGGCGCAGACCCTCGCCAACCTGTACCTGGCGATGGAGAACGACCTCGCGATCGTCCCGGTGCTCAACAAGATCGACCTGCCGGCCGCCCAGCCGGAGAAGTTCGCCGAGGAACTGGCGAACCTGGTCGGCTGCGACCCGACCGATGTGCTCAGGGTCTCCGCCAAGACGGGTCTCGGTGTCGAGGCGCTGCTCGACCGGGTGGTCCGGGAGGTGCCGCCCCCGGTCGGTGTCGCCGACGCCCCCGCCCGCGCGATGATCTTCGACTCCGTCTACGACTCGTACCGCGGTGTCGTCACGTACGTCCGTGTCATCGACGGCCAGCTCAACAAGCGTGAGCGGATCCGGATGATGTCGACCGGCGCCACGCACGAGCTGCTGGAGATCGGCACCAACTCGCCGGAGATGCTGCCGGCCGACGGCCTCGGTGTCGGTGAGGTGGGTTACCTCATCACCGGTGTGAAGGACGTCCGCCAGTCCAAGGTCGGTGACACGATCACCACTCTGCACAAGGGAGCCACCCAGGCCCTCGGCGGCTACAAGGACCCGAAGCCGATGGTGTTCTCCGGCCTGTATCCGCTGGACGGCTCCGACTATCCCGAGCTGCGTGACGCCCTCGACAAGCTCCAGCTCAACGACGCCGCGCTGGTGTACGAGCCCGAGACGTCGGCGGCGCTGGGCTTCGGCTTCCGTGTGGGCTTCCTCGGCCTGCTGCACCTGGACGTGATCCGGGAGCGCCTGGAGCGCGAGTTCGGCCTTGACCTGATCGCCACCGCACCGAACGTGGTCTACCGCGTGACGATGGAGGACGGTACCGAGCACACGGTCACCAACCCGAGCGAGTTCCCCGAGGGGAAGATCGCCGATGTCCACGAGCCGGTCGTGCGCGCCACGATCCTCGCGCCCAGCGAGTTCATCGGTTCGATCATGGAGCTGTGCCAGACCCGCCGCGGCACCCTCCTCGGCATGGACTACCTCTCCGAGGACCGGGTCGAGATCCGCTACACCCTGCCGCTCGCGGAGATCGTCTTCGACTTCTTCGACCAGCTGAAGTCCAAGACCCGGGGCTACGCCTCACTGGACTACGAGCCCACCGGCGAGCAGGCCTCCAGCCTGGTCAAGGTCGACATCCTGCTGCACGGCGACAAGGTGGACGCGTTCTCGGCGATCACCCACAAGGACGCCGCCTACGCGTACGGCGTGCGGCTCGTCGCCAAGCTGCGCGAGCTGATCCCGAGGCAGGCGTTCGAGGTGCCGATCCAGGCGGCCATCGGATCCCGGGTCATCGCCCGCGAAACCATCCGCGCCATCCGCAAGGACGTCCTCGCCAAGTGCTACGGCGGTGACATCTCCCGTAAGCGGAAGCTGCTCGAGAAGCAGAAGGAAGGTAAGAAGCGGATGAAGATGGTCGGTTCCGTGGAGGTCCCGCAGGAGGCCTTCATCGCGGTGCTGTCCAGCGACGAGGGTGGCAAGAAGAAGTAGCCACCGCGTCGCCCTGGGCCCGCGAAAGCGCCCGTCCCGTGCCGGGACGGGCGCTTTCGGCCGTCCGGAACCGTCGCGGAATGTAGGTGCCTTATGCATCGATCCGTTCCGCCAACCGGTGGACCTGCGCTCTGTTCGTTATCAAGCGGCAGCCCGCAGGCACTTACGCGCCGGTCCCACGGGCTCTACTCTGAGCACGGCTCGATGGTTACTCGCCAGTTAAACAACCAGCCAGTCGTGCAGTGTTGCCGCAGGCCCGGAGGACGTCGTGAGCGAAACCCAGACCCTGATCGAGAACCGGCCGCCTTCGGTGGCGACCCTCTTCACCGAGCGCGTGGCAGCCACGCCGGACGGTGAGGCCTACCGGTACCCGGTGCCCCCCGCCTCGGGCTCGGGCCCCGACGACTGGAAGTCCCTGAGCTGGGGGCAGGCCGCCGAGCGGGTCTACGCCGTCGCGGCCGGACTGATCGACCTGGGCGTGAACGCGGAGGAGCGGGTCGCGCTCGCCTCCTCCACCCGGGTCGAGTGGATCCTCGCCGACCTCGGCGTGATGTGCGCGGGCGGCGCCACCACGACGATCTACCCGTCCACCAACGCGGAGGAGTCGGCGTACATCCTCGCCGACTCCTCGAGCCGGGTGCTGATCGCCGAGGACGCCGTCCAGCTGGCCAAGGCGCGGGAGAAGCGCACCGAGCTGCCCGAGCTGAAGCATGTCGTGGTCATCGACCCGGCCGGCGTCGAGCCGGACAGCACCGAGCCGGAGGGGTGGGTCCTCACCCTGGCCGACCTCGAGGCGCGCGGTGCGAAGTACCTCGCCAAGAACCCGGAGGCGGTCAAGGAGCGGGTCGCGGCGATCACCGCCGACCAACTGGCGACCCTCATCTACACCTCGGGCACCACGGGTCGCCCCAAGGGTGTGCGCCTGCCGCACGACAACTGGTCCTACATGGCGAAGGCCATCGCCGCGACCGGCCTGGTCACCAAGGACGACGTGCAGTACCTCTGGCTGCCGCTCGCCCACGTCTTCGGCAAGGTGCTGACCTCGGGGCAGATCGAGGTCGGCCATGTCACGGCGGTCGACGGCCGCGTCGACAAGATCATCGAGAACCTTCCGGTCGTCCAGCCGACGTACATGGCGGCCGTTCCCCGCATCTTCGAGAAGGTCTACAACGGGGTCGCGGCCAAGGCGCGCGCCGGCGGCGGCGCCAAGTACAAGATCTTCCAGTGGGCCGCGGGAGTCGCCCGCGAGTACGCGAAGGTCACACAGGACAACTTCCGCCGCACCGGTAACGCGTCCGCCCCCTTCGGTCTGAACGCCAAGCACAAGGTCGCCGACGCGCTCGTCTACTCCAAGCTGCGCGAGGCGTTCGGCGGGCGGCTGCGCGCCGCCGTCTCCGGTTCCGCCGCCCTCGCCCCCGACATCGGCTACTTCTTCGCCGGCGCCGGCATCCACATCCTCGAGGGCTACGGTCTGACGGAGTCGAGCGCCGCCTCCTTCGTCAACCCGGGCGAGGCCTACCGCACCGGCACGGTCGGCAAGCCGGTGCCCGGCTGCGAGGTGCGCATCGCCGACGACGGCGAGATCCTGCTCCGCGGCCCCGGGATCATGGAGGGCTACCACAACCTGCCCGAGAAGACCGCCGAGGTCCTCGAGCCCGACGGCTGGTTCCACACCGGCGACATCGGCGAGCTGTCCGCCGACGGCTACCTGCGGATCACGGACCGCAAGAAGGACCTCATCAAGACGTCCGGCGGCAAGTACATCGCGCCCGCCGAGGTCGAGGGCCAGTTCAAGGCGGTGTGCCCGTTCGTGTCCAACATCCTGGTGCACGGCGCGGACCGTAACTTCTGCACCGCGCTGATCGCCCTGGACGAGCCGACGATCCTCGGCTGGGCGGAGGAGAACGGCCTGGGCGGCAAGAGCTACGCCGAGGTCGTCGCCTCTCCGCAGGTCGAGCAGCTCATCGAGGGCTATGTGAAGCGCCTCAACGAGGGGCTCCAGCGCTGGCAGACCATCAAGAAGTTCCGGCTGCTCCCGCGTGACCTGGACATCGAGCACGGCGAACTGACGCCCAGCCTCAAGCTGAAGCGCCCGGTCGTGGAGCGCGAGTACAAGGACCTGATCGAGGACATGTACGCCGGTTCCCGCGAGGCGTGACCCCGCACGAACAGCGGCGGAACGGTGTCGGACCGACGGCCGTTCCGCCGCATGCGTGTGTGCTCTTTAGGCCTTCCTGCCGGTTTCCTTCCCCCTAGTTCGGTGACTCCGTGCTTATGAGCCCCCTCGGTCTGTCACTCTGTCGGTGTCATAAGCGGCGCACGCCAGCACCGACCAGGAGCCGCGGGTGGGGTCCATTCCGATGCAGCGCGAGACCGGCAACTCTTCGACTCCCGTGTGGCCGGCACGGTCCGACCCCAGGCTGGTCGTGCACACCAGCCTGCCCGGCAACCTCCTGGCCCCGGCCGCAGCACGCCGTTTCGTGCGCGACGCCGTCGACGGGTGGACGGGCCTCGGTCTCCTGTCCGGCGGCTCCTGCGCCGACCGGCTTGCCGACGACGCGGCCGTCGTCGTCAGCGAGCTCGTCACCAACGCCGTCGTGCACGCCGGCACCGCGGCGGAACTGCTCTGCCGTTTCGAGGAGTCCACGCACGAGGAACCGGCCGCGCTGGTGGTCGAGGTCTCCGACCACCACCCCGCCAGCGCCGTCACCGGCGGGCCGCACAGCGCCGACGAGTCCGGCACCGCGGACTACGGCCGCGGCCTCCAGCTCGTCGCCTCCCTCGCGGAACGCTGGGGCATCACGTTCCACGCAGCGCTGAAGACGGTCTGGGCCCGCCTGCCGCTCGACGGCCGTGACATCCGCCCGCCCGCCGCCGCGTACTTCGCACCGCCCGCACGCCGGGGCGCGGACGGGACGGAGACGTCCGCGCCGGGGCGCGGGCGTGACGACCTGGAGTGGGTGAGCCGCGGGGCGCCCGCGTTCCTCGCCGAGGCGTCCGACCTGCTCGCCGGGCAACTGGACGAGGACATGGTCGCCGCGCTGGCGGGCCAGCTGCTGGTGCCGCGGCTCGCCGACCGGTGCGCGATCTGGCTGGACGGCGGGGCGAAGGGGCACGGACGAGGGACCGGGGAAGGAGGGACGGGGGCGAGGCTCGTCGGGGTGTGGCACAGCGACGAGGCACGTGTCGGGCCGCTGCGGGAGGCCCTGGGCGAGGAGCCGCCCCTGCTGCCTCTGACGTCGGACGGTGGACCGGTGCCGGTGGCATGGCCGGACGGGACCCACGGCGAGCACCCCGCGCCGCCGCACGGCGCCCCGGCGGCGCAGGACGTCCCCCGGCGAGCGGCCGGGGCGCCGCACCCGCCCGAGCCCGCCGCCGCCACTCCCTACCCGGGCGTGGCCGGGCCGCCCGCCGTCACCGGCACCCAGCAGCCGGCCGGGCCCCTGCCCGCCGAGGAACCGGTCACCGCCCTGGCCTACCGCCTCGGCGTCGGCGGCCACCGTCTCGGCATGCTGCTCGTCGCGCAGAACGGCCCGGCGGGCGTCCCCGCCGAAGTGGCCGCACTCATCGAGGACTTCGCCCGGCGGGTCGCCCTGGCCGTCAGCGCCGCCCGCCGGTACACCCGGCAGGCCACCATCAGCCGGGTCCTCCAGCGCGGCCTGCTGCCGAGCAGGGTGGGACAGATCCCGGGCGTCGACACGTTCCTGGTCTACGAGCCCAGTGACGACGGTGTCGCCGGCGGCGACTTCTACGACGTCTTCCCCGCCGGGTCCGGCGGCCGCTGGTGCTTCATGCTCGGCGACGTCCAGGGCAGCGGGCCGGAGGCCGCCGTCGTCACCGGGCTCGCCAGGCCCTGGCTGCGGCTGCTCGCCCGCGAGGGCTACGAGGTCGGCCAGGTCCTCGACCGGCTCAACGGCCTCCTCCTCGACGACGCGATGGAGGCGGCGGAGGCAGCGGCACTGATCGTCACCGGTGGGCACGGGCCGGGCCTCCCGGACGGGCAGCACGCGCGCTTCCTGTCGCTGCTGTACGGCCAGGTGGTGCCGTCACCGTCCGGCGCCGACGGCGCCCGCTGCACCCTGGCGAGCGCCGGGCACCCGCTGCCCCTGCTGCTCCGGCCCGACGGCACCGTACGGGCCCTGGCCGAGCCGCAGGTGCTGCTCGGGGTCGTCGACGACGTCGCGTACCAGAGCCACACCTTCGACCTGGAGCCCGGTGACACGCTCCTGTGCGTCACCGACGGGGTGACCGAGCGGCGCTCCGGGTCGCGGATGTTCGACGACGAGGACGGTCTCGCGGCCGTCCTGTCCGGATGCGCCGGGCTCACGGCGCAGGGAGTCGCCGAGCGGATCAGGGCCGCGGTGCACGCGTTCGCGCCGACGCCGCCCGGGGACGATCTGGCGCTGCTGGTGCTCCAGGCGGGGCGACCTGCCGGGTGACGGACAATGGGGGCATGCCTTCCGTACTGCCTGACGGCGAGCCCATGCCCGAGGACGGCGCGCTGCCCGCGTCCGCCCTCCACGGCGCCGAAGCCCGGCCGCTGGCCTTCTACCTGCACGTGCCGTACTGCGCGACGCGCTGCGGCTACTGCGACTTCAACACCTACACGGCCACCGAGCTGCGCGGCTCGGGGGGAGTGCTCGCCTCCCGAGACAACTACGCCGAGACCCTGGCGGACGAGGTCCGTCTCGCCCGCAAGGTCCTCGGCGACGACCCGCGGCCGGTGCGGACGGTGTTCGTGGGCGGGGGCACACCGACACTGCTGGCCGCCGGTGATCTCGTACGGATGCTGGACGTGGTGCGTCAGGAGTTCGGTCTCGCCGACGACGCGGAGATCACGACGGAGGCGAACCCGGAGTCCGTCGACCCGGCCTATCTGGCGGCCCTGCGGGAGGGCGGCTTCAACCGGGTCTCCTTCGGTATGCAGAGCGCGCGGCAGCACGTGCTGAAGGTGCTCGACCGCACCCACACCCCCGGCCGGCCGGAAGCGTGCGTGGCGGAGGCGCGGGCCGCGGGCTTCGACCATGTGAACCTCGACCTGATCTACGGCACCCCGGGCGAGAGCGACGACGACTGGCGGGCCTCGCTGGAGGCCGCCGTGGGCGCGGGACCGGACCATGTGTCGGCGTACGCGCTGATCGTGGAGGAGGGCACACAGCTCGCGCGCCGCATCCGCCGCGGCGAGGTGCCCATGACCGACGACGACGTCCACGCCGACCGCTATCTGATCGCCGACGAGGTGCTCGGCGCGGCCGGCTACGACTGGTACGAGGTCTCCAACTGGGCCACGTCGCCGGAAGGCCGCTGCCTGCACAACGAGCTGTACTGGCGCGGCGCCGACTGGTGGGGCGCCGGCCCTGGGGCGCACAGCCACGTCGGCGGCGTGCGCTGGTGGAACGTCAAGCACCCGGGCGCGTACGCGGCAGCCCTGGCGGAGGGCCGCTCGCCCGGCGCGGGCCGCGAGCTCCTCCCCGACGAGGACCGCCGCGTGGAGCGGATCCTTCTCGAGCTGCGCCTGCGGGACGGCGTACCGCTGGACCTCCTGCGTGAGGCCGGCCTCGCGGCGGCCGCCCGTTCCCTGGCCGACGGGCTGCTGGAGCCCGGCGCGTACGAGGCCGGGCGCGCGGTGCTGACCCTGCGGGGACGGCTGCTGGCGGACGCGGTGGTGCGGGACCTGGTGGACTGAGGGACCGGCCGGAGTGAACGACCACCGGCCGGAGTGATACCGGCCGGAGTGAATGCCCCCCTCGGCCGGACAGGTCTAGTCGGACACGGTCACGAAGTCGATCAATTCCTCGACCCGCCCCAGCAGCGCAGGCTCCAGGTCCTTGTACGAACGGACCTTGGAGAGGATGTGCTGCCAGGCCGCGCCCGTGTTCTCCGGCCAGCCGAGGGCGCGGCACACGCCCGTCTTCCAGTCCTGACCGCGCGGCACCGTGGGCCACGCGGGGATGCCCACGGAAGAGGGCTTCACCGCCTCCCACACGTCGATGTACGGGTGGCCCACCACCAGCACGTGCGGGTCGGTGACCGAGGCCGCGATACGGGACTCCTTGGAGCCCTCGACCAGGTGGTCCACCAGGACGCCGAGGCGGGCGTCGGGACCGGGGGAGAAGTCCGCCACGATCGACGGCAGGTCGTCGACGCCCTCCAGGTACTCGACCACCACGCCCTCGATCCGCAGGTCGTCGCCCCACACCCGCTCCACGAGCTCGGCGTCGTGGCGGCCCTCCACGTAGATGCGGCCCGCGCGGGCGACCCGGGCCCGGGCGCCGGGAACGGCGAGAGAGCCGGAGGCCGTACGGGACGGACGTGCCGGGCCGGCCGGGGCCGGACGGACCAGCGTGACGACCTTGCCCTCCAGCAGGAAGCCCCGCGGCTCGAGCGGGAACACCCGGTGCTTGCCGAAGCGGTCCTCCAGGGTGACGGTCCCCGCCTCGCAGCGGATCACGGCGCCGCAGAAGCCGGTCGACACCTCCTCCACCACAAGCTCAGGGTCGGCCGGGACCTCCGGCACGGGCTTCGACCGCTTCCACGGCGGCGTGAGATCAGGGCTGTAGCTGCGCATTCGCACGACGATACGGCCGCACGCCGCTACGACACGCCGAAACGCGCCGCCAGTTCGTCGCGCTGGGCCCGTACGAACGCCGCGTCGACCACCGCGCCGTGCCCGGGGACGTACAGGGCGTCCTCACCGCCGAGGGCCAGCAGCCTGTCGAGGGCGGCGGGCCACTGGGGCCCGACGGCGTCCCGGCCGGCCTGCGGCTCCCCGGATTCCTCCACCAGGTCTCCGCAGAACACCACTTCCCGTTCGGCGGGCACCAGCAGCGCCAGGTCGTGGCCCGTGTGGCCGGGGCCCACATTGGCCAGCAGCACCTGGCGGCCTCCCAGGTCGAGCGTCCACTCCCCGCACACCGCATGCTGCGGCGCCACCACCATGTCCGCGGCCTCCGCCGCCTCCTCGGCAGCGACCCCGTGCCGGATCGCGGACGCGCGGAGCGCGTCCCGCTCCCGGCGCAGCAGCGTGTCCATGCCCACAGCCCCGTACACCTCCGCCCCCGCGAAGGCCGCCGTGCCCAGCACATGGTCGAAGTGGGGATGGCTGAGTGCGATGTGCGTCACGCGGCGCCCCCCGAGCAGCCCCTGTGCCTGGGCCCGCAGCTCGGCCCCCTCGCGGAGCGTGGAGCCCGTGTCGTACAGCAGCACGGCGTCCTGGCCGACGACCAGGCCGGCGGTCGCGTCCCACCTCGGGAGGCGGCGGCGGCCGACCCCCTCGGCCACTCGTTCCCAGCCGAAGTCTTCCCAACTGACGTCCATACGGCGACGCTATCCGCATCACATCCGCATCGACCTGCGCGGGCCGCACGAGCGCGTGTCCGACCGCACGGTCGGCCACCCTTGCTACCCGCGTACCCGGCAGCCGTACACTGGCCGGGGGAATGCTGGCACTCGGGCGCACCGAGTGCCAGGACACACAGAGGAACCACAGCTGGAGGTGCGCGAATGCTCAGCGAACGCAGGCTCGAGGTGCTGCGCGCCATCGTCCAGGACTACGTCGGCACCGAGGAGCCTGTCGGCTCCAAGGCCCTCACGGAGCGTCACAACCTCGGCGTCTCCCCGGCCACCGTCCGCAACGACATGGCCGTGCTGGAGGAGGAGGGCTTCATCGCCCAGCCCCACACGAGCGCCGGGCGGATCCCCACGGACAAGGGGTACCGGCTGTTCGTCGACCGGCTGGCCGGCGTCAAGCCGCTGTCGTCGCCGGAGCGCCGCGCCATCCAGAACTTCCTGGACGGGGCGGTCGACCTCGACGACGTCGTGGGACGTACGGTGCGGCTGCTGGCGCAGTTGACCCGGCAGGTCGCCGTCGTCCAGTACCCGTCGCTTACCCGGTCCACGGTCCGGCACGTGGAGCTCCTCTCCCTCGCGCCCGCCCGCCTGATGCTCGTGCTGATCACGGACACGGGCCGGGTCGAGCAGCGCATGATCGACTGCCCCGCCCCGTTCGGCGACGCCTCGCTCGCGGACCTGCGGGCCCGGCTCAACAGCCGGGTCGTGGGACGCCGCTTCGCGGACGTGCCGCAGCTGGTGCAGGACCTTCCCGAATCCTTCGAGCACGAGGACCGCGGCACCGTCTCCACGGTGCTCTCCACACTGCTCGAGACCCTGGTCGAGGAGACCGAGGAGCGGCTCGTGATCGGCGGCACCGCCAATCTGACCCGCTTCGGGCACGACTTCCCGCTGACCATCCGGCCGGTGCTGGAGGCGCTCGAGGAGCATGTGGTGCTCCTCAAGCTGCTCGGCGAGGCGAACGAGTCGGGCGGTATGGGCATGACCGTACGTATCGGTCACGAGAACGCCCATGAAGGCCTCAACTCCACGTCCGTGGTCTCGGTCGGCTACGGTTCGGGCGACGAGGCAGTAGCGAAACTCGGCGTGGTCGGACCGACCCGCATGGACTACCCCGGAACGATGGGAGCGGTACGCGCAGTGGCACGTTACGTCGGACAGATCCTGGCGGAGTCGTAAGTGGCCACGGACTACTACGCCGTACTCGGCGTACGCCGCGACGCATCGCAGGACGAGATCAAGAAGGCCTTCCGCCGCCTCGCGCGCGAACTCCACCCGGACGTGAATCCGGACCCGAAGACGCAGGAGCGCTTCAAGGAGATCAACGCCGCGTACGAGGTGCTCTCGGACCCGCAGAAGAAGCAGGTCTACGACCTCGGCGGTGACCCGCTCTCGCAGGCCGGGGGCGGCGGCGCCGGAGGCTTCGGTGCGGGCGGCTTCGGCAACTTCTCCGACATCATGGACGCGTTCTTCGGCACGGCGTCGCAGCGCGGGCCGCGCTCGCGTACGCGCCGCGGCCAGGACGCGATGATCCGGCTGGAGATCGAGCTGGGCGAAGCGGCCTTCGGCACCACGAAGGACATCCAGGTCGACACGGCCGTCGTCTGTACGACCTGCTCCGGCGAGGGCGCGGCGCCCGGCACGTCGGCGCAGACCTGCGACATGTGCCGCGGGCGCGGCGAGGTCTCGCAGGTGACGCGGTCCTTCCTGGGCCAGGTCATGACGTCGCGGCCCTGCCCCCAGTGCCAGGGCTTCGGCACGGTCGTGCCGACCCCGTGCCCCGAGTGCGCCGGCGACGGCCGCGTCCGGTCGCGGCGGACGCTGACCGTGAAGATCCCGGCCGGTGTCGACAACGGCACCCGGATCCAGCTCGCGGGCGAGGGCGAGGTCGGCCCCGGCGGCGGCCCCGCCGGTGACCTGTACGTCGAGATCCACGAGGTCGCCCACCCCGTCTTCCAGCGGCGCGGCGACGACCTGCACTGCACGGTGACGATCCCCATGACCGCGGCGGCGCTGGGCACGAAGTGCCCGCTCGAGACGCTCGACGGCGTGGAGGAGGTCGACATCCGTCCGGGCACGCAGTCCGGCCAGTCGATCCCGCTGCACGGCCGCGGGATCACGCACCTGCGCGGTGGCGGCCGGGGCGACCTGATCGTGCATGTCGAGGTGACGACGCCGACGAAGCTGGACGTGGAGCAGGAGCGACTGCTGAGGGACCTGGCGAAGCTGCGGGGCGAGGAGCGGCCGCTGGGCCAGTTCCAGCCGGGCCAGCAGGGGCTGTTCTCGCGGCTGAAGGACGCGTTCAACGGGCGTTAGCCCGGTGGTGGGCGGGGCGGGTCCGCTGCGCGGGGCGGTGTCCCCTCCCCGCCCCTCCCCTTCCCGTAACCGGGGTCTCCTCCCCCTACGCCTGGCGGCGTGGGGTGACCCCCACCGGACCCCCGCGCCTCGATCGCGGACGGGGCTGGTTTCGCGAAGCGAAATCCAGCCCGCCTGGGGGCACCTCCCACGGCCGCCAGGCGTAGGGGGAGATCGAGGGCACCGCGCGGAGCGCGGTACGGGAATCCGGGGCCTGCCCGCCACGCGGCGGAGCCGCACATCGGCACGGCGGTAAGGGGCGGGTAGGGGGAAGCATGCCCCTGCGGGCCCGACGCGGGTTCGGGCGGAATGGGGGATTCGGACCCGTCGCGGGGACGTGGCACGATGCGTGCATGTCGTCATCCGCACTGGCCGGCCTCTGCCGTCATCCGATCGTGCAGGCACCCATGGCCGGCGGCGCTTCCTGTCCGCAGTTGGTCGCCGCCGTGTCGGAGACCGGTGGGCTGGGCTTCCTGGCCGCCGGGTACAAGACGGCGGACGGGATGTACGAAGAGGTCAAACAGGTCCGCGGGCTGACCGCGCGGCCTTTCGGCGTCAACCTGTTCATGCCGCAGCCCGGCAACGCCGACCCCGCCGCCCTCGGTGTCTACCAGGACCAGCTCGCCGGTGAGTCCGCCTGGTACGAGACGCCGCTCGGTGATCCCGACAGGGGACGGGACGACGGTTACGACGCGAAGCTCGCGATCCTGCTCGACGACCCCGTCCCGGTCGTCTCGTTCACCTTCGGCTGTCCCTCGCGCAGCGTCATCGAGTCGTTCAGCAAGGCGGGCACCTTCACGATCGTGACCGTCACCACGCCGGAGGAGGCGCGGGCGGCCCAGTGGGCCGGTGCCGACGCGGTGTGTGTGCAGGGCGTCGAGGCCGGCGGCCATCAGGGCACGCACCGGGACGACCCCGCGACCGACGGGTCCGGTTACGGACTGCTCGCGCTTCTCGCACTGGTGAAGGAGACCGTACAGATGCCTGTCATCGCCGCCGGCGGACTGATGCGCGGCAGTCAGATCGCCGCGGTCCTGGCGGCCGGGGCGAGTGCCGCCCAGCTCGGTACCGCGTTCCTGGTGTGCCCCGAGTCGGGGGCACACCCGGTACACAAACAGGCCATGACCGACCCGCTGTTCGTGCGCACCGACCTGACCCGGGCCTTCTCCGGGCGGCCTGCGCGGGGGCTGGTGAACAGGTTCATGCGGGAGCACGGGCCGTACGCGCCGGCCGCGTACCCCGAGGTGCACCATCTGACGAGCGGGCTGCGCAAGGCCGCCGCGAAGGCGGGCGACGCGCAGGGCATGTCGCTGTGGGCGGGCCAGGGGCACCGGCTGGCGCGTGAGATGCCCGCCGCCCAGCTGGTGGGGGTGCTGGCGGCGGAGGCGGACTCGGCACGGGCCGCGCTGTCGCTCGGCGGTGGTGTGTGATGACCGCTCCTGTCTTCCTCGTCGAATCGCTCGCGGGCGTCGCGCCCGGCGCGACCGTCGTCCTGGACGGGCCGGAGGGTCGGCACGCCGTCTCCGTGCGCAGGCTCCAGCCGGGCGAGGACGTCGTCCTCACGGACGGCGGCGGCCGCGGAGCGTCGGGCACCGTCGTCTCCACCGAGGGCAAGGACCGTCTGACGGTCGAGGTGAGCGAGTGCCCCGAGGAGCCGCAGCCGGTGCCCCGCATCACCGTCGTGCAGGCGCTGCCCAAGGGTGACCGCGGCGAACTCGCCGTGGAGACCATGACCGAGACCGGTGTGGACGCGGTCGTGCCGTGGTCGGCGGCGCGCTGCATCACCCAGTGGAAGGGCGAGCGCGGCGCGAAGTCGCTCGCCAAGTGGCGGGCGACGGCCCGTGAGGCGGGCAAGCAGTCGCGCAGGCTCCGCTTCCCGGAGGTCGCGGAGCCGGCAACGACCAAGCAGGTCGCGGCACTTCTGGCGGACGCGGACTTCGCCGCGGTGCTTCACGAGGAGGGCGCCATGCCGCTCGCCACGGCGGAACTCCCCACGGAGGGCTCGATCGTGCTCGTGGTCGGCCCCGAGGGCGGTGTGTCCCCGCAGGAGCTCGACCTGTTCGCGGAGGCGGGCGCCAGGCCGTACCGGCTGGGACGCAGCGTGCTGCGTACGTCCACGGCCGGCACGGCGGCGACGGCGCTCCTGCTGGGGCGCACCGGCCGCTGGTCCTGAGCGGGGCGGTCCGTCGGCTCAGCCGGCCTGAAGGGGCGGCCCCTGTCGGCTCAGCCGGCCGGGCCTGCCGGCACGTCGCCGGCCACCGCGTCGAACAGCGGCCACCCGTCGGTCTCGACCGTCCGCGGCGTGTCCGGCAGGAGCCCGCGGGCGGTGGCCGCGTCCAGGAACCGCCGTGCCACGCCCGGTTCGTAGAGATTCAGCCAGGTCCCGCCGGAGACCACGGCACCCGCCTCGAAGTACCCGCCGGAGACGATCCGGCCGGGGCCTTCCCGGAAGACGACCGCCAGGCGCTGCTGCGTTCCCTCGCGCCACAGCGACAGCGTCGTACGGCAGTCACGGGTGCCCGAGCCGTCCCGTGTGTGGCGGTGCCTCACCGACCACATGTACACGTTGCCCGCGTCCACGACGAGGCGGCGGGCGCGCCGGAGCTTCCTGGCCATGACCCGACCGTACGGGCGGCACCATGGCCGCAACCACTCTTTTACCGGCCGGGAGGTGCTGGCACTCTGGCTTCATGCCCGCCCGGACCAGAGCACGGCGCGCCTTGGCCGCGATCGCCGTCGCAGCAGCGGCAGTTCCCGCCCTCGTGGCCTGCGAGCCCACCGCAGGAGGGCTGAACACCGGTGCCGTGGCCGTCACCACCGACCTGACCGCGACCAGCACGCTCGAGCGGCTCAAGTTCGAGGTCGCCTGGCTCAGTTGCACGGCGAAGGCCGACACCCCCGCCACCGCCTCGCCCGGTTCCACCGCCTCGCCCGGTTCCGGTCCAAGCCGTGCCTCCGTGGACTGCCAGGGTGAGACCGGGTCCGGTCAGGACATCACCGTCACCGGCAAGGTGACGGAGGAACGCGGCGGGAAGTGTGTCCGTGGCGATCTGACCGCACGGATCGAGAAGAAGATCGTCTTTCAGGCGACCATGCTCGGCGACTGCAGTGCCGCACCGAGCAGTGCGCCGGCCGGCGACCCTCCCGCTCCCGGGAGGCCGTACCCGACCGTCACCGTCACCGTCACCGAAACGGTGACCGCCGTTCCGGGCAAGTGATCCAAAAACCACACCCTGAGGCTCCCACCTGCCTAGGGTGACGGTGTGACGCACCCTGCCTACCTCCGGTACCCGCATCTGCACGGCGAGTTGATCGCCTTCACCGCCGAGGACGACGTCTGGGTCGCGCCGCTCGACGGCGGCCGGGCGTGGCGCGTGAGCGCCGACAACATGCCCGTGAACCACCCCAGGATCTCTCCCGACGGCACCCGTATCGCCTGGTCCTCGTACCGCGACGGCACGCCGGAGGTCCACCTGGCGCCCGTCGACGGCGGCCCTTCCGACCGGCTCACCCACTGGGGCAGCCACAAGACCTCCGTACGGGGCTGGACCCCCGACGGCCGGGTCCTGGCGCTCACCACGCACGGGCAGGCGTCGCTGCGCCGCACCTGGGCGCACGCGGTGCCGCTCGACGGCGGCCCTTCCGAAATCCTCCCGTACGGGCCCGTCGGCGGCGTCGCGTACGGCCCTCGCACGCTGCTGCTGTCGGCCACCATGGGGCGCGAGGCCGCGGCCTGGAAGCGCTACCGCGGCGGCACGGCGGGCAAGTTGTGGATCGAGGGGGAGACCGAGGGCGAGTTCGTACGCCTCCACGAGGACATCGACGGGAACGTCGAATACCCCCTGTGGGTGGGCGAGCGGGTCGCGTTCCTCTCCGACCACGAGGGTGTCGGCGCCCTGTACTCGTCGCTGCCCGACGGCTCGGACCTGCGCCGCCACACCGGCCTGGACGGCTTCTACGCCCGCCACGCGGCGACCGACGGCACCCGTGTCGCCTACGCCTGCGCCGGCGAGCTGTGGCTGCTGGAGGGCCTGGACGGCGAGCAGCCGCGCCGCCTGGACATCCGGCTCGGCGGCCAGCGCACCGATCTCCAGCCCCGGCCGATCGACGCCGGCCACCACCTCGGCGCGGCGGACCCGGACCACACCGGCCGCGGCAGCGCCGTGGAGATCCGCGGCGGCATCCACTGGGTCACCCACCGTGGAGGACCCGCGCGTTCGCTCGCCGTCGAACCGGGCGTACGGGCGAGGATGCCGCGTACGTTCGGCGTCGACGGCGAGCAGTACGTCGTCTGGGTGACCGACGCGGAGGGCGACGACGCGCTCGAGTTCGCGCCCGCCACCGGTACCGCCGCCGGCGCCACTCCGCGCAGACTCGCCGCGGGCCGGCTCGGCCGGGTACTGGCACTCGCCGTCGCCCCCGACGGCAGCCGCGCCGCCGTCGCCTCGCACGACGGCCGCGTCCTCCTCGTCGAGCGCGAGACGGGGGAGGTCCGCGAGGTGGACCGCAGCGAGCACGGCGACGCCGACGGCCTCGTCTTCTCGCCCGACTCGGCATGGCTCGCCTGGTCCCACCCCGGCCCCAGCCCGCTGCGGCAGATCAAACTCGCCAACACCGGTGATCTGACCGTCTCCGAGGCGACACCGCTGCGGTTCGCCGACTTCCAGCCCGCCTTCACCCTCGACGGCAAGCACCTCGCGTTCCTCTCGGAGCGCGCCTTCGACCCCGTCTACGACGCGCACGTCTTCGACCTGGCCTTCGTGGGCGGGTGCCGGCCGCACCTGATCACGCTGGCGGCGACCACGCCCTCGCCGTTCGGGCCGCAGCGGCACGGCCGGCCCTTCGAGGCGGACAAGGACGGCTCGTCGGAGACGGACGACGGCTCGGCGCCCGTCACCCGTATCGACCTCGACGGGCTCGCCGACCGCATCGTGCCGTTCCCGGTCGAGGCCGCCAGCTACTCGACTTTGCGCGCCGCCAAGGACGGTCTGCTGTGGCTGCGCCACCCGCTGCGCGGGGTCCTCGGCGCGGGCCGCGCCACCCCCGACGACCCGGGGCCCCGGACCACCCTGGAGCGCTACGACCTGGGGCAGCAGCGGGTCGAGGAACTCGCCTCCGACGCCTCCTACTTCCGCGTCAGCGGCGACGGCAAGCGGGTTCTGCTGTACACCGGCGACAAGCTCAAGGTCGTTCCCAGCGACCGCGAGGCCTCGCACGACGACGGTGACAACGACCAGGCCGCGAGCATCACCGTCGACCTGTCCCGGGTGCGTCGCACCGTCGAACCGGCCGCCGAATGGCGGCAGATGTACGACGAGGCCGGGCGGCTCATGCGGGACCACTTCTGGCGGCCCGACCTCGGCGGTGTCGACTGGGCGGGCGTCCTCGAGCGCTACCGGCCCGTCCTCGACCGCGTCGCGACCCACGACGACCTCGTCGACCTGCTGTGGGAGGTGCAGGGCGAGCTCGGCACCTCGCACGCGTACGTCATCCCCCACGGCGACCACGGCGACGCGTCCACCCGGCAGGGACTGCTCGGCGCGGACATCTCCCGTACCGAGGACGGCAGTTGGCGCATCGACCGCATCCTGCCGTCCGAGTCCTCCGACCCCCACGCGCACTCGCCGCTGGCCGCGCCCGGTGTCGCCCTGCGCGCCGGTGACACGCTGCTCGCCGTGGACGGCCGGCCCGTCGACCCGGTCAGGGGCCCCGGGCCACTGCTCGTCGGCGCGGCCGGCAAGGCGGTCGAACTGACCGTCTCACCGGCGGGCGGCGGCGACCCCCGGCACGCCGTCGTCGTCCCCCTCGCCGACGAGGAACCCCTGCGGTACCACGCGTGGGTCGCCGACCGGCGCGCCTATGTGCACGAGAAGTCCGGCGGGCGCCTGGGCTACCTGCACGTGCCGGACATGCAGGCCCCCGGCTGGGCGCAGATCCACCGCGACCTGCGGGTGGAGGTGGCGAAGGACGGCCTCGTCGTGGACGTACGGGAGAACCGCGGAGGGCACACCTCACAGCTCGTCGTCGAGAAGCTGGCCCGCCGCATCGTGGGCTGGGACCTGCCGCGCGGCATGCAGCCGTCCAGCTACCCGCTGGATGCCCCGCGGGGTCCGGTCGTCGCCGTCGCCAACGAGTTCTCCGGCTCCGACGGCGACATCGTCAACGCGGCGATCAAGGCGCTGGGCATCGGCCCCGTGGTCGGCACCCGCACCTGGGGCGGCGTCGTGGGCATCGACAGCCGCTACTCCCTCATCGACGGCACGCTGGTCACCCAGCCGAAGTACGCCTTCTGGCTGGAGGGTTACGGCTGGGACGTGGAGAACCGCGGCGTCGACCCGGACGTCGAGGTCGTCCCCGCCCCGCAGGACCACGCGGCGGGACGCGACCCGCAACTGGACGAGGCGGTGCGTCTGGCGCTGGAGGCGCTCGCGTCGACGCCGGCGAAGCAGCCGCCGTCCCTGCCGTAGCCGTTGCCGGGCCCCCGGTCCGCCCGCCCGGCCCCATGGGCCGGGCGGGCGGACCGCGCCCGGGCGGTGCCGGGGGCGGCCGGGCCGATAGCATGCGGGCGGAAGTGGTCGAGCTCGAGGGAGGACCGGGGAATGGCCGGAGAACCGCAGGCGGACTGTCTGTTCTGCAAGATCGTCTCAGGGGAGGTGCCCGCCACGGTCGTCCGTGAGACGGAGACCACCCTCGCCTTCCGCGACATAAACCCCCAGGCCCCCACGCACGTCCTCGTCATCCCCAAGGCGCACTACCCGGACGCCGCCTCCCTCGCCGTCGGCGCGCCGCAGCTGGCCGCCGACGTGCTGCACGAGGCCGGGCAGGTCGCCGCCGACGAGAAGGCGGACCGGAGCGGCTACCGGATCGTCTTCAACACCGGGTCCGGCGCCGGGCAGACCGTCTTCCACGCGCACGCGCACGTCCTCGGAGGCCGCGGCCTCGAGTGGCCCCCCGGCTAGACCGGAGGACCGCGCAGTGTCCGTACGCGAACTCGTGGTGCTGGGCACCGCCAGCCAGGTCCCGACCCGGCACCGCAACCACAACGGCTATCTCCTGCGCTGGGACGGAGAGGGACTCCTCTTCGATCCCGGCGAGGGCACCCAGCGGCAGATGCTGCGCGCCGGGGTGTCCGCGCACGACATCAACCGGATCTGTGTCACGCACTTCCATGGTGACCACTCCCTCGGTGTCGCCGGGGTCATCCAGCGGATCAACCTCGACCAGGTGCCGCACCCGGTGTCCGCGCACTACCCGGCCAGCGGCCAGCGGTTCTTCGACCGGCTGCGGTACGCGACGGCGTACCGCGAGACGGTGAAGCTGAAGGAGGTCCCGGTCGCCGCCGACGGCGTCGTCGCACGGACCGGCGGGTACACGCTCCACGCGCACCGGCTCTCGCACCCCGTCGAGTCGTACGGCTACCGGCTCGTCGAGCCGGACGGCCGCCGGATGCTGCCCGAGAAGCTGGCCGCGTACGGCATCAAGGGCCCGGACGTGGGCCGGCTCCAGCGGGACGGCGAGCTCGGCGGCGTCACGCTCGACGACGTGAGCGAGGTGCGCCGGGGACAGCGGTTCGCCTTCGTGATGGACACCCGGCTCTGCGACGGCGTACATGTGCTCGCGGAGGGCTGCGACATGCTCGTCATCGAGTCGACGTTCCTCGACGAGGACGGCCGGCTGGCCGCGGAGCACGGCCATCTGACCGCGGGTCAGGCGGGCCTCGTCGCGCACCGGGGAGGCGTCCGCCACCTCGTGCTGACGCACTTCTCGCAGCGCTACACCGACGCCGCCGCCGAGTTCGAGCGGCAGGCCAGGGCGGCCGGTTTCGACGGCGAGGTGACCGTCGCCAGGGACCTGTGGCGCATTCCGGTGCCCAAGCGGTCCTGAGGCGACGGCCCCTCGCGGCCGTCCGCGACGCGGTTGCTGTTCGCGCGGGGCCGGTTCAGCGCGTGGCGGGACCTGTCCAGCCGGCCGGCACATGGGCGATGCGCACCCGCTGCGGATGGTCCCCGACAGCGACGGAGGCGACCTTCTTCCCGGTGGCGAAGTCGATCGCGGTGACCGAGTCCGAGCCGCTCTCGGAGATGACGCAGGACCTGCCGTCGCCGCTGACGGTCGCCCAGTAGGGCTTGGAGGCGGGCACCGGCGGGCTCTCCCGCAGGGTCGCCCGGTCGACGACGGTGGCGTAGTCGTCCATCGTGCCCGCGACGCACAGCTTGTCGCCGTCGGGACTCATGGACATGCCGTGGTGGCGGGAGTCGTTGACCCAGGTCGTGCGGTCCTCGCTGGTCGCCGGGTTCTTCGGCAGGGTCTTGACCCTGGTGACGCGGTCCGTGGCCACGTCGTACTCGACGAAGCCGTTGAAGAACGACACCTGGAAGTAGAGCTTGGACTCGTCGGGGGTGAGGGCGACGGGCCGGACGGAGTCGGAGAGGTCCTGGCGGCCGAAGGCGTCGAGCCGCTCCCGCATGTCGATGACCTTCACCTGCTGATAGGTCCGCGTGTCGACCACGGTGATGCGCCGGTCGCCCTTGGTCCAGTCGAGCCAGGGTGCGTCGAGCGCGGTGTTGACCTCGCCGATCGACATGTTCCAGAGGTACTTGCCGCCGTCGGTGAAGACGTTCTCGTGCGGCTTGTCACCGGTCTTGAACGACCCGGTCTGCTCGCCGGTCCTGATGTCGAGGACGTGGACGGTGTTGGACGTCGAGGCGGAGACGGCGACGCGCGTGCCGTCGGGGGAGACGGCCATGTGGTCGGAGCGGAAGCCGGAGACGGGGAAGCGCCAGTTGATTTTTCCGGTGGCGAGGTCGATCGAGACGACGTCGGCGAAGCTGGGGCGGGAGACGACCATGGCGGACCCGTCCGGGGTCGAGTACATGTCGTCGACGAACTGGTCGTGACCCTCCCCAGGGCCCTGGCGGATGCCGAGGAAGAAGGCCAGTTTCAGCGGGTCGAGGTAGATCTCTCTCAGCCGCTCCTCCTTGTCGGGGACGACGTCGACGCGGCCGATCCTCGCGAAGTCGCGCCGGGCCTCGATGACATCGGCGGTGCCGTCCCAGTTGTTGCCGACGAACATCACCTCCCGCAGTCCCGCGGCCTGCTCGCCCGCCGGGCCGGTGACGCCCGCCGGGCCGGTGACGCCCGCCGGTCCCGAAGTGCCCGCCGCCGGCGCCGCGTTCGCGGTCACCGAACCGGTGGCGGCCAGGGCCAGGGCGGCGACGGCCGCACCCACGGCCCGCCTGGTGCTGGACAGAGACATCGTCGTTCCTTCCATGAAGGGCGGCCCCATGGCGCGGGCGCAGTCTGAAAACGCATCCGTTCAGATTGGGCTACTGGAAAGTAACGAGCGGTGGCAGGCTTCACAAGACTTCGGACACGTGAAAATGAGTCCGCGACGACGAGGGAGGCGCCAGTGGGGGGCAGGGTCAGACAGCCCACCGGCCGTTACGGAGGCAGGTCGGCCGAGGAACGCCGGGCGGAGCGGCGCAGCCGGTTCCTCGACGCCGGGCTCCAGTTGTTCGGCGACACGCCCGGCTACCGCGCCACGACGGTCGCGGCGCTGAGCGACGCGGCGGGCCTGTCCACCCGTCAGTTCTACGAGGAGTTCCGCAGCCTCGAGGACGTGCTCGCGGCCCTGCACCTCCAGGTCAACGACTGGGCGGAGGAGGCGGCGCTCGCCGCGCTCGAGGAGGCCGCCGACCTGCCGCTGGCGGAGCGGGCGACGGCCGTCTTCCGCGCGTACGCGGCGAACGTGACGGGCGATCCCCGGCGTATCCGGATCACGTTCCTCGAGATCGTCGGGGTCAGCCCGCAGATGGAGCGGCAGCGGCTGACGCGCCGGGCCCGCTGGGTGGACTTCATCTGCGCGCAGGCCGCGACGGCCGTCGAACGCGGGGAGGCGGATCCGCGCGACTACCGGGTCGCGGCGGCCGCGTTCATCGGCAGCGTCAACGGGCTGCTGCACGACTGGACGGTCGGGTGGGTGGACGCGACGCTCGACGACCTCGTCGACGAACTGGTCCGGATGCTGCTGGGCATCCTGCGTCCGGCCGTGCCGTGGCGCGCGGCGGCACCGTAGCGTCCGGCCGCTCCGTAGCGTCCCCCTGCCTCATGGTGTGCGGCTGACTTCCGGGCGGGCCGGCCCCGGTGCCCAGGGGCCGGCCCGCCCGGGGGTCACCAGCGTGGCACCGGCGGTGTGGTCCACCCCGGCTCCGCCACCCGCATCGCCGCCGCGTCGTCCCGCTCACGCATCGAGCCGTCGTCGTCCAGCCAGCGCCGGTGCAGTCGGGCCAGCCGGTCCTGGTCGAGCTCGACGCCGAGTCCGGGCAGGTCGCTCACGGCCAGGCGGCCGTCCCGGAAGGTGAGCCGCTCGGTGACGACGTCCTCGGTCTGCCACGGGTAGTGGCTGTCGCAGGCGTGGTCCAGGTTCGGCACGACCGCCGCGACATGCGTCATCGCGGCGAGGCTGATGCCGAGGTGGGTGTTGGAGTGCATCGACAGCGCAACGCCGAACGTCCGGCAGACGGCGGCCAGTTCACGGGTCGCCTGGAGCCCGCCCCAGTAGTGGTGGTCGGAGAGGACCACCTGTACGGCGCCGCGGGCGAAGGCCTCGGGGATCTCGGCGAAGGTGGTCACGCACATGTTCGTCGCGAGGGGCACGTCCGTGCCGGCCGCCACCTCCGCCATCCGGGCCGTGCCGCTGGCCGGGTCCTCCAGATACTGCAGGACGCCGCCGAGCTCCTTCGCGACCTTGAGCGACGTCTCCACCGACCAGGCGCCGTTGGGGTCGAGTCGCAGATGCTGCCCGGGGAACGCCTCCGCGAGCGCCCGGACCGCGGCGATCTCCTGCTCCGGTTCGAAGACGCCGCCCTTGAGCTTGAAGGATGTGAAGCCGTACTCGCGGGCGAAGCGCCGGGCCTGGGTGACGATGCCCGCCGGGTCGAGCGCGGCGCCCCAGTCGTCCGGCTCGCCCGCACCGCCCGGGTGCCGGGCCCAGCGGTAGAACAGGTAGGCGCTGTAGTCCACGGCGTCCCTGACCTTGCCGCCCAAGAGGGCGTGCACGGGCAGCCCGAGGCTCTTGCCGAGCGCGTCGAGGCACGCCACCTCGAAGCCGGACACCACCGACAGGCGCAGCTTGTCCGTGGTCTGGACGCCGCGCAGCCCGCCGACGTCCACGGCGTCCGCGCCGGTCGCCTCCGGAGAGTCGCCGCAGACGCGTTCCGCCAGCCGGTGCAGGGCGTTGACGTCGGACACGGCGCAGCCGGGCAGCGCGTCGGCCAGTGGGGCGGCCAGGTCGAGGTACTTGGTGTCGCCGTAGGTCTCGCCGACGCCGGTCACGCCGCCGGCCGTCACGATCTCGACGATCAGCCGCGGGGTGTACGGCTGGTGCACGCCCTGGGTGTTCAGCAGGGGAGGGTCGGCGACCAGGATCGGGGTGAGCCGTACCTCGGTGATGGTCAGGTCCTGGCCCATGCTGTCTCCCCAGAGATCGTGTACATGTATGAGAACAGAGGTTAGGTACGCGAACACTCGAGCGTCAATGGGGCGAAGCTCGCCGGTGAGTTGCCCGCTCGCCCGCACCGGCCGCGGTATTTCCTTCCGGCCGACTGTCGGTGCCGTCGGGCAGACTGGCTGGAACTGCACCACTTATGGGAGCGCGCACGGTGACCATTCGCAGCGGAGAGCAACTGCCCAGGACGACCTGCCGGAGCGACACTGCGGGCACCTGCCTCGACCCCCTCGCGGGCCTCCGCGCGCCCGGCGATCCGGACTGCGACGTCTACCTCACCGGCAGCGTCTTCCTCGACATCATCTTCACCGGCCTCGACTCCGCACCGGTGCGCGGCACCGAGTCCTGGGCCCGCGGGATGGGATCCAGCCCCGGCGGCGTCGCGAACATGGCCACCGCACTCGCCCGCCTCGGGCTGCGCACGTCCCTCGCCGCGGCCTTCGGCGACGACCACTACGGCGAATACTGCTGGGACGCCCTCGAACAGGGCGAGGGCATCGATCTGAGCCTCTCGCGCACCGTGCCCGGCTGGCACTCCCCGGTCACCGTCTCCATGGCATACGAGGGCGAACGGACCATGGTCACCCACGGCCACGAGGCCCCGCCCTCCGAGTCGGCCCCCGACTGCCCGCCGCCCGCCCGCGCCGCGGTCGCCGCCCTCACGCCGGGCACCCGCGCGGAGTGGATCGCCCAGGCCGCCCGCAAGGGCACCCGGATCTTCGCCGACGTCGGCTGGGACGAGTCCGGCCGCTGGGACCCGGAAGACCTGGCCGACCTGGAGCACTGCGAGGCGTTCCTGCCCAACGCGGCGGAAGCGATGCGCTACACCCGCACCGACTGCCCGCGCGCCGCCGCCCGCGCCCTCACCGACCGGGTACCGCTCGCGGTCGTGACCCTGGGCGCCGAAGGGGCGTACGCGGTCGACGGCGCCACCGGCGAGAGCGCCGAGGTCCCGGCCCTCAGCGTGGAGGCCCTGGACCCGACGGGCGCGGGCGACGTGTTCGTGGCCGGATTCGTGACCGGCACGCTGGCGGGCTGGCCGCTCGCCGACCGCCTCGCGTTCGCCGGCCTGACCGCCGCCCTGTCGGTGCAGGAGTTCGGCGGCTCCCTCTCCGCGCCCGGCTGGTCCGAGGTCGCCGCCTGGTGGCAGCAGGTGCGGGCCACGTCGGGCCAGGACCCGGCGGCACTGAGCCGCTACGGCTTCCTGGAGCGGCTGCTGCCCGCCCCCGCCAGGCCGTGGCCGCTGCGCCGCGCGGTCCCGACGATCGGCTTCGGGCGCTCCGCCTGAGGGAGCCCGTCCGCGTCCGCTCCGCCGCGGAAAGGCCCCCGCGGGCCCCAGGGCGGCGCAGAGCGGCCCCGTAAAAGCCTTCGGCCTTGTCAGCGGCGCGTCGTACCCTTGGTGTTCCAGAGGTTGTCGAGCAGCGAGAACCCTGCAACGGGAGGTATGTGCAGGCCACAGAGCCGGCCCATGACTCAGACACCGACAGACCAGACCCCCGCGCCGGGCCAGGCGCGAGCCCACTTCACCGTCCCGGCCAAGCACCCGATGGTGACGGTCCTGGGCTCGGGTGACGCCCTGCTGCGCGTGATCGAGAAGGCCTTCCCGGCGGCCGACATCCATGTCCGGGGCAACCAGGTCAGCGCTGTCGGCGACGCGCGGGAAGTCGCTCTGATCCAGCGCCTGTTCGACGAGATGATGCTCGTGCTCCGCACCGGGCAGCCGATGACGGAGGACGCAGTGGAACGCTCGATCGCCATGCTCAGAGCGGCCGAAGAGGGCACGGGCGCGACCGAGACCCCGGCAGAGGTCCTCACCCAGAACATCGTCTCGAGCCGCGGCCGCACCATCCGCCCCAAGACGCTGAACCAGAAGCACTACGTCGACGCGATCGACAAGCACACGATCGTGTTCGGCATCGGCCCCGCCGGTACCGGCAAGACGTATCTCGCCATGGCCAAGGCCGTCCAGGCGCTGCAGTCCAAGCAGGTCAACCGCATCATTCTGACCCGCCCCGCGGTCGAGGCCGGCGAGCGTCTCGGATTCCTCCCCGGCACGCTCTACGAGAAGATCGACCCGTATCTGCGGCCGCTGTACGACGCGCTGCACGACATGCTCGACCCCGACTCCATCCCCCGCCTGATGGCGGCGGGCACGATCGAGGTCGCGCCCCTGGCGTACATGCGTGGACGCACGCTCAACGACGCGTTCATCATCCTGGACGAGGCGCAGAACACGAACCCCGAGCAGATGAAGATGTTCCTCACCAGGCTCGGCTTCGAATCGAAGATCGTGATCACCGGCGACGTCACCCAGATCGACCTTCCGGGCGGGACGAAGAGCGGCCTGCGCCAGGTGCAGGACATTCTGGAAGGCGTCCCCGACGTCCACTTCTCGCGGCTCACGTCGCAGGATGTCGTACGGCACAAGCTGGTCGGCCGTATCGTCGACGCGTACGAGAAGTACGACGGCCAAAACGGGAAGTAGTCAACGCGCACCATGTCGATCGACGTCAACAACGAGTCCGGAACCGAGGTCGACGAGCAGGCGATCCTCGACATCGCCCGCTACGCCCTCGCGCGGATGCGTATCCACCCGCTCTCCGAGCTCTCGGTGATCGTCGTGGACGCCGAAGCCATGGAGCAGTTGCACATCCAGTGGATGGACCTGCCGGGTCCGACCGATGTGATGTCCTTCCCGATGGACGAGCTCCGTCCGCCGACCAAGGACGACGAAGAGCCCCCGCAGGGCCTCCTCGGCGACATCGTGCTCTGCCCCGAGGTGGCGAAGAAGCAGGGCGAAGAGGCGCCGACGCAGCACTCCATGGACGAGGAGCTCCAGCTCCTGACCGTCCACGGGGTGCTGCACCTGCTCGGCTACGACCACGAGGAGCCCGACGAGAAGGCCGAGATGTTCGGTCTCCAGGCCGCGATCGTCGACGGCTGGCGGACGGAGAAGGGCCACACCGGTCCCTCCCCTGCGCCGACCGTCTCATGAGCGGCCAACTGATCGCCGGCGCCGTCGCGCTGGTCGTCGTGGCCTGGCTGGCCGCATGCGCGGAGGCGGGCCTCGCCCGCGTCTCCAGCTTCCGCGCGGCCGAGGCCGTCCGGTCCGGACGCCGCGGAGCGGACAAGCTCGAACAGGTCACCGCGGACCCCACCCGCTATCTCAACGTCGCCCTGCTGGTGCGGGTGGCGTGCGAGATGGCGGCCGGGGTGCTCGTCACCTACGTGTGCCTCGAGGAGTTCGTGGAGACCTGGTCGGCACTGCTCGTCGCCATCGCCGTGATGGTGCTCGTGAGCTATGTCGCCGTCGGCGTCTCCCCGCGCACCATCGGCCGTCAGCACCCGCTCAACACGGCCACCGCCGCGGCATACGTGCTGCTGCCGCTGGCCCGGGTGATGGGCCCGGTACCGCAGTTGCTGATCCTCATCGGCAACGCCCTGACCCCCGGAAAGGGTTTCCGCAAGGGGCCGTTCGCTTCCGAGGCCGAGCTGCGGGCGATGGTCGACCTCGCGGAGCAGGAGTCGCTGATCGAGGACGACGAGCGCCGCATGGTGCACTCCGTCTTCGAACTCGGCGACACCCTGGTGCGCGAGGTGATGGTGCCGCGCACCGACCTCGTCTCCATCGAGCGCTACAAGACCGTCCGCCAGGCGCTGACCCTGGCGCTGCGTTCCGGCTTCTCCCGCATCCCCGTCACCGGGGAGAACGAGGACGACATAGTCGGTGTCGTGTACCTCAAGGACCTGGTCCGCAAGACACACATCAACCGCGACGCGGAGGCGGACGTCGTCTCCACGACGATGCGGCCGGCGGTGTTCGTGCCCGACACCAAGAACGCCGGCGACCTGCTCCGCGAGATGCAGCAGAAGCGCAACCACGTCGCCGTCGTCATCGACGAGTACGGCGGCACGGCGGGCATCGTCACCATCGAGGACATCCTCGAAGAGATCGTCGGCGAGATCACCGACGAGTACGACCGCGAGCTGCCGCCCGTGGAGGAGCTCGGCGACGGCTGCTACCGCGTCACCGCCCGCCTCGACATCGGCGACCTTGGCGAGCTGTACGGCCTCGGGGCCGACGAGCTCGACGACGAGGACGTGGAGACGGTCGGCGGCCTGCTGGCCAAGGCGCTCGGCCGGGTCCCGATCGCCGGCGCCAAGGCGGTCGTGGACCTGCCGGACGGCCGCGCCCTGCGGCTCACCGCGGAGTCCCCGGCCGGCCGCCGGAACAAGATCGTGACGGTGCTCTCCGAGCCGGTGGAACAGGTGGCACAGGAGCGGATGACCGGATGAAGGCACAGCAGCTGAGGGCCTTCTGCCTCGAGTTCAACGCCGCGGTGGAGGAGTTCCCCTTCGGGCCGGAGACCTCGGTCTTCAAGGTTCTGGGCAAGATGTTCGCCCTCAGCGCGCTGGACGCCGCGCCGCTCACGGTCAACCTCAAGTGCGACCCGGACCTCGCGGTCCAGCTGCGCGCGGACCACCCGGGCGTGATCGTGCCCGGCTGGCACATGAACAAGCGCCACTGGAACACGGTGACGGTGGGCCGCCTGCCGGACCGGCTTGTCAGGGAGCTGGTGGAGGACTCGTACGACCTGGTGGTGGCGGGGTTGCCCCGGGCGGAACGCTTGCGGTTGGACCGGGCCTAGCGGGGCCGTATCCCCTCCCCGCCCCTTCCCGAACCGGGGCAAGCCCCGGGCCCCCTCAGCATCTCCTTCTGGTGCTCGAACGGGCACGAGAAGCAGCCGAGCTTCGCCAGTGACGCAGGCCCGCGGTGCGGGTTCCCGGCCGGCCAGGACCGGGACAATCCGCCGGACCCGCGGCGCACCGAGTTGCCGCCTTCGGCGGTGTCCTCAAGCGCCGGGCGGGCTGGATTTCGCTCCGCGCAATCAGCCCCGCTGGGGGCACCTCCCACGGCCGCCAGGCCGTAGGGGGAGATCGAGGCGCGGCGGTCCGGGGGCAGAGCCCTCGAAACACCGCGCAGAGCGCGGTGCCGGGTCCGGGCGGAGCCCGGTTCGGGAAGGGGCGGGGAGGGGGACGGCCCCCGTCGCAGGCGGTCAGGGGCGTGGGCGCCTCAGTGCCGCGGCCACCACGAGCGCCGTGCCCAGCACAACCACCGCGTCGATCGCCAGGACCGTCCGGATCCCTTCGAACGGCGACTCCCGCGTCGTCGCCAGGACGCCCAGCAGCGGGATGCCCACCGTCAGGCCCACCTGCTGCGTCGTGGTGACGAGACCCGTCGCCAGGCCCTGTTCGCCGTCCGGGACGCCGGACGTCACGGTCAGGCCGTAGGAGATGATCGCCCCCAGGTGACACATGCTCGCCAGCGAGACGCCCACCGTCGCGAGCAGCGCGCCCGACTGGGTGCCGAGGCCCAGCAGGGCGGCGACGAAGAGGCCCTGGCCGGCGAGGGAGAACGCCAGGACGCGTGGCGCGCCGAAGCGTCCGATGATCCTCGGGGCGAGCGTGCCGGCGATCACGGACAGGACGCCCTGCACACCGAAGACCAGGCCGGTGACTTGGGCCGGGAGGCCCAGCGTCTCCTGGAGGTACAGGGTGAGGACGAACACGACCGTGCTCATCATCGAGAAGGTGACGAGGCCGCCGAGGTTGCCGAACGCCACCGTCCGCCGGCGCAGCATCGGCAGCGAGACCAGCGGGGCCGGACTGCGGGTCTCCACGACCGCGAAGGCGGTCAGCAGCGCGACACCCGCGACGAGCGTGACGATGACATCCGCGCCGCCGAAGCCGCGGTCCGCGGCCGTGGACAGCGCGTAGATCACGGCCAGGAGACCACCGGTGACGGTGACCGCGCCGGGCACGTCGAGCCTCGGCCGCAGCGGCGTACGGGACTCGGTCAGCAGGCCGGGGGCGAGCGGCAGCACGACCAGGGTGAACAGGGCCAGCAGGCCCATGGTCGAGCGCCAACCCAGGGTGTCCGTCATGACCCCGCCGAGGAGCATGCCGACGGTGAAGCCGAGCGACAGCAGCGTGCCGCTGATGCCCAGCGCCCGTTCGCGCTGCGGCCCTTCGGGGAACGTGGTGGTGATCAGCGACATGCCGGTGGGCACGATGACGGCCGCGCCGAGGCCCTGGAGCGCCCGGCCGGCGAGGAACGACGCAGGGTCCCACGCGAACGTCGCGAGCAGCGATGCCGCGCCGAAGACGGCCAGCCCGGTGAGGAACAGCCTGCGCCGCCCGTAGAGGTCGGCGATGCGGCCGAAGAGCAGCAGGGAAGCCGCCGGACGGCAGGGCGAACGCGGTGACCGCCCACTGGAGCGAGGACGGGCCGAGCCCGAGGTCCCGGCCCAGTTCGGGCAGGGCGACGTTCAGCACCGAGAAGTCGAGCGCGACCATGAACTGAGCGGCGCACAGCACGAACAGGACCAGACGTGCCCGCCGGTCGAGCCGGGGCGGCGTCGTGCCCTTGGGGGAGGGAAGTGTGGTGTCGGTAGCCATGCCGCTGACCCTCCGGCGGCCCGGCACGCCGTGGGGAGCGGGAACTTATCCTGTTGGCCGCACCACCAGGCATACGGACAGGGGGAGTACGTGGCCACGTCGACCGGGCACGACGCGACGAAGGCGCACCGGCTGCGCGAGTTGCGGGAGTTCTTGATGAGCCGGCGCGCCCGGATCACGCCGGCGGAGGCGGGCCTGCCGGACGGGGGCGCCCGTCGCCGTACGCCGGGTCTGCGCCGGGAGGAGGTCGCCGTCCTCGCGGGCGTCGGCGTCTCCTGGTACCAGTGGCTGGAGCAGGGGCGGGACATCACCGTCTCGCCGCAGGTCCTGGACGCGGTGGGCCGGGTGCTCCGGCTGAGCAGCGCCGAGCGCCGCCATCTGTACGTCCTCGCGGGTCTCAACCCGCCGGCGCCCCGGACCGATCCGGGCGACCGCGACATGTGCGCCGGGCTGCGGCGGCTGATCGACGCGTGGATGCCGTATCCGGCGCACATCATGGACGGTTACTGGAACACCGTGATGTACAACGACGCGGCGGCCGCGGTCCTCGGCATGCGGCCCGGCATCGTGCAGAACTGTCTGATCGCGTACTTCACGGACCCCGTCTACCGTGCCCGCAGCTCCGGTTGGGCGAAGAACGCGCCGCAGGTCGTCGCGCAGTTCCGTGCCGCGTGCTCCGAGGGGCCGGACGACGAGGGGTTCCGGACGGTGGTCGCGCAGGCCAAGGCGGCGAGCCCCGAGTTCGCCGAACTGTGGGAGCGGAGGGACGTCGCGCCCGGCGGGCAGATCCGCAAGGAGATGGAGCATCCGCTGGTGGGCCGACTGGTCGTGGAATCGACGCAGTTGAGGGTGCCGGCCCGGCCGGACCTGGTGATCGTGATGCACACCCCGGTGCCCGACGCGGCGACGGACACGGCGGCGAAGCTCCAGTGGCTCGCGAGCCCCGAGGGCCGCCGCGGGTCGATGTATCCCGTGGCGGGCTGACGCCGGGGCCGATCTATGCTCTGGGCATGACGCAGAGCTCCGACCTCGGCCCCGAGGACCGCAAGATCATCACGCTGGCGCGCAGCGCCCGGGCCCGTAACGGTGTGCCCGAGGGCGCGGCCGTCCGCGACGAGACCGGCCGCACCTACGTCGCCGGAACGGTGGCTCTCGACTCGCTGAAGCTGAGCGCGCTGCAGACCGCCGTGGCCATGGCCGTCGCCAGCGGCGCCAAGTCGCTGGAGGCCGCCGCGGTCGTCTCCGACGCCGACGCCGCCTCCGACGAGGACCGGGCGGCGGTACGGGACCTGGGCGGCGCGGGGACGCCGGTGCTGCTCGCGGGCCCGGACGGCGAGCTGAAGGCCGCGGTCACCGCGGGCTGAAGTACCCGCGCCCGCGCCCCGCGCGGCGGCCTCGGCGGCAGCCCGGGCGGGGCCGGGATGCGCCGGGCGCGGGCGTGCGTGACCGAGGGCCCGTGACATCAGGGACAATGGGCGCCATGAGCGCTCGTACCCAGTCTTCCGAAGCCCCCCATCGGGCCGGCTTCGCCTGCTTCGTCGGCCGCCCCAACGCGGGCAAGTCCACCCTCACGAACGCTCTCGTCGGCCAGAAGGTGGCGATCACCTCCACCCGGCCACAGACGACCCGGCACACGGTGCGCGGCATCGTGCACCGTCCGGAGGCGCAGCTGATCCTGGTGGACACCCCGGGGCTGCACAAGCCGCGGACCCTGCTCGGTGAGCGGCTGAACGACATCGTGCGCACCACCTGGGCCGAGGTCGACGTGATCGGCTTCTGTCTGCCCGCCGACCAGAAGCTCGGCCCCGGCGACCGGTTCATCGCCAAGGAGCTCGCCGGGATCAAGAAGACCCCGAAGGTCGCCATCATCACCAAGACCGACCTCGTCGACTCCAAGACGCTGGCCGAGCAGCTCATCGCCGTCGACAAGCTCGGCAAGGAACTCGGCATCGAGTGGGCCGAGATCGTGCCGGTCTCCGCGGTGGGCGACACGCAGGTCCAACTGGTGGCGGACCTGCTGATCCCTCTTCTGCCGGAGAGCCCCCCGCTCTACCCGGAGGGCGACCTCACGGACGAGCCCGAGCAGGTCATGGTCGCGGAGCTGATCCGCGAGGCCGCGCTCGAGGGCGTACGGGACGAGCTCCCGCACTCGATCGCGGTGGTCGTCGAGGAGATGCTGCCGCGCGAGGACCGCCCGGCGGACCGCCCGCTGCTGGACATCCACGCCAACGTCTACATCGAGCGCCCCAGCCAGAAGGGCATCATCATCGGCCCGAAGGGCAAGCGCCTGAAGGAGGTCGGCACGAAGTCCCGTAAGCACATCGAGGCGCTGCTCGGTACGCCGGTCTTCCTCGACCTCCATGTGAAGGTGGCGAAGGACTGGCAGCGCGACCCCAAGCAGCTGCGCAAGCTCGGCTTCTGATCGCGGGGCCGGGGCGGTGGCGAGAGGCTCCGCCGGACGGCCCCGTCAGGAACCTTCCTTGAGCACCAGCGAGATCAGCTGCCGCTGCGCGTCGGTCAGCCGGGGATCGGAACAGTAGACGGTGCGCCCGTCGACCGTGAGCTGGTAGCTGAACCCGTCGGGGACGCCGATGGGCGGTGTGTCGCGGGCCTCGGACACCGCCTGTGCGGCGAGGGCATGCACGTCGCCGGCATCGGCACGGTCCGAGGTGTCGACCTCGGCGAGGCGCTCGACCCCGGCGAAGCCTCCTGTACGCCTTACCTGGATACGCATGGTTCCCGTTGTAGTACGGAACGGGGCCGGGCGACAGTCGGGCCGCCCGGCCCACGGTGAGCCGGGCCGTCAGTCCGACGTCTTCACACCGACCTGTGACCAGGCCTTGAGCACGGCCTCGTGCTCCTCGCCCTCGCCGTAGCGGGCCGCCGCGGCGGCCACCGTCAGGCGGGCGAAGCTGCCGAAGTCGGCGTCCACCGTCAGCTCGCCGCCGGTCAGCACGTCGAACCAGATCTGTCCGGCCCGCTCCCACGCGCGCCCGCCGAGGCGGGTGGCCAGCAGGTAGAAGGCGTGGTTGGGGATGCCGGAGTTGATATGGACGCCGCCGTTGTCACGACCGGTGCGGACGTAGTCCTCCATGGTCGCCGGCTGCGGGTCCTTGCCCAGCACGTCGTCGTCGTACGCGGTCCCCGGAGCCTTCATCGACCGCAGCGCGACGCCCTCGACCCGGGGCGCGAGCAGGCCGGCGCCGATCAGCCAGTCGGCCTCCTCCGCGCTCTGCCCGAGCGTGCGCTGCTTGACCAGGGACCCCACCACGTCGGACACCGACTCGTTGAGGGCGCCGGGCTGACCGAAGTAGCTGAGGTTGGCCGTGTACTGGGTCAGGCCGTGCGCCAGTTCGTGGGCGATGACGTCGACCGCGACGGTGAAGTCGAGGAAGATCTCGCCGTCACCGTCGCCGAAGACCATCTGTTCGCCGTTCCAGAAGGCGTTCCCGTACTTCTCGTCGTAGTGGACGGACGCGTCCAGCGGCAGTCCGGCGCCGTCGATGGAGCTGCGTCCGTAGGCGGTGAGTAGTTCGAAAGTGGCGCCGAGGCCCGCGTACGCGCGGTTGACGGTGGCGTCCTTGACGGCCTCCTCGCCCTCGCCGCGGGCCCGGGTACCGGGCAGGTCCGTGCCGCCCCGGGCGTCGTAGACGGTCCGGCGCGGCCCGTCGGCCGGGGCGGCGACCGCGCGCGCCGCGGCGCCCAGGACCGTGGTCAGCCGGCGGCCGGTGCGCTGCGCGGCGTCCGCCTGGAGGGTGCGCCGCGCCGGCCCGGACACGGCGGGGTCGTCGGCCCGGGCGAGCTTGTCGAGGATGTGCGGCGGCACGATGCCGCAGAAGACCGGGGTGCGAATGTCCATGAGCGGCAATGTGGCATTGCGTGAATGAACTGTCACGCAAAGTGAGATCGGTTAGCGAAATGGAGTGATAGGTCATATTTGATCGTTACTGATCGGTCGTCCCGCATACTGGAACGGGCCCCACGCTCCCGCCGCAGCTCGGCTAGTCTGCTGTGCATCATGCGTTTCGGGCTGCTTCTCCTTAGCTGCCGCGGCGAGGGCCTGTAGTCGTAGGCCGACCCCCTCCCCGCGGAGTCTGGTGCTGCTTCGACTCAGTCGGCCCCCCTTCCTGCAGGATCCGAGGAGCCCTACGCCATGTCCCAGTCGCAGTGGATCGGCCGTCCCACCCCGATCACCAGCACGACGCACACACAGCAGCCGTCCGGGATGCCGATCCACAAGTACCGCGGGTACGAGTCCGTCGACATCCCCGACCGCACCTGGCCCGAGCAGCGGATCACCAAGGCGCCGCGCTGGCTGTCCACCGATCTGCGCGACGGCAACCAGGCGCTGATCGACCCCATGAGCCCGGCCCGCAAGCGCGAGATGTTCGACCTGCTGGTACGCATGGGCTACAAGGAGATCGAGGTCGGCTTCCCGTCCTCCGGCGAGACCGACTTCAACTTCGTGCGCTCGATCATCGAGGACGGGGCGATCCCCGACGACGTCACCATCTCGGTGCTGACGCAGGCCCGCGAGGACCTGATCGAGCGGACCGTCGAATCCCTGGTCGGCGCCAAGCGCGCCACGGTCCACCTGTACAACGCGACCGCGCCCACCTTCCGCCGCGTCGTCTTCCGCGGCTCCAAGGACGACATCAAGCAGATCGCCGTCGACGGCACCCGTCTGGTGATGGAGTACGCGGAGAAGCTGCTGGGCGACGAGACCGCCTTCGGCTACCAGTACAGCCCCGAGATCTTCACGGACACCGAGCTGGACTTCGCCCTGGAGGTCTGCGAAGCGGTGTGCGACGTGTGGCAGCCCGGCCCCGGCCGGGAGATCATCCTCAACCTGCCGGCCACCGTGGAGCGCTCGACCCCCTCCACGCACGCCGACCGCTTCGAGTGGATGTCGCGCAACCTGACCCGCCGCGAGTACGTCTGCCTGTCGGTCCACCCGCACAACGACCGCGGCACCGCCGTGGCCGCCGCCGAGCTGGCGATCATGGCGGGCGCGGACCGTATCGAGGGCTGCCTGTTCGGCCAGGGCGAGCGCACCGGCAACGTCGACCTGGTCACCCTGGGCATGAATCTGTTCTCGCAGGGTGTCGACCCGCAGATCGACTTCTCGCAGATCGACGAGATCCGCCGCACCAGCGAGTACTGCAACCAGATGGAGATCCACCCGCGCCACCCGTACGCGGGCGACCTGGTCTACACCGCCTTCTCCGGCTCCCACCAGGACGCCATCAAGAAGGGCTTCGACGCGATGGAGGCCGACGCGGCCGCCGCCGGCAAGAGCGTCGACGAGATCGAGTGGGCCGTCCCGTACCTGCCGATCGACCCGAAGGACGTCGGCCGCTCGTACGAGGCCGTGATCCGGGTCAACTCGCAGTCCGGCAAGGGCGGTATCGCCTACGTCCTGAAGAACGACCACAAGCTGGACCTGCCGCGCCGGATGCAGATCGAGTTCTCGAAGATCATCCAGGCGAAGACGGACACCGAGGGCGGCGAGGTCACCCCGGCCGCGATCTGGTCGGTCTTCCAGGACGAGTACCTGCCGAACCCCGAGAACCCGTGGGGACGCATCCAGATCCGCTCCGGCCAGAGCACCACCGACAAGGACGGCGTGGACACCCTGACCGTCGAGGCGGTCGTGGACGGCACGGAGACCGTACTGAGCGGCACCGGCAACGGTCCGATCTCGGCGTTCTTCGCCGCGCTGAACGGCATCGGCGTCGACGTGCGGCTGCTGGACTACCAGGAGCACACGATGAGCGAGGGCGCGTCCGCGCAGGCCGCCTCCTACATCGAGTGCGCCATCGACGGCCAGGTGCTGTGGGGCATCGGTATCGACGCCAACACCACCCGCGCCTCCCTGAAGGCGGTCGTCTCGGCCGTCAACCGCGCGACCCGCTAGTACGCCGGTCGAACCGTCCCGGTCGCCGGGCCTGCCCTGATCACGGTCGGGCCCGGCGATTTGCGTCGCTGTGCACGCAGTTGTGCCAGGGAGCGGAATCGGCCATGTCGATTCACGCATCTTCCCGGGTGCTGACGCGACATCATCCATGTGGCTAACATCACGTCAACGCGGCAGCGCTGCCGCAGCTTCATGGAGGTGCGACGTGCTGCCAGCCCGGAGAATGTTCGTCCGAAAACTGCGGGTATGCGGCATTCACACGTCCTGGAACACCGTGGGCGACGGTGAGTTCTTCTGCCCCGAATGCGGAGGCGACCGCAACTACCGCCGCCGCACCGGCCGCCGCCGCTTCGCCGTCCTCGGAGTGCCCCTGCTGCCGCGCGGACTCGCCGGCCCCGTCGTCGAATGCGCCGCCTGCCACAGCCACTTCGGCATGGACGTCCTCGACCACCCCACCACCGGGCGCTTCTCCGCGATGCTCAGGGACGCGGTCCACACCGTGGCCCTCGCCGTCCTCGCCTCCGGCGGCACCTCCTCCCGCACCGTCCGCGAGACCGCCGTGCAGGCGGTGCGCGCGGCGGGACTCGACGACTGCACGGAGGACCAGCTCACCTCCCTGATCGAGGCCCTCGCCGCCGACACCGGCCGGTACGTCGCGGACGCCGGACCGTACGGCGCGGCGCTCGCCATCGAGCTCCACGAGGCGCTCGAGCCGCTCGCGCCCCACCTGGCGCCCGCCGGACGGGAGTCGATCCTGCTCCAGGGCGCGCGCATCGCCCTCGCGGACGGCCCCTACACCCCCGCCGAGCGCGAGGTCCTCACCACGGTCGGCGCGGCGCTCCAGTTCGGCGACGACGACACCGCGCAGCTCCTGGAGGCGGCGGCGCACACGCCCTTCTGACCCTGCCGGAGCGCGCCCGTGCGACCGGCCGCGGGTTCCCGGGCCGTCGTGCACCGTCGTGTTCCGACGCTTCGGAGCCGTTTGCCCCTGGCCCTGCTCCCGCACTGCTCCCGGTGTCGTACTCCCCGGGGAGTACGACACCCCCCGGGCCACCCCGCGCAGTAGCGCCCATCTCGCCCCCACGTGCGACGAAACCGCCCTTGCCCGGCGGGAGTCTGGTGGTGCATCCAGCCATCGGACGCCCGTGACGAAGGGGAGACACCCATGGGGCCCGCCGCACCGACCGCGACCGCACCACCGCCCACCAGGCCGACCGCCCGCCGCAAGGCCCTGCCCTGGGCGGTCCTCGTCCTGTGGATCGCAGTCGTCGCCCTCGCCGTCCCCTTCGCCGGGAAGCTCGGCGACGCACAGCGCGACAACATCGTCGACTACCTCCCCGCGAGCGCCGACTCCACCCAGGTCGCCAAGATCGAACAGGCGCTGCCCGGCGGGGAGTCCACCGAGCTGGTCGTCGTCTACCACCGCGACGGCGGGCTCACCGCCGCGGACCTCGCCCACGCGCGGCAGCAGGTGGAGGGGATCACCGGCGCCCACGAGTTCGACGGCGGCGCGCCGCAGGGCATCGGGTCGAAGGACGGCACGACCCTGATGTACCCGATGTCGACCACCGCACCCGGCACCGACAACGACGCCCGCATCGCGCTCGTAGACGATGTGCGGGAACGGCTCGGCACCGACCCGGTCGACGGTCTGCGCGCCGAACTCGGCGGTCCCGGCGCCCTGGCGACCGACATGGAGAAGGTCTTCGAGACCATCGACGGCACGCTCATGCTCGCGACCGTGCTCGTCGTCGCCGTGCTGCTCATCCTCACCTACCGCAGCCCCTTCCTGTGGCTCGTGCCGCTCACCGTCGTCGGCTTCGCGGCCGTCGTCTCCCAGGCCGTCGTCTACGGGCTCATCCAGGGCTTCGACCTCACCGTCACCAGCCAGAGCGCCGCCATCATGACCGTCCTCGTCTTCGGCGCGGGCACCGACTACGCGCTGCTGCTCGTCGCCCGCTACCGGGAGGAACTGCGCCGCGTCGAGCAGCCGTACGACGCGATGCTCGCCGCCCTGCGCGGCTGCGGTCCCGCCGTCGTCGCCTCCTCCGGCACCGTCGCCGCCGGGCTGCTGTGCCTGCTCGCCGCCGACCTCAACAGCGCCAGCGGACTCGGCCCGGTCGGCGCGGTCGGTGTCGTGTGCTCCCTCGCCGCGATGCTCACCCTGCTGCCCGCCGTCCTCGTGCTCCTCGGCCGCCGGGTGTTCTGGCCGCTGGTGCCCGCCCACGGTTCGGAGCCGAAGCAACGCCGTTCGCTGTTCGCCGCGATGGGCGGCTCCGCCGGCCGCCGGCCGGGGACGGTCCTCGTGTCCGGGGCGCTGCTGCTCGGCGCGCTCGCGCTCGGCGTGTTCAACCTGCCCGGGAACCTCGCCCAGGAGGACACGTTCACCGAGCGGCCCGAGTCGGTGTCCGCGATGAAGGTCCTCGCGGAGGCGTACCCGGAGCAGAGCAGCCAGCCGATCAGCATCGTCGCCCCCACCGACAGGGCGGATCAGGCGCTCGCACAGGCCCGCCGCACCGAGGGTGTCGCCGCGGCAGAGGCCGGCCGCTCCGGCGGCGGCTGGACGGAGATCACCGTCTTCGCGAAGGACGCACCGGAGAGCGCGGGCGAGAGCGCCACCATCGAGGCCCTGCGGGCGGGGCTCGACGGCAGTCACGTCGGCGGGCCCAGCGCCCAGCAGCTGGACCTGGCCGACACCAACGCCCGCGACCAGAAGATCGTCATCCCGCTCGTCCTCGGCGCGGTCCTGCTGATCCTCGTGGTCCTGCTCCGCAGTCTCGTCGCACCCCTGATCCTCACCGCGGCCGTCGTCGCCGTATGGGGTGCTGTCATGGGCCTCGGCGGACTGCTCTTCGAGCCGGTCTTCGGCTTCGACGGGCTCGACCCCAGCACGCCGCTGCTGTCGTTCGTCTTCCTCGTCGCCCTCGGGGTCGACTACGGCATCTTCCTGATGCACCGGATGCGTGAGGAGTCCCTGGCCGGCGCCGAGCCGGAGACGGCGGCGCTCACCGCGCTGCGCACGACCGGCGGGGTGATCGCCTCCGCGGGCATCGTCCTCGCGGCGACGTTCACCGTCCTGATGAACCTTCCGCTGGTGCCGCTCTTCGAGATGGGCTTCCTCGTGGCGGTCGGCGTCCTGCTGGACACGTTCCTCGTCCGCACGTACCTGGTGACGTCGGCGAGCCTGCTGCTGGGGCGGCGGGTGTGGTGGCCGGGACCGCTGAGCCGCCGCGCGGCGGGGGAGCCGAAGCCGGAGCCGGCGACGCGGGCGCCCCGCGAGCCGCAGCCGGCGGGCGACAGCCGCTAGCCCGGGGCATGTTCCCCACCCCGCCCCTTCCCGTGACCGGGCAGATCCCCCGGTCACGGGGCGGGGTGGGGAAAACGCACCTCCTGGACCAGGATGGATCCGTGCCGCACCCACCCCGCCCCCGCCTCGGCGAGCGCGTGCTGAACACCGTCAGCCGCGACCCCCTCACCGTCCCCGACCGCACCCGCAACGATGCCTTCATCGCCGCGGCCATCGGCGTCCTGTCCCTCGCGCTCGCGCTCCTCGTCGACGACGGCCGCAGGCCGGACGCCCTGGGCTGGGCGCTCCTCGCCGGGAGTCTCGTGCCGCTCGTGTGGCGGCGGTCGCACCCCGGCCTCGTCCTGGCCGCCGTGCTGCTGTGCGTCGGGCCGTACCACGCGCTGGACAACACCCATGCCGCGCCGGTGCCCGCGTCCCTGGTCGCCCTCTACACCGTGGCCGTCACCGGGCGCCCGCTGCACACCTTCTTCGTCGGCTGTCTGGTCATCGGCATCAGCCTGTCCGTGATGTTCAACGTCGGCACGCACGAGGGCCTGGAGGCCCTGCGCACCTCGGGCTGGATCCTCGCGGTCCTCGTCCTGGGCGTCGACGTGCGCACCTACCGCCACTACATCGCCTCCGTCGTGGGCCGTGCCGAAAGGGCCGAGCGCACCCGGGAGGAGGAGGCGGCACGCCGGGTCGCGGAGGAGCGGCTACGGATCGCACGCGATCTGCACGACCTGCTCGCGCACTCCATCACCCTCATCGGCGTGCAGACGTCCGTCGCCTCCCACGTCCTCAGCGTCGACCCGGACCGGCTGGACCGGGCCGCGGTCGCCAAGGCGCTCGACGACATCGCCGAGACGTGCCGAACTGCGCGCGGTGAACTGCGCACCACACTGGAGGTCCTGCGCACCGACGGCCCCGACTGCGACGGCCCGCTGCCGGACCTGGCGGCGCTCCCCGACCTGGTGCGGACGGCGGGCGCCGAGCTCACCTTGCGCACCGGGGAGTCGGCGATGCCGCCTGCGGTGGAGGCGGCCGCGTACCGGATCGTGCAGGAGTCGCTGACGAACGCGGTGCGGCACGGGGGAGCGGGGGTACGTATCGCGGTGACGGTGGTCCGGGACGAGGACGCCCTGCGGGTCGAGGTCACCGACGACGGGACCGCGGAGCCTTTGGTGCCCGGCTCCGGCTTCGGCATCCTCGGGATGCGGGAGCGGGCCCGCAGCGTCGGCGGCACGCTGTCGGCCGGCCCGCGTGGCGAGGCAGCCGGTTTCGAGGTCGCCGCGATCCTGCCCCTTCAGCCCACGGAGGCCACCGCATGAGCCCGACGAACCCGATCCGCGTCCTGCTCGCCGACGACCAGACGCTGGTGCGCGCGGCCTTCGCGATGCTCGTCGAGTCGGCCCGCGACATGGAGGTCGTCGCCCAGGCGGGCACGGGCGCCGAGGCGGTCGAACTGGCCCGCAGCGAACGGGCCGACCTCGTGGTCATGGACATCCGCATGCCCGAACTCGACGGCATCGAGGCCACCCGGCTGATCGCGGCGGACGACGACCTGGCGGGCGTCAAGGTGCTCGTCCTGACCACGTACGACACCGACGAGCACATCATGGAGGCGCTGCGCGCGGGCGCGTCGGGCTTCCTGGTGAAGGACACCAGGCCGGCCGATCTGCTGGCGGCGATCCGCACGGTCGCGGCCGGCGAGTCGCTGCTCTCCCCGGGGCCGACCTCCCGCCTGATCGCCCGCGTCCTGAGCGCCCCACAGGTCCCCGTGCCGAACGGCGCGGGTGGCCCGTCCGTGCTCACGGACCGCGAGCGACAGGTCCTGACGCTGGTGGCCCGGGGCCTGAACAACACGGAGATCGCCGAGTCGCTGGGCCTGAGCCCGCTGACGGCCAAGACCCATGTCAGCCGCATCATGAGCAAACTGTGCGCGCGGGACCGGGCCCAACTGGTGATCGTGGCCTACGAGTCGGGCCTGGTGACCCCGGGCGGGGGATGAGCGGGCGCCCCGCCGGTTCAGGGCACGATGTTGTGGTTGATGCGGAACAGGTTCTCCGGGTCGTACCTGCGCTTGACCGACCGCAACCGCTCGTAGTTCTGCCGGTAGTTGGCGCGCACCCGGTCCTGGTCGTCGCTGTCCATGAAGTTGATGTAGCCGGCCTCCTCGGTGTGCGGGCGCAGGGCCCTGTCGTACTCACGGGTCCAGGCGACGTTGTGCTCGGTGTCGGCGGGATCGGGGTAGCTGGCGCCGAAGGAATGGGTGAACGTGGCGTCGCGGTAGGCGAACGCGGTGTCCTCGGCGCCGACCCGGTGGCACGCGCCGTCGATCGGGAAGATCACGGTGTCGCTCTCCATCGAGGGGATCGTCTCGCCGTACGTCATGTGGACGTCGATGGCGCCGTCGGTCAGCTCGCGGCTGAAGTTGCCCTTCCAGTAGTGGTGCAGACCGGGCGGGAGGTCCTCGTCGAACAGGGTGTTGATCACCGGGTACGGGATGCGGTCGAGGAACTGGCCGACGACCGGGCCGAGTTCCGCGAGGCGGCCGCGGATGGTGTCGTCGTCCTCGGCCGGACCGCTGAAGCACGTCAGGACACCGCAGATCGGCCGGCCGTGCCACCGTTCCGGCAGGAACGGCGCCGGTGGCCCGAGAAGGACGGCGAAGATCGAGTTGAACTCCTCGGGGGCGTCGGCGTTCATGTCCCGCCAGCGCCGCGCCACGTCACCGTCGAGCGGATAGAACGTGGGGCCGCCGAGGACGAGGTCCACCGGGTGCAGCCGGTACCGGAGCGAGGTGACGACGCCGAAGTTGCCGCCTCCGCCGCGCAGCGCCCAGAACAGGTCGGGGTGGTGTGCCGCGTCGCAGGTGACGAGGGTCCCTTCGGCGGTGACGACATCGGCGGAGACGAGGTTGTCGCAGCTCAGACCGTAGCGGCGGGAGAGGTGTCCCATGCCGCCGCCCAGGGTGAGTCCGGCGATACCGGTGGTGGAGACGACCCCGCCGGTGGTGGCGAGACCGAAGGCGTGCGTGGCGTGGTCGAAGTCTCCCCACGTGCAGCCGCCTTCGGCGCGTGCGGTACGGGCGACCGGGTCGACGCGGACCGCGCGCATCCGGGACAGGTCGATGACGAGTCCGTCGTCGCACGTGCCGTGGCCGGCGACCGCGTGGCTGCCGCCCCGGACGGCGAGCGGCAGGGCCTGGTCACGGGCGAAACGCACGGCGGCGATCACGTCGGCGGCGTCGACGGGCCGGACGACGACCGCCGGGCGGCGGTCGTGGGCGGCGTTGTAGACACGGCGGGCCTCGTCGTAGGCGGGGTCGCCGGGCTCGATGACGTCGCCGCGTACGGCGGCGTACAAGGGGTCCAGGGCGAGGTCGGCGGGTTCGGTCGAGGGGGTGGTCGGCGCGGTCATGACGGGCACCGGCTTCGGGGTGGGCCTTGTGCTCATGAAGCCCTGGACGTGTCCGCGGGCTCATGGGCCGATGAGTCCGTTGTAGACCGCGGGGGACCGGCCGGGCATCGCCGGAACCGCCCACATCACCGGTACGGCAGGCATGGGCAGAACGGCCCATACGCGGGGGATCAGGCGGCCAGGCCGTGGGAGCAGGCGTAGGCGGTGGCGGCGGCGCGGGAGGTCACGTTCAGCTTGGCGTAGATGTTGTTGAGGTGACGCGCGACGGTGTGCTCGCTGATCACCAGCTCCCGCGCGATGTCCCGGTTGGTGCCGCCGGCCGCGACCAGCCGCAGCACCTGTGCCTCCCGCCGGGTGAGGCCGCCGGGCAGGCCCCTTCGCCGCTCGCTGAGCAGCGCCGCCGCGCGCCGGGCGTCGGGGACGGCGCCGAGCCGCTCGAACGTGCCCAGCGCGGCCCGCAGTTCCAGGCGCGCGGCCTCGATGTCGCCGGCCGCCCGGCAGGCGGCGGCCAGCAGCATCCGTACCTGCGCGGCCTCGTACGGGATGCGCATCCCCAGCCAGCCCGCGAGCGCGCGGCGCAGCGGCCGCAGTGCGGCGTCGGGCCCTTCGCCGCCGTCCCGCGCGAGGGCGAGGGAGCCGTGCGCCGTGTCGGCCATGGCCCGCAGCAGGGTCGCGGCGGGAGGACGAGGGCCGGTGGCGGCGAGCGCCTCGAGCTCGTTCACGGCGATGGCGGCGCCGTCCACGTCGCCGACGGCGAGCGCCACCTCCGTCTGCGCGGCGAGCAGCCGGGCGCGCCCGAGCATGTCGGCGGGCGCGTCGCCCTGGCAGGCCAGGGCCAGGCGCAGACCGGTCACGGCGGCCTCCGCCTTGCCCTGCGCCAGGCGGAGCAGGGCGAGCCCGGGCTGCGGTGCGAGACCGAGTTCATGGGCGCGTGCGTACGAGGCGGCGGCCGCGTCGAGGAGGCCGCGGCGGCGCTGGATCTCCCCGGCCTCGTAGTGGGCGGCAGCGACGGCCTCGAGGCAGTCGGGCATGACCTCCTGGCAGACCCGCTCGGCCTCCGCGGCGGCCAGCGGCCACGATCCGAGCAGGTCAAGTACCTGGACATGGTGGATGCGGCAGAGCCCGCGGAAGGGGTTGTCCGTCAGGACGGCGCCCGCCGCAGGCCCCCCGTCCGCCGTGCCGTCGTCCGAGCCCCCGGTCTCCGCCGCGCCGCCGCCCTCGGAGGCCGGGGCGGCGTACTGCGACCAGGGGACGGAGCACCAGGCCATGGCGGCGTCGGTCCATTCGACGGCCCGTGCGAAGTCGGCGGCGGCCATGCAATGGGTGAGCGCCATGCAGTAGAGCCAGCCGGTGAACATGCCGCTCAGTTCGCCCGCCGTGACCGAGCACATCGCGTCGTCCAGCAGAGCCAGCGACTCGGCCCGCCGGCCGTTCGCCAGCAGCACCGCCGCGTGCGCCTGGCGGCTCAGCGCGATGAGGTCGGGGCTGCCGGAGTCCGCGGCGATGCGGTACATCCGCAGGGCGGCGGCCGTCGCCGCTTCGGGGTCTGGGACGCTCTGCGCCTCCTCCGACTCGGTCCAGGCGAGGAAGCACTGCTCGGGGCACTCCGGCTCGTGCTCCAGATGCCGCCGGGCCCGGTGCAGCCAGCCGGCGGCGGCGCCGGGGCGGCCCAGGCTGCGGTACTCGAAGTGGAGCCACCATGCTGTGCAGCCCGCCCGGCGATGGTCACCCGCCGCCGTGTGACCGGCGTGGGCGCGCAGCCGGGCGTCGACCGACTCGTCCACGTGCCCGCTCCACCAGGCCGCGTCGGCGAGGAGGTCGAGGTCGCCGGGGGTGAGGGGGCGGGGCCCTTCCTGGTCCGGCGCCTCCGCGTCGGGCCCGTCCGCAGGGGAGCCGGCCCGGTCGAGAGCGTGCAGCAGCACGTACGCCTCGGCCCAGGACTCTCGGGCCGCAGCGTCCCGCGCCCGCTCGACGGAGGGGGCCGACTGGACGGCCATGGCCGCTCCCTTCCCTCCTCAAGGATAGGAGCGGCCCGTCACCGCGCGGAACCCTTGCCCCTTCCCGGCGACCGGCGCGACGTGATCACGACGCGTGGCCGGAATCGGTGCCTTGTCGACCCGGACCCGTACCCCAACAATGCGCATGACAAGTCGGAGTGTCACTCCGGCCCCACCCGTCGCATTGAGGGGACCCCCCACATGAACAAGCCTCTCGCCGGCGCGCTGCTCGCGTTCGCGCTCCTCGGAGCGGGCGCAGCACCCGCCGTCGCCGCCGAAGCGGACGTCTCCGCCAAGGCGGTGGACTTCGCCGGAACGGTCGCGCTCAGCAACTGCTCCGGGTCCGTGGTCCGTACGGCCGCCGCGCAGCCGAACGACCCCGCTCTCGTCATGTCCAACGGCCACTGCCTGGAGACCGGCTTCCCCGCCCCCGGCCAGGTGGTGATCGACCGCGCGTCCTCCCGCAGCTTCGGCCTGCTCAACTCCGCCGGGACGCGCGTCGCCACCCTGCGGGCCGGCAAGATCGCTTACGGGACGATGACCGACACCGACGTCTCGCTGTACCAACTCACCAGCACCTACGGTCAGATCGAGTCCCGCTACGGCATCAAGGCGCTGGAGCTGAGCGCCGCGCGTCCGGCACAGGGCACGGACATCAAGGTCGTCTCCGGGTACTGGAAGCGGATCTACAGCTGCGACATCGACGGGTTCGCCTACCGCCTCAAGGAAGGCTCGTGGACCTGGAAGGACTCGGTCCGCTACACCTCCGGCTGCGACACCATCGGCGGCACCTCCGGCTCGCCCGTCGTCGACACCGCCACCGGCAAGGTCGTCGCCGTCAACAACACCGGCAACGAGAGCGGCGGGCGCTGCACGGACAACAACCCCTGCGAGGTCGACGAGAACGGCGGCGTCACCGTCCGGGAGGGCATCAACTACGGGCAGCAGACCTACACCCTGGCCGCCTGCATAGGCCCCGGCAGCCGCGTCGACCTGAACCGCCCCGGCTGCACGGTGCCGAAGCCGTAGCGCCGCCGAGCGCGGAGCCGAACCGGAGCGGCCGGCCGGGCGTCCGGGACGCACAAGGGCCCGGCGGCATGATGCCACCGGGCCCTTACGTCGTGCGGTGTTACGCGCCGCTCGCCTTGAGCATGTCCTCACGCTCGACGATCTTCACGCGCTCGCGTCCCTGCGGCTCGCCCAGCGCCTTCTCCGCGGCGTCGAGCTTGTACCAGCCCTCCCACGTCGTCCAGCGGACGTCGCGGGAGGCGAGGAAGGCCTCGACGGCCTCCGGCTCCGGCGACGCCGGGGTCTGGAGGCGGCCGTTCGCGTAGTCGTCCAGCAGGTTCGCGACGGTCTCGTTCGCGTCGCCCTTGGTGTGGCCGATGAGGCCGACCGGGCCGCGCCGGATCCAGCCCGTGACGTACGTCGAGTCCAGGTGCTCGCCGGACTCCTCGATCACCCGGCCGCCCTCGTCCGGGACCGTGCCGGAGGCCACGTCCCAGGGGAGCTTCGGCAACTCGTCGGACAGGTAGCCCACGGCGCGGTAGACCGCCGTGACGTCCCAGTCCTTGAACTCGCCGGTGCCCTTCACGTTCCCCGTGCCGTCCAGCGCGGTGCGCTCGGTGCGCAGGCCCACGACCTTGCCGTCCTCGCCGAGGATCTCGGCGGGCGACTCGAAGAAGTGCAGGAACAGCTTGTGCGGCCGGTCGCCGGTGTCGCGGATCGCCCAGTTCTCCAGGGTCTTCGCGACCATGTCGGCCTGCTTGTTGCCGCGGCGGGTCTCGATCGAGCCCTCGTCGTAGTCGATGTCCTCGGGGTCGACGATGACCTCGATGTTGGGGGAGTGGTCCAGCTCGCGGAGCTCCATCGGGCTGAACTTGGCCTGCGCCGGGCCGCGCCGTCCGAAGACATGGACCTCGAGCGCCTTGTTGGCCTTGAGGCCCTCGTAGACGTTCGGCGGGATCTCGGTCGGCAGCAGCTCGTCCGCCGTCTTCGCCAGGATGCGCGCCACGTCGAGCGCGACGTTGCCGACGCCGAGCACGGCGACCTTCTCGGCCTCCAGCGACCAGGTGCGGGGCCAGTCAGGGTGCCCGTCGTACCAGGACACGAAGTCGGCGGCGCCGTAGGAGCCCTCCAGCTCGATCCCCGGTATGTCGAGCGCCCGGTCGGCGGTCGCGCCGGTGGAGAAGATCACCGCGTCGTAGTAGGTGCGGAGGTCGTCGAGGCTGAGGTCGTTGCCGTAGTCGACGTTGCCGAAGAGGCGGACCTGCGGCTTGTCGAGCACCTGGTGCAGGGCCGTGATGATGCCCTTGATCCGCGGGTGGTCGGGGGCGACGCCGTAACGGATCAGGCCGAAAGGCGCGGGCATACGCTCGAAGAGGTCGATGGACACGCCGGGGTCGGCGGCAGCCACCTCGGACTTCAGCAGCGCATCGGCGGCGTAGATCCCGGCGGGGCCGGCTCCGACGATGGCTACCCGCAGGGGGCGGGGCATGACAGGTTCCCTTCGAGCGGCGACAACTGGCTCGTCGGTAACCCTAAACAAAGGCAAGCCTAAGTCAGTACTCGGCCCTGACCTATGACCTCATAAGGCGGACTTATGCCTACTCAAAGTTCCCCTTGATGTCGGGGCGGCGGCAACGCCGACGGCCCGCCGTCCGCACGTGTGCGGCGCCCGTGTTCCGCCGCCGGGCGAGGAAGGCCCGGCGCCGGCAGTGTCGCGTCATTCCGTCGCGCCGCATCCAACTTCCGTCGTCCCGCCGCCTGTTCGAATGGGCCGGCGTATTCGCCGAATACGAACACGCGCCCGCGCGACTCCTCCAGGGTGCGTTTCCGCGGCTTTTCGCCGCACCTCCGGTTGCGGGCCCGGGAATTTCCGTGTGCGCTTGCCGTGGAGCTTTGGCCATGGATCAACAGCCCTGCCCAGCTGCCCAGTTGTGGCGGACACACTCTTGATCAGAGTACTCGCGGAGCGTCACCTTCGTAATGCGATTCGTGAAGCCCACCATGGACGGGAAATCATGTCGGGCAGCGACTCGAGACGAAAAGGGCCGACGCCACCCGGTGGCGTGCGGGGCAGAGGCGGAGGATGCCGTGAACACATTGCGCGTGGCTCTGAAACGGTCCGGGACCACACTCCCCTCATCACGCACCGCACTGCCTACCGCGCCCGTCCCCGAGGCCCGGGACGTTCCCCGGCCGCCCGTGGACCGCAGCGGCACGGTCCGCCCGGTCGCCGCCCTCCTGCCCAGGGACGGGGGCCATACGCCATGACCGTGCCCATCGGTACGTACCTCGTCGACACCAGGACCGGCCGCGTGGGCCGGTTCATGGGCGAGGCGGGCCCGTGGCTGAGTCTCAGACCGGTCGGCGGCGGCCGTGAGTGGGAGTGCTCGCCGGACCATGTGCGCCCCGCGACGGCCGCCGAACGGATCAGCGCGACGACGGCGTACGTGAACGCCCGCAGCCGCGGCGAGGTGACCTGAGGGCGGCGGTCGCCGGCTGTCACGAAGGCGGCGGCCGCCGGCTGTCACGAAGGCGGCGGCCGCCGGCCGAGGATCAGTAGTAGCCCTTCTCGCCGTCCAGCAGCTCGCGGATCGTGTCGAGATGACCGGCGTGCCGTGCCGTCTCCTCCACCATGTGTATCAGCATCCAGCGGAGCGACGCGGCGGCGGAGCGGAAGTCCGGGTGCCGGCCGACCTCGTCGAAGTCGTGGGCCGCGATGATCTCGTCGGAGACCGCGCACTGCTTCGTGTACTCGTCCAGGAGCTGCGCGAGGGGGACGCCCTCGACCCGCATGTCGGCGTCCTCGGGGTCCTTTGAGAACTGGGGACCGTCGGCCGGGCGGCCGAGGAACAGGACCTCGAACCAGGTCTGCTCGGTCCACCGCAGATGGGAGACGATGCCTGCCACCGTCATGAGCGGAGAGGTCGTCAGGACCGCCCGGTGGGCGTCCTCCTCCGAGAGGCCCTCGCACTTGTAGTGGATGATCGCGCGCTGCATCTGGAACCAGCCGGTCAGCTGTGTCCGCTCGTCCGCGCTGAAAGGGGGCCGGGTACGGGAAATCGCCATGGCCGTGGACGCTAGCGCGGCGGCGGGCCCCGCGCACCGGCATTTCGGTCCTACCACGCCCGAAGCACGTCCCCGATCGGCGAACCCGGGCCGGGAGACCACCGCCCGTACGGGAGAATGGGGGCATGAGCCTGTTCCGTGATGACGGTGTCGTCCTGCGCACCCAGAAGCTGGGTGAGGCCGACCGCATCATCACCCTGCTCACTCGCGGTCACGGCCGGGTACGGGCGGTCGCCCGCGGGGTGCGCCGCACCAAGTCCAAGTTCGGAGCGCGGCTCGAGCCGTTCTCCCACGTCGACGTGCAGTTCTTCGCCCGCGGCAGCGAGCTGGTGGGGCGCGGGCTGCCGCTGTGCACCCAGTCGGAGACCATCGCGCCCTACGGCGGGGGGATCGTCACCGACTACGCCCGGTACACCGCCGGCACCGCCATGCTGGAGACCGCGGAACGCTTCACCGACCATGAGGGCGAGCCGGCGGTCCAGCAGTATCTGCTGCTCGTCGGTGGGCTGCGCAGCCTCTCCCAGGGCGAGCACGCGCCGCACCTGGTGCTCGACGCGTTCCTGCTGCGGTCGCTCGCCGTCAACGGCTACGCGCCCAGCTTCGACGACTGCGCGCGCTGCGGGCTGCCGGGCCCCAACCGGTTCTTCTCCGTCGCGGCGGGCGGCGTCATATGCGGCGACTGCCGGGTGCCCGGCAGCGTCGTACCCTCTGCGGAGGCCATCGGGCTGCTCAGCGCGCTGCTGACCGGTGACTGGCCGGCCGCGGAGGCGTGCGAGGCGCGCCATGTCAGGGAGGGCAGCGGACTGGTGTCCGCCTATCTGCACTGGCACCTGGAGCGCGGCCTGCGTTCCCTGAGGTACGTAGAGAAATAGGAGATGTGAGCCGCATGGCACGACGCGGAATCCTGGGCCGGTCCCGCCGCGAGTACAAGGTCCCCGAGCCGCACCCGTCCGGCGCCCGCCCGCCCAAGATCCCGGCGGAGCTGGTGCCGAACCATGTGGCGTGCGTCATGGACGGCAACGGCCGCTGGGCCAAGGAGCGCGGCCTGCCCCGCACCGAGGGGCACAAGGTCGGCGAGGGCGTCGTGCTCGATGTGCTCAAGGGCTGCCTGGAGATGGGCGTCAAGAACCTGTCCCTGTACGCCTTCTCCACGGAGAACTGGAAGCGCTCGCCGGACGAGGTGCGCTTCCTGATGAACTTCAACAGGGACGTCATCCGCCGCCGCCGCGACGAGATGGACGAGCTCGGCATCCGTATCCGCTGGGTCGGCCGGATGCCGAAGATGTGGAAGTCCGTCGTCCAGGAGCTCCAGATCGCCCAGGAGCAGACCGTCGGCAACGACGCGATGACGCTGTACTTCTGCGTCAACTACGGCGGCCGGGCCGAGGTCGCCGACGCGGCGCAGGCCATCGCGCGCGACGTCGCGGCGGGCAGGCTGGACCCGGGCAAGGTCAACGAGAAGACGTTCGCGAAATACCTGTACTACCCGGACATGCCGGACGTCGACCTGTTCCTGCGCCCCAGCGGCGAGCAGCGCATCTCGAACTACCTGATCTGGCAGTCGAGTTACGCCGAAATGGTCTTCCAGGACGTGCTGTGGCCGGACTTCGACCGCCGTGATCTGTGGCGCGCCTGCCTCGAGTACGCGCAGCGCGACCGCCGCTTCGGCGGCGCGATCCCGAACGAGGAGCTCGAGGCGATGCGGGGACGCCCCGACACCCCCGCCTCCTGATCCGAGAGGCCGTACGGGCGGTGCGGCCGGGCCTGCGTACACCGGCCGCGCCGGGCGCGGCGTACGCGCGCGGCCCCGCGCGGCCCTGTCCGGCCCGGCGGCTACGATCACAGCTCGTCGTCGGACCGGGGAGGGGCCATGACCGAGGTGGAGCGGCAGCACGCGGGACAGACGGTGGAGCTGGTCTACGAGCCCATGGCACGTGACATGGTCTCCGCCCTGCGGGCCCGTTCGCGAGCCACGCCCGCCGGCCGCCGCATCCGGCGTCTGCTGCTCTTCGCCGGCGTGCTGTGCGTCTTCTGCTTCGGGTTCCTCGTGCTGATGAACGCGATGACCTGGCGGCTGTGGCTCATGCTGGGCGCCGGTGTTCTCGCATTCGCCTGCCTGTACCTGCTGCCGTGGATGCAGGGACGCCAGCTGCACCAGATGGCGGCCAGGCAGGGCGAGTTCCGTGCCGTCGTCGACGACGGCGGCATCCGGCTGACCACCCGCGACGCCGACGCCACCACCAACTGGGCGGTGTACTCGCGTTACGCGGAGACCGACGACGTGTTCGTCCTCCTCACCGGCGACAAGCACGGCGTCGGGGTGATGGTGCTGCCCAAGCGGGGCGTGACGGAGCCGGCCGGCGCGGAGCGGCTGAGGGCCCTGCTCGAAAGGCACCTGGAGAAGGCGTGACCCTGCGCGGCTGCGGCAGTGCCGCGCTCTTCGTGTCCGCCGCGTTCCTGGCCTGGCTCAGCTTCGGGGTCACGGTCGAGATGGAGACGTTCGTCGGACTGCGTCCCAACGACGCGGGCTTCGCCCTCTTCTTCGCCGTGCTCGCGGCCGGAGCGGCCCTGTGGGGCCTTCGGCTCGCGGGACGCCGCTCCGTGCTCGCTCTCGCGGCCACCGTGTGCCTGGCCGCGGCGCTCGCCTGGCGCCTGCACACGATCGCGCCGGCCCTGCACTGCTGGGACCACAACACCGTCGGCCGCAACGACGACGGGTCCTACGACTGCTTCGACCTCTGACCCGGCGCACGACGGTGGCCCGCACCCCTGGACGAGCCGGGTGTGCGGGCCACCGTGACAGGGCTCAGACGGCCTTCGCCGCGCACTCCGCGCAGGTGCCGAAGATCTCCACCGTGTGCGCCACATTCACGAAGCCGTGCTGTGCGGCGATCGCCTCCGCCCACTGCTCCACCGCCGGACCCTCGACCTCCACGGCCTTGCCGCACATACGGCACACCAGGTGGTGATGGTGGTCGTCGGTCGAGCAGCGCCGGTAGACCGACTCGCCCTCGCTGGTGCGCAGCACATCGACCTCGCCCGCGTCGGCGAGCGACTGCAGCGTGCGGTAGACCGTCGTCAGGCCCACCGAGTCGCCGCGGTGCTTGAGCATGTCGTGAAGCTCCTGCGCGCTGCGGAACTCGTCGACCTCGTCCAGCGCCGCCGCCACCGCGGCCCGCTGCCGGGTCGACCGGCCTCGCACCGGGGCGGTGTTCCCGCCGGTTGGCGCCGTGGTCACAGGTGCCTCCTCGCTTCGCCCGCACACATGTCGGGCCATTCTGCCAGGCCCGCGGTCGAGCGCGGTGCGGGCCCGCTGTCGTGCTCAGACCTTGACGTCGTCGCCCGGACGCCGGCTGCCCGGCATCGGGGCCGTGCAGGCCTCCTCGTTCTCGCCGCCGTTCTCGACCGCCCTCGCCCGCCGCCGCGCCAGTGGCGTGGCCAGGGCGGTCAGCACCACGAACACGGCGATGGCCAGCATCACAATCGCCGCGCCGGGCGGCACCTCGTGGAAGTAGGAGGTGGTGGTTCCGGCCAGGGCGACCACCACACCGATGGCGACCGCCAGCGCGTACGTCGCCTTGAAGGACCGCGAGATCTGCTGGGCGGCCGCCACCGGCACCACCATCAGCGCGCTGACCAGCAGCAGGCCGACCACGCGCATGGCGACGCTGACGGTGACCGCCGCGGTCACGGCGATCAGCAGGTTCAGTGCCCGTACCGGAAGACCGGTGACCCGGGCGAACTCCTCGTCCTGGCTGACCGCGAACAACTGCCGGCGCAGCCCCAGCGACACCAGCACCACGAACGCCGCGAGCAGCACGATCGCCATGACGTCCGAGTCGGAGACCGTGGAGAGCGAGCCGAAGAGGTACGAGGTCAGATTGGCCGTGGAGCCGCTGTCGGAGAGCTCGATCAGCAGCACGCCGCCCGCCATGCCGCCGTAGAAGAGCATCGCAAGCGCGATGTCGCCCCGGGTGCGGCCGTAGATGCGGATGAGCTCCATCAGGACGGCGCCGAGCACGGAGACCAGCGTCGCCATCCAGATGGGGTTGGTCGACATCAGGAAGCCGAGGCCGACACCGGTCATCGCGACATGGCCGATTCCGTCGCCCATCAGGGCCTGCCGGCGCTGCACCAGATAGATGCCGACGGCCGGGGCGGTGATGCCCACCAGCAGCGCCGCGAGCAGTGCCCGCTGCATGAACGGGGATTGCAGCATTTCCAGGATCATGTCAGCAGTCCAGTGCGGAGCGGCTCGTCGGCCGCGTGCGGATGTACGTGGTCGTGGCCGGGCAGGGCGTGCTGCCCGACGGCCTCCGGCGGCGGCCCGTCGTGGACGACGCAGCCGTCGCGGAGCACCACGGCGCGGTCGATCAGCGGCTCCAGCGGACCGAGCTCGTGCAGCACCAGCAGCACCGTCGTACCGGCGGCGACCTGCTCGCGGAGCGTGGCCGCGAGCACTTCCTGGCTGGCCAGGTCCACGCCCGCCATCGGCTCGTCCATGATCAGCAGCTCGGGCTCGGCCGCGAGCGCCCGCGCGATCAGCACCCGCTGGTGCTGGCCGCCGGACAGCGCGCTCACGGAGTCCTTGGCCCGGTCGGCCAGGCCGACGAGCTCGATGGCGCGCTGCACGGCCGCCTTGTCGGCGCGCGAGGGCAGGCCGAAGCGGGCGCGCGACAGCCGGCCGGAGGCGACGACCTCGCGGACGGTCGCGGGCACACCGCTCGCGGCGGTGGTGCGCTGGGGCACGTAGCCCACCCTCGACCACTGCCGGAAGCGGCGCAGCTCGGTGCCGAACAGGTCTATCCGGCCGTCGGTGAGCGGCACCTGTCCGATCACGGAACGCACGGCGGTCGACTTCCCGGAGCCGTTGGCGCCGAGCAGGGCGACGACCTCACCGTGGCGCACCATGAGATCGATGCCGCGCAGCACGGGCCGGGAGCCGAGCGTCGCCCGGGCTCCGTGGACGGAAATGACCGGCTCGCTGCTCATGGGGGGCCGCCTCTCCTGATGGGATCGCGTCACTTCGCGCCGAGGGCCTTCTGCAGCGCGGCGAGGTTGGAGCGCATGACCTCGATGTAGTCATCGCCCTTGGACCTGTCGGTGATTCCCTCGAGCGGATCGAGGACGTCCGTCCTGAGTCCGGTGTCGGAGGCGAGGGTCCTGGCCGTCTTGTCGCTGGCGAGCGTCTCGAAGAAGACGGTGGTGACCTTGTCCTTCTTCGCGATGCCCTGGAGCTCCTTGATACGGGCCGGGCTGGGCTCGGACTCCGGGTCGACGCCCGCGATGCCCTCCTGCTCCAGGCCGTAGCGCTCGGCGAGGTACCCGAAGGCGGAGTGGGTGGTGATGAACGTCTTCGTGGACGAGTTCTTCAGGCCCTGCTCGAAGTCGGTGTGCAGGGCGGTGAGCTTCGCGACCAGGGCGTCCGTGTTCTTCCGGTAGTCCGCGGCGTGGTCGGGGTCGGCCTTCTCCATCTGGGCGCCGACACCCTTGGCGACCTCGGCGTACTTCACCGGGTCGAGCCAGATGTGCGGATCGGCGCCGGCCTCGTCCTGGTGCTCCTCGTGGCCGGCCTCGCCCTCTGCCGCGTGCTCCTCGTGGCCGGCCTCGCCCTCTGCCGCGTGCTCCTCGTGCTCCGCCTCGCTCTCGCCCTCGTGGCCCTCCTCGTGACCGTGGTCATGGCCGCCGGCGGTGTCGAAGTGCTCGAGCTGCGTGAGCGTCGCGGCGTCCACCTTGTACTTCACGCCCGACTGCTCGATGGCCTTGTCGACGGCGGGCTGGACGCCCTTGAGGTAGAGGATCAGACCGGAGTCGTTCAGCTCGGCGGTCTGGCGCGGCTTGAGCTCGAGGTCGTGCGGCTCGACACCCGGCTTGGTGAGGGGGGTGACGGATACGTTGGCGCCACCGATCTGCTCGGCGAGATACTGCATGGGATAGAACGACGCGGACACCTTCAGCCGCCCGTCGCCGTCCACGCCCGCGGCGTCGGACGTGGAGCAGGCGGACAGGGCCAGAAGGCCGAGCGTGACTGCTCCGGCGGTGGCGGCGGTGGGTATGAGGCGTCGTACGTTCATGACACTCATTTTCAACAAAATCGGAAACGATTGTCAATAAACGCCGAGGTCGCCTCCGTCACCGCACCGATTTGATCCGGGGGGTGCGGCCGCCGGTAACCTGAGTCATTCTCCGTTCGTCGTCGTCGTAATGAAGAGAGCACCGTGGCCGCCGACAAGATCGATACGATCGTCAACCTGAGCAAGCGCCGTGGCTTTGTCTACCCCTGCAGCGAGATCTACGGCGGTCAGAAGGCCGCCTGGGACTACGGACCGCTGGGTGTCGAGCTCAAGGAGAACATCAAGCGCCAGTGGTGGCGCTACATGGTCACCTCGCGCGAGGACGTCGTCGGCATCGACTCGTCGGTGATCCTGGCCACCGAGGTCTGGGAGGCCTCCGGCCACGTCGCCACCTTCACCGACCCGCTCACCGAGTGCACCTCCTGCCACAAGCGTTACCGCGCGGACCACCTGGAGGAGGCGTACGAGGAGAAGCACGGCCGCCTCCCCGAGAACGGCCTCGCCGACCTGAACTGCCCCAACTGCGGCAACAAGGGCACCTTCACGGAGCCCAAGCAGTTCTCCGGCCTGCTCTCCACCCACCTCGGCCCCACCCAGGACTCCGGCTCCGTCGCCTACCTGCGTCCCGAGACCGCCCAGGGCATCTTCACCAACTTCGGCCAGGTGCTGCAGACCTCGCGCAAGAAGCCGCCGTTCGGCATCGCGCAGATGGGCAAGTCCTTCCGGAACGAGATCACTCCGGGCAACTTCATCTTCCGCACCCGCGAGTTCGAGCAGATGGAGATGGAGTTCTTCGTCAAGCCCGGCGAGGACGAGAAGTGGCACGAGTACTGGATGGAGCAGCGCTGGAACTGGTACCGCGACCTGGGCCTGCGTGAGGAGAACATGCGCTGGTTCGAGCACCCGCAGGAGAAGCTCTCCCACTACTCCAAGCGCACCGCCGACATCGAGTACCGCTTCCAGTTCGGCGGCAGCGAGTGGGGCGAGCTCGAGGGTGTCGCCAACCGCACCGACTACGACCTGAAGGCGCACTCCAAGGCGTCCGGCAACGACCTGCTCTACTTCGACCAGGACGCGCAGGAGCGCTGGACGCCGTACGTCATCGAGCCTGCCGCCGGTGTCGGCCGCGCCATGCTGGCGTTCCTCCTCGACGCGTACAACGAGGACGAGGCGCCCAACGCGAAGGGCGTCATGGAGAAGCGCGCCGTGATGCGCCTCGACCCGCGCCTCGCGCCGGTCAAGGTCGCCGTCCTGCCGCTGAGCCGCAACGCGCAGCTGTCGCCGAAGGCCAAGGGCCTCGCCGCGGACCTGCGCAAGAACTGGAACATCGAGTTCGACGACGCCGGTGCCATCGGCCGCCGCTACCGCCGTCAGGACGAGATCGGCACGCCGTTCTGCGTGACCGTCGACTTCGACACCCTCGACGACAACGCGGTGACCGTGCGCGAGCGCGACACGATGAAGCAGGAGCGGGTCTCCCTCGACCAGATCCAGGGCTACCTGGGCAGCCGCCTGCTGGGCTGCTGACCGCCCGACGCGTTCGAAGCCCCCGGTTCCGGGTAGCGGAACCGGGGGCTTCGTGCACACTGGGCCCCCACGCGTACCCGGAAGCGGGCCAGGCACAGGAGGCGCACCACATGCCGTCCATGACCACGAGCAAGGTCCAGAGATGGGACCAGCACGGACGCGAACACGTCGTACGGGTCGAAAAGGCGGGGATCCAGCGGCAGTTGATCTGCGGCACCTGCGACTGGCGCAAGAACGCGCAGTTCCTGCCGTGGCTCAAGGCCGAGGAGCACCTCGCACAGGTCCATCAGGCGACCGTCGACCCGTCCGCGACCGGCGGCTGAGGCGGCCGACGCTTTTTCGTGTGATGTGCCCGAAAACCGGATGCCCGCGCCCCGCCCGGCAGGGTACCGTCGTCGGCATGTCTTCGTTCTTCCAGATCTACGAGTGAGAGGGCGGCGGTCGTACCGCCTCCGTCCGACGTTTCCCGAGTCACTTCTCACCATGAATGGGAGAACCCCATGGCCAAGAGCCGCAACAACCTTCTCGGCGTAGGCGGACAGCGCAAGAAGCTGTCCCGCGCCGACCAGCAGGCGGGCGGCCCCGCCCGCAACGCCGACCGCAGGGCCGCCGAGGACCACAAGCAGGAACTGGTGCGCAAGATGCGTGAGCGCGCCCAGGCCGCCCAGACGGACGGCGAGCCGCAGACGGACGCGGACACGCCCTCGGACGCCGCCCCGCAGGGGGAGCAGGCCTGATCGACGGAGGGGCCCGGACCGCACCACGCGGTCCGGGCCCTTTCGCATGTCCGCCGCGGCCCACCGTCAGGAGCGGTTCACCGTGTGCGGCGGCCCTGACCGTCTTTGCGGGAGGGGATCCGGTCGATCTCCGGTTCGCCGAGCCGTTCCGCCGTCCGCCGTGCCGACTCCCGGGCCCGCCGGCCGCTGGTGAGCGCGCCGACCACGAGCACGCACAGACCGCAGCCGGCGATGATCCACCAGGCGGGCCGGCTCGCGTCGACGAAGCCCTCGGTGTGCGAGGAGGCGGAGACCCCGGCGGCGAGCACGGCGCCGATGACGGCGACACCGAGTGTCTGGCCGATCTGCCGGCTCGTCGAGGCGACCGCCGCCGCCACTCCGGCCTGGGCGCGGGGCATCCCGGAGACGGCGGTGTTGGTGATCGGGGCGTTGACGAGACCGAAGCCGAGGCCGAAGAGGACGTAGCCGGTGAACAGCAGGGAGGTGGAGGTCTCCGCCTCGAACGCGGCGAACAGGACGCCGCTGGCCGTCATCGTGGTGCCGGCGGCGAGCAGCGACGGGCGGGGGCCGTACGCGGCCACCAGCCGCCCCGACAGCGGCGCGCAGACGAGCGTGAGCCCGGCCATGGGCAGCATGTAGAGGCCCGCGTGCAGGGCGGACAGACCGCGGACGTCCTGGAGGTAGAGCGTGTTGACGAACAGGAAGCCGCCGAGGGCGGCGAAGGCGCTCACCGCGATGACGGTGGCCCCGCTGAACGGCAGGCTGTGGAAGAAGCGCAGGTCGATGAGCGGTTCGGCGCGACGCGGTTCGTGGCGCAGCAGCGCGGCGAGGGCGAGTGCGGCGACGACGGCGAACGTGAGGATCAGCGGCGAGGTCCAGCCGGCCACCGGCGCCTCGATGATCGCGTACGTCAGCGAGCCGAGGAGCACGACGACCAGCAGCTGGCCCACGGGGTCGAAGCGGCGGGCCTTCGGAGCGCGGGACTCGGGCACGTAGCGCCAGGTGAGCAGCAGGGCGGCGAGACCGACGGGCAGGTTGACCCAGAAGATGGACCGCCAGCCGACACCGTCCACGAGCAGGCCGCCGACGAGGGGGCCGGCGGCCATGGAGATCCCGACGACGCCGCCCCAGACACCGATGGCGCGGGCTCGCTCACGGGGATCGGTGAAGGTGTTGGTGATGATCGACATGGCGACCGGGTTGAGCATGGAACCGCCCACCGCCTGCACCATGCGGAACGCGACGAGGGAGTCGAGGTTCTGGGCGAGGGAGCACAGCAGCGAGCCCAGGGTGAAGAACACGAGCCCGATCATGAAGACCTTGCGCCGGCCGACCCGGTCCGCGACGGAACCGGCGAGCATCAGCAGCGAGGCCAGCACGAGGGTGTAGGCGTCGATCACCCACTGCATCCCGGCGACCGAGGCGTCCATCTCCCGGCGCAGGGAGGGCAGGGCCACGTTCAGGATCGTGTTGTCGAGGCTGACGATCAGCAGGCTCATGCAGCAGATCGCCAGGACCAGGATCCGGTGCCGGTGGCTGAGCTCGGGCATGCGATGAATCGTATGGCTGACCGACTGCCTCGGCAGTGCGCGACAATGGGCGAATGACCACGCTCGCCCCCGCTTCCTCGAACATGCTCCGGATCGGCCCGCACGCCGTGCAGCCGCCGGTGGTCCTCGCTCCCATGGCCGGCATCACGAACGCGCCCTTCCGGACGCTGTGCCGGGAGTTCAGCGGCGGGAAGGGCCTGTTCGTCAGCGAGATGATCACCACGCGGGCCCTGGTCGAGCGCAACGAGAAGACGATGCAGCTCATCCACTTCGACGAGACCGAGACCCCGCGCTCGATCCAGCTGTACGGGGTGGACCCGGTCACCGTCGGCAAGGCCGTCCGGATGATCGTGGACGAGGGCCTGGCCGACCACATCGACCTGAACTTCGGCTGCCCCGTCCCCAAGGTCACCCGCAAGGGCGGAGGCTCCGCCCTCCCGTTCAAGCGGCCCCTGCTGCGCGCGATCCTTCACGAGGCGGTCACCAACGCCGGCGACCTGCCGGTCACCATGAAGATGCGCAAGGGCATCGACGACGACCACATCACCTACCTCGACGCGGGCCGGATCGCGGTCGAGGAGGGCGTCACGGCCATCGCCCTGCACGGGCGCACGGCGGCACAGCACTACGGCGGCACGGCGGACTGGGACGCGATCGCCCGCCTCAAGGAGCACGTCCCGGAGATCCCGGTGCTCGGCAACGGCGACATCTGGTCCGCGGGCGACGCCCTGCGGATGGTGCGTGAGACCGGCTGTGACGGCGTGGTCGTGGGCCGTGGCTGCCTGGGCCGGCCGTGGCTGTTCGCGGACCTGGTGGCGGCCTTCGAGGGCCGCGACGACTACGCGCGGCCCACGCTGCGCCAGGTCGCCGACGTGATGCTGCGGCACGCGACGCTCCTGGGGGAGTGGATCGGGGACAAGTCGCGCGGAGTGGTCGACTTCCGTAAGCACGTGGCCTGGTACCTGAAGGGCTTCGCCGTCGGCTCCGAGATGCGCAAGAAGCTCGCGATCACCTCGTCGCTGGAGGAGCTGGGCGCTCAGTTGAGCGAGCTGGACCTGGACCAGCCGTGGCCGGCGGGCGCGGACGGCCCCCGCGGGCGTACGTCGGGCAACAACCGGGTGGTGCTGCCGGACGGCTGGCTGAAGGATCCGTACGACTGCGCGGGCGTCGGCGCGGACGCCGAGCTGGACACTTCCGGTGGCTGACCGGCGGCGGAGGCGGTCCGGATGATGGAATTCCGGCGCTCCGGAAGGCGTGATTCTCGCCACCCCTGATAGGGGGTGCGCTCAGATGAGCGAAATCCGGACGACTGCATCTTTCAAAGGGTGGCACTCAGTGCCACCCTTTTGGCTTTTGAGGCATGGAGTGACTTGTGACTCTGTGTAGCGATTCCCCATCGGCTGAACGCGGGAAGTGATCATCCCTTCAGGAGTTGAAGTGAAGGGTCTACACCTCCCTCGCCCCGGAGCACTTTCGATTGGCTGGCGGACGAGTGGTTAAGGCCGTATGACGGGCAAGTGGACGTACCCAGACGCCTTCGATCTGGGTATGTTCCTCGCCGTCAGGGCAGCCACCGAGTCCTCGAGGAGTCGAGACCCGTGTCGGAAAACAAAGATCAGAAGTTCGTCTACGACTTCACCGAGGGCAACAAAGAACTCAAGGACCTCCTCGGCGGCAAGGGTGCGAACCTCGCCGAGATGACCAACCTCGGTCTGCCGGTCCCTCCGGGCTTCACGATCACCACCGAGGCCTGCAAGGTCTACCTCGAGAGCGGCGACGAGCCGGCCGAGCTGCGCGACGAGGTGAGTGCGCACCTCGACGCCCTCGAGCAGAAGATGGGCAAGAAGCTCGGCCAGGCCGACAACCCCCTTCTGGTCTCCGTACGTTCGGGCGCCAAGTTCTCCATGCCCGGCATGATGGACACCGTCCTCAACATCGGTCTCTCCGACGAGTCGGTCGCGGGCCTCGCCCAGCAGGCCGGCGACGAGCGCTTCGCGTGGGACTCCTACCGCCGCCTCATCCAGATGTTCGGCAAGACCGTGCTGGGCGTCGACGGCGAACTCTTCGAGGACGCACTCGAGGAGGCCAAGGCCGCCAAGAAGGTCACCGTCGACACCGACCTCGACGCCGCCGACCTGAAGAAGCTCGTCAAGCAGTTCAAGAAGATCGTCAAGGCCGAGGCCGGCCGCGACTTCCCGCAGGACCCGCGTGAGCAGATGGACCTCGCGATCTGCTCGGTCTTCGAGTCCTGGAACACCGACCGGGCCAAGCTCTACCGCCGCCAGGAGCGCATCCCCGGCGACCTCGGCACGGCCGTCAACATCTGCTCCATGGTGTTCGGCAACCTCGGCCCCGACTCCGGCACCGGCGTCGCCTTCACCCGCGACCCCGCCTCCGGCCACCAGGGCGTCTACGGCGACTACCTGCAGAACGCCCAGGGCGAGGACGTCGTCGCCGGTATCCGCAACACCGTGCCGCTGGCCGACCTCGAGTCGATCGACAAGAAGTCGTACGACCAGCTGATGCAGATCATGGAGACGCTGGAGAACCACTACAAGGATCTCTGCGACATCGAGTTCACCATCGAGCGCGGCCAGCTGTGGATGCTCCAGACCCGGGTCGGCAAGCGCACCGCCGGCGCCGCCTTCCGCATCGCCACCCAGCTCGTGGACCAGGGCCTGATCGACGAGGCCGAGGCGCTGCAGCGCGTCAACGGCGCCCAGCTCGCGCAGCTGATGTTCCCGCGCTTCGACGACCGGGCCAAGACCGAGCTGCTCGGACGCGGCATCGCCGCCTCCCCCGGCGCGGCCGTCGGCAAGGCGGTCTTCGACTCCTACACCGCGGTCAAGTGGTCGCGCTCCGGCGAGAAGGTCATCCTGATCCGCCGTGAGACCAACCCGGACGACCTGGACGGCATGATCGCCGCCGAGGGCATCCTGACATCCCGCGGCGGCAAGACCTCGCACGCCGCCGTCGTCGCCCGCGGCATGGGCAAGACCTGTGTCTGCGGCGCCGAGGAGCTCGAGGTCGACACCAAGCGCCGCCGAATGACGGTGAACGGCACCGTCATCGAGGAGGGCGACGTCGTCTCCGTCGACGGCTCGACCGGCAGGGTCTACAAGGGTGAGGTGCCCGTCGTGCCCTCCCCGGTCGTCGAGTACTTCGAGGGTCGCATGCACGCCGGCGCCGACGACGCCGACGAGCTGGTCCAGGCCGTCCACCGGATCATGGCCTACGCGGACCGGGTACGCCGGCTGCGTGTGCGGGCCAACGCCGACAACGCCGAGGACGCGCTGCGCGCCCGCCGCTTCGGCGCCCAGGGCATCGGCCTGTGCCGTACCGAGCACATGTTCCTCGGCGAGCGCCGCGAGATGGTCGAGAAACTGATCCTCGCGGACACCGACGACGAGCGCGAGGAGGCCCTGCGGGCGCTGCTGCCGCAGCAGAAGCAGGACTTCGTCGAGCTGTTCGAGGCGATGGACGGACTGCCGGTGACGGTGCGTCTGCTCGACCCCCCGCTGCACGAGTTCCTGCCCGACATCACCGAGCTGTCGGTGCGCGTCGCCCTCGCCGAGGCCCGCAAGGACCACAACGAGAACGACCTGCGCCTGCTCCAGGCCGTGCACCGGCTGCACGAGCAGAACCCGATGCTGGGTCTGCGCGGCGTACGCCTCGGGCTTGTCATCCCCGGCCTGTTCACCATGCAGGTGCGGGCGATCGCCGAGGCCGCGGCGCAGCGCATCGAGGCCAAGGGCGACCCGCGCGCCGAGATCATGATCCCGCTCGTCGGCACCGTCCAGGAGCTGGAGATCGTCCGCGAGGAGGCCGAGCAGGTCATCGCCGAGGTGCGGCAGCAGACCGGTATCGACCTGAAGCTGGCGCTCGGCACGATGATCGAGCTGCCGCGCGCCGCGCTGACCGCGGGGCAGATCGCGGAGGCCGCCGAGTTCTTCTCCTTCGGCACCAACGACCTCACCCAGACCGTGTGGGGCTTCTCGCGCGACGACGTGGAGGCCAGCTTCTTCACCGCCTACCTGGAGAAGGGCATCTTCGGGGTCTCCCCGTTCGAGACCATCGACAAGGACGGCGTCGGCTCCCTCGTCCGTAACGCGGTGGAGGCCGGCCGGGCCACCCGTCCCGACCTCAAGCTCGGCGTCTGCGGCGAGCACGGGGGCGACCCCGAGTCGGTGCACTTCTTCCACGAGGTGGGTCTGGACTACGTGTCCTGCTCGCCGTTCCGCATCCCGGTGGCGCGACTGGAGGCGGGCCGCGCCGCGGCGGTCCGTACGACGGGCAGCGACTCCCGCTAGGGACCATCAGACTCCGGGGTCGTCACCGGGGCCGGGGCACGAACCCCGGAGCCCGGTACCCCGACCCTCACCGGCTACCCGGTGGCGGCTCCGGAACCACAGAGAAGGGGCGGGCGCCTGTGCGGGGCGCCCGCCCCTTCTGCATGCCCGGGGGCACATGCAGAAACGGAAGCAGGCGGGTCCTTGTTGAACCGGAAGTCAGTTGAATCGCGGATCAGTCAACCTTCGCTGATTGACATTCAAACAAATTTCTTCTGTTTCGCGCCGGATACAACGGACGGAGCACGGCCGGCGGATCCCCACCCGCCGACCGCGCTCCATTACCCGTGCCGGACACGGAGCCGCAACCTCCATCACCGCCGCCGGACGCGCAAAGCCCCCCACGGTCCTCGCTGCGTCACATCGGTGAAGTAGGTTTCATGCCCGACGTCGTACAGCTTTTCGGTTGCCCCCCAGGACCCGCGAGGCGTTTCAACTGTGGCTGAAACACCGTGGTAACAACGTGTGATTGCATGCATACTCAATGAAGGGGGGCGATTGCGGGTGCAACAGTGGGGGTTCGGTGCTTCGTATTCATTTCAATGCGGACGATCTGGCGCGCGTGCGGATGGCCGCCAGGCCCGACGCGTTGTGGGAATCGATTCTCAGTTTTCACCGATTGCGTGACCGAAGGGGCGCTCTGGTCTTCGGGGAATGGCGTTCCCAAGCACGAACGCGGTTGAAAGGTGAAACACGACTGCTCTCCGCGCTCGTTCCCCAGCGGGGATATTTCCCGGATTTCCTCACCCCCGCGGAGGGCAGTGAAGGGCTCGACACGGGCCTCGAGGCGCTGCGGGCCACACCCCCGGCGCGGCTGCACACCGAGGTTGCCCTCGCCGCCGCCCACCGCTCGCCGCTGCGCTCCCTGCCCGGCCGGCTGGCGTCCCTCGCCGAAGGCAGGGCCGAGTCCGTCGCCCGGCTCGTCGCCGCTCTGCGGACGTACTACCACGCGGCCGTGGAGCCCTACTGGACCCATATCCAGGGCCGGGTGGAGGCCGACCGCGCCGCGCGCGGCCGTGCGCTCCTCGACGGCGGCGCGGGCGAACTGCTCGCCTCCCTGCCGCCGGTGCTGCGCTGGCGCTCACCCGTTCTGGAGGCCGACTATCCCGTCGACCGTGAACTGCACCTGGACGGGCGCGGACTGCTGCTCCAGCCGTCGTTCTTCTGCCGGGGGACACCGGTGGTCCTGCGCGACACGTCGCTGCCACCGGTGCTCGTCTATCCGGTCTCCCACAGCTGCGAGCAGGCCGCGGGAGACGTGACGGGCGCCTCGCTCGGGCGCCTCGTGGGGCATACGCGCTCCGCCATCCTCCAGGCCATCCGCGGCGGCTGCACGACCAGCGAACTGGCCCGCAGGGCCGGCGTGTCGCTGGCCTCCGCGAGCCAGCACGCCGCCGTACTGCGCGAGGCCGGCCTGGTGGTGACGCTGCGCCACGGCAACGCGGTACTGCACACGCTCACCCCGCTGGGCGCCGCCCTGCTGCGCGGCGGCGCCACACCGGAGCCCGAGCTCGCTATGCGCGGAACGGCCCCGTCACCTCGTAGGTGATGCCGCCCGACGAACTGCCGCTGGTGCCGCGCTGGCTGGAGAAGTACAGCCGGGTGCCGTCGGGGGAGAAGGCCGGGCCGCAGATCTCCGAGGAGGACTGGCCGTTCACCCGGAGGAAGGGTGCGACGACATCGGCCGGAGTGATCACGCAGATCTCCATGTTGCCGCCGTCCTCCGCGACGAACAGGTCGCCGGAGGCGGTGCCGGTGACGTTGTCGAGGCCCGTGAGCGGCGCGGTGCCGGTGACGAGCGAGTCGTCGTAGGCGAGCTCGTAGGTGTTCGCCAGGAGGTTCAGCTGCCAGAGCCGGTTGTCGCCCTTGGTGGTGAACCACACGGTGTCGTTGGCGTAGTGGCAGCCCTCGCCGCCGTTGAACCGCTTCGCGCCCGACACCTGGTCCCGGGTGACGGTGGGAGAGCCGTCGGGGTCCGGCACGTTGGCCCAGGTGAAGCTGCCGGAGGTGGCGGTGCCGGCCTTCAGCACCTGGAGGGTGCCGGAGGACAGGTTTCCCCAGGTGGAGGGGACGAACCGGTACAGGCAGCCGTTGGACTCGTCCTCGGTCAGGTAGATCACCTTGCGCACCGGGTCGGCCGCCGCCGCCTCGTGCTTGAAGCGGCCCATGGCCGGGCGCTGCACCGACCCGTTCACGCCGTAGGGGTCGGCCTCGTAGACGTATCCGAGGCTGACCTCCTCGCAGGACAGCCAGGTGTTCCAGGGCGTCTTGCCGCCCGCGCAGTTCTGCCGGGTGTTCGACAGGATCCGGTACGCGCCGGTGATCGCGCCGGTCGAGGAGAAGCGCACCGCGCTCGCCCCGCCGGAGGGGTTGATCTCCGAGTTCGACACGTAGATCCAGCCCGTGCCGTCGCTGTAGCAGGCACCGCCGTCAGGGGCGTTGTGCCAGGTGTACGAGGTGGGGCCGACCCGCTGGCCGGATCGGGCGATCACCCGGCTGGTGAAGCCGGCCGGCAGCTGGATGCCGTTCGCGTCCGCAGGGCCGAGCGCCCCGTAGGGGCCGGGGCCGGGCTGGGCGGGGGCCGCGGAGGCGGCGCCCTGCCACAGCGTGAAGCCGAAGGCCGCCGCCGATGTACCGACGACGGCTCCGCGCAGGAAGCTGCGACGTTCCACTTGTCACTCCAGGGTGGGATGACTGCCCCGTGGCACCGGCCGGCGCCACGGGGTCGCGCGGTGAAGGAACCTAGGACGGGTGAGTTACGCCCGGTGCAACGCGGGATGGCCGCGGTGGTCGTGCTCCAAGAAAAATTCCCTGCCCCGGACCGATGAATCACGGCCGGCCCGTCCGTCTGCCCCTTCGAACGCACCGGACAGCACCGCACCGCGCAGCGCCGCGGGGCACCGAAAGAGAAAGAGACAGTCATGGCTCAGATGATCTTCGTGAACCTGCCCGTGAAGGACCTCGAGGCCAGCAAGGCCTTCTGGGGCAAGCTGGGCTACTCCTTCGACCCGCAGTTCACCGACGAGACCGCGGCCTGCCTGGTCTTCAGCGACACCGTCTTCGCGATGCTGCTGACCGAGGCGCGCTTCAAGGACTTCACCAAGAAGGACATCGCCGACGCCGCCACCAGCACGGAGGTCATCGTCGCCCTGAGCGCCGAGAGCCGTGAGAAGGTCGACGAGCTCGTGGACGCCGCCCTCGCCGCCGGCGGCTCGCCGTCCAACGACCCCCAGGACTACGGCTTCATGTACGGCCGTTCCTTCCAGGACCCCGACCACCACCTGTGGGAGGTCGTCTGGACGGACGTCGAGGCGATGCAGAAGGCGATGGCGCAGGGCGAGTGACGCCGCGCCCGCGGTACGCCGCCGGGGAATACGGCCGCTCACGCGTCGCGAAGGTCAGGGCAGTGACAGACGACGCGTGAGCGGAGTCGGGGGGAGTGGTACGGGAGGCTCAGGCCACCCGTACCTCGTACGCCGTCACCGCCACCGACTCGTCGTCCAGGCAGCGCCCGGTCGACAGGTCGAAGCGCTGCTTGAGCAGCGGCGAGGCGACGAACGGCCGGCCGGCCGCGGAGCCCACCAGACCGCGCGCGAGGACCTGTGCGCCGGTGAACGGGTCACGGTTGTCGATCGCGTACGGGACGCCGTCGCGGTCCAGGAACAGCGCCACCTGGCGGCCGTCCGGCAGCAGGGCGGTCACTCCGCGTCCCGGGGTGAGCCGGGACAGGGGGCACACAGCGAGCCACTCGTCGGCGGGCCGGAGCTGGATCAGGACATCCGTCGTGGCGGGGGCGAGGGTCGTCGCGGTCATCGGGCGGCACCTTCCAGGGTCTCTTCGAGCGAACGGATGGACAGCAGCGGCAGATCGGGCTTGACCTGGTCGCGCTCGGGCACGAACTTCACCGTCGGGTCCGGGGTGTCGGGCGCGTTGACGAACGACACGAACCGCAGCAGCCGCTCGGGGTCGTTCAGCGTCTCGGCCCACTCGTCGCGGTAGCCGGCGACATGGTCGGCCATCAGCGACTCCAGCTCGGCGCAGATGCCGAGGGAGTCGTGCACGACCACGTCCCGTACGTGGTCCAGGCCGCCCTCGATGCGCTCCAGCCAGGTCGAGGTGCGCTCCAGCCGGTCGGCGGTGCGGATGTAGAACATCAGGAACCGGTCGATCAGACGCACCAGTTCGGCGTCGGACAGGTCCTGGGCGAGCAGGTCCGCGTGGCGCGGGGTGGCGCCGCCGTTGCCGCCGACGTACAGGTTCCAGCCGTTGGCGGTGGCGATCACGCCGAAGTCCTTGGACTGGGCCTCCGCGCACTCGCGCTGGCAGCCGGAGACCGCCGACTTCAGCTTGTGCGGCGAGCGCAGTCCCCGGTAGCGCAGCTCCAGGTCGATCGCCATCCGCACCGAGTCCTGGACGCCGTAGCGGCACCAGGTCTGCCCCACACAGGACTTCACGGTCCGCAGCGCCTTGCCGTACGCGTGGCCGGACTCGAAGCCCGCGTCCACCAGCCGGGCCCAGATCTGCGGCAGCTGGTCCACCCGCGCGCCGAACAGGTCGATCCGCTGACCGCCGGTGATCTTCGTGTAGAGGCCGAAGTCGCGGGCCACCTCGCCGATGACGATCAGCTTCTCCGGGGTGATCTCGCCGCCGGGGATGCGCGGCACGATCGAGTACGAGCCGTTCTTCTGCAGATTGGCGAGGAAGTGGTCGTTGGTGTCCTGAAGCGCCGCCTGCTCGCCCTCGAGCACATAGCCGCTCGCGCCGATCGTGGGCGCCAGTGAGGCGATGATCGAACCGACGGTCGGCTTGCAGATCTCGCAGCCGTTGCCGCCGCGGGCCGCCTCCCGGCCGTGCGAGTCCAGCAGCTGCTGGTACGAGGTGATGCGCAGTGCGCGGACGATCTCGTACAGCTCCTGGCGGGTCTGGCCGAAGCAGCCGCACAGGCCCTTGTCGACCTCGACGCCGGACGCCTCCAGCTCGGCGTTGACGAGCTGGCCGAGCACCTTGACGCAGCTGCCGCAGCCGGTACCGGCCTTGGTGCACTTCTTGACCTCCGGCACGGTGGTGCAGGAGTGCTCGGTGACCGCGCCGCGGATCGTGCCCTTGGTGACGTTGTGGCAGGAGCAGATCACGGCCTCGTCGGGCAGCGAGGCCGGCCCGAGCGCGGCCGGCGCGCCGGCGCCGGCGGGCAGCACCAGCTGCTCGGGGGAGACGGGCGGCACACTGCCGGTCAGCGCCCGTAGGGTGCCGTACGACTCGGCGTCACCGACGAGGATGCCACCGAGCAGCGTGCCCTCCCCGTCGACGACCAGCTTCTTGTAGACGCCGGCGCGCGAGTCCGAGTACACGACGTCCAGGCATCCGTCGGCCGCGCCGTGCGCGTCACCGAAGGAGGCCACGTCCACACCGAGCAGCTTCAGCTTCGTCGAGGTGTCGGCGCCGGTGAAGGACCGCGTGCCGCCGTCGATCACATCCGCCACCGCCTCGGCCATCTCGTAGCCGGGGGCCACCAGGCCGTACACCCGGCCGTCCGAGGCCAGCGCGCACTCGCCGATCGCGAAGACCGCCGGGTCGGAGGTGCGGCACTGCTCGTCCACGATGATGCCGCCGCGCTCGCCGACCGCGAGGCCGGCCTCACGGGCGAGCTGGTCCCGGGGCCGTACGCCCGCCGAGAAGACCACCAGGTCGGTGGCGAGCTTCGAACCGTCGGACAGCGCCATGCCGTTGACGGCGCCGTTCTCACCGGCGAGGACCTCCTGGGTGCCGACACCGGTGTGCACCGAGAGGCCCATGCTCTCGATCGTGCGCAGCAGCGCCGCGCCGCCGCCCTCGTCGACCTGCACCGGCATCAGCCGCGGCGCGAACTCGACGACGTGCGTCTGAAGACCGAGACCCTTGAGCGCGCCCGCCGCCTCCAGCCCGAGCAGACCGCCGCCGACGACCGCGCCGACGCGGGCCGTCTTCGCGTACTCCTCGATCGCGAGCAGATCCTCGATGGTGCGGTAGACGAAGCACCCATCCGCGTCCTTGCCCGGCACCGGCGGCACGAACGGGTACGAGCCGGTGGCCATCACCAGCGTGTCGTACGTCAGGGTGAGCCCGGCCCGCGAAGTGACGGTGCGCGTGGTCGTGTCGATGGTCTCCGCGGGGTCGTCCAGGTGCAGCTCGATGCCGTGCTCCGCCATGAAACCTTCCTCGACCATCGACAGGTCGTCAGGCGTGTTCCCGGAGAAGTACGAGGTCAGACGCACCCGGTCGTAGGCGGGACGGGGCTCCTCGCAGAGCACGACGACGCGTGCCCGCTCGGTGACGCCGCGCTCGGCGAGGGCCTCCAGGAACCGCTGGCCGACCATTCCGTGGCCGACGACCACGATCGTGGGAGTGGTCGCGGGAGTGGACTTCGCAGCCATGTCAGAGGCCTCCATCATCGGTGAGCAGGTGGAGCAGGGGGAGGGAGTCCGGCAGGGCCTCGTCGCCCTCCCAGGCCCGGGCGAGCGCGCCGACGGAGGCGAGATCCCCGAGCAGTACGCCGCCGACGAGCCGGTCCCCGCGGACGACGACCTTGCGGTACGCGCCCCGGGTGGCGTCAGCGAGCTGGACGACGTCGTCCCCCGGGCGGGGGGTCGGGTCGCCGAAAGCGGCCAGGTCGAACGGGCTCGTCGTGGAGGCGAGTGTGAGCCGGGTCAGCGCCCGGGTGCCCGTGTAGCGGGCGCCCTCGGCGCGGAGCACCGCGGCCAGCACATCGGCCTGCTCCAGCGCCGGGCCGGCCAGCCCGTGCACGACGCCGTCGTGCTCGGCGCAGTCGCCGATGGCGTGGATGTACGGGTCGGAGGTGCGTAGTTCGTCGTCGACGACGATGCCGCGCCGCACCTCGAGCCCGGCGTCGACCGCCAGACCCACACGGGGACGCACCCCGCAGGCCAGCACCACGATCTCGGCGTCCAGCGCGAAGCCGTCCGCCAGGACCACGGCGCCGACTGCCCCGTCGGCGGTGGTCCGCAGACCACGCACCCGGCACTCGGTGTGCACCTCGACGCCGAGGAGCTCCAGGTGTGCCCGCAGCAGCGCGGAGGCGGAGGTGTCCAGCTGGCGCTCCATGAGGTGCTCGCCCTGCTGGGCCAGCACCACCTTCGCGCCCCGGGTGGCGAGCGCGCGGGCCGCGGAGACCCCCAGCAGCCCGCCGCCGACGACCACCGCCCGCGTGCCCGGTCCGACCGCGGCGGACAGCGCCGCGCAGTCGTCCAGGGTGCGGAAGGGGTGGACGCCGTCGGGGAGTCCGGGGCCGAGTCCGCGCAGCGGCGGCAGCACCGGGTTGGAGCCGGTCGCCAGCACCAGGCGGTCGTATGCCACGGACGTGCCGTCCGCGCAGTGCACGAGCCGCCGGTCCCGGTCGACGGCGGTCGCCCGCACACCGCGGCGCACCGGCACCTCGGGCAGCGCGATCACCTCGGGGCCGTAGCGCCCCGCCAGCACCTCCGCGAGCAGCACCCGGTTGTAGGGCGCGTGCGTCTCCTCGCCGAGGACCGTGACGCGGGCGCCCGCGCCGAGCTGACGCGCGAGCCGCGCGCCTGCCGTCCCGCCGCCGATCACCACGATCTCCGATGTCATGCAAGCAGCCTGCGTCGGCGGTGTTACCCGGCAGGTTCCCTTCTGTTTCCCGCGGGGAACGCTGCGCTCAGCGCGGAGGCCGGGGGCCTGTGAGGCGGCCGCCTCAGACACCGGGGGCCTGTGAGGCGGCCGCCCGACCCACCCAACCTCATGTGACCCTCAAGACTTCGTTGATCGTTGGACCGACCCCGCACCCCCTCCATAGGCTCACGTCGTGCCCGACATATCTCTGACCACGCTCGTCTTCCTCTGCCTCGCCGCCGCCGCTGCCGGCTGGATCGACGCCGTCGTGGGCGGCGGTGGTCTGCTGTTGCTGCCCGCGCTGCTGCTCGGCCTGCCGCAGGTACCCGCCGCCCATGTCCTCGGAACGAACAAGGCGGTCGCCATCGTCGGCACGTCGGGTGCCGCGATCACCTACGTGCGCAAGGCGCCGGTACAGGTGAAGACCGCGGTGCGGATCGGGCTCGCCGCGCTCGCGGGCTCGATGGGCGGCGCGTTCTTCGCGGCGGGCATCAGCAGCGACGTGCTCCGCCCGGTGATCATGGTCGTGCTGCTCGGCGTGGCCGCGTTCGTGATGCTGCGCCCCTCGTTCGGCGCGGCCGCAGGTGCCGACAAGCGCCGCGTCACCCGTGCCCGTACCGTCGTGGCGATCGTGCTCGTCGGCGGCGGTATCGGCTTCTACGACGGTCTCTTCGGGCCGGGCACCGGCACGTTCCTGGTGCTGGCGCTCACCGCGGTGCTTCATCTGGACCTGGTGACCGCGTCCGCCACCGCGAAGATCGTGAACGTGTGCACCAACGGCGGCGCGCTCGCGATGTTCGCCTACCAGGGCACCGTGCTGTGGCAGCTGGCCGCGCTGATGGCCGTCTTCAATCTGGCGGGCGGCATGTTCGGGGCCCGGATGGCGCTGCGCAAGGGCAGTGAGTTCGTCCGCGGGGTGCTGCTCGTCGTCGTCTTCTCACTGGTCGCGAAGCTCGGCTTCGACCAGTGGACGGCGTGACGCCGGTCAGTACCGGTCGGCGGTCCGCGCGTACGCGGCGTTCGCCCGTGCGATGACCTCGGTCAGCACCCGGCCCGCGACGGCCAGGTCCGCTTCCGGGATGCCGCCGTACACAAGGGGGCCGAACTCGGTGGCGACCGAGGCCAGCCGGCTCTGCTCGGCGCGACCGGTCTCGGTCAGCGCGACCCGCGGGCCCTGGCCCGGCAGCGGCTCCAGCGGCTCGAACAGCTCGGTGGCCAGCAGCTCCGCCACGGTGTCGCGGGCCGTGGTCCCGTCGATCTTCAGGTTGGCCGTCAACAGCTCCACGATCCGGCCCGTTTCCACGGTGCCGCCCTCGGCGGCGGCCGCGTTCAGCGCCATCGACTGGTGGAAGGTGGTGCCGGTGCGGCTCAGCTCACGGTCGAGCAGGGCGCGGGCCGCGTAGTGGGCCCGGCCGATGATCTGGCTGTTGAGCAGGATCGGCGTGGTGGACGACATCGTTACTCCTCGGGTGTCGTGGACGTGTCCTCGGTGGCGTCGGATGGCGCGTCGAGAGGTGTTTCGAGCAGCAGCCGCAGCTCATCCGTCAGCGCCCGGGTGCGGGGTGCGTCGAGCCCGCCGAGCGGGGCCAGCAGCCGGTCGAGCAGCGTGTGGACCTCCGCGACGGCGCGGCGGGCCTTCTCCTCTCCCGCGGGGGTGAGTGAGAGCTGTACGGCCCTGGTGTCGGCGGGGTCGGGGGTGCGCTGCAGGAGTCCCGACGACTCGAGGGCGCGGGCCAGCTTGGAGACGTAGAGCGGCTCCAGGCCGGTGTGGTCGGCGAGTTGCCGCTGGCTGGGGCGGTAGCCGGACCGCCATATGCCGTGCAGCGAGGCGATCAGGGTGTACTGCGCGTGCGTCAGCCCCAGGGGAGCGAGCGCGCGATCGACCGCGACGCGCCACTTCGTCGACAGGCGCCAGACCAGGTAGCCGGGCGTGGGGCCCTTGGGTGCTGTGCTCATGGAGAAATACAGTACATGGATACTATGTCCATGGCTACTGTTTTCGGGCGCTGCCGTCCCGGACCCCGATGAGGTGCCCGTAGGCGACCACGTTGCCCTGGTAGCCGGTCTTCTCCGAGAAGCCTCCGCCGCAGGTGATCACCCGAAGCTCGGCCCGGTCGCCGGCCCCGTAGACCTTCTTGTCGGGGAAGTCGTCGGCCTCGTACACCTCGATCGCGTCGATCGTGAAGACCGCGGTCCTGCCGTCCGCGCGGAGCACCTCGATCCGGTGGCCCTTCTTCAGGGCGCCGAGGCTGTAGAAGACGGCGGGCCCCTGTGCGTTGTCGACATGCCCGGCCACGATCGCCGTGCCCTTGGCGCCGGGGGTGGTCCCGTCCTCGTACCACCCGGCCAGATTCCGGTCTTCGGCCGGGGGGACGTCGAGACTGCCGTCGCGGGCGAGGCCGAGGCCCATGACGGGGGCGTCGACGTCGATCTGCGGAATGCGCAGCCGGACCGGATCCGAGGGCGGCAGCGGGTCGGCGGCGGCGTCCGTGTGCTGGTTCGGCCCGGCGGCGAACGCCTGCGCGGCGGAGGGGACGGGCGGGGTGATGTCGCGGGTGCCGTTGTGGACCAGCCACAGCCCTGCGCAGACGGCGGCGGCCACAGCCCAGCCCTTGGCCCTGCGCCTGGTGGTGTCCTGAGCGCTCATCGGTCCTCCGGCTTCGCCCGCGGCGGGTGCGGCCGGGCGCGGGCAGGGCGGCGCCCGGGCCGGCCGTCCGTAAGGGACATGGGGGGCTCGGTCGTGGGGGTGGCCGGGCGCGGCCGGCATCGCACGGAACGTCGCCCCGCCCCCGTCGGCTCGAGGCCTGACGGGAGCGGGGGATCCGGCGGGACGAGGAACGGTTGGGGTACCGGTCCGTCAGCCTCTCTGCGCGCCGCTCGCCCGGCGGCGAAGAAGGAGCGTTCCGCCCACAGCGGCCGCGGTGAGTATCGCCGCGCCCGCCGCGATCTGGGTGGTGTCGGGGCCCACGCTGCCGCCGACGCCTGTTCTGACGTGCCCGCTCGGCTCGCGGTGACGCACCTCGAGGTCGCCGGTGGCCTCTTTGCCGTTCTTGCAGCGCACCTCGATGCCGTACGTGCCCGGCCTGGTGTCCTCGGGGACCGTGAAGTGGCCCACCGCGACCTCCTTGTGCGTGCCGGGCCACAGCTTGAACTCGCCGGCGCCCAGCGACCGGGCGTCGCCGACGCCGTGGCCGTTCTTGCCGCAGGCCGTGGTGTTGACGGTGATCTTCGTGCCGGGGGTGGCGGGCGACGGGTACACCTCCAGCTCTCCGAAGTCCGAGGCATACGCCCCATGGGTGGCGAGCCCTGTCGTGGCGAGCGCCATCGCTATGCCGGTCAGCAGGCGGGCGGTGGTGCGCATGGGTCCTCCGGAAGCGCGTGGTGCGATGTCTCGTCTTCTTCGAGGTAAGAGGCACCCGGTCCGCCACGCCTGCTGATGGCCAATCAGTTACCCTCTGCCGAAACCGCGTGTCGCTCTGGACAGAATGCATCGCCGCAGGTCGTGGCCGGTAGCTCCGCGCCTGGGGGAGCGGTCGGGCGTGCCGTGCCGAACGGGTGAAGGGGACCGGTCGTCCTCTGTCACCGCGGTGTCCCGCAGGCCGTCCGCGAGACTGATCTCCGGAGCGACTTGACCTCAATCAAACTTGAGGTACCAGGCTCCTCCGCATGGACATCAACACGCCTGACACCACGTCCGACCGTCCCTCCCCGCTGAAGCTCGCCGTCATCATCGGCAGCAACCGTGACGGCCGCTTCGGCCCCACGATCGCCGACTGGTTCCTCTCCCGTGCCGCCCGGCGCGAGGACTTCACCGTCGACGTGGTCGACCTGGCCGACGCCGATCTCCCCACCGCCCTCTCCTACTCACCCTCGCCCGACGTGCGGGCCGAGCTGGCCAAGATCACCCCGAAGCTGGCCGCGGCCGACGCCTTCGTCGTCGTCACCCCCGAGTACAACCACTCCTTCCCCGCCGGCCTCAAGAACGTCATCGACCGGCACTTCGGCGAATGGCAGGCCAAGCCCGTCGGCTTCGTCTCCTACGGCGGCATCTCCGGCGGCCTGCGCGCGGTCGAGCAACTGCGCCAGGTCTTCGCCGAACTGCACGCCGTCACCGTCCGCGACACCGTGTCCTTCCACAACGCCGGCGCCCACTTCGACGACGAGGGCAACCACCGCGACCCGGCCGCCCCCGACGCCGCCGCCAAGACCATGCTCGACCAGCTCTCCTGGTGGGCCGAGGCACTGCGGTCCGCCAAGTCCGTCCGCCCCTACGCGGGCTGAGGGCCCGGCCGTGCTGCTGAACCTGCTGACCGCCCGCCTCGGTCCCTACCGCGGACTGATCGCGCTGGTCGTCCTCCTCCAGCTGATCCAGTCCCTGGCCACCCTCTACCTGCCCACCCTCAACGCCGAGATCATCAACAACGGTGTGCTGCGCGGCGACACCGGACACGTCCTCACCACCGGCGCCGTGATGCTGGCCGTCACGGTCCTCCAGGTCGCCGCCGCCGGCGCCGCCGTCCACTGCGCCGCCCGGATCGCGATGGGCATCGGCCGCGACCTGCGTTCCACCGTCTTCCGCCACGCCCAGGACCTGTCCGTGCGCGACATCGGGCGCTTCGGCGCCTCGTCCCTGATCACCCGCACCACCAACGACGTGCAGCAGGTGCAGACCTTCTCGCTGCTGATCCTGACCATGCTGGTCGCCGCGCCTTTGATGTGCGTGGGCGGTATCGCCATGGCCCTGTCCCAGGACGTGCCGCTTGCGATGCTCCTGCTTGTGTTCGTCCCGGTGCTCGCACTGTCCGTCGGACTGATCGTGCGCCGACTGCCGCCGGTCTTCCGCTCCATGCAGGAACGGATCGACGTGGTCAACCGGGTGATGCGGGAACAGATCACCGGCATCCGCGTCATCCGCGCCTTCGTACGGGACCGGCACGAGCAGCGGCGGTTCGGCGAGGCCAACGACGCCCTTCTCCAGGCCGGTCTCCGGGCGGGCCGACTGCAGACCCTGATGTTCCCGACCGTCCTGATCGTCTGGGAGATCGCCACCGTCGCCATCATCTGGACCGGCGGCCACCGGCTCGACTCCGGCTCCCTGCAGGCCGGTTCGATCGTCGCCTTCCTCGGCTATCTGACGCAGATCCTCATGTCCGTGATGATGGGCCTGTTCCTCATGATGCACCTGCCGCGCGCCGAGGTCAGCGCGGAACGCATCCAGGAGGTCCTCGGCACACCGCCGAGCGTCGTACCGCCCGTCGCCCCCGTGCACCGGCTGCGTGGACGAGGCGAACTGCAGCTGCGCGGCGTCGACTTCAGCTACCCGGGCGCCGAGGAGCCCGTCCTCAGGTCCGTGGACCTCACCGCCCGCCCCGGCCGGGTCACCGCCGTCATCGGCTCGACCGGCAGCGGCAAGACGACCCTGCTGAGCCTCGCCGCCCGGCTGTTCGACGCGACCGGCGGCGTCCGGATCGGGGAGGTGGACGTACGGGACCTGGACCCGGCGCTGCTGTCCCGCACCGTCGGACTCGTCGCCCAGAAGCCGTACCTCTTCTCGGGCACCGTCGCCTCCAACCTGCGGTACGGGAAGCCGGACGCGACGGAGGACGAGCTCTGGCACGCCCTCGAGGTCGCCCAGGCAGCGGACTTCGTACGCCGGCTCGGCGACGGGCTCGACGCCCCGGTCTCCCAGGGCGGCGCCAACCTGTCGGGAGGACAGCGCCAGCGCCTCGCCATCGCCCGGGTACTGGTGGCCAGGCCCGACGTCTATCTCTTCGACGACTCCTTCTCCGCGCTCGACAACGCCACCGACGCGGCACTGCGCCGGGCGCTGGCCGAGGAGACCGCCGACGCCACCGTCGTCATGGTCGCCCAGCGCGTGTCCACCATCCGCGGCGCCGACCGGATCGTCGTCCTGGAGAAGGGCCGCGTCGCGGGCACCGGAACCCACGAAGAACTCATGCGGGACAACCCCACCTACCGGGAGATCGTGCTCTCCCAGCTCACCGAGGAGGAAGCCGCATGAGCGGCACCACACCGGAGCGCCGCGGCCCGGCCGGGCAGCAGCGCGGCCCCGGGGGCATCGGCTCCCCCTCACTGGAACGCTCCCTCCACTTCCGGGCCTCCGGACTGCGGCTGACGCGCCTGACCGCACCGGAACGCCCGCTGGTCCTCGGTGTCCTCGCCGCCGGCGCGGCCGCGGTCGCCCTCTCCGTACTCGTCCCCAAACTCCTCGGCCACGCCACCGACCTCGTGGTCGACGGCGCGGCCGGTCCGGACGGGGTCGACTTCAGGGCCGTCGCCGAGGTGCTGGCCCTCGTCCTGGGCCTGGTCGCCGTCTCCTCCGGTACGACGCTGATCCAGATGCGGCTCGCGATGACCGTCGTGCAGCGCGTCGGCCACCGGCTGCGCGAGGAGGCGGGGACGAAGCTGTCGCGGCTGCCCTTGTCGTACTTCGACGAGCAGCCCCGCGGGGAGGTGCTCAGCCGCACCACCAACGACATCGACAACATCACGCAGACCATGCAGCAGGCCTTCAGCCAGATGGTGCGGGCGGTGCTCACCATCGCCGGCGTCCTGGCGATGATGTTCTGGATCTCGCCGCTGCTGGCCCTGATCGCCCTCGCGACGGTGCCGCTGTCCGTGTACGTGGCGACGCTCATCGGCAGGCGGGCCCAGCCGCAGTTCGTCCGGCAGTGGTCGGTGACGGGCAGGCTGAACGCCCACGTCGAGGAGATGTTCACCGGCCACGCGGAGGTCCGCTCCTTCGGCCGCGGGAAGCAGGCCGTGGAGACCTTCGACGAACTGGGCGAGCAGCTGTACGCGTCGAGCCTGCGCGCCCAGATCATGTCCGGCCTCATCCAGCCCGCCCTCGGCTTCGTCGGCAACCTCAACTATGTGCTGATCGCCGTCGCCGGCGGGCTGCGGGTGGCCTCCGGATCGCTGTCGATCGGCGACGTACAGGCCTTCGTGCAGTACTCCTACGAGTTCAACGGCCCCATCAACCAGGTGGCCGCGATGGCCAACCTCCTCCAGTCGGGCGTCGCCTCCGCCGAGCGGGTCTTCGACCTGCTGGACGCGGAGGAGGAGTCCCAGGCGCCGACCGGACCGAGGCGCCCGGGGCCGAAGGACGGACGGCCCGCGGGCCATGTGTCCTTCGAGAAGGCGGCCTTCCGCTACCACCCCGCGGAGCCGCTGATCGAGGACCTGTCGCTCGACGTCGAACCGGGCCGGACCGTCGCCATCGTCGGCCCGACCGGCGCGGGCAAGACCACGCTGGTCAATCTGCTCATGCGGTTCTACGAGGTCACCGGCGGCCGCATCCTGCTCGACGGGGTCGACATCAGGGACATGACCCGCGACGAACTGCGTTCCGGCATCGGGATGGTGCTCCAGGACACCTGGCTGTTCGGGGGCACGATCGCCGACAACATCGCCTACGGCGTGCCCGGGGAGGTGTCCCGCGAGCAGATCGTCGCGGCGGCGACAGCCACCCACGCCGACCGGTTCATCCGCACCCTGCCCGACGGCTACGACACCGTCGTCGACGAGGAGGGCGCGGGCCTGAGCGCGGGCGAGAAGCAACTCCTCACCATCGCCCGCGCCTTCCTCACCGAGCCGTCGATCCTCGTGCTCGACGAGGCCACCAGCTCGGTCGACACCCGCACCGAGGTGCTCATCCAGCGGGCCATGTCCTCGCTGCGCCGCGGCCGTACCAGCTTCGTCATCGCGCACCGGCTCTCCACCGTCCGGGACGCCGACGTGATCCTGGTGATGGACGCCGGAAGGATCGTCGAGCAGGGCACGCACGACGAACTGCTGGGCCGCGGCGGCGCGTACGCCCGGCTCCACGCGGCGCAGTTCGCCGCGGCCGGGTCCCCTGTGTGAGGCCGCGGTGCGTAACGTGAAGGGCGGGGCCGCGACGGTCCCCGCCCTTCGTCCGCGGCCGCCGGCCGCCCCGCGGACATGGCCGAACACCGAGAAGGAGCTCCCGCCGTGGAACCCACCCCCGCCGCGCCGCCGCTGCTCACCGTGATGACCACGACCGACAGCGCGCAGAAGGCCCAGCGGCTCGCAGAGGGCGCCGTGGAGGCCCGGCTCGCGGCCTGCGCGCAGATCTCCGCGCCGGTGACGTCGGTCTACCGCTGGCAGAACCGGATCGAGACCGCCGAAGAGTGGCAGGTCCTCCTCAAGACCACCCCGGCCTGCTACGACGCCCTCGAAGCCCATCTGATCGCCGCCCACGACTACGAGACCCCGGAGATCATCGCCACCCCGGTGGTACGCGCCGGCGCGGCCTACGCGGCCTGGGTGCGGGCGGAGACCGAGGCGCCGTGAACGGGCCGCAGCGGCTTCCGTTCTTCGTCTACGGCACCCTGCGGCCGGGCGAACGCAACCACGACCTGCTCCTGCGCGGCCGCACCACTCAGGAGCGCCCCGCCCTGCTCCCCGGCGCGGTGCTCTACGAGGGCCCAGGCTACCCGTACGCCGTCGACACCGGCGACCCGGCGGCGACGGTCACCGGCGAGGTGGTGACCGCGAAGCCGGAGGAGTACGAGCGGCTGCTCGCCGTCCTCGACCGGCTGGAGGAGTACGGCGGACCGGGCCACGCGGCCAACCTGTACGAGCGGGTGGCCCGGGAGGTGCTCCTCGAGGACGGCACGCCGGCACAGGCGTGGGTCTACGTCGCCGCCGAACCCGTGGCGCGCGGCCTGCGGGCCGGCGGCAGACCCGTGGACGGCGGCGACTGGCACGAGGCGGTCAGCCGCCGGTGACCCGCTCCGGCTCCAGCCGGACGGCGCACACCTTGAACTCGGGCATACGGGACGTCGGATCGAGCGCCGGGTTCGTCACCGAGTTCACCCGGCCCTCGCCCGGCCAGTGGAACGGCATGAAGACGGTGTCCGGCCTGATCCCCGTGGTGATCCGGGCGGGCCCGACCGCCCGGCCCCGCCGCGACACCACGGCCAGGGGCTCACCCTCCGCGACGCCGAGGCGTTCCGCCAGCTGCGGATGCAGCTCGACGAACGGGCCCGGGGCGGCGGCGTTCAGCTCGTCGACCCGCCTGGTCTGCGCGCCCGACTGGTACTGGGCGACCACCCGCCCGGTCGTCAGCAGCACCGGGTAGTCGGCGTCGGGCTCCTCCGCGGCGGGCCGGTGCCCCACGGCGACGAACCTGGCCAGCCCGTCGGGGGTGGCGAACCGGTCCAGGAACAGCCGGGGGGTGCCGGGGTGGGCGACCGGCTCGTCCTGGTCGTCCGGCTCCGGGCACGGCCAGAACACGCCGTCCTCCTCGGCGATCCTGCGGTACGTGATGCCCGAGTAGTCCGCCGGTCCGCCCGCCGACGCCCGCCGCAGCTCCTCGAAGACCTCCTCCGGGTCGGCGGGGAAGCCCTTCTCGTGCCCGAGCAGCGCCGCCAGGGCGCTCAGCACCTCGAGATCGCTGCGCACCCCCTCCGGGGCGTCGAGCGCCTTGCGGCGCAGCAGCACCCGGCCCTCCAGGTTGGTCGTCGTGCCGGTCTCCTCCGCCCATTGGGTCACCGGCAGCACCACGTCCGCGAGCGCCGCCGTCTCCGAGAGCACCACGTCCGCCACGGCGAGGAAGTCCAGGGACTTCAGCCGTCCCTCGATGTGCGCGGCACGCGGCGCGGAGACCACCGGGTTCGATCCCATCAGCAGCAGCGACTTCACGTCACCGCCCAGCGCGTCCAGCAGCTCGTAGGCACTGCGCCCCGGCCCCGGCAGGGACTCGGGGGGCACGCCCCACACTCCTGCGACATGGGCCCGCGCCGCCGGGTCGTCCAGCTTGCGGTAGCCGGGCAGCTGGTCGGCCTTCTGGCCGTGCTCACGGCCGCCCTGACCGTTGCCCTGCCCGGTCAGGCATCCGTAGCCGGACAGCGGCCGCCCGGCCCGGCCGGTCGCCAGGCAGAGGTTGATCCAGGCGCTGACCGTGTCCGTGCCCTTGGAATGCTGCTCGGGCCCGCGGGCGGTGAGCACCATCGCGGACGGCGCGTCGCAGAACAGCCGTACCGCCTCACGCAGCTGCGGCACGCCCACGCCGGTGATCCGCTCGACGAGCTCGGGCCAGTGCGCCATGGCGGCGGCCCTGGCCTCCGCCCAGCCGCTCGTGCGGGCGGCGATGAAGTCCTCGTCGGTGCGCCCCGAGGCCACCACCTCGTGCAGCAGGCCCAGGGCGAGCGCCAGGTCGGTGCCGGGACGGGGTGCCAGGTGCAGATCGGCCTGCTCCGCCGTCCTCGTCCGCCGCGGGTCGACGACGATCAGCTTGCCGCCGTTCTCCTTCAGTTCCGTCAGGTAGCGCAGCGCCGGCGGCATGGTCTCCGCGAGGTTCGAGCCGACGAGGATCACACAGCCGGTCCTCGGGATGTCCTCCAGCGGGAACGGCAGCCCGCGGTCGAGTCCGAACGCCTTGTTGTGCGCCGCCGCGGCCGACGACATGCAGAAGCGGCCGTTGTAGTCGATCTGCGAGGTGCCGAGCACGACCCGGGCGAACTTCCCGAGGGTGTAGGCCTTCTCGTTGGTCAGCCCGCCGCCGCCGAAGACGCCCACGGCGTCGGCGCCGTGCTCGTCCCGCGTACGCCGCAGCCCGTCGGCGATCGTACGCAGTGCCTCCTCCCAGGTGGCCGGTTCGAGCCGGCCTGTGGCGTGGCTTCTGATGAGCGGCCCGGTCAGGCGCACCCGGGAGGAGAGAAGGGAGGTCGAGGTGCGGCCCTTGCCGCACAGGGCGCCCCGGTTGACGGGGAAGTCGGGACGCTCCACCACCTCGACGGCCGTCCCGTCGGCGGTGTCCGGCCGGGGGACACCGCGCAGATTCATGCCGCACTGCAGGGCGCAGTAGGGACAGTGGGTCGGGATGGTCTCGTCGCGCATGACGCCCAGCGTGGAACATCCGTGTTACGCGGGCGGACGCGCCGCATTACGGACGGGGTACGCCTGGCTCAGCCGCGAGCTCACGGCGGCGTGAGGACCGACCGTGAGCCAGGTGCCCGTCCGGGTGGTTTTGGCCGTGGTGTCCGGGCGCGTCGGGACCGGGCCCTTCCCGCGGGTGCCGGTCGCTCCATCCGGGCGCGGGCCGGAGTCTCAGGCGCGGCGGCCGAGCATCGCCAGCAGCCGGGTCTGCGGATCGTCGCCCGGGGGCGGCTCGATCGGCGCGGCGAAGAGGCCGGACTTCGACAGCTCCGACGCGTACGGGGCGATCTCCTCCAGGGTGAAGGCCACCAGCGCGTCCGGAAGCCGCTCCTCCGCGCCGATCGCCCGCGACAGGTCCCAGGAGTGCACCACCGCGTCGCTGACCATCTGCGAGCAGTAGGCGGTCACCGGGGTCTCCCCGTACGACAGCTGGACCGTCCGCTCCAGCGCCCCCTCGTCGGAGAACGCCTTACGGGCGGCGCGCGCCGCCGCGTCCCAGGCCTGGCGGGGCCTGTCGCCGAGGACGTCACCGTCGTACGCGTCGCCGATGTCCTCGATCGTCGCCCCGTCCGTCACCAGGTCCGGCACCCACAGCTGCTCGGCGGTGAGGTGGTTGACGAGATCGCGCACCGACCACTGCGTGCACGGCGTCGGATCGTCCCACTGGTCGTCCCGTACGGCGTGCACCCGGTCGGTGAACAGGTCCAGCGCCTCGGTGTGCCGGGTCAGCAGCGTTGCCACGTCATTTGTCATGCGGCTCACTTTTCCCTGCCGGGGACCGGGATGCGAGCGTGCGCGGCCGTGTGCCTCCCGGCGTGTCAGCCCGCCGCCGCCAGCGCGTCCCGCACGCCGGGCTCGCGCTCGCCCAGGAACTTCGGATCCGGCCGGAACACGGCGTCCAGCGACGCCTTGCCCGCCGCGAACATCTCCCGCACGCCGCCGTAGTACCAGGTCGCGTCGTGCGGTTCGGCCACACCGACGCCGTACGCCTCGACGCCGGCGGACCGGCACAGCGCGACGGCACGGCGGATGTGGAAGCCCTGGCTCACCAGCAGCGCCCGCTCCACCCCGAAGATCTCCTTCGCCCGCACGCAGGAGTCCCAGGTGTCGAACCCGGCGTAGTCGCTGACGATCCGGTCGTCGGGCACACCGCGCTCCGTCAGATACGTGCGCATGGCGTCCGGCTCGTCGTACTCGACCCGGCTGTTGTCCCCGGTGACCAGCACGACCTTGGCCTTGCCGGTCCGGTACAGCTCGGCGGCGGTGTCGAGCCGGTGCGCCAGATAGGGGGAGGGCCGGCCCCGCCAGAGACCGGCGCCGAAGACGACGGCGACGTCCCGCGCCGGGGCCTCGGCGACCGTACGGACGCGGCTGTCGGCGACGGCGTGCATCCAGGTCGCGGGCGCCAGGCCGAGCACGCACCCCAGCATGACGGCCTGCGCGACGAGGCGTCGCCTTCTTGTTCCTCTCACGAACAGTCAGACGCGAGCGGGGCGGAAATGGTTGGTCCGGCGGAGCGGAAATGGCTGGCCGGACCGTCGCGCCTGTTGACACGATCATCCGATGATCGACAAGAGAGCCGCCTCCGCCGCCCGCAACAACGCCGAGTGGTGCGAGGCCATGTGCCGGGCACACGGCCTTTCCGGTGCCTTCGGAGCCCGCGCCTGGACCAGCGCGAGCCGCACACCCGTGCTGTATCCCGACGCGGTGACACTCACCGAGGACGCGACGGCGGACGACGCCTTGGACGCCGTCTCCAGCGGTCCCGGCTGCTCGGTCAAGGACAGCTTCGCGACCCTGGACCTGTCCGGCGTCGGATTCCAGGTGCTCTTCGAGGCCCGGTGGATCCACCGGGAGCCGGGCCTGCCCGCGCCGGCGGCTCCCGCCGGCGTCGCGTGGTCCCGCCTCGAAACCCCCGGCGAGCTGGCGGAATGGGCGGCAGCCTGGGACGGCGGCGACGGTCTGGCGCACCTCTTCCGCCCGGAACTGCTGTCCGACCCCTCGGTCGCGTTCCTCGCGGGGCGCGCCGAGGGCCGGCTGACCGCCGGCGCGGTGGTGAGCGGGGGCGGGGAGGCGGCAGGCGTCTCCAACCTGTTCGCCGTCGACGACGACCTCGACGCGGCATGGGCGGGCTGCCTGTCGGCGGTGGCCGACGCGTGGCCGGGCGTGCCGGTGGTCGGCTACGAACAGGGCGACGACCTGGCGGCGGCGGTGCGGCAGGGGTGCGTGCCGGTGGGTCCGCTGCGGGTCTGGCTGGCGCGGTAGCCGCTGCGCTGAGCGCTCTTGCCTACCCTCCCCTTGCGGCCTTGGCGGCCGCAGGGGGACCCACTTCCCGGACCGGGACCCCGTACCCGAGCCCTGCTCGGAGCCGGACCCGACACCGGGCCCTGCCCGGACCCGGCCGTGCCCGGAGGTCCCCGTCCGGGCCCTGCCCGGACCCCGGACCCGGGCTCCGCCCGGAGACTCCGCCCGGACCGACACCGGGCTCCGCCCGGAGACCCGACACCGGGCCCGCCGGGAACCCCGGACCCGAGTCCTGCTCGGAGCCGGACCCGACACCGGGCTCTGCCCGGACCCGGGCTCCGTCCGGAGACTCCGACCGGACCGACACCGGGCGAGACCCGACACGGGGCCGCCGGGACCCCGGGCCCGAGCCCTGTTCGGAGCCGGACCCGACACCGGGCCCTGCCCGGAGACCCCGACCGGGCCCGCCCGGGCCCCGCGCGGTGTCTTCGGGGCCTCTTCCCCTGCGCCCGGCGGTGCGGAGGCACCACAGGACCCCCGCGCCTCGAACGCCAGGCGAGGCCGAAGCCGGCCCACGCCGCCTCGCCGGGCCCCACCGTGAGGCCCACGAAAACACCCGTCACCCTCACGCAACACCCCCGCAACCTGCGCCCGCCACCATCGGTGCATGACGGAGCCGGAACACCTTCGTGAGCCCCCGCCCCCGCCCTTCCCGAGCGCAGCCGACAACGCAGTCGACACCGCCACGCAGCTCGACACCACCGTCGGCCTGCTCACGCGTATCACCGCTCAGCTCGGCAACCAGCTGAGTCACGTCCGACTGAACGGAACCCGCACCGCATGTCCCCGACCGATCGGCCCACCCTCGTCGCCGTCGCCCACGGCAGCCGCGACCCCCGCGCGCTGAGCACCGTCACCGCTCTCCTCGACCGGGTGCGTGAGCTGCGCCCCGGCCTGGACGTACGGCTCGGCCATGTCGAGCTGAACGAGCCGCTCCTCGACGACACCCTCCGGTCGCTCGGCGGCGCGCCCACCGTGATCGTGCCGCTGCTGCTCAGCCGCGGCTATCACGTCAAGCACGACCTGCCACGGGCCGCGGCCGCGATACCCGGCGGCGACATCCGTATCGCGCGCCCGCTCGGGCCGCACCCGCTGCTCGCGGAGGCGCTCGCGGCCCGGCTCGCGGAGGCGGGCTGGCGGGCGGAGGACAGCTCGAGCCGTGGTGCCGGGGTGGTCCTGGCGTCCGCGGGCTCCCGCGATCCCGAGTCCGCGGCAGACACCCGGCGCATGGCGGACATGCTGGCGGAGCGGCTCGGCGGCGTGCCGGTCGTGCCCGCGTACGCCTCCGCTCTCGCGCCCACCGTGCCCGCGGCCGTCAAGGCCCTGACGGCGCGCGGACGCCACCGGATCGCCGTGGCGTCCTACTTCGCCGCGCCCGGTCTGTTCGCCACCCGCAGTGCCGCCGCCGCTCCCTGGATCGCGGCGGAGCCGCTCGGGACGCATCCCGCTCTGGCCCGGCTGCTGCTGCACCGTTACGACCAGGTGCGAGCGCTGCCCCGCTCCGTGCGGCGGCTGGAACTGTCCGCCGCGTAGGGCGCCGTGAGGCCGGACGGGGCACGGCTGTCGGCCGCTCCGGTTACCTTCGGTGCATGGACGGCACCACCAGCACCACAGGCACAGGCACACCCCCGGGCCACGGCACGGGCAACGGCACCGCCCCCGACGGCTACGACGCCGCAGCCGTCGAACGCTGGGCCACCGAGCCCGACAAGCGCCCCGGCCGTACCGCCTTCCAGCGCGACCGCGCCCGGGTGCTGCACTCCTCCGCGCTGCGCCGCCTCGCCGGGAAGACGCAGGTCGTCACCCCTGGCACCCGCAGCCTGGCCTGGGACGCCAGCCCGCGCACCCGGCTGACGCACTCGCTCGAGTGCGCGCAGGTCGGGCGGGAGCTGGGCGCCGCGCTCGGCTGCGACCCCGATCTCGTCGAAGCGGCGTGCCTCGCCCACGACATGGGCCATCCGCCGTTCGGCCACAACGGCGAGCAGGCGCTGAACGAGTTCGCGAAGGACTGCGGCGGCTTCGAGGGCAACGCCCAGTCCCTCCGCCTGCTGACGCGGATCGAGCCCAAGCGTTTCGTGCACGCGCCGGAGACGGGCGAGCCGGTCAGCGTCGGCCTGAATCTCACCCGGGCCACCCTCGACGCGGCGACCAAGTACCCCTGGCCGCGCGGCGGCCATCCGACCGAGCCCGGCTCGGGGAAGTTCGGGGTGTACGAGGACGACCTGCCGGTCTTCGAGTGGGCCCGCCTCGGCGCCCCCGCGTTCCGCAAGTGCCTCGAGGCGCAGGTGATGGACTGGTCCGACGACGTCGCGTACTCGGTGCACGACTTCGAGGACGGTCTGCACGCCGGGCACATCGACCCCAACTGCCTCATGTCGGAGACCGAGCGCGCGGGCATCTGGTCGGTGGCGATCGGGCGGTACGTGCCGCACGACACCGAGCCGCAGGAGCTGTCCGAGGCTCTCGACCGGCTGCTCGACCAGGCGTGGTGGCCGCACCACTACGACGGGTCCGCGGTCGCCCAGGCCCGGCTGAAGGACGCCACCAGCCAGCTCATCGGCCGGTTCGCGCTCGCCGCCGAGGGCGCCACCCGGCAGGCGTACGGCAGTGGCATGCTCACGCGGTACGGGGCGGAGCTCGTCGTCCCGCGCGCCACGCGCAACGAGTGCGCCGTGCTGAAGGCGGTGGCCGACCGCTATGTGATGCAGCGCGCCGAGCAGGAGGCGCTCCGCGCAGACCAGCGCGTGGTGCTCGCCGAGCTGGCGCAGGCGCTCACCGCCCGCGCGCCGGAGGGGCTGGAACCGCAGTTCCGTGCCATGTTCGAGGCGGCGGGGGACGACCGGGCGCGCAAGCGGGTGATCGTCGACCAGATCGCGAACCTCACGGACGCCTCCGCCCGCACCCTGCACGTCCGCCTCACCGCCCGTCGCTGATGAAAGGCGCAACGACCCCGGGAGCACCCGAGTCACGCACCGAGTGATTCGTCCGTTTTTGACACGCCGGAGGGCACTCCCTCTTCCGCCATATCGCTCCGTGCGGGACGCTCGCTGAAGGCTGCGCTGCGTAGAAGCAACGAGGAGGCATCACGTGGTCGACGCACATCGGACATTCGTCATCGTCGGCGGTGGGCTGGCGGGCGCCAAGGCCGCCGAGACCCTCCGTGCCGAAGGGTTCACCGGGCGAGTGATCCTCATCGGCGACGAACGTGACCACCCCTACGAACGTCCGCCGCTGTCCAAGGCGTATCTGACCGGCAAGGACGAACGCGACAGCGTCTTCGTCCACGAGCCCGGCTGGTACGCCCGGGCCGACATCGAACTGCACCTCGGCCAGACCGTCGTGTCCATCGACCGCGAGACCCGCTCGGTGCGCCTCGGCGACGGAACCGTCGTCCACTACGACAAGCTGCTCCTCACCACCGGCGCGGAGCCCCGCCGGCTGGACATCCCCGGCACCGGTCTGGCCGGCGTCCACCATCTGCGCCGCCTCGCCCACGCCGACCGGCTGCGCCATGTGCTCGCCGCCCTCGGCCGCGACAACGGTCACCTGATCATCGCCGGCGCCGGTTGGATCGGTCTCGAGGTCGCGGCCGCGGCCCGCGGCTACGGTGCGGAGGTGACCGTCGTGGAGCCCGCGGCGACCCCGCTGTACCAGGTCATCGGCCCCGAGCTCGGCCAGTTCTTCGCCGAACTGCACCGCGAGCGCGGCGTCCGTTTCCACTTCGGTGTCCGACTCACCGAGATCATCGGGCAGGACGGCATGGTCCTCGCGGCCCGCACGGACGACGGCGAGGAGCACCCGGCGCACGAGATCCTCGCCGCCATCGGCGCGGCCCCGCGCACCGCGCTCGCCGACGCGGCGGGCCTCGACCTCGCCGACCGGGCGGAGGGCGGCGGGATCGCCGTCGACGAGAGCCTGCGCACCTCCGACCCCGACATCTACGCCGCGGGCGACGTCGCCGCCGCCCGGCACCCGCTGCTGGGGACCCGGCTGCGCGTCGAGCACTGGGCCAACGCCCTGAACGGCGGCCCGGCCGCCGCCCGCGCCATGCTCGGCCAGGACGTGAGTTACGACCGGGTCCCCTATTTCTTCTCGGACCAGTACGACCTCGGCATGGAGTATTCGGGCTGGGCCCCGCCCGGCTCTTACGACGAGGTCGTGCTCCGCGGCGACGTCGGAAGGCGGGAGTTCATCGCCTTCTGGCTCAAGGACCGCAGGGTGCTCGCCGGGATGAACGTCAATGTGTGGGACGTCACCGCACCGATCCAGCAGCTGATCCGGACCCGGGCGGAGGTGGACCCGCAGACTCTCGGCGATCCGGGTGTGGCGCTCACCGACGTCGTGAACCTCTCCGGCTGACGGGAGTGTCGCCGCGTCACCGTAGAATTCACGCGTGGCAGGCAGGATCAACGATGACGACGTGAAGGCGGTCCGGGACGCGGTCCCGATCGACGCCGTCGTTTCCGAGTACCTCCAGCTGCGCAACGCCGGCGGGGGGAACCTGAAGGGCCTGTGCCCCTTCCACGACGAGAAGTCTCCTTCCTTCCAGGTCAGCCCGAGCAAGGGTCTCTTCCACTGCTTCGGCTGCCAGGAAGGCGGCGACACGATCGCCTTCGTGATGAAGATCGACCACCTCTCGTTCTCCGAGACGGTGGAGCGTCTCGCCGCCCAGGCGGGCATCACCCTGCGCTACGAGGAGGGTGGGTACAACCCCACCCATCAACGGGGCGAGCGGATCCGGCTGGTCGAGGCGCACAAGATCGCCGCGCAGTTCTACGTGGAGCAGCTGGACGGACCTGAGGCCGAGATCGGCCGGAAGTTCCTCGCAGAGCGGGGCTTCGACCAGGCCGCCGCCCAGCACTTCGGCGTCGGCTACAGCCCGGCCGGCTGGGACCACCTGACCCGCTATCTGCGCGGCAAGGGGTTCAGCGACAAGGAGCTGACTCTTTCCGGCCTTTCGCAGGAGGGCAGGCGCGGCCCCATCGACCGTTTCCGCGGCCGGCTGATGTGGCCGATCCGGGACATCACCGGGGAGGTCGTCGGCTTCGGCGCCCGTAAGCTCCGCGACGACGACAACGGTCCGAAGTACCTGAACACACCCGAGACGGCGATCTACAAGAAGTCGCAGGTGCTGTACGGCATCGACCTCGCCAAGAAGGAGATCGCCCGCACCAGCACGGCCGTCGTCGTCGAGGGCTACACCGACGTCATGGCCTGCCACCTCGCCGGTGTCACCACCGCCATCGCCACCTGTGGCACGTCGTTCGGCGGCGACCACATCAAGATCCTCCGGCGGCTGCTGATGGACAACGCCACCGCCGAGGTGATCTTCACCTTCGACGGCGACGCGGCCGGCCAGAAGGCGGCGCTGCGCGCCTTCGAGGACGACCAGAAGTTCGCGGCGGAGACGTCGATCGCGATCACCCCCGGCGGTATGGACCCGTGCGAACTGCGGCTCGCGGAGGGCGACGAGTCGGTGCAGAAGCTCGTCGAGACACGCACGCCGCTCTTCGAGTTCGCGATCCGGCAGATGGTGAGCCGCCACAACCTGGAGACGCCCGCCGGCCGCGCGGCAGCCCTCGACGAGGCCGCCCCGATCGTCGCCGGCATCAAGAACGTCGCCATCCAGCACGAGTCGGCCGTGCAACTGGCCGGCATCCTCGGCATCCTCGACACCCAGTTCGTCGTCAAGCGGGTCGCCCAGCTCGCCCGTTGGGCCCGCGACCGCGGCGGTGACCGCGGTGACCGCAGGGGCGGCCCCTCCAGGGCATCGCACCCCGCGCCCGGCGCGCCGGCCCAGGCCGCACCGTCCGGCCCCGCGATCAATCTGCGCAGCCCCGCCCACCGCACCGAACGGGAACTGCTCAAGCTGGCCCTCCAGCACCCCGAGCTGGTCTCCCCGGCCTTCGACGCGTACGGCGTCGACGAGTTCACCGCCCCGCCGTACGCCGCGGTCCGCCGGACCATCGAGGAGGCCGGCGGCGCCGAGCAGGGCACCCGGGACACCTCCGGCTATCTGGCCCGCGTCCGTGAAGCCGCCCCCGACGACACCGTGCGCGCCCTGGTCACCGAGCTCGCCGTGGAAGCGGTGCACGCCCGTGCGGTCGACGAGGTGTACGCGGGCATGCAGCTCGTCCAGGTCCGTCTGCGCGCCGTCGACCGCCGCATCCGCGAGGTCCAGGGCACGATGGCCCGCCTGGGCGCAGGCGGCGACCCGGAGCGGTACGCCGCGGTGGCGAACGAGCTGTGGGTGCTCCAGCAGTACGCGCAGTCGCTGCGCAACCAGGGCGCGGCCGCGCTCTAGCGGTCGGCACGTCCGGCGCCCGCGGCGCCGCTCCGTGACACCTACGCGGCGAACGTGGGCGCCAGCGCGGCCAGCAGCCGCCGGACGTACTCGTCCCTGCCGTCGGCGAACTGCGGGTAGTCCAGGACGAAGTGGTTCCAGTCCAGGTGTTTCAGGGACTCCCGGAGGTCCTCCAGGCGGAGCTCCTCCTGCCCACCGGAGGGCAACTCGTTCCCGGACAGCCGGAACACCTCCTGGAGGAGCGCGTTCCGCAACGGGCCCCGTTCGGCCAGCAGTACCGCGTCGTACAGGTCCTTGCCCTGCGGATACAGGTCGTCGATCAGCCACACCACCTTCCAGGCGAGCGACAGTTCGAGGGTCGCCGTCAGCAGCGGCACACCGCACACGGTCCCGGGCCGGGGGTCCACCGGAAGCTGCTCGTTGAACACGAAGTCGAGCTGGACCTGGCCGGCGGGCAGCCCGGGTGCCTGCCACGGCAGCACCATGCGGCGGCCCGGCACCCGCTCGTACGTCCAGATGTACTCGGACTCGGCGCCGGCCGCGTCGATGACCGGGCCGTCTCCGTGCTCCTGCGTACAGCGCTGCGCCGCCGAGGCGATGTCGTCGAGCATCGCCGTGGTGCGCTCCTCCTCGATGCGCCAGTGGGCGGGGACGACGACGAAGTCGAGGTCCTTCGGCTCCCGCGCGGCGTCCCCGAACCGGTCCGCCAGCAGCATGCTGCCGCGCAGCACCAGCGAACCGGCCCACCCCGAACGGGAGACCGCGGTGACGACGCTCTCCAGCGCGCGTCGTCGCGCCGCCCCCCAGGCGGGGCGCAGCTCTTCGGGCACCACGGAGTCGGCGGGCCGGTACGCGCTGTCGAAGTGCTTCAGGGCAGGGTCGAACAGCCGGTGCCTGGACGCGCCGGGCCCCACGCCGGCGTGCAGCGTGCGCGGCAGCTCCGTCCGGCGCCGCAGGCGCTCCTCCTTCGGCTCCGCCGGGTCGTCAGGACCCCCCGGAATCGTCGGTTCCCAGCTCGCGTTCATCGTTGCGCCCCCTCGTCGATCCAACCGTCGTCCACCGACAGGTCGCTGTCGTACAGCACGAACTCCCGCTCCTCACCGAGGATCTCGAACCCTTCGGCGGTCAACTCGGCCGTCAGCGCGTCACATGCCGCGCCCGCCTCCTCGGCGGGGACGCCGCGGCGGCGCTGCGTCACGAACCGTTCGTGCCGGCCCGCCGATGCCACCCGGCGCGCGTTCCACGACAGATGAGCACCGTGGCGCACCGCCAGGGCGGTCAGCGCCTCGCGGTCGAAGTCCTCCTCGAGCAGCAGCTTCAGATGGTGCTCGAAGTAGCCGCCGTCCGTGGTGCGGACCTCCGGTGACCACGGCATGGTCTCGATCTTCACCCGCACCGGGTCGAAACCGCCGGCGCGCAGCCGCGCCACCAGCCGGTCGGCCGCCGCCCGTTGAGAGGCCAGGTCCTCGGTGCCCCGCAGGGTCAGCATCGGCTGGGACACCATCCGGCCCCGGGCGAGCACGATGTGCGTCACCTTCAGACCCGCGGCCCCCGCCCACGAGTCCAGCCCGGCGCGCGCCGCGTCGTCCGTACAGCGCACCGTCACATGGGTCTCGTACTCGCACAGCCTGTTCACCGGCGCAGTCTCCCAAAGGGACGGACGTCCGGCATCCGAGTAACCGGCCGGTCACGCACGGGTCTCAAAAAGTCGTCGCACGCCCCTCGTGGCGGTGATGTGTCGTACCCCACACTGGGTGGCGGTGCCTGAGCCCTCGGAGCTGCCCCCGCCCCCGACCGGCAGCGATCACCCTGGAGGTCGCCCCGTGCAGACCCAGACCCTGACCGAGACCCATACCGACGCCGTCGCGGCAGTCCTCGCGACCGCGGTCGAGCAGGTGCCCGCGCAGGGCCTGCCCGCTGGGCACCCCGACGCCCTGCCGGGCAGTCTGATCGAGGAGGCCGTCGAACCTCCGGAGCCCCCTCGGCGCACCGGACGCGGCGCGGACACCGGCGGCCCGTCCTCCGACCTGTTCCGCCAGTACCTGCGGGAGATCGGCCGCATCCCGCTGCTGACCGCCGCGGAGGAGGTCGAGCTCGCCCGCCGGGTCGAGGCCGGTCTCTTCGCGGAGGAGAAGCTCGCGAACACCCCGGACCCGGACTCGCAGCTGGCCGTCGACCTCGACCGGCTCGTCGTCATGGGACGGATGGCCAAACGGCGTCTCATCGAGGCGAACCTCCGCCTCGTCGTCTCCGTCGCCAAACGGTACGTCGGCCGCGGCCTGACCATGCTCGACCTCGTCCAGGAGGGGAATCTCGGCCTGATCAGGGCGGTGGAGAAGTTCGACTACGCCCGCGGCTACAAGTTCTCCACGTACGCGACGTGGTGGATCCGCCAGGCCATGTCCCGCGCCCTCGCCGACCAGGCCCGCACCATCCGGGTGCCCGTCCATGTCGTCGAACTGATCAACCGCGTGGTGCGGGTCCAGCGCCGGATGCTGCAGGAACGGGGCTACGAGCCCACACCGGAAGAGGTCGCCACCCACCTCGAACTGACCTCGGAGCGGGTCAGCGAGGTGCTGAGGCTGGCGCAGGAGCCGGTGTCCCTGCACGCCCCGGTGGGCGAGGAGGACGACGTCGCCCTCGGCGACCTCATCGAGGACGGCGACGCGGCGTCCCCGGTCGAGTCCGCCGCGTTCCTGCTGCTGCGCGAACACCTGGACGCGGTGCTGTCCACGCTGGGCGAGCGCGAACGCAAGGTGGTCCAGCTGCGCTACGGCCTGGACGACGGCCGCCCCCGCACGCTCGAGGAGATCGGCCGCCTGTTCGGAGTGACCCGCGAACGCATCCGCCAGATCGAGTCGAAGACCCTCAACAAGCTCCGCGACCACGCGTTCGCGGACCAACTCCGCGGCTACCTCGACTGACCGGTGCCTGCGCCCCGGACCCCGCGCCGCCGTCGGCGGTGTGGGGTCCGGGGGGGCGGAGTCCCCGGGCCCTCCCGTCACTCCACCTCCACCACCGCCTGCGCGAACTGCGCCGAATACAGCCGCGCATACGCCCCGTCCGCCGCCAACAGTTCCTCGTGCGTGCCCTGTTCGACGATCGACCCGTCCTCCATCACCAGGATCACGTCCGCGTCCCGGATGGTCGAGAGCCGGTGCGCGATCACGAAGCTCGTCCGCCCGTGCGCGAGCCGCGCCATCGCCTTCTGGATCAGCACCTCCGTGCGGGTGTCGACGGAGCTCGTCGCCTCGTCCAGCACCAGGATCACCGGATCGGACAGGAACGCCCGCGCGATGGTGATCAGCTGCTTCTCGCCCGCGCTGACGCCCGAACCCTCGTCGTCGATGACGGTGTCGTAGCCGTCGGGCAGCGTGCGGACGAACCGGTCGGCGTGCGCGGCCCGCGCCGCCTCCTCGATCTCCTCGCGAGTGACCTCACGAGAGGCCCCGTACGCGATGTTCTCCGCGATGGTGCCCCCGAACAGCCAGGTGTCCTGGAGCACCATGCCTATCTGGGAACGCAGGTCCTCGCGGGACATCTTGGCGACGTCGACGCCGTCGAGCGCGATCCGCCCGCCGGTCACCTCGTAGAACCGCATCAGCAGATTGACCAGCGTGGTCTTGCCCGCACCGGTCGGGCCGACGATCGCGACGGTGTGCCCCGGCTCGACGGCGAGCGACAGGTCCTCGATGAGGGGCTTGTCGGGGTCGTAGCGGAACGACACCTTCTCCAGCGAGACCTGGCCGCGGGGCCGCTCGAGCCGCTCCGCGGACGGAGCGTCCGTCTCCTGCTCCTCGGCGTCCAGCAGCTCGAAGATCCGCTCGGCGGACGCGACGCCCGACTGGACCAGGTTCGCCATCGAGGCGACCTGGGTCAGCGGCATCGAGAACTGCCGCGAGTACTGGATGAACGCCTGCACATCACCGATCGACAGCGAACCGGACGCGACCCGAAGACCGCCGACGACCGCCACCAGCACATAGTTCAGGTTGGAGATGAAGAACATCAGCGGCTGCATCATGCCGCTGTTGAACTGCGCCTTGAACCCGGCCTCGTACAGCGCCTCGTTCTGCTCGGCGAAGCCCCGCGCCGACTCCTCCTGGCGACCGAAGACCTTCACCAGCGAGTGGCCGGTGTACATCTCCTCGATATGGGCGTTGAGAGCGCCCGTCGACTTCCACTGCGCCACGAACTGCGGCTGCGACCGCTTGCCCACCTTCGCCGCCACGAAGACGGACACGGGCACCGTCACCAGCGCGACCAGCGCCAGCAGCGGTGAGATCCAGAACATCATGGCCAGCACACCGACGATGGTCAGCAGCGAGTTGATCATCTGACCCATCGTCTGCTGCAGGGTCTGCGAGATGTTGTCGATGTCGTTGGTGGCCCGGCTGAGCACCTCGCCGCGCTTGGCCTTGTCGAAGTACGACAGCGGCAGCCGCGACAGCTTCGCCTGCACGTCCTCGCGCATCCGGTACACGGTGCGGTTGATGACCGTGATCGACAGTCGCGTCGCCACCAGCATCGTCAGTCCGGCGGCCACGAACACGGCCAGGGCCAGCAACAGGACGTCGCCGACGGCGTTGAAGTCGATGCCCTCGCCGGGGACGAACTCCACACCGGAGAGCATGTCCGCGAGACCCTCGTCGCCGCTGCGCCGCATGCCCTCCAGTGCCTGTTCCTTGGAGGTGCCCGCCGGTATCTGCCGACCGACGATCCCGGCGAAGATCAGGTCGGTCGCCCGGCCGAGGATCTTCGGCCCGACCACCGCGAAGGCGACGCTCAGCACACCGGCCGCGAGCATCACCCACAGCGTCGCCCGCTCGGGCGCGAGCTGCCGCAGCAGTCGCTTGCCCGAGCCCTTGAAGTCCATCGATCGCTCGACGGGACCCGTCATCATGCGTCCACCCGGCCCGCTCATGCGGCCTCAGCCTCCGTCAGCTGCGAGAGCACGATCTCTCGGTACGTCTCATTGCTCTCCATCAGCTCGTGATGGCTTCCGGTCCCCACGACCCTGCCCTCGTCGAGGACCACGATCCGGTCCGCGTCGCGGATCGTCGACACCCGCTGGGCGACGATCACGACCGTCGCGCCCGACGTCTCGCGGGCGAGCGCCTCACGCAGCGCCGCGTCCGTGGCGTAGTCGAGTGCCGAGAACGAATCGTCGAAGAGATAGATCTCCGGCCGCTGGACGAGCGTCCTCGCGATCGCGAGCCGCTGGCGCTGCCCGCCGGACACGTTCGTGCCGCCCTGGGCGATGGGGGCGTTGAGCCCGCCCTCCAGACCGCGTACGAAGTCGGCCGCCTGCGCCGTCTCGAGCGCCTGCCACAGTTCTTCGTCGCTCGCGTCGGGCTTGCCGTAGCGGAGGTTGGTCGCCACGGTCCCGGAGAAGAGGTACGGCTTCTGCGGCACGAGACTCACGGTCCTCGCCATCAGCGCCGGCTCGAGCTCCCGCACGTCGACCCCGTCGACGAGCACCTCGCCGCCCGTCACGTCGAACAGCCGCGGCACCAGGCCGAGCAGTGTCGACTTGCCGCTGCCCGTGGAGCCGATGATCGCGGTCGTCTCGCCCGGGCGTGCCACCAGGTCGACGCCCCGCAGCACCGACTCCTCGGCACCGGGGTAGCGGAAGTCGACGCCCCGTATCTCCAGCTGACCACGGCTGCGCAGCTCCGTCACCGGCGCGAGCGGCGGCACCACGCTCGAGTCGGTGTCCAGCACCTCCTGGATGCGCTCCGCGCACACCTCGGCGCGCGGCACCATCATGAACATGAAGGTGGCCATCATCACGGCCATCACGATCTGCATCAGATAGGCGAGGAACGCGGTCAGCGCGCCGATCTGTATGGCGCCGCTGTCGATGCGCTGCGCGCCGAACCAGACGACGGCGACCGAGGAGACGTTCACGACCGTCATCACGGTCGGGAACATCAGCGCCATCAGCCGGCCGGTGGACATCGAGACGTCGGTCAGCTCCTGGTTCGCCTCGCGGAAGCGCCCCTTCTCGTACTCGTCCCGTACGAAGGCCCGGATCACGCGGTTGCCGGTGATCTGCTCGCGCAGCACCCGGTTCACCGTGTCGAGCCGCTCCTGCATGGTGCGGAACAGCGGCCGCATCTTCTTCACGATCAGCGAGACGCAGATGCCGAGCACCGGCACGACCGCGAGCAGCACCGCCGACAGCGGCACGTCCTGGCCGAGCGCCATCACGATGCCGCCGACGCACATGATCGGCGCCGACACCATCAGGGTGAACGCCATCAGCACCAGCATCTGGACCTGCTGGACGTCGTTGGTGGTGCGGGTGATGAGCGACGGCGCCCCGAAGTGGCCGACCTCGCGGGCGGAGAAGCTCTGCACCCGGCCGAAGATGTCGGCACGGACGTCCCGGCCGAGCGCGGCAGCCGTCCGCGCCCCGTAGAACACGGCCCCGATGTTGCAGAGCACCTGGACGACGCTGACGCCGATCATCAGGGCGCCGAGGGCCAGGATGTAGCCGGTGTCGCCCTTGACGACACCGTTGTCAATGATGTCCGCGTTCAGGGTGGGCAGATAGAGGGTGGCGCTGGTCTGCAGCAGTTGCAGCGCCACCAGGAAGCCAATGGGTTTCTTGTACGGACTGAGATAGGTCCGCAGCAGTCGTATCAGCACGCGCTGTCTCTCGGGCTCGGCAAGATCGGGGGTCACCCCATCTTCCGACACCGGGTCGGTAAAACCCCAAGAGTTTTCCCCAAGCGCCGGTCAAGAACAGCTGGTACGACCGCGCGTCACGACGTGGCGTCGAACGCCCCGGGGTGGATCTGGTCCCGCGTCGCGCCGTACTGCTGACGCACCGCCTGTCCGACCGCCAGTTCCTCGCCCGGCTCGAACACCTGCGCCGCGGCGCCCTGCCAGGCCGGCGGGGCCTGCGGGGACAGCGTCCCGTGCGCGACGCCCAGCGCCCACGCCGCCTGCCGGGCCGCGCCCAGGGCAGCGTAGTCGGCCGGCTGCGGCACGACGACCTGCGCGCCGAAGATCGCCGGTGCGAGCGCCTGCACGGCGGGCAGCTCGGCGGCCGCCCCCAGCAGGAACACCCGGCGCACCTCCACGCCCCGCCGGCGCAGCACGTCCATCGCGTCCGCCAGCGAGCAGAGCATGCCCTCGAACGAGGCCCGCGCCATGTGCTCAGGCTTCATCGACTCGCGCCGCAGACCGGTCAGCGTGCCCGCGGTGTGCGGCAGCTGCGGTGTCCGCTCGCCCTCCAGGTACGGCAGCAGCACCAGCCCGGACGAGCCGGGCGTCGACTTCAGGGCCAGCGTCGAGAGCTCGGAGAGGTCGGCGACGCCCAGCAGTTCCGCGCTGCCGCGCAGGGCCCGCACGGCGTTGAGGGTGTGCACCACCGGCAGATGCATCCCGGTCGCGTCGGCGAACGAGGTGATCGTCCCGCTCGGGTCGGGCAGCGCCTCGTGGTGCACGGCCATCACGGAACCGGACGCCCCCAGCGACACCACCGCGTCCCCGACGGCCACCCCGAGACCGAAGGCCGCCGCCATCGTCTCGCCGGTGCCCGCCGAGATCAGCAGCCCTTCCGGTGTGGTGCCCGCGGCTTCCGCTGGGCCGAGCACCTCGGGAAGCGCGCACTGCTGCCCGAGCGCCAGCTCGACGAGATCGGAGCGGTACGCCCCTGTGCCGGCCGACCAGTAGCCGGTGCCGGACGCGCCGCCGCGGTCCGTGGTCCTGCGGGCCGGGCGGCCCAGCAGCTGCCACACCAGCCAGTCGTGCGGCTGCATCACGGCGGCGACGCGACGTGCCGCGTCCGGCTCCGTGCGGGCGAGCCAGCGGAGCTTCGCCACCGGCTGCCCGGACTGCGGCACCGAACCGACCGCTTCCGCCCATGCCTGCCGGCCGCCGAGGGCGTCGATGAGATCGGCCGCGGCGGCCTGCGCCCGCTTGTCGTTGCCGAGCAGGGCCGGGCGCACCGGAGCGCCCTGGGCGTCCAGTGTGATCAGGCCGTGCTGCTGCGCGGAGACCCCGATCGCCTGGACGCCCTCGAGCAGGCCGCCGGTGGCCGCCTCGCCGAGCGAGAGCAGCCACGCCTGCGGATCGATGTCGGTGGCCTTGGGTTCGAGGGGGTGCGGCGCACACCCCTGACGCAGCACGGCTCCCGTGTCCGCGTCGCAGACGACGATGCGCGTGAACCCAGACGAACTGTCCAACCCGGCGACTATCCCCATGTCCGGAATTCTGCCGTACGCGGGCGGTGCCCGGCGTCACGCCTGCCGGGCACCGTGACCGGCCGCCTCAGGTGTTGGTCGTTCCCCAGTCGTCCTCGGCGTTGCCGCCGCCCCGCTCCCGGAGCGCCCGCACCCGGTCCGCCACCGTGTCGGGAACCCGGTCGCCGACCTTGTCGCTGACCGCGTGGAAGGCTTTGCCCGCCGCTTCGCGGCCGTTGTGGGCGGCGGACTCGGCGGCGTTGCGGACCGCCGGGTTCTGCGAGATCTGTCGCGCGGACTTCTTGAGCTGCTCGTAGCGCTCGCGCCCGGCTCGTGTCCCGAGCACGAAGCCGATGGCCAGTCCCGCGACGAACGTGAGCTTGTACCGCATGGGTGACACCCTTCCGTTGCGTCGGTGCTGCCCGCCTACCCGTCGGGACCTGTGATCACCCGGCGCCATACCGATTGGCGGAGCACCCCCCTGGTTGCGCTAATGTATGTGTCGCAGCGAGCGCACGCCCCCTGGGACGCCCCGGGTAGGTACGTTCGGTGCACACGCAGCAATCCCCTGTAGCTCAATTGGCAGAGCAGCCGGCTGTTAACCGGCAGGTTACTGGTTCGAGTCCAGTCGGGGGAGCGCGATCCCCTGTAGCTCAATTGGCAGAGCATTCGGCTGTTAACCGGAGGGTTGCTGGTTCGAGTCCAGCCGGGGGAGCAGATGGGAAGAGGGCCCCTCGGGGCCCTTTTTCATGTGCGCGTACGGGAGCCCGGACAACGCGTTCGGTGTGTTCCCGGCTACATCCGGAACCGCGTGGGCCGCAGCGAAGTCCTCATGGTCGAGCGTTGTCGACCATGCGAGGCAGGAGATCGTATGACCGGCTATGCTGCGGCAGACGGCGCGCACAAATGTGCGCGACGCGCCGTTAGGGGCGGTAGCTCAGCCGGTTAGAGCAGCGGACTCATAATCCGTCGGCCGTGGGTTCGAGTCCCACCCGCCCCACAGCGACACGCCGCAGGTTCACCCGTTTGACCTGGGCGTACAGGTAGACCCCCGCTTCGGCGGGGGTCTTTCTGTTTGCTCCAAGATCGTTAGCTCGCCCAATGCTCGCCCGAACCGTCGGGGAAGTTCACGGGCCCTTCCTCGAACGGCGGGTTCGCACACGGCCGTGATTCGGCAGGGTAGGACGCTCCCGGACTGGGCGGCTCGCGGGAGCACGCGGCGCCGTGTGTCGTACGCCACGCATGGGAGGTGTTCGGCCCATCGGTTGGCGTACCAGGGCGGTTGTGACGCCTGGCCACCGAAATGGAAGAGGGGCCCCGGTCGGCGTTCGGGGCCCCTCAGTTTGATCTATGGCTGCCGTAGTGGGCTGTTCCGAATGGGGGTGGGGCGTGTGCTTCCACGTACATCACCTCCCGGGGGTCGGTTAGCTGGCGAGGCAGAGGCCGAGCACGGGCAAACCGAGGACACAGACTTCGGCATGGGTGGATGGTGCCGGGGGAGAGGGCTTCGGGGTGGGGGCGGTGGTGGTCGGGGGCTTCGAGGGAGTCGGGCTTGTGGTGCCCGGAAGGTCCGGCGCCGGCGTGGGGGTCGGCGCCGGCGTCATGCGCCGGTCCGGCGTCGTGGTCGGCACCGTGCTCGTCCCGTCGCTGCCTCCGGTGGCGCTGAGGACCTGCCCTTCCTTCTGGAGGAGGGGTGCAGCGCCGCCCTCCTTGTAGGTCGTGGTGTGCTGAGCCGCGTTGGTCGCCTGAATCTCCACCACTGCGGGTCGTTCACGCCGACCCGGCTCCTTGGTCCCTCTCGGATCGACTTCCGTCGCGGTCGCGGTGGCGCCCGGTTTCTGGGCGTTGGTCGCGCCTGAACTGTCACCGGAGGCCACTACGAGGACGACTACGGCGGTCCCGGCTACGGCAACAGTCGTAGCTGCCGCTGTTGCAGCGAGACGCCGGTGGCCCTTCCAGGCGGATTGACACCGGTCACCGATGCATGCGAGTGCGGACGCCACCCCTCCTCCGCAGAGCAGAGTGAGGTGGCCCTTTTGGCGCGCGCGGCCCTCTTCACGGCAGTCCACTTCGACCGTGGGGTCGCGAAGGTGAGTCTGCGTCAGGGCGGCGATCTTCTGCGCGGTGAGTTCGGCGCGCAGTTCGTTGATGAGTTGCGTGTGCTTCACGTGGGACCGGTACAGGAGAAAGATCGCGAAGACCGCAGCTCCAAGAACTCCGGCTATCAGCACGTCTGTCACATGCGCCCCCTAGGTTCAGGTTCTACCTGTCCAAGAGGTCATCATGTACCTGACACGGGCATATTTTCCACTAAGCGGAACAGTGGATGTACGCAACGTAACGATCCTGTGACATCTGTCAACTCGCTTGACGCTCCTGACCGTGCGTTCGGTCGGTCGAGCGATTGGGTTCCCCCCGGCCGACGCGCCGCAGCACCTCGTCCTGCGCTTCGGGCGGGAGAGTGGCCAACAGGGTGGCGATGGCGTCGATGGTCGGGTCGTTCGCGTAACTCCCCGACGCTGTCGATGGCTTGCGCGTCGCCCTGAGCTCTTGGGCGGCGTCCTCGCGGCCTGCCTCGGCTAGTTCCTCGGGGCTGACGCCCACAACCTGGGCCATGCGGGCGAGGGTCTCGGCCGGCGCTCGGACAGGGATGTAGGCCCCGCTGACCGACTGGTAGCCGCTGACGATCTGGCGCCAGCGCGCATCGCTCAGGCCCGCCTGGCTCGCTGCCTTGCGGGCGGACATGCGGGTTCTCTTGAGCGCCTCTGCGATGAGCGCGGCCTCAAGTGGGGGGGCAGGTCGCGAACTCGAATTCATGCGGGCAGCTTCGCACGACTACGCGCTACTGCGCTAGCGGCCCCGTGGTGGGTGGCGTGTTGGGGGCGCGCGAGCGCGTAGTTTCACGCCTCCCCAGTACTACTACGCACTTCCTTGCACTACGCGCTACTACGCGCTAGTTTCGAATCATGAACCACCCGCGCAAGCGGCGCCGTAAAGGTGCCCCTTTTAACCATGCGCCGGAGGCCGTGACGTACGCCCGCGAGAAAGCGGGTCTCACCAAACGGGCCCTGGCCGCGAAGTGCGGAATCAGCGAGCAACTGATGGGAGACATCGAGGCGGGTCGGCGTAACGCCACCCCCGAGACCCTGCTCAAGTTCGCGGCCGCGCTCAACTGCCCCGTGGTCGTCCTGGAGGCGAAGCGCGTAACTGCCGCCAGCGACGTGACCAGTGGGGTCCGCGAGGGGGGTGAGACCCCCAACTCCGCGCCGATTTTGGCGAGTTCTGATCCCCAGTCAGGGGACTTTCGCGCCGCGTGAGAGCGGCGGACGGGGCCGACCGGACCGTGCCGGGTCCGACCAGCCCCGCCAACCCAGTCACCTCAACCCCAGTGAATCGAGGGACCGTGACCGCACACTCTAACCCCCAAGCCAGCGCCGCCACGGCGCTGAGCCAGCTCCTCACGGAGCACCCCGAGATCGCCGATTTGACGTGGTCGATCACCACGCTCGGCGTCCTCGAAGGCGAGCAGCACGCCGAGACCGGCCACGGCCAGGTCGTTGACGACTGCGCGCAGATCCTCGGCGGCACCGCCGCCCACACCGTCCTGACCCGGGCCGGTGACCGGCTGGGACTGGCCCAGCTCACCACCACCTGGCGCGACGTGCCGGTGCACGTGTGGGCGAGCTACCCCGAGGCCCCCCTCGGGGGTGCCCGGTGAGCGCCCTGATCCTGGCCGCCATGGCCGCTTGCTTCGTCCTGCTGGTGGCCTCCGTGGTGGCGTACCGCCACTCGACGGCCGTCCTGGAGCCGGACCACGCCGAGGACTGCCAGCACTGCGCGGTACTGCGCCACCCGTCGCAGAGGGCCGCCTTCGTGGCCCTGTCCTCCCTCCCGCATGCGAGGGAGGGGCAGTGATGCGAGGTTCAACGCATCGGGCCGTGTCCGACCACGCCGCCGTGGCGGCCGCCGCTCGCGCCCAGCGCGGCACGTGGATGCTCGCCGGCCTCTACCCCAGCAGCATGACCGCCAAGGGTGTCGCCCAGCAGATCCAGCGAGGCAGCGACAAGTACCGCGCGTACCTGCCTGGCGGCGACTTCGAGGCGTACGCCGCCCGCGCCGGTGAGGACGAGGCGGTGTGGATCCGGTACGTCGCCGGCGATGTACCGGTGGAGCCGCTGCCGGACCGCATGACCGTACGGGTTCGGCACGACGGGGACGGCTCCGGGTACGAGGGCGCGGGCGTGATCACCGTGACCATCTCCACCCTGTGCCCGAACTGCGGCGGCCCGCGCGGCTGGGACGCCGTCACTCCCCACCGCTTCCACCACGACGGCGCGTATCTGGTCGTGGACCGGTGGTCCAACCCGTGCGGCCACGCGGACGTGTACGAGGCCGTCGTCAAGGAGTCCCGGGAGCGCCGGTTCCTGCCGCCGACCGACGGCACCCCTGCCCTCCAGCCGCACGACAGGACCGGCCCGGTGGCCGTGGTCCTGGCCGCGGCCCGTGAACGGCGAGCGATGCACGCCAAGCAGGCCGCTCAGGTGCTGGAGGACCACGGCTACGGCAACGCCGCCGTGCTCGTGCGCACCGAGCTGACCAAGCGCAGGGGCCACATGTCCGCCCGGCAGGCCGCGACCTTCCTGACCGCCGTCGCCTCGCCCGCAGTCTCCGTCCGCACCATCACGAACACGAGGGACCACGCGTGACCATCACCACCACCGAGCGGTCCGGGGCCCAGGCCCCGGCCGCCGGTCGGCCCGATGCGCCGACCGCTCGCCTGCTGCTCCCCGCCACCGCCTCCGCCGACCAGTGGCACGAGGTGCGCCGCTCCGGGATCGGCGGCTCGGATGTCGCCGCGATCCTCGGCCTGGACAAGTACCGGGGGCCGCGCCACGTCTACGAGGCCAAGCACGGCCGGGACACCGAGGCCGACAACGAGGCGATGGAGTTCGGCCGAGAGCTGGAGGACGTCATCGCCCGCAGCTTCTCCCGCCGCGCGAACGTCCCGATCGTCACCCCGCCCGGCACCCTCGTCCACAACGAGCACCCGTGGATGCTCGCCAACGTCGACCGCTACGCGCTGGACGAGGCGGGCGCCGTCGTGGCCCCGGTCGAGTGCAAGAACAGGTCGGAGTACCAGGCTGACGACTGGGAGGAAGGCGTCCCCGACTCCCCGGCGATCCAGGCCCATTGGTACATGGCTGTGGGCGGCTGGGACTACGCATGGGTCGCGGCCCTCATCGGCGGGAACCGGCTGCGCTACCACCGGCTGGAGCGCGACGAGGAGCTGATCGGCTACCTCGTCCAGCACTGCGGCGACTGGTACCAGCGCCACGTGGTCGAGGGATTCCCGCCGCCGGCCGATGGCCTGGAGGCCACGAAGGAACTGCTGGGCCGCCTGTGGGTCGCCAAGCCCGAGGACATCGTGGAAGTCGACCTGGAGCGGGCTCGCGCGCTGCGCGCCCAGCGTGCCCGCCTCACGGACCAGATCAAGGCCCTGAACACGGAACTCACCACGGTGGAAAACGAGATGCGGCTGATGGCCGAGTCCGCCGAGATCGCGAAGGTCGGCAACGCCGTGGCCTGGACCTGGAAGCAGAACAGCACCTTCGCCCCGAAGCGCTTCCGCGAGGAGCAGCCGGAACTGGCCGCGAAGTACATGCACACCGTCGAGGTGCTCGACACCGACCGGCTCAAGGCCGACCACCCCACCGTCTACCGCCAGTACCGCGCACGTCAGCTGCGCGTGCCCGCGAAGGAGCTGTGACATGGCGAGCAGCCTCAAGGATCGAGTGAAGGCCGCCACCGCGCACGGCACCGGGCCGGTCGGCTCGGCCCTGGACGACGTGCAACACGACCGGACGCCGGACGGCGAGGGCGAGCAGGGCGCCGGCCACCCGGACGGTGCCGAGGGCGTCATGGAGTGGCTGCGCCGATACGAGGAGCACTTCAACGAGGCCCTGCCCTCCCACTTGGAGACCGGGCCGTTCTTCGCCGCCGTGCGCGCCGTCCTGCCCTCGCTCAGCCGGTGCACCCCGGCGTCCAAACTCCAGGCCCTGCTGACCTGTGCGCGGTTCGGCTTGATCCCGGACGGTCAGCAGGCCGTCATCACCGCGTCCGGGAACGTGGCCACGTTCATTCCGACCTACCGGGGTTACGTCGAGCTGATGTACCGGTCCGGCCGGGTGGAGTCGGTCCACGTGCTGATGATCCACGAGCACGAGGAGTGGAGCTACGAGCCCACCGCCCCGTACCCGCTGGACTTCACGCACAAGCCGCGGCCGGACCTGTCGAAGGCCGAGCGCGGCGAGGCAAAACTGGCCTACGCGTTCTGCCGGATGAAGGGTGGCGGCCGGTCCCAGGTGGTCCTGCTCAACCGGGAGGACGCCCAGGAGATCCGCGACGAGTACAGCGAGGCGTACCGACGCGCGGAGGAGTCCGGCGCGCGGGACTCCTTCTGGCACCTCCGCTTTGACGACATGTGGTTGAAGTCGGCGATCCGCCGCCTGGAGAAGGTCGTGCCGACCTCGGCGGAGCTGCGCGCACTCGGCGCCGTCGAGGACGCCGGCGACGCCGGACAGCTCCAGATCCTCCAAGCCCCGGACCCGGAGACGGCCGCGCTGGTCGCGGAGGCGGAGCGAGCGCACCGAGCCGCCGAGGCACCCCAGTTGATCGCCGTCCAGCCGCTGCCCGTCAAGGGCAAGGGTCGGGGCCGGTCCAAGCCCAAGAAGAACCGGGGCGGTCGCCGGTGATACCGGCCCCTCGCCCCTTCCCTGTGGGGACTCGTCACGGCCGCCCGGCCGTGGCGGGCCCCCCGGGGTCCGGTCTCTGCACGTCGGAAGGAACGGCATGAGCTGGCATCGGAAGCCCTTTTGCGGCTTCGACCTTGAGACTTCCGGGACCGACCCGGAGCACGACCGCATCGTCACCGCCTCGGTCGTCCACTACGGCGGCGGGCAGCCCACCACCGGACGGACGTGGCTGGCGGACCCGGGTGTCGACATCCCCGCCGGGGCGACCGCCGTGCACGGCGTCACGACGGAGTACGCCCGCTCTGCGGGGCGCCCGGCCCCGGACGTGATCGCGGAGATCACCGACGCGCTGGCCGAGGCCGCGGACGCTGGCGTGCCCATCGTCGCCATGAACGCGCAGTTCGACCTGACCATGCTGGACCGGGAGGCACGGCGCCACGGCGTGCGTCCGCTGGTCGAGCGCGCTGCCCCGCGCGTGCTGGACCCGCGAGTCCTGGACAAGAAGGTGGACCGGTTTCGCAAGGGCGGCCGGACCCTGACCGACCTGTGCCGGCACTACGTGGTGCAGCTCGACAACGCGCACACGGCCCAGGCCGACGCGGTCGCGGCGTGCGCCGTGACGTGGAAGCTCGCCAACCGGCACCGGTGGCTCACGCGCATGGAGCTGGGGCACCTCCACCAGGAGCAAGTTCACTGGGCGCGCGAGCAGGCCGAAGGGCTGCGGGACTACTTCGCCAGAACGGACGGCAAGGAGCATCTTGCCGCGAGCGTCCGGCTGGACTGGCCACTGATCCCGACCGCGCTGGCGGAGGTGCGGTCATGAGCCGTATGTCCCGCCGCGCCGCGCGGCAGGTGGCTGCCGCTGAGGCCGCCGCCCAGGTGTGCCAGGTCGAGAACGAGCGGCTCCGCGCCGAGAAGACCGCATTGAGCCGTGAGGCCGAGGCACTGCGCATCCAGCTCCGCGAGACCTCCCGCCTGCTGTACCTCGCCGAGGGCGCCCGGATCAGCCTGGACCGGCAGATCCGCGCTGAGCACCGCTCGCTCGACTACCTGTGCCGCGAGGCCGTCGACCGTGCCGGGACGCTCGCCCCGGTGCCGGCGAAAGGCGGTGCGTCCGGTGAGTGACCTCTACCTGATCGGCGTGAGCGTGACGGCGTGCAGTGCCGGGCTGGTGACGGCCGCGGCGTACATCGTCGCCCCGCTCGTCCAGAGCCGGCGCCACGCCCGCCGCTTCGCCCTGGCCCTCCCCGCCAACGCCGAGCCGTGCGAGTTCCACCCCTGCCCCAACGAGCACCGCACCCGGCCCCACGCCGTCCACGCCGACGGCTCCCGGAGCTGCTGGAACTGCGGGCACGACACCCCTGGAGACCAGTGACCATGACCGAGACGTTCGGCCCGGAGTACGTGCGTCCGGCCGCGAAGGTGTGCCCCAACTGCCCGTGCTGCACGGCCGCTCTTTGCGAGAAGGGCGCGACGTCCATCCTGGAGTGCTTCGGCCACACCGCGTCCAGGGACACCCTGGAGACGGTCGCCGGCTGCCCGTGCTCGTCGGAGGAGACGCAGGGCACGGCGGCCTGGCGGGCCGGGAAGCTCCGCGCGACGATGCGCGCCGAGCTCAAGCCGTTGGCGGTCGACGTGGAGGCCGCGCTGCGCGCCATCGCGGCCGGTACGGCGGTCCCCGAGCACGCCGAGCAGATGACCCCCCTGACGCAGTTGCGCTACGTCGGGTTCATCGACTCCCTCCCGGCCATCACCGAACTCGGCGCCACGTACCTCGCGGCCCGGGACGAGCCCAGGTTCACCACTCCCGTGGAGGTGGAGCTGGTCGACGTGAACGCCCGTACGGCGCGCGTGATCGTCGTGGGGTGGAGCCTGACGGAGCCGGCGACCGTGCTCCTGGACCAGCTCACCAGCGCCACCGGACTCAAGGCCGAGGAGCTGCCGGGCAAGTTCCTGGAGGCCAACGCCAACTGCTACACCGAGCACGCCGACGACCTGGTGCTCACGAACATCACCCTGGCGCCGCCGCTGCCGTCGTCCTGGACGGCCGGAGACATCCCCCTGGTACAGGACGAGACGGCCGACGCCGACCAGCCGCAGTGGCGCGTGGACGGCGTCTCGTCGGGTGGTGAGGCGTGATGGAGACCTTCCCCCTGTTCGAGGTCGAGGCACCGCCCCCGGCCCCGGTGGCCGAGGGCGAGGAGGCGACGGAGGCGACGGAGGAGCCGCCGGCGCCCGCGCTGGTGGTCGTCGTGCGCGGCCTGCCCGGTCCCCAGGGCAGTAAGCGGCACGTCGGCGGCGGCCGCATGATCGAGTCGTCCGCGAAGGTCAAGCCGTGGCGTGAGGCCGTGGTGTGGGCAGCGGTCGCGGCCCGCACAAGGAACAAGGGCTTCACGAAGCTGGACGGGCCGCTCGCGGTCGACATGGTGTTCTCCTTCGACAGGCCGAAGGGGCACATGGGCTCCGGCCGGAACGCCGGCCTCGTGCGCCCCTCGGCGCCGGTGCGCCCGCACGTCAAGCCGGACCTGAGCAAGTTGGTGCGGTCCACGGAGGACGCGCTGACGACGGCCGGGGTGTACGGGGACGACGCGCTGATCGTGGAGTACCGGCAGCTCGGGAAGCACTACACGACCGACCACGGTGTGGTGCCCGGAGTCCTCGACGGGCCCGGCTGCACCGTGCGCCTTTGGCCCATCGAGCGGCCGAAGGCGGTGGACGAGTGATCACCAGAGAGGACATCGCCGCCGCGCTGGCCGGCGCCGACCGGTCCAATCTCGCGGTCGCCCGCACCCTGGGCGTCAGCCCGGCACGCGTGCGCCGGGTCCGGGCCGCGGCCGGGGTGCCGCCGTACCAGCGCGGTCGCCGGCGCTCCTGCGAGACGTGGCAGGAGGCATTCGAGACCCGGACCGTAGCCGTCGAGGGTGGCCACCTCCACTGGACCGGGCCGACGAACGAGCACGGCACCCCGCTGCTGCGGCACGGCCTGGAGGCCGAGACCGCGTACCGGTACGCCTTCCGGATCCACCACGAGCGGGAGGCGGAGGGGAAGGTCGGCCCGTCGTGCGGCTACCCCCGGTGCGTGGCAGGTGCCCACCTCGAGGACCGCGTCCTCCGTGAGGAGCGGCGCGCCACGGAACAGCGGAAGGCGCCGCGCGGGGTGTTGGTGCCGCCGGACTGCGCGACATGGCACAGGGACGTGGACCTCGTGGCGGTCGAGCGGGTCATGCGGGGGGACCACCCGCTGCCGGAGTTGACCGAGGTCGAGCAGCGGTACGCCGTGGTCGTGATGACTCGCGACGCCGGCCTGGGCGCGGAGGAGATCGCGGAGCGGCTCGGCATCGCGGAGCGCACGGTCACCCGGTGGCGGGATGAGGCGGGGCTGACCAATGACCGCCCTTGACCTCCTGATCGTCGTGGACGTGTTCATCACGGTGGCGACCACGGCGCCGCTGTGGGGCCCAGCGCTCGCCGTCCTGCTCGCGGCCGCCACTTGGTGGCGGCTGCGCCCGACCGGCCGTCACCGCAGCGGCCGGCCTCCCCTGCGGACAACCGTCCGGACTGCTGTCCGTGAGGTTGTCCGCCACGTCGCGGACACCGGCCCGGACCCGGCCGCGAACGATGCGCTGATCTGCGCGGAGACGCGTCCGGACGTGTCCGCCGAGCACTGTCCGGCGGTGTCCGGACACGACGAGGAGGGAGAGCGCTGATGCCTCGTCCGACCCACTACGGCCCGCATCGGGCCCCGGACACCGTCGCGCGGCCGGCGCACTGGGACCGGCGTGCCGCGTGCCGTCACGAGGACCCCACGGTGTTCTTCCCGGAGGGCAGCGAGGCCGACGTCATCGCGATGACGGCCATGGCAAAGGAGATCTGCCGCGCCTGCCCGGTGTCCGGGCGCTGCCAGATCGAGGCCCTGGAGCGGCGCGAGCCGTTCGGGGTCTGGGGCGGCCTGGACGAGCACGAGCGGGCGGAGATCCTGCGCCGGGCAGCCGAGCACGCCGCCGCCCGCTTCAAGGAGGAGGCCGCGGCGAAGGAGGCGGCCGATGCCCAGGCGCCGGCTCCAGCAGCAGCCTGACCCCCCGCCCGGGGGGCTCCTGGACTGGACGGACTCCCGGCACTGGAGCCAGCAGGCCCGCCCCTGCCGGTACTGCGGGGAGCCCACCCAACTCCGGGACTCCCAGCGCAAGGCGGCGCACAAGACGTGTGCCGAGGCCGCCCTGAACCAGCAGCACCAGGACATGGCCGCGGCCTACGAGAACGAACGACTGACCTGACCAACACCACCCCGAGAACGGAGCCCTCGTGGCGATCACCGAGAAAGAGATCCGTACCCGCTTCGCGCCGCCGGCGGCCGACGAGGCGCGGACGGCCATAAAGGCCCGACTGGCAGCGGCGGCACAGGAGTTCGCCCTGCTGGTCCACGAGCTGGTGCCGGGGTCGCGCGAGGAGTCCGAGGCGATCTCGTCCGTGGAGCTCGCGTTGTGGTGGGCCCAGGCCGGAGTGGACCGCCGTGTCCAGCCTCGCGCCCAGACCCCACGGCTCGCGCCCGCCGAGGCGGAGGCCGCCTGCCTCGCCGCCATGGTCGAGGCGGACATCGCGTCTGCACCCGGGCGGGTGTGATGGCCCTGGTGCTCACCGGGCTCGGCCCCGGCGACGTCGCGGAGGCAGTGGAGTGCCTGATCGCGTGCGCGGAGAGGTCCACGGACCCGGAGCTGTGCGCGTACAGACGGCACCTGGCCGACCTCCTGGGCGATGCCCTGGATGCCCTGCCCACGCCCACCAGGGAGGTGGAGGAGTGATTGGCCCGGCCGGTCTGGGGCCCCTGGTGGGCGACCTCCTGGACCACCTCGTCGTCGGCGAATTCGACGGGGCCGCGGCCGTGCTGGACCACGTAGTCCAGCACGGGGACGACGCCGACGTGTACGGCCTGTGCATCGCGGCTGCCGAAGCCGTACGGACCGCGCTGCAGGAGTCTGCTCTGGACGGGCCCCTGTGCGGGCTGCTCACGGAGGGCTCGGCGCCGGCCGATCCGCACAGGCTGGCCGTGGCCCGGTTCCTGGCCGCGTACGGGCGGGGGGACCGGGAGATGACCGTTGCCCTGTTCCGCTCCGCCGCCGAGGCCGGCGACCCCCGGGTGCTCACGGAGTTCGTGTGCGCCCTGCTTGCCCTCGTGTCCGGTCTGCTGCGGGCCGGGCTCACCAACCCTTGCACCGAGAGGACTTGACCATGTCCAGCACCACCGCCCGTCTGACCACCAGCTACCGGCCCCGACTGCGGGGCGAGGACCGGGCCCGGGTCGCGCGCGAACTCGCCGAGGGGTACGACGCCGGGTCCTCGATCCGGGCCCTGGCCTCCGGGACGGACCTGTCGTACGGCACCGCGCGCACCCTGCTGCTGGAAGCCCAGGTCAAGCTGCGCGGTCGCGGCGGCTCCCGCTGACCCTGTCCGGACACCTGTCCCGCCGGTGTCCGGACACCCCTTCTTCTTCGTCCCCGGGCGCGGTCGTGTGCCCGGGGTGTTCCTCGTCCCACACGCGGAGTCTCCTCATGACCTCACTCCAGCAGCCGGATGCCGTGCGGTACTTCCACGGCGGCGTGCCCGGCCTCAACCCTGGTGACCTGCTCGCCCCGCACCGGCCCAACACCGTGGACGGCTGCCCGATCTGCGCGGCGAAAGCCGCCGGCGAGCAGCCGATCGTGCCCGGCCTGGGCAACGTGGACCCGCTCACGGAGCGGCCGGACCGCATCTACATCACCACGGACCGGGAGTACGCCCGGTTCTACGCCTCCAAGTGGTGGCTCGGGGACCTGTACGTGGTCGAGCCGTTGGGGGCGGTCGAGGAGTCGACGGAGGACCTGTTCCCCACGTGGTGCGCGCAGGGGGCGGTTGTGGTCTCGGTGGTGTCCAGGGCCGTGCGCCTGACCGACAGGCAGCGGCGGACGCTGCTGCGTCGGTGGGGCGCGCTGGAGGACGCCGTGAGGCGTGAGCGACTGCGGATCGTTCCCGGGGCCGGTCAGTGACGGGGTGGCCCGGAGACGGCCCGTAACCCATCCTAGTGTTGCAACTTGACCATGCAACATAGGAGTGCAACATTAGGCAACGAGTAGGGCGGGGCGTGTGGACGTCGCCCCGACCGCACTCGACTGCCCTGACCAGCAACGACGAAGAGAGCGCGCATGGCCAGCACGAGCACCGACCGCGTGCAGACCGTCCGTAACGCATGGATCAACCGCCTGCGTGACGAGGTACTGCGCACGGGGCGTGCCGAGGTCGCGAAGTGCGCCAGAGTCGGCGTGTGGATCGCGACGTACGCGGACGCCGACGGATCAAGTGCCTTCCCCTCGAACGAGACCCTGGCAGCCCTGGCCGGTTGCACCGACGAGACCGTGACCCGGGCCGTGAAGGTCCTCGTCGCCGTGGGGCTGTTGGTTCGCCGGCGCCGCCCCAACAGGTCGTCCATCTTCCAGCTGATGCTGCCCCCCGGCCGCCTGGCGTGGGAGGCCCACCTGCACCTCTACACCGACACCCGCCAGGCCCGCCGCAAGAAGGCGCAGAAGGCGAAGGAGATCGAGGAGCAGCGGAACCCGTCGCAGAACGGTTCCCGGAACCCGTCCTCCACAGGGGTTCCGGAACCCGTTCCCGCCGGGGATTCCGAAGAATCCGGAAACCGTTCTGGAACGGGTACGGACACCGTTCCGCAACGGGTTCCGGAACCCGTTCCCGCCGGGGGGGACCATTACCCCCCTACCTACGGTAGGGACCCAGACACCCACCACGACACGGTTGCTGTAGTACCTCAGCCACAGGACGCGGGCGCGCGAGGCGGCGACGAGCAGAGTTCCCCGGAGGAGGAGAAGCCGTGGGGCCGGTGCTCGAACCCGGAGTGCGGGGTGCGGCTGCTGCGCGCCGCGAGCGGCTTGTGCCACGGGTGCCAGCAGAAGGCCGAAGGCGTACAGCAAGATCCCCAGGCGCCGGTGCAGGGGGCCTTCCTGACACCGATGCCCTCGGGTCCCACCGGAGGCACCGCAGCCCCGCAGGCGGGCACGCAGCCGTTCAAGATCCCCGCACAGGACCCCGGCGCCCCGCTGAGGCTGTGCCAGTGCGGGCGGGAGCACCGGGCGCACAAGCCGACCGACCGCTGCCCTGACTGCCAGTGGGCCCAGCACGCCGAGGCGGTAGGCCGATGAACCGCACCCCGCTGCCCTCCCTGGTGACCGTGCTGCGCACGCTCGGCAGCTACGGCGAACGCCTTTCGCCAGCGGATGCCACCCCGGAGCAACTGGCCGTCGTGTCCCAGGCCGTCGAGGAAGCGCGCCGCCTGCTCGCCAACGCCCACCGGCCCGCCTCGGCCACCGGGTGCCCGGCCCACCCCAACGGCCCGGTCGACCCGACGGACGGCCTGTGCCTCCTGTGCCGCCGCCGCCGTCACCTTGCCCGCCTCCAGGCCGACGCCGTCGACCGTGACCTCGGCGCCGTTGCCCGCACCCTTGCCGAGCAGGGCGAGACCGAGGCCGTACAGCAGCACGGTGCCCGCGCCGTTGCCCGCGCCCAGGCCGCCGCCGGCCGCGGCACTCACAAGTACCCGCCCAACGCCCGCCCGGCCGCCCTCGCCGCGCGCCAGGCCGCCACCGAGACGGAGGCCCCCTGATGCCCGGACGTCGTGTCGAGCCCCACCCCCAGGAGCAGCAGATCCGCGCCCTGCTGGAGGAGGGCCTGCCCAACATCGAGATCAGCCGACGCCTGTCCGTCGGGCCCCGCGCGGTCGCCCGCATCCGCGAGGAGGCTGGCATGCCGGCCGTGCCCCGCAACGCCTACCGTCGCCCCGAGCACCCCAAGCACCGGGAGATCCTGGCCCTGCTGGACGAGGGTTACAACGACGCGGTGATCCGGCGCCGGACTGGCGCAGATGTCGGCACCGTCGCCCGGATCCGCCACGAGGGCGGGTTCGGCCGAGCCACTCAGCCTCGCGTCTCCCGGCCGCACCCGAGGGACGCCGAGATCCGCGCTCTGCTGCGGCACATGAGCAACAACCAGATCGCCCTGGAGCTCAAAGTCGACCGGGCCGCCGTCCGCCGCATCCGGGGCGAGGCAGGCATCACGTACGTGCCGCCGAAGCACAGCAGCGCGGAGGAGAAGTGGGCTGGCCTTGTCCGCGAGGTCGAGGGCGGACATCTGGAGTGGCTCGGGGAGCGGGCCGGCGGCAGCGGCACCCCGGTCATGCGCTTCCGTGAGAAGTCCGTGAGCCCGGCCGGGATCGCATTCACGAAGCGCACCGGCCGCCCGCCGGTCGGACAGGTCCGCGCGGAGTGCGAGTTCCGGCACTGCGTCGCCCCGGCCCACGTGGACGACGAGCCCGGCCGCCTGCGCGTACGGGAGCAACTGCGCGCCATCACCGGCGCACCCGAACGCCCCAAGGTCTGCCGCTACGGCCACGACCAGGCCGTCCACGGCCGCCTGGAGCCGGACGGCGCCCCCTACTGCGGTGTGTGTAAGCGCGACCAGAAACGCGCCCACCGTGCCCGCACAACCTGACCCGACTGCCCACCCCTGGAGACCCGCATGTCCCTGATCACGCGCGACGAGGCGACCGGACTGCGCCGCGGATTCATCCGGTACCCGGACGGCTCCCCGCCCGAGCTGGACGGCTGCCGCTGGTGCGGCACCCCGCACGAGACCCACGGGCTGCGCTGGAGCGACGCCGCGAGCTGGCACCAGTGGGCCCGTCCCACCCACGCCCAGGTGGAAGCCCGCGCCCGCGCCCACATCGTGCACGGCATCCCGCGCCCTGCCCTCCAGGCCGGCGCCGCACCCTCGCTCCTGGAGGACGCGATCGGCGCGTTCCAGACCGCCAACGACCACATCCGCGACGGGTGCACCACGTGCGCCCCGGCCGCCCGGCTGCCGGACATGTGCCCGGAGGGTCAGCACCTCGCGCTCGCCGCCGTCCACGCCCTGGCCACCGACCCCACCGACGGACCCGAAAGGCAAAGCCCGTGAACCGCTTCACCGTGGGGCTCCTCCTGGGAGGCATCTCCGGAGGCTTCACCTACGCCCTCACCGCCGACGCCACGCCCGCCGTCGTCGTCGGTGCGATCGCCGCCGTCCTCACCTGGCTCGGCCTGGCCACCTTCCTCCTCGCCGACGACTGACCCGAAAGGCAACGCTGTGCCCACACGAGACTTCACCCGCGACGAACTCGCCGCCCTGGGCGTCCCCCCGGACAGTCCCGAGGACGTCCGGTGGTCCGAGACGCTGCTGGCCGACGAGCCCATCGCGACGCTCAACTACACCCAGAAGCGCCGCGCGGTCTTCCTCGCCGACGACGAGCGGACGTACGCGGTCGAGTACGAGGCTCCGATCGGCGCCAGCGACCACAAGACCGGCCCGGCGCCCGACGGCCACGGCTGGCACGGGGACACCGTCCAGGCCGTCCAGGTCATTCGCCGGCCCGTGGTCGTCGACCAGTGGACCCCCTACGTGCCCGCGTTCCACGACGGTCCGGACAGGCCCGTCCTCCAGGAGCTCACCGAGATCTACGAGGAGGGCGGCCTGCGCACACGTGACGCCCAGCAGAACGCCGCCGAGCTGCTGGCTCGACACGCCGCCGAACTGGGAGCCACCGCCCAGCACCTCGTCGTGGAAGGGGGGCCCGGCCGGTGACCCGCCTGTCCCGCGCGCTCCTGGCCATCTACCTGGTGGCGTTCGTCTGGCTCGCGTACGTCTCGGCCGTCTGCCTCCAGCACCAAGCGCCCGTCCAGGCCGCCGCGTTCTACGCCACCGCTACGGCCCTCGCCGTCGCGGCCGGCAGGGAGTGGCGGCACGCCACCACCCGCCAGGCCGCGGCCGTCCGTGCCCGGCTCCCTCGCCCGCGCACCTACCCCAGCGACCTGGAGGCGGTCCTGCGTGCCGAGCTCGCCGGCGCCTGCCACTGCGAACGGTGGTGGACCACCTTCGGCACCGACCACGACCCCACATGCCCGCAGCAGACCCACGCCACCAACCACCTACAGGATGAGGAGAGTTGACCATGAGCCCCACCGACACCGTTCTCGACCAGGTCACCGAGGCCCTGCTGACCGAATGGCACCGGCGCGTCGAGGGGGGCATCGTCGCCGACCCGGCCGCCCACTGCGCCGCCCTGGCCGCTGCCGCCCTCGCCCAGATCGGCCGCCGTCCAGACCAGGCTGCGTCGGACGGTACCGAGCTGCCGCCGTACAGCGGCCCGGACACCCTGTGCCCGAAGTGCTCCCACGACCAGGCCATCACCCGCTACCGGGCCGAGGGCGAGCACGGCACCGACGAACACAGCCCCTTCGGCCGCTCCCGCCGAGGGGAGCGCCTGGAGCGCCAGTGCTGGAGCTGTGACTACGTCTGGGACGAGGCACTGAACCCGCCCGCCGGCGACCCGCGCCTCATCGACGTCCCCACCCTCGCCCGCGCGCTGCAGGAGGCCCACGCCGGGTGGGCCCTGGACCTCTCCCCGGAGTGCGCCGAGCACATGGCCCGGCAGCTCCTGGGCAACGTCGTCGTCTACCGCAACCACGTGCCCGACGAGGAGCCCGCCGCGGCCGACGTCGAGGACGGAGCAGCGGCATGAAGCGCATTCGCCTGGACGACATGACCACCGACGACCTGGACGATCTGTATGCCCGGCTGGATACCGCCGAGGCCCTGGCCGAACGCCTCTCGTACGCGGACCCTCACATCCGCCGCGCCCTGGAACAGCTCCCCGAGCGCTGCCGTTACCACGGTGAGCGCCTTGACCCGGATCACTACTCCTGTGGGCGGGAAGCCTGCTGCGACACCGGCACCCCCTCGCTCCGCCGGCGCCGAGCGCTCGCCGCCCTGGACCAGCTCACCGTCCCGCCCCCGGATACCAGTCCGGACACATCCACGGACACCGTCCCCGCGTCCGGCGGCATCGTCCGGACACCTGTCCTCGCCGGGGAGACCGTGGACTGGGGCCCCCTGCCGACCAGCACGGACAGTGTCCGGACAGGCGGGGACGCGGACACCGAGGACACCGGACAGGGCGTCCGGATCGAGTACCGGGCCCGGGTGCCTCGTCACCTGCTGGGCGACGCCGTCGCGGAGGCCCTGGGCATCATCGCCCGGGAGACTGCGCCCCGTCCCGAGGAGCCGGCCGCCGTCGACCCTCCACCTGATCACCTCTGACGGCTACGCTCCCGCACTGTGGGACAACGCCCCCGTGCCTCCGCCCTCCGAGCCCAGGGCGGGGGCACACCCCTGTCCGGCCCCTGAACAGACGTGACCCCCCGCAGCTGACTGCGGGGGGTCACGCGCGTCACACCGTAGGGGTCACAGCAGCCTGTCCGTCACCGCCTCCAGCAGCGCCGTGTTCGCGGCCGTGTCGTGTCCCAGGACGAGCGACTGGTGCGGCAGGTTGGCGAGGACGCCGGCGAGGCCGGCGGCCGGGCGGCTGGTCGGTAGCAGCCGGAACACGTCCGGGTACCGGTCCTCGGTCTTGGCGTTGAAGAAGTCCCGGTCCTCGACGGTCCGGTCTTCGTCGGACACGGCCGGGACGGCGCCGGCCGTGATCCGGGGGAACAACAGCGCGGCAGCCCGGCCCTCCCGGGCCAACCTCATGCCCAGCATCGTGTCGAGCTGGTCGGGGAAGAACTGCGGCTTGAGCTCCTTCCCGGACGACTTCCACAGCGGCTCCCGCTGGTCCGCGAGCAGTGCGTCAGTGACCCGCTGGTGCTGGGTGGGGTGCATCTGCTCCCCATCCCGCAGCCGGTCCCGAAGGATGTCGTACAGCCCCATGGCGTCCAGCAGGCCGAACCCGATTGCGGCCGCCGACGGCCACGGCAGGATGTGCACCGCCCCGTCCTCGACGCGTACGAACACCCGGTCGTTGGCGAGCAGCCCCCACCCGGCCCGCGCGAGGAGGAACCCCACGGTGGTCTTCCCGGCCCCCTTGTCGCCCAGGGACAGGACCGCGCTCCCGTCCGGCCTGGTCACGGCCGAGGAGTGCAGGATCTGCCACCCGTCGTGGAGGAGCTGCCCGCGCACCATCTCCCGCGCGAGCCGGGCCGCGGCCGTGGCCGCGGCGGTCTCGTCCGTGCCCAGGACCGTCATCTGGCGCAGGCCGGGCTCCCACCGGTAGGCCATCCCCGCGTCCGGTTGTACGGCACGGACCACCCCGTCCCCGTTGACCGCGTACAACATGCGGTCGTTGGCGTACTCCACCTCGGCGTGGTGGTCGCCGGTGACCCGCCCGGTCAGAGCAGCCACCTCGCCCGGGTCGACGTCGGCGACCACGACCGGCCCGGCGACGTCGGCCGCGTCCACGCGCTCCGCGTTCCACCACGAGCCGAAGTACCGCACGGCCCAGTCCGTGACGGACTCTGCCCGGCTGGTGACCGTGACGGCGTACCCCTCGGCGGGCGTGATGCGGGTGGCGAACATGTCGGTCATGCGGTCGTCTCCTTGATGGTCTGGTGGAGCTGGTCGTACGCGGACCGGATCTTGACCTCTGCGGCGTCGAGCTGCCGGGTCTCACCGGGGTCGAGGGGCGGGATGCACACGGTGGGGCGGCCGGCGGTGAACCGCAACGGAATTCCGAGCCAGCCGGTCCTCCAGGAGGTGGACAGCTCGATCACCCCGTCCGTGTGCCCGAGGGTGTGTTCCAGGGCGGCCAGCGTCGCGCCGGCCGGGCCGCACCTGGTGCGGCCGATCCCCGCGTTGATCCGGCCGGGACGGGCCGCGAGCTCGTCGCGGACGGCTTGCACCGGCACGGGCACGGGCCGGCCGTTGACCGTGGTCGAGGAGGCACAGATCACCGCATGGGTGCCGTGCTCCCCGATGACGTGCCCGGCGACCGCCGACGGGGACACCGTCAGCAACCGGGCCAGAATGAGGCGATATCGGGCCGTGTCGGTGTTGGAGCCGACACCGAACACCCGGTCACAGCCGGACACGGCGGCGAGCAGCCGGCTCATGACGTCCACCGGGTTGGTCACCACGACCACGACGCCCCGGTAGCCGGCGAGCGCCCGGCCCAAGGCCGCGATGAGGGGGCCGTTCGCGGTGAGCCCGGCCATGCGGATGTCGCTGGTGGCCCGGTTGGTGAACTGGGCCCGGGGGCACACCACGACCGCGTCACAAGACCGCATCCGTTCGAGGTCGCCGTGGACCACCCGTACGGGGGAGCCCGTCACCTGCCCCATGTCCTCCAGGTCCGCGACCAGTCCGGCCGCGGAGCCCCCGCTGCCGGAGGTGATGACCACCTCCTCGCACCACCTGGTCGTGAGCAGCAGTGCGCCGAGGGATTGGCCCACGGCCCCGGCACCGATCACGCCGACCCCGCTCATGCGACGACCCCCCACACGGCGTCATCCAGGCACACCCGCCACCAGGCATGCGTCGACGCCCGGCTGGCCATGGACACCGTGGCGTGGTCCACCATCTGCACCACGGCCTCCGCCCGCTCGACCACGGCCGCGGCGAGGGCCGGCAACGGCAGACCGGGCGGGGCCGACAGGTACGTGGTCAGGATGTTGACCGTGTCCATCAGCCACAGCAGGACGAACCGCCGCAGCCACGCGTCCCGTTCGTCGGTCTCCAGGTCGGCCGTCAGCCGGGCCGTGAACGCCGTGATCCCGCTCAGCACGGCGCGGGAGTCCTCGCGTGAGGGAGCACCGGCCACCAGGCCGAGGACCGTACGGGACACCAGCTTGGCCACGTCCGCCCCCGGCCAGCCGCGTTGCAGCCCCGGGTCTAGGAACACGATCGGCCCGTCCACGTGGCCGGACGAGAACACGGCGTGCTCCGGCTTCAAGTCGCCGTAGATCACCGGCGGGTACGGCATCGTCCGTAGCGGCATCGCACGCAGCCGGTCCACCACCGTGCCCAGCAACTCACCGTGCCCGGTGCTGCGCAGATACGGGCCACAGCCGGACGTGAACTTCCGGTGGAACGTCTCCGCGATCGAGCGCTCCGGGATCACCACCCGGTCCACCCGCGCGGCGAACCCCGGCCGCTTCAGCCCCTTGCCGAGCTGGTCCATGACGCGCCCGAGGAGCACGGACGTGCTGTGCGGCTCCCGCGCCACCAGGTCACCCAGCGACCGGCCGGCCACGGGCTCCGTGAACAGCACGCCCCCGCCGCAGCCGGCGACCCTCGGCACCAGCACCCCGGCCGCGGCCAAGGTCTTGAGCTGCTGCGCCTCGCGCCGCACCAACGAGTCCGGCGCCTGCGCGTAGGCGGCCTGGGCAGCCTTCACCGTCGGCCAGTCCCCGCGAGCTCCGCGCAACACCGACACCAGGGAGGCGCCCAGGATCGGCAGCTTCCCGTACAGCGGCCGCCCGTCGACCTGGACGCACTGCACGTAGCTCGTGACGCTCGGGGTGGCCTGCCCGGCCTGGACGGTGGAATGAGGCCACAGGGCTTGAGCGGCTTTCACGGTCTGGGCCGCCGCGTACGCCAGCACCTCCTCGGCCGGGGGCGGCATGAGCCCCTGTTCCCTCGGGGCGGGCACGGTCAGGGCCATAGGGATCCTCCTTCGGCCAGCGGACAGCCCGGAAGGCACACCGGATGCGGTAGCACTCGGCCCCCGGGTGGTCACGCAGACACGGAATGTGACCCCTGAACCCTCCAGCCGACGAAGCGGCCTAACCCCTAGGTTTCCTATGGGCGTTCACGTGCTCGACTCCCACGCCCCACCCGCCCCGGCTCATGACGGCCAGTGCTCCGGGCCGCCGCCTCGCCACTCGATCAGTTCCGACCGGGCAACGGCGACCTCGTCCAGCCCTTCCAGGCCGGCCCGCCGCAAGAACTCGACCAGGTCCGCCAGATTGAACGCGAGCCCCAGGATCTGGCCGTCCACACGCACCCGGCGCCCGCCGGTCGGGCTCGGCGGGTGCACGATCACAGGCAGGCTCCCAGACATACCCCCACCCTCCGCTCAGTCTCGGCCAGGCGCATCCGGACAGCGTCCGGACACTGTCCAGACGCGCAGCGGCCCCCTCCCGCGCGCAGCGGGTAAGGGGGCCGTCCTCGTGAGGTTCAGCGCGATCGCGCGATAACGGCCGGGTGGACGTCCACACCGCCCGGCCGCGCCGGTGAACTACTCGTCGCCCCCCTCGTCGTCGGCCTCGCCCTCCCCTTTGCGTGGCCGACTCGACCAGGTGCCGGTGTGGCCACGCAGGATGTCCTGGACGGTCCCGAGGGAGGTATGCACCTCGGCCGCGATCTTCCGGTAGGACATGCCCTCGGCGCGGAGGCGGTGCACGGTGTCGTCACGCAACGCCTTGAGTCGTTTGTTCCGGTTCGGTTGATCTTTGAGCAGTTCGTTCACCGCTCGCGCGCGGGCTACGGGGTCCTCCATCGCCTCGACTTGATCAAGCGCGTCTAGCACCCGCCGCACCTCCTCCGTGGGCTCCTCTGTCACACCCATGCCCCTCAATCCGGGCGGGTCGCTTGCGCCAGTGTATGGAGTTCCATACGCTAGCGGAAGCGACTCAGCTACCGGGGTCGCACGTACAAGTCGGCCCCCGGTCGGGGCCTAGGAAACGCCGACCGGGGGCCACGTCAGATGGAGCTGACGCATGGCCCAGATTACTGATCGGAAGCCGGAGGACGTCCAGGAGGCGGCGCGGAGCGTTGTGCTCGCCGTCGCGGACCACCTCACGGCCACGAACCCGACCGACGTCCTGGAGCGCACCAACCTCCTCGTGTGCGTCGGGGCGGAGGCGTACCTCCTCGCGGACCGCAGCTACAACGGCAAGGGGCAGGCGATCTCCCAGGCCGCCATGGACCTGGTACCGGAGCTGATCGAGGGGACCGCGCGCGGCGCGTACGCCGAGCTGCTGCGCGAGGTCCTGGCCGCGAACGGGGGGCAGGCATGATGACCACCCTCCTGGAGCGCGCGCCTCTGGCCGCCGGCCACGAGTGGCCCGACGGCGACAACGACCGGGCCATCCCCCGCATCCCCGGTATCCCCGCTCCGCGCACGGAGCCGGTGCCGGTGAAGATTCCGAAGCAGCCCGGCCCGGAGCAGTCCACCGGCCCGACGTGCTGCGGGCGCAGGATGCGCCGCGACGGGCAGCAGCTTGTGTGCTCGAACTGCGGCGGGTGGACCGACGCCGGGGTCGCGCTCGTGACCGTGGAGCCGGCCGCCGCCCGCCAGTGCGGCACCTGCCAGGGCCAGGGCGGCAAGACCGTCGACACCTCGTCCGGCGGCGTGACCCGCAAGCAGTGGAAGACCTGCGCCGACTGCCGGGGACGGGGGACGCGCTGATGAGCAACGCAGCCAAGCTCCTCGCCGAGGCCCGCGACGCCTACCGCAACGCGGCCCCGCAGCGCGACCAGGCCAACGTCGCCGCCGCCACCCAGACCGCGCGCCAGAGCGGCGCGCAGTCAGCCGGAGCCGACAGGGGTGGCCGCTGATGGGCCTCCTCGACCGTCTGATCGGCAATGACCGAAAGCTCGCGGCCACGAAGTACGCGGGCCGTGAATCCGCCTCCGACCGGGCCGCCCGGGTGCGGCAGCACCAGCACCGCGCCCGGGGGGTCCGGGAGGCGGCCCAGCAGGGCCAGGCGTGGGAGGACGCCGACCGGCAGCGCGAACGCACACGCGGACGCCGGTAGCCACCTCCTCGCCCCCGCCCTTGACCGGCCGGGCCCACCCCGTGTGGGCCCGGCTCTCCGTCCGTTCCACAAGCGCGAAGGGCGCCCCGATGACCCACCCCACCCCCGACCACGAGCAGCAGCCGCGTATCCCCGGCCGCCGGTACCGCGAGGTCACCCGCTACCGCACGGAGACGACCACGATCAACGGCATCTCCGCGACCGAAGAGGTGCCGTACACCACGTGGGAGCCGGTACCGCCGCGCGACTGGGACGGCATGGTCATCCGTGGCGTGACCGCCGGCGCAGTCGGCGTCACCCTCCTCGCCACCACCAGCACGGCCGCCGCCATCGGTGGCCTGCTGGACAAGACGGTGCCCGCCCCGGTCGCGTACGCCGCAGCCGTGGTGTTCACCGTCCCGTGGCTTGCCTGTCAGGGCGTGGAGTACGTCCTGCGCCGCGAGCCGGACCGCGCCCGGAAGGCCCGGATCGCTGGGTGGGTCCTACTGGTCATCTCCATGGCCACCGTCGTCGCGTACGGCGTCGACAAGGGCGAGCCCATCGCGGGTGCGGCTGGCGCAGCGGTCGACCTCATGTCCAAGGGCATGTGGGTCCTTGTGCTCAGCCTCCACGCCGTGCCGCTCTCCAGGGGCGTGGCGAACTGGCTCCGCCAGCGCAAGGAGAAGCTGACCGCCGAAGCCGTGGTGGCCGCCGACATCCGACGGCAGGACCAGTTCGAGGCGTACATGCGCGCGGTCTTCCCCAACTACGAGACCGTCCAGGCCATCACGACCGTGGCGGAGCAGCCTGCGCCGCAGAGCGGCACCCCCGTGCAGACCGTTGTGTCCGGACAGGCTCCGTCCGCGTCCGTGTCCGGACATGCCTCCGTACCTGCGCCGGTCCCGGCCGCGGCTCCCACTCCGCAGCCCGCCCCGATCGCGCAGCCGACCGCCCCGGCCCCGGCCGCCGCACCCGTACCGGTCTCCGCTCCTTCGGTCCCTCCGGTCCCTCCGGCGACCCCTCAGGGCGACGAGCAGCAGGCCCCGGCCGATACGCCCGTCCCGCCGACTCCGCCGACTCCGCCGACTCCGCCGACTCCGCCGGCTGACCCGACTGCCGGCACCGCACGGCCCCCGCTGCGCGCCGTGGGCGCCCCCACCAAGTCAGACACCATCCGGGCCGCCCTGGCGGCCAACTCCTCCATCTCCGACGAGGCCCTGATCCAGCGCGTCAACGAGGTGCACGGCGAAGACTCGAAGAACCTCGACACCGTGCCCCGGACGCGCCGCCGGATCGAGGACAAGCTCAAGAAGAAGGCGTCATGATTTACCTCTTCCTCGGGGCCGGCCTCCTCGGCCTGGCCTTCGCCCTGTACGGGCGACACGGCGACATGCGGTTCGTCGGCGGCCTCGCGGCCGCCGCCGGGCTGGTGACCGCGGTCCTGAACTGGGGTGCCTGGTGACCGCCGCCCCTGGAGCCGACGAGCTCCGCGTCCGGGGGATCCTCCTCCGGCGCGGTCTCGGGCTCAACGACATGCCTCCCGTCCCGCACCCTGCCGACGAGGACGACGCCCCCGAGCCCTGCCGCCTCGAGGACGACGTCGACCAGGACCAGCCCGCCGCCGGTCTCCTCGTAGCCCTCCTCAACTGGGGGGCGTGGTGAGTGACACGACCGAGGAGGAGACCCGCGAGGTCGAGACCCGGGACGACGAGCGCCCGTTCCGCGTGCGCGACGTCTTCCAGTTCGGCCGCAGGGGCACTCCGGAGACGGACGAAGAGGCTGCCGACGAGGCGGCCGCGCCGGAGGAGGGCGCCGACGAGGAGACCGCGCCCGAGGCGCTGACCATCCCGGCGGCCCGGGTGGGCCGGGCGGCCCGCCTGGACAACCACCACGTGCCCGACTGGTGGAACCCCGCCAAGGGCATCACCCTCGCCGCGCCTACGGACCAGGCGTGCCAGCACCCGAACCCCTACACCTTCCGGATCGAGTCGACGGGCGAGGTCGTCCCCCACTGGTGCCCGGACTGCAAGACCGACCTCACCCCGGACGTTCCGGAGGCCAAGCCCGCGCCGACGGCGCCCGCGCGCCCGTCCGGCAAGCCGTGCCAGCACCCGGAGCCGCACGAGGTCCGCAGCAAGGTCACCGGGCAGCTCGTCGCGTTCTGGTGCGCCGACTGCGAGACCCAGCTCGACGTCCCCGAGGACTACGACGAACTCACCGACGTCACCGAGGGGGACGGCGAGGATGGCGACGGGGGAGAGGGGGGCGAGGACGGCCAGCCCGTCGACAAGGTCCCGCCCTCGATCCGTAGACGCTGGGGGCAGGGCCTCCGGGGCGCCGGTGGCAAGTCCTACAGCCGCCCCGTCTACGGCAAGGACTCCGCGGAGCAGAAGAAGGCTCTGATCGAGGTCTGGGGCCAGATGCCCCGCAAGACCCGGCACCTGCTCTACAACGGCAGCGCGCTCGGGGGCGGCTTCTACCTCGGCGTCCCGCAGTTCTTCACCGCAGAGGTCGCCTACCTGGTCGACACCTACGGCTCCTGGACGGACTTCTACGTCTGCGTCTGGTACGGCGTCGCGGTCGCCATCTGGGTCCTGGACTACCGCACCCGTGGCTGGTTCCCGGTCTTCGCCTGGGCCACCCGCATCCCGCTCGTCTCGATGATCGTCGGCGTGCTGCTGTACGGCAACCCGGCCGCCTGACCACCCACCCCCTGAACGGAAAGCAGCATGAGCAGCAGCCTGATCCCCGCGTTCGGCGCCGCCGGCCTCGCCCTCGGCCTGACCGGCTTCCTTTGGTTCGGCACCTCCAGCGGTGGCAAGGTCAAGCCGCTCGGCTGGTGGTGGACCCTGTTCCTGGCCATGGTCGCCGGCGCCTCGTACAAGGCGGCAGGGCCGCCATTCGACCTCGTGTCCAGCTTCGTCAACGACTTGCTCGGCCTGTTCGGTGACGTCATTCCCGGCACCACCATGGCGGGCATCGCCCTGTTCCTCACCGGCGTGATCCTCTACAAGAAGCTCACGACCCGGCAGGTGGCCGTGATCGGCATCATCTACTGGTACGTCGCCTCCGGCGCGGGCGGAGGGTTCTCCCTCGTCGCCGAGAAGATCGACACGATCATGCAGAGCTTCGCCTGATGGCCGCGCACCTCCACGTCGTCCCCGCCCCCGAGCCCGAGGTGTCGGGGGCGGGGGAGCGGCCTGTCCTGGTGCCCGCCCCGGCCGCGGCCGTCATCGCGCCCCGCCGGGCGCGCGAGCCGGACGCCGGCCGCGACCAGCACGACGACGAGCCCGACGAGACCGCAGCCCACGGCCCGGACGAGGCCGACGAGGACCACGTCCCGGACCACGACGACGAGGCGGGAGAGTACGACGACGAGGACGACGCGGGGGAGTACGACGAGGACGAGGAGGTGCCGGCGAGGCGCGGCTACATGACGGTCCCGGACCTCCGTCCGTACGTCGACCCGCGCCCCCTCCGCGAGCTTGGCCCCCTCGCCGTGGAGGTCGGGAAGACCGCCGGCCCCCCGCTGCTGCGCGCGGTCGGCAGGCTCCTGCGCGACCTGGGCCGGATGCTCTCGTGGTACGGCCGGGGGATCGGCGTGCTCCTGGTCCTCCTCGCCGGATGGCTGTCCGGCAGGTACGGCAAGCGCGGCAGTCTCGGAGCGCGCTTCGCTGGGGTGGCCTTCCTCGTGTACGCCGTCGTCAGGCTGTGCATCCAGTACCCCTACGCGCCATGGATCGCCTGCTTCCTGGCGCTCGCGGCCACCGTCGCGGCCTCCATGGGTGCCATCGAGATTCCCGTGAGCAAGCCCACGAAGAAGGAGTCCGGCAAGGGGAAGGGGTCCAAGGGCAAGGCCGACCCGGCCCCCGCGCAGGACAAGACCGCCCCGGCCGAGGACTCCCCGGAGGACGCCGACGAGGTTTCCAAGGAGAAGCCGGCCGAGGCTCCACGCGCGGCCTGGGCGGCCCGCCTGTTCCGTCGCTTGGCAGCCCCTGCCGAGGCCCCCGCCGAACTCCTCGACGGCCCCCCCGACGAGGACGACGAGGAGGTGCCGGAGGAGTCCCCCGAGGACATCGAGGAGGAACCCCCGGCGGCCCCCCTGGAGGACCCCCTGACCGCCCTCCTGCGGGACGCGATCGGGGGCGAGAACGGGGTGCACCTGGAGGACCTCCGCCCCCTCATGCGGAAGGGCCTCCCCGGCCTCTCCCAGGCCACCGACAAGGAGCTGCGGGAGCACCTCATCCAGGCCGGCTACAACCCCACCCGTAAGTTCCGCGCCAGGGGGGTCGCCGGGCGGGCCGGAGTGCACCGCACAGACCTCCCTCCCCTCCCCTCCCCAGAGGGGACCCCAGGAGCGGCCGGTGACCACTCTCCACCCACTCTCCACCCCTCCCGACCTGCGAACTCTCCGGGGAGCGGAGAGCAACGGAGAGAGGCCGGAGAGGGGCCGGAGAGGTGGACAGCGGAGGAGAAGGCACGCGGGTTCCGGTCCGTCCCGGACCCCGAGCGGGGGCCGTCCGCGTCGAGGATCGAGCCCTGGCGGGGCTGACCCACGGTGGTCGATCGGCAGCAGCACGTAGCAGTGGATCAGGGAGGTGGGCCATGATGGGGGTGATCGGATTCAAGGGAGGGGCGGTTATGAGCCACGACCAGCGCGCACACCCGGCACAGTGCTGCTGCTGCGCCCGCGCCGCAGCGGCACAGGCCGCGGCCGAGGAGCGCGAGCCGTTCCGCCTGGCCGACCTCGCCGACGTCCCCCGGAACCAGTGGATCGGCGGCGGGATCATGCTCCTCGTGGTCGTCGTCCTGATCCTGGTCCGCCACACGTAGGCCCTCCGCCCCGGGAGCCGCGCACGGTCCGCTGTGCGCGGCTCTCGCGCGTCCGAGGCCAGATACGCTCCCGGCCCCCACGGTAGGTGGAGCTGAACCGGGGACGACGAAGGGGCCGCGCACCCCCCGGTGCGCGGCCCCTTCGTCGTCCCCCGCTGGTCCTCAGCCCCGGATGAGCGGGGCGCCGGCGGCCTTGACGATCCTGCCGACGTGGTTCCGGTCGTACGGGACGTGTTCCGCGATCACGCCAGGGCCCAAGGTACGCGCGCTGTAGTTCCTGACGATCGCCTCGTGGAGGGGCCCACGGGCGTCCTCGACCTTGCCCTCGGCCTTCCTGTACGCGGCCGTCAGCTTGTCCAGCTCGGCCAGAGCAGCGGCCTGAGTCGCTTCGTCGTACTCCGGGGCCGGCGCCGCGTTCGGTCCGCGCAGCGGCGGCACCCCGGCAGCCTTGCCGAGTCGGCCGACGTGGTTGCGGTCGTAGGGGGTGTGGTCCGCGAGAACACCGGGGGGTGCGCTGCGCGCACGGAGGTGCTTGACGATGGCCTCATGCAGGGGCGTGCGTGCCTTTTCGAGGTTGTCCTCAGCCTTGTTGAACGCCTTGGTCAGCCGTTCCAACTCGGCCGCTGCGGCTTTCGCTGCCGCCTCGTCTGCGGGTGCGGGGTCGTGGGTCGCCATGTCGGCAGTGTGTCACATCAGGTTGCAACCTGGTACCGCTTCCGCGTGTCGCACACCCTCTGATGTTGCAACTTGACATCGCAACACGAGGATGCAACTCTATGTGTGTTGGGTGGGTGGACAGCCCACCCCCGCACCGAGGAGGACCCCATGGCCCAGACGCTCGCCGAGATCGCAGCCGACATGACCCCCCGCATGACCGAGGCCGTGGTCTTCTGGGGAGACCGCAACCCCCAGGGCAGCGCCGCCCGCACCAACCTGGGCCGGGGAGGCGGCACCCACGGAGCCGTCCACCGCCGCGGCCTCATCGCCGAGGGCCGCGACGAGCGCGGGGGCACCGGCTACTTCCTCAGCCCCCTCGGCTGGGCCCTCTACACCCACCTCACCGGCAAGCCTCGCCCCGCCGACACCGGCCGCCTGACCCCGGCGGAAGCGCTTGCGGAGGCGTACGGCACGGACACCGCCGAGGCGCCGGCCGCTCCCCCGGCCGCGCGCCGCTACCTCGCGGACTACGCGACCACCGTCGACGGGGAGCGGCGCGTCCAGCGCATCACGGTGACCCTGGAGGGCGAGACCACCCCGGTCCTGGACGAGGAGCTGGCCTACGACCCGCAGCGCAACGCCGCCCGCGTGCTGGAGGCCCTGGGCTGGACGATCACCGGCATGGAGACGTACGGCGGCCCGTGCTTGTTCCGGGCCTGGGTCGCCCCCTCCACCGTCCAGGCCGCCCCGCTCCTCATGCCCGACCAGGCGCGCGGCATCGTGATGCAGGTCCACGCCGACGCGAACGACTTCCGGACCGTCGAGGACGCGAACGGCAAGCTCCTGGGCTACACCTTCCGCTCCACCACCACCCCGGCCACCCGGTACGGGTTCATCACCCTCGACCGCACGTTCTCCATGGCCCTGGAGCCCACCCGGGAGGACGCCGCCGCGATGCTGCCGACCGCCGTCCTGTCCGACGAGCGGCACGCCAACCGCCAGGATCCCGCCGCCCAGCGCGCCGCCGCCCTGGCCGAGCAGCGGGCGAAGGCCACCGCCGCCCGCGCCACCTACCGCTCGACGATGGACGACCGCAGCGCCGCCGAGGCACACCGCCACGGCGCCACCTTGCCCCCGGGGACCGTCGACCGCATCGCGGAGCGCATGGCCGAGCCCGGCCAGCCCGGCCCCTTCAAGCCCGGCGACTTGATCGTGTGCGCGGACGGCAAGGTGCGCACCGTCTCCGCCATGGCCCCGGAGTTCGCCGGCGAACCGCTGCGCGTGATCGTGGAGGGCGGCGCCCAGTGGATCGCGAGCGAGTGCGAGCACGCCCGGGAGCTGGAACTGCACGCCCCCGAGGGCTACACCGGCCCCCGTGCCCTGTGCGGCTACGCCGACCACCTCGCCCCGGCCCGCCAGGACGGCACCCTCGACGTCCACGAGCGCACCCCGGGCACCATGGGCCACTGCCCCGGCAGCCTCCTGACCCCGCGCGCCCACCGCGAGGAGCTAACCCGCCGCCACACCACCGCGTTCAGCTACAACCCGCCGCTCCCGAACTTCCTCGCCACCACGGCCAAGACCGGCGACGTCGTGGAGCTGGACGGCGAGACGTTCACCGTGACGGACTGCCAGCCGCACGAGCACAACCCGCACTTCGTGAGCCTGGTCCTGGACGGGTGCGCCTACCCGGTCCAGTTCGAGGTGAGCGACCGGATCACCTTCCGGCGCCGCGTCCGACGCCACGATGTCCGCTGCCAGGAGTGCGGGGTGTACGTGGTGGAGTCCAGTGATGAGGCAGCGGACGGCGTCCCGTTCCAGCGCCTTTGCGGGGTGTGCGACCACCCGGACGCCCTCAACCCCGAGCACCGCGCCGCCGTCCTGGAGGAGGCCGTCGCCCGCATCACCGCCCGCGCCGCGTACGCCTCCTCCGCCGTGTTCCAGCCCGTGGGCGCCCCAGATCGTGACCGGCCGGTCGGCTGGACCTTCCGCACCGGCTACGGCACCCAGGCCGCTTACGGGTGGGTGACCGTGTACGGGCGCCTGATCTCCCAGGTGGGCACGGAGTACCGGTGGCAGTCCGAGCGCGCCGTCCTCGACCACCACGAGGCCGGCACCCTGGCCCCCACGAGCCACGACCTGATGCCCGCGCTCGCCGAGCGCCCGGTCGCGGAGATCCGCCGGGGCCTGGACGCCCTGCGTACGAGCGACAGCACCCCGCACGAGAACGCCCCGGCCCGGAGGGTCGTGGAGGGCGTGATCGTCCAGCACGACGGCGCCACGGAGGGATGCGTGCCCCGCGACGTTGAGCACCCGGACGTGCTCGCCGCGCGCCGCGCGCTCGCCGGCCTCGCCGCCGCGCGCCTGACGGACCACCACGACGTCTCCGAGCCGACCGAGGAGGAGCAGGACGTACGCGGGTACATGGTCAACCCGCGCGGCCAGGGCCGGGTGGCCATCTACTGGCTGGAGGGCGGGGCGATCATCCGCCGGGACACGCCGCTGCACGGCGCGGCCCTGGACTGCCTGGAGGACCGGATGCGCCGGCAGGGCTGGGAGACGGAGCGCATGGGCCGGTCCGCCTCGTGCCTGTTCGCCCACGTGCCGGACGCGCAGCGCCAGGGGTGACACCCCGGCCCCGGTAGCCGCCCAGGACGCCCCGCCTCGCCCGAGGACCGGGGCGTCCCGTCGTTGCGGCCGGCGCCTCGTGACCCGCAGGGGTGAAGGTGGTCCACGGACCCTCTTGCACCTTGACATTGCAACCTCATGTTGCAACACTATGGGTATCGGGACGGACGAACGGACCGCCCCACAAACCCAGGAGGACACCATGGCCGCCACCACCGCCACCGCCCAGTACGCCCCGGCCCAGGTCGGCAACGGCCGGACCGCCCACAAGATGGACGCCGAGCAGTTCAGCACGGACACCCTGTGCGAGCGGACGGTGTCCCGGGTCCTGACCCCCGCCGAGGCCGCCAAGATGAAGGAGTGCGTCGCCTGTAACCGGATCGCCGAGGAGCGCGCCGCCGCCCCGACCGAGCAGGTCGAGGAGATCCCGGCCGCCGAGGTTGAGACCCTGGAGGTCGAGGAGGCCGCGGCGCCGGCCGCCGAGGAGCCCGCCGTCCCGGTCGCCGCCGAGGAGGCCCCGGAGGTGGACGAGGTCGAGCCCGTCGCCGCCGAGCTGGTCCAGGTCGAGGAGCCCGCCCAGGTGGAGGACGCCCCGGAGGCGGACGACATCGAGCCCGCCCCGGCCGCGCTGGTCCAGGTGACCGCGTACACCGCTGCCGTGGAGGTCCTGCACGCCAACGGCCAGGACAACGACGAGCGGGTCCTGACCCTGGACGCGGACGCCGTGGTGGAGACCGTGGCCAAGATGCGCCGGATGCCCCGCTGGAACGCCGCGCAGGAGCGGTTCACGGTGAACAAGGTGGCCGTGATCGTCGCCCGCGACACCCAGGGCGAGCGGGTGTGGGTGCGCGGAGAGGCCGCCCCGATCCGGGTGGACTTCACCGGCACCCCGATCGCGGAGGACGCCCCCGCCGAGGCCGGCACCGTGGACATGGCCGCCGTCCTGGCCGCCACCCGGCCGCTGCGCCGCCGCGCGGAGGTCCAGCGCGTCATCGACAACCGCACCAACGCCATGGCCCAGAGCGCCCCGGCCGCGACCCCGGTCCAGGAGCCCGCCCCGGCCCCCGTGGTCGAGGAGACCCCGGAGCCCGCCCCTGTCGAGGGGGACGTCACCTACGACGCCCCGCAGTGGCGCACGCTCAAGGGCCTGGAGGCACCGTTCCAGCTCTACGGCACCCGGTCGGGCAAGTGGTTCCGCCCCTCCGGCGACCGCAAGCAGTGCACCGGGGACGCGCTGGACATCGTCCGCACCTGGGTTGCGACCGGCGCCCGCTACGCCCAGGACGCGGCCGGCGACACGCACAGCCTCGGTGGCACGGCCACCCGCTACTGGATCGCCACCCCCACCGCCTGACCACCTGGCACCGCCACGGACGCCCCGCCTCGCCCGCCGAGGACGGGGCGACCGGCTGTTCAGGGGTGTTCAGAGGTGTTCAGCGAACACCGGCGAACAGTGCCGAACACCTCACCGGCGACGCCCGGATGACCCGCCCGGGTGAAAGGCCCCGCACCCCCCCCCTTTGCAACTTGACGTTGCATCCTCATGTTGCAACACTGTGGGTATGGGGAAGGGCGAGGGGCCTGGACCAGACGGAAGGACGACGGGATGAACAGCACCGCCAAGACCGCGCAGATGATGGCCCGCCTCGCCGACGCCGAGACCGCCGCGAAGGTCGCCGGCCGCGAGGAGACCCGCACCGCCACCCGCGCCGACCGCGCCGCCGCCCGCCTGACCGCCGCCCGCACCGCCGCCGCCACCGCCCGCCGCGAGCTGCGCACCGCGATCCGCACCGGCAAGGGCCAGGCCGCCGCCGAGCGCCGCGTGGAGCGCCTGACCGCCCGCTGCGCCACCCTGGCCACCGTCGCCCAGGACGCCAAGGCCGAGGCCACCGCCGCCCGCCGCGCCGCGCGCACCGCGACCCGCCGCCTGGACACCCTCGCCCGCCGCGCCGCCCGCAGCGCCGCCCACACCGTGAGCGAGATCGCCGAGCGCCTGGGCCGCACCGCCCTGACCGCCGCCCCGGCCGCCGACCCGGTCCTGCCCGCCGAGGAGCTGCCCGCCGTCGAGGAGATCGAGGAGCACGCCGACCGCTTCGCGGAGCTGGACGCGAAGGCCAAGACCTACGCGAAGGCCGCCGACGCCGAGAAGAAGTGGCTGCGACAGATCCCGGTGGGCACCTTCGGCCGCGTGACCGTCGCCCGCACCCCCGGCGGCAGCGTCCTGGACGGCGACCAGGTCGCCCTGGACTACGCGGACCAGGGCCTGATCCCGCCGCGTAAGGGCCGGAAGGACACGTTCAAGGTCGCCGTGGCCGCCGCCCCGGCCCCCCTGGTCCTCGCCCCCGCCGCCTGACCCACCCCGTCCGGCCGGGCCCTGCACCGGGGCCCGGTCCCCCCACCCTCCGGAGAGGACACCCGCCATGACGACCCAGACCTTCACCTTCCCGTCCGGCACCACCGTGGAGCTGCCCCAGGGCATGACCGTGTGCCAGAGCCCGCAGACCGTCACCTACGACTGCGCGCGGGTGGTGCCGGTGGCCAAGACTCCCGACGGACGGTCGGTGTTCACCTCCTTCTCCTGCGCCGCCTACTCCCGCGCCGCCGACGTCCTGAGCCAGCGCAAGGAGGTGGCCGAGCGCGAGCGTTACGTGCACCTCGCGGCGAGCAGGGGCCAGCGAACCGACCGGCTGGAGGAGTACCGGGACCACCACGCCCGGGTCCTCGACCGGACGCTCGCGGAGTACGCGCGCGACCCGGCCCCCTGTACCTGCGCCTGACCCACCCCGGCCGGGCGCCCCGCCGCGCCCGGCCCTCACCCCGAGGAACGGAGAGCCCTCGATGTCGCACCTGCCCCGCACGATCCCGGCCGCCGCGCTGGACAGCCTGACCGCCGCCCTGGCCGCTGCCGGTCTGGAACTGGGCCCGATCAAGCCCGGTACCCGGGTCACCCGCACCGTCCAGCACGCGGGCGCCTGCTGGGAGCTGACGTACATGGGCGCCCGGTACGGGTGGCGCCTCGTCGGCCCCGGCGCGGAGCATGGCGTCGGCGTGCTGGACGGCGAGGAGGCCGCGGAGCGCATCACCGCCCCGCCGGCCGTGGAGCTCCCGGCCCGCACGGTCCACGTGCGTATCGGCACCCACCGCACGGCCTACCACCCGGACTCCGCCTGCCCGGCCTTGAACGGCAAGCCCGAGATGTACCGGGGCCAGGAGGTCATGCCCGAGCACCAGGCGCAGGCGCGCGGCCTGGTCCTGTGCGGCCAGTGCGACGCCCTTCTGACCACCGTCCCCCGCACGTATGCCGGAGTGCCCGTGCCGGCGATGGTGCGCGGGTCCTGGACCGCCCCGCTCGCGGACGGGTGGCGCCTGGGCGTCCGCTCGACCCTCGCCGCCTCCTGACCACCCCACACCGCCGAGAGGACACACCATGGTTGCCGCCCTGTACTCCGTGAGCGCCGTCCGGATCGAGAACGGCGAGCGCGCCGCCCTGCTGCGCTTCGACACCACCACCGAACTCCCGGACCTGCCGGAGCTGCTGGCCGCGTACGCCGCCGACTACGCGGACCAGGACGACGTCCTGGTGGACGTGTCCGCCGCCCCCGCCGCCTGACCCGCCCCGGGCCGGGCGTCCCCTCCGCCCGGCCCGTCCAACACGCACCCCCATGTAGCAACTTGACGTTGCAACATTGGGGTGCAACTATGTGTGTGGAGGGAGGCACCGAGCCCCCCGGAACCAGGAGCAGCGCCATGACGACGTACATCGACGCCCGTTACGTGTCCGCCGAGCTCAAGCGCCGGCTGACCGCCGCCTTCCCCGGCGCGAAGTTCTCCGTCCGCCGGGGGAAGGGCACCGGGTCCGCGAGCATCGACGTGACGTGGACGGACGGACCGGCCGACACCGACGTCGCCGCCATCGCCCGCCCCATGCAGGGGTCCTCCTGGAACGGCTACGACGAGCGTTACGAGTCGACCGGCAACGAGGTGACCGTCACCATCGACGGCAAGCGCGTCACTGGGAAGCCCGTGGTCGACCACATGAGCCTCCACCAGGAGGTGTCCGACGAGGCGCGCGCCGAGGCCCTGGCCCTGTGGAAGGCCGCCAACGGCGAGGACACCGACACGCAGGCCACGAACGGCGGCTTCACCTGCGAAGGCGAATTCATCGGCGGGTCCTGGGGCGTGAACCAGGTGCTCGACATCGCCCGGAAAGTGGTCCTGCCGCGCCGCTGGAAGGCCGCCCAGGAGGCCGCGGCCGTTGCCGCCCCGGAGCCCGCCGCCCCGGCCGAGCCCGCCCCCGCCGCGCTGTTCGGCCCCGGCATCGACGCGACCCACACCGAGGAGGAGGGCATCGTCGTGCGCGGCACCCGCCGGGGCGACGGGTCCGCGCCCGTGCTGCGCGACCAGGGCCTGAAGTGGCACCGGAAGGAGGGTTACTGGTACCTCCCCGGCACCCGGGGCGCGGCCGGCGCCGAGCGGCTGGACGCAGTCCGCGACGCGCTCCGCGCGGCCGGCCTATTCCCGGCCCCGACGGGGGTCCTCGAGGCGGCGCCCGCCGCCGACCCGGCCGAGGAGGCGCCCGCCGTCGAGGAGGTCGCCGGCGACGCCCCGGCCGAGGAGCCGGGCAACGGCCTGGAGGCTGGGGCGCACCGGATCACGAACACCGGGGAGGGCATCGACGGGCCCGGCAGCGCGTACGCGTTCCGGTGCCTGGTGTGCGACAAGCGGGCCCGCCTCGTGGAGTTCGGGGACTTCCCGTGCACCGACGAGGCGGAGGGCGCCTACCTGCTGGAGGTGGCCGCGCGCCTGCTGGACGACGTCGGCCTCCGGGGCGCGGACGTGTTCCACGTGATCGGTGGCCCGGAGGGCACGGCCCCGCTGCAGAGCCGCGCGGAGGCGACCCGGTTCCTGGCCGCTCAGCTCCAGTTCGGGGCCACGCACCACTGGTACGAGGGGGAGCTGAGGCTGGCCCGGGGTGGCAGGACGGCGGCCTACATCAAGCCCGCCCCGGCCCCGCAGCCCTGCGACCAGCGGGCGCCGGAGACGTACCGGGGCGTGCCCGTGCCGGCGCACGTGGCCGGTGCCTGGGGTGAGCAGGGGACGGGGGCCGCGTGGCGCGAGGGGGTGGACGCGGCCCTGACGTTCGCGGTCCTGGCCCGCGCCGCCAACTGACCCCACCCGACACTCCGACGCACCACGTTGCAACTTGACGTTGCAACGTGGTGTTGTCATTATGTGGGGGTGAGGACGCCACCGCGCCCCCGCCCCCACCTGCGAAGGAGCCCCCGTGGCACTGATGACCGCCCCCACCACCCCGACCGTGGCCATCGCCCGCGAGCTGCGCCGCCTCGGCCTGGCCCAGGGCGCCGGGAAGGACTTCCGGGTCACCGGCCACTACGTCAACGGGGAGCGCAGCCACACCTACGTGCTGCTGCTCACCCGGCACGCGCAGGAGGTCGTCACCGCGAACGCGGACCTGATCGAGGAGCGCACCGGCGAGGGCCCGTTCCCGTTCCGGGTGTCCGTCCGGTACTTCGGCACCGACCGGCCGACCGCGAGCATCGCCAACGCGGGCGACCGCGTCCGGGAGACCCCGGCCGCCGCCGAGGGGCCCGCCCCGGCCGTCGAGGAGGCGCCGGCCGCCGCGCCCGCCGCCCCGGCCGCCCAGTTCCGCACCGGCGACATCGTGGCCGTGGACGGGCGCCCCGGCGACTGGGAGCTGATGGCCCCGGCCGGGGATGCCTGGGAGGTCGAGCCCGCCCAGGACGGGGACCGGGAGCGCGCCATCGTCCCGGCCGCCGCGCTGCGCCCCCTCGCCGACGCCCCGCACGTCCGCCGGGGTGACCTGGTGATGCAGAACTACGCGGAGCAGTGGCAGGCCGCCGTGGTGGGCAACGTGTATCGCCTCGGCCGGTGGGTCGCGGTCAAGACCCACCCCGCCACCGAGCACTCCCCGGCCTGGACCCAGTTGGACGACGTGGAGAGCCTGGTCGTGGTCACCGCCGAGCAGGTGGAGAGCGCCGTCCGGCTGGACATGGTGGCCGGCGACCACCGGGGCCGGATCATCCAGGCCGTGGTCACCCGCCACGCGGGGAAGTTCCGGGTGACGTGCTCGTGCAAGGACGGCCTTGAGGTGTGCCGGACCGGCCGTCAGGTCGGATGGTGCAGCAGCCTGGAGGCCGCCCGGGAGCTGTGGGAGTGGCACGCCGCCGGGAGCGTGGGCCCGGCCCCGGCCGACCGCCTGCCCGCGCCTGCCGCCCCCGCACCCCTCCCGGTGAGCGAGACCCCCGGGGAGGAGCTGCCGACCCCGCACGCCCCCGCCGAGCCGGTCCCGGCCGTCGACTACCGGGAGCGGTACCGGCAGGAGGAGCGGGCGAAGGCCCTGGGGTGGTCCACCCGGCACGCGGACGCCGTCCGCTGGGCCGCGGCCGGGGAGCTGCTGCGCGCCGAGGACGGCAGCGCGCGCCGCGTGGCCCCCGGCAGGGCCGGGCGCAGGGTGGCCGCGGCCCTCCTGCCCCCGCTGGTGGCCGCCGGCTTCCTCGCCGACGTCGAGCGGGACGGCGTGACCCGCATCGAGCCGACGCCGGACGGCCGCCGCGCGCTGCTGGTGTGGGACCTCCACCGGCCGGAGCCCGTGGAGCGCCCTCGCAAGAAGGAGGGTCTGCCGCTGCAACCCCTGCGGGGTGGACAGGAGGCCGCACGCCGCTCGGCAGCGTTCCGGGCCGACGAGGAGCGGCGCCGGGTGGAGCGGGAGCGCTGGTACGCGGAGTTCGAGCAGCGGCAGGCCGCCGAGGCATGGGAGGACCGGCTGTGGGACGCCTGGGCCCGCGTCGCCGGCATCACATACCGGCTCGGCCGTAAGCGGCCCCCGGGGTGGGCCCCGACCGACGAGGAGGCCCGCCTCCACGGCCTGGATGCGGAGGTCGTCGCGGCACTGCGCGCGGAGGCGCCGGCCGCCGTCGAGGACGAGGGCCACCCGGCTGACGGGGAGCACCCCCGGCGCCACCCCGACACGCCCCACACATCCTCACGTTGCAACTTGACGTTGCAACGCGAGAGTGCAAATATCGGGGTGTCAGGGAGGGCAGACAGCCCGACCAGGAAGGGGAACGGCCATGAGCCGCACGATCCGGATTACCGGCACCGAGGACGCCGTCGCGACGACCGCCCCGGCCGCGCCCGCCGACGCGGAGGAGATCACCACCGACCCGGCGGGGGTCCCGCACCGCGCGCACGGCGCGTGCACCGCGACGTGGCGCCGGGTGCCGGTGAGCCGCAACCGCCCGGAGCTGGGCACCACGACGGAGTTCGGACACAAGGAGTGCCGCGAGCCCGCCGCCGTCGACCGGTTCGTCCAGGTCGCCCAGAGCGGCCGGTACCGCCCCGTCTACGCCTGCCCGGCCCACGCCCGCAGCTGACCCGCCGGGCCCCGCCGCTCCCCCACCGGGGAGGGCGCCGGGGCCCCCGCCCACCACCACCAGCAGCCACCCGGAGGACGACATGCGCACCGTGACCGCCCACACCCTGTCCCAGTTCACCGGCCCCGCCGGCACCACCGGCCTGTCCTTCCGCGACGTAACGGTTCTCCTGGTGCGCATGACCGCCGCCCAAGTCCAGGGATGGAAGTGGATCGGCGACGAGTGGGCGGGCGAGGACCCCGTGGAGGGCTATGAGGTTCGCGACACCACCGGCGCCCTCCTCGGGGCGGTCCTGCCGATGGGCCACCGCGCGACCCGCCTGCACGCGGAGTTCTACGACCCGCAGGTGGACGACTTCTTCCCGGCCGGGGAGACGAACGCCGCCGTCATGACCCAGGGCATTGCCCGCGTCCTCGACGCCCGCACCCGCCACGTCGGCACCGTCCCGGCCGGGGACGGCTTCGACCTGGACGAGCCCCGCTACGTCCACCCCTGCTGGATCGGCACCTGCCCGCCGGACTGCCCGCTGTGTGACTGCGGCTGGTGGGAGCGCCAGGGCGCCCGCCCCCGCCGCCTCCAGCCCGCCAGGGGCTAACCCGCCCCGCCCTCCACGCCGGGCGCCCCCGCGCCCGGCCCCCCACACCGCACCGCCAGGAGGACCCGTGTTCCGAGAGACCATCCAGCACTCCACCGGAGTCACCGAGGGCACCGCGAGCGAGCAGCACGCCACGATGCTCCTGACCTCCGCCGTCCGCCGGGGCTACGACGTCGAGTTCACCCCGGCCGGGGGCGCGCTCATCACCTGGACCCGCCGCCTGTTCGGCGCCACCGAGAACGGCGTCGTCCGCGCAGAGAGGTCCATCAGCCTGGAGCCGCTCATGCCGGTCGGCGCCCTGTCCGCGACGACCCGCATTGACCTGGACCTGGTCGCCGGCGACCCTCGCGCCCGGTACGCGGAGAACGACGGCCGCCGGGTAATCGCCGGCCTCACGTGGGAGATCCCCGCATTCACCACCGCACGCCTCCGCGCCCGGGGGCTGGTGGTCGAGGACGGGGACCGGCTCCGCCTGTCCCTGACGGCCCGCCTGGGGCTCCTCGCCCAGGCTCACCGCACCCGCACAACCGACCCCCGCGGCTGGTACCGGCCGTCCGCCGGCGACCCGTACGGCGCGGCCGGGCTCAACCGCCCCGGCGGCCGTGCCGGGATGCTCCGGGACGGCAGCAGCTCGGCGACGTGCGCGTGCGGCGCCCTGTCCGGGTGGGGCGGGGACCGGGACGAGGCCCGTCGACTGACGCGCGATCACCGGCGCGCCGTCGCGGCCTCGTTCGTTGCCGAGCACCTCGCCCGCGTCCCGGCCCCGGCCCGGTGCAACTGCGGTGGATGCGCGGAGTGCATGACCGGCTGACCCCCTAGTGACCGTCCTGCCAACGTCACCCGTGCGCCCATTGTTGCAACTTGACGTTGCAACATAAGGGTGCAAGTATCGAGACATGAGGGAGGGGCACACAGCCCGCCCCGGAAAGGACCGTCATGACCATCACCGCCACCGCCCGCGACGCCGCCACCCGCGCCCGCGCCCTGGCCTACGTCGTCCTTAGCCGCACCCCCCTCCACCGCACCCACGACGTCCTGATGCAGATGGTGACGCTGCTGGACACCGCCGCCGACGCGTTCGAGACCGAGGACGCCCCGGTCATGGACGGCATCACGATCACCAACACCACCCCCTTCGACGCCGCGATGGCCCTCCTGGAGTGCCAGGCCCTGGCCGAGGACAACCCGGCCGCCGGCATCACGGACGCGGTCTTCTACTACGTCACCGCCCCCATCACCCGCCGCCCGGTGGAGCTGCCCGCGCTCAACCCGGTGAGCCCGCAGCTCGCCCGGCAGGAGATCAGCCTCCTGACCCGCATCGCCCTGGCCGTCCACGACCTGGACGCCAGCAGCCCCGCCGACGAGACCACCCGCATCGCGTACCTGAGCGTCCTGGAGGACCTGCACCGCCAGTTCGCCCGCCTCGCCGCCGCTGTCGCCGTGGACAACGCCCGCCCCTGCAACCGCCGCTGACCCGCCCCGGGTCGCCCCACCCCGGGGCGGCCCGGCCCGCCCCACAGAACGGAGCACCACCGTGCGCAACTACGCCACCGCGCAGCTCATCGGCGGACGCAAGGAGCAGTGCGACGCCACCGCCGTCTACACCGCCCCCACCGGCGCCCGCGCGTACGTGCTGCTGGACGGCATCGGCTCGACTCCCTCCGTCCGGGCCTGGACCAGGGAGGCCGCCGCACGCCTCGCCCGCACGGCCGCCCGCCACGGCGACGCGGAGGCCGGCCTGCGCGCCGTGTACGCCCGCCTGCGCGCCGAACGCGAGGACGCCGACCCGTACGCCCGGGACTACCTGCCGAAAGCCTGCGCCGTGGTGGCCGTTACCGCCCCCGGCAAGCCCCTGACTGTGGCCTGGTGTGGAGACGCCCGCGCCTACGTCCTGGCCCGGGGCGCCGCCCGCCGCCTCACCAACGACCACAACCTCCGCCGGGTGTACCCCCCGTGCGACTGGCACAGCGGCGGCAGCCGCAACCGCGTGACGTCCTGCCTCGGGTCCTCCTTGACCGACGAGGAGACCCAGGCCGCGAGTGGCCACCCCGCGATCGAGACCGTGACCGTCCCGGCCGAGAACTGCCGGCTGCTGCTCGCCTCGGACGGCGCGTACGAGCCGATCGAGGACAACGGCGCGAACGTGGCGACGTACCTGGTCGGCGACCCCCGGGAGACGGCCCGGGACCTGGTGGACACCGCCGTCGCCTGGGGCGGCACCCGCCCGGACAACGCGACCGCCCTCGTGGCCGACCTGCGCCCCTGACCCCTTGTCCGGACAGTGTCCGGGCCTGTCCGCCCCCTCGGACGGACAGGCCCGGTCACCCGCCCGAGCACCACAGCACCGACGAAAGGCGCGCCCCATGGCCACCATCACGATCAGCCACACCCCGGAAGACGGCACCCTCGTGGACGGCGACACGGAGAAGGGGGACGGCACCGGCGACATCCTCAAGCGGTACGGATTCCGCTGGTTCCGCTCCCTGCGGCAGTACGGCCACGCCAACAGCCGCGACCGAGCCCCCCGCGTCGCCGCCATGGAGGCCGCGGCCGAGGAGCTGCGCGCCGCCGGGCACACGGTGACCGTCGAGATCGCCGAGGAGGTCCGCCCCAACGACGTCGTGCGCGCCGACAAGCACGAGCGCCTGGAGGACCGCCGCGCCGCCCTGGAGGCCAAGCAGGAGAAGCTGACCCGGGAGGCGGAGGCCCTGCGCCGCCGCTCCGACGCCATGGTCGAGCACCTGCCGCTGGGGCAGCCGGTCATGCCCGGCCGACGCGGGCGCGCGCACCGCAACCTGCTGGAGCGGTCGGTGGACACCGCGATCCGCTCGGCCCTGACCGCCCAGGAGGCCGCGCGGTTGCCCTCCCGGGTCGAGGGGTCCCGCCGCGCCGAGGCGTACAAGGAGCGCCCGGACGTCACCGCGCGCCGCGTCGACCGGCTGGAGACCGAGCTGCGCGCCCTGGACCGCCGCATGGAGGGCCTGGGTCAGTACCCGGGGGCCCGTTCCGACGCGCTGCGCCGGCAGTACGAGGGAGAGCGCGCCGTCCTGATCGAGCGGATCGCCGGCGACCGCGCCGTCCTCGACGCCGCCCGGGAGGCCGGGACGTTCGGCCGCTACTCGAAGGAGAACGTCCACCGCGACGACCGGGTGAAGATCCGGGGCCAGTGGCGCACGGTCGTGCGCGCCAACGGCAAGACCGTGAGCGTGTCGACCGGCTACTCCTGGACGGACCGCTACGGCTGGGAAGAGGTCAAGGCCCTGGCCTGTGACCACGTCCAGGACACCCCGGACAGCTGACCGGACACCGGGGGCGGACAGTGCCCGGACACTGTCCGCCCCGGTTGTCCAGGACAACCCCGAACAACTCCCGGACAGCCCTGCCGGACACCCCCTGTCCGGACACTGGCCCACCTGCGACGACGCCCCCGCACGGACACCCCCGGCCCCTGGTGTCCGCCCCCCTGTCCGCCCCTGCCCGGACACCGTGTCCGGGCCCCCACGAAAGGACCCGAACGTGACCCTCCTGACCGTCGCCCTCCTGGCCGCCGCCTGGTGGACCTGGAGGCGCTACCGCGCCCGGTCGAGGACGGGGGCCGGCGCCTCGGCCGCCGCCCGCGCCCGGCAGCTCCGGACCCCCCTCGTCCGCCTCGCCGACGCCCTCGGCATTGACACCCGCGCCGGTCGGCAGGCCCGCCGGTGGGAGGCCGGCGCCGTGGGCGAGGAGCGCGCCGCCGCGCGCCTGGCACCCCTCACCCGCCAGGGCTGGACGCTGCGCTACGACCTCGCCCTCCCGCCCGGCGAGGGACCGGCCAACGTGGACGCCCTCGCGATCTCGCCCAACGGCGGCGTGTTCCTCTTGGACCCCAAGCTCTGGCCCCACCGCCCCCCGGTGACCGTGCGCGTCGGCCGCGTCTGGCACGGCGACCGCGACGTCACCCGCCGGATCACCAGCGCCCGCGACGAGGCCGCGGCCGTGTCCCGCGCCCTCGGCGTACCGGTCCCGGCCATCGTCGCCATCGAGGGCCCGCCCCTCGTCGGCCCCCACGGGCGGCCGGCCGCCGAGCTGGAGTTCCGGGGCGTGCGCATCGTCCCGGCCGACGTCCTCCCGGCCGTGCTGCGGGAGGCCGCGCGCATCCCCGGGCAGCGACGCGCCGCCGAGCTGGTGGCCGCCGTCGACCGGGCGCTGCCCCCGTACACCCGCCGCTGATCCGGCCCCTCCTCGCCCGCACCGCGCCCCGCGCCCGGTGCGGGCTTCCCCGTGCTTGACCTGACCGGACACCCCCATCGTGCAACTTGACATTGCAACCTCATGTTGCAAGTATGTGGGTGTTGGAACCCGCACCACCAGGCAGGGAGCAACCCCATGGACTACCGCGAGACCACGGTCACCGTGTACGGCACGACCCGCACCGTGCGCACCGAGCGCACGGGCACCGTCCGCCAGATGGAGACCGCCCACACCCGCGCCGTCCGGACCACCCTGGAGGAGCTGCACGCCGCCGGGAAGGCCGACGCCCTCGCCGCCGCCAAGAAGGCCGCCCGCGCCGCCGACGCGAAGGCCCGCAACCACCACAGCGGCCCGGACCTCATCGCCGCCCAGGACGCGCACCGCGCCGTCAAGCGGATCGAGAAGCGCAAGTTCGAGGCCCCGACCTTCCCCAACTTCAAGGCCATGACCCGCCCCCACTCGGTGAAGTTCGACCTGGAGCCGACCGACGCCCTGTTCGCCGGCATGCACGAGTTCATCGACCCCGACGCCCCCGCCGTCGAGGAGCCCCCGGCCGTCGAGGAGCCGCGCGCCCCGATGGGTGCCCAGAACTTCCTGGCCTCCCTCCTTGCCTCCGTCCAGCCCGGCCCCGTCGAGGAGCCGACCGCCGAGGAGCCCATGGACCTGGAGGCGTTCCTGAACGACTTCTTCGACCCCGCCAAGTAGCCACCCGGGGCGGCCCACCAGCTGCCCCTGCCCGGCTAGCCTGACCCGACCGCACGACAATGAGGAGCTGACCATGGGAGCCCAGCAGGAGCCCACCGAGGCCATGGGCCAGTACCGGACGGAGATCCGGGGTGAGTCCTTCTACCTCACCGTCTCCGGCCCGACCGCCGAGTTCGCTCCGGAGCGCGTGGATCGTCACGTCCTCCGAATCCCCGTCGACCACGCCCGCCACATCCTGGCCGCGCTGGACCAGGTGACCGCGCACAAGGGCTGGACGGACTGGACGGGCACCCCCCGCACGGACGCACTCACCGTTGGCCGTGTCGGGGACGTTCTCGAACTGCACCTTCCGGGGGCCGTCTACGCCCAGTCCTGGGACGACGAGGACGGACGCGACACGTCCATCTCCACAGAGATCGCGTACGCCGACGTCGCTCACCTCCGCGCGCTGCTTACCCTGCACACCTGACTCGTACCGGACGCCCCGCAGTAGCCCGACTCCCAGGAGCCCGTACGCGCACACAGCCGCGTGCGGGCCCCTCGCCGTCCCACCGGACAGCCACCCCCGCCGCGGCCTGCCGGTCCGGCCACGGTGAGCAGGCGCGCGCCTGGCCTTATCCTTCTGCGCCCTCTCGACCCGCGACCAGGGGATAAGCCCATGACCCAGGCCACCTACGTCCGCACCGACACCATCCCGCTCGCCCAGCTCGTGCCGTTCCCCGGCAACGCGAAGCGCGGTGACGTCGGGACCATCCTCACCAGCCTGTGCCGGAACGGGCAGTACCGCTCCCTGGTCGTCCGGGAGGTCGAGCCTGACCGGTACGTCATCCTCACCGGCAACCACACCACCCAGGCCCTGGCCGCCCACGGCCCCGGCGACTGCGGCATGACCGTCAAGGTGGGGGAGGAGGAACGCCCCTGTGGGGTGTGCGGCAACGAGACGTGGGATCCGGTCGCCCGCTGCGAGATTGTCCAGTGCGATGAGGAGACGGCCCGCCGCATCAACCTCGTGGACAACCGCTCGGCGGACCTGGGCACGTATGACGATCAGGCCCTCGCGGAGCTGATCGCCGGCCTGGACGACGTCCACGGCACCGGCTACACAGACGAGGACCTGGCCGACCTGCTGACCGCCATCGAGGAGGCCGCCGAGGAGGAGGAACCGCCCGAGGAGCAGCCGGCCCCGACCGCCACGGCTGGCGCCCCGGACACCGCCACCCCCGCCACCCCGGCCGCGGCCGGCGACTCCACCCCGCCCACGCCCCCGCCCCCCGGGCACGTGATCATGACGCTGACCTACCTCCCCCCGGACCGCGACGAGGCCGCCCGGCTGGTGTCCGTCGCCCGGGAGATGTTCCCGGCCGAGGGAGCCCCGGAGATCGTGCTCCGCGCGCTGCGCACCCTCGCGGCCGTCCTGGACTCCCGGCACGCCCACGACGGCGTGGTCACTGTCTCCGCGCTGCTCAAGGCCGCCGGGGTCGAACCCTCATGACCGCCGTAGCCCTGGACGCGCCCCAGGTTCGCCGGCGACTGCGGCGCCCGCAGCGGCTGCTCACCCAGAACAGCGAGCTGCGCGAGGAACACATCTGGAACTGGACCCTGCCGGCCTTGGCCACCCGTCTTCGGGATGGACGGGTCGTCAAGACCTGTCCAGCGGCCGGGGTCTGTGCACAGGCTTGTTACGCGCGGAACGGTACGTACAACTTCCCCGGCGTCATCGACCGCCACCAGGCGAACCTGGCCTACGTGCTGGACGACCTGCCCGGGTGGCAGCGCCAGATGGCCGCCGAGCTCGCGCACCCGCGCCATCGAGGCGGCTGGATCCGCATTCACGACGCCGGCGACTTCTTCAGCGACCACTATCTGTCCGCGTGGCTGCGCCTGATCGCGTTCCGCCCGGCCGTGAACTTCTACGCCTACACGAAGGAGGTGAGCCGCTTCCGTCGCCTCGTGGAGCCGGCCCCGCCCCGGAACTTCCGTTGGGTGTTCAGTTACGGGGGCATGGAGGACCACCTGATCCGGCCCGGCGACCGCGTCGCGGACGTCTTCCCGGATGAGGCCGCCATCCTGTCCGCCGGCTACCACTCCCAGGACGCGAGCGACCTCCTGGCCGTCCTCGGCCCGGCGCCGGTCGGCATCCCGGCAAACAACATTCCCCAGTTCAAGCGGCGTATGGGTGGCCGGTCCTTCCGCCAGTGGCAGGCCGAGCGTGACGCGAGGCGCCGAGGCCGCTGACTCTCGACCGTCCGGAGATGTTTTTCAGTCACGCCCCTGTTGCTGTGGCTGAAACCGGTGCCATGCTGAACGCGCGCCGCCCGAGCCTCCCCCCGGCCGGGCAGGTGCATTGGCCTCGCCGTGCCTGACCAGCACGCGGGGCCGCGCCGCCTCCCGGTCCTCCCCACGGGAGGCCAGGCGCATGTCCGGCCCGGCCCGTCGATGGGTTCCGGTTGTCGATGTGAATGTGATCAACTCCCTTTCTGATCAGTGGAGATAGTCACTCCAGGAGGCCGGTCTGCCCCTCCGCTTATCCTCTTGCGCTGCCATCACGCGACGAGGGGACCAGGGCATGTCACAGGCCACGTACCAGGGGACGGCACTCGTGCCGCTCGCCGACCTCACCCCGTTCCCCGGTAACGCCAAGCGCGGCGACGTCGCCACCATCCTCGCCAGCCTGCGCCGCCACGGTCAGTACCGCTCCCTGGTCGTCCAGCACATCGAGCACGAGCCCGAGGTCGGCGTCGACCTGTCCAACCCCCGTACGCACGCGCCTCGCCGGCGCCTCGTCGTCCTCGCCGGCAACCACACGATGGCCGCCCTCGCGGAGCACGGCCCCGGCGACTGCCGACGCACCTTCCTCGACCAAAGCCAGCAACACCCCTGTGGTATCTGCGGAAACGACCCTGCATGGGAGCCGGCCGCCCGCTGCGAGCTGGTGGCATGCGACGAGGACACCGCCCGCCGCATCAACCTCGTGGACAACCGCGCGGCCGACCTGGGCGGCTACGACGCGGACGCCCTGGCTGAGCTGCTGTCCTTCCTGGACGACGACTACGGGGCCACCGGCTACCAGGAAGCCGACGTGCTGCGCCTGCTCGCGCCGCCCCCGTCGCTGGAGGAACTGGCCGACACCTACCGGCACCCGGAGGACGAGGACATGTGGCCCGTCCTGCGCTTCACCGTCCCCCCGGAGGCCCGGGACGACTTCTACGACCTCACCGCCACCTGCTCCAACCCCAACGACGACGCCACCCGGTTCCGCTACCTGCTGGACCGCGCCCGCGCCGCCCCCACCCCGTGACAGCCCGCGTCCTCGAGTCCGCCCACTACCAGCAGGAAAGAGCCCCGCATGACCGCACAGGCCACCTACGTCCGCACCGCCGACGTCGCCCTGGACGAGCTGACCCCGTTCCCCGGGAACGCCAAACGGGGCAACGTCGACACCATCCTGGAGAGCCTCCGCAGGAACGGGCAGTACCGCTCCCTGGTCGTGCGGGAGATCCCCGACGGCCCGCTGATCGTCCTCGCCGGCAACCACACCATGCAGGCCCTCGGCGCGCACGGCGCCGGCGACTGCGGCAAGACCGTCAAGACCAGCAGCAGCACCAGGCCGTGCGGCATCTGCCGGAACGACCCGACATGGCAGCCCGGCGCCCGCTGCGAGATCGTCCAGTGCGACGAGGACACCGCCCGCCGCATCAACATCGTGGACAACCGGGCCGCGGACCTGGGCGGCTACGACTACGAGGCCCTGTCCGAACTCCTCGCCGGTCTGGACGACCTGGACGGCACCGGCTACACCCCGCGCGACGTCGAGGACATCACCGCCCTGCTCACCGCACCCCCGGACGAGCTCGCCGAACTCTCCGACCACCACGGCGAGCCCAACGAAGACATCTTCCGCCCCAAGATCAGCATGACCGTGGACGCGGAGACCTTCGACCGGTGGCGCCTCGCGCTTGACGCCCACCCTGGCAAGGACGACGAGGCCAAGCTCGACGGCCTGCTGGACGAGATCGAGAGCACCCGGGCCGCGGCCGCCACAGCAGCGGAGGCCGGGGCGTGAGCGTCCACCTCGGCGGTCTGGAGCAGGACTTCAAGGCCCTGACCTCCTTCGCGTTCTGGCGCACGAAGGACATGCGGGACTTCACCAACAAGCTGGCCACCCCGGTCAACATGATCTTCGGGGACTCCGGCGCCCACTCCGCGCGCACCATGGGTATCCACCTGACCCTGGAGGACTACGCCGCCTGGTGCCAGAAGTGGGACACCCAGCTCACCCTGTACGCCAACCTGGACGTCATCGGCGGCCCGGAGGCCACGTGGCGCAACCAGAAGGAACTGGAGCTCGTCCACGGCCTGGAGCCCATCCCCGTCTTCCACACCGGCGACCCATGGGAGTGGCTGGAGCGCTACCTGGACGAGGGCTACACCTACATCGCCCTCGGCAAGCTCCTGGGTAACCCCGTCAACGAGGTCCTGCCGTGGATCGCGAAAGCCTTCAAGATCGCTGACGGCCGGGCGGTCTTCCACGGCTTCGGCATGACCGTGTGGCGAGCGCTGCGGGAGTTCCCGTTCTACAGCGTGGACTCCTCCACCTGGGGCTCCGGCTTCCGCTTCGGCGTGATCAAGCTGTTCGACCCAGCGAACGGCTCCTGGACCAACCTGATGATGCGCGACCGGGACGCCCTGCTCAAACACCGGGAGCTGGTCCGCGCCCACCACATCAGCCCGATGAGCCTCGCCACCCGGGCCACCTACAACCGCACCGACGCCACCGTGCTCGCGGCCGTCGCGTGGCGCCGCGCGGAGGAGTACATCCGCGCCCGCCACGGCCCCATCACCATCCCGCCCGGACCCCACAACCCCGTCACCCGGGGCGGCCCCCGGCAGGCACCCCCCGGCCTCCACCTGTACCTCGCCGAGGCCACCACCACGAATCTCTACCGAGCCGCGGCCGGCATCCAGGCCGCCCGACAGGAGGCCACCACCTCATGACCGACACCACCACCCCGCCGCCTGTCGACGGGCCGGCCCTCATCCGCACCGTGGACGTCGGCCCCTTCGCGATCTACTTCACCAACGTCAACAAGGCCATGGGCCTGCGTGCCCACTCCCACACCGGGTCCGTCACCGTCGTCTACGACACGATCGGCCGCCACGGCTACCCCTCCTTCGCCGAGACGAACGCCGCGCTGGAGCGCCGGATCCACGAGTTGACCCGCCGGGTGTTCAAGGACGCCACCAACGAGGACATCGCGGACCGCCTGTGGGCCCACCTGGACGGCTACGTGGCCCCGGAGTGGGAGCCCTGGGGCGGCCAGTACCGGCTGCGCGCCGTCCACCTGGACGTCATCGGCGTCCACGACGACATCGGCCATGACAACTCCACCACCCGCTACACCGTCGCCCGCCCGCACGAGCAGGGAGCCCAGTAATGCCGCACTCCGTGAGCGTCCGCCACAACTTCGAGACCGGCCACCGCCTGCCGCACCTGCCGGGGAAGTGCCAGAGCCTCCACGGCCACTCCTGGTGGGCCGAGGTCACCGCCGAGGCCCCGTCCCTCGCCGGCGGCCTGGTCGTGGAGTTCGGCCCGTTCAAGCAGCAGCTCCGCCGCTGGATCGACCAGCACCTGGACCACGGCCTCATGCTCGGCCCGGACGACCCGATGCTGCCCGTGCTCCAGCAGTACGGCATGAAGATCCACCAGGTGCCCGGCTGGCCCACCGTCGAGAACGTCGCCGGCCTCATCGCCCACGTCGCGCAGGACGCCCTCCAGGACCTGGTGCGCGCCCCCGGCGCCCGGGTCACGACCGTCCGCATCTCCGAGACCCACGTCAACGCCGCCACCTGGACGGCCCCGTGAGCACCGTGACGATCGCCCTGAACCACACCCTCGTCGTACGGGAGGTATTCGGACCCACCGTCCAGGGCGAGGGACCGAGCTGCGGCCGGCGCTGCGCGTTCATCCGCCTCGGCGGCTGCAACCTCACGTGCGACTGGTGCGACACCCCGGAGACCTGGGACGCCCGCCGCTTCGACCTCCGGGCCACCCTCACCCGCCGCACTGTCGAGGACATCACCACCCGGGCCCTGGACGGCCTCCCGGACCTCGTCGTCATCACCGGCGGGGAACCCCTGCTCCACCAGCAACAGGACGGATGGCGCTCCCTGCTCGGCACGCTCCGGGCCGCCGGAGTGGAGACCGAGGTCGAGACCAACGGCACCCAGGAGCCCGACGCGCTCACCGCCCAATGGGTCACCCGCTTCAACGTCTCGCCCAAGCTCGCCCACGCCGGCGACCCGGAGGACAAGCGCATCCGCCCGCAGGCCCTGCGCGCGCTCCATGACACCGGGAAGGCCGCGTTCAAGTTCGTGTGCCAGGCCGCGGCCGACGTCCAGGAAGTCCGGCAGTTCGCGGACACCCATGCCCTGGACCCGTCCCGGGTGTGGGTCATGCCCGAAGGCACCGACAGCCCGGCCCTGTGCGCCCGGCTCGCCGAGATCGCCGACCCCGCCATCGCGGCGGGCTTCAACATCACCACCCGCCTCCACGTGCACGCGTGGGGCGACGAGAAGGGACGCTGATCATGACCGCCACGACTACCGCCGAGCTGTACGCGGGTAACCCCGCCGTCGCCCACGCCGCCTACGTGGACGGCGTCCGCGCGTGGCTCGCCGGCCGCGGCCTCGACCCGGACAGCCCCGCCCTCGTGGACACCCCGGCCCGCATCCTGCGCGCCCTGGAGGAGATGACCGCCGGCTACGACGAAGACCCGGCCGTCCACCTCGCCCGCACCTTCCCCGTGGCCCACGACGGCGGGCCCATCGTCGTCACCGGCGTGCCGTTCACCAGCCTCTGTGAGCACCACATGCTGGTGTTCACCGGGCACGCGGACATCGCCTACCAGCCCCGCCCCGGCGACCCCGTGGCCGGCCTGTCCAAGCTCCCGCGCGTCCTGGACGTCTACGCCCGACGCCTCCAGACACAGGAACAGCTCACCCAGCAGGTCACCACCGCCCTGGACACCCACCTGTCCCCGGCCGGAGCCGCGTGCATCATCCGCTCCGAACACGGCTGCCTGGCCACCCGAGGCGCCCGCAAGCCCGGCTCCGTCATGGTCACCGCCTCTTACACCGGCGTCTTCCGCGACGACCCCACCGCGCGCGACGAGCTCCACCGCCTCATGGCCCGCTGACCGGGCGGACGTGCGAACCAATAGCGACATGCGAACGGAGGTCACCCGGTGAGCGCCAGCAAGGCCAAACGCGCCCAGGTAGCGGAGCGCCGGAAGAACGCCATCCAGATGGTGCTCGCCGGCCTGGACTACGAGACGATCGCCGAACGCCTCGGGTACGCGTCCCGGGGCGCAGCGCACACGGACGTGGACCGGGCACTTCGGGCCAACCTCGCGGACCTCAAGACGGAGGCCGGGACGCTGCGGGAGGTCCAGGCACGTCGGTATCACCGGCTGTTGGCCGCCGTGTGGCCCAAGGCACTGAAAGGCGACCTCAGGGCCGTGGAGACGGCCGCCAAGCTGACGGACCGGGTGGTCAAGCTGTACGGCCTCGCGGAGCCGGACAAACTCGACCTGGACGTCACCGGGCAGGTCACCGCCGAGGACCTGATGGAGATCATCCGCAACGCCCCGGCGGGTGAGGACGGCGATGCTGACGCGTGACGCCGAGGCCGCGTACCGGCGGCTCTCCCGCGCGGACCGTATCCGGCTCGCACGGGGGGCCTCGGCGGAGCTGCGCCCCCACCTCGCCGCCCTGGAGCGCCGCGTCCAGGCACAGGAGCGGTACATGTACCGTCCGGCGGCCTGGGCGCGGGAGGTCATCGACTGGCAAGGCGGGGAAGGCATCACCGCCTACCAGGGCGACATCATGGAGGCCCTGGCCGAGTACCGGCGCGTCGCGGCACGCGGACCGCACGGTCTGGGCAAGACCGGCATGGCCTCCATGGTCGTGCTCTGGTTCGCGACCACGAGGGACGCGGCCGGGGTGGACTGGAAGGTCCTCACCACCGCGAGCGCGTGGCGTCACCTGTCCGTCTACCTCTGGCCGGAGATCCACAAGTGGGCCCGCCGCATCCGGTGGGACGTCCTGGGCCGGCCGCCGTTCAACGACCTGACCGAGCTGCTGACCCAGAACCTCAAGATGGAGCACGGCGCCGCGTCCCCGGTGGCCTCCAACAAGGCCGAGCTGATCGAGGGCGCGCACGCCGACAGCCTGCTGTACCTGATCGATGAGGCCAAGATCGTCCCGGATGCGACCTGGGATGCCATCGAGGGCGCGTTCTCCGGTGGTCGCATGGACGGCTTTCCCGAGGCGTTCGCCCTGGCCATCTCCACCCCAGGCCCGACCACGGGCCGGTTCTACGACATCCACCGGCGCGCCCCCGGACTCGAGGACTGGTACACCCGGCACGTCACCCTCGCGGAGGCCGTCGCAGCCGGCCGTATCAGCGAGGACTGGGCGAGGCAGCGCGCCCGGCAGTGGGGCGAGGACTCTGCCCTGTACGCGAACCGCGTCCTGGGGGAGTTCCGGGCAGCGGACGAGGACAGCGTCATCCCGCTCGCCTGGCTGGAGGCGGCCGTCGAGCGCTGGCAGGCATGGGACGCGGCCGGCCGCCCGGAGGTGGAGGGCCGGCGCATCCTCGGCGTGGACGTCGCCCGGTCCGGCGCGGACTCCACCGTCTTCGTCCACCGCCGCGGCCTCCTCGTCGCGGAGATGGTCGCGTACGACCGGCAGGACACCATGCAGACCACCGCCCGCGTCCAGGCCGCCGTGGGCGAGGGTGACGACGAGGGGACCGGTCTGGTGCCCGTGGTCGACTCCATCGGCGTCGGTGGCGGCGTGGTGGACCGCCTCCGCGAACTCGGCGTGCCCGTCCTGGCCTACACAGGCGCCGCGAAGACCAAGCAGCGCACCAGAGACGGGGAGTGGGGGTTCACCAACGTACGGTCCGCCGCCTACTGGCGGATGCGGGAACTCCTCGACCCCGCGTTCGGCGCGGAGCTGATGCTGCCGCCGGACGACCTGCTGCTGTCCGACCTCACCACCCCCACGTGGGATGTCACCACGGGCGTGCCGCCGAAGATCCAGGTAGAGCGAAAGGAGGACGTCGTCGCCCGCCTCGGCCGCTCCCCGGACCGGGGCGACTCCGTGGTCATGTCCTTCTGGGCGGAGAACCTCGCCTACTCCACGATCCAGTCCCCGGCGCAGCGCGCCGGCCGGCCGACGGCCGCGGCCTCCCGGTACGGGCGCAGCTTCGGCGGTAGTACGGCCAGCGGGGTACGGCGCCGATAGCGCCCCTACTCCTCGCCCTGGGGCTCCTCCATCGTCAGGTTGGGCAGGGCCTCCGCCATCCTCTGACCCTCACGAGCGAACTTGAGGAGGGCCGCCTCCATCCTCGTGAGATCGGGGGTGAGCTGGGTGAGCTGGGTGAGGCCCCGCAGAAAGGTCTCGAAATGCGGACTGGCGGCCATCCGGTCGAAGGCTTTCGCGGCCAGCAGGGCGTCCTCCGGGCTCAAGGCGGCTTCCGGCACCTTGAGGATGTCCTCGGGCGCGATGGGGGCGGGGGGCTTGGAGTCCAGGACCGTCAGGGCCTTGTCTGCCGTCGGGCTCAACAGGATCCGGGTCTCCCAGGCGTACGCGACGGGCTCGTCAACGTATGCCAGGTGGCTCTCCGCGAGCAGCCACCGCACCGACGCCGTGAACCAGTGGTGGCCGCCGACCTCTCGACCGCTCACCCTGAGCACCCTGTCCAGCGCCACCGCCGTGGGCTTCCAGGACGGCGACCCGTACGGGACCAGCCTGGGCAAACCCGATTCTGTTGTGAGGCGTGAGCCGCGGACCAGGTGGTAGCGCGTGGCGGCGGTTTTGGCGGCCTGCAAGACCGTCGTGCGGACGTCCTCAGTGTCGAGCAGTGCCTGAACGTCCGCGACGCGGGCGTCCAACTCCGTGGCGAACTTGGTCAGGACACCGTCGAGCGACGTGAACAGGAAGAACCGATGCTCCATGCCGTGGATGTCCCTGTCCATCGGCTCGGGGAAGGACGTGCCGTCACCGAAGTCCTCCGTGTTGTTGCTGACGAAGTACACCACCTCGTCAGGGTGGGCCCGCGCGTACTCGACTGCCGTCAGCCAGATCGCGGCGTCCCGAGCACCGGTCTTGTTCTTGCCGCTGTTGACGGTCTTGCACGGCGCGATCAGGTTTGTCTCCCGAAACATGGCCTGCTGGTAAGCCTCGGGGGACGTCTCGATGACGTCCGTGATAGAGGAGTACCGCTCTCGCCAGTGCTTGCGTACGTGCTCGGCCGACCACCTCTTAGGGTGGGCGATGTGCGCCCAGGGCGTGGCCTTCCGCAGCTGGTCCACAGCTGCCATGGCCGAGTCGTGCTTGTCGCGGTAGGCCAGGGCCTGCTGGGCAGCGAGCTCCTCGACGGCGATCCATGGGGCTGCCACGCGCTCGACACCCACAGCTCGGATGGCGCGGAGTACGTCGGCGGCGGGACCGCGCAGCGAGGTCGACTTGAGGATGTTCGCGTCCAGGATGATCAAGGGGTGTGGCTCCGTCTTCCTCGGCTCCGAGTCGTACGGGCACACCCTCTCAACTTCTGATCATCGGGGTGGGGGATTCGACGCTTCCCGGTCCTGGCCCGCGGTTCTGCCGGGCTACACCTTGCCGACCCACCCGGTCACCGGCGGACGCTCGCCGGCTGCCACCACGTAGTCCAGGACGTCACCGACGCGGTCGGCGTCCTCGCCGCGGCCGTCCTCTTCGAGTTGGGTGGACAGCATCCCGAGCACCGGCACGGCGTCCTCCGTGATCTCGCCCGTCGCGTACAGCCGCGAGATCGTGCCGCCGTCCCGGTGCTCCCGGAGGATCGTGCGCACGTCGTCGTCAGTCAGGTCGCTCATGTGGCCAGGCTATGGCCGGTGAGCAGCAGCGCGCGGGGGTTGGCCGAAGGTCATCACAGGGGTGGCTAGGACTCCTCGCCCAGCAGTTCCGCCGGCACGAACAGGACGCCCACCACGGGGAAGTGGGGGCCGGGACCGTAGGCGATGCCCTCCCGGCCCTCCTCCGTGTCCAGCTCCACCAGCCGCAACGGCTCCTTGTCGCAGGGCTCCGGGTGATCAGCCATGCATCCACGGTAGAGCGCCGGCCCCGGCCAGGCAGGGCTTTGCGCCCGTCAGGGGCAGCGCACCGGGGGCGCCGGCGGTCGCGGGTGCGTAGTCCCGCGCCGTCCGGACACTGCATCGGCATCACCACCGGCGCCCCAGACCGGCACCCTATTGACCCGCCGTGATCAGAACTCCCGTACTGACCACGGCATTTGTCGCCAGACCCCGGATCCGAGGTGTGGCCTATGATGCTCCGCCGATAACCGGAGGACCGCATTCCGCCTGGGGGCGAACCATGATCGACCTGACCGCACTCGCCCTACTCGGCTTCGCCGGGTACCGGGCCACCCAGCTCGCCGTTCACGACACGATCCTCGACCCCGTCCGCGACCGGATGCACGCCTGGCATGAGCGCCGGCCGGACTCCGCCGCCCGGGAGTTCGTGATCGCCCTCATCTCCTGCGTCTACTGCATGGGCTGGTGGCTCTCCGGCGCGATCCTGGCCACCTACCTGCTGCTCACCAGCCAGTTCGATGACGCGCCGCTCCTCATCCACGGTCTGGAATGGTTCGCGGTCGCCGGCGCCGCCGTGTTCCTCAACCGCGTGGACGACACCCTCGGCCGGGTGGGCTGATGACGCAGCCGCACAAAACGCTCAAGGCCGCCGCCGCCCGGTACACCCAGCGCACCGCGAAGACCTCCGCCCAGAACCCGGCACGGGCCCGCCAGGAACAGGCGTGGTCCTTCTACCGCACCCCGGAGGTGCGCTCCTTCGCCAACTGGATCGGCAACGCGATGAGCGGGGCCCGCCTCTACGCGGGCCGCCTGGGGCCGGGCGACAGCATCGTCAGGGCGCCGGACAACCACCCGGCCACACGCATCGTCTCCGAGATCGCCGGCGGCCGGGACGGACAGTCCCACCTCCTTCGGGAGTACGGCCGGCACCTCGCGGTCGCGGGGGAGGGCTGGACCGTCATCCGCCCGCGTGAGGGCGCCCCGCCCACCTGGCACGTCGTCTCCGTCCTGGAGATGAGCAGCAAGGGCAAGGGCATGGAGGCCCAGATCGACGGCAGCCCGGTGCCCATCCCGGCCGCGGCCGACAACGGCACTGACGATGCGGCCAACTCCCTGGACCCCGTGGCCATCAGGGTGTGGGACCCGAGCCCCGAACGGCACCTGGAGGCCGACTCCCCGGTCCTGGCCAGCCTCAACGAACTGGAGGAGCTGCGCCTCCTCGGCGCCGCCGTCCGCGCCGTCACCCTGTCCCGGCTCATCGGTCGCGGCGTCCTGGTCGTGCCGAAGGGCACCCGCTTCCCCTCCACCCCCGTCCAGGGCAGCGAGGAGGACGACCTGATCGACGTGTTCATGGAGGTCGCGGAGACCGCGATCCGTGACCCGTCCAGCGCGGCCGCCACGGTGCCGATCATCCTGGAGGTGCCGGCCGAGATGGTGGGCCTGATCCAGCGCCTCACCTTCGAATCCGACTTTGACGAGTTGGCGATCAAGCTCCGCGAGGAGAACATCCGCCGCTTCGCCACGGCCGCCGACATCCCGGCGGAGTTCCTGCTCGGCCTGGGCGACGTCAACCACTGGGGCGCCTGGGAGCTCACCGCAGAAGCGATTCGCCTGGGCGTCGAGCCCCGGCTGTCCGTCGTCTCCCACGCCTACACCGAACACTGGCTGCGCCCCCTGCTGGAGAGCGAGAACGTCCAGGACGCCGAGGAGTGGTCCGTCTTCGCGGACTCCTCGCCCCTGCGCGTGCGCACCAACCGCAGCGAGACCGCGCTGCGCCTGTTCGAACTCGGCGCCATCTCCAGCCGCGCCCTCCGCCGGGAGACCGGGTTCGAGGAGGCCGACGCCCCCACCGCCGAGGAACGCGAGCGCACCGACCGCGACCAGGACCAGGATCAGGAGCAGGAGGACCGCACCGTGCCCACCCCGCTGCCCGTAGACGAGGCCCCCGGCGAGCCGGACACCCTCCCGGCCGCGGCCACCCCACGCCCCACCGACGGCGCCCTCGCCGCCGCCGACGGCCTGATCTGGGCCGCCCTGTCCGCAGCCGGCCGGAAGCTGGAACGTACCCCCGCCTGCCCCCGCAGCGAGCGCGCACGGGCCCGCGAGATCGACCCGGCCCAACTCCACACGCTGCTCACCATCGACACCGCACAGGTCGACCAATGGCGACTGCTGGACGGCGCGTGGGCCCGCGTCCCGGAGATCGCCGCCCGCTATGGCCTGGACCCGGACTGCCTCACCGCGAGCCTGGACAACTACTGCCGGGAGCTGATCGCGGCCGGGGTGGTCCACACCTTCGACGTCGTGCCGGCCGCCATCGGCAGGTGCACGGCAAGGACGACAGCGGCATGAGCGGCCCCCACAAACCCCCCTCGGCGCCACCTGATGCCGTGCTGCCGCTCACCATCACGTCCACCACCCCCACGGAGGAGTGGTGCACGACGTGCAAGGCATACACCCGCCTCACGGGGGAGCTGCTGGCACTCACCACCTACGGCGTGACCGCCCTCGGCCCCTGGACGTACTGCGACATCTGCGATGACGACCCCACCACCCCGAACGACCGGAGGCCCAACCGTGGATGAGGCCCTGCAGCGCGCCCTGGACGCCGCCGAGGAGGACGTCGCCGAAGCTGTCGCCGCCGTCCTCGCCGAGGTGGCCGCCGAGTACGCCGACGCCCTGGACGCCGCGACGGAGCTGGTGGCCGCCCGGTTCTCCGTCTCCCGCATTGCCGCCATGTGGACCACCCGCGTGCCGCGCCTGGTGCGCCGGCTCCTCGGCGTCGCCCAGTCCGCCGCCGAGCAGGCCGCCGAGGACGTCGACACCCCGCTGCCGGATGGCTGGGACGACCTCCCGGCCCGCTACGACGAGGACACCCTCCCGCCACAGCTCGGGGACTACGTGGAGAGCACCGAGCACCTGCTGCGCGCGGTCGGGGACCGCCTCGCCGCCGTGGCGGTCGAGGAGCTGGCCGCCGGGGTCAACGCGGGCGAGGACGTGGAGCAGCTCCGCGCGCGGCTGCGGGCAGCGTTCGCCCGGGAGGGGGCGCAACTCGGGGAGGTCCGCGAGGAGCGCATCGCCCGCACGGAGTCCGCGCGCGCCTGGAACATGGCCACCCTCGCCGCGGCCCAGGCCCTCATCGGCCCGGACCGGCCCCTGGTCAAGCAGTGGCTGACCCGCCGCGACCCGGACGTACGCGACGCCCACGAGCGCATCAACGGCCAGCTCCGGCTCCTTGATGAGCCGTTCACGGTCGCCGGCGTCTCCATGGCCGCCCCCGGCGACCCGACCGCCCCGCCGGAGCTGGTCATCAACTGCCGCTGTGCCCTGGCACTCGCAAGAGCAGACCGGGCCGCGGCCTACGAACCGTCAGACCCCGAGCGGGGCCGAGCCTTCGATTCCGAGGAGAGCACCGTGCACCCTGTGACGGCTGCCGCCGACGGCAGCCACCGAACCGGCGCCATGATCGCGCTCATGCCCACCGAGGAGGACGCTGCGCGGCTTGCCCTCGATGTCGGGGAGCCACCGGAGGAGCTGCATCTGACCCTGTTCTTCCTCGGAGAGGGCGCCGACTGGAACGAGGACCAGCGGAACGAGCTGATCGCCAATCTGCGCGCCCAGGCCCAGGAGCACGGCCTCGCGGACGGCCGGGTCCACGGCCGCGCGTTCGGCGCCAACCACTGGAACGCCGGCACCGACACCCCGTCCTGGGTGTGGGCCGTGGGCGACGACCGCGACCGCCCGGACGGCACCCCCACCCTGGAGTCCGCCCGCTGGGCTGCCACGTACGCCCTGGAGGACCGGCACGGCCCGGACATCCCCGCCCAGCACTCACCTTGGCAGCCCCACGTGTGCGCCGCCTACAGCGACGACGCGGCGCTCCTGGCCGCCCTGGAGGAGCGGCTCGGCCCCATCACCTTCGACCGGCTGCGCGTGGCGTTCGCCGACGACCACACCGATATCCCCATCGGCCCCACGGAGGCCCCCATGGAACCCGCCGAGACCACGGCCGCCGGGATGCCGACGCGCTCCTGGTCCACCCCCGATGACACCGCCCTCGCCTTCGAGGGCGAGGAGACCGGCGACGGCCGGATCTTCGCCGCTGGCTCCCTGTACTGGGAGAAGGGCCCGGCCCCGCTCCAGTACGCGGACGAGATGCTGATGGGCCACGAGGGCGCAGAACTCGCCGGCTCGATCGAATCCTTCGGCCGGGACGGCTCCCGCATCACCGGCAAAGGCGTGCTCTACACCAGCCGCCCGGCCGGAGCCGACGCCACCATGCTCCTGGAGGAAGGCGCGCCCCTGGGCGTGAGCGTCGACCTGGACGACGTCGACGTGGAGTTCGTGGACCGCACCATGAGCGAGGACGAGGACGGGTTCCTCGTGCTGGCCGCCTCCCTGCCGTCCATGAGCGTCATGCGCCTGCCGGACGACGCGTGGATGATCACGGCCGCCACCGCCCCGGAGTGGACCGCCTCCGGGGCAGCCCTGTCCCGCGCCCAGCACGCCGTCCAGCTCATCACCGGCCCCGGCGGCACCGTCTCCGCCGACGCGCTGCGCGCCGCATTCACCACCACCGGCGTCCTTACGGCCGCGGCTGGCGACCCGGACGACCCGGACACCGGCGTCGTCGTCCACAGCGAGCGCACCGGGGACTTCCTACTGCGCATCACGAAGGGCCGGGTACGCGGGGCAACCCTCGTCGCCATGCCCGCCTACGACCGCGCCCGCATCGTCCTGGACCCCCTGGAGGACGAGGAGGACCAGGCCGCAGCCGCCGTGACCGCCGCCGCCCCCAGCGAGGCACACCAGCGCGTCGTGGCCTACGTGGCCGCCTCTCCCGTGCCGGTCGGCGCCCGGGAGGTCGCCACCGCTCTCGGGATCAGCATGGAGTCCGCGCGCGGCCACCTGTCCCGCGCCGTGGAGGCCGGCCGCCTCGTACGCCTGGCCCCGGGCCTGTACGTCGGCTCCTCCACCATCCCGGAAGGCCCCGAGGCCACGGCTGCCGCCCTCGCAGCAGACGGAGAGGACCCAGGGCTCACCGAGCTCGTCGCGTCCGCCTGGACCGCGATGCAGGACCTTCCGCCCATGCCCGCCGACTGGTTCCGGGAGCCGACCGACGAGGAGCTGCCCCCGGGCAGCGGCGGCGTGCACTACGCGGCCGGCCGCATCTTCGGATGGGTGGCCCAGGCCGGGGAGCCGCACGCCGGGATGCCCGGCCAGAACCTGACGATCGAGAGCCTGGGGGAGATCGACACGACCCACTTCCTGCGCGCCCGCTTCAAGCTGGACGACGGCAGCCTCGTGCGCGCGGGGGCGTTCACCATGAACGTCGGCCACCACAGGGACGGTGCGGAGTGCGAGACCGCTTCCTGCCAGTGGGACGACACCCGTACGGTCGCCGGCATCGTCACCGTCGGCATGAACGAGCGCGGGCTCTGGTTCTCCGGCGCGGCGGCCCCGTGGCTTGCCGAGTGGGACCGCACGGTGTTCGCCGGGTGCCAGCCCAGCTACCACATGCGCCAGGGCTCCGGGGGGAAGTGGCAGCTCCGCGCGGTCCTGTCCGTCCCCGTACCCGGCCACTCCTCGCCGCTCCTGGCCTCCGTCGCGGAGCGCTCGAACCTGGCCCTCGCCGCGTCGGCCGCCGCCGTCGCGGACACCCCTGCGGACACTGTCCCCGGACACCCGGACACCCTGTCCGCGCCCCTGTCCGCCCGGCCCGTGTCCGCCATCCCTGACCAGCACGGACACCGCCCGGACACCGTGTCCGGACAGGGCGCGGAAGTGGTGGACGCCGTGGCCGCGCTGCTCACCAGCCCGGTGTTCCTGGACCAGTTCGCCGGCGCCCTCGCGGACCGTGAGGCCGAGCGCGCCGAGGAGGCACGGGCCGAGCTGGAACGGCTGACGGCCGCCGTCGCCCCGGCCCGTGAAGAGATCGCCGCCGGCGTCGCCGGCACCAACCCGAAGGGACAGAGCTGATGCCCTGCTCGTGCCAGAAGAACAAACAGCAGTACGAGGTCGTGGCCGAGAGCGGGAAGGTCGTGTTCACCAGCGCGTCCAAGCCCACGGCCGACACCGTCGCGAAGCGCTACCCGAACAGCGAGGTCCGGGCAAAGGCCAAGACCGACCCCACGACCGTGAAGTAGGGCCCGCCGCTTGACACCTGCCCGCCGGATTGCCCGGAGGGCTAAGATTCACCGCAGACGACTGCTGGTTATGGGCCGGGTCTCCAGATCACATCAATGGAGATCCGTCCCATGGACCCGTTCGAGCTTCCCGAGGACATCACCGCACTCAACGACGAGGAGCTGAGCGAGCTCCTGGAGGGGGCGGTCGCCGCCTTCGACGCCCGGTCCACGTCCAGCGTTGTCACCCCGAAGGACCTGGAGCAGCTCCGCGCGCTGGCCGCTGGTGTCGAGAGCATCCGCGCCGAGCAGGCCGCCCGTCACGAGGCCGCCACCCAGGCCGCGGCCGAGATCGACGCCCTGGCCGCGCAGGTCCGCGGAGGTGACCCGGAGCCGGAGACCCCCGCCGAGCCCGCCGAGCCGGCCGAGCCCGTCGCCGCCGACCCCGCCCCCGAGGTTCCGGCCGAGCCGGCCGAGCCGGTCACCGCGACCGCCTCCCTCGTCACCCGGCCCGCGCTGGACCTCTCCCAGGTGCGTCGGCGTCAGCCTCGTGTCCTGCCCCCGCCGCCGGCCCCGGGCACGCACATCACGGCCGCCGTGGACGTCCCCGGCTACACCCCGGGCGCGGCTCTCAACTTCGATGACGTCGTGCGCGGTATCAACTCTCGCGCGACCGCGCTCAAGACGGCCGGCGGCGGCGTCGGCCAGGTCATCAGCTACCGGCACCCTTACCCGCAGGAGACCATCGTCACGGACTCCTCGTCCGCGCCCGAGGGCACGACGGTGGCCATGACCGCCTCCGCGCAGAACCGTCTCCCCAAGGGCGACCTCGTCGCCTCGGGCGGCTGGTGCGCCCCGTCCGAGACGCTGTACGAGCTGACGGACAGTTCTTGCCCGGACATGCTGTGGGACGCCCCGGAAATCCAGCTCGCCCGAGGCGGGCTCAGGTACTACAAGCCGCTGTCGCTGGACGTCTCGTCCATGACCTGGGTCCACACCGAGGCCGACGACATCGCCGGCAACACCAAGCCCTGTTTCCGCATCCCCTGTCCGGACCCGGTGGAGGTCCGCTGTGACGCGGTCGGCGTCTGCCTGGAGGCCGGCATCCTCACGGCCCGGCACTTCCCGGAGCTGATCGGGTGGTACCTGCGCAACGCGATGGTGGCCCACGAGATCCGGATCAGGCAGGTGCTTTTCCAGCAGGCCCTGGCCGCCGCGACCCCGGTCAGCGTCCCGGCCACCATGGGAGCCCTGTCGGCCGTCTACGCCGCCATCGCCCTCCAGGCCGCCGACATGATCGAGCGCCACAGCCTGTGCGAGACCACGGCGCTGGAGGTCGTCCTGCCGTGGTGGAGCCGGAACCTGTTCCTGGCCGACCTCGCGCGCCGCAACGGCGTCAGCGTGGACGAGGTCACCACGGCCCAGATCCAGGCCCTGTTCACCCCGCTCGGCGTGCGCATCCAGTGGGCGCGCGGCCTGTCCCCGGCCGTCCCGACCGACATCGGCGCCCCGTCTCCGGCGCTGGACTGGCCGTCCACCCTCAAGTTCCTCATCTACCCGGCCGGCAGCCTCGTCATCGGCCGCGGCGAGGAGGTCAACCTCGGCGTGATCCACGACAGCAGCAAGTTCGTCACCAACGACTACACGGCCCTCTTCGCGGAGGAGTGCATCGCCCTCGTGGACCGGTCCGTCGACACCCGCGTCGTCACCGTGCCCGTCTGCCCGAGCGGTGAGACCGGCGCTCAGACCGCCATTCTCTGCCTCGCCGACGAGAGCTGACCACCTCCGTCCCACAACCGCGTGCCGGGCCCTCTCGGGCCCGGCACCGCGCCTGACACCCCTGGAGGTGCGTGATGCCGTCCGCCGGCCTGCGCAGCTACGTAGAGGCGATCCCGGGCACGCCGCTGCCGCACGGCATCCTTGGCGCCTCATGCACGACCATCACCGACGTCACCGAGGACCGCATCCACGAGCTCAACGGGGTGGAGTGGCTGGCCCCGGGCTGCTGCCCCGTCCTGGACTGGCCCGACCCGTGCGACGAGGAGAGCCCCGGCGAGGAGTCGCCCGGCAGCCCGGCACAGAAGGAGTTCTGCCGTCCCACCACCGAACACGCTGCCCCCATCACGGTCTACGCCGGCTCGGAGTGCTCCACCCTCGGCTGGACCTACGCCGAAGCCCGAGCCCACGCCGAGGCCACCATGGCTCTGGGCGAACAGCACGCGCTGGAGGCCGCGTTCTGGCGGACCAAGCTCGCCATAGACGCCGTCGACCTGACCCCTGCCCAGGGCCCGGTGAGCGTCGCCCAGGGCGTGGCCGCGCTGGAGGGCTGCCTGGCGGCGTCCTACGGGGGTATCGGCACCCTCCACGTCCCGGCCGGCGTCGCCGCGCTGCTCGGCTGCTGCAACGTCCTGCGGGAGGACCCGGAGTCCGGTGCGCTGCGCACCCTCGCCGGGAACTGCGCGATCATCGGCGCCGGCTACTCCGCCGCCGGCCCGGGGAACATCCCGGCCGAGCCCGGCACCGCGTGGCTCTACATCACCGGCCCCCTGGTCATCCGCCGCGGCCCGGTGGACACCATCCCGGACCAGGCGGGTGCCTCCGTCAACTACCGCACCAACGACCGGAAAGTCCTCGTCGAGCGGACCTATGTGGTCGGCACGACGTGCACCGTGTGCGCGATCCAGGTGGTGACCTATGACTGACCTCATCCACGTCCAGCCCACCCCGGCGCAGCGGCGCGCGTTCGCACAGTGGGCGGTCGACCAGACCCCCAAGCTGCGCACCGTCGGCCCCAACGCGTTCGCCGTCCCGGCCGAGCTGTTCACCCAGGCCCCGGAGGAGATCCTGATCGGCTCCCTCGTTGACGGCCACCGGTACATCTCCCCCCAGGAGGACGCCCAGGAGGGGAGGGCGGCCCCCGGGGAGCTGCTGGGGGTGGCCACCCCGGAGGGACTGGCAGAGCCCGGCACGGGGGAGCCGAGGGACGCCGTGCCCGGCGAGCCGCTGCCGGAGGTACCCGCCTCCGCGTACGGCCCGGACTCCGTGCCCCTCGACGTGGCCGGCGACGAGGCCGAGGACAGCGACTCAAGCGACCAGTCCGCCGAACTCACCCAAGACACCGGACCGTTCCCGTGCGACCTGTGCGAGCGGGAGTACGCGACCGAGCGCGGCCGGGACAGCCACCGCCGCCAGAAGCACCCGGAGGCGTAGCGGCCCCCTGGCGGATGGGACGCCCGCGACCAGGGGCACCGTCCATGCCCAGGCCATCGAGCCGTAAGGAGCACCATGCGCATCCTGGCCATCCTGCCGGTCTACGACCAGGTGCCCCCGGCAGGCGCACACGTCACCACGCGCGAGTACATCCAGCACCTGGCGGCAGCCGGTCACGCGGTCCACGTGGTGACCACCGTGAAGGATCCGACGGGCGAGCCGCGCACCGAGGGCGGCGTGCGGGTATGGCCGCTGCCGTACTGGCTGCGCGCTGTCCGCGTGGCGCAGCCCGATGTGGTGATCTCCCACCACCGGGACCGGAAGGCCGCGCGGATCGTTGCCCAGACGCCCGGTGTGCCGCACCTGCTGATGGTGCACGGTATGGCCGACGACCTGAACCTCGGTCGGCCGGCCCTGGCCTGGTACCCGTCCCATGCCTGCCGCGCCCACTACCCGCACCGAGGCCGTTCCATCGTCCTGCCGCCGCCGATCGACCCGGAGCGGTACCGCACCGTCCCCGGCGAGCTGGTGACCCTGAACGGCTCCACGGCCGCGAAGGGCGCCGACGTGGTCGCCCAGCTCGCCGGCCGGATGCCCGACACCCGATTCCTCGTCGTGCGCACCCCGCGACGCGACGACCCGCCGATGCCCGAGAACGTTGAACTGGTCGACCGCGCGGACCCGATGCAGGTGTACGCCCGCACACGCATCCTGCTCATGCCGTCCACGACGGAGTCGTACGGGCGCGTCGGCGCCGAGGCCATGCTGTCGGGTATCCCCGTTCTCGCCTCCCCGCTGCCCGGGATGCAGGAAGCGCTGGGCACAGCCGCGACGTACATCGAGCGAGAGCACGTCACCCGGTGGGCGAGGGAGATCCGCCGGCTGTCCGACACGGCCGCCTACGCGGCAGCGTCAGCCGCGGCCGTCGCCCACGCCGAGACGCTCGACTACGCGGGCAGCCTGAGCGCCTTCGAGGAGGCGTGCGCCAGCCTGCTCCCCTCCCGACCGGCCAGAGCCCGCCACCACCAGAGCCCCCCGCGCACCCCCGCAGGCGCGGCCTCAGCCGGGCCTCCGCCGACGGCTGAGGTGGTGGCCTGGGTGCACTACGGCGTGCCCTACCGGCGTGCCGGCTCGGAGACCATGCTGCACACGATGATGCGGGCGTTGAAGGACGCGGGCACCAGCGTCCTGGTCATCTGCTCCGAGATGCCCGAGGCGCCCGCCGTGTGGGACGTGGACGGCGTCCCCTACGCCCAGCTCACCCCGGCCGCGGCCGAGGCAACGATCCGCCGTATGCGGCCCAGGGCCCTCGCCACGCACCACCACTTCGCCTCCGACGCGATCACCCTGTCCAAGAAGGTCGGGGCCCGGTCGGTACTGCTGCTGCACAACGACCACGAGCAGCCGGCCGTAGCGCTCGGCCCGGACCTGTGCGTCTATAACACCGACTGGGTGATGAAGTCGTTGGCCGCGCGCTACCCGCAGCTCGACCAGGCCCGCGCGCTGGTCATCCACCCCCCGGTGATCGCCGAGGAGCACCGGGCGCCGAAGACCGGCGACCACGTCACCCTGGTCAACCTGAATGCCAACAAGGGCGTCGCGACCTGGCGCGGGGCAGCGGCCCTCCTGGGCTCCCTGCCGTTCCTCGGGGTCACGGGCGCCCACGGCCGGCAGGTGACCCGCCACGCCCTCCGGAACATCCGAGTCATCCCGCAGACCTCCGACATGCGCCGGGACGTGTGGAGCCGGACGCGGGTCCTCACCGCGCCGAGCATCTACGAGTCGTTCGGCATGGCCGCCGTGGAAGCCCTGGCCTCCGGCATCCCGGTCATCGCCCACCCCACCCCCGGGCTCCGGGAAGCGCTCGGGGACGCCGGCACCTTCCTTGACCGGTCCGACGTCCGAGCCTGGGCGGCAGCGATCCAGGCCCTGTACCACGACGGACCCACCCGTGACCGGATGGTGGCCGCGGCCCGCGCTCGCAGCGCGTTCCTCGCCGACCAGTCGCGTCACGAGCTGGAGTTGTGGGTGGAGGCCATCAGCACGCTCGGGGGCGGCACGAGGCCGCGCCTCATCACGCCGGACGGCGCCCAGTGCAGGACGTCCAACGGCGTGCTGGCCCCTCCACAGGGCCGTGCCGAGGTGACCGTCGAGGAGTACGAGCAGCGCCAGACCGCGAAGAAGGAAGTCGCGGCCCAGAGCGCGGCCGGCCGGTGGGCCGAGCGCGGCACCCCGGCGCCGGCCGAATGAGCCGCGCGGTGCCGTCGGCCCTTCCCGGCGGCACCGCGCACTTCCCGGCACCCCCGGTGCGCACGGCCCGGAGCGGCAAGGGGCGCGCGGCTATGCTGTTGACGTCGCCGCTGGTTGTGGGCCGGGCCGACCAACACGCAGAACCGTTGGAGGCCCACAGTGCCCACCCCTCTGATCGCCAACGCCGACACCATCCGCGTCACCCGGCTCGACGGCTGTGGCCGCCCCGTCTGTGGTGTCGACAACGGCTTCACGTTCGACTGCTTCGCGAGCCTCTCCATGAACCCGAACACGGATGAGGGCGAGGACGTCGAGTACCGGGCCGCCAACGGCCGGGTTTGCGGCTTCAAGCGCGGCTGCCCCAGCTTCCGGGGCTTCGACATCGAGCTGAACTTCTTCGCCGTGAGCCCGGAGTTCATCGAGATCACCACGGGCAACCCCGTGGTCTACGGCTACGACGGCCAGCCCATCGGCTACGACGACTGTTCCGTCCAGTGCAACAGCGGCTTCGCGATCGAGCTGTGGGCCGAGGTGCTGAGCGAGGATGCGTGTGCCACGGGCGGCGGGGACGGCGCGTGGATCTACTTCCTCCTGCCCTGGGTGACGAACGGGCAGCTCGGCGACATGGAGATCGGTTCCGAGTCTGTCTCCCTCACCCTCTCCGGCGCCACCCGCGCGGGCGGCGGGTGGGGCGTCGGCCCGTACGACGTCATGCCGATCGACGCCGCCGGCACGCCGGGCACCCTGCTCACCCCGCTCGGGTCAAACTGCCACCGCAGGACGTTCGTCACGAGCGTGGCCCCGCCGGAGGCCGTTGGGGACTACACCCCGGTCGCCGGTGACATGTGCCTGGCCTCCTGACCGTGAACGCGCCGGACATCGTGGTTCCGGTGCGGGAGGGGGCCGTCAACGAGCAGCTTCGCTTTGCCCTCCGCTCGTGGGCGGCCCACCTGCCTCACGGCCGGGTGTGGCTGATCGGATACCGACCACGATGGGCGGCCGGTGTCGAGCACATCGCCACCAGGCAGACCGGAACGAAGTACCAGAACACCACCCTCGCCGTCCGCGCGGCCTGCCGGCACCCGGAGGTCTCCGACGTGTTCCTCCTCGCCAACGACGACATGTTCGTCATGCACCCCTTGCCGGACGGGATGCCGGTGCTCCACCGGGGCCCGGTCAAGGCTGTGGAGGCGTACTACGCGGCCCGAGCCTCCAGGCAGTACCTGCGGGGGATGCGGGAGACCAGGGCGCTCCTGGAGAGCCGCGGCCACCCCGAGCCGCTGTCCTACGAGCTCCACGTCCCGATGCCCGTCCAGAAGACCGCGATGCTCGCGGCGCTCGAGGAAGCCAGGCACCTGGACGTGGTCCACAAGCGGACGCTCTACGGCAACCTCGCCGGCCTGGGCGGCAAGGAGATCTCGGACGTGAAGATCCTCCACCGCGCCCCCCACGGGTACGGCCCCAACAGCCGCTTCCTGTCGACCATGCCGGACTCCTTCGCGGCCGGGCATGTCGGCCAGTTCATCCGCCGCGCCTTCCCCGACCCGAGCCCGTACGAGACCCCCGGGAGACGCTGATGCCGCTGCAAGTTGGGCCGTGCGACCCGTGGGAGGTAGACCTTTGCTGCCAACTCCCGGAGGACCTGGACCAGGCGGTCATCGACCGGTGGACGCGGGTGGCCTCCCAGACCCTTTGGCGGCTGTCCGGGATGCGGTGGGGACCGTGCCCGGTGACCGTACGGCCGTGCCGCCGCTCCTGCCTGGACTCGGCGCCCGTCTCGTTCCAGGCCGAGGCGGGCACGGGCCCCTGGGTGCCGTACATCGGGACGGACGGCCTGTGGCGCAACGCGAGCGTCTGCGGCTGCATGTCCTCGTCGGACTGCTCCTGCGGGGAGCTGTGCGAGGTCAAGCTCCCCGGCCCCGTGTACGACGTCATCAGCGTCAACGTGGACGGCGAAGACCTCGTTCCGGAGGCTTACCGGGTGGACGCGCCCGGCCGCCTGGTGCGCACGGACGGGGAGTGCTGGCCCACCTGCCAGGACATGGCAGCCCCGTCCGGGACGCCGGGCACGTTCACCGTGGAGTACCGGTGGGGCCTGCCGCTGGACGAGTCGGCCATCGCCGCCGTCTCGGAGCTGACCTGCCAGCTCATCCTGGCCTGTCTGCCCCCGGGCACGAAGGGGTGCGGGGAGTGCCGGCTGCCCGGCAACGTGACGAGGGTGGTCCGTAGAGGCGTCGAGATCGAGATGGCCGACCCCACGGTCATCTTCGCCGAGGGGCGCACCGGCCTGCCGCTGGTGGACCTGTGGCTCAAGACGGTCAACCCCCACGGCCTGGCCTCGCCCTCCCGCGTCTACAGCCCCGACTACCGGCGCCCGAGGGTGACGACATGGCCCTGAACCTGCTCGCCGTCCACGACCTCGCGGAGACCGTCCTGGGGTGCGTGTGCCAGGCCCTGGAAGAGACAGCCGCGACGGTCGAGGACCAACCCGGATGCCCCTGCCGCGCCTGCGTGGTCCCCGGCCCGCCCGCGTGGGACGGCTGCAATGACCCGTGCGGCGTGGACGGCCAGGGCGCCGGCGGACAGCTGACCGTCCACGTCGCCCGGATCTTCGCCACCAGTTCCTTCCCGGTGGACGACCGGGTGGTTCAGGGCGGGCGGAACTGCGCCCCGCCGGCCGCGACCGGGGTGGAGCTCGTCGTCACCCTGCTGCGCTGCGCTCCGGTCGTGGACGATCGCGGCTGCCCGCCCTCGTGCGAGGAGCTGGCGGCCGCGGCCCGGACGGTCCACCTGGACGCGGCCACGATCTACAACGCGCTGCTGTGCTGCCTGCCGACCACGGGCACCAGGCGCCGGGGCCCGATGTTCTTCCTCGGCGCCCAGCGCGTGCTGGAGCAGGAAGGCGGCTGCATGGGGGTGGAGCAGCGCGTCACGGTGGCACTGCCCGGCTGTGGGTGCCCGAGCGAGGAGACGTCACCGTGAAGATCAGCGACTTGATCCCGCGTTTGCACCGGATGTGGGAGGAGCACGGCGACCTGGACGTGCGGGCGTACGACTACTCGGATATCACTCCGAGCGCAGTGGAGACGCCCGAGGTTGAGTCCAACAAGCAGGGCGAGACGTACGTCCTGCTTCGCCCGTGAAGGAGGTCTGCGGTGTCTGTTGAGGTAAGGATCGACCCAGGGCGGATCGTCCGGCTGCTGCGGCTGCGTGGAGGCATCGCGGAACGAGGGCTGCGCCGGCGAACGGAGCGCGTCGCCAACCTCGCGGAGCGGAAGGCACCCGGGTCCATGGGTGACTACGTGTCCTGGAAGATCGGGCAGGGGCCCAACGGCCTCCAGGGCGTGGTCACCTGTGACCACCCGGCGGTGCGGTTCGTGCTGGACGGCACCCGCCCGCACGTCATCCGGCCCCGTCGGGCGAAGGCGCTGCGCTTCGACATGGGCGGGCGCATGGTGTTCGCCAAGAAGGTCACCCACCCGGGGACGAGGGCGAACAACTTCCTGGCGGAGGCGTTGCGCGAGGGCCGGTAGCGGCTGCCGACGGCCCCGGCCCGGCCGCGGCTACCCTTCGGGGTACGCCGCTGGTTTTGGGCCGGGCGACCGCGCGGGAGTGGAAGGGCATACCCGTGGCCAACAAGAAGTTCGCGCTCAACACACAGCCGCACGAGGCCGAGATCGGCGACGACGTGACGCTGCTGTTCCTGCCCGAGGTGATGGGTGATGAGTTCCTGGACGCGTACGGGCGTCTCCAGGAGACGATCAAGAAGCTGAACATCGACCTGAGCGACGCGGTCAGCGTGGACCTGTCCGACGTCCGGGAGGCGAACGTCGCGCTCCGGGTGTTCCTCGCGTCCCTCATGCTGCCGGAGTCCGCCGAGCAGTTCGCCCGGTGGGAGGTCCGCGTCGGCGGAAAGACCGTGGGCTCCTACCGCGACCCGGAAGAGGCTCGGGAGGCGGCGGAGGGCCGGAAGGGCGGGAAGGCCGTGGACGCTGGTATGCGGCTGCCGGACCGCGTCCTGGTCGAGCTGATGGAGTGGGTAGTCGAGCTGTACGGAGGTGCGGGCGGCCAGCGCCCTCCTACGTCGTCGAACGCCTCTGCCTCAGCATCTCCCGGTCCTGGTCCGCGTGGGAGGGCCGCCTTGCCCTCCAAGGCGTCGACATCCACACGTGGCCGCTAAGGGTCATGCTCTCCGCCGCCGAGGCCGCGATCGATGACGCGGCCGAGGACGAGGCACAACGGGAGCGCAACCGCGCCGAGCTGTACGCGCCGCCCCGGGCGGCTGGTCCCGGCGGCCGGCGCATGAGGCCGCCACCTACCACGCGCCTGGACCCATCCGGGGCCCAAGCCCTCATGGCCCAGCTCGCCGCCGAAGACGCACAACTCGCCGGACGGCGCACCGGCTAGTCTGGACATCGCCGCTGGTTTTGGGCCGGGCAACCACCGCACACGCGTGGGGTTGCCTTGGCCGAGGAAGAGGACTACGGCGTCGGCCGTATCCGCATCGAGCTGGACGATGCGGGTGCGGTCGCCGACGCACGGGACCTCGGCGCGCGAATCCAGAGAGCGCTAGACCGCAGCACCCGCACCGTCGGCGCGCAGATCCGGCGAAACGTCCAACGCGGGCTGAACGCGGCCGGCGCCGTCAGCGTCCAGGTCGAACCGGACGTACGGCGGTTCGGCCGGCTGCTCACCACGGGACTGCGCGGCCTGTCGGCCGTCAGCGTCCCCGTCACCCCGGACCTGTCCCGGTTCCGGGGGCTCCTCGTCGCCGGCCTCCGGGGCCTGGACGCCGTGGCGGTGCCAGTCACCCCCAACCTGTCCCGGTTCCGGACGCTCCTCGCCGCCGGTGTCCGCGCCCTGGGCGCCGTCAACGTCCCGGTGGCCCCGGACCTGCGCCGCTTTGACCGGGAGCTGCTGCGCGGGCTGCGTGGCCTGGACGGGATCAACATCCCCGTCCTGCCAGACCTGAGCCGCTTCGACCGCGGACTCCTCCGGGGCCTGCGCGGCCTGGACGGGATCAACATCCCCGTCCTGCCGGACCTGGACCAGTTTGCGGAGCGAGTCCGCGCGGCCCTGGACGGTCAGGAGTTCACCATCCGGATCGTCCCGGACCTGGACGGCCTGGACGAGCGGATCCGGGCGCACAACGCGCCGGACATCAACGTCAACGCCGACGTCGACACCGGACGGTTCGGCCGCGCCCTGGGTGCCTTGGGCGGAATCGCCGGGCGGGTCGCTGGTGCCCTGGGCGGGTTGCTCAAGATCGGCGCCATCGGCATCGCGGCAGCCGGCGCCGCGACGGCTGTCGGCGGGCTCGCCGCGGCCCTGGCCCCGGCGATCGGCATCATCGCCGCGTACCCGGCGGTCATCCTCGGCTTCCAGGCCGCGCTCGGCGCGCTCCGCCTGGCCCTGATGGGCGTCAAGGAGGCTTTCGGCGCAGCGCTGACCGGCACGGCCAAGGAGTTCCAGAAGTCTCTGGAAGGACTGTCACCGGCAGCCCAGGCCGCAGCCCGAGAAGTACGCGCGCTCAAGCCCGCGTTCGAGGCACTCCGATCCTCGGTACAGGACGCGTTCTTCTCCCAGTTGAAGGGGGAGATCACTGCGGTTGCCGGGGCGCTGCGGGGGCCGCTGCAGAGCGGGCTGACGGGCATCGCGGAGGGCTGGGGGCGGGCCGCGCTCGGGGTGACCGGATACCTCAAGGGCGCCCGGGGCGTCAGCAACATCAAGAGCATCCTCGGCGCGGCGGAGCAGGCCGTCGGCGGTCTGAGCTTGACCACGAACAAGCTGACCGCCGGGTTCCTCCAGATGGCTGCGGTCATCTCCGACCGGTTCGGCGCCGAGCTGGCATCGGGAATCTCCGGCTTGGGCGAGAGGTTCGGGACATTCCTCCAGCGGGCTGCGCAGGGCGGCGACGCCGTGCGGTGGGTGGACCAGGCCCTCAACGCCTTCGCCCGGCTCGGGGACCTCCTAGGCAACGTCGGCTCGATCATCGCCGGTGTCTTCCGGGCCGGAGAGGTCTCGGGCGGCGGGTTCCTCGGCAACTTGCAGGAGATCACCCGGTCCATGGCGGAGTTCGTCAACTCCGCCCGGGGCCAGGAGGCCATCGCCGCCGTCTTCCGCACGGTGGCCACGGTCGCGGCCCAGCTCGGCCCCATCCTGGCCGCCCTGATCACCCAGGTCGGCGCCATCGCGCCGGCCCTCGCCCCCATCTTCACTGCGCTCGGGCCGGCGATCGTCGGCCTGGTCAACTCCCTTGGTCCGGCCCTGGCGCAGATTGCGCCCGCGCTCGCGGTCGTCGGTGCCGCCTTGGCCGACGCGTTCGCCGCCATCGGTCCATCCCTAGGCCCCTTGGGTGCGGCCATCGGGTCCGTACTACGCGCCCTGGCCCCGCTGCTGCCGCTGGTCGGTGCGCTGGTCAACGTGGTGGCGTCCGCCCTCGCCCCCGTCCTCCAGGCCCTGGCCGCGCTGTTCGCGCCGATCATCTCCGCCCTGGTCGGCGCGCTGCTGCCGGTCCTGCCGCCGATCACCCGGGCGTTCGTGATGCTCGCGAACGCGATCGTCCCCCTGGCGGCCGGCATCGGTAAGCAGCTCGCCGCGCTGGTCGCCAGTCTCGCGCCGCTGCTGGCCGCCGTCGCGGGCGCCCTGGTGGAGGTCGCGGTCGCGCTCGTCCCGGTCATCGCGGCCCTGGCCGATGCCCTGCTGCCCGTCCTGCCGCCACTGGTGGCCGCGTTCTCCGGGATGGTCCAGGCGCTCATCCCGATCCTGCCGGCGGTCGCGAACCTGGTGTCAGCCATCGCCCCGTTGGCCGTCCTGGTCATCCAGCTCCTGGCGCCGGTCCTCCAGTTGGCCGCCGCCTTCGCGGGCTGGACGACGCTGAACATCACGGTCCCGATCATCCGGGGCGTGGTCAACGCCCTCGCCGGGCTCCTCAACGCCTCCGCGGCCGTCCACCGGTTCTGGCAGGCCCTACCCGGGATGATCTCCAGCGCCGTGTCCTCCCTGGCGTCCACGATCACCACGTTCTTCACGAACCTGTTCACGTCCCTGGGATCAATTCTGACCAGCGGGTTCAACGCCGTGGTCGGCTTCTTCACCCGGCTCCCCGGAATGATCATGGCCGGACTCCGGGCGCTCCCCGGGCTGCTGGTCGACCTCTTCGTCAACGCCGTCGCCGCCGTGGGCATCGCCCTGCTCACCGCCCTGGCGGCAGTGATCTACATCTTCACCGTGCTGCCGGGCCGGATCTACAACGCCCTGGCCTCCCTGGGCTCCCGGATGATGACCGCCTTCCGGAACGCGTTCAACTCGGCCCGCGCCGCGACCTCCTCGTTCCTGTCCTCGACGGCCACGTTCTTCGCCCAGCTCCCGGGCCGGGTGGGCTCCGCCCTGGCCGCACTGCCGGGACGGGTCCGGTCCATGTTCACCTCCGCCGGCTCCTCGGCCCTGTCCGCGGCCCGCTCGCTCGGCTCCTCGGTCGTCTCGTTCTTCTCGCAGATGCCCGGCCGTGTCGGGTCTGCCTTGTCGGGGGTCGGCTCCCGGATCGCGTCCGCGTTCCGCAGCGCGGTCGGCAGCGCGAGGAGCGCGGTCTCCTCGCTGATCTCCTCCGTGGTGTCGCTGTTCTCGACGCTGCCCGGCCGGATCGTCAACAGCCTGGGGAACATCGGTTCCCGGATCGTCTCGAAGATCAAGGGCGGGCTGCCGAGCGCGGTCCGCAACCTGTTGCCCTTCGCCAACGGCGGCATCGTCACCAGCCCGACGGCCGCACTGATCGGCGAGGCGGGCAAGGAGGTTGTCCTGCCGCTCACCAGGCCGGCGAGGGCCGTTGAGCTCGCGGAGAAGTCCGGGCTGCTGGACCTGCTCGCCAAGAGGGGCGTTATCGCCCGCGACGGGGGCGGAGGCGCCGGCGGCGTGAGCCGCACCGTCACCCACAACTGGAACATCAGCACGCCGGCACAGGACCCCCGCGTCCTTGCCGAGCACCTGTACGGCCAACTGGCCCGAGCGGCAGGGGTGTGACGTGATCAGCGACTACGCCGACTTCGGGTGTACGGAGATCATCAACTCCGCCAGGGCCGCGGCCTACGCGGAACCCTCCTGCCTGCTGACGAGCTGCAACACATGCCCGGACATCGCGGCTGCCCTCAACGACGCCCCGTACGTGGACCCCGTGACCGATCCTGCGCCCTGGTATGACGCGGCCGTCCCGGAATCCGCCGACTTCCTCGGCGTCATGGGGATGAACGTGGTCGGGTTCTCCCAGTCCACGCTGTCCCGCGACCCCGTCCAGCTCGTAGGCGACGGGGCCGCCCTCGGTATCGCGCGCCGCTCCCACCGCGAGATCACGTACACCGTCCTCCTCCTGGCCCTGGAGGAGTGCGCGCTGGCCTACGCCCTGGAGTGGCTGGCCTCCGCGCTGCGCGGTGCCCCCTGCGAGGGGAGTTGCGGCGGGGACGAGCTGGGGGTGTTCGCCTGCTGCCCGACCGGGGACGGCACCGGGGAGCTGCGCCATCTGTACGGCGTGGGGCTCATGAACGGCCCGCAGATCACCACCGTCCGGTACTACCCAGAGGGCATCATCGCGGAGGCCACGTTCACGCTCGCCGCGTCGGTCCCGTACATCTACCGCGAACCGCTCCAGACCCTCACGAACTGGGTGAACCTCGCCAGCGGCGCCCTGGTGACGGTTGACCCGGACGAGATCTACGGGGACTGCGTGGAGGCAGCCCCGTGCCTCGAGGATCCGTTGTGCCCGCCTCCTCCGCTGCCGATCCGGGCACCGGTGCCCGTGGACCCGTGCTACCCGACCGGGGCGGCGAGTTTCCGCCGGTCCGTCGTCGCCTTGTCCCCCCAGGATCAACCGGAGTGGCTGGAGGCCGTGCCGGTCCTGGAGCTTGAGACCGGCGCGAGCGCGCTGCGCCGCCTCGTGGTGCGTTTCTGGGCCAACCCCCTGGGCGGGGACTGCCAGGAGGTGGCGGACCCCTGCGCGGCGTGCACGGACATCCAGATCCCTTACCTGCCGGCCGGGGCCAAGCTGATTGTTGACGGCCGTACGCAGACGGCAGAGGTGGAGTGCAACGCCGGATCGCTGGACGCCTCCACCAGCGAGCCGATCCTCTACGGGCCGTTGGGCCAGAGCTTCGAGTGGCCGGTCTTCTCGTGCCCGACCGGCGTGTGCATCGAGATCCTGTCCACCTCCGCGACCACGGCCGCGGACGCCCGTGCGCGGGTCCTCCTCGTTCCCCGATCGGACGTGGGCTGATGGCCGTTCTCGGGTGTGCACAGGAGTACCGCGCCATCATCCACTGGCGCGGCGGCAGCCTGCCGTTCACCTCGCCGGGCGTCTCCGCGCTCACGTCGGTCTCCTGGAACCGGACGCTCAACGACACGTCGGAGGCGTCCATCACGATCGCCAAGGGAGCGGCTGGCGCTGAGTGCTGCGCGCAGCTCGGGCAGATCGAACCCTTCGCGCACGACCTGTCCATCTACCGGGACAGTGAACTCGTCTGGCAGGGGCCCGTCTTCCGGGTGACGGAGAACCGCAGTCGCTTCCTGATCGAGGCGCGCGACGTCACGGAGTGGCTGGCCCGCACGGTCAACACCACGCTGCTGCGGTACGTCAGCACGAACCCGCTGGACCCAAAGCACCAGGGGCCCGTGCAGGAGATCGCGGAGTCCATCATCCGGGAGAACCTGCTGGGCGGCCTGTTCGCCTCCGGGCCGGACTGGCCGGGCATGGTCGACTACATCGTCCGCCAGGACGACACCGTGAACGCCCGGTACGAGAAGGACGGCAGCCTCGATAACGAGATCTGGATCGTGCCGATCCTGCGGATCCTGGAAGAGGAGCTGGTCCCGCGCGGCCTGGAGTACACCACCGTCGGCCGTGCCCTCGTCCTCGGCAGGCCGCAGACGACCGCCGACGCAGCCCAGGCCCGCCTGACGCTCGACGCCTTCGCCGGCGACGTCGAGATCGTGCGGGACGGCACGAACGCGGCCTCCCTGGTCTGGGTCACCAACCAAGAAGACCAGGACATCACCGGCAGCCAGTACGGGGTGTCCGGCGTCGTCAGCTCCGTCTACGGGCGCTTGGACCACCTCATCCGCACGACCGCCGAGGGTCTGACGGCGTACGACCTCTGGCAACTAGCCCGAGGCTCCTACACCGGCCGGAACCCGGTGCCGACGAGCTTGCGCATCCCGGACGGCGCCGGCCTCGCCGCGACCGCCCCCGTGTCCATGCGGCAGCTCGTGCCTGGCGTCCGTATCGACGTCGCCGCCACCGGCATGTGCATGGGCCTGTCCCAGCCGTACCGGCTGTCCGACGTGGACGTGGACTGGGGCGACAACGGCGAGAACGTCGGCGTCTCCCTCATCCCGCTTGGCGACCCGTTCGTAGGAGACCCCCCATGACCCCCCTTCCAGGACAGCGCGCTGCCCAGCGCACCGTACGCGCGATGACGTCGAGTCAGCGGGCCCTCGGCCGCTCCGCTCAGGCCGCGGCCGGCGGTCTGGCCACCGCGATCGGGTGGGGGTGGGTCGACGGCCAGCACCTGGTCGTAGACCTCGCCGCGCAGCCCGGACAGCAGACCCGCCCGGCGGCGCTCGCGTGCGGGTGCACCGGCCGCTGCCGAGGCGAGTGCCCGCCGCCCGAGGACGGCGAGGGCACCCAGACCGACACACAGGAGAGGCAGGGATAGACATGGCCCGATGCGGATGCCAGGGGGGATGCTCCTGCGCGATCAACGGCGCCGGGGCGGTCGACGTCTCTGGGAACGGGTCGGCCTCGTCCCCGTTCGTGGTGAGCGTCGACCGTGCCGAGCTGCTCCAGGCCGGACCCGGGATCACCTACCACCCGGGCACAGGCACGATCAGTGCTCTGCCGTCGACCGACCCCGGGAACGCGCTGACTTTCGGTAGCGATAACGGCGTCTTCGTGTTCCCGGGCGCCATCGACTTGTGCGCCGAATACTTCACGACCGACGGCGCGGGGGACACCTGTCTCAAGCCCGGCAGCATGGGGCTCCGGCAGATCGTCACCTACTCCACGGCCGGCACCTTCAACTTCACCAAAGCGGACTATCCGTGGTTGGCCCGGGTCCGGGTCAAGGTCCAGGCCGGCGGCGGAGGCTCGGCCGGCGCCTCGGCCGCGGCTGCCGAGTCCATCTGGCGAGCCGGCGGAGCAGGGGGCGGGTACGCGGAGGCATTGATCAACGTCGCCTCGCTCGCGGCCGTGGAGACCGTCACCGTCGGCGTCGGCGGAGCGGCAGGCGCATCCGCCAACGGCGCAGGCGGCGCGGGCGGTAACAGCAGCTTCGGCGCGCACGCCACCGCCCTCGGCGGCACCGCTGGCGCGGCCACCATGGCCACGGGCTCCACCGTCACCACCGCGAGCGGCACAACCGGTCCCGCAGCCGGCACCGGGTCCTGGGCCATCGGCGGCGGTGCCGGGGAGGGCTCGATCCGGCTGAGCGGGAACGCCGGTATCGGCGGCGCTGGCGGCTCCTCGCGCATGGGCCACGGCGGTGCCTCGCGGGCAACTGCCGGCGCGGGCATCGTGCCGCGAGGCTACGGCGGAGGCGGAGGCGGGGCCGTCTCCGCGAACGGCGCCGCACAGGCCGGCGCCGCCGGCGAGCGCGGAATCGTGATCGTGGAGCTGTACGGATGAGCCCCGGCCACTGCCCTCCGCCGACCTGTCCGGACACCCCCTGTCCGGACACTGTCCACGCCCTGTCCCCGCAGGTCACCGCCGTCCCGCTTCCGTGCCCGGACGCGAGCACGGACACCCCTCGCCCCGTGTCCGGACGCTGTCCGCACAGGGCTGTCCCCACCCCCTGGAGGTCCCCATGTCCCTCATCCCGACGACCGCCGGCAGACCCGCCGTCGGAGCCTCCCGCCGTCATCTGGAGCGTGCGTAATGGCCACCCCACTCTCTGCCGACCGGTTCCTTCGCGCCCTCCTCGACGAGGGCCTGGACGTCGTCCAGGTCCCCGGCTGGGAGACTCACAACAGGAACAGCCGCGGCCCCTGGGGGCCCGTCCACGCCGTGATGATCCACCACACCGTCACCCGAGGCACGGCCTCCACCGTCCGCATCGTGCGTGACGGATACTCCGGCCTCCCCGGCCCGCTGTGCCACGGCATGATCGCCAAGAGCGGGCAGGTCCACCTCATCGGTTACGGGCGCACGAACCACGCCGGGCTGGGCGATCCCGACGTCCTGCGCGCCTTGATCGCAGAGGCCCCCCTACCGGTGGATGACGAGGCCACGGTCGACGGCAACCGGCACATGTACGGCTTCGAGTGCGAGAACGCTGGCGACGGCACCGACCCCTGGCCGGACGTGCAGCTCCTCGCAATCGAGCGGGCGTCCGCGGCCCTGTGCCGCGCCCACGGCTGGGGAGCGCGCTCGGTCCTCGGTCACCTGGAGTGGCAGCCCGGCAAGCCGGATCCGCGCGGTTTCACGATGCCGTCCATGCGGGACCGGATCGCGGCCCGCCTCGGTCACCCCCTGCCGACCACGCCGCTGCCCACCCCGTCCCGCCCGGTCGTGTCCCTGTCCCGGCTGGTGGCTGCCGCGCGCAGCAACCCCCGCATGGCGGGAACGCCCGTCACGTACGCCGGGGTCATCACCGTGGAGGCCGCCCTCGTGAACGAGGGCCTGCTGTCCAAGAAGTTCCAGGACGGCCACTACGGCACCACCACCGTCACCGCCATGAGCGAGTGGCAGGAGGAATGCGGCTTCCGTGGCCGCCAGCCCGGACAGCCGGCGGACGGCATCCCCGGCCGGACCAGCCTCACCCGCCTCGGCGCGAAGCACGGCTTCGACGTCGCCGCCTGAAAAGGAGTACCCCGTCATGGACACCACCCTGGACGCCGCCTACTGGTACGGCCTGCTGCTCTCCTTCGTCCTGCCCGTCCTCGTCGGCCTGGTGACCACCCGCGTCACCCACGCCGGGACGAAGGCCGTGGTGCTGCTGGCCCTGGCCGCGGCCGACAGCTTCATCACGGAGCTCGCGGCCGGCGGCCCCGGCTGGGACGCCAGCAACGCGCTGGTGCTCACCCTGGTCAACTTCGTGATCGCGGTCGCCTCGCACTTCGGCCTCTGGAAGCCGACCGGCGTCGCTCGCCGGGCGCAGGACGCGTTCGTCAAGGCGGCATGACGTCTGTGGCTGCAACCGGAGTTCCCGCCCTGGACACGTTGCTGGTGTGGGGCGGTGCCGTCACCATCCTCGCCGGCGCCGGGACGGTGGCCTGGCGCGTGGTCCGAGGCGGTATACGGCTCGGGCACCGCGTGGATCACTTCATTGACGACTGGTACGGAGAGCCGTCCCGCCCAGGCATCCCGGCCCGGCCCGGAGTGCTGGAGCGGGTCGGCGCGATCGAGGACCGTCTCGGCCGCGTCGAGCACGAGCTCTACCCCAACAGCGGCGGGTCACTGCGGGATGCCGTGGACCAGGCGAACGCACGGCTCTCGCGTCTGTGTCTGGACCTTGAGGAGAGTCCTCCGTTAGGCCCGCCGGACGAGACCGACCCCCCGCCGCCTGCTGCGGTCCCGTGACCGAGCGCCCGCCCCCTACGACTCCGGGGCGGGCCGTGTGCGCCTCGCCCCCGACGTGCCGCCTGCTGGGGCACCCCGGACCGGGCCGGTGTCATACCCGGGCACTAGCTTCGGACCCGTCCGTGCTGGTGCTACTCGGACCCCTTGTGCGCCCCGTCCGGCGGTGGAACCCGGGCGGGGCGCACTCCTGTGTCCGGACGCCCGGTCCGTGGTGTCCGGACACCGTGTCCGTGGCCCGGCCGTGATGAGAGTGTCCGCCCCCTGTGACGTGCGAGGACACCTGTCCGGACAGGGTGTCCTCCTGGTGGTCAGGCGACGGGCTGCCGGGGCTCGGGGCGCCAGTCAGGGTTCTCGACGTTCCGAGCCACCGTCCAAGTCTCCTCACCTCTGCGGCACGTGAAGATCAGGCGCATGGGGTGCCCCTCGTACTCCTGCTGCCACGAGTCGTACGTCTTCCCCGTCATCCAGGTCCCCGGACTCGTGCGGTCGAGCGCGAGCGGCCGGCCGCGGCCCACCTGGAGGTCGGTGAAGGTCAGTTCTCGCCCGTCGTCGTCGCCCTCGTCCACGCGGGGCCGGAGGCGGAACGGGCCCCAGACGTGTGCCGCGATCTGCTCCGGCGAGGGGCTGTGGGGGCTGAGGAAGCCCAGACGTTGCTGGGTGGGGGTGTGGTCGTAGTCGTCATCACCGACCCGGACCGTGACCGAGTCCAGGCGACCGAGGGCGTCCGGGCCGGCGAGGTGCACAAGGAGCTTGGCCGCGTGGTCGCCTTCCTTGGTCAGCGTGAACTCGAACTGCGGAGTCAGCTCCGCGAGCCACCGATCCCGCTCGATCCGAGCTACAACCTCGGCCGTCTTCCGGGCCTCCTCGGCCGTGTCGCTCGCGCGGCCGGTCGCCTCCCACGCGGCGGCAGCGGCCACGACGCTGAGGAACGCGGCGACGAGCGCGGCGCGATCCTTGCCCAGTTGGTCCAGAGCGGTGAGCAGCACCACGCCGCCCACGGTGGCGATGAACGCGAGCACGAGCAGCAGGCGGCGGCGTCGCCTGCGTCGATCTATGTCCGTCATGGAGGGAGGGTAGGGCCGGGGTCCGACACGTGGCCCCGGATCAGGCGGCCTTGACCATGTCGCTGCGGGTGGCCTCGGCCCACGCGATGAGCAGCCGCCGGTACTCCTCGGCCCGCCGGTCGTCGTCGGGCTGCTCTATCAACTGGCGGATCGCCTCATTGATCTGGGCAGCGGCAGGGCGCAGCGGGCCGTCAGGCCGAGGGTGGGGAGGCACGGGCGCCACGTTACGGGCCGGGTCTGACAGCGGGATGAACTACGCCCCCATACGGCTCGGGGCTGTAAGGGGGCGCGTTCCGGAGTACCGTCCTGAGTGTCGAGGTCAGAACGGAGTACGGAGTTCAGTATGCCCCTTCCCACTGATGAGCACATCGGCACGCGCGTACGGATCGCCCGGAACGCGGCTGGCCTCACCCAGGTAGAACTGGCCGGCTTCCTGTCGCGTACGGAGTCCTGGGTTGCCAACGTCGAGAGCGGACGGCAGTCCCTTGACCGGTACAGCGTCATCACGGCCATCGCGGAGCGCTGCGACGTGGACGTGGTCTGGCTGCTGGGCCAGCCGTACCGCCTCCAGCGCAGCGGGGGTAGCCTGGCGCACGCTCACATCCCGGCTCTGCGCACTGGGTTGCGGCGGGCCGGGCTGATCCTGTCTGGGCACCCAGGGCTTACCCCCCAGGGAGGGCCGGTGGACATGGTGGCCATTGCCGAGCGCACGAACAAGGCCAATGTTGCCCGGCAGGCCGCGAACCTTCCCCAAGTCGCAACCCTGCTCCCGCCACTGGTCGAGGACCTGAACACGGCTGTTCTCACCGCGACCGGCACCGCGCGGGAGGAGGCTTTGCGTCTGCTCGCTGACGCCGCCCGTACGGCCCGGATGTGCCTCAACCAGCTCGGCTACCCGGACCTGGCGTGGTCGGCCGCCGAGGTGGCCGCCGGCGCCGCCACGGCCCTTGACGACCCGGTGGTCAAGGCCGCCGTCGCCTGGGACCGATGTGGCGCGCTGCTGCACCAGGCGTCCCTGCGGGAGACCATCGCGGTCGCGGACGCCGCGCTGCGGGACCTGGAGCCCCACACAACTGGCCGCGGCCGGGATCAGGTGGCGGTGTCCCTGCGTGGCGCGCTGCACCTGCGGTGCTCGATCGCCCATGCCCGAGGCGGGCAGAAGGATGACGCCTGGGCGAGGATCGACGCCGCGCTGCAGGACGCCGATCAGCTCGGCCCGTCCTGGTACGACCTGGAGCGGCACACGGTGTTCGGCCGGGGTACGGTCGCGGTCCACGCGGCGGAGGCCGGGGTGGAGGTCGACCAGCCGGACGCCGGGCTCAAGAAGGTGCCGAGGGTGAACATCGGCGAGATTCCGAGCAAGGAGCGGCGCACGCACTTCCGGATCGATGAGGCCCGCGCGCTGCACCGCATGGGACAGAGCCCGTCGGCCGTGGTCAAGCTCCGGGAGGCCGCTGCTGCCGCGCCGTACTACGTGTACGCCGACCCGATGAGTCGGGCCCTCGTGTCTGACCTCGCGCGGGTGGGCGTCCCGTCCCAGGCCGGCGCCCTGTCTGGCCTCATCAGGAACATGGAACTGGCTGGGTAACTCAACCCGTAAGTCGAACAGTTGACGCCCCCTAGATTTTCTAGGGGGCGCGCTGCCGCCCGCCCGTCACCCTCGGAAGGTCACTGCCCGTGCATGTGTGATCACCCCAGGGAGTAGCGGCGATGGAGCCGATCGATACCCGACAACCGGGCGCCGCAGTACGCGCATACGCCAGCCTGCTGGACTGGCCGTTGACCGTGGGCTACCGGCACCGGCCGCGGCAGGGGTGCACCTGCCAGGCTGAGAAGTGTCGGACGCCCGGCGCACACCCGGTGCCCGGCTCTCCGACCTTTCGGGGTATGGAGGAGACCCTGCGGGAGCTGGACTCCTCGCCGGGCGCCGGCCTCATCGCCTGGACCGCCGCGTTCGACGCGCTGGTCGTCCCACGCGCCCTGGGCCTGGCCGCCATGGTCTCCCTGGACCGTGTGGCTCCCGTCCCCTGCCTGATCACCGCCGACCACGCCGTCCTCCTGGTACTGCCGTCCACCGGCCGGTACGCCGTCGGGGACGTACCCGGTGAAGTGCGCTCCGGCCCGGACCAGTGGATCGCGGTCCCGCCGACGCATGACGTGCGCTGGGACACCGCCCCCTGGGTCGAGCACACGGCAACCCCGGTGCCCCTGCTCCACGGCCGGGACGTCGGTCAGCACCTACGGGAGGCCAAGCACGCCGCCGTGGCGGAGGTACAGCGATGACGGTCCAGCACGTGACGAGCGGGGCGGAACGGCAGCTCGCGACCCAGCACTGGCTGTCCTCGGCATCCTCTGACCCCGCGCAGACGCGCCGGGAGTGGCAGGAACGCCCCGTCGCCATGCTGTCGTGCGGGTCACTGTTCGCGGCCGTACGCATCCCTGCCGACCTCGTCCAGGCAGCCGCTCAACAGACCGACGAGGCGCTGATCGACGTCTACCTCGCCGGCGCCCTCCACAACGGGCCGGTCATCTGCGACCGCTACGCCCACTGGTACTACGCCCTCGTCCCGGCGAGCACCGCCCGCCGGTGGGACGTGCCGGACACCGTTTGCCTCGGGAGGAAGTCGAGCCTTGGGGTCCCTCGCCCGGGCATCAACAGGGCGTCCGGTGAGCGTCTGTACTGGTCGGTTCCGATGGATTCCGCCGCGGCGCTCTGCTCGCCCTACGCGGTGGTCCAGCTCGTGATGCACGGCCGGTGAACGGCTTATGGACCTGGATGGACCGGCAGCGATGGGTGGATCGGCGGTGGGGGGTGGGGTGGCGGCAGTGGATCTTCTGCACGCTCATGGTCCTGCTCTGGCTGGGCGTGATTGCGGCGTACGTGTTGGCGACTGAGTGGGATGAGGATGGCCTTGGAACACAGCAGAGCGGCGGAGTCGACGAGGTTGCCCGTTCGCATGCCACAGGAGGAGCTGAAGCGTCGCAGGGTCCTCGCAGAGCTCGCGCCCGTCACGGTGGACCTGTTTGCCGCTGCGGGCGTCGAGCACCTGCCGGCGGACGCAGTGGGTGGGGACCGACTGTCCCGTCCGGGTGGTACGGCGTGAGCGGGCTGCCGACCCTGCCCGACGCCCTCGGCCTGTCCACCCGTGTACCGGGCGACCCGATCGAAGCGCTGCGTAAGCGGATGTGGTGGGATCACTTCTACTCCGCCCGGGAACCCGAGGAGAATCTCCCCTTCACGAAGCAGGAGCTGGCCGGCATCCGGCGGCACGTGCTCGGGGCGGGGATGAGGACGGCAGTGGACATCGGCAGCGGCTGGGGCGTCATGACGACGGCACTCGCACGCGAGGGGCTGCGTACCACCGGCTATGACTGGTCGCCGGTCGCGGTGGAGCGCGCCCGCGAGTTCTGGTCCGGCGAGAAGCGTCTGTCCTTCGAGGTCCACGATTTCCTGACCGACACCGCGCCCCGGACGTTGACGCCGGGCAGTGTGGACGTCCTGTCGTGCCGGCTGGTGCTGCCGTACCTGGACGTGCACCGCTTCATGACGGATGCCCGGCGCTGGGTCAAGCCCCGCACGGGCGTGGTCTACGTCGTGGTCCAGGTGTGGGAGAAGCAGCCCGACGGCTACTTCCGCGGCTACCCGGACGAGCTGATCGAGCAGTTGCGGAGGGGCTGGCTGCACACGGAACGCTGGGACCTGGACTGGTCACCAGAGTTCACCGCGCTGGCCCTCACCGGCCCGACCGGGAATTGAGCCAGCCCACCTCCCCACCTACATGCGAGGAGACGACGTTGCCCGCCCCGACCCCGAGTTCCTCCCCGGGATCGTGGTCGGCACCCGTGACGCCGGAGCGGAGCGCCGGTCGTCACCCTCTACCAGCGAGACGCGTTGGGGGCGCTGTGAAGATGCTCCAGCTGATGAGCGAACGGTTTCAGCCGATCTCCGGGAGCTATCGCACCACGCAGCGCATACCCCGGTCGCGGGGGCGGCGGCCTGGCTAGCGTCGCCGAACACCGTCCCAATGCCGCGCGGCAGTTCTCAACGTACGGCGCGCCCCGGCCCACACCCCGTGAGGGGCTGGTCGGCTCGGGGCTTCCAACCGCTCCACCACGACAAGAGACAGGTAACCGAATGACCCATCTTGAAACTGCCGATCCCGAGGCGCTGCGCACCGCGATGGTGGACCAGCTCGTCAGGGCGGGCACCATCCGCAGCAAGCAGGTCGAGGCCGCGTTCCGGACCGTTGCCCGTCACGCGTTCGCCCCCGATGCACCTCTCGTTCAGGCGTACGCCGCGCACGAGGCCGTGCCCACGAAGAAGAACGAGCACGGCATCACCATCAGCTCCGTCTCGGCCCCCGACGTCCAGGCGATGATGCTGGAGCAGGCTGAGGCCCAGACGGGGATGCGGCTCGGTGAGGTCGGCTCCGGGGGCTACAACGCAGCCCTGATGGCAGAGGTGGCAGGACCGGGCGGCACGGTCGTCACCATGGACATCGACCCCGAGGTCACCGACCGCGCCCGACAGCTGCTGGACGCGAACGGATACGAAAGGGTTCGGGTCGTGCTCGCGGACGCCGAGCATGGGCTCCCCGACGCCGGCACCCTGGACCGGCTGATCGTGACCGTCGGTGCCTGGGACATCCCCCCTGCCTGGACCGACCAGCTCGCAGAGGACGGCCGGCTGGTGGTGCCGCTGCGTATGCGCGGACTGACCCGCTCGATCGCCTTCGACCGCGACGGCGAACGCCTCGTGTCCCGGTCGACGGAGGTCTGTGGCTTCGTCACCATGCAGGGCGAGGGCGAGCACACCGAACGCCTGCTGTTGATCCGGGGCAAGGAGATCGGGCTCCGCTTCGACGACGGATGGCCCGCAGACCCCGACGCCCTGAACGGCGTGTTCGACACCGACCGGGTGGAGAAGTGGACGGGGGTCACCGTCGCGCCGGCGGAACCCATCAAGGGCATGCAGATGTGGCTGGCCTCGGCGCTCGACGGGTTCTGCCTGATGTCGGTGGACGCCGAACTGGACACCGGCCTTGTGGCCCCGCAGAACAAGCGGGCCAACATCACCCTCCTCGACGGCGACTCCCTCGCCTACCTGGCCATCCGCAAGACCGCCGACGGCGCCGAGTTCGGCGTCCACGGTTACGGACCGAACGCGGAAGCCGTGGCCGACGCCCTCGTGGAGGAGCTCCAGAGGTGGGATCGCGATCACCGGCAGGACGAGCCGGTCATCTACGCCTACCCGGCCAGCACCCCCGAAGCCGACCTGCCCGCCGGGCGGGTCATCACCAAGCGGCACCGCCGCATCGTCATCTCCTGGCCCCAGGAGGGCCAGGCCAGCAAGAGCACCATCACCGAAAAGGAGAAGTGATCATGGTTCAGCAGATCCAGCACGCCACGACCGGTGCCAATGAGTTCAGCCTCGACGTGCGGGTGGTCGAGGCCGGAGCGCCCATCGCGAGCCTCCTCCAGGACACCGGCGACGGCTGTGGCAGCACCTGCGCCAACGGGGCCACGGCCTGTGTCTCCCTCGGCGGCGACACCGCCTGACCCGGGCCGCTGTGAGGTGAGGTAGGGCACCAGCCGGCCGCGGCACTGCACCTCACCTCCCACCACCCGCCGCCGGGCACACGGCCGTGTGCCCGGCGGCACCACGACGACAGCGAGGGGGCACAGGGCATGGCAGGCGGAGCGCGGCTGTACCGGCACACGGGGGCCCTGTTGGTGCGGGCCACCACCCATCCCGGGACGGGCGTCCCGGAAGCGGACGTAGACCTGTCCGGGCCCGGGGCCGCCGATCGCGGCCGGACCTGGCTGGCGGCTGTCTGGGAACACCCGCAGGCCCGCCAGGCGCTCGAGGCCGCGAGCTCCGGCCTGGCCGCGCAGACCGCCGCCGTGCTGGCCGCTGACTCGCCGGGGGTGAAAGAGGTGCGGCGGCTGGTGCACTCCACCGCCGCCTACTTGCTGCGCTGGCAGGGCCGGGCGACCCCGTTCGGGCACTTCGCCGGCGTGGCTCCCGCGCGCACCGGCGCGCAGCCCAGCGCCCGCTGGGGCAGCGGGCACCGTGCCGTACTGCGCCCGGATGCCGCCTGGCTGGGCGCGGTCGCCGACCAGCTCAGCGCCAACCCCGAGATCCTGGAGCGGCTGCCCGTGGCAGCGAACCCGGCCGTCGTCACCCGGGGCGGACGGATCGTCGCGCCCGGCCGTACGCCCGCCAAGGGGCTGGCCCCGCTGGAGGTGTCAGTGGCGGCCACCGGCCCCGTGCGCTCCGCCCTCGCCGCCGCCTCGGCCCCTGCCGTGTTCGCCGACGTGGCCAAGGCCATCTCCGTCGACTTCCCCCATGCCGATAGCGCCACGGTGCGCGGGCTCCTGGCCCAGCTCCTGGAGCACGGGCTGCTGCTGTCGGCTCTTGACGAGGTGGCCACCGCCACCGACCCGCTCGGCGTCCTGCGGGCGGTGACCGATATTGCGGCCAGCGCCGGACCGATGCCCGCCCCCACGGGACAGGCTACCGAGGGTCCCTCGCCGTCCTGGCCGGACACCATCCTCGACGCTCACATCACCGTCCCCGAGGCGGTCCTGTCCGAAGTCGCGGGCGCCGCGTCCGTGCTGGTACGGCTCTCGCCGTACCCGTCCGGCCCTCCGGCGTGGAGGGACTACCACCAGCGCTTCCGGCAGGCGTACGGGGACGGCGCGGCCGTACCGGTGGCCGAGCTGGTCGGCGACGCCGGACTTGGCTGGCCGGCCGGCTACCTTGGCGCCGATCGCCCGGCCCCCGCCCGGATGCTCTCCGCCCGGGACGAAGCGTTCCTCGCCCTGGCTCAGCAGGCCGCCCTCGACGGGTCCCGGGAGGTGGTCCTCACCGAGGGGCTCCTCGCCAAACTGGCCGTGGTGGAGGTGGCCGAGCTGGTTCCGCCGCCGTGCGTAGAGATGGCGTTCCAGCTCCACGCCGGCAACGCGGACGAGGTACGGCGGGGCCGGTTCGAGGTGTGGCTGGCCTCGGCGGCCCGGCCGGCCTCCTCCATGGCCGGACGGTTCGCCGACCTCCTGCCCGACCCTGAGGCCGACCGGTTCGCCACCGCCCTCGCGGGGCCGCCTGGCCCGCTGCCGGCGCAGCTGGTCTTCCCGGCCCGCAGGCGGCGCAGCGCCAACGTCACCCGTGTTCCCCGCCTGCTGGAACACACCATCGTGCTTGGCTGGCCCGATCAGGGGCCGGGCAGCATCGCGTTGGACGACCTCGCCGTCACCTGCGACGCCCACCGCTTCTACCTGATCCTGGCCTCCACCGGCCAGCTGGTCGAGCCCCGCGTCCTGCACGCGCTGGAGCCCCGCGTACTGACGCCGCCGCTCGCCCGTTTCCTCGCCGAAGTCGCCGGAGCCCGCCGCACCTTCTGGCGCCTTCCCGACTGGGGCGCGGCCTCCCGGCTTCCCTACCTACCCCGGCTCCGGCACGGCCGTACCGTCCTGGCCCCGGCCCGCTGGCTCCTGGCCGCCGACCAGCTGCCCGGCCCGTCCGCCGAGCGGCCCGTGTGGGAGGAGGCATTCGACCGCTGGCGCACCCGGCAGAAGCTCCCGGCCCGGGTCGTGCTCGTGGAGATGGAGATGCGGCTGCCGTTGGACCTGGACGTGCCGCTGCACCGGGAGCTGCTGCGGGCCCGTCTCGCCAAGGCCCGGGAGGTGGAAGTGCGTGAAGCACCTTTGCCAGCGACAGGATCTACATCACCTTCCGCAGGCGGGTTCATGGGCCGCGCCCACGAGTTCCTTACCGTCCTGCACACCACCGCCCCCACTACTGCCGGTCCGGTCCTGCCCGCCGTCCCGGCGCCGGTGGCGGAGTTACCCGGCGCCTCCCGCACGGTGTGCGCCCGCCTGTACGGGCACCCCGGCCGGCAGGGAGAGATCCTCACCGAGCACCTGCCCCGCCTGCTGGCCGGGTGGGAACCGGCCCCGCTGTGGTGGTTCACCCGCCAGCACGCCCACGACCCACACCTGACGCTCGTCCTGCGGCTCGCCGACCGGGCCCAATACGGACAGGCCGCCGAACGACTCGGCGACTGGGCCGACGAGCTGCGCCGTCACCAGCTCGCCACGCACCTGGACCTGACCGCCCACCAGCCGCAGACCGCCCGCTTCGGCCGCGGCCCGGCCCGTGAGAGCGCCGAGCGGGTCTTCGCGGCCGACACCGCCGCCGCGCTCGCCCAGATCACGTACGCGGTGCGCACGGGAACCCCGGCCGAAGCGCTCACCGCCGCCTCCCTCACCGACCTGGCCACCGCCTTCGCGCCCACCCCCAGTGACGGATGGTCCTGGATGGCCGCGCACCTGCCGCGCGAGAGCGGACCGGTAGACGCCGGGCTGTCCCGGCAGACCCTGGACCTCACAGCGGCCGATGCCGCCTGGCGCCGCCAGCCGGACGGGCACGCTGTCACGTCCGCGTGGACGGCCCGCGCCGAAGCGCTCACTGCCTACCGGCAGGCCCTGGCCGCCGAGCGCGCCCCGATGACCGTCCTGTGGGCGCTGCTCCAGCTCCACAATCTCCGCGCCGTCGGCGCCGACCCTGAAACCGAGCGGACCACCCACCGCCTTGCCCGCGCCGTCGCCCTCGGGCACACCCACCGTCGGAAGGCCCGCCCATGAACGCGGCAACCGTTCTCCAGGACCGGTTCCGCCACCTGCACGCACCCGACGAAGGACAGGGCCCAGGGCTCGCGCAGTCGCTGGCCAAGGGGCCGGCCGGGGTGGCCCTGTGGCACATCGAGCGGGCGCTCACCGGCTCCGGCAGCTGGGAGCCGGTCCAGGCGTGGCTATCGGCCGCGACCCGTGCAGGGGTGACCGCCGCCGACTCCGCCTGCCTCACCTACGGGGCCCCTGCTTTGGCGTTCGTCCTGCACGCGGCTGGGGCCGACGGACAGGACCGCTACCGAGCGGCCCGCGACCAGCTTGACGCGGCCACCGCCGCCCTCGCACACCGGCGCGTGGCAGCAGCCCACGCCCGCATCCGGCGCGGCGAACCGGCGGCGTTCGCCGAGTACGACCTCCTGCACGGACTCACCGGCATCGGCGTGCACTTGCTCCTCCACACCCCCGGCGATGACGCCCTCGCGGCCGTCCTCTCCTACCTCGTCGCCCTGACCCACCCGCTGGACTTGAACGGCGAGAGACTGCCGGGCTGGTGGTGTGCTCACGATCCCCGCCGCCTCTACACCCCCGGCGGGCACGCGAACTTCGGCATGGCCCACGGCATCACCGGCCCCCTCGCCTTCCTCGCCCAAGCCCTGCGCCGGGGCGCCGTCGTAGACGGGCAGCGCGAAGCCGTCGACACCGTTGCTGCCTGGCTCGACCAGTGGCAACAGCACGGTGATCGTGGCCCGTGGTGGCCGGAAGCGATCACCCGCGAGGAGGCCGCCGACGGTCGGCCGCACGTAACAGGCCCCGGGCGGCCATCGTGGTGCTACGGCACCCCGGGGATCACCCGAGCCCTCCAGCTCGCCGCCATCGCCACCGCCGACACCGGCCGCCAGCAGGCCGCCGAAGACGCCCTGGCCGCCTGTCTCGCCGACGAACGCCAGCTCGCCCAGCTCACCGACGCGGGCCTGTGCCACGGCACGGCCGGTCTGTTCCAGACCGTGTGGAGGGCCGCCCAAGACGCCCGGACGCCCGTCCTGGGCACCGCAGCCGCCCGCCTCGCCGAGGCATTCACCGACGAGCACGCCTTCGAGGACACCGCGTTCCTCGAAGGCGCCGCCGGACAAGCCCTCGCCCAGGCCACCGCCCTCCACGGCCGGGGACCCGCCTCCCGCTGGGACGCGTGCCTCCTCATCGACTGACCTGCCAGCCGGCGCAGGCGCTCCAGCCCACATCCACCAGCCGCATGCTTCCCGTCGCCTTCCACGGAGAGGACGCCAGCCCCCGATGAACACCCCGTACATCTCCCAGCAGACCGAGGACGCGGTCCTCGCTGTCCTTGCCGGACAGCCGCTCCCGGATATCGCCGCCCGCACGGGCACCGCCCCCGAGGAACTGGGCGACGCCGTAGCCCTCTACCGGGCCGCCGGACGCGATGCCCTCGCCGGGCAGGCCGCCCGGCTCGACTGGTACCAGGTCCGTATCGAGTTCCCCGACTGGAGCCGGTGCGAGGATGCGGCCGCACGCCTCGCCCGAAGGCTTGCCGACGCCGAAGAGGCCGCGCTCGTCGGCCCCTGGTGGTTCATCCGCAAGGCCCCCCAATGGCGGCTGCGCGTCCTGCCCGGACCCCACGGACCCGACCGGCTGCGCCACGTTCTCGCCGGTGCCCTCGATGTCCTCGTGGAACATCGGACGATCAGCCGGTGGTGGCCCACCATCTACGAGCCCGAGGTTCCGGCCTTCGGTGGCCCGGCCGCCATGGACGTCGCGCACGCCCTGTTCCATGCCGACAGCGCACACGTCCTCGACTACATCCAGGAGGCCAAGCCGCCCATGGGCCGCCGCGAACTGTCCGTCCTTCTGCTCTGCGCACTGTTCCGCGCTGCGGGGCTGGAGTGGTTCGAGCAGGGCGACGTCTGGGCCAAGGTCTCTCGCCTGCGGCCGCTTCCGGCAGATGTGACGACCGCGCAGCTTGCCGAACTCGGCGACGGTCTCCGCACGCTGATGAACTCCGATGTCTCCCCCCTCCTGGCCCCCGGCGGCACACTGGAAGACGTCGCCCCGTGGCTGGACGCCTTTGAGACCGCAGGACGCGCCCTCGGTGAGGCGGCAGCCGCCGGGACCCTCGAACGTGGCCTGCGGCAGGTTCTCGGGCATCACGTGATCTTCCACTGGAACCGGTTGGGACTCACCGCCCGCACCCAGGCCCTCATCGCCCACGCCGCGACGCACACCGTGATGGAAATCCGCCACCGCCCGCAGCAGGTGTAACAGAACGCGGCAGCTGACCCGGGCCCGGACACACCACTGCCCCGGCGGCCAGGTGACTGGTGCCGGGGCAGTGGTGTGCCTGCTGCCTGGGGGGTTAGGCGGCGGGCGCGGCGGCGCTCTCCGGCGAGGGGGAGACCTGGAGAACGCGATGCATGTCGGCCGTGACGACGCGGAACAGCCGGCCGGTGCGGATGACCTTGCACGGGAACTGACCGTTGCGGGCGAGGGAGTAAGCGGTGGTGCGTCCGATCCCGAAGGCGCGGCCGGCGGTCTCCAGGTCGATGGTCGGGGGCAGGTCGAGGAGGTCGCGGGTGGTCAGGGCCGGGGCGGTCGCGGCTGTCTGGGTCATATCGGCGCAACTCCGAGTCGGAATCGGGTTCTGCTGTGTCCTTCTGACGCACTGTACGACATGGGTTGATACGGCACAACAGCCTCTGTACTTTGGGTCATCGTGGAGCAACCGGACTGGGCGACCCGATTCAGCAAGACCATTGCGCAGGAGCTGCGCCGGCACCGCACGGCGCGCGGCATGAGCGCGCAGCAGGTGTCCGACGCGTGCGAGGGCCTGGGGGCCGACATGCCCCGGACCGTGATCTCCAACATCGAGAACGGGCGGCGGGGCAACGTCAGCATGGCCGAGGTGGTCATCCTGGCCGCTGCCCTGGGCGTGCCGCCGACCGTGCTGGCCTTCCCCGTCGGGTACGAGGCCGAGGTGGAGTACCTGCCCGGCAAGACGGCCACACCGCTGGAGGCCGCCGACTGGTGGAACGGCGAGAAGGCCGACGAGGAATGGGCCCTCACCCTGCTGCGTCGGCACCGTCGGCTGGAGTCCCAGATCCGCCGGCTCTACAAGCAGATCTGGGAGCAGGCCATCGCGGACTACCGATGGCACGGGGAGCCGGGGGGCCCGGAGGCCGGCGCGGCCCGGGAGGTCGCGGAGGAGCTGACCCGCGAGCTCCACGAGCTGCGCGACGAGATCGCTCGCCGCGGCCTAGTCCTGCCCCCGCTCGACGGGCTGGACCGGCCGGCCTGAGTGCCCGGCGGGGGTGGCCCGCCATGTACGGGCGCGGGGCGCGCCCTGGTCCTACGGAGGAATAGCCATGCCTGGAGCACGGCGTGCTGGTGGCATCACGAAGCGGTGCGAGTGCCGCGACGAGGCAGGGAAACGGCTGGGCACGAAGTGTCCGCAGCTATCGAAGAGGGCGCACGGAAACCACCAGTTGCGGCAGGAGCTGCCGCCGGACGACAAGGGCAACCGGCGGACGTTCCGGCGGACCGGTTACGCCCAGGTGAAGGACGCCCAGAGCGACCTGGACAAGATCCGCGCGATCCTCGACCTCGCGGAGAGCGACGAGGACGCGGCCCGCCGGGTGGGCGACCTCTTGGTGGCCGTGATGCGGGACCGGGAGCCGATCCCGGACACCGCCGACGTGAAACGGCGACTCGCCGGCGGCGTGCCCATGGACGTCTCCATGACCGTCGGGGAGTGGCTGGAGACCTGGGTCGAGTCGAAGAAGACGAAGCGGACCACCACCAGCGGATACCGGTCCCACATCCGCGTGCACCTGCTGCCGGGGCTGGGCCACTACCGGCTGGACCGGCTCAACGTCGCGCACGTGCAAGCGTTCTTCGACGCGATCACCGAGCAGAACGAGGTCATCGCGGCCGAGAACGCCGCGCGCCGGGAGCAGGAGGCCCGCTGCAAGTGGGGTAAGGCGTCCCGGCCCCCGGCCGCGGAGTCCGCGCGCCTCGCGGCGGAACGGGAGAAGTTGGCCGCCATGCCGCCGTACCGGCTCATCACGGGGCCGGCCACGAGGCAACGCATCCGGGCCACGCTGCGGACCGCGCTCAACGCGGCGATCCGACGGCAGCTCATCACGTTCAACCCGGCCGCGTGGGTGGAGCTGGAATCCGGCAAGCGGCCGAAGGCTGTCCTGTGGCTGGACCGGCATGTCGAGCACTGGCGGAAGACCGGCGAGAAGCCGAGCGCCGTCATGGTGTGGACGCCGACCCAGATCGGCCAGTTCCTGGACACCGCCGAGGAGTCCCGCCTGTACGCGCTGTTCCACCTGATCGCGTTCCGAGGGCTCCGCCGCGGCGAGGGCGTCGGCCAGGACGAGCGGAACGTGGACCTGGAGAACGGAGCCATCACCATCTCGAAGGAGATCGTGGTGGACAACTGGCAGGTCTTCGAGGACGACCCGAAGACGGACGGGTCGGCCGCGACGATCGCCCTGGACTCCCTCAACGTGGCCGTGCTGCGCGAGCACCGCATCCGGAAGGCGGCGGAGCGGGAGGCATGGAACGAGAAGGCCGCGAAGGATCGGGAGGAGGGCAAGGACACCCGTGACTGGGTGGAGACCGGCAAAGAGTTCGTGGACGTGGACGGGGCGTGGCTGCACCCGGAGAAGGTCTCCGAGGAGTTCCGCCGGATCTACCAGCGGGCCGGCCTGCCGCCGATCAATCTCCGGGACCTCCGGCACTGCGCGGCCACCCTCATCCACGGCGGCGGCGGGGACCTCCACGCGGTCAAGGAGACGTTGCGGCACTCGTCCATCCAGCTCGCCGGCGACACGTACACGTCGCTGCTGCGGGAGGTCGACCAGGAGATCGCGGAGCGCGCGGCCGGGCTCGTTCCCAGGGCCAGGAAGCCGCTGGACCCACCTGTGGAGGAGGCGCCGGCGCCGCCCGCAGAGGGGGAAGAAGGCCCCTCCGCACCTCCGGGCGAGTAGGCTCGTGGAGGTCACCGACGGGGTGCGTTTCCCCAGGTGGCGCCGGGTCTCTGCTCGCCCGATGCTCGCCCGAACGCTTCATAATGAGGTGTCACGAGGCGGCACGAGCCGACAGGAGTGCAGGAGCGGTACCGTGTTGATCGGGCCCGTGACCAGCACCTTGTGGCAGTGGGCAACACGGGGTGACACAAGCCGACACGAGAGGGAGTCTCCAGGCAGGGGACTCATAATCCGTCGGCCGTGGGTTCGAGTCCCACCCGCCCCACCCAAGGAAGGTAAGGGGAAACGTCTCTCCTCCTCGTGAGGCGCGCGACATCCCTTCCGAATCCTCCGCGAGTTCACTCTTCCGGCCCCTCGAGCCCCTCGATCAGCGTGGTGAGCTCGCCCGGTGTCCAGGCCTTCGCCGCTCCCGGGCACCGGGACAGATAGCGGGCCACGGCCGAGGGTTCCCAGGTGCCGTCGGCGCACAGCCCGTGGGCCAGATGCAGCAGGTACGGGGCCGAGGGCTTGTTCCAGGTCACTTCCGACAGGCGCCACGGTGCGGTGAAGGTGAGTACCGGGATGTCCTCGAGGTGGCCGAGGAGGACCAGCGTCTCGTAGCGGCCGGGACCGAGGGCGGCCCTGCCGTCGGTGAGCACCGTCGCGAGGTCGAGGTCCTTGCCGGGGAATTCGTACATCTCCTGCGCGGCGATGTCGGAGAACTGCTGCACGGTGACGAGGTGGGCGCGGCCCCAGACGATGCCGTCGGCGGTGGGGTCGTAGAAGGCCCGGCCGCCTTGCCATACGGGCGACTCGGTCGCGAAGTACAGCGTTCCCGGGAACTCGACCGGCGCGGAGCGCACCGGTGGGCGCCGGTCACGGCAGCCCGGGTAGGTCCGCGCCGCGCCGGGAGGCCGGCCGCCGGTGAGGTAGTACCGCAGCCGGCCGGTGTCCATGTTCGAGCCGTACGACGCGTACCAGATGTGCTCCGCGCCGCGCGTCGGTGCTGCCGGCGCGGTGGCGAGGCGGTGGACGAGGGTCACGGACGACTCCGCTGACGGATGTCTGGGCGGTTCCAGGCTACGGGGTGGTGTGCGGCCGCGGCGGCCGCACACACTCGCCGGGCGCAGGGCCGGGTCAGCCCTGGCTCTCGTTGATGTTGACCATCCACGAGATGCCGAACCGGTCGACGCACATGCCGAACGTGTCGCCCCACATCTGCTTCTCGAGGGGGACGTTCACCGTGCCGTCGGCGGAGAGCTTCTCCCAGTAGCCGCGGAGTTCGCCGGCGTCCTCGCCGCTCAGGCTGATCGAGAAGTTGTTGCCGGGCTGGTGCTCCATCCCGGGCGGGGTGTCGGCTCCCATCAGCGTGAAGCCGCGCTCGGTCTCGAGCATGCCGTGCATGATCTTGTCGGCATCGGCGGGTGAGGTCTCGCCGCCGATGTCCGCGTAAGTGTTCAGGCGCAGGTTCCCGCCGAGGACGCTTTTGTAGAACTCCAGGGCCTCGCGCGCGTTGCCGGCGAAGCTGATGTACGGGTTGAGGCGAGATGGCACTGGACGCTCCTTTTGTGGGGCAAGTCGGTTTCTCGCAGAGTAATTGCCCCGGTCCCGCTTTTTGCCGCCACACGCGGTCGGGCGACGGCGGTGTATGAGCGGCTGATCCGGGCGCCTGGGCCGCTGTGAGCCGGGCAGCGGTCGTGGCCGCCGCCGGACGTGATTGCCGCTTCCGTCAACCACGGCCGTCAGAATGCTTCTCCATTGTTGTACTTACTCAAGTTCCAGAAAGCGGTGTCCCTGCCCGAAAGTTGTCTTGACCGGCACGTTGTGAATGGTCGGGGTTCCAGAACTCTTGTTACTGGCAGGCGAGTTGTGTAAGGGTGAGCCCTCTCGCAACCGAACAGCACTGTTCAGATCAACCGTTCGAATTCCATTGCGGTGGCCAACTCCAAAAGAGCGTCGAGCCACCCCGCTCGAAGGTATGTACCAATCGGTGCACTTCTTTCGGTCCCGCACAGCAACCCCCCACCGCATTGCCATGGATGGAAAGACGTCAATGCAACATCCCCGCACGCCCGGAACCGCCCCTTCTTCGCAGCCCGGCCGCACCCCCGGGGTCTCCGACGAGGAGCTCGCCGCCGCACTGCAGGCCGGTGGAGGGGGCCTTGAGGTCCAGCCGATGGCCACGCTGCTCGCCCGGCACTGGCAGCCCGTGTTCGACTACGCCTCAATTTGTGCGACCTCGAACAGAACTGCTTCGATGCTGACCACCGCCGCTTTCGCGCAGCTGATGGAAAGTCTGGCGCGCAACGCGGCCGCCGGTGCGCTGAGGCCCCATCTTCTGGTGACCGTCCGTCATATCGCCAAGGCGTGGGCCGGCGACCCGACGGTGGCCTCGGTTCTGACCGGACTCATGAATCCGGAAGGCCCTGGAGAAAACAGGCAGTTGGTCTCCCGGGCATTCCATGTAATGCCGATGACCGCTCAGGTTCTCCTCTGGCATGCCGAGGTCGAGGCCGAGGGCATTTCCATACCGGCGGGTTTGTCGGGGCTTGATCCGCGTGTGGCCTCCGCCCAGCTCGAACAGGCCCGCGAACAGTTCAGGCAGGCCTGTGTGCGGGTCCACCGGGAGTACGCGCCGACCGCGGAATGCCGTCACTACAACCGTCTGCTCGACATCTCGCTGCGCCGGGGCGGGGTCCTGATCCCCGACATCCAGGTGCATCTGTCCGAATGCTCGTACTGCCGGTTCGCCGCCGACCAGCTCCGGCAGTCCGGCGGGCGGCTGGGCGTGCTGCTCGGGGAGGCGCTGCTCGGTGGCGCGGCCGGGCCGTATCTCGACTCGCGGCCGGGGAGGCGGCGCAGGGCCGGGACGGCGCAGGACGCGGCCGGCCCCGGACCCCGCGGCCCGAGGGGGAGCGGCCGGCACTCACGCGGCGGAGGGACCCGCACACTGCGGAGCCTCGCCCTGAAAGGCCGGCGTATCGCGGCGGTCGGCATCGCGCCCGGAGCACTGACGGTCGGGGCCGCGGCGGCCGTGACCGGACTGCTCGTCATCACCCTGGCGTCGGCCCTCTGGGAGGACGACGACAGGCAGGCCGGCCCGTCCGTCCCCAGCGGCGCCGTCACCGGCACCGCCCCGCCCGCATCCGGGGCCGGCACACCCGGGCCTTCCACCCCCGCGCCCGACCCGACGGCCACCTCGGCCAACCACCCGGCGGCTCCGCTGACCACCAGCCTGCGCAACGCAGAGGCCGGACTGTGCCTCGACATCACCGCCCCCGCGCCGCAGGCCGGAACGGAGGTGACCATGGCGGCCTGCTCCTCCGCGGTCACCCAGAAGTGGGTGTACGAGAGCGACGGCCGGCTCCGCAGCTCCGCCGCCCCCGCGCTCTGCCTCAACTCCCACGGGCTCGATGGCATCGTTGTCCTGGACGGCTGCACCAGCCGGACCGCCCCCGACGCGGTGGACGTCCGCTACGACCTGACCATCCAGGGCCAGGTGATCCCGCGGTGGAACGACCGCCTGGCCATGGTGCCCGCGTCCACGGAGCCGGGGGCGAACGTGGTGGTCAAGGTCCGCGACGAATCGCCCGCCCAGGTCTGGCAGACGAACGCCTCGCCCGTGGGGACGCGGCAGCAGTCGGGCACGGGGCAGACGGCACCGTACGCGGAGGAGGTCAACGGTCCGCCGGCGGCGGACCAGGGGTGCGTCCGCGAGCCGTGTCCCGCACCGCCCGCCGGTCGCGGCGCCGACGGCGCGCCCGGTGAGCCGGGGGCACGCTCCGGCGGCGGCCACGGCGTCGCCCCCGAGAGCGCGCGGGACCCCGTGCGGGAGGGTGTGCGGGGAGGCGAGGCGGAGGAACCGGCGGAGGGCGGTCTGCGGCGGGTCAACGACCCGCCGCCGGACCAGGGGGCGCAGCAGAGCCCTCCGCCTCTGGTGACCGCCGTGGTGAGCCGGAACGTGACGCTCCCGCCCGCCGGGCCCGCCACCTCCGGACCCCGGGTCAGGTGAACCGGGGCATCTCGCCGGCGGTCGTGGTGACGTCGATGACGGAGAAGGCGGCACCCTGCGGGTCACGGACCGACGCGTACCGTCCGTAGGGGCTGTCCAGCGGCCCCCGCTGCAGCGTGCCGCCCAGCCTGGTGACCGTGTCGATCGCCGCGTCGCAGTCCTCCACGCCGAAGTACACGTTGACGTACGGGTGGAGGTCGGGCGGGAAGTCGTCCGTCATCCGCAGCCGGCCCGCGACGGGTTCCCCGCCGAGATGCCACAGGGTGAAGTCGACCGAATCCTCCTGCATCCGCTTCGCCTCGTAGGGGAAGAGGGAGCAGAAGAAGTGGTCGGCCCGCTCCACGTCCCTGGTGGTGACCTCCGCCCAGCAGTACGAGCCGGGCTCGCCGGTCTTCCCGAACCCGGTGTGGGCGTCCGGCTGCCAGAGGCTGAAGAACACACCGCTGGGCTCCTCCGCCGTGACCATCGAGCCGAAGGAGCCGACCGGCATCGGATCCATCAGCAGCGCGCCGCCGTTGTCGCGGATCCTCTCGGCGGCGGACGCCACGTCGGACGTGGCGAAGTAGAGGTTCCAGGCCGGCGGTCCGCCCGTTCCCGGCATCCGGGGAACGACGGCCGCGACGGCCTTGCCGTCGGAGAACGCCTGCGTGTAGCCGCCGAACTCGGGCGAGCCCTCGTCGAAGGTCCAGCCCAGCAGCTCGCCGTAGAAGCCCTTCGCGGCCTCCACGTCGGGGAACATCGCGTCGGCCCAGCAGGGCGTGCCTTCGGGGTGCGCTGCCATCGTCTCCAAGCCTTCCTGCCCGTCGGGTCTCTCCCGTCGCACGCTATGCGCCCCCGTGCCGGGCCGCCCGTCGGGCGCGCCGGGCGCCCTCGACCCGGCGCCGTCGTACCCCACGCCCCGGCTCCGGCGCGCCGTCTGGCGGGTCGCCGCCATGGCACTTACCCGCCAGCGGAGTCCCGTTCGCAACCGCCTTGATCACGCCGAGACTCTTCGCAGCGTCCGGAGCCACCCCTTCCACCGGGCGTTCCGAGGAGAGTCGTTCATGACCAGAGCACCCGCGAGACGCAGGGCCCGGCTGATCGCCGCCGGCGTGTCCCTCGTCCTGCTCCCGGCCGGGCAGGCCGTCGCCGCCGACCGTGAACCGGTCCACGCCGCGGCGGGGACCGCAGCCAGGACCGCCCAGGCGGCGCACACCGTCACGCTGGTCACCGGCGACAAGGTGACCGTCACGGACCTCGGCGGCGGCCGGAAGTCGGTGGCCGTGCAGCGGCCCGAGGGCGCCGTGGGCGCCGTGCGCAGCGAGATCTTGGACGGGCGGGTCACCGTCGTGCCCGACGAGGCGCGTCCCTACCTGGCCGCCGGCGTGCTCGACAAGAGGCTCTTCGACGTCACCGGGCTCATCGAGCAGGGGCTCGCGGGCCAGGACGGTCTGCCGCTCATCGTGAGCTACGCGAAGGGCGCACCGCGGACGCAGGCCCGTGGCGCCCGGACCGTCCGGGCGCTGCCGAGCGTCAACGGCGCTGCCGTCGAGGCGGCGGCGTCCGGCGAGTTCTGGCGTGCGGTCACCTCCGCGAAGTCCCGGTCGGCGTTCGGCGCGGGCGTCGCGAAGGTGTGGCTCGACGGCCGGGTCGAGGCCGACATGGCCGAGTCGAACGCGCAGATAGGCACCCCCACGGCATGGGAGGCCGGGCTCACCGGCAAGGGCGTCAAGGTCGCCGTCCTCGACACCGGCGTCGACGCCGGGCACCCCGACCTCAAGGACCGCGTCACGGAGTCCAGGAGCTTCATCGAGGGCGAGGAGGTCGCCGACCGCAACGGCCACGGCACCCATGTGTCGTCCACCGTCGGCGGCAGCGGCGCCTCGTCCGGCGGCCAGGAGAAGGGCGTCGCCCCGGGCGCGGACCTCGCCGTCGGCAAGGTGCTCAGCGACGAGGGCAGCGGCAGCGAGTCGCAGATCATCGCCGGTATGGAATGGGCCGCCAAGGACGTCGACGCCAAGATCGTGTCGATGAGCCTCGGTTCGCAGCAGGGCAGCGACGGCACCGACCCGATGGCGCAGGCCCTCGACACGCTCTCCGAGGAGACCGGCGCGCTGTTCGTCGTCGCCGCGGGCAACAGCGGCACCCCCGGCTCCATCGGATCACCCGGTGCCGCCGACGCCGCGCTCACCATCGGCGCCGTCGACGCGGCGGACGAGGCCGCCTACTTCACCAGCCAGGGCCCGCGCTTCGGCGACAACGCGCTCAAGCCCGACCTGTCCGCGCCCGGCGTGGACATCCTCGCCGCACGCTCGCAGCTCACCGTCGGCGAGGGCCCGTACACCGCGATGAGCGGCACCTCGATGGCCACGCCGCATGTCGCGGGCGTCGCCGCCCTGCTCGCGCAGAAGCACCCCGACTGGAGCGGACAGCAGCTCAAGGACGCGCTGATGAGCACGTCCGAGCGGCTCGACGCCTCCGCCTACGCGCTCGGCGCCGGCAGGCTCGACGTCCCGGACGCGGTCGGCGCGAAGGTCACCGCGACCGGCAGCGCGGGCCTCGGCTTCTTCCGCTGGCCGTACGAGGAGAACGGGCCCGTCACGAAGACGGTCACGTACACCAACCACTCCGACGCCCCCGTCACCCTGGACCTCGCCGTCGAGAACGCCCCGGCCGGGGTGTTCTCCCTCGCCGACACCACCCTCACCGTGCCCGCGCACGGCACGGCGCAGACGTCCGTGACCGGCGACGGTACCGGCGCGCCCGTCGGCAACACCTCCGCCCGCATCGTCGCGAAGGACGGGGAGCGCACCGTCGCCCACACCGCCGTCGGGCTGGTGAAGGAGGAGGAGCGCTACACGCTCACCGTCCGCGTCCTCGACCGTGACGGCGCCGCGACAGCGGCCCACCTCGGTGTGCAGAAGCTGGAGAAGGGCAACGACCCGTTCCCGGCGACGGTCGGCGAGTCCGGCACCCTCGAACTGCGGCTGGCCCCGGGCACGTACACCGTCTCCTCGTTCCTCGACGTACGCGGCGGCAACGGCAAGGACTCCCTCGGCCTCGGATTCCTCACGGACCCCGAGATCACCCTCGACCGGGACCGCGAGATCACCCTCGACGGGCGGACGCTGCGGGAGGTGCGCGCCGACGTCGGCAGGCGGACGGAGACCCGCCAGCTGCTGATGGAGTTCGAGCGCGACGCGAACGGCGTCTCCTACGGCGGCGCGGTGCAGGTCCCGCCCGTGTACGACAGCGTCTTCGCGGCGCCCACCACCGAGCCTGCGACCGGCTCGTTCGAGTACCGGACCGTCTGGCGCCTCGGCAAGCCCATGCTCGACGTCACCGCGGGCGGCAGGCTGCTCGGCGGAAGCCGGGTCCAGGCCGGCACGGCCGTCCTCGACGGGAAGCAGCGGCTGGACATCGTCGACGCGGGCGCGGGAGCCACGGCCGACTACGCGGGCAAGGACGTCCGCGGCAAGGCGGTCGTCGTCCACCACACGGGCGCGGTCAGCCCCGCGCAGCTCGCCCAGAACGCCCAGGACGCGGGGGCGAAGGCCCTGTTCGTCACCGACGACGAGCCCGGCCGGCTGATGGCCTGGTTCGGTACGCAGAGCTATGAGGACCGGCCGCTGCACGTCGCCACCGTCGACGCCGCGGACGGCGTCCGTCTGCGGGAGGCGGCCCGCCGTCACCAGCGCCTCGAACTGACCGGCACGCGGTACACGCCGTACGTGTACGACCTCTCGGAGGGCCACCCCGGCGCCGTACCGGACCGCGACCTCGTTTACCGGCCCGGCAAGCGTGAGCTGGCCGTGCTCGACAGCAGGTTCCACGCGGCGAAGCCCGCGGACGGCGGCGAGTTCCGCTACTCGATCACCGACACCTTCCCCGTCGGCTTCGGCTTCCCCGAGAAGATCGCCTTCCCCGTCGAGCGCACCGACTACGTCAGCACCGGTCCCGGCCAGCGCTGGCACGAGTCCGTCACCAACGGCCCCGGCGCCCTCGAGCAGCGCAGCGGCACCCCCGTCCACCAGGGCGGCAGCCGGTCCGAGCTCAACTGGTTCAAGCCGGTGCTGCATCCGTGGCTGGGCACCGGACTCGGCTGGGGACAGACGCGGACCGGCAACAACCTCGAGTTCAACACCCCCGGCTGGGGCGACTCCGGCCCCGACCACACCGGCTTCGGCGACGTCTGGAGCGATGAGTCGATGACGCAGTTCACCGAGGTGTACGCGGACGGAGAGCTGGTGGACCGCAGGATGAGCTCGGGCGCCTACGCCTGGGGCGCCGACCCGGCGGAGAAGACCTACAAGGTCGTCACCGACACCACCCTGGACGCCGGACGGTGGCGGCTGGCGACGAAGGGCCACACCGAGTGGACCGTCCGCTCCGCCGAGACGCCGGCCGACCGGCGGACCGTCCTGCCGATGCTCAACCTCGGCTTCGACGTCGACACCGACCTGCGCGGTGACGTCCGGGCCGGCAAGCGCCTCGGTCTCGGGATCTTCGCCGAGTACGTCAAGGGGGCGGCGGACACCGGCCGGATCGGCGGCGGGTCGCTGGAGGTGTCGTTCGACGACGGGAAGACCTGGACAGCCGTGGAACTCGACGGCGCCCGGGGCAGGTCCGCCGCCTGGGAGGGCACGGTCCGGGTCCCGGCGGACGCGCAGTACATCTCGGTCCGGGCCTCCGCGAAGGACGACAAGGGCGGCTCGGTGCAGCAGGAGATCATCCGTGCGGTGGGTGTGAAGTAGCCCGCCGGCAAAGGGGAGGCCCGGTACGTGCTCCGTACCGGGCCTCCCACCGTCACCCGGGGCCCACGACGCCCCGTACGACGCCCAGTTCGACGAGGTCCTCGGGGCGCAGGCGCAGCTGGTCCGCGAGGTGCGGCACCTGGTCGGGGGAGCGCTTGAGGATCGCGGCGGCGAGCTCCGGTGCGATGACGGAGAAGTAACTCGCCGGCGTGGCCCAGGTGTTTCCCGGCGCGGCCAGCGCCAGCGCGCCCCCCGAGCCGCCCTCGCCGATGAGCAGGCTGGTCAGCGGTGTCCGCGCGGCGGCGACCGCTGTGAACAGCTCGGCGATGGCCGCGCCGGCGCCGGAGCGTTCCGCCTCCGCGTCGTTGGCGGCGCCCGGGGTGTCGATCAGCGTCAGCACCGGCAGCCCCAGCCGGTCGGCGAGCCTCACGACCCGGGCGGCGGTGCGATAACCGGCGGGCCTGGTCGCACTTCCGCCCTGGGCGACGTACAGGACAGGGCGCCCGTCCCGCAGCCCCACCCCGCAGAGCATGCCCGGGTCCTCGCCGCCGCACCGGTCGCCGCGCAGCGGCTCGCGGCGCGTGAAGTAGTCGTCGAGGTACGCCTCGGCCCGTGGCCTGTCCGCGCCGCGCGCCTGCCGTACGGCGTCCCATCCGGTGCGCGACGGCTCCCCGCCGGCCCCCAGCGCCCGCGGCGGGTCCACGGGCTCTGGTCCCCCGGCCAGGGCCGCCGGGGGAAGCGCCTTCACCCAGAACGCGAGCGTGTCGCGCAGGGAGCCGGGAGGGACGACGGCGTCGATCTGGCCCGCCGCGAGCTGACCCTCCGCCGTGTACGCGGCCGGGTCCGCGTCCGCCGGACGCACCCGCGAGCCGGCGAAGCCGACCTGCGCGCCGGGCAGCGCGAGGATCACGTCGGCGCCCGCGCCGAGCGTGGCCCAGCCACCGCCGGTCGTCGGATCGCGGAGCACGGCGATGTGCGCCACGCCGGCCTCCCGCAGCAGCACCGACGCGCGGGCGACCCGCTGGAGCTGGCCGAGCGCGATCATCCCCTCCTGCATCCGGCTTCCGCCGGTCGCGATCAGCGAGACGAGCGGCAGCCGGCGTTCCCGGGCCAGCTCGTACGCGGCCTCCAGCCGGTCCCCGGCCCGCTCGCTCAGCGAACCGCCCAGGAAGCCGAACTCGAAGGAGATCAGTACGCATTCGGTGCCGCCGACCAGCGCCGTGCCGTAGACGACGGACTCCGCCGAGCCGGTCCGGCGTGAGGCGCGGTCGCGCTGCGCTCCGTAGCCCTCCCAGCCGAGCGGGCCGTCACCCCCGTCGGGCAGGTCGGCGAGCTCCTGCTCGGTGAAGCCGTCGCTGACCAGGGCGATCGCCTCGCGGGCGGACACACGCTCAGCCATGGAGAGCCCGCTTCATGATCTTGCCCATGTCGTTGCGCGGCAGGACGTCGAGGAACCGGACCACCCGTGGCCGCTTGTGCGGGGCGAGCTGGGAGGCGACGTGGCCGGTCAGCTCCTCGGCCGACGGAGGGTCCGCCGGGTCGGCGGCGACGATCCAGGCGACCACCCGCTCACCCAGGTCCGCGTCGGGCTCGCCGGTCACCGCGGCCTCGCGGACGGCCGGATGATCCAGCAGCACGTTCTCGATCTCGCCCGCGCCGATCTTGTAACCGCCGCTCTTGATCAGGTCGGTGGTCCTCCTGCCGACGATGCGCACGTAGCCGTCCGGTTCGCGCACGGCCATGTCGCCGGTGCGGAACCAGTCCCCGTCGAAGGCGGCGGCCGTGGCGTCGGGCCGGTTCAGGTACTCGGTGAACAGGTTGTCGCCGCGCACCTGGATCTCGCCGATCGTCTCGCCGTCGCGCGCGGCGATCTCCGTGCCGTCCTCGTCCACCAGCCGCAGCTCCACGCCGCGCAGCGGTACGCCGACGGTGCCCGGCCGGGCCTCGCCGTCGACGCGGACGCTGGTGTTCATGAGGGTCTCCGTCATCCCGTACCGCTCGATCACCCGGCGGCCTGTCGCCTCGGCGATGCGGGCGTGGTCGGGCAGCGGCAGGGCGGCCGAACCGGAGACCAGCAGCCGCGCGCCGGCCAGCGCCTTCGTCAGCTCGGCGTCGCCGTCGAGCGCCTCCGCGAGCCGGTGGTACATCGTGGGCACGCCGAAGAGCATCGTGCCGCCCGAGGCCAGCTCCCGTGCCACGCCCTTTGGGCTGAAGCGGCCCAGATGGCGCACCTCGCCGCCGCGGCGCAGCGGTCCGAGGACGCCGAGGATCAGCCCGTGCACATGGAACAGCGGCAGAGCGTGCACCAGGACGTCGTCGGAGCTCCACTGCCAGGCGTCCTGCAACGCGTCGAGCGAGGCGGCGACCGCCCGCCGGGGCAGCACCGCGCCCTTGGGCGGGCCGGTGGTGCCGGAGGTGTAGACGATGAGCGCGGGCGATTCGGCCGCCGGCTCCGGGGGCAGCTTGCCCGCCGTGCCCGTCACCGTGATGTCGATGCGCCTCAACAGCTGGAGGGCCGTGGGCAGTTGGTCGTCGGGGGCGGTGAGTACCGCGGTGGGTCCGCTGTCCGCCACGATGTGCGCCAGTTCCCGCTCACCGGTCCGCGGGTTCAACGGCACGACCGGCACGCCGGCCAGCAGTGCCGCCACCACGCCGACCGCGGTCTCGAGGGTGGGGCCGGCCCACAGCGCGACCCGCTCCGCCCCGTCGATCCGTAGCGCGAGGGCGCCCGCGGCGTCCCGCAACTGCCCGTAGGTCAGCGACCGTTCCCCGAACCGGAGGGCGACCCGGTCGGTGCCGGTGGCGGTCGCCGCCAGCGCTGGGAAGAGGGAACTCACTCGTCGGCCTCCTGGTGTCGTCGCATGCCGCACCCGGCGGGTTTTCCCGGGACGGCCATTGTCTCCCCCACGCGGAGGAGCCGCCGGGCAGGTGGCTCCCTCCAGGGAACGATGCGCCGGGTCCCTCGAGTCCGGCAGGATCGGCGACGTCCGGCGGGGGATCACGGCCGCCCGGCCGGTGTCCACGGGGGAGGCCGGCCGGGCGGTGACGGCCGTCGCCGCCCGACGGGGCTTCGCGGCGCCCGGACCGTGCTCGGCGAGGCTCCCGGCGCCCGCAACGCCGGCCCGCTTCTGGGCGGGCCCCGCACCACAGCGCCCGGCCCGGACGGGGGCGGCGAGGCTGCCGGCGGGCCGGACCCACGCCGCTCCGCTGCAGGGGGCGCACTACAGCGGGCGATGCCAGGTCAGCGTCGTACCCCTGCTGCCCTCGTCGTCCAGGCCGTCGTCCGTCACCGTCAGCCGTACACCCTGCCGCCCATCCGGCAGCCGCACCGTCGCGTCGACGTGCACGTCGATGGACGAGACGTCGCTCCTGCGGTGCGCGGCGGCCAGAGCGCCGCGCAGGGCCGCCAGCAGCTCACGGTCCACCGGCTCCTGCACCAGGGTGTCGACGGCGCCGCTGAAGTGCACCGACGGCAGCACGCGGAGCGGCACGGCCGCCCCGCGGGTCTCGCGCAGCACCTGGCCCCTGAACGTCGTCGGCGCGTCGGCGGACGGCTGCTGGAGGGCGAAGATCGTGGTCCGGACCTCCTGGATGGTCGAGTCGAGCTCGTCGACGGCCTGGCTCAGCAACCGGTCCGTCGCCCCGGCCTCGGCCCGCCGGCGCGTCGACTCGAGCATCATCTCGGTGGCGAACAGCCGCTGGACGACCAGGTCGTGCAGATCCCGGGCGATCCGGTCCCGGTCCTCGTACACGGCGAGCTGCTCGCGGTTGTGCCGGGCGTCCGCGAGCACCAGCGCGAGTGCGGCCTGCGAGGCGAACTGGGTGACCAGCAGCCGTTCCGGACCGGTGTACGGGCGGCTGCCCCGCCGCCGCGGCAGCGCCAGGGTGCCGATCAGCCGCCCGCCGCTCTGCAGCGGCAGCATCACGCTCGGCCCGAAACGACTACGGACAGGGGTGGTCATCCGGGGGTCGGTGGCCGCATCGTCGATGAACACCGGTTCTCCGCAGAGGAGTTGGGCGAGCACCGGCGAACCGGGCGGGATGGTCGTGCCGACGATGTCCCGCGGGTCGTCCAGGGTTGAGGCCGTGACGATCTCCATGCCGCCCTCCCGGGTGGGCTGGAGCACCACGCCGGCGGCGGCGTTCGCGAGATCGCGTGCCTGCTCGGCCACGGTCATCAGCGCGTCGTCGGCGCTTTCGCCGGTGAGCAGCGCGTCGGTGACGGCCACGGCGCCCTCGATCCAGCGCTCCCGCTGGCGGGCCGTTTCGTGCAGCCGGGCGTTTCCGATGGCGATACCGGCCTGCGCCGCGAGTACCCGCAGCAGGGCCAGGTCCTCCTCGGTGAACGTGCCGCCGTCCTGCGGGGTCAGGCGCAGGTCGCCGAACATCTCCGTGTCCCCCCTGATCGGGATGCGCAGCGCCTCGGCGCCCGCCGAGGCTGCGTCCACGGGCGGGGGAGGGCCGCCTGCCGGCCGGGGCCGCTGCCTCGCGCCGCCCGCCGTGGCCGTGAACCGTTCGGTGCCGCCCCGCTCGGGGTCGGCCACGCCCAGGGATGCGCGGTGCGCACCGGTCAGTACGGCGGCGGTGTCCACGATCTGCTGGAGGGTGCTGCGCAGATCGAGGTCGGTGCCGATGCCGGTCACCGCCTCGAGGAGCGCCGCGAGCCGCGGCGCCCCGGCAGGCCGCTGCCCCGGGCGGCCGGTGCCGCCCGGCGTGTCCGGTCCGCTCGCGTGGGGTCCGACCGGGGCGCTGGGCCCGCCGGTACCCGGTCCGGCCCCGGGGTCCTCCGGGCCGGTGGTCACCGTCCCGTCTCCAGCGCCGGTCTCAGTCGGTCGTTGCGGGCGAATCGAGGTCCAAGGGCTGGATCCGGCCCTCGATCAACGCGCCGAGCCCCAGCACCGTGCAGGTGTCGGGGCTTTCCGCGATGGTGACCGTCATCCCGGTGGCGTTGTGCAGCATCTGGTCCAGACCCGGCAGCAGCGCGCTGCCGCCGACCATCATGATGCCGCGGTCGACGAGGTCGGCGACAAGGTCCGGCGGGCAGTTCCGCAGCACCTTGCCGATCCCGTCGAGCACCGAGGTGAGCGGGGTGTGGATGGCCTCCCGCACGGCGGCCGTGTCGACGCGGACGGAGCGGGCGAGGCCCGTGGCGACGTCCCGGCCGTGGATCTCCGTCACCTCCGGGCCCTGCGGCGAGAGGCCGCTGCCGTGCAGGGCGACCTGGAGCGGCCGTACGGACTGGGTGGGCAGCATCAGCTCGTGCCGGTGGCGCAGGTGCTGGATCACCGCATGGTCGATGGCGTTGCCGCCGATGGGGATACGCGTGGCGGTGACGATCGAGCCGAGGGACAGGACGGCGATCTGTGTCGTCGCGGCGCCGCACACCATGATCATGGTCGCGCTCGGCTGCTCCACCGGGAGGCCGCAGCCTACGGCCGCCGCGATCAGGGTGTCCACCAGCTCGACCCGGCGGGCGCCGAGGCCGACCAGCGTCTCGACCGTGGCGCGCTGGGCGAGCGGGTCGCTGTCGTGCGGGGTGCTGGCGGCCGCGCGGAGCCGGGGCTTGCGGCGCAGCTGCCGTCGGAGCTTCTCCCCGAGCAGATGACGCAGCATCCGCTGGGCCATGTCGATGTCGACGACGGTGCCGCCGGAGACGGGGCGCGCGACACGGATGTAGCCCGGTGTGCGGCCGGTCATCTTCTCCGCGAGCTCACCGACCGCGATCAGCGCGCCCGTACGGGTGTTCACGGCGGCGACGCTCGGTTCGTCGACGACAAGGCCGACACCCTTGACGAAGACGCGGGTTCTGGCGGCGCCCAGGTCGACTGCCACATGGCAACGGCGCAACTGCTCAAGGCTGACGGTCACGGCGGGTCCTCCCGAGTGCGGTACGTGTTCGCATCGTGCGATCGCCGCGGGCGGGGCGCGCGCTGGGCTGCGCCGGTCGGGGGTACCTGGCTGACGGGCCGACAGATCAGTCCACGAGGCGTTGCAGCAGGCCCCAGGTGAACTCGGCGACGCGCATCTCGCCACCGGGCAGGGTGAACGAGAGCCGCCATCTGGTCGGCGCGGAGCCCTCCATGGGGCGGGCCGGCCAGAAGGCCTTCGCCACCTCGTCGACGGTGCACGACCAGGGCACCAGGTCGTCCGCGGTGCGCAGTTCCGGGCCGGCCGCTCCCGGCGCCCGCACCAGCCACTCGTTCCACACCGCGCCGTTGCCGGCGGCCAGTACCTCGAAGCGCAGGTCCGGCCAGAGCGGCAGGGGCCACAGCAGGGCGTCGCACTCCAGGTCGCCGATCCGCCGCCGGACGACCTGTTCGGGTTCGCCGAGCACCGAGCGGTAGCGCGACAGCGCGCCGCGCGAACCCCGCGCGCGCAGCATCGCCTGCCAGCGCCGATTGGCCTCGCGCTGCTGCGCGAGCGACGCGCCCAGGGTGTGCCGTGCGTCCTCCGCGAGACCCGGCTGGAAGTCGGCCATCCGGCGCAGCAGCACCAGTTGGAAGTCGAGCGGTCCGAAGCGGGCGTCAGGGGTCATGACCGACATCCTGCCCGGTCGGCCGCGTCAACCGCGGCGAGTGGGCTCGCCGCGGAATCGAGCTTTCCACACAAGATCTGCACAGGCTGACCCACCGCTGGTGCCCGGTCGCCGAATAATCTGCGGGCGCCATGGATTACTGCCACCCGTGCGGACGGCATCTCAACGGCGCCCTGGCCTGTGCCGGGTGCGGCACACCGGTCGAGGAGCTCCGCCACCACAGCCCCCGTGCTCCCGAGCCCGACCACGTCTACGAACTGGACGTGGTGACCGAGCCCGCGGACAGCACCGGGCCGCGCCGTTCGCGCCGCCAGGCCCCGTCGCGGCGCAAGCCCGCGGGCCGCCGTGCCCGGAAGCGGCGCGGTCGCAAGGTGGTGCTCGGGACGCTCGGCCTCGTGCTGGCGGCCGGGGCGCTGAGCCTGGCGGAGCTGGCCATGGAGGACTCCGGCGACGACGGCGCGGCGACGGCGGTCAAGGAGGATCCGGTCGTCGAGTCGGAGATACCGGACCCGACGGCCTCCGACGAGTCGCCGGACGCCCCCGGCCATGTGAAGGAGCCGGCCGTCACGAAGTCGTCCTCGCCGCGACCGGGGAAGTCCCGGGCGGGCGGCGGTGGCGACGCCGACGGCGACGGCTCGGGCCGTACGGGCTCGGACGCCGGGAGCGGCGAGCCGTCGGAGGCCGGGCCGAGCGGCGACGCTTCCCCTTCGGCGTCGTCCTCCGGGGATCCCGGGAGCACCGAGGAGCCCGGGAGCACGGAAGGGGCCTCTTCGGGCCCGGACGATCCCGAGGAGCCGGGACAGCAGGACCCGCCGCCGCCTCCGGAGCCGACGCCGAGCGAGACGTGCAGCCGTTTTCTGTTCTGGTGCGTCTAGGTCCGGGGCGCCCGGGCCTGGTGCGTCCAGGTCTGGGGCGTACCAGGTCTGCCGCCGGTGCGCCAAGGGGCCTGCCGGGTGCCGGGCGGCCCGGGGGCTTCAGGAACCGGCGGCGGGCGGCTCTGACACGTCCTCGCCCAGCATTCGTCTGAGCAGGTCCCGCAGCACCGAACGCTCGACCGCCGTCAGCTGCGCCAGCGGCTCGCGCGCGAAGTCCAGCGAGTCCCGCAGCCGGCGTGCCGTGCTGCGGCCCTCCTGTGTGGCCGCGGCGATCTTCACCCTGCGGTCCGCCGGGTCGGGGCGGCGCTCGACCAGGCCGCGCGCCTCGAGCCGGTCCACGATCCCCGTCACGTTCGACGGCTCGCACCTCAGCTTCTGGGCGATGCGGCGCATGGGAGTGGGCTCCATGGAAAGCAGCCCCAGCACACGGGCCTGCGCCCCCGTGAGGGAGTGCTCGGCAGCGGCCTGCTCGTACTCCTCGTGGTAACGCGCCACGACGGTGCCGATGAGCTCGACGACCTCGAGGGTCAGGGGATCTGTTCGCTGGGCGGCCATGCACATCAGAATAACCCGATACTTGACAACCTGAAATATTCAGGCGCATGGTTGTTTCAGGTAATGAAGCTTTTCTAGGAGGAACGCAGCATGTCCGCACTTCCCGCGTCCGGCCGTGAATGGCACCTTGTCGCCCGCCCGCACGGCTGGCCCAAGGCCGAGGACTTCGCGCTGCGCGACGCGCCCGTCACCGAACCCGGGGAAGGCCGCATCCTCGTGCGGAACCTCCACTTCTCCGTCGACCCCTACATGCGCGGCCGGATGAACGACGTGAAGTCGTACGTCCCGCCCTTCCAGCTCGACCGGCCCATGGACGGCGGCGCGGTCGGCGAGGTCGTCGCCTCGAACGCGGAGGGCTTCGCCGTCGGCGACCACGTGCTGCACGGCCTCGGCTGGCGGGAGTACGCAGAGGTGCCCGCCAAGCACGCCACCAAGGTCGACGCCTCGCTCGCACCGCTCTCCGCCTACCTCGGCGTGCTCGGCATGACCGGCCTGACGGCCTACGCGGGCCTGTTCGATGTCGCGTCCTTCAAGGAGGGCGACGCCGTGTTCGTCTCCGGCGCCGCGGGTGCCGTCGGTGGCCAGGTCGGCCAGATGGCCCGGATCAAGGGCGCCTCGCGCGTCATAGGCTCGGCCGGCTCGGACGAGAAGGTCAAGCTCCTCGTCGAGGAGTACGGCTTCGACGCCGCCTTCAACTACAAGAACGGCCCCGTGGCCGCACAGCTGAAGGAGGCCGCCCCCGACGGCATCGACGTCTACTTCGACAACGTCGGCGGCGAGCACCTCGAGGCGGCGATCTCGTCCTTCAACGTCGGCGGCCGAGCGACCATCTGCGGAATGATCGCCCAGTACAACGACACCGAGCCGACCCCCGGCCCGCGCAACCTCGCGCTCGTCATCGGCAAGCGGCTGCGCCTCCAAGGCATGCTGGTCAACGACCACACCGCGCTCCAGCCGCAGTTCGTCCAGGACGTGGCGGGCTGGATCGCCTCCGGTGAGCTCAAGTACAACGAGACCGTCGTCGAGGGCATCGAGAACGGCTACGAGGCCTTCGTCGGTCTGCTCCGTGGTGAGAACACCGGCAAGATGATCGTTTCTCTCGCCGGCTGATTCACCCGTTAGGCTCTTGCCCAGCCGTCGCGATCGTGGGCGCGAGTCGCGGCGAACCAGCAGGAGGAAGATTTCATGTCCATCCAGCAGTCCGACGTGCTCTACACCGCGGTGGCCACGGCGGAGAACGGCCGGGACGGCCGTGTCGCCACGCACGACGGCACGCTCGACGTCGTGGTCAACCCGCCCAAGGAGATGGGCGGCAGCGGTGCCGGCACCAACCCGGAGCAGCTCTTCGCCGCCGGGTACAGCGCCTGCTTCCAAGGGGCCCTCGGTGTCGTCGCCCGCCAGGAGAAGGCGGACATCTCCGGCTCGACGGTCACCGCCGAGGTCGGTATCGGGAAGAACGACGACGGCTTCGGCATCATCGTCAAGATCTCCGCGACCATCCCGAACGTGGACGCCGCCACCGCCAAGGACCTTCTCGAGAAGGCCCACCAGGTCTGCCCGTACTCCAAGGCGACCCGCGGCAACATCACGGTCGACCTCGCGGTCTGACCGGCGGCGCCGAGCGCGACGCAGGGCCGCACCCCGTCCGGGGTGCGGCCCTGCGGCCCGTGAGGGGAGATCAGCGGGACAGCAGCGCCCGGCCGATCTGCGGGAAGACACCCTTCGGGTGCGCCCGGAACATCGGCTCCGTGCCGAACAGCGCCACCGGCGTGCCGGCCGACGACGTCCCGGAGACCACAGCCGCGTGGCCCGCGGCGTCGCCCGGCCCGCCTGTGCCCTTCTCCGTGGGGCGCCAGTGCCCGGACACCAGCGGGTTGCCCGTGGCGTACGACTGGTCGACCCGCACTCCGGCGCCCGCCCCGGTGAACCACATCGGCGAGTAGACGAACGTGTGCGCCGGGGCGCCGCCCGTGATGGGACCGCCCGCGTTCCGCACCCGCACCACACCGTTGGCGTCGCCGTTGCCCGCCACCGCCGTGACGTCGAGGAGCGACGCCGCCTCGTTGAACGCCGCACCCTGCTCACCGAGCCCGACCACACCGACGCCGCTCGCCTCGAACGCGGCGCGGGCGGCGGGGGTCAGCTTCGCGTGGTTCAGCCCGGACGACACGTACAGCACATCGGCCGTCGACCAGTCGAAGCCCGCGTTCAGCACCGCCGTCGAGACCGGCACCACGTCGAAGCCCATCTCACGCAGCGCGAACAGCTCGCCCGCCGTTGTGGCCGCGGCGACCCTGGTCCGCTCCAGCGCTGCCGTGCCCTTCTCCCGCGTGGCGTGGAACGCCACGCCCAGCCGGTCCGCGAGTACGGCCGCCCGGCCACGCGCCGAGCCCGGCACGATCGCCGAGCCGTCGGTGGCACGCCGGACCTCGACCCCCTGCTTCAGCAGGGAGTTGAGAGCGGCCAGCTCCTTGGGGTCGTCCAGGCGCAGTCGCAGGTCGCCGCGTGGGGCGACGTATCCCGTGGGTGCCGCGGCGTGGACCGTACGGGTGCGGACCCGCAGCTCGCCGGAGGTGGCGGCGTCCACGTCCGCGCCCCACAGCAGGCCGAGGCTCCAGCCCGAGATGTCGTACATGGCTCCGACGTCCGCGCTGATGTCGCGGCCGTCGGCCAGGATCACATTGGCGATACCGCGCTTGGGCTGGCGCATGTCGACGATGTACGACCCGGCGGGGTATGTACGGCCCGCCAGCCGGAAGGCGGTGAGTGCCCGCTCCACCCGGACGTCGTTGGCGACCAGATGGTCGACGAGCCGGGCAGCCGCGGTCGCCGACCGCTGCGAACGCCCGGCGGGAACGACGTACGCCCTCGGGAACTTCGCAGTGTAGACGTCCTCGGGGCCGATGCCCGGCACACCCGGGACGGTCTCCTCGGAGACGGGCCGCTGCGGCTCGCCCGCCGCGCCCCTGCGGAACGTCTCGATCTGGTCGGCCAGGACCGAGGCGCGGTGCGTGTGCGTGTAGTCGAGCGTCGCGCGCATCGTCGCGCCCGCGATGTCGGTGTTGATCGCGGCCCTGCGGCGCAGCTCCTCGACCGGCAGCGTGTTGTACGCGTTGTTGTTGACGACCAGCGGGAACTCGATGGTGTGCGAGGCGACAGCCCCCTGGAAGGGCATGTACTGCGGGGTGAAGATGGGCGGCCAGTCGTCCCAGCCCTCCTCCTGGTCCCGGAACGGGATCACGGCGGGACGCACACCGTCCTTCTCCGCCGTGTAGCCGAGGCCGTTGACGGCCTTCTCCATCCCGAGCGCGTTCGCGTAGGAGTTCTTCAGGAACAGGTCGTACTCGTAGTTCTCGCCGTGCGGCGGGGTGGTCGGCTCGATCAGTGTGCCGTTGACGTATCCGTGCAGGTCGAGCATCACGGCAGGCTGCTTGTCGATCGCGATCTGCCGGATCGCCCGTGTCTCGGGCTGCGTGGCGGTGATGAAGTCGCGGTTGAGGTCGAAGCCGCCGGAGTTGGCGCGGGTCCCGGCGATCCTGCCGTCCGGGTTGGCCGTGACGTTCAGGTAGACGCGGTTCTTCGCGAGCAGGTCTGCGGTCTTCGCGTCCTTGGCCTTCGCCAGTTCCTCGATGAGCTTCAGGGCGGCGTCCGTGCCCTCCCACTCGTTGCCGTGGATGTTGTTGTTGATGAACACCGGCGTCTTGTAGTGCGCCTTGATGTGCCGGTCCTTGGCCGCGGCGGCGGGCGCGTTCTCGATGCGCTCCCGCATCCGCTCCTGGTCGCGCGCCTGGGCGGCGCTCTCCGGTGCGGTGACGGTGACGAGGTACAGCTCGTGACCGCCGGCCGAGCGGCCGGCGACCTCGACGCTGACCCGATCGCCCAGTGCCTGAAGGGCGTTGAGTCGCGGGGCGAGGGAGTGATAGGGCGCGAGACCCAATTTTATCGACTTGTCGGCCGGGTTCTCCGGCGGGGCCTCGAGTTCGGTCCTTCGCGGATACCCGCCCTCACCGGTGAGATCGCGGGTCTCGTCGGTGAGCGCGCCGGCGGTCGCGGAGAGCGGCGCCCTGGCCGCCGCCGTGGGCGCGTCGCGGCTTCCTTCTCTCACGGGGTGCGGCCGGGGCCGGTCCTCCGCGGGAGCGGCCACGGCGCCCGGCAGCGGCGCGAGCAGCGCGCCGGCAAGTGCCGCGGCGAGGGTTGCGGTGATCAGTACGGGGCGGGGTGAGCCCATGCGCTTCGAGCCTCCGTGTGTCGGAAGGAATCGTCACAAGATCAGTACGCACGGTCTACCGGTTCGGCTGCCGAACAACAAGAGGCACCCCGATAAGGTGTGCGTATGCGTGATCTCGGGGCGGGTTTCGGGTACTTGATGAAGGGCCAGCGCTGGGTCGCCGGCCACGGCCGGTGGTTCGGTTTCGGCCTGCTGCCCGGACTCGTGACGCTGGTGCTCTACACGGCCGCACTCGTCGGACTCGTCCTCGGCGCCGACGACGCGACGGCCTGGGCGACCCCCTTCGCCGACGACTGGTCCTCGCCCTGGCTCGGCATCTTCCGCGGCACGCTCACCGCACTGCTGTTCGCCTTCGGGCTGTTCGTGGCCGTCATCACCTTCACAGCCGTGACGCTCCTGGTCGGCCAGCCCTTCTACGAGAACCTCTCCGAGCAGGTCGACCGCTCCGAGGGCGGCGACGTGCCCCACTCCGGACTGCCGCTCTGGCGCGAACTGTGGATCTCCGCCAGGGACTCGCTGCGGGTCGTGCTGCGCGTGGTCTGCTACGGCGTGCTGCTCTTCGCCTGCGGTTTCATCCCGGTCGTCGGGCAGACGGTGGTCCCGGTGATCGGCTTCTGCGTCTCCGGCTTCTTCCTCGCGGAGGAGCTGACGGCGGTGGCCCTTCAGCGGCGCGGCATCGAACTGAAGGACCGCCTCGCCCTTCTGAAGGGCCGCCGGATGCGCACGCTGGGCTTCGGCGTGCCGCTCACGCTGGCGTTCCTCGTCCCGTTCGTCGCGGTCTTCCTGATGCCGGGCGCGGTGGCGGGCGCGACGCTGATGGCCCGGGACCTCGTGCCGGACCGGGCCGCCGACCCTGAGCCGGCGCCGCCGGGCCCGCACACCTTCCGCAAAGCGGACTAGCGCTCCAGGCGCGCTAGGCCGACGCGGCCCGGTCCGGCCCGGCGGCGACCCGGCCGGCCGGGATCCGCGCCACCGCGAGGGCGGGGGCCTTGGTGCCCGCCGTGGCGAGCAGCGCGCCGTCCGGACCCCAGATCGCGCTGCCGCCCAGGCAGTCACCGACGCCGGACGGCCCGACCGCGTTGGCGAGCAGCACCGGCAGGGCGTTGTCCCTGGCCCGGACCGGATAGACCCGCTCGAACGAGTCGTTGTGCTCGTCGAGCACCGAACTGGCCACATACACCTGGCAGCCGTCGGCCTTCGCCCGCTCCGCCACGTCGGGGAAGCGGTTGTCGTAGCAGACCGCCACCGCGAACCGGACGCCGTCGAGGGTGAAACGGCCGTCCCGCGTACCGGCCGTGAAGACATCGTTCTCCTGGCCGTACAGATGCGTCTTGTCGTAGCGGGCGAGCAGCTCGCCGCCCGGGCCGATCACCAGCGCCGTGATCGTGGGGCGGGGCCCGGACGTGCGGGCCGCGCAGCCGACGAGTGCCGCGGTCGACGTCGTACGGCACGCCTCCCGCAGCGGTTCCAGCCGGGGATCGTCCTCGGACAGCCACAGCTCAGGACGTCCGGCGATCAGGTCCAGGTCGTAGCCGGTGACCGCCAGCTCGCAGAAGGCGACCAGGGCGGCCCCCTGACCGGCCGCCGCCCGCACCAGCCCCCGCATGCTGTCGACGTTCGCCCCGATGTCGCCCGGTACCGAGGTGAACTGCCCCGCCGCGATCTTCATGTGTCGTCATCCCGTCCCGTTGTTCCCGGCAGCCACCCGGATGATCTCGCGGACCTGGGCGATGATGTCCAGCCGGTTGCGGACGAACTCCGGGTCGGTGATCTGTGTCGTGTTGCCCGCCGCGAACTGGAGCACCGGGGTGTGCACATGACCGCCGGGAATGTCCAGCCCGAGCCGGTCGCGCAGCAGGGTGGCGCGGTAGGCGATCTCGTTGGACAGATAGTCGCCGCCGCCTCCGGCCCGTGCCGTCGAGCCAGGCGTCGGGCCGTCCGGCCGGGTCACCGGGGCGCTCTGACCGGCCGGTATCTCGGTCACGGAGGTGTTGTCGTACACCGGGAAACGGCCCGTGTCCGCGGCGGTGATCGCCTTGTACGGGAGCGACGTCAGCGTCCACTGGGGCTGCGAGGCGGGATCGGACACCGGCACGGTCTCCCGGCGGGAGACGGTGTCGTTGTCCGGGAAGCCGCCCCGCCAGGCCCCGTTGAAGCGCTCGATGTCGATACGGCCCACCCGGCCCTGGCTGACCGTCGTGAACAGGTCCGCCTCCGGGAGCCGGGCCTCGAGGGTCCGTTCGACCGTGCCGTCGGTGAAGTCCTGCCAGCGCACCGGGAAGACGGCCGTCTCGATCCTCGCCGGCCCGTCCGCCGTGCGGATCCAGGTGCCGTCGAGGGCCAGCGCGGTCGCGCCGGACGGGTTGCTGATACGGATGTCCCGGTCGAGCGTGAACGGGTCGAAGCCCGTCATCACGATCCGCTTGACGCCCTTGCCGTGCGGGAAGTCCATCGAGTCCTGGCCGCGCGAGGACCGTTCCAGGCCCTCCAGCAGCCGCGCCCGCTGACCGGCGCTCATGTCGAACGCGGGCTGCCACTGCCGCAGGCCGGCCGTCATCCCGAGCCGCGCCCAGTACAGCGGGCGGTCGTCGTCCCGGCTCAGGTCGCCCCGTGCCGCGCCCCTGCCCTGTGCCCGGTCCACGGCCCGCTCCCACAGCGCCGACCCGTGGCGAAGGACGGCACGCTCGGCCTGCCGGTACGACGTCGCGCCTTCCAGCGCCTGGACGAAGTCAGGTGCCGCGGAGTCGAACCCGCTGCGCCGCAGGATCTCCTGCGGCACGGCCCGTCCCAGCCGCTGCTCCTCGACCGTGAGCGGGACGGTGGCCGGGGAGGGGACGGCGGAAGCGAGCGGGGACGCCGTGAGCGTGAGCGCGGCGGAGGCGAGCAGGGCGACACCAAGTACGTCCAGGCGGGCGCGTATCCGGGGCACGGGAATCCTTTCGTCGGGTGGCGGAAGTATCGCCGTCCGGCCGGGGTGGCGGAAGGCGGCCTACGACCCGGCGCGCGGCGCCTGCGCGGCCGTGATGTTGCGGTAGGCGATCTCCGCCAGCCGCTGCTGGCCGTCCCTGCTGGGATGGAACCAGTCCCAGCGGCTCAACTGCTCACCCGTGAAGCGGTAGTCGAAGACGGCGCCGCCGTCGTACCGGCAGCGGTCGTCCTCGGCGCACACGTCCTCGAGCACGCCGTTGTACGCGACGACCCGCTGCTGCACGGTGTCCCGGCGCTGCTCGGCCTGGACGCTCAGGTCCTGCGCGTCGCCGAGCATCGAGGCGCAGATGCCCAGTTCCCATATCCGGCTGCCCAGCGCGTCGCCGCGGCCGGCCGACCACAGCCGCTTGAGGTCCGGCACGCTGGAGACGTAGACCTGGGCCTTCGGGGCGCCCTTGCGCAGCGTCGCCATGGCGGCCTCCAGGGAGGCCCGGAAGTCCTCGACGGGGGTCATGCGGTCCACGGTGTCCGCGCAGGCGTCGTTCGCGCCGACCATCACCGTGACCAGTTCCGGCTTGTGGGCCGCGGCCCGTGCCATCTGCTCCGGCAGGTCGGAGGCATCGGCACCGGAACGGGCGAGGTTCCAGCTGCGCTCCGCCACGGCGGACGGTCCGAGCAGGCGCAGGGCGAGGCTGTTCACCGTGGTGTCCGTACCGGTCGCCCACGACACCTCGGGGCAGTCGGCGAGGATCATGCACGCGTCGAACCCGCGGGTGATGGAGTCGCCGACCGCGGCGAGCGAGCGTGGACTGCTGTCCCACACGCGGGTCGGGCTCGGGGAAGGACTCGCGGACGTCGCCGACGGGTCCCGGCCGGAAGATCCTGACGACAAGTCACATGCCGCCAGCACGCCCGCCGCCAGCGTGGCGGTGGCGAGCGCGGCGGCCACGCCGGTGCGTGCGCGGAACGTCCGGCTCCGCTGTCGCAAGGTCACTTTCCCCTCCACAAACCCGGCATCCGACCTCCTGCCGAGTGAAAGCTTGGTGCGTACGGGCCCCAGGACCGACATTACGTCACCCCTCGGCGCGTTCTGCACGGTAACTTTTGCCACGTCGACCCAGAGGCCCACCTCGCCCATCGGCGCCGGTAAATTACATCTCGTCACATGCCGTCCCTTTTGCGGAGACTTGTTCCCGATGCTGTTTACTGAGGCCGCTGGGAAGGCGATCCTCGTCCCACACTGGAGGTCCCGGTGACGACACGTGGCGTTCTGTACGTTCACTCCGCACCGCGCGCGCTGTGCCCGCACGTCGAATGGGCGGTCGCGGGCGTGCTCGGCGTACGGGTCCAGCTGGACTGGATCCGCCAGCCCGCATCGCCCGGCACCTGGAGAGCCGAATTCTCCTGGCAGGGCGAAGTGGGCACCGCCTCCAAGCTGGCGTCCGCGCTGCGCGGTTGGCACCTGCTGCGCTTCGAGGTGACGGCGGAGCCGTGCGCGACCGCCGAGGGCGAGCGCTACAGCGCCACGCCGGACCTCGGGATCTTCCACGCGGTGACCGGCATGCACGGCGACATCCTCGTGCCTGAGGATCGCCTGCGGGCCGCGCTGGCGAGATCCGCGCAGGGCGAGACGGACCTCGAGGCGGAGATCGCGAAGCTGCTGGGGAAGCCGTGGGACGACGAGCTGGAGCCGTTCCGGTACGCGGGGGAGGGAGCGCCGGTGCGGTGGCTCCACCAGGTGGTCTGAGGCAGTAGCCCCTACGGGGGCCGTTCCCCCACCCCGCCCCTTCCCGACCGGGCTCCGCCCGGCCCCACCACCGCGCTCCGCGCGGTGCTCCCGGGGGCTCCGCCCCCGCACCCCCGCGCCTCAATCGCCGGCGGGGCTTGAGTTGCCCCTTCGCCTTGACCTCCGGCGGGGCGGGAGTTGCCCTTGTGCGTCGACCTCCGGCGGGGCTGGAAGCGCGGCCCGTGCCCCAGACGTCGGCGAGGCTTGAGTTGCCCCGCGCCTCGACCTCCGGCGGGGCCGGAGTTGCCCCGTGCCCAAGACGCCGGCGGTGCCGGAGTTGCCCCCGTGCCCAAGACGCCAGCGGGGCTTGAGTTGCCCCGCGTGTCGACCTCCGGCGGGGCTGGAAGTGCGGCCCGTGCCCCAGACGTCGGCGGGGCTTGAGCTGCACCCGCGCCCCAGACGCCGGCGGGGCTTGAGTTGCCCCGCGTGTCGACCTCCGGCGGGGCTGGAAGTGCGGTCCGCGCCCCAGACGCCGGCGGGGCCGGAGTTGCCCCCGCGCCTCGACCTCCGGCGGGGCTGGAAGCGCGGCCCGTGCCCCAGACGCCGGTGGGGCCGGAGTTGCCCCGCGCCTCAGACGCCAGTGGGGAGAAATGCGCCCCGCTCCACAAACGCCGGCGGGGATGAAGTCGTCTCCACCCCGCGGCTCGGCGCCGGGCTGGAATCCCCCCGTGCCTGGGCTGTCGGCGGGGCCGATCGCTTCCCGACCGGGGGTCCGGGGCGACCGTGGTGCGGCAGTGCAGCCCGGCTGCTGGGCACTTCCCACGGCAGGGAGGTCGGGGAAGCGGCCGGAGGCCGTACGGGTCCGGGGCCTGCCCCGGTTCGGGGAGGGGTGGGGTGGGAAAGAGCAGAGGCCCGCGCCCCCTGAGGGGCGCGGGCCTCGCGTGTGTGCGGGGGCAGGCAGGTCAGACCGTGCGGAACGCCAGCACCACGTTGTGGCCGCCGAAGCCGAACGAGTTGTTGATCGCCGCGATCGTGCCCTCCGGCAGCGCGCGGGGCTCGCCGCGCACGATGTCCGCGTCCACCGACTCGTCGAGCTCGTCGACGTTGATCGTCGGCGGGGCCGTGCGGTGGTGGAGGGCGAGCACCGTCGCCACCGTCTCGATGCCGCCCGCGCCGCCGAGCAGATGACCCGTCATGGACTTGGTCGCGGAGACCGCGACGTGGTCCAGGTCGTCGCCCAGGACGCTGCGCAGCGCCTTGATCTCGGCGACGTCACCCTGCGGCGTCGACGTCGCGTGCGCGTTGAGGTGCACGACCTCGGACGGCTTGAGGTCCGTCGTCTCGAGCAGGTTCCGCAGCGCCGCCGCGATACCGCGGCCGGTCGGCTCCGGCTGCGCGATGTGGTGGCTGTCCGCGGACAGGCCCTGGCCCAGCACCTCGCAGTAGACCTTCGCGCCGCGCGCGGCGGCGTGCTCGGCCGACTCCAGGATGACGACGCCCGCGCCCTCGCCGAGGACGAAGCCGTCGCGGGCCGTGTCGTAGGGACGCGAGGCCTTCGTCGGCTCGTCGTTGTTCTTGGACATCGCCATCATGTTGGCGAAGGCCGCGATCGGCAGCGGGTGGATCGCCGCCTCGGTGCCGCCGGCGACGACCACGTCGGCACGGCCGGTGCGGATCATCTCGACGGCGTAGCCGATCGCCTCGGCGCCCGACGCGCACGCCGAGACCGGGGTGTGCACGCCCGCCTGGGCGTTCACCTCGAGGCCGACGTTGGCGGAGGGGCCGTTGGGCATCAGCATGGGGACGGTGTGCGGGGAGACGCGGCGTACGCCCTTCTCCTTGAGCACGTCGTACTGGTCGAGCAGGGTCGTCACGCCGCCGATGCCGGAGGCGATGACGGTGCCGAGACGGGCCGGGGCGATCGCCCCGTCCTCGCCGGCGGGGGCGGTGTAGCCGGCGTCGGCCCACGCCTCGCGGGCCGCGATCAGCGCGAACTGCGCGGAGCGGTCCAGCCGTCGGGCCAGCGGGCGCGGCAGAACCTCGCCCGGGTCGACCGCGGCGGTCGCCGCGATCTTCACCGGCAGGTCGGCGAAGCGCTCGCCTTCGAGCAGCTTCACACCGGAACGCCCGGCGATGAGACCTTCCCAGGTCGATGCGCTGTCGCCACCCAACGGTGTGGTTGCGCCGATACCGGTGACGACCACGGTGCGATTGGTCGAGTTCACAGGAATTCTTTCTCCACGTGTAGAGGGTGCTGAATTTTCACGGCGCCACCGGAGAGTGGCGACAAACGCGACGTGAGACTCAGGCCTGGTGCTTTGCGATGTAGTCCGCGGCGTCGCCGACGGTCTTCAGGTTCTTGACGTCCTCGTCGGGGATCTTGACGTCGAAGCGCTCTTCGGCGGCGACGACGACCTCGACCATGGACAGCGAGTCGACGTCGAGGTCGTCGGTGAAGGACTTGTCCAGCTGGACGTCCTCGGTCGGGATACCGGCGATCTCGTTGACGATCTCGGCGAGACCCTTGACGATCTCTTCCTGCGTGGCGGCCATGGTGGCGCTCCTTCGGTGTGTATCAGAGGGTGTGGCAGCAGCCGTCCGGAAGATCCGTACGGTGCCTAGGGGAGGGTAACGACCGTCGCGGCGTAGACGAGACCCGCCCCGAAGCCGATGACGAGCGCTGTGTCGCCGCTCTTCGCCTGTCCGGTCGCCAGGAGCCGCTCCATAGCGAGCGGGATCGAGGCGGCCGAGGTGTTGCCGGTGGTCTCCACGTCGCGGGCGACCGTGACGTGCTCCGGCAGCTTCAGGGTCTTCACCATCGAGTCGATGATCCGCATATTGGCCTGGTGCGGGATGAAGACGTCCAGGTCGGCCGCGCTGATGCCGGCGGCGTCGAGCGCCTGCTGCGCGACCTTCGCCATCTCGAAGACGGCCCAGCGGAACACCGCCTGGCCCTCCTGCGTGATGGCGGGGAACTTGATCTCGCCGCGCTCGTTGAGCGGCAGGCGGGAGACGTCGCCGAGGTGGAAGTCGTTCCACGGCACGGTCTGCTTGATCGTCTCGGACTTGTCGCCCTCGGAGCCCCAGACCGTGGGGCCGATGTGCGGCTCGTCGGACGGGCCGACGACGACCGCGCCCGCGCCGTCGCCGAACAGGAAGGCCGTCGCGCGGTCCTCCAGGTCGGTCAGGTCGCTGAGCCGCTCGACGCCGATGACGAGCACGTACTCCGCGGAGCCCTCGACGATCATGCCCTTGGCGAGGGTGAGGCCGTAGCCGAAGCCCGCGCAGCCGGCGGAGATGTCGAACGCGGCGGGCTTGCCCGCGCCGACCTTGTCGGCGATCTCGGTGGCCACGGCCGGGGTCTGCTTGAAGTGCGAGACGGTGGAGACGACGACGGCGCCGATCTGGTCGGCGGTGATCCCGGCGTCCGCGATCGCCTTGCCCGACGCCTCGACCGACATCGCGGTCACGGTCTCCTCGGGGGAGGCCCAGTGGCGGGTGGCGATACCGGAGCGGGAGCGGATCCACTCGTCGGAGGAGTCGATCTTCTCGAGGATCACCTCGTTGGGCACGACCCGGGTCGGACGGTAACCGCCGACACCCAGGATGCGTGCGTACGGGGCGCCCTTGCTGGGCTTGATCTTCGACATGCTCTACGGCTCCTTGTCAGGCTGAAAGCTCGGCGACGAGCGCGCGGGCCGCGTCGAGGTCGTCGGGGGTCTTCAGCGCCAACGTCCGCACGCCCGGCAGGGCGCGCTTGGCGAGGCCGGTGAGCGTACCGCCGGGGCAGACCTCGATCAGGGCGGTGACGCCCTGCTCCTTGAAGGTCTCCATGCACAGGTCCCAGCGGACCGGGTTGGCGACCTGACCCACGAGACGGGAGATGACGTCGGCGCCGTCGGCGACGATCTGCCCGTCCTTGTTCGAGACGTACGGTACGGCCGGGGCGGAGACCGTGAGGGCCTTCGCGGCCTCCTCGAGCTTCGCGACGGCGGGTGCCATGTGATGAGTGTGGAACGCGCCGGCCACCTGGAGCGGCAGGACACGGCGGACGCCTTCCGGCTTGTCCTCCGCGAGTGCGGCGAGCTGCTCGGCGGTGCCGGCGGCGACGATCTGCCCGGCGCCGTTCACGTTGGCCGGGGTGAGGCCGAGCTTCTCGAGGTGGGCGACGACCGTGTCGGCCTCCCCGCCGAGGATGGCCGACATGCCGGTCTTCGTGATCGCGGCTGCCTCTGCCATCGCCAGGCCACGGGCCCGTACGAGCTTCAGCGCGGAGGTGTCGTCGATGACACCCGCGAGCGCGGCGGCGGTGATCTCTCCGACGCTGTGTCCGGCGACCGCGCCGGGAGCCACCTCACCGAGCGCCGACGCGGACAGCAGTCCGGCGGCGACGAGGAGGGGCTGCGCAACGGCGGTGTCGCGGATCTCGTCCGCGTCGGCCTTGGTGCCGTAGTGGGCAAGGTCGAGCCCGATGGCGTCCGACCAGGCCGCGATGCGGTCGGCGGCGCCGGGGAGGTCGAGCCAGGGAGTCAGGAAGCCGGGCGTCTGAGCGCCTTGGCCGGGAGCGACGAGTACGAGCACCCTCACACTCTCTCTTGTGGACGGCCTCTCCCGCCCGTGGGGACAGGGACGAAGAACCGTCAGGGGAATTGTCGGTGTTCAACAAAAGTCTAGGGCTGGGCATCCCCGTCGGCCAGACGCCCCAGGATCAGCGCGATTCGCAGCGTGAACGCCGAACGCACGTCGGAGGGTGACCAACCGGTGACGTCTGTCACACGTCGGAGCCGGTAGCGCACGGTGTTGGGATGTACGAAGAGCATTCTGGCGGCGCCCTCGAGGCTGCTCGCCTGCTCCAGATAGACACTCAGAGTCTCCAGGAGGGCCGAGCCGGCTTCCTCCAGCGGTCTGTAGATCTCCTCCACCAACTGCTCCCGCGCAGAAGGGTCGGAGGCGATGGCGCGCTCCGGCAGCAGATCGTCCGCGAGAACGGGCCGCGGGGCGTCCTGCCAGGCCGAGCACGCCTTGAGACCGGCGGCGGCGGCCTGCGCGGAGCGGGTCGCAGCCAGCAGGTCGGGCACGATCGGGCCGGCGACGACGGGGCCCGCCGCGTACGGGCCGATGAGCGCCTTGGCGACGTGCAGCGGGTTGTCGCTGCCGCCGGCGATGACGACGAGCCGGTCGCCGAGCACGCCCGTCAGTACCTGGAGCTTGGCGTGCCGGGCGGCGCGGCGGATGGCCTCGACGGTCAGTTCGCTGTCCCCGTCGGGTGCGGTGCCGAGGATCACACACACATGCTCGGGCGAGTTCCAGCCGAGCGCCGCGGCGCGGGAGACCGCGCCCTCGTCGGCCTCGCCGGACAGCACCGCGTTGACGACGAGCGATTCGAGGCGGGCGTCCCAGGCGCCGCGGGCCTCGGCGGCCTGGGCGTAGACCTGGGCGGTGGCGAAGGCGATCTCCCGTGCGTAGACGAGCAGCGCCTCACGCAGGACGGACTCGTCACCGGGGGCGGCGACCTCTTCGATCGCCGCCTCCATGACCTCGATGGTGGTGCGCACCATCTCCACGGTCTGGCGCAGGGTGATCGCCCGGGTCAGCTCGCGCGGTGCGGTGCCGAAGACGTCGGTCGAGATGGCCTGCGGGGTCTCCGGGTGCCGGAACCATTCTGTGAAGGCGGCGATACCGGCCTGGGCGACCAGGCCGATCCACGACCGGTTCTCCGGTGGCATGGCCCGGTACCAGGGCAGCGACTGGTCCATGCGGGCGATCGCGTTCGCGGCGAGCCGGCCGGAGGACTGCTCGAGGCGGCGCAGGGTCGCGGAGTGCGGGTGGGAGGAGTTCGCTGCAGGTTCGGGCACGGGACAAGAGTGCCTTATCAGGACGCGAGGGCCGGGGGGCGGGGTTCTTGTTCATCCCGTCGTCGCCCGGTGGTTCCCGGCTACCGTGGTGGCGTGATATCCGTTCGGCGCGCCGGTGAGCGCTACAGAGGCGGCGACCCCGCGGCCGGCATCGAGTCCCTGCACGCCTTCTCCTTCGGGCGGCACTACGACCCCGGCAATCTCCGCTTCGGCGCGATCCTGGCCTGCAACGAGGAGCGGCTCGCTGCCGGTGCCGGGTTCGACGAGCATCCGCACAGCCACACGGAGATCGTCACCTGGGTCGTCGAGGGCGAGCTCACCCACCGCGACACCGCCGGGCACGCCACCGTCGTCCGCCCCGGCGATGTGCAGCGGCTCAGCTCGGCGGGCGGGGTGCGGCACGTGGAGCGCAACGACGGCGATGTGCCGCTGGTGTTCGTACAGATGTGGCTGGCACCGCTACGGCCGGGGGGCGAGCCGTCGTACGAGATCGTGCGCGGTATCGCCGACTCGACGCCGTACGCCCTGCCCGAGGCGGGCGCGATGCTGCACGCGCGCCGGCTGGTGGCGGGGGAGCGGACGGCGGTGCCGGACGCGCCGCACGTGTACGTGCATGTGGTGCGCGGACATGTGGCCCTGGGCGGCGACGAGTTGGGGCCCGGGGACGCGGCCAGGATCACGGACGCGGAGGATCTGGAGCTGACCGCGGCCGACGCGGCGGAAGTGCTGCTGTGGGAGATGGGCCGCTGAGCGGCCACGGCCACCGGCCCGTGACCGGCAGCCGGCTCAGACGCGCGGGCGGACGTGGAGGTCGAGGCCGGTGGTGCCGGGCGGCTCGACCCCCGGCAGGAGCCGCATGTCGTGGTCGTAGTCGCCGCCGGCAAGGGTCCGGTAGGGGATCGGCTCGTCGGTGAACAGCCCGTCGAGGCGCCGTCCGTACTCCCGCTCCGCCGCCGCGTACCCCTCCGCGGAGAGGCTGTGCGCGTCGTGGACGGTGAACGGTTCGAGCGGCGCGATGCCGGCGAACCAGAACAGACCGTGCTGCAACGGGTGGAGGAGATCCGACAGGCGACCGTGGATGCCGCGGTCGGTCAGCGACGGCTCGCTCGCACCGATCGTCACCGAGAGCAGCGCGCGCCGTCCGCCCAGCGCGCCCTCGCTGTACGGGGGAGGAAGGTCGGGGCCGTGTGCGAAGCCGGGGGTGAACACCCGGTCGAGCCAGCCCTTCATGATGGCGGGCACGGAGAACCACCACAGGGGGAACTGCAGCACGACCGCGTCCGCCCCGCGCAGTTTCTCCTGCTCGGCCGCGACGTCGGGCGACATCCGGCCGGACACCGTGGCCCGTTCCTGGGCGGCCAGCACGTCCAGCCGCCGGTCCGCGGGACGGTCGGGGAAGTCGTCCGCGTCCACGGTCGCCTTCCACTTCATGGCGTAGAGGTCGGACACCTTGACCTCGTGGCCCGCGGAGCGCAGGCGCTCGACGGCGAAGGCGGTCAGGGCGGAGGTGAGCGAACGGGGTTCGGGGTGGGCGGTGACGACGAGGATCTTCTTGCGCTGCTGCGGTGCTGCTTGAGTCATGCCGCCACGTTCTCCCAGGCGCGCAAGGGCAGCCAGCACCCTGTCCGACCGCAGGAACGGCGGTCCTGGTATCGCGAGGGCCACCCATACTTGAGCGCATGGACGGCGTGGACCGCATCGAGCGAACAGGTACGGACGGAGCAGGCGGCGCGACCGGCGACCCGCGGCGGGCCCTCGGCGGCTTCCTGCGCGCCCGCCGCTCACGGGTCGCCCCGGAGCACGTGGGGCTCGCGGTCGGCGGACGGCGGCGGGTGCGGGGCCTGCGACGCGAGGAACTCGCCCAGCTCGCCGGGATCAGCGTGGACTACTACGTGCGCCTCGAGCAGGGCCGCGCGACACAGCCCTCGCCCGAGGTCCTCGACGCGCTCGCGAGGGCGCTCGGACTCGAGGCGGCGGAGCGCAAGCACCTCGCGACGCTGACCGCCACCCGGCGGGGGCCCGTTCCCGCGACCCGCGTCAGCCCTCTGCTCCGTCGGCTCCTGGACGCCGCGGAGGGGTTCCCGGCGTTCGTGACGAATCCCCGCGCCGATGTCGTGGCCTGGAACGCTCTGGGCGCCGAACTGCTGGGCGGCCTCGGTGAACCGGGCCGCCGCGACCACAACAACGCCCGGTATCTCTTCCTCGACCCGGCCTCCCGGAACGTCTTCCCCGACTGGGAGGACAGGGCGCTGGAGGCCGTGGGCCAGCTCCGGGTCTCCGAGGGGCACTATCCCGACGACGTGGAACTGACCGCGCTCATCGCCGAACTGACCTCGCACAGCGACGACTTCCGGCGCATCTGGGACACGGGAGAGGTCCTCATGTGTACGGCGGGCCGCAGACGGCTCTGCCACCCGGTGGCCGGGCTGCTCACCTTGGACTACGAGACCCTGCACGTACCGGCCACGCCCGGCGAAACGGGCCTGGTGGTGCACGTGTACACCGCCGAGGAGGGCAGCGAGGACGCCGCCGCGCTCGCGCGGCTGGGACGTCAGTCCTGCCAGTAGAAGAGCAGGGTGCTGACGTCGAGCGGTTCACGGCCGCCGAAGTAGTAGACGCACAGGTCGGTGACCACGATCGAGCCGGTGGCTTCGTCGATCCAGCGGAAGCCGGCCGCCTCCAGGGCCCGCCGGGCGGCGGGGTCGGCGTCGTGGGCGGTCGCGAAAGGGCCCAGGGTGCTGACGCCGAGTTGCTTCCCGTCGTACGGGACCACGTAGTACGTGCCGTCGCCCTGCCCGTTGTGGTCGCCGATGGGCACCGGGGTTCCCGGCGCGAGACCCGCGGCCGCCAACGCGGCCGTTGCCCGGCGGAGTCGGTCGTCCATGTCGGTGTCCGTGGGCGGGTCGGTCGCGAGGGCCTCGACGCGCCAGCGCGGGTCGCTCTGCCGCCGGCAGCCGGGAGCGTACTCGTGCACGATCGCCGCCCGCAGGTCCTCGTCCAGACCGGGGACCTCCACCCGGGGGCGCCCGAGGCTCTCGTAGATCTCCCGGGTCTCGTCGCCGTCCTCGGTGAGGCGGTGCAGCGCGTACGCGGCCCACAGCTTCGCCTCCGTCGTCGGGGCCTCGGCCAGGTAGGCGCGCAACCGGTCCGGGCCGTCGGCGAGGGACTGGGCGAGGTGGGCCACCGCGCGGTCGGGGTCCGCGAGTGCGTCGGTGATGTCCTCGTCGTTACGGGCCCGCATCCGGATGCGGAACATCCGGTCCTCGGGGCGTGTGTCACCGAGCCCGGCCAGCACCGCGGCGGGCCCGTGGCGGGAGACGAGGGCGTCCAGTCCGGCCCGGCCCGCGTCCCTTGCCCGGGACCAGGGGGAGGCCGCGAGCGTCACCAGTTCCTCGGTGGCCGAGAGGTCGCCGAGCCGGCCGCGCGCCTTGAGGATCGCCTCGGCCATGCCGTACCGCTTCTCGGCCCGCCGTTCCTCGTGCAGGAGCCAGGGCAGCAGTTCCGTACGGTCACCGAGGACGTCCAGCAGCGCGACGCGTACCTCGGCCGTCTCCCCGGTGTCGCGTACGCGTGCGACCAGTTCGGGCACGCACGGCTCCGGCACTCGCCCGTCCAGCGCCTGTACGCAATGCCGGCGACGCCACCACGCGTTGGCCGGGTCGGCCACGTACCGGGCGAGCGCGTCCGCGTCGAGCTCCCGCAGAGCGGCGGTGTCCTTCCCCCGGCCGAGCGGGAGCAGCGTGTCGATGTCCTGCATCCGGCGGATGCTACGGCGCGGGGACGGCGAAGGCGCGCTGTTTTCGCGGGGCCCGCGACGGTGCCGGGAGGGCTCCACTGTCGGACCTGCCTGCCATGATCCGCGTATGGATCTCGTACGCGCACTCGACGGTCTGGACGCGCACCCGTGGGCCGGCACCACGCACGCCTACGGCCAAGCCGAGGATCTCCCGGACGTGCTCCGGGCGCTCACCGGGGACGATGAGGAAGCCGCGGACGAAGCGGTGTCGGAGCTCTACGGGAGCGTCCTGCACCAGGGGACCGTCTACGCGGCCAGTGCCGAGGTGGCGCCCTTCCTCGCCCGTATCGCGGCAGCCGGCCACAGGTCCGCCGATCTGCTGAGGCTGCTCGGTGACATGGCCGGGAGCGACGACGAGTACGGGGTGGAGCCGGGCACCGTGCGCAGGGCCGTCGCCGCGCAACTGCCGCTGATGATGCCCTGGTTGGGTGATCCCGATCCTTCGGTGCGTCAGGCCGCCGTGTGGGCCGTTGCGCAGACGCGTGCTGCCGACACGGTGCTGCCCGAGCTGCTGGGCCGGTGGGGCACGGAGCGGGAACCGCTCGTACGGGCCGAACTGCTGGGCGCCGTGGCAGGGTTGGACCCGGCAGCCGGTGCCGCCCTGGCGCAGGCGGCCCTCGGACCGGAACAGCCCGCGCAACTGCGCCTCGCCGCCGTGTTCGCCCGCCTGGACGCGGGCGGGGCGTGGGACGCCGCGCACCACCGGGCGATGCTGTCGACGCTGCCCGCGAGCCCGCTCGGCCGGGAGCGGCTCGACCTGGACCGGGCCGAGCCGTTGTGCGCCGTCGTCGAGGAACTGCTGCGCAGGGGGACCGAAGCGGACACCGTGGCGGCCGGGGACCTGCTCGACGCCGCCCTGCGGGACGAGCGGGCCGATGTGCGGGCAGAAGCCGTGTGGGCCGCCGACCGGGCCTGCCAGATGTCCCGCAGCGCCCCGCGGCGGCTGCTGCCCGCACTGCTCCCGCTGGTCACGGCGGGCGACGCGCGGGGCGTGCTGTCCCTGTTCGGGAAGCTGGGGCCGATCGCGGCGCAGGCCGCCCCCGCCCTGGCCGAACTCGCGGAGGCCGACGACGACGATCTGGCGGACCGCGCGCTCGGCGTGCTGGCCCTGGTGGCGCCGGACCGGGCGGCTCCGCTGCTCGCCCGCGACCTCGGGAAGCGGCCCTGGGGCCTGGACGCCGCCGCCGGCTTCCGTGCCCCGCAGGACGTGCCGTTCCCGTTCCACCCGGAGCTGTTGAGCGCGGTCCGGGCCAGGCTGGCGGAGGACGACCTCACCGGGAACGAGCCCATCCAGCTGATGCGCCTGCTGCGGCAGTGGGGCGGCCGGGCCGCCGGCGCGCTGCCCGATCTGTACGAACTGCTCACCCGGTTCCCGCTGCCGGCGGCCCCGGCCGTCGCCGCGATCGCCGCCGAATGCCCGCCCGGTGAGCGTCGGCGCGCGGCCCAGGTGTTGCGGGTGCAGGCCCCCGACGGGCCGCTCCCGGTGGCGGAGGCCCACTACGAACTGACCGGTGAGACGGACGTTCTCCTGGCGAGGCTCGCCAAGGAGCTCGCGGACGCGTCCGGCGACACGGCCCGGGCGGCCCAGGTGGCAGGCCGACTCGGTGCGGTGGCAACGGAGTTGGCGGACGCTCTGCGCGGCGCCCTCAGCGGCGCGGACGCCCGGGACGTCTCGCCCGTGCTCGACGCGGACGTGGCGCTGGCCGACGCCCTGTGGCGGATCACCGGCGACGCCCGGACGGTCGTGCCCGTGCTGGACTCGGTGTTCGCTCGGGCCGCCGGCGAGCGCTGGTTCCGGTGGAGCGCGATACGGGCGGCCCGCGCGGCCGCGCTCCTCGGCCCGGTCGGCCGGCCGCTGGTGCCCCGGCTGGAAACACTTCTCAAGGACCCGGAACAGGTACCGGCGGCCGTGCTCGCCCTGGTGGCCGTGGCGGAGGAGGGAGCGCTCGACCATCGATCACTCGCAGACCTCGTCCTCGCCGCGGCGGAACAGGAGGCGAACGCGCTGGAAGCCTGCGACGCCCTGAAGGTTCTAGGGGTGGACGCTCTGACCGCCGATCACCTGCGCAGGCTGCATGACCTGGCCGAAGGTGACCGGCGGGTGATCCGCTCGGGCGTGGAGAACCGGATCATCGGGGCCGACGAGCTGCTGCGGGCGCGCGTCCGCGCGGTGGTCGCCGCGTCAGGGCAGGCGCCCTGACCGGCGCCTCGGCGCAGGCCGTCGACGAACGCCCGCCAGGCGCCCGCGCCGACGACCACGACCGGGCCGTCCGGGTTCTTGCTGTCACGGACCGGAACGACGGCGGTCGGGCAACGCTGCCGCGCCCTACAACCAAATGGGCTCGATCGCGGTCCCTTCCCTGGATGCGCCGCGGGCGGCGCGAGATATACGGGAGAAAGGCGTACAGATGGCCGTGTCACGGAGGTTGTTCCTCGGAGGATTCACCGCGGGGGCGGTGACGGTGGCCGCGGGTGGCGCGGCTTCACCGGCCGCGGCGGCTGAAGCGGAAGGTCCGACCACGACGTTCGACGGTCCGGTGGTGGCGGAGAGGTTCCGTACGGACTCCACGACCAATTCCGCCTTCTTCAAGACGACTTCCACCAGCGAGCACACGCTGACGGTCTACCAGGCCGGCAAGTCCGGAAGCGGCGTGGCCCTGAACATCATCTCGGAGAACCCGAACGATTCGGCGGTGTACCTGAGCGGTACGGAGAAGGCGCACGGCACGCTGAAGATCTCGCACAAAGGGCACGCGGACGGATCGGACCAGAAGGCGTCAGCCCTGTCCATCGACCTGCTGACGGCGGGGACCGCGGCCCAGGGCATCTTCGTCCAGGCGGGTGACGGCCCCACCACCGGCAACCTGATCTGTCTGCGCAACAACGGACGGGACGACTTCGTCGTCAAGGGCAGCGGGCGGGTCGGCATCGGCATGGGCGTGGGGGCCAACCCCTGGTCGCAGCTCCACGTCGTGCAGCAGCAGGGCACCGGCTCCGCGCTGATGGTCGAGGGCGTGGTGCGGGTCGTCGACGTGGCGTCCGCGCCCACGGGCGTCGACTCACGCGGCGGCGGTGTGCTGTACGCGGAGAACGGGGCGCTGAAGTGGCGCGGCTCCGACAACACCGTCACCACCATCGCCCCTGCCTGAGCCGCCCGCACGCACCGGAGACAACATGGAACTGACCCCGGAGGAACTGGTCGCGGAGTTCCGCGACGCGGTCACCGAGCTGTACTTCGCGCGTAAGCGCATCGCGGTCCTGGAGGCGGAGAACACCGCGCTGCGGGCCCGCCTCGCGGCAGCGACGGCCGCGGACGAGCCGACGGGCGCCACCGCCTGAGCAGGCAGGTGTCACACGAAGGGCGGGCGGTCGCCGCACCGGTGACCGCCCGCCCGCACCCCGCTCGGCTCAGCGCAGCGCGCTGCGCGCCTGCCACTCGGTCCACGGCACGTTCCACGCGCCGAAGCCGTTGCCGGGGGCCGGGACGCCCTTGGTGTCCTTGCCCTTGATCTCGAAGGGGTCGCCCGGGCGGACCTGGGCGTAGAACCAGGCGGCGTTGGCGTCGCTCATGCCGATGCAGCCGGAGCTCCTGTTGGCCTTGCCCATCCACTGGTCGTTCCACGGCGCCGCGTGCGCGTACATCCCCGACCAGGTGAGCCGCATCGAGAAGTCGACCATCTTGTCGTAGGCGTCGGCGAGGCCGACCGTCTCGGAGTTCATGTTGATCGTGCCCTCCTTGGCCATCAGGACCGTCGTCCCGCGCCAGGAGCGCTTGTCGCCGCCGGGGGTGCCGCCGGAGACCGGGATCGTACGGACCGCCTGTCCGTCCCGCTCCAGGGTGAGCTGCTTGCGGTCGAGGTCGACCTTGACGACCCGGCTCGCGCCGATGGTGAACGTGGTCGAGTAGTCGCGGACGAACCAGCCGCCGTCGCCGGAGTCCGTGCCGTTCAGCTCGGCCCGGAGGGTGACCTTGGTGCCGGGCTTCCAGTACTCCTTGGGGCGCCAGTCGATCCGGTCGCGGCCGGAGTAGTCCTCCATCCAGCCCCAGGAGCCCTCCGTGCCGCCGGAGGTGGTGATCTTCAGCTGCTTCTCGACGGCGGCCTTGTCCGTGACCGGGTTGTCGAAGACGAGGGAGACGGGCTGGGCGATGCCGACCGTCGTGTTCGCGCCCGGCCGCCAGTCGACCTTGTTGACCTTGTCGGCCGACGCGGTGGTGAACGTGGAGGTGGCCGTGCTCTTCGTTCCGGCCTTGGCGGCCGTCACGGTGGTGACCGTGTACGAGGTGCCGGGGACCGCCTTGCGCTGCGAGGTCCAACTGGCCTTGTCCGTCGAGAGCTTGCCCGAGAGGCCGCGGCCCTCGGCGTCGGTGACGGTGACCGACGCGAGCGTGCCGCCGGTCGCGGTGACCTTCACCGGCACGCCGGCCCGCACGGCCTTGCCCTGCGGTGACACGGTCACCGTCGCGGGGCGGTCCTCGGCCGCCGCCGATGCTCCGGCCTTGCCGTCCGCGGCGGGCATGCCCGATCCGGACGAGCAGGCGGCGAGCGGGGCCAGCAGCACCGCGGCCGCCGCGATGCGCACACGTATGTGGCTCAACGGAGCCTCCGTCAGTGGTCGATGAGTGGGGTCGTGGCGACTCTAGAGCGGCAGAAGCGCAGGTGAGAGGCGCTGCGGCGATGTGACAGCGACTGAAGGCGAACGGTCATCGTCCGGTCACATCCGCCGCGCGGAGCGGTCACGGACGGCTGTGAGCATCCTCGGCGTCACCCAGAGAGAGGCTCACACCGTGTCAGCGCTGCTCGTGCCGGCCGCCGCCCGCGGCCAGGAATCACCGCTGGGGTCCGTCGACGCCGCGACGTACCGCGCGTTCCTCGCGTCCCGCACCGGTTCGGACCTCGGCGCCGGGTTCCTCCAGTGCCCTTCCTGGGCGCAGGTCAAGGAGGGCTGGCAGGCCCGGCTCGTCGGCTGGGGGCCCGATCCGGCCTCCGGCGCGCTGTCCGGTGCCGCGCTCGTCCTGCTGCGCCAAGTGCCCCGTACGCGCAAGTTCTTCGCCTACCTGCCGGAGGGGCCCGTCGCCGACTGGGCGGATCCCGGCATCGACGACTGGCTCGACCCGCTGCTGCGGCATCTGCGGGCGGCGGGCGCCTTCGCCGTACGGATCGGGCCGTCGCCCGCGTACCGCAGTTGGAGTGCGGCCAGGCTGAAGGCGGCGACGGGGCCGGGGCGCCGGCTGTCCGACGTCCTCGCGAGCGAGGTGGATCCGCTGGGCACGGCGGTCGCGGAACGGCTGCGGGCCCGGGGCTGGCAGCGGTGCGGCGGCGAGGAGGACGGTGACGCGCAGCCGCGTCACGTCTTCCGGGTCCCGCTCGCCGGGCGTACCCAGGAGGACCTGTGGTCCGGACTGAACCAGGAGTGGCGGCGCAACGTCCGGCGCGCGCAGAAGTCCGGTGTGGAGGTGGTGGTCGGCAGCGCGGCCGACCTGCCCGAGTTCTACCGGCTGCTGCGCATCACGGAGGAACGCGACGGCTTCCGGCTCGGCAGGTCGCTCGCGTACTACGAGCGCCAGTACGCGGCCCTCAACGCGGAGGAGCCGGGCCGGATGAAGCTGTACCTCGCCCGCCACGGCGGCGAGGTCCTCGCCGCGCACACCATGATCCATGTGGGGCGCCGCGTCTGGTACCAGACCGGCGCCTCCGCCGACCACCGCCGCGAGGTCCGCCCCTCCAACCTGCTGCAGTGGCGGATGCTTCTGGACGCCAAGGCACTCGGCGCCGACGTCTACGACATGCGCGGGGTACCCTCCACCCTCGACCCCGACGACCGTCCGTACGGGCTGCTGCGCTGGAAGCTCGGCACCGGCGGCGAGGTCGTCGAGACGCTGGGGGAATGGGAGAGACCGTTGGACGGCACCGCCAACCACGCGCTGTACCGCGCGTTCCAGGCATATCTGGCCCGCCGGTGAGACGCCTCGCCGACACCGCGCCGATGGCCGCCGGCGCCCCGGACGACGACGGTCCCGCTGCCGCCCGAGAGGAACACAGCCAAGGCCGGGTCCAGGAGCAGAGCCGGGAACTGGAGGAGCAGAGCCGGGAACAGGCCCAGGAGCAGAGCGGCGAACGGGCCCTCGACGGCGGGTCCGTCGCGCGGAGCGGCCTCCTCATGGCGGCCGGTTCCGTCGTCTCACGGGCCACCGGTTTCGTACGGTCCGCCGTGGTGGCCTCGGCGCTGGGCGTCGGTCTGGTCGCCGACGGGTACGCCGTCGCCAACGCCGTCCCCACCATCGTCTACATGCTCCTCCTCGGCGGCGCGCTCAACGCCGTCTTCGTGCCAGATCTCGTCAAGGCGGCCAAGGAGCATGCCGACGGTGGGGCCGCCTACACCGACCGGCTGCTGACGCTCTGCGTCCTCGCGCTGCTGGCGCTCACCGGCGCCGCCGTGTGGGCCGCCCCCGCGATCATCGGCGGGTACACCGACTACGACGGCGAACAGGCCGCCATGACGGTCGCCTTCGCCCGCTACTGCCTGCCGCAGATCTTCTTCCTCGGAGTGTTCACCCTGCTGGGGCAGGTGCTCAACGCCCGGGGCCGGTTCGGCGCCATGATGTGGACGCCCGTCCTCAACAACGTCGTCGTCATCGCCGTGTTCGGCCTGTACCTGGGGACCGGCGGCAGCGGCGGGCTCTCGCCGTCCGAGACCGCGCTCCTCGGCTGGGGCACCACCGCCGGCATCGCCGTACAGGCGCTCGCCCTGCTGCCCGCCCTGCGGGCGGCGCGCTTCCGCTTCAGGCCCCGCTTCGACTGGCGCGGCGCCGGACTGACCCGGCCGATGCGCTCAGCGGGCTGGCTGGTGCTGCTGGTGCTCACCAACCAGGCAGCGTTCTGGGTGACGACCCGGCTGGCCACGACCGCCGGGCTCCAGGCGCAGTCCGCCGGGATCGAGGGCGCCGGTTTCAGCGCCTACAACAACGCGTACATCCTGTGGGCCGTGCCGCACGGCATCGTCACCGTCTCCCTCATGACCGCCCTGCTGCCCCGGATGAGCGCCGCCGCGGCCGACGGCGACACGGGCGGACTGCGCCGGGACATCGCGTACGCCCAGCGCAAGAGCGCCGCCCTGGTGGTGCCCGCCGCCTGCGTCCTGCTCGCCCTCGCCCAGCCGGTCCTGGCCCTCGTCTTCCAGTACGGACGCACCGGCGCCGACGACATCGCCGTCATGGCGGGCACCCTCATGGCCTTCGCGCCCGGACTCGTCGCGTTCTCGGGGCAGTACGTGCTGTCCCGGTCGTTCTACGCGCTGTCCGACACCCGTACGCCGTTCCTTCTGAACCTCCTGATCGCGGGCCTCAACGCGGGCCTGTCACTGGCCGCCTACCTGCTGCTGCCCGCCCGCTGGGCCGTCACCGGGATCGCCGGCGCCTATTCGCTGGCCCTGTTCGCGGGCTGGCTGCTGACCGCCACCGTCCTGCGCCGCCGTCTCGCGCCGCGGGTGACCGGGGCGGCGCGCCCCGCCGGACTGTGGCGCTCGGGAACCGTCGCCGCCCAGGCCCGGCTGCTCACCGCCGCCGTGCCCGCCACGGCACTCGGCCTCTTGGTGGCGCGCTGGGCGGCGCCGGCCGGGCCCGCCGCCCAGGCCGTGGCCGGCACGCTCGCCATCGTCGCGGTGTTCGCCGTGCTCGCCCGCCCGCTGCGGCTGACCGAACTCGACGCGCTGCTCTCCGGCGCCGCCGCCCGGCTGCGCCGCGCCCTGCCCACCCGCCGCTGATCACGACCTGGAGCCCCACCGATGCCCCGCGTCCTCCTCATCGAAGACGACCCCTCCGTACGCGAAGGTGTCGAGCTCGGGCTGCGCCGCCGCGGTCACGAGGTGCGGACCGCCGCCACCGGCGAGTCCGGGCTCGCCGCGCTCGCCGAGTTCCGGCCCGACCTGCTGCTGCTGGACCTGATGCTGCCCGGCATGAACGGCGTCCAGGTCTGCCGCCGGGTCCGGGAGGACAGCCAGCTGCCGATCATCATGCTCACCGCACGCGGCGACGACTTCGACGTCGTCATCGGCCTCGAGGCCGGCGCCGACGACTACATCGTCAAGCCCGCCCGCACCGAGGTCATCGAGGCCCGCATCCGCGCCGTGCTGCGCAGGCTCGAGGCACCCGGCGGCCGGCCGTCCGTCGAGTTCCACGGCGAACTCGCGATCGACCGCGCCGGCCTCACCGTCGCCAAGAACGGCGAACGCCTCGCCCTGGCGCCCTCCGAGATGAAGCTGCTCCTGCACCTGACCGCCGCGCCGGAGCAGGTGTTCAGCCGCCAGCAGCTGCTGGAACACGTCTGGGAGCACAGCTACCACGGTGACGCGCGGCTCGTCGACGCGTGCGTACGGCGGCTGCGCAACAAGATCGAGGACACACCGGGCAGCCCGCGCTACATACAGACCCTGCGGGGCTTCGGCTACCGCTTCGGACCACTGTGATCCGCCGCCGCAAGGGCGCCGCGGTCCGTGACCGCCGGATCGCCCCCTTCGGGCTGCGCACCCGCCTCGTCCTCGCGTTCCTGCTGGTCGCCGCGGTCAGCGCGGGGACCACCGCCACCCTCACCTATCGCGAGGCGCGCAGCGCCGTCCTGGCCAGCGCCCAGGACACGGCGGTCGCCTCGTTCCGCGAGCAGGTCGAGACCCTGGCCCCGGAGCTGCCGATCGACCCGGTTCTGCTCCGGGAGTACCTCTTCGTCATCGCGAGCAAGTCCAAGCCGCACCCCTGGGTCGTCTTCGCCGAGTACGGTTCGCTGCGGGTCTCCTCCGGCACCAACCCCGCCTCGACCGTCATCACGCCGGACCTGCGGCGTATGACTCTCGCCCGCTCCCGGGGCAGCTTCCAACGGGTCGTCAGCGACGGCGTTCCGTACCTGACCATCGGGGTGCCCGTCCTGGTGCGCACCGGCCCCGGCAGCAGCATGCCCAGCGGACTCGTGCTGTTCGCCGTGATGCGGATGACCGACGAGGAGGCCAACGTCGACGCCCTCGTCACGGCCGCCCGCGACGGGGCGCTGCCCGGACTCGCCGCCGCCCTGATACCCGCGCTGATCGCCGCCCGCGGTGTGCTGCGCCCGGTGCGCCAACTGCGGCGCGCCGCCCGCTCGATGGGCAGCGGCCGGCTGGACACCCGTATCCCGGTCCGGGGCAGCGACGAACTCGCCGACCTCGCCCGCACGTTCAACGAGTCCGCCGGCCAGCTCGAACGGTCCGTGGACGAACTGCAGCAGGCGGAGGCGAGGGCCCGGCGCTTCGCCTCCGACGTCTCGCACGAACTGCGCACCCCGCTGGCCGGGATGCTCGCCGTCACCGAGGTGCTCGACGAGGACGCCGACGGCCTGGACCCGGACACCGCGCGCGCCGTGCGGCTCATCAGCGCCGAGACCGGCAAACTCGCCGTGCTTGTCGAGGACCTGATGGAGATCTCCCGGTTCGACGCCCGCGCCGCGGAACTGAACACCGACGAGGTCGACGTCGGCGAGACCGTCCGCAAGACCCTGGACCACCGCCGCTGGGGCGAGCGGGTCCGCACCGACCTCCCCGACGGCATCCGGGCCCGCCTCGATCCACGGCGCTTCGACGTCGTCGTCGCCAACCTGGTCGGCAACGCGCTGCGGCACGGCTCGGAACCCGTCACCGTACGGCTGTCGGTCCAGGGCGAACTGCTGGTCGTCGAAGTGGCCGACAGCGGACCCGGTATCCGGCCCGAGGTGCTGCCGCACATCTTCGAACGGTTCTACAAGGCCGACGCGGCCCGCACCCGCTCGGCCGGCAGCGGGCTCGGACTGGCCATCACCCAGGAGAACGTCCGCCTGCACGGCGGGACGATCCGGGCCGCGAACGGACCGGGCGGCGGGGCCGTCCTCACCGTCGAGATCCCGCTGGACGGGCCGCACGGCACCCAGGAGGCGACGGCATGAGACGGCGGATCCGCGCGGCGACGGCCCTGGCGGCGCTGCTCGCGCTCACCGGCTGCGGCATCCAGGAGACGGACGTCATCGAGGCGGGCGGCCCGGCGACGCTCGACGTCCTGCCGGCCCGCGAGCACCGCATGATGGCGTTCTTCCTCTCCCCGGACGGCCTGCTGGTCCCGTCGCCGAGAGTGGTCGACACAGGGCCGGGGGTCTGGGACGGAGCCGACGGCGTCACCATCGGCCCGGAGCGGGACGGCGCGAACAGCGGTCCGCAGTCGGGTACCGCCCCCGAGCCGCCGTCGACCGCCAAGACGGTCGCGGCCCTGCTGGCCGGCCCGAACGCGGCCGAGAAACGGGCCGGGCTGAGCAACGAGCCGTCGCTGCCCGCTCCGTCGACCGTGGCGGGGACCGAGGTGTCCCGGGGCACGGCGAGGCTCACGCTGGACACCCCGCTGGCCCCGCTGACCCGGACCGCCCGGCAGCAGCTGGTGTGCACGATCGCCTACGCGGAGAGCGACAACGGCGGTGTGCCGGTGGTCCTGGTGGGCACGGACGGCGCACGGCCCGCCGAGACCTGCGACAACGGGGCCCGCCGCCCGGCGCCGACCGCGACCCCTTCGGAGACGGGCTGATCCCCGCGTATCCGCCGGTCGGACGGCACGGTCAGCCGCGCAGCTCCGCCAGCACCGCGTCCGTGAACGCCGGCCACGCCTCGATCGCCCACGGCCCGAAGTCCCGGTCCGTGAGCGCCACGCACGCCGCCCGCGCGTCCGGGTCGATCCACAGGAACGTGCCGGACTGGCCGAAGTGGCCGAAGGTGCGCGGGGAGGACGAAGCCCCCGTCCAGTGCGGGGACTTGGAGTCGCGGATCTCGAAGCCGAGACCCCAGTCGTTGGGCTTCTGATTGCCGTAGCCGGGCAGCACACCGGACAGGCCCGGGTGGACGACCGTCATGGCCTCGAGCACCGTCCGCGCGTCGAGCAGCCGCGGCGCCTGCACCTCGGCCGCGAACCGCGCCAGGTCGTCGACGGTCGACACACCGTCCTTGGCGGGGGAGCCGTCCAGGGTGGTGGACGTCATACCGAGCGGCTCCAGCACGGCCTGGTGGAGGTAGTCGGCGAACGGGATGTCGGTGGCCTTGGCGATGTGGTCGCCGAGCACCTCGAAGCCGGCGTTCGAGTACAGCCGGCGGGTGCCGGGTGCGGCCATGGCCCGGTGCTCGTCGAAGGCCAGCCCCGACGTGTGCGCGAGCAGGTGCCGGACGGTGGCGCCCTCAGGGCCGGCCGGCTCGTCGAGCTCGATCGCCCCCTCCTCGTACGCGACGAGTGCCGCGTAGGCGGCGAGCGGCTTCGTCACGGAGGCGAGGGGGAAGCGGTGGTCCGTCGGGCCGTACGAACCGGCGACCGTGCCGTCCGCTCGTACGACGGCGGCCGCCGCGGTCGGTACCGGCCAGTTCTCGATCATCGCCAGGCTCTGCATGGCTACGAGCCTAAACGGTGCTACAGGCTCAGCCGCATCGCCGGGTCAGGGGTGCGGACGAAGCCCAGGGAGGCGTACAGCGGCTCCCCCTCCACGGAGGCCCGCAGGTCGATCTTGCGGACGCCGCGCTCACGGAACCAGCCGAGCAGCCCCTCCATGCAGGCGCGTGAGTAGCCGCGGCGGCGCATGTCCTCGTCCGTGGCGACACTGAAGACATAGCCGCAGGTGCCCTCCGGGTTCCCCGGACCGCCGAGCCGGTGCTCGATGGTGCCGACCGCGCACGCCGCCAGCCCGCCGCCGGGCCGCTCGACGACATACGCCGTGAGGTTGCCGTCCGGGTCCGCGAGCCGGTCACGCAGCGTGGCCGCGGCCGCGGGCTGCCAGCTGACGTCGGGGTTCGGGCCGTGGCACGAGTCGCCCATGACCTTGCGGAGGCGGACCAGCTCTTCGGCGTCGGCGGGGGTGGCGCGGCGGGAGAGGCTCATGATCAGGCAGGCTAATTCCGGCCGCACCGGAAATGCCAGCGGATTGAGCTTGCTTCGAGTGCACTCCAACGTTTTAGCGTGGAGGGCATGACGGTGATCGAGAGCACCCCGGCCAGGACCGATCTCTGCAAGGCCGCCCCCCGTGCGCACCCGCGCCCCGAAGGGCAGGACCGCTACACCATCAGCGAGGTCGTCGCCTTCACCGGACTCACCGCGCACACCCTGCGCTGGTACGAGCGGATCGGGCTGATGCCGCACGTCGACCGTTCGCACACAGGTCAGCGGCGGTTCACCAACCGCGACCTGGACTGGCTGACCTTCGTCGGAAAACTGCGGCTGACGGGGATGCCCGTCGCCGACATGGTCACGTACGCCGAGATGGTCCGCGAGGGCGAGTCCACGTTCGAGGCACGCGCGGAACTGCTCCAGCGCACCCGGCGCGACGTACTCGCCCGGATCGCCGAACTGCAGGACACCCTCGCCGTCCTGGACCACAAGATCGAGTTCTACGCGGACGCCCGACGGGCTCCGGAGAGGTCCTGACTTGATGAACGACAGCAAGATCGCACAGGTGCGCCTCGGCTCCGAAGGGCCCCTCGTCGGCGTCCAGGGCCTCGGCTGCATGGGCATGAGCGAGTTCTACGGCGACACCGACGAGGCGGCGGCGAGGGAGACCCTCGAGGTGGCGCTCGCCGAAGGCGTGACGCTCTTCGACACGGCCGACGTGTACGGGCGGGGCGCCAACGAGGAGTTCCTCGCGCCGTTCGTCGCCGCGCACCGGGACGAGATCACGCTCGCGACCAAGTTCGCCATCGTACGGACCGACGACCCTCACTACCGGGCGGTGCGCAACGACCCCGCGTACATCCGGCAGTCCGTCGAGGGCAGCCTGCGGCGGCTCGGCGTCGACGTCATCGACCTCTACTACATGCACCGGCGCGACCCGGCCGTGCCGCTCGAGGAGTCCGTCGGCGCGATGGCGGAACTCGTCGAACGGGGCCTCGTCAAGCACCTCGGCCTCAGCGAGGTGACCGGCGCCGAACTGCGCGAGGCGCACGCCGTGCACCCCATCGCGGCCCTCCAGTCGGAATGGTCCCTCTTCAGCCGCGACGTGGAGCGCAGCGCGGCCGGCGCGGCCGCCGAACTCGGTGTCGCGCTCGTGCCGTACTCGCCCCTCGGCCGGGGCTTTCTCACCGGCGCGTTCACCGACGCCGGCAAGGACCTGTCGGCGGACGACTTCCGCCGCCACCAGCCCCGATTCACGGGTGACAACGCGCAGACGAACGCGGCGCTCCTGGAGCCCGTCCACAAGATCGCGGCGGCGCACGGGGCGAGCGCGGCGCAGGTGGCGCTCGCGTGGGTCCACCAGCGTGCCGACGCCCACGGGCTGACGGTCGTCCCCATCCCGGGCACCCGCAAGGCCACGCGCCTTCGCGAGAACCTGGGGGCGACGCGGCTGGTCCTGACCGAGGCGGAACTGGCGTCGCTGGAGCCGGTGGCGGGGCGGGTGGCGGGTGACCGGTACCCGGACATGTCGTCGACGTCGACGGTACGGGAGTAGACCTTGCGGGGTGCCGTTCCCCTACCCGCCCCTTCCCGCTGTATCGATGTGCGGCTCCGCCGCGTGGCGGGGCAAGCCCCGGACCCCGTACCGCGCTTCGCGCGGTGCCCTCAATCGCCGGGCGGGCTGACAAAGTCGGCCCGCCCGGCGATTGAGGTGCGGAGGCCCGGGGGCGGAGCCCGAAACACCGCGCGGAGCGCGGTGGCGGGTCCGGGCGGAGCCCGGTTACGGGAAGGGGCGGGGTGGGGAACGGCCCCGCGCAGCGGCCACGCGAACCGCCCCGCCCCACCGTCACGCCCACCCGAACGCGAACACCGCGAACCCCACCGCCAGCACCCCCGCCACCGCACGCGCGCCCCGCGCCCGGCGGGGCCACGGCGTCTCGAACACCCGCGCCCGGCGGGCGATCAGAGCCAGCAGGCACGCGAACACCGGCAGCCACGCCACCCTCGCGAGGATCCAGCCGAGCGAGTCCGGCGGCGTGGTCAGGCCGGGGATCTCCCCGAGGAAGGACGCGGGTACGGCCGCCGCCAGCATCGCCGTCTGGTGCCAGCACAGGATCGTCATCGCCGACAGGTTGACGACGACCACCGGCGCCCACAGCGCGGGCCGCCTCAGCAACCGTCCGAGCCGGCCGTGCAGCCCGATCGCCGCCCCGCTCTGCGCCGCGGCCAGCGCGAGGACCAGCAGCGACGGCGGATGAGAGTTGGTGCGGGCCTCGCCGGGCACACCGACCATCGACGCCGGGTAGTCGAAGACGAGCAGCAGCACCGCGAACAGCGCCACGCCGCCGATCAGGAGCCCCCGCGCATGACGGCGCCCGACGCGGCCCTCGCCCCAGCTCACTCCGAGCTGGTAGGCGAACAGCCAGCCGGGGAGGATGTTGACGACTCCGAGCCACCCCGGCACCACGCCCGCGCCGGCGTCGGCGTACGGCCCGTACCGCAGCAGGTCGACCACCGCGACGGTGAGCAGCAGCGGCGCCGCCGCCCACACGCCCATGTGGCGGGCGGCGCGTACGCAGTACGGGGTGAGGGCGGTGATCACTGTGTAGACGCCCACGAACCACAGGGGTTGCACCACCAGCGTCGACCCGGTCCGCAACGTGTCGCCTGGTACGCCGAGCCACCACAGCACCGGGATCAGCACGGCCCACACGGCGGTGACGCCGAGGACGGGCCGGCCGAGGCGGGCGACGCGCTGCCGCAGCCACGCACCGGTGGTGCTGGTGCGGCGGTGGTAGGACAGGACGGACGCGTGACCGCCGACGAGGAAGAAGACGCCCAGCATCTGAAGCACCCAGCTGACGGGCGCGAAGAAGCCGAACGCCGTGAGCGGGCTGGCGTTGTGCAGCGCGCCGTCCGTGTCGAGGGTGAAGCCGCCGAGCAGCCAGTGGCCGGTCGGTACGGCGAGCAGGGCGAGCGCCCGAAGCCCGTCGATGGCGCGGTCACGGTGGGCGGGCGTCCGGGCCTCGATCTTCTCGGCGAGCCTCATCGCGCCACCCCTTCCGGGCTGCCGTCCGCGACGCCGGTCCCGTCCGCGATCGCGGCGAACGCGCGGAGCGAGTCGGTGCCCGGAACGAAGTAGCCGGTGTGGCCCTCGGCCAGCTCCGCGGGGATCCGGCGGGCGCCGAAGGACGGGTCCGTGGGGTCGTTGCCGTGGCCGAGGCCGAGGAGCTGCACGCCGGGGACCTTGGAGATCCAGTCGGAGTCGTCCTTGGCGGCCCACACCCTCGCGTCCGTACGCAGTTCGCGCACGTGCCCGGCGCGCATCCCGGGGGAGGCCAGCACCACGATGTCGCGGGCGTTCACCTCGTCGGCGGCGAGCCCGCAGACGACGGAGCCGTAGCTGTGGCAGAACAGCACGGGCTTCGGCGCGCCGGTCGCGGCGAGGCCCTCGGTGAAGCGGGCCAGCCGTGCCGCGCCCGCCTCCGCGAGTTTCCCGGTCGCGGCGTCGGGACCGACCCCGACGGGCGTGGTGTAGCCGGTCCAGGCGACGACGGCGGTGCCCCCGCCGGTCGCCGCCCGCAGGGCCTTCGCCATGCCGGCGGGGGTGCCGTACGGGTCGCTCGCCCGGTCGAAGGTCCCGGCGTCGATGTCGGAGCCGGGGACGACCACGGACACCTGGCGGGCCCGCTCGAGATCCCCGTGGACCTCGGCGACCTGGCCACGGCCGCGCGGGTCGAAGGCGAGGATCTGCCGGCCGGCCAGCCGCTCGTACGGGGTGCCCCGCAGGGCGAGGGAGTTGGCCCGGTAGCGCAGCCGGACGGGTACGCCGTCGAGGTTGCCGACGACGAGCGGATGGCGGCGGACCAGCCGCTGCTGCTCGTCGTCGCTCAACGACCCGAAGAACGCGGCGACTTCCGCGGGCGCCGCCCCCGCCGGGTCGGGCAGCGCCCGGCCCAGCCAGGTGTCCGCCGCCCACGCGGCGCTGCCCGGCGGCGGTCCTGTCATGGGGTGCTGTGCGTTGCCCGAGGCCCATCCGGTGGTTCCCGCGGCCACCGTCGTCGCGAACGCGACGGCGACCAAGGTCCTCTTGTAGCGGCGCATCGGCCCGCCTCCCTCTTCCCGACTCCGTTGCTGTGGCGGGAGGAAGGTAGGAAGGGGACGGGTGACGGCACGTCACACCGGGGAGCCAACTCCGGTGTCGTACCGGAGTATCACGGGGTGGAGAAGTGGCGGAACGGCCGGTCCGGGACTCAGCCCGCGGCCTCGCCCGGCCGGACCAGGCCCGACTCGTACGCGAAGATCACGGCCTGTGCCCGGTCGCGCAGGTCGAGCTTGGCCAGCACGCGGCCGATGTGCGTCTTGACGGTCTGCTCGGCCAGCACCAGATGCCCGGCGATCTCCTGGTTGGACAGGCCCCGCGCGATCAGCTCGAGGACCTCCGTCTCGCGCGGCGTCAGCCCGTTCAGCCGCAGCGAAGGGTCCCGGCGCGGGGCGGGCCGCTGTGCGGCGAAGTCCGCGATCAGCCGGCGGGTCACGGACGGCGCGAGGAGCGCCTCCCCGGCGGCGACGATCCGTACCGCGGCGATCAGGTCGGCGGGTGGGGCGTCCTTCAGCAGGAAACCGGACGCACCGGCGCGCAGCGCCTCGTACACGTAGTCGTCCACGTCGAACGTCGTCAGCATCAGCACCTTGGGCCGGTGCACGACGGCGGTCGGAGGGTTCAGCAGCTCACGCGCGGCGGCGAGACCGTCCATCTCCGGCATCCGTACGTCCATCAGGACCACGTCGGGGTGCGTGGTGCGGCTGACCTCCACGCCCTTGCGGCCGTCCGGCGCCTCGCCCACCACGTCGATGTCGCTCTGCGCGGAGAGCAGCGCGGCGAACCCGGCGCGCACCATGGCCTGGTCGTCGACGATGATCACGCGAATGGTCAACTGGCGTCCTCGGTCTGCTGGGTGTGCGTGCTGGTCTCGGCCTTGCCGGTGTTCCCGGCGGTGTCCTCGGGGGTGTTGCCGGCGGTCAGGGGAAGACGTGCAGCGACGCGGAAACCGCCGTCCGGCAGCGGACCGGTGTCGAGGCTGCCGCCGGTCAACCGTACGCGCTCCCGCATCCCGACGAGCCCGTGCCCGGTCCCCGTCGTCTCCAGCGGCGAAGTGGGCGCCGGAGCAGGGCCGTTGACGACCAGCACGGTCAGATCGGACCCGTCGGACGTCACCGACACCCGCGTCGGCGCGCCGGGCGCGTGCCGTACGACATTGGCCAGTGCCTCCTGCACGATCCGGTACCCCGACAGGTCCACGGCCTGCGGTACGGCACCGAGGTCCGCGGCGAGCGACAACTCGGCCGGCACCCCCGCCCGTACCGTCGCCTCCACCAACTGCTGCACCCTGTCCAGACCGGGCTGCGGGGCCCGCTCGCCCTGCGTGTCCTCGCTGCGCAGCACGGCCAGCAGCCGCCGCATCTCGGTCAGCGACTCACGCGCGCTCGCCGCGATCGACGTGAACTCCTCCCGCGCGGCGTCGGGAAGGGACTGGATCCGGTACGGCGCCGAGTCCGCCTGCACGGTGATCACCGACATGTGGTGGGCGACGACGTCGTGCAGCTCACGGGCGATACGGGCGCGTTCCTCCAGCAGCGTGCGCTGGGCCCGCTCCGCCTCGCTGATGGTCTCCTGCACGACCAGTCTGCGCTGGACGTCACCCCGCTCGCGCAGGGCGCCGGTGACGACGAGGACGACGCCGCTGAGCACGAACAGCAGCAGATGCACGCCGTCGCTGAGATCCTGCGAGACCAGTTCGAGCGCGAACCCCGCCGCGCCGGTCGCCAGCCACACGGCCAGCAGCGTGCGGCGCGGCTCGCGCAGCCCCAGGCAGGCCATCAGCAGCAGGTAGCCGACGACGGCCATCGGGGTCCACGGCCAGGTCCTGCCGCCGGTGCCGTCCGCGCCGAGCAGGGCCAGCGACCCGGCCACGTCGGCGGCGAGGACGATCCACCACGCCTGCAAGGGGCGCGTGACGGCGAGCAGCAGCGGCGCGGTCTGCGCGGTGGCGAGCGCGCCGGCGACGGCGCCGCCGAGCTTGTAGTCCTGGGTCAGCACGGTGGCGGTGACGGGCAGCAGCGTGGCGACGAAGGCGAGGGCGACGCCGTACGGGAGCAGCCGCAGCCAGCGGTTCTCGGCGCCGCCGAGGAGGGGAGCGGTGGAAGAGGACGGCGTACCGAGGTCGGCGGCGAGCCGCTGCCCGGCGCGCCGTGCGACGGCGCGGGCTCGGGTACGGGTGGCGGCGCTTCGGCGGGGGGTTTCTGGCATGACGGGGTCAGCGTAGGCGGGGCGGGGTGGCCGGGGCGTCATACTCCGGGCGTGGGCGCGGGGTCATACCGTGGTCCGACCCCCGCGGAGCTCCGTCACAGCTCCGCCAGGAGCTCCGCCTTCTTGCGGGTGAACTCCTCGTCCGTCACCAGTCCCGCAAGATGGAGGTCGCCCAGGTGACGTATGCGGTCCGCGATGTCCGCCGGGTCGCGGCGGGCCGCGGGGACCGTCAGTGCCGGGGTCTGGTTCTGGCGGCGGACGGATTCGAGGACCGCCGCGGCGAACGGCAGCGACTCGTGCACCGGCCCGTATCCGAGTCCGAAGACGACCGCCGCCGGGTCCTGGTCCGCCTGCCCCGCGTCCTGCGTGCCGTCCGCGCCGCGGCGCAGCAGTCGCAGGTAGCCGTCGAAGACCTCCGGTGAGCGCCATTCGACGCCGCTCAGTTCGGAGACGGCGAAACTCTGGTCGCCGGCCTTCCACTTCGCGGAGGACGCCCCCGTCCAGAACCACCGGAACGCCACGTGCGAGCCGTCGAAGGACGCCTTCCCGTCGTAGGCCTTGAAGCCGAGCGGCGCCTCGGGTGCGGAGACGAGGTGCCGCTCCGCCGGCCGGCCGGCCTCGGGGCCGAGGACGGCGCGCAGTTCGTCGGCGTAGTACTCGGCCAGCGTCTCCCGCTCGGCCGGCAGCACCAGGCGGTACGGGTCGCACACGTCCTTGAGCTGCCCGGCGGCCGCCTCCATCAGCGGATCCGCACCCGGTCTGGGCACAGCGTGCAGCACCACCGTGCCGCGCTTGCCCGGGGTGAGCGTCACCGATGCCAACGCCTCGTGCGGGATGCGGCGTTCGCGCAGCGAGGAGAGGAGCTTCGGTGTGCGGATCCCCCGTTCGAAGCGGATGAGCACGGAGTCGGTCTCGAACTCCCAGGTGGCTTGAATTCCGGCCAGCACATCACCCATGTGCCTCATCGTATGCGGCTCACGCCTGCGCGTCTTCCCTCGGCGGCCACCCCTTTTGACCGGGCTCTACGCGCGTCAGTCCGCTCAGGCACCGGAAATACCACTGCGGCATGTGTCGGTGCCCGATGCGCAGCTCACGTCGGCGTAGGCGCCGACGCCCAGGTCGGCGAAATTGCGGACGCTCTCGGTTCCCGGCTCGAAATAGCCGGTATGGCCGACGGCCCCCTCCGCGGAGAGCACCCGCGCGCCGAACTCCGGGAGGACCGGGTCCTCACCGTGGCCGAGTCCGCCGACCTCCAGGTGCGGCACGCCCTCGATCCAGTCGTCGGCGTCGCGCATCGCCCAGATCCGGGCCTTCGTGTGCAGGCCGGCGACGTTCTCCGCCCGCATGCCGGGGCTGCCGGCGACGGCCACGTCGCCGACCCGGGCGGGGAGTTGCCGGGCGGCGACCCCGCAGACCACGGAGCCGTAGCTGTGGCAGAACAGCGAGACGGGGGAGCGCCCCGGCAACGCCTCGGTGAGCTCGACGAGCCGTACGGCCCCGTTCTCCGCGAGCCGCCCGATGGCCGACTCCATGCCGACCCCGACCGGGCTCGTGTAGTCGGCCCATGCGATGACGGCCGTACGCATCCCGGGTGCGGCCGCCCGCTGGGCGGCGTACAGGGACCGGGCCATGCCGACCGGCGCGCTGTACTTGCGGGCGGTGCGCTGGAAGGTGAGCAGGTTGGTGTCGACACCGGGCACGACCACCGAGACGCGCTCGGCCCTGTCCAGGTCCCCGAAGACCTCGGCCACCCGGCCGGAGCCGGACGGGTCGAAGGAGAGGATCTGCCGGTCGGGTCTCATCAGCGCCTGGAACCGGTGCATCCGCCGTACGGCCTGATTCTGTCCGGCGGTCGTGAGCCCGGGATCGGCCACCCGCTTGCGCTCGCGGGCGAGGGAATCCGAGAGGGCGGTGCGGTTGGCCCGGTACCGCAGGGTGACGGGCGCCCCGTTCAGATTGCCCACGATGCGCGGGTAGTCCTCGGCGAGTTGCCTGCTCCGCTCGCCGCCGAGCGATTTGAAGAAGGCGGCGAACCGCTGCGGTCCGCTGTTCAGGCCGGGCAGTTCGCGGGCGCCTATACGTCCCTTGCTCCAGCCCGCCAGTTCGGCTTGGAGGGCGTCACGGGCGCCGGGCTGGTGCCGTACGGCGGTCCAGCCGGTGGTCGCCAGCATCACGAACACCACCGCGAGGGCGAGCAGGGTGCGCCACGCGGTCAGGGAGGGGGAGGGGTCGAAGGAAGTCACTGCGGGACACCCTAGGAGAAGGGTGCGGGCCTACGCGAAGAGCGTGAGGTACATCACGTGTCGGAAGGGGAATTGGTGGGGAGGAGGGTGACGTTCCGTGCGTGCCCGGCGTGCGGTCAGGCACATTTCCCCTGCGCACGGCGGTCGTTGGGCACCCAGGACGCGCCTTGGGCCTCAAGGGCCGGGCGGTGAGTGCCGTTCGTCGGTGCGCCAGTTCCCGGCGAGTGCGGGACCGAGATGGTCGAGGAACGTCTCCGTGAGCGAACGGATCGCCTCGATGCTGGGATCCTCGCCCTGCCCCCACAGCCGCCCTGTGGCCCGCATCACACCGCTGAACGCGGCCACGGCCACCCGGGGCCTGGGATCGGTGTTCACGTCGAGCCCCTCACGTTCGGCGATGAGCCTGGCCAGCGTCTCCTCCGTCACGGTGGAGCGACGCATGTGCGCGGCGAGCAGCGCCGGGGTCGACTCGATCATCTGGAAGCTGCGCATGTACAGATCGAGCGGAACGATCTCCTCGACCGCTTCGCCGATGGCGTCCCAGGAGGCGAACACGGCGTTGCGCAGGGCCTCGAGGGGGCCTTCCTCGGCGGGGCGTCCGCGCAGCACCACGGCGTAGTGGGCCTCCAGGATCTCCTGGACGGCGAAGGCGACCTCTTCCTTGGACGCGAAGTAGCGGAAGAAGGTGCGCTGGGACACCTCGACCGCGTCCGCGATCTCGTCGACCGTCGTCCGCTCGTACCCCTGGGTGGTGAACAGCTCGAGGGCGACACGTACCAGTGCGTCACGGGTGCGCTGTTTCTTGCGGGCGCGCAGCCCGGTCGGCTCGGCCGTGGTCACTTCATGTTCCTCATTTCGCTGCTTCCACCTGCGTCTATTGTCCCCTGAGTCACGTGACAGTTACCGACTAGTGAACTCGTTTGTCAACTGTCAGTCGCTGTCATTAGTCTTCTCGTATGACTAGTCAGACCACCGTCGAAAAGGCGCCGAGGGATCCCCAGGACTCCGCTCCGGTACCGGTCAAGGGGCTTCGCGGCCACCCCTGGCTGACCCTGTTCTCCGTGGCCATCGGCGTGATGATGGTCGCGCTGGACGGCACGATCGTCGCGATTGCCAATCCCGCGATCCAGAAGGACCTCGGCGCCTCGCTGGCCGACGTCCAGTGGATCACCAACGGCTATCTGCTCGCCCTGGCCGTGGCACTGATCACGGCGGGCAAGCTCGGTGACCGCTTCGGCCACCGGCAGACCTTCCTCATAGGCATCGCCGGCTTCGCCGCCGCCTCCGCGGCCATCGGCCTGTCCGACTCCATCGTCCTCGTCATCGCCTTCCGGGTGCTGCAGGGCCTCTTCGGCGCCCTGCTGATGCCGGCGGCGCTCGGCCTGCTGCGCGCCACGTTCCCCGCCGAGAAGCTGAACATGGCGATCGGCATCTGGGGCATGGTCATCGGCGCCTCGACGGCCGGCGGCCCGATCCTCGGTGGTGTGCTCGTCGAGCACGTCAGCTGGCAGTCGGTGTTCTTCATCAACGTGCCCGTCGGCATCCTCGCCGTGGTCCTCGGCCTGGTCATCCTGAAGGACCACCGCGCGGAGAACGCCCCGAAGTCGTTCGACATCCTCGGCATCCTGCTGCTGTCGGGCGCGATGTTCAGCCTCATCTGGCCGCTGATCAAGGCCGGCGAGTGGGGCTGGGGCTCCGCCGGCACCCTTGGCTGGCTCGCCGGCGCCGTGGTGCTGTTCGGCCTGTTCGCCTTCTGGGAGAGCAAGGTCGACGAGCCGCTCGTGCCGCTCGCCATGTTCCGCTCCTTGCCGCTCAGCGCCGGCGTGGTGCTGATGGTGCTGATGGCGTTCGCCTTCATGGGCGGCCTGTTCTTCGTGACGTTCTTCCTCCAGGGCGTCCAGGAGATGAGCCCGGTCGACAGCGGTCTGCGACTGCTGCCGCTCACCGGCATGATGATCGTCTCCTCGCCGCTGGCGGGTGCGCTGATCACCAAGTTCGGCCCCCGTGTGCCGCTGGTCGGCGGCATGGTCTGCACCGCCGCCGCCATGTTCGGCATGACCACCCTCTCCGAGGGGACCGGCACCTTCGCGATGTCCCTGTGGTTCGCGCTGCTGGGCCTCGGCCTCGCGCCGGTCATGGTCGGCGCCACCGAGGTCATCGTCGGCAACGCCCCGATGGAGCTCTCCGGCGTCGCCGGCGGTCTCCAGCAGGCCGCCATGCAGGTCGGTGGCGCGCTCGGTACGGCCGTCCTCGGCGCGGTGATGTCCGCCAAGGTCAGCGCCGAGTTCGCGGCCAACTGGAAGGACGCGGGCATCCCGGTCCCGGCGGACCCGCGGCTGGAGCAGGCCGCCGAGTTCGGCACCGTCCCCGGCGAACTGGCCCAGGCCCCCGGTATGACGCCGGACCTGGTCACCAAGATCGGTGACGTCATCCACGACACGTTCATGTCAGGTATGGGCCTGGCCTTCATGGTCGCCGGCATCGTCGCGGTCGTCGCGGCCCTGGTCGCGGTGCTCACCAAGCGGGGCGAGAACGCGGAGGCGGGTGCGGGCGCCGCCCACATCTGACGTCAACCGCGTGCGTCGACAGCCCCGCCGGGCACCCCCGGCGGGGCTGTCGCCTATCCGGATGATTTCCCCCGCGGCCCCTTCCGCGGCCACGTCACCGCAGGTCAGGGTCGGCCCACCGATTCGTCCGACCACACGGGGGTCCCTCATGCGCAAGACCGTCACCGCCGCCACCCTGGCCGCCGCGGCACTTCTGCCGCTGCTGCTCCAGCCACCGCAGACCGCGTCCGCCGCACCACCGCGTCTGGGCGCGTGCGCGGCCGGCGAGCTGTGCCTGTGGACCGAGAACGACTTCCGCGGCACACGCCGCACCCATGAGCTCGCCGGTACCGACATCGAGAGCTGCGTACCGCTGCCGCCGGGCACCTCCGCCAAGGCCCTCGCCAACCGGACAGGACGGCCCGTCACCACCTACCAGTCCGAGGAGTGCGCGGAGACCGGCGAGTTCGAGACCTACCCCGGCGGCGGCACCTGGCTCCCCAGGTCGCCGTACCAGGTCAGGGCGTTCAAGATCTGGGAGAACTAGGCCCCGGCACCTCGGGCGCACCGGACTCCGGGGCGCCCGAGAGCCGCGCCACCTCGGCCCGCAGACCGCGGACCTCCACCGTCAGCGCCTCCAGCAGCGCCGTCTGCCGCCGCTCCTCGGCGTCGTCCCGCTCGAAGCGGGAGATGAACCAGGCGGCGATGTTGGCCGTCACCACACCGAGCAGCGCGATACCGGAGATCATCAGCCCGACCGCCAGCAGCCGCCCGAGGCCCGTCGTCGGCGAGTGGTCGCCGTAACCGACGGTCGTCATCGTCGTGAACGACCACCACACGGCGTCGCCCAGCGTCTTGATGTTCCCGCCGGGCGCGTCCCGCTCCACCTGGAGCACCGCCAGGGAGCCGAACATCATCAGCCCCACGACCGCGCCGCCGACGTACGTGGTGAGCGTGATCTGCGGGGCCATCCTGGCCCGCCGGCCCACCAGCAGCAGCGTGGAGACCAGCCGCAGCAGCCGCAGCGGCTGCACCAAGGGCAGCAGCACCGCCAGCAGGTCCAGCGGATGGCTGCGCAGGAACAGCCACTTGCCGGGCGCCAGCGACAGCCGTACGAGGTAGTCCACCGCGAACGTCCCCCACACCACCCACTCGGCCACCTGACAGGACCGGTGGACCGAGGACGGGGCCCCCGGGGCGACGATCGGGATCGTGTAGGCGACCGCGAAGACGAGGGCGAGCGCCAGCAGGGGCGTCTGCATGCGCTTTTCCCAGCGGATCTGGGCGGTCTGCTGCTTCATGACAGGAATCGTAAGGACACGCCAGGGGCGGCGGACCCGTGGGTCCGCCGCCCTGACGTGCTGATCTTCGCTACGCGTCGCCGCCCGCCGCGCCGGGGTCGGCCGCCGCCACGTCCAGCAGCTGGTAGCGGTCCACCGCCTGCTTGAGCGCGCCGCGGTCGACCTTGCCCTCGCGGGCCAGCTCGGTCAGCACCGCCAGCACGATCGACTGCGCGTCGATGTGGAAGAAGCGGCGGGCCGCGCCACGGGTGTCCGCGAAGCCGAAACCGTCCGCCCCGAGCGACTGGTAGGTGCCCGGCACCCAGCGGGAGATCTGGTCGGGGACCGAGCGCATCCAGTCGGAGACCGCGACGAACGGGCCCTCCGAGCCTGACAGCTTCCGCGTCACGTACGGGACGCGCTGCTCCTCCTCGGGGTGCAGCAGGTTGTGCCGCTCCACGTCGACCGCCTCGCGGCGCAGCTCGTTCCAGGAGGTCGCCGACCACACGTCGGCACGTACGTTCCACTCCTCCGCGAGGATCCGCTGGGCCTCGAGCGCCCACGGGACGGCGACACCGGACGCCATGATCTGGGCCGGGATGGCGCCCTGCTCGCCCTGCTTGAAGCGGTGGATGCCCTTCAGGATGCCCTCGACGTCCACATCGGCCGGCTCCGCGGGGTGCTGGATCGGCTCGTTGTAGACGGTGAGGTAGTAGAAGATGTCCTCGTTCTCCTCGGGGGTCCCGCCGTACATCCTGCGCAGACCGTCCTGGACGATGTGCGCGATCTCGAACCCGAACGCCGGGTCGTAGGCGACGCAGCCCGGGTTGGTCGAGGCGAGCAGCTGCGAATGGCCGTCCGCGTGCTGGAGGCCCTCGCCCGTCAGCGTCGTACGGCCGGCGGTGGCGCCCAGGACGAAGCCGCGCGCCAGCTGGTCGGCCATCTGCCAGAACTGGTCGCCGGTGCGCTGGAAGCCGAACATCGAGTAGAAGACGTACACCGGGATCAGCGGCTCGCCGTGGGTCGCGTACGCGGAGCCCGCGGCGATCAGGGACGCGGTGCAGCCGGCCTCCGAGATGCCGTCGTGCAGCATCTGACCGGTCGGCGACTCCTTGTACGCGAGCAGCAGCTCGCGGTCCACGGCCTCGTACTGCTGACCGAGCGGGTTGTAGATCTTCGCACTCGGGAAGAACGAATCCATGCCGAAGGTGCGGTACTCGTCGGGCGCGATCAGCACGAACCGCTTGCCGATCTCCTTGTCCCGCATGAGGTCCTTCAGTAGCCGGACGAACGCCATGGTGGTGGCGATCGACTGCTGACCGGAGCCCTTCTTCACAGCCGCGTACGTCTTGTCCTCGGGCAGCTGGAGGGGCTTCGCCCGCACGATCCGGGTCGGCACGTATCCACCGCAGGCCTTGCGGTGGTCGTGCATGTACTGGATCTCCTCCGAGTCGCGGCCCGGGTGGTAGTACGGCGGGGGCCCGCTCTCGAGCTGCTGGTCCGAGATCGGCAGGTGCAGCCGGTCACGGAAGCGCTTCAGGTCGTCGACCGTCAGCTTCTTCATCTGGTGCGTGGCGTTGCGGCCCTCGAAGTTCGGTCCCAGCGTCCAGCCCTTGATGGTCTGCGCCAGGATCACCGTCGGCTGGCCCTTGTGGGCCTTGGCCGCCGTGTAGGCCGCGAAGACCTTGCGGTGGTCGTGACCGCCGCGGCCGAGGTGCAGGATCTGCTCGTCGGTCATGTTCTCGACCATGGCGCGCAGCCGCTGGTCGCCGCCGAAGAAGTGCTCGCGGATGTAGGCGCCCGTCTCGGTCGCGTACGTCTGGAACTGGCCGTCCGGCGTGGTGTTCAGCTTGTTGACGAGGATGCCGTCGCGGTCCTGGGCGAGCAGCGGGTCCCAGGAGCGGTCCCAGACCAGCTTGATGACGTTCCAGCCGGCGCCGCGGAACTGCGACTCCAGCTCCTGGATGATCTTGCCGTTGCCGCGGACCGGGCCGTCGAGGCGCTGGAGGTTGCAGTTGACCACGAAGGTCAGGTTGTCCAGGCCCTCACGGGCGGCGATGGACAGCTGGCCGAGCGACTCGGGCTCGTCCATCTCGCCGTCGCCGAGGAACGCCCACACGTGCGAGTCGGAGGTGTCCGCGATGCCGCGGGCCTCCATGTAGCGGTTCATACGCGCCTGGTAGATGGCGCCCAGGGGGCCGAGACCCATGGAGACCGTGGGGAACTCCCAGAAGTCCGGCATCAGCCGCGGGTGCGGATAGCTGGACAGCCCGTACGGCTCCTTGGACTTCTCCTGCCGGAAGGCGTCCAGCTGCTGCTCGCTGAGCCGGTCGAGCAGGAAGGCGCGGGCGTAGATGCCGGGGGACGCGTGCCCCTGGAAGAAGATCTGGTCGCCCCCCTTGCCGTCGTCCTTGCCCCGGAAGAAGTGGTTGAAGCCCACGTCGTACAGGGAGGCGGAGGAGGCGAAGGTGGCGATGTGGCCGCCGACGCCGATACCGGGGCGCTGTGCACGGGAGACCATCACCGCGGCGTTCCACCGGGTCGCGTTCAGGATCTTGCGCTCGATCTCCTCGTTGCCGGGGAAGAACGGCTCGTCCTTGGTCGCGATGGTGTTGACGTAGTCCGTGCTGCGCATCTCGGGCACGGCGACGCGCTTCTCGCGCGCCCGCTCGATCAGGCGGAGCATCAGATAGCGGGCCCGCTCCCGGCCCCGCTCGTCGACGGCGGCGTCGAGGGAGTCCAGCCACTCCTGGGTCTCTTCAGGATCGAAGTCCGGGACCTGGCTGGGAAGGCCGCCAATGATGATCGGGTTGCGATCTGATCCGGAAGCCACGCTGTTCCTTCGCTGTTCGGAGGTACTGGGTCGGCAAAGCTGTCGCACCGCCTCCCATCGTGTACCGCGGGGAGCCTCGCGTCATCTCTACCGGGAGGTAACCCTCGGTCTCGGCGACATCCGGCCCCGGACCGGCGGGCGGGCCGGACCGAATCGCAACTTTACGCCCGACCCGTCCATGCGTTTCGTTCGGTCGTTCGGTTCCTATTGAGATGTGAAAGGGTAGGAATGCCGCGTACGCGGTCGAAGGGTGTGGTCACGATCGTGGCGGGGACCCGTCGCTTGCCTGGAGTTGCGCCGAGACGGCCGCAAACGTCACCGTTTCGGCGGTCTGGACGGCCGGGTACTTGCGCGATCCGCCCCGCCCGTGTGGACTACGGCCAATGCTGCGCGTACGCGCGTGGCCGAAGCATTTGTCGAAAACGATCAGGAGGCAAGCCGTGAGCGCGACCGCGGACCACGCGGAGGAGCGGACCAACCCGGCAGCAAGGCTGGGGTTCGAGCCCGGACAAGTGGTCCAGGAGATCGGCTACGACGACGACGTCGAGCAGGAGCTCCGTGAGGGCATCGAGGCCGCTACCGGCCAGGAACTCGTCGACGAGGACTACGACGACGTCGCTGACGTCGTCGTGATGTGGTTCCGCGACGAGGACGGGGACCTCACCGACGCACTGGTGGACGCCATCGGTCTGATCGACGAGGGCGGGGTCGTCTGGCTGATGACCCCCAAGACCGGCCGTGACGGCTATGTCGAGCCCAGCGACATCAACGAGGCCGCACAGACGGCGGGTCTCTCCCAGACCAAGAGCATCACCGCCGGCAAGGACTGGAGTGGCAGCCGGCTGGTCACCCCCAAGGGGGCGAAGTCGGGGAAGCGCTGAGCCGCCGAGCGGCGAAGGACAGACAACAGGCCCCCACCGGCACAGCCGGTGGGGGCCTTCTGCGTAGGCTGGCCCCTACCGGACCGGCACACAGAAGGGAAGCGTTCTCCATGGCGATCGAGGTCGGCGACAAGGCACCGGAGTTCGAGCTCAAGGACAACCACGGCCGCACCGTCGCGCTCTCGGACTTCCGGGGCGAGAAGAACGTCGTACTGCTCTTCTACCCCTTCGCCTTCACCGGCGTGTGCACCGGTGAGCTGTGCGCCCTGCGCGACGAGCTGCCGAAGTTCGTCAACGAGGACACCCAGCTGCTGGCCGTCTCCAACGACTCCATCCACACCCTGCGCGTCTTCGGCGAGCAGGAGGGCCTCGAGTACCCGCTGCTCTCCGACTTCTGGCCGCACGGCGAGACCTCCCGTGCCTACGGCGTCTTCGACGAGGAGAAGGGCTGCGCGGTGCGCGGCACCTTCATCATCGACAAGGAGGGCGTGGTGCGCTGGACGGTCGTCAACGGCCTGCCGGACGCCCGCGACCTGAACGACTACGTCAAGGCGCTGGACGCCCTCTGAGCCACGGCGTTCGCCGCACGCGCGTCGTCCCGGTCCCGTCCGGGCATCGTTCGCGCGAACCGGCGCGCGAAAGCCTGTTTTGCGCGGGAACCGGTCACTAGGATCCTTTCGTTGATCCGATAGCCATGCACGACGGGGGCGCTGCCCCTGAAACAACAATGGAGGGACTCGTGGGAGTCAGCCTCAGCAAGGGCGGCAACGTCTCGCTGACCAAGGCCGCGCCGAACCTGACCGCGGTCACCGTGGGCCTGGGCTGGGATGTCCGGACCACCACCGGCACCGACTTCGACCTCGACGCCAGCGCCCTGCTGACCAACGCCGAGGGCAAGGTCACCAACGACGGCAACTTCGTCTTCTTCAACAACCTCAAGAGCTCCGACGGCTCCGTCGAGCACACCGGTGACAATCTCACCGGTGAGGGCGAGGGCGACGACGAGCAGATCAAGGTCAACCTGGCCGCGGTCCCCGCCGACGTCGACAAGATCGTCTTCCCGGTCTCGATCTACGAGGCCGAGAGCCGCCAGCAGTCCTTCGGCCAGGTGCGCAACGCGTTCATCCGCGTCGTCAACCAGGCCGACAACAACGAGCTCGCGCGTTACGACCTGAGCGAGGACGCCTCGACCGAGACCGCGATGGTCTTCGGCGAGCTGTACCGCAACGGTGCGGAGTGGAAGTTCCGTGCCATCGGCCAGGGTTACGCCTCCGGCCTGCGCGGCATCGCGCAGGACTTCGGTGTGAACGTCTGAGTCAGGCACAGCAGTCTCCACGTCCGGCGCCGCACACAGTGCGGCGCCGGACGCGCCTGGGGCCGAAGAGGCCCGCAGTAAAGCCATCCAGGGGAGGACTCACCAACATGGGCGTCACGCTCGCCAAGGGAGGCAATGTCTCCCTCTCCAAGGCCGCACCCAATCTCACTCAGGTGCTCGTAGGGCTCGGCTGGGACGCGCGCTCGACCACCGGCGCACCCTTCGACCTCGACGCCAGCGCGCTGCTCTGCCAGAGCGGACGGGTCCTCGGCGACGAGTGGTTCGTCTTCTACAACCAGCTCAAGAGCCCGGACGGCTCCGTCGAACACACCGGTGACAACCTCACCGGTGAGGGCGACGGCGACGACGAGTCCCTCCTGGTGGACCTCGCCAAGGTGCCGGCCAACGTGGACAAGATCATCTTTCCGGTCTCGATCCATGACGCCGACAACCGCGGCCAGACCTTCGGCCAGGTCAGCAACGCCTTCATTCGCGTCGTCAACCGGGCCGACGGGCAGGAGCTGGCCCGCTACGACCTCAGCGAGGACGCCTCCACGGAGACCGCGATGATCTTCGGTGAGCTCTACCGTTACGGCGGTGAATGGAAGTTCCGGGCCGTGGGACAGGGGTACGCGTCGGGGCTGCGGGGCATCGCTCTAGACTTCGGGGTCAACGTTTCGTAAAGCCGCGTGCGGCGCGGGGGAGAACCTCCCCCAGGCTTCACCCGGGGGACAATTACACGATTGGGTAGCCAGTGGTTCTGAAAACCTTCGGCTGGTCGTTCGCCGTCACGGCGCTCGGCCTCGCATTCGCCGCCTGGCAGTGGGGCTGGGAGGCGTTCGGGATCGTACTGATCCTGTCGATCCTCGAGATCTCGCTGTCGTTCGACAACGCGGTTGTCAACGCCGGAATCCTCAAGAAGATGAACGCCTTCTGGCAGAAGATCTTCCTGACGATCGGCATTCTTATCGCGGTCTTCGGTATGCGGCTGGTCTTCCCCGTCGTCATCGTCGCCATCAGTGCCAAGGTCGGGCCGATCGAAGCGGTCCAGCTGGCCATGGACCAGCCCGACAGGTACGAGGACCTGGTCACCGACGCACACGCGGCGATCGCCTCGTTCGGCGGCATGTTCCTGCTGATGATCTTCCTCGACTTCATCTTCGAGGAGCGCGAGCACAAGTGGCTGGCCTGGCTCGAGCGGCCGCTGGCCAAGCTCGGTAAGGTCGACATGCTGTCGGTCTGCATCGCGCTGATCGTCCTGCTGCTCACCGCGATCACCTTCGCCACCAACGCGCACACCAGCACAGGTCACGCCGACAAGTCGGCCACCGTGCTCCTCTCCGGCGTCGCCGGTCTGATCACGTACCTCGTCGTCGGCGGTCTCTCCGGCTACTTCGAGGACAAGCTCGAGGAAGAGGAGGAGCGCGAGCACGAGGAGGAGGAGAAGGCCAAACGGGAGGGCAAGCAGGTCTCCGCGGTCGGCCTCGCCGGCAAGGCGGCGTTCTTCCTCTTCCTGTACCTCGAGGTGCTCGACGCGTCGTTCTCCTTCGACGGCGTGATCGGCGCGTTCGCCATCACCAACCACATCTTCTGGATGGCGCTCGGCCTCGGTATCGGCGCCATGTACGTCCGGTCCCTCACGGTCTACCTGGTCCGCCAGGGCACCCTCGACGACTACGTCTACCTGGAGCACGGCGCCCACTACGCGATCGGCGCGCTGGCGGTCATCCTGCTCGTCACCATCCAGCACGAGATCAGCGAGCTCATCACCGGCCTCATCGGCGTGGTGCTGATCGCGGCCTCCTTCTGGTCCTCGCTGCGCCGCAACAAGGCGCTGGAGAACGCCGAGGGGAAAGCCGGCGGTCCGGACGAGAAGGCTGAGGTCTCCTCCGGGGTGTGACGCCCACACCATCGAGGAACGCTTCTTTGCGGGGCGGCCGGGTGCTCCCGGCCGCCCCGTCGCGTTATCCGCGGAACACCGGACGACCAGTGACAACTAGGGGTGGGGCATGGCCATCTGGGACAACCTGTGGCGGGGCAGGGCTGCGCAGTTCGACTCGGGCAGCGCCGCCTCCAACTCCATCGAGCTGACCAGGCGGAATCCGTCCGTATCGCTCACCAAGCAGGGGGCGGCCAGCGGAAACCTGCGCGTCAACCTCTCCTGGCGGATGCGTACCTCCGACATCGAGGGCCGCTCCCGGCAGAGCGGCAGGCTGCTGAGCAACCCCCTGAAGCTCTTCCAGCCGGACGTCGTCCAGGCGCACACCCAGGGCGTGGTCAACGTCGACCTCGACCTGGGCTGTCTGTACGAGCTGACCGACGGCAGCAAGGGCGTGGTCCAGCCGCTCGGCAGCTTCTTCGGCGACCTGAACGGCCCGCCGTTCGTGAAGCTCAGCGGCGACGACCGGTTCGGCGCGCCCTCGGGGGAGACGATCTTCGTCAACCTCGACCACCGGGAGTCGATCAAGCGGCTGCTGTTCTTCGTCTACATCTACGACCAGACCCCGGCCTTCGACCGCACGCACGCCCACGTCACGCTCTACCCGAGCAACGGCCCGCGCGTGGAGATAGAACTCGACGAGCGCGCCCCGCAGGCGCGCTCATGCGCGGTGTTCTCCGTGGAGAACACGAAGGGCGACCTGACGGTGCGCCGCGAGGTGAAGTTCGTCTACGGCTTCCAGGCGGAACTGGACCGCCTGTACGGCTGGGGCCTCCAATGGGGCCGCGGCTACAAGTCCCAGTCCCGCGCCTAGGGCCTCTCGTTTGGATCATGCCGGGCTCGCGGGCGATCGAGGCGCGGGGTCCGGGGCGGAGCCCCGCAACCGGGCCGGGGTGCGAGGCCGGCGCCGGCCAGGGCTACGGGCGCTGGAACTGCGGCCCCATCGGCGGCAGCCGGAAGCTCGGGTCGGGGGCGTACGCCGCCGCCGCGGCCGGCTGCGGATAGCCGTACGCGGGCTGCGGGGCCGCCGGCACGTACGCGGGCGCGGGCTGCGTCACGTCCGACGGCGGATAGCCGTACGACGGCGCGGCCTGCGCATCCGGCGCAGCAGGCGTAGAAGGCTCAGCAGGTGCCGCCGGCGCCTCCGCTTCCTCCACCGAGATCCCGAACGCCGTCGCGAGCCCCACCAGCCCCGTCGGGTAGCCCTGCGCCACCGCGCGGAACTTCCAGCCGTCGCCGCGCCGGTACAGCTCGCCGCAGATGATCGCCGTCTCCTCGCCGGTCTCCGGCTTCACGTCGAAGACAGCCAGCGGCTCCCCGCCGGCCGGCGCGGCGGCGTCGTGGAGAAGTATCCGCAGGTCACGTACGTGCTCGAAGGTGCCGCCGTCCGACGACGCCGCGATCACCACCTGGTCCACCGACGGGTCCAGCGCGGCCAGGTCCGCCTCGACCGTATCCGTCAGATGGTCGCCGACCTGCTTCTTCGGCAGCCGCCGCACCAGCCCGGACGGGTGCCGTGGCTGGTTGTAGAAGACGAAGTCCTCGTCGGAGCGCACGCGGCCGTCACCGCCGAGCAGCAGGGCGGAAGCGTCGACGTCGGGGACCGCCGCGCCCGGCGTCCAGCGCAGCACGGCACGTACCGCCGTGGCATCAAGAGGGACGTTCGAGCCCTTCAGCATCGCGTGCGTCATACCGGTCATCCTGCCTGGCCGAGGGGCCCCGGGACAACGCGGGGCCCAGTTCCCGCACGTGCCGCGCCCGGCGAGGCCACGCGTACGGCATGGGCGAGAAGCGGACGAGTTACCCGGAGTTCATGCACTTGGGGAACTCTGGACACCTGTGCTTACGTACTATTACCGGCCACATGTTGTCAGGCCCGAAGCGGCAGTACGGGGGATCTCTTATGCGTCATTTCGGGCACATCCCGCCCGCGGAGAGGGCGAGGCTGTTCCACCAGGAGCCGTGCGACTTCGGCGCGGACTCGGCGGCCCGGACGCTGGCGGCCGCGCTGGGCGCCACTCTCTACAGCCCGGCCACCCGGCCGAAGCTGGCCGACGACGTGCTCAAGCAGGCGGGGCGCGGAGTCGTCTCCATGGTGCTGTGCCTGGAGGATTCCATCGACGACGCCGACGTCGTCGACGGCGAGGCGAACCTCGTCCGGCAGTTCGCCGACCTCGACGCGCGGGGCGTGGAAGTGCCGCTGCTCTTCATCCGGGTCCGCACCCCCGATCAGATCCCGGACCTCGTGAGGCGCCTGGGGCCATCGGGACGGCTGCTGTCCGGATTCGTACTGCCGAAGTTCACCGAGGAGCGCGGCGTCCCGTTCCTCGACGCAGTCGTGACCGCGGAGGCCGTCGGCGGCCGGCGGCTGTTCGCGATGCCCGTCCTGGAATCGCCCGAGCTGCTGCACCTGGAGACCAGGACGGAGGCGCTCACCGGCATCGCGCGCACCGTCGACAAGTACCGCGACCGGGTCCTCGCCCTGCGTCTCGGCGTCACCGACTTCTGCTCCGCGTACGGGCTGCGCCGCTCGCCCGACATGACCGCCTACGACGTGCGGATCGTGACGTCCGTGATCGCCGACGTGGTCAACGTGCTCGGCCGCTCCGACGGCACGGGCTTCACCATCACCGGGCCGGTCTGGGAGTACTTCAGGTCCCAGGAGCGCATGTTCAAGCCGCAGCTGCGCCGCAGCCCGTTCCTCGAAGGGCGGGCCGAGGAACTGCGCAACGCGCTCATCGAGCACGACCTCGACGGGCTGCTCCGCGAGATCGAGCTGGACCGGGCCAACGGCCTGATGGGCAAGACCTGCATCCACCCCTCGCACGTCCTGCCCGTGCACGCGCTGTCCGTGGTCAGCCACGAGGAGTTCAGCGACGCCCACGACATCCTGCGGCCGGAGCGCGGCGGCGGCGGGGTGCTGCGTTCCGCGTACACGAACAAGATGAACGAGGTGAAGCCGCACCGCGCCTGGGCCGAGCGGACCCTCCTGCGCGCCGAGGTTTTCGGTGTGGCCAGGGAGGACATCGGGTTCGTGGAGCTGCTCGCGGCCGGGCTCACCGACTGATGACGCCGAAGGGACCGAGGACGACGAGGGGCGAAGAGAACGTGGTGTGGTCGGGAAGCTGGGTCGCGGAGCGGCTGGGAGTCTCCCTCGTCGGCGACGAGGGACTCCAGGAGCTGCTGGGCCTCGCCCTGCGCCGCAACCCGAAGCGGGCACACCTGCTCGTGTCGAACGTGCTGGGCAAGCATGTGCCCCAGCAGCCGCTGGTGGTCTGGCGCGCGGGGCACGACCTCGGCGTGCGGGTCCGCGACCTGCTCGGCACGGACGAGTGCCGGCGCGCGGTCGTCCTCGGATACGCGGAGACCGCGACGGGACTGGGCCACGCCGTCGCGGACGGCATCGGCCTCGCCCCCTATCTGCACTCCACCCGCCGCCCCGTCGAGGGCGTGGCGACCGCGGGCGGCTTCGAGGAGTCCCACTCGCACGCCACCTCCCACCTGCTGCTGCCCGAGGACCCGCAGCTGCTGGGCCGGCCGGGCCCGCTGGTCCTCGTCGACGACGAGTTCTCCACGGGCAACACCGTCCTCAACACCATTCGCGACCTGCACGCCCGCTACCCGCGTGAGCGGTACGTGGTCGTGGCCCTGGTCGACATGCGTTCCGCGTCCGACCTGGGCCGGCTGGACGCCTTCGCCGAGGAGATCGGCGCCCGCGTCGACCTGGTGGCCAAGGCCTCCGGCACCGTCCGCCTCCCGGACGGCGTCCTGGAGAAGGGCCAGGCCCTGGTCGCGGCGCACGAGCGGGCACCGGCGGACGCCGCTGTCACGCCCGCCTCCGCGGGGACCGGCGCGCCCCGGCACACGCGGATCGAGCTCGAGTGGCCCGCCGGCGTCCCCGACGGCGGCCGGCACGGCTTCACGCCCGAGCACCGCACGGCGCTGGAGGCCGCGCTGCCCGGCATGGCGGCCCGGATGGCCGACGCCCTCGGCACCGCGCCCGCCGCCCGGGAGAAGGGCGGAACGCGCCGGGTCCTGGTCCTCGGCAACGAGGAGCTCATGTACGCGCCGCTGCGGCTGGCCGTGGCCCTCCAGCAGAACGTCCACGCCGGGACGGACCAGGGGGCGGGGGCGCAGACGGCTTCCGCTCAGGCGACCCGCACCGAGGTGTACTACTCCACCACCACCCGCTCGCCCGTCCTCGCCGTCGACGACCCCGGCTACGCGATACGCACCCGGCTCGTCTTCCCCGCCCACGACGACCCGGCCGACGGGCCCGGCGAGCGCTACGCGTACAACGTGGCCGGTGCCGGCTTCGACGCCGTCGTCGCCGTCGTCGACTCGACGGCCGACACCGCACAGCTGCACGCCCCCGACGGCCTGCTGGCCCAGCTCGCCGCCCACACCGGGCACGTCGTGCTCGCCGTCGTCCCCAGCTACGTACCGGGAGTCCCCGGCCACGTACCGGAACATCACGCGCCCGAAGGACCTGAAAGGCCCTCCATGCTGCCCCAGCCGCTCCGCGGACCCGACTTCTCCTCCTACGCGCCGGAGGAGGTCGGCTGGCTGCTCCAGGACCTCTCGGAGGTGGAGCTCGAGGCACCCACGGAGGAGCGCGAGGAAGCCATCCAGAGCGGCGGCGCGCACTATGCCGAGTCGCTGCCCGTCGAGTACCAGCCGAACGAGCAGTACCAGCAACTGTTCGAGACCGCCCTCACGGCCTCCGCCGCGCGCATCGCCCGCGCCGTGGGAACCGTCACCGACACCGTCCTCGCCGAGCGGACGCCGCGCCCCGTGCTCGTCTCGCTGGCCCGCGCCGGCACACCCGTCGGCGTGCTGATGCGCCGCTGGGCCAAGCACCGGCACGGCCTGGACCTGCCGCACTACGCCGTGTCCATCGTGCGCGGCCGGGGCATCGACGCCAACGCCCTGCGCTGGCTCGCCGAGCACCACGACCCCGCCGACGTCGTCTTCGTCGACGGCTGGACCGGCAAGGGGGCGATCACCCGCGAACTGGCGGAGGCCCTGCGGGACTTCCCCGGCTTCGATCCCGAGATCGCGGTCCTCGCCGACCCGGGCGGCTGTGTACGGACCTACGGCACCCGCGAGGACTTCCTCATCCCCTCCGCCTGCCTCAACTCCACGGTCTCCGGCCTGATATCGCGCACCGTCCTGCGAGCCGACCTGGTCGGTCCCGACGACTTCCACGGCGCGAAGTTCTACCGCGAACTCGCCGGTTCCGACGTCTCCGGCCACTTCCTCGACACCGTCGCCGCCCGCTTCGACGAGGTCATGTCCGCCGTCGACGCCGACGTCAAGGAACTGCTGTCCGCGGACCGCACCCCCACCTGGGAGGGCTGGGGCGCCGTGGAGCGGATCAGCGAGGAGTACGGCATCCACGACGTCAACCTCGTCAAGCCCGGCGTCGGTGAGACCACCCGCGTCCTGCTGCGCCGCGTCCCCTGGAAGATCCTCGCGAGTCGCGGCGCCGGCGCCGACCTCGACCACGTACGGCTGCTGGCCGAGCAGCGCGGCGTACCGGTCGAGGAGGTCGACGAACTCCCCTACAGCTGCGTCGGGTTGATCCACCCCAAGTACACCCGTGGCGCCACGGGCGCCGACGGCAGGGCGGTGGCGAAGTGACCGTCCTCGTCGCCAGCGACCTCGACCGCACCCTCATCTACTCGAACGCGGCGCTCGGCCTCGGCATGCCCGACGCCGTCGCACCCCGGCTGCTCTGCGTCGAGGTGCACGAGCACAAGCCCCTGTCGTACATGACGGAGCGGGCGGCGGGGCTGCTCACCAAGCTCGCCCAGGACACCGTCTTCGTACCGACGACGACCCGCACCCGCAAGCAGTACCAGCGCATCAGCCTGCCCGGCCTGCCGCCCAAGTACGCGATCTGCGCCAACGGCGGGCACCTGCTGGTCGACGGCATCAGCGACCGCGACTGGCGCGAGGCGGTCGCCGCCCGTCTCGCCGCCGAGTGCGCACCCCTCGACGAGATCCGGGCCCATCTGAACAGGACCGCGGACCCTGCCTGGCTGCGCAAGGAACGCGTCGCGGAGGACCTGTTCGCGTATCTCGTCGTCGAGCGGCAACTGCTGCCGGACGACTGGGTCAGGGAACTCGGCGTGTGGGCGGAGGCCCGCGGCTGGACCGTCTCCCTCCAGGGCCGCAAGATCTACGCCGTCCCCAAGCCGCTCACCAAGAGCGCCGCCGTGCGCGAGGTCGCCCGCCGCACCGGAGCCGGGCTGACGCTCGCCGCGGGCGACTCCCTCCTCGACGCCGACCTGCTGCTCGCCGCCGACCGCGCCTGGCGGCCCGGACACGGTGAGCTCGCCGAGGCCGGCTGGGGGGCCGGACACGTCGTCGCGCTGCCGCAGATGGGCGTCGCGGCGGGCGAGGAGATTTTGCGGCTGCTGCGGCAGGAGGCACGCCGGTTCCGCCGCGAACGGCAGGGCATCGACTCCGTCGTGATCCCGCCTCCGGCGGGCGGTGTCGGGTCGGCCCCGGCGTGATCCCGCGCCGGGCCGGAGGCTCAGCCCCGGCGTGATCCCGCGCCGGGCCTGAGCATCCGCAGGGCCACGAACAGCAGGACGGCCAGAACGGCGGCCGCCAGCACCACCTTCGAGTACGCGGAGACATAACCGGTCACGTCCTCCCACCTCTCGCCGAGCGTGTGACCGGCGAGGACGAAGACCGTGTTCCAGATCGCGCTGCCGAGCGTCGTGAGCGTCAGGAACAGGGGCAGAGACATCCGCTCCACCCCGGCCGGCACGGAGATCAGGGACCGGAAGATCGGGATCATCCGCCCGAAGAACACCGCCTTCGCCCCGTGCCGGGCGAACCACGCCTCCGTGCGCTCGATGTCCGAGACCTTCAGCAGGGGCAGCCGGGCCGCGATCGCCACCGTACGGTCCCGTCCCAGCAGCGCCCCGATCCCGTACAGCGCCAGTGCGCCGATCACGGACCCGGCCGTCGTCCACAGCAGTACGGCGACGAGCCCCATCTGCCCGCTGCCGGCGGCGAAACCCGCCATCGGCAGGATCACCTCGCTGGGCAGGGGTGGGAACAGGTTCTCCAAGGCGATGGCGATGCCCGCCCCCGGTGCGCCGAGGGTTTCCATCAGGCCGTTGATCCAGCCCGGTGCGCTGCTTTCGATGCTGCTGCTCATGCCTCGAACCTAGGCAGGCGAAGCTGAAGGCACCCTGAAGGCGACCGCACACGTTCCTGCGGTTTTCCGCAGTGTGCCCGGCGGGCCCCACCCGTTAGCGTGACGGATCATGAAGGCACTGGCGGTGCAGGGCACCCGGTACGCGGTGGGACTTCTCCTCGGCACGCTGACCGCCGTGGTGGAGCTGCTCTTCGCGTTGCTCGGCGGACTCGTCCTGCTGCTGGTGCTCGCCTGGCCGCGAGGCCGGCGCGCGGTGCAGCGGCCGCTGGGCGGCATCGCCACCCGTCTCGCCCACCTCGAGCGGCGCAGGCTCGCCCGATTCCTCGCGGCGCGCATCTCCTCCTCGTACGGCAGCGGACACGCCGCGCGGTACGTCGTCGCACGCTGGCCGCTGGGGCTGCTCGGCGGGCTCGTGATCTTCTGTGTGCTGCTCGGCCTGCTGTACGCGGGATACGCCGCGCTCGGCTGGACCGTCGACGACATCGACTACCCGTGGGCGGTCGCCGGGACCGGTCTGATCGGACTGTTCCTCGTCTTCCTCGCCACGCAGAGCGTCTTCGGGCTCGCCCTGCTCGAAGGCCATCTGGCCCGCCGGCTCCTCGGCCCGAGCCACCACGACGAACTGGAACGGCGCATCGCCCAACTGGCCACCACCCGTGCCGGGATGATGGACGCGGTCGACGGCGAACGCCGCCGTATCGAACGCGATCTCCACGACGGCGTCCAGCAGCGGCTCGTCGCCCTCGGCATGCTCCTCGGCCGTGCCCGCCGCAGCCGCGACCCCGACCGCGCCGCCCAACTCCTGCTCCAGGCCCACGAGGAGAGCCGCCGCGCCCTCGCCGAACTGCGCGACGTCGCCTGGCGCATCTACCCGACCGTGCTGGACGAGGCGGGCCTGCGCGCCGCCCTGGAGACCGTCGCGGAACGCACCCCGCTGCCCGTGCACCTCACCTACGAGGTGCAGGAGCCGCCCGGCTCCCGGCAGGTCGAGACGGTCGCGTACTTCGTCGTCTGCGAGTCCGTCACCAACGTCGTCAAGCACGCGGGCGCCACCCGCATCGCCGTCACGCTGCGCCGCGAAGGCCCGAGGCTCGCGCTGCGCGTCGAGGACGACGGCGTGGGCGGCGCGGACCCCGCCGGCGGCGGACTGACCGGCCTGGCGAGCCGGGTCGCCGCACTCGACGGCCGCTTCCGGGTCGACAGCCCGGCCGGCGGTCCTACCACCGTCACCGCGGAGCTGCCGTGCGTCTGATCCTTGCCGAGGACTCCACCCTGCTGCGGGAGGGACTGGTGCGGCTGCTCGCGGAGGAGGGCCACGAGGTGCTGGCCGCCGTCGGCGACGCCACCGCGCTGCTGTCGGCCGTGGACGCGTCACCGCCGGACGTCGTCATCGCCGACGTACGCATGCCGCCCACCCACACCGACGAAGGGCTGCGCGCCGCCCTCGAGATCCGGCGGAGCAGGCCGCGGGTCGGGGTGCTGGTGCTGTCCCAGTACGTCGAGAAGCGGTACGCGACCGAGCTCCTCACGGCCGACGACGGGGGAGTGGGCTATCTGCTGAAGGACCGCGTGGTCCAGGTCGACGAGTTCCTCGACGCGCTGGACAGGGTCGGCCGGGGACAGGCGGCGTTCGACCCCGAGGTCGTACGGCAGCTCCTGACGCGCAGCACCCGCAGCGACCCCCTGTCACGGCTGACCGCACGGGAACGGGAGGTCCTGGCCGAGATGGCGGAGGGCCACACCAACGCCGCCATCGCCGGCCGCCTCCACGTCTCGCAGAGCGCGGTCGAGAAACACATCAACGCGATCTTCGAGAAGCTGGAACTGACGGGGACGACCGGCTACTCGCGGCGGGTGCTGGCGGTACTGCGCTACCTCGGGTCGTGAGGCGCCGCCTGCGTCGGCCGTGGCCCCTGGGGGTCGTGACACAGGGGCGGGCCTGCGCGGGCCCTGCGCGCTGCCGTCTTCGCCGTCGCCGCCTTGTCGTCGCTGGGGTGCGTCGGGTCGGGGCGACGGCGCTCGGCCGGGGTCAGCCGCAGCAGCCGCCTCCGCAGCAGCCACCGCCGCCACCCCCGCCGCTCGGTGCGGGCGCGGCGGACTTCGTGCCGCCGACGGCGACCGCGGAGAGGAGCTTCACGGTGTCGTCGTGGCCCTCGGGGCAGTTCGCGGGGGCGGAGGACTCGGCCATGGGGCGGTTCACTTCGAAGGTGTCGCCGCAGGTCCGGCAGCGGAATTCATAACGAGGCATGCCCGTAAGGCTAGCGGCGTGCGAGCGGCTTGCGGGAGAACAGGCGTCGGCCGATCGTCGGACGGGCGCCCGGGGTACGGCCGGCGCCCGTGCCGGGGGCGGGCGGCCGGGGCGCCAGGGGCTGCATGGCCGCGAGGTCCGTCCGGCGGCGGCTCGCGCGCTGCTCACGCTCGGCCTGATCGGGGTGGCGGGCCCGCCAGTACGGATTGTCGTGCGGCAACCTCCCGCTGACCCGCCCGTACATGCCGAAGAACATCAGCAGGATGCCGACCACGAAGCTGAACAACACGTTCTGGATGCGGAACGCGAGGGGGTTGAAACTCCGGTCGAGCAGGGCGAGATTCACGAAGCCGCTGAGGATGAACAGGATGCCGAGGACCATGTTCACCGTCGAGGCGAAGTTGCCGCCGATCACCATGCCGACGAAGAGCAGCAGCCCGACCCCGATCGACAGGACGCTCAGCGCGCCGTTGGTGTTCAGGCCGGCGACGGTGTCGCCGCGGGTGTCGAAGAAGCCGATCCGGTCGATGAGCCCGAGGATCCCGAACGCGATCAGGACCAGGCCCATCAGCCCCGCCCCCACCCGGTAGAAGCGGCTGAGGCGATGATCGACAGGCAGATGCTCGTCCAGCGCGATGCGGCGCCTGCCCCGGCCCACGCTCCTCGAGCGCAGTACGTGTGCGGCCATCCCGGCCTCCTTCGTACGTACGCGGACACCGACTCCACCAGGATCCGCTGCGGGACGAAGGGGGACAAGCGGTGCGGCTCGGGGTGCGGCGGTTGCCGGGCGGGGCGGGCTTGCGGCGGTGGGGGCGGGGCGGGCTTGCGGCGGGGCGCCGGGCAGAGCCGGGTAGCGCTGTGAAGCGCCACTGTGCCCGTCGCCGTCGCCGTCGCCGCCGCCGCCGTCCGTCGCCCGCCCCCGGCCGGTCAGGCGGCGCCGGCGCCGCGCTCCTCCCGGATCTGGTCGACCACGCGCGCCACCGCGCGCCGTACCGCTTCCGTCTCGGTGAGGAAGTGCCAGTAGTCGGGGTGCCTGCCCTCGAGCCCGGCGACGGCGCGCTCCAGCCGGGCGACCGAATCGTCCAAGGGGCGTGCGTGGCGCGGGTCGGGGGTGTTGCGGCCCGTCATCGCGAGGCGCTGGGCGTCACGGATCGCGAAACGGGTCCGCTCGATCTCCTCCTGCGGGTCCTTGGCCACGGCGTTGAGACGCCGGAGCCGGTCACCGGCGGCGGAGACCGCCTCGTCCGTCGAATTCAGCAGGGCGCGTACGGTGCCGAGCAGGGCCGTGGCGTCCGGCCAGCGCTGCTCCTCGCGTGCCTTGCCGGCCTCCCTCAGCTTCTCCTCGGCCTGGCGCACGGCGGCGGCCGCTTGCTCGGGCACGGGCTGGAGGTCCTGCCAGCAGGCCGCGGTGAACCGGCGGCGCAGCTCACTGAGCACGGGCTCGACCTGGGCGGAGCGGGTGGTGAGCGCTTGTGCGCGGGTGCGCAGCGACACGAGGCGCTTGTCGATCTCGGCCGCGCGCTCGGGGAGCCGCTCCGCCTCCGTCCGTACGGCCTCGGCGTCGCGCAGCACGCGGTCGGCGCGCTGCAGTGTCTCCGGTACGCCGTGCCGCCCGGCGCCTTCGTTGAGTTTCGTCAGCTCAGGGGCGAGGCGGGCGAGGCGCGCCGCGAGATCGTCCGCCCTCAACCCGGAGCCGCGTACCGAATCGAGAGCGTTGCTCGCAGAAAGGAGCGCCTGTCGCGCCCGCTCGACCGCGGGCGCCAGCCGGGCCAACTGCGTCTCCGCCTTGTCGAGCAACGGTCCGAGGCCCTGCTCGAACCGGTCGAGATCCCCCTTGACCCGTACGAGCTCGTCCTTGGCCCGGGTCAGCTGCGTACGTGCCTGCGCGGCCACGGACACTTCCAGGTCGTCCCGGTCCAGATCGTGCGCGTCCACGGCCGTGATGTAGGCGTGGCTCACCTCGTCGATGCGCCGCCCGAGCGTGGCGAACCCCTCCACGGCGCGGCGCGCCTCGGGCGAGCTGTCCACCGCCGTGATCGTCTCGATGGAGATCCGCAGATCCCGCTGCGCCGTGTCCAACTCGTAGAACGCCGCCGCGGCGGCGTCCTTGGCGGCCTGCGCGTCCGCCCGCTGACTCTCGCCCCGGCCGCCGAACCAGCGCCGGGTCCCCCCACCCCCCGCGAAGGCGGCGGGCAGCACGGCCGCGACGGCGGCAAGCAGCGGAAGCGGCACGAGAACCAGCGCCAGTACGCCTCGGACCTCCCCCCGCACACCCCTGACGGCGGTCGCTCGTGCCTTGTCGTGCGGCCGTGCGTCTCTCGCCGTCACATCCCTCTCCCGTGCTGTGTCCGCCCTGCCCGGTCCGGTTAATTCTCCCACCAGGTAAGGACGAACACACGGGCCTGTCAGTTCGCGCTGCGCACCACGACTTCGCCGTTGTCGCTGCGGGCCTTGACGATGTGAGCGCTGTTGTCGTCGGTCGGCACGGCCACGTCGACGTCCCCGTTGTCGCTCTTGGCGTCCACCGCGTACGGCGCGCCGGCGCCGGGCAGCCTGATCTCGACCCGCCCGTTGTCGCTGTGGCTCTCCACCCGGTCGGGCACCCCGGCCAGTTCGAGCCGCACGGACCCGTTGTCCGACCTGGCCACGACGCTCTTGCCGGTCACCCGTTCGGCGACGACGCTGCCGTTCTCACTGTCCAGCTCGAGCGCCCCGCTGGAGTCGGTGACCTTCACGCTCCCGTTGTCCGAACGCAGCTTCAACGCCGTGTCGAACCCGCTCGCCGTCACGCTCCCGTTGTCGTCGTCCACGGTCACGGAGGTGCCGCGCGGCACCTTCACGGTGTGCCGGGCCACGCAGTCGCTGGCGACGGCGTCGCACTTCACCTTGAGGGTGAGCGTCCCGTCCGCCATCTTCCAGGTGGCGTCCGGCCCGTTCCCGAGGAACACCCACCCGTCGACCTGCCGGGTCACCTCCACCTCGTCGACGTCGGCCGGCACGAGCTCGATGTCGGTGTTGTCGGAGGCGATGGTCAGCGCCGTCCCGGTGAGCGCGAACGACTTCTTCTCGACGGGCGCCTCGCTGGCGTCCGCGCTCCCGCACCCGGAGAGCCCGACCGCGAGCAGCACGACCCCGGAGGCGACGATGCCGCCCCCGACAGCGCGGCGGTGACGACGACGGAGTCCGCTTGTCATGGCGATCTTTCCCCCAGGTAGCTGTGCGGGTAGCTGCGCAGATAGCTCTGCGTGATGTTCCTTCACCCTACGAGCGCGCCCGGCCCGCATCGATCCGGCCGCCCACCGTCTCCCTGGTGGGGCTATCCCCCGTACGCCCGTCGGCAGCGGGGGGACGAGCCGGCGGGGGCCGATCGGGGGCCGGCAGCGGGTTTGGAGCTGCGGGGTATGCGCCATGTAGGCTGTGGCCTCATCCACGGGTGCGTAGCTCAGGGGTAGAGCGCTGCTCTTACAAAGCAGATGTCGGCGGTTCGAAACCGTCCGCGCCCACCAGCCAGAACGCCCCCGCAGCGAGTCGCTGCGGGGGCGTTGACGGCAGGATTTGACGGCAGCCCCTCAAGACTCAGTGATAGCACCTGGCTGAGTCAGTAGAAACTATCTGCACGGGTTCAAGGCGGCTCGCTCCGCTCGCCGCGCGCTCCCCAGCTCACCGTCGGGGATGACGCTCCTGTCTCCGCCCCGCTCCGTCCCCGGCTACGCCGGTCGCGCGGCTAGAGCGAGACGACTTGGCCGAGGCGAAAACGGCCGGCAGGGAGCTGGCGCGGTCGGCTCCACGGCTTTACGCAGCCACCATGGGGCGAGCCTCGAAGATCGGGGCCCACATCGGGCTATTGCGGGCAGGTCAGGAGACTGCCCGATTCGCGGCAAGCTTACGGGCCCCGATCTCTCGCCCCATGGCAGCTCCCGCCCAAAGTCGCTACACCGACCTCGTGCGCAGCTGCGGTTCCAGGGACGCCCGGCTACGCGGTCGATGGAATCCAGGGTCCGGGCTGGTCATGCCGGACGTGCGACACACGCGCGCAAGCACCCGGATGGCGGCCTTCGGTCGGCGAGCCGCTGGGAACACCTCGGGAGGTCCACCGAGGAAAGGAGCGACCCCATGGCGAATAACGCCCACGTGCGCCACAGCGGTGACGGGGAGGCAATCTGGATGCTGAACGGTCTCTACGAGGTCAAGGCGTCGAGCGACGAGACCAATGGCGCGATGACCGTCATGGAGATGACCGTTCCGGTGGGTGGTGGCCCACCGCCCCACGCTCACCCTGGGACCGAGAGCGTCTACGTCATCGAGGGGACGCTGCGCTATCACATCGGAGGCGAGACGGTCGAAGGCGGACCTGGGTCCTTCTTCCATATCCCTGAGGGCACATTGGAACGGTTCGAGCCCACCAGCACGGTGCGGATGCTGATCACCTACACGCCGGGCGGTATCGATAAATTCTTCGCCGAGGCGGGGGAACCCGCCCAGCGACGGGAGCTGCCGCCCCAGTCGGACACGCCGCCTGACGTTGATCGCATCATCGAGATCGCCAAGCGGCACGGAGTTCAGATGCAGCCGATGCCTAACGCCTAGCCTGTCCCAGGCGGCGGAGGTGCAGCTACCAGCGGAACGCCGGAGAAGGGCACGTGTGCCCCCTGCGGCCCCATGCGGCAGCGAGTGGCGGGGAACAACGGGGAACGTCAGCGAGCCTCCCAGAAACGCGTAGGTCAGCGTCTTGCCAGGTCAGGCCCCACCCGGTTACGCGATCTTCCAAACTGGTGCTCCCGACGTCGAGCCAGCGCTTGACTGGTCATCGAGACTCTCGCGCTGCGCTCGTAGTATCTGGTGGAGGGGGCAACTGCCTGCCATCGCCAGGACTCAGCACGTCACGCTGCCCGGCCAGGATGTCGCGGCCGGCATTGCCGCGGACATCGCCACGCAAATCCTCGCCCTGGACGACCGGCTCAAGCACATCGACCAGCAGATACGGCAGACCTTCCGCACCCACCCCCAAGCCCACATCATCGAGTCCCTGCCGGGCATGGGCCCCATCGACTGGGGACGCCACACCGGCAACCTTCACCGCCCCAAGCGATACAGCCGACGCCTCCGCCGTGTCTTCTATCTCTCCGCCCAGACCAGCATCATCCGCGAAGGCCCCAACCGCGATTACTACGTGAAGAAGCGGGCCGAGGGCTGCAAGCACGTCCAGGCCGTCATCGCCCTCGCCCGCCGACGTGCCGATGTCCTGTGGGCGCTCTTGCGTGACGACAGGCCTTTCACCTCCATCCACCCGTCGCCCAAGCCGCCTAAACGGGCCAGCGCACCCCTCCTACCTGGCGATAGCCTGCGGGCCGAACCAGAGAGGCGGACCCCAGTGGGCTTCGACGCAGAACGATCAGCGCGCATCGCTGCCATGCAGGAAACCGCCCGGCCCGTCTGGGAGGCAACCGGCGACACGGACGCACTCCAGCAGTTCCTCAAGGACAACGGGTGTCACGGAGTGGAAGCCGTGTTCGTGACCACGGGCCTGCTGCGCTGCGATCTTGCCGAAGCTCAACGAGCCTTCTTCAACGCCCCGTGCCGCGACGCCGAACGCCGCTTCCACAACCGCGCCATGGACCTGCTCGAAGAGGCCGCCGACCACGACGCCTGACAGCCCGAGCGACCCTTGACTCGCCCATTAAGACTCCGCCGACCTTCTCGTCACAATCGATCTGCCGCATCCCTCAAGGTTCGGGCCACGGGACAGTCGATGTTCTTTCGCCCCGTCCAAGCTGCTTTGACGGTCCTCGCTCCGAATCCATGCCAGATCGAGTGGTCCCAGGGGGCGCTCTGAGCCCGTAGCGCATGGGGAGTTGACACCCTGTGCTATCCGGAGCACGGCTGGCTGTTCCCATGGTCAACCATGCGAAATTCGGCGGCCGTCATTCGGTCAGCTCAATAGAAGTGGTAGGGATCAGTCGGCCGCAAAGAATGGAACGGTACCTCGGAAAACTCCGGCCCCAATCAACTAGGGAGCGTTTCATGCATGGTCAAGACATAGCCGTATCGCCGCTGCGCCGTGCGCGGTGGGCGACGCGGCTGGGAATGGTCGCGGGCACCTCGCTGGCCGCAATAACGCTGGGTGGGACGCTGGGTGCCGTACCGGCGGCAGCTCAGAGCCTGAGCGCCGAACCTGCCGCGACCTTTGTGTCCACCGAGTTGGAAGCCCTCCACACGACGGACCCTGAACCCCGCAAGGACAAGGACAAGGACAAGGACAAGGACAGGCCGGGCCCCGGTAACGGTTGCTTCGAAATCGAGACCGTCCGCCAGGAAGCGGCCGGCGGCGGAGCGTTCTACGCGGCGACAAGTGGTGGAGTCGCCTATGTCGGTGACGAGCTCGAGCCCCTCGGAACCATCGATTGGGATGACCTTTCCGATGAGGGAGGAGACGTACCTGAGGGGGCCTGCGGGGTATCCATCGACGTCGGCCCCACCGGTCAGGGCAGTGACATTGTCATCGACGTGATCACCACATCCGGGACCGTGCACACAATCACCTGCGATCGCACGGGTTCGGTGATCACTAGCTGCGGCACGTGGGTGGAGCGCGACGAGCCAACGCCCGGAGACACGCCGGAACCGTGAACGGACAGCGTCCCACCCACGCTGAGACGAACTTGATTCCCTCAGGCACGTGAGTGGCTCCAGGAGTGTTCACACCGCGTTCAATCCGGCTCGTTCGATGCGCCTGGTCTGACCGTGGCCACTGTGAGCTACAAGGCAGGTGTCGTCGATGGCCGCGTGCCAGTTCCGTGCCAGATCGAGCGGTCAAGCACGGTCACTCTGAGCCCTCGGCGGCTCAGACGCGTGTCGGCACAGCCGCACGGTGGCCTGCAGTTCGACCAGCGAGGACACAACCGCGTGCGCTGCCTGGCTTACAAAGCAGATGTCGGCGGTTCGAAACCGTCCGCGCCCACCAGTACAAAGGCCCCCAGCCGATCACGGCTGGGGGCCTTTGACCTCTCGATCTGACATCACCGGGGGCGGCGCCTTCCGGCCGTTCGGACGGATGGCACGGTGTGCCTACCGGCCTGTCGACTGAGGCACGAGATGCCGCCCCCTGTCCGAAGAGCCCACGGTCGAGATTCGGGGTCTGAACTCGGGGACTTCCTGGCAGGCCAACGCCACGAGTCGCGCCTACTCTGAGATTGAGGTACCGCGAGGCCGGAGGTCATCATGATCATTCTCGGGGTCATTCTGCTAGTCATCGGGTTTGTGGCCAGCATTTCCATCTTGTGGACCATTGGGATCATCCTGGTCGTCATCGGAATCATTCTGTGGATCCTCGGGGCGGTCGGTCACGCGGTCGGCGGACGCCGCCACTACTGGTAGACGGCTCGGCTCCCGCCCTGATGCAGTCCAGTCCCTACCGCCGCCATGACACAGGCGTAGCGTGAGGGGCCCTCTTCCCGGTTCTGTGATGACCAGCGCAATTGCGCTGGTCATCACAGCTCGGAGGCGTTCGCGCCCGACGACGATGTCGGGTGTGGACACCCTCGTGCCCAAGACTTCATGATCACGAGTTCAAGGCGTCTCGCTCCGCTCAGGTCCTGCCCGCGTGGCGGGACGCTTGCGTGCCCCCGATCTCTCGCCCCATTGCAGCTCCCGCCAAAGGCCGCTCCACCGACCTTGCATGCCTGCACGTGGCAGCACACCCCCACTCTGGCGTCACGTAGGGCGTAGGAGATGTTGCGATCAGTGAACAGTGAAAAGAGGGTGAGGGGGATGCACCGGATCCCAGCGAGCGCGGACGGAACCGCGCAGGTCGCGGTGCGCGAGGAGAGCGTGCGATGCGGATGATGATGAAGGCCCGCATGGACACCCAGATGTCCAACAAGGTGACGAAGGGTGGAGCGATGCCCGACTCGCTGAAGTCGACCATCGAGCGGCTGAAGCCGGAGGCCGCCTACTTCACGCCTGAAGGCGGGCGCTCCGTGATTCTCGTCTTCGACATGCAGGACAGCTCGCAGTTGCCCTCCATCGCCGATCCGTTCTTCCAGGAGATGGGCGCGGAGGTCACGTTTGAGCCGGTCATGAATCTCGACGATTTGCAGAAGGGGCTTGCTGCCCTGAAGTAGCGGTGCTCGCCTCAGCGACCGGCCCGTTGATTGATCGGTCTTGGAGGCCTCAGTGATCGCCCCGCGGTGGTTCGCATCGAGGGGCAGCCTGACATCCAAGGCTGACGTCAACGACGACGGACAGCAACGCCGAGCGGTCAGCGGCAGCGATGTTGCCTGCACTGCGGCCAGGCGTGACGGCTGTCTGATCGAACTAACCAAGCAGATGTCGGCGGTTCGAAACCGTCCGCGCCCACCAGCGCAAAGGCCCCCAGCCGATCATGGCTGGGGCCTTTGACATCCACATCTGACATCAACGGTGGGTTCTGGCACAGATCTTGGGGAGCCGTCGCCGAGCGTTACCTCGCTGTTCGATTGCGAGGAGACGGAATCGCGTGAGACCGCGTAGGCCTTTCCTCCGACGCTCAGAACTGACGCTCCCTCAGGTGTCTGCCGGTCGCTGCTGAGGTCGGTCGTGGACGGTGATGGTGCTGGTCATGCAGACCGATGCACCGTTCTGGGACTTACTGGTGTTCGACGGGATCGACAATGTGGATGTCGAGGCGGTTACGGCCGCTTTCGGTACAGTCGAGGTGGTGGCGAGAGGCCGCGCGGCCGGGGCCGCGTGTCCGGACTGCGGCCGGTTCTCGGACAGAGTCCACGACCGTTACCAGCGCAGGCTGAAGGATCTACCGCTCGCTGAGCAGGGCTTCGTGATCCGGCTGACGGTTCGACGTTTCATCTGCGGGGCGGCGGACTGCCCGCGTCGGACGTTCGCTGAGCCGTTCTCCAGGCTAGCCGCCCCGCACGCGCGGTTCACCAGGAGGCTCAACCGCGCCCTGGAGCGAGTGGGGCTCGCGCTGGCTGGGCGGGCCGGCGCTCGGCTGTCGGCCCAGCTGGGCTTCGGCGCTGGACGGATGACCTTGCTACGCAGGGTCATGGCATTGCCCGATCCACGGTTCAGCACGCCGCGGGTGCTGGGCGTGGACGACTTCGCGATTCGTCGCGGCCAGACCTACTCCACCGTCTTGACCAGTGTCGAAGACCATCGCGTGGTCGATGTGCTCCCGACACGTGAAGCCGGCCCACTGGCCGCGTGGCTGGTCCGTCACCCCGGCGTGGAGATCATCTGCCGGGACCGGGCCGGCGCCTACGCCGAGGGTGCCCGCCGCGGTGCGCCCGACGCTCTGCAGGTCGCCGACCGGTTCCATCTATGGCAGAACCTCGGCCGAGCCGTGGAGACCTGCGTCGCCGCCCACCGCGACTGCTTACGCAATCCTTTGCCCAGCGGGCTGTTGGCGGAGGCTACCCGACTGGCTTCCGGTCGGCCGCAGGACGACCCGGCACCCGCCGGCCGACGAGCGGAGCGGAAGAAGGCCGCACACGCCTTGGTCCACGAGCTCCTTGCCCAAGGTCGCTCACGCCGGGCGATCGCCCGGCACCTGGGCTGGGGCCTCAACACCGTGCTCCGGTACGCGAACGCCGCACGCTGGCAGGACACCATCCGCGACAACCGGCCCAGACCCAGCAGGCTGGACCCCTACAAGCCCTACTTGGAGCGGCGATTCGCGGAGGGATGCACCAGTGTCACCCGACTGCACGGCGAGCTGGTTGCCGAGGGGGCTCCTGTCACCTACGGCATGGTCCGCGCGCACATTGCCACTTTGCGCAGGGCTCCATCCGGGGCATCGCCCCGGCCGCCGACGGTGCGGCAGGTGACCGGCTGGATCACCCGTCACCCCGCGACCCTGACCGAGGAAGACGGGGCCGACCTGAAGGAGGTCCTGGCACGCTGCCCCGAACTGGACACGGCAGCCGGACATGTCCGCGACTTCGGTGAGATACTCACCGACCGCCTCGGATCCAAGCTCCCCACCTGGATCGATGCAGTTGATGCAAGCCAGTTACCCGGTCTCACCGGCTTCGCGCTCCATCTGCTCCGAGATCTCGACGCCGTGACCGCAGGGCTCACTCTCGACTGGAGCTCCGGCAGCATCGAGGGCGCCGTCAACCGCATCAAGAAGATCAAGCGGCAGCTCTACGGCCGAGCCGGATTCGGACTGCTCCGCAAGATGATCCTGCTCCAGTGACACTCCGAGACGCCCAAAGACTGCACAGAACCGAGAAGTAGGAATATTTGCCGCGGTGGGTGTGTGAACGGGGGACCATCCAGGTACCCAGCCGTGGCAGGATGGCCTCATGTTGATCCGAAAGGGCGATGCCGCGTAGGCGTCCCAAGGCCGTCCGTGCAGAGCGGTGGCGGCCACGACGGCAGTATCCGGTCCTCCGGGTCTGCGGTGTCTCCGCGCGGACTCGTGCAGCGATCCGCCGGGTCGAAGACCAGGAGATGTGGCCCAACGCGGTCGCGAATGCGCTCTCTCGCTTCGAGTGGGCCTTCAAGCAACATGGCCGCTACCTGAACGCCTCCGAGGCCTGTTCGCCTGGGATAGAGGTAGAAGACGCTCGTGACGATCTGGAGCGGGCGATGCTGCACCTTCCTCCCGGAGCCAAACGGGACTTGGGTCGACTGATTGCGCGCATCGATGAGCAATTCGAGCGCCGCACCTTGCCGGAGCCCAACTACATCGAGTGGGCAATGGACGGCTGGTGGTGGACCAGGATGCGTGAACGCTGACGGAGCCGGCCTCGTGTCCCTTCCCTGCAATCGAACGACACCGTTACCCTCCGCGACGGCTCCCCAAGATCTGTGCCAGAACCCAACGGTGGCGTTCACTCACGTCCAGGCCGCCTCTTGAGCAGCCGGTCCATGTGGCTGACAGCTTCGCGTTGCGTGTCCTGGACGACATGCGTTCCACGACCGAATGGGCATCCTCCAACCGCGCTCGCTGAGACCTGATGACGTCCCGCTCAGCCTCTCCTCGAGTGATCAGGGCAGCAATATCTCGTCCCCCGTCCGTGCCGCCGTGGTGCCGGCCGTCCTGATAGTTCGCATCGAGGGGTGGCTTGACGCCCACAGCTGACAGCAACGACGGCGGGCGGTCACCAGCAGATCCGTGGCCCGTGGCGTGGGCAGGTACTACGCGTCTCTGGGAGAACTTACAAAGCAGATGTCGGCGGTCCGACTCGCTGCGGGGGCCTTTGACGGGTAGTAGCTGACGGCAGTACGACGTTTCGCACCTTGGCGGCATTCATGTCCGACACCGGGCTGACTGAAGGGCCTGCTCGCAGTGGCAGTGAGGCCTCAGGAGTACTGCTTTCAGCCTTCCGCGCCCGCCGCTGGCGCTCGCGACTGAGCGGCGTCGCTGGTGCCGCATCAGGCAACGATTGCCCTGTCGTACCGCCCATGTCGGCGGGTTCATTCGGATCAACGGCACAGTGGTGAGGGGCTGATCTACATGGCTTCGCAACTGGGAGCAGGGCGACTATCTCGTGGCGGGGGCGCAGCGAGACACACCGTATGGCGCGTTCACGAATTTCGTGATCTATGTAGAGCTATGGTGGCTTCGCTCCAATCTTCGGAAGGACGCTCAGATGAACACCACCCGACTTGCCGAGTTCTACGCACTGCTCTCGATGCTTGAACCCGACACCGAGACGTGTCGACTCGCCCAGCGCTTGGCGGATGCCGGTACGACAGGGCAAGCGGGGGGAGACAGCGACACTTCGGTGCTCAAGGAGCTGCGTGGCAAGGCTGACCAAGTCGCTCGCGAGCTGAGTTCGGTCGACGCCAAGAAGATCGACGACAAGTCGGAGCTCATCGCCAAGATGCTGGCTGGAGCTCCCGCGACCTAGAGCGGACAATTGAAAGCGGCCGTCTGCCTTCGTCATCATCCATCTCACGACGCGTACTCGTTCTGCCACTCTGCAAAAGTTGCCTGATGCGGCACGTGCCGCATCAGGCAACTTTTGCCTTGTCCACGACAGCTCGTAGTCGGCTGTCGTCGGCATGAGGGAGTGGCCGTCGACGCGACCGTGCCGTGCTCGACACCGCTAGCGTGGCGCGGTGTCGTCGGCCGGGAACGCGGCGCCGTGGCCGGGGACGATCAGGTCCGCGGCGGCAAGGACCCTGAGCCTGGACGACAGCAGCATCTCGTGATCCGGGGCCACCGGGTCGTCCACCGGGCCGTTGGGGCGCCACCACAGGTCGCCCACGAAGGCCACGACACCCGAGTCCGTGCCTGCCAGCAGGGTGATGTCCTCGCGGCTGTGTCCCGGGGTGCGGATCAGCCTGAGCGAGGAGGTCAGTTCGTAGCCCTCGGCGTCGCGGTCGGTCCACTGGTCGTTCTGGTAGATCGCCTTGTGGTCGTGGACGCGAGCCCGGCCGAAGAGGCCGACGTTCATGGTGTTGTCGGGATGGTGGTGGCTGAGCACCACATCAGTGATGTCATCCGGGCCGATCCCCGACTCCGCGAGTGGGCCGAGGATCCGCTCGCGGCCGGCCACCATGCCCGGGTCGACGATCACGTGGCGTCCCCCGTCACTGATGTAGGAGACGGTGGCGGCCACCCCGGGGCCGGTGGAAAGGGTGTAGCCGGTGGTCAGGATCTTGTAGGTGGCGCTGCGGCCGAGCGGTGCGTCTGTCATGAGCCCAAGTCTTCGGGGTGGCAACCCTCTTCACGAGTGGCCGCACTGCCACCGATCGCAGGAATCGTGCCACACTGCCCGCATGCCCCCCTTCGTGACAGTCGCCGCCTACGCCCCGCACGGTGTCGGGGTACTCGGAGTCGGCATCGTGTCCGAGGTGTTCGACGCGCGCGGCCCGGATCTGCCCCGCTTCGACTTCGCCCTGTGCACCGACCGGCCCGGACGGATCCGCAGCGATGTGGGGCTGCCGATCATGGTCGAGCACGGCCTGGACCGGCTGGCCGCCGCCGATCTGGTGATCGCCCTGCCCTGGGCGGACTTCCGCACACCACCGGGGTCCGCCGTGCTCGAGGCGCTGGCCGCCGCGCATGAGCGGGGCGCGCTGGTCGCGGGACATTGCGTCGGTGCTTTCGCGCTGGCCGCGGCCGGCCTGCTCGACGGGCGGCGCGCCACCACCCACTGGCGGTTCGCCGGTCTGCTGGCCGACCGCCACCCGGACGTCACCGTCGAGCCCGACGCCCTGTACATCGACGAAGGCCGGATCGCCACAGGTGCGGGAGCCGCCGCCGGCTTCGACCTGTGCCTGCACCTCCTGCGGCGGGAGTACGGCGCCGCCACGGCCAACGCTATCGCCCGAGACCTGGTCCTGCCGTCCCACCGGGACGGGGGACAAGCCCAGTACCTGGCCACCCCGGCACCCGAGGACTGCGATGACGATCGGCTCGCCGACGTGCTCGCCTGGGCCCGCGAGCACCTCCACGAGCCGCTTCCCGTGGCGGAGTTGGCCCGCCGATCCCTGATGAGCAGGCGCTCCTTCGCCCGCCGCTTCGCCGCCTCGACCGGCACCACCCCGCATGCCTGGCTGCTCGGCCTGCGGATCAGCCGCGCCGAGGAACTCCTCGAGACCACGGAACTCCCCGTCGAGGAGATCGCGCGACTGGTCGGCTTCGGAAGCGCGGCCGTCCTGCGCGCACAGTTCGTACGGCGTAGGGGAGTGCCGCCCCGCTCCTACCGCCGGTCCTTCACCCGCACGCCGTAGCCGGCGCATTCCTCCGCCGCAGAGGTGGGGGGAGAGGCGTTGTAACCGGGGCGCAGCGGCCATCCGCGTACGGCGCAGGGACTACGATCGGCCCATGACGTCACTTCAGGCGGATGCCGCGTAGGTCCCCACGCGAGGTGAGGGCCACCGTGCCCGATGGGCAACGCGACAGCACGGTGAGCACGCTGCTCATCAGCGTGTGTCCTGGGCCACCCGCGTGTCCTGCCGTTCACACGTACCTCTTCGTCGACGGCCTCGACCTGGTCGCGCGCAGCGACAGCAGAATGGCCGGTCTCGATCCGATGCAGCTGCTCCGCCCAGGCGGACCGCTCCATCCGACGGATATGCCGTGCAACGTGGATGTGGCAGCCCAGGAGCAGCCCGAGCCAGGGCCGGACAGGTTGACCATCCGGGTCAAGCTCCGGGGCGAGACGGTCGTCTGGTCCGACCTGATGTACCCGGGTCCCGACGGCAGGCCCATCGAGGAAGTTCGCTTCCGCCTGGCGCAGTACCTGGGCGAGGTCGAGCGGGCGTACGCGGCGTTGAGAGACCAGCCTTGATCGCCGACGATCCGGTCTTTGCCTGATGTCGGAGGGGGCCGTCTCGGAGTACAGCGGCGGCCCGGGACAGAGTCGCACCCTGGCGCAAGGTCCGTGAGAAGGGTGGACGGTCGACTTCACAAAGCACGCGTCCGCCGGCGGCCCAGGGAGGGGCTTCGGTTGTGCATTGCGAGAAATCGTCGTGCCGCGAGGTGGAGCACGTTGAGCGCTTCAATGACGAGGTGGCTCAACTCCCTCTGCCGGGCGCTCATTTCAGGGCCGGGGTTACCCGCCCACTCCAGAAGCTTCCAAGTTTTCTCGTTGACCGCTCCAGCGGCATCGGCCGCGGCATCGTCGCTCAGCAGAATGGCTTCGGGACGCTGTAGCGCAGGTGGGTCACGGACCCGGTGACCGCCGCCCCCTGGGGGATCAGTTCGGCCCGCTCCCCGGCGAACAGCGGCGTGCCCTCTCCCATCAGCAGGGGGACGAGGTGGATGCGCACCTCGTCGAGCAGGCCCGCCCTGAGCAGCTGCCGGGCGACGGCAGCCCCCAGGACCAGGACGTCCTTGTCTCCCGCGGCTTCCTTGGCGCGCCGGGCCGCGACCTCCAGCCCGTCGAAGGCGAACCTTCCGCCGTTGTCGCCGAGGAGGTCTTCCCTGGTCCGGTGGGTGACCACGAAGCTGGGGACGCCAGGCCACGGCGTGCCGCCCCACGGGCCGAGGCCCAGGTCGAAGGTGCGTCGTCCGATGACGGTGGCCCCCACCGACGCGTCCAGCTCCTGGCGGATGCCGATGTCGACCCCGCCGTCCGGCCCCTTCCCGGCCATCCACTCGTGCAGCTGTTCGCCGCCGTCTCCCATGGGTTCTTCCTCCCGGACGTTCGGTCCCGCCGTGAACCCGTCCAGGGACATCGACACGTCCAGCACTACCTTGCTCATCGCGAGCCTCCTTGGCTCCATCGGCGCCGCCGCCCGGCACCGCTTCTCCTCCGTGCGGTTGACTCTGGCCGGGACGCAGAGAGGCGGCAACACACACCTCCAGTACCAGCCCCGCCCTCAACGGCTTCCCGCCCCCGGAACCGGCCTCCCCCTCAGACACCTCGACGTCACCCTGACGAGCCGATGTCAGCACCGCCGCCTCACGGCATCACAACGGCACCGTCTCGCTGCCAAGGAGGTGATTGCTCGCCCGCCCGCCGTACGCCGGTGCAGGCCCCTGTGCGTCGCCGTCTTGCGGGAGGAAGAGCATGAAGATCCATGCCTGATCGGCAGCTGTGATCTGCCTCAGGCGCACCGGCCGGTCATGCCGGCCGAGGAGATGCGCGGAGCCGATCGCTGTATTTGACCGATCCGTGATGAGCGAAGCCCGCTTTTCCGCTAGCATGTTCGAGCTCATAACGATCATGTCAAAATATCACAAATCGGTTGAAAAATTGATATCCACACTAGCGCGAGGGTCTTCGCGGCGAGGCGGCAGCCCTCGGTTCGATGCATGGCGTCAGCCACGCGTCCTGCTGTGGGTCGCGGTGAGTGCGGTGGGCCTCGGATTCCTCATTGCACTGGAGATCGCCGCGCGTCGGTACGGCGAGCGGGGGCCGATCACCGACCAGGCGCGAGAGGTGATATTCGCCCCCAAATCGGGGACGGTGCTGTACGTCAGCATGGCGCTGATGTTGGTGGTGCTCCCTTGGCGGCAGCGGTTCATCGCGCTGGGCGCCGCGATCGGCATCGACGCCGTCTTCTGGCTTGTGCGGTGGGTCGTCGACGCCAAGATGATGGTCGGCAACGGTGCCTTGTGGGTGACCTTGGCCTGCGCCGTCATCGCCGTCACGCGCCGCACCGGTCGCGATCGCGCCCTGCTGCTGAAGGGCGTCGGACTGGCCCTGCTGCTGGTGGCCGGCCGCAAGACCGGCTACACCTGGCTGCTGATCACGTCGAAGACGCGCCCGACGGTGCTCGACCAGTACGTGGCAACCGCCGACCGCGCGTTGGGCGACCCGTCGTGGGTCGTGGGCCGGATCGTCGAGGCCACCAGCCCGGTCGGCCCCTACGTCCTCGAGTGGGTCTACATCCAGCTCGCAGTGGCCGCTGTTGTCGTCGCGGTGTACCAGCTGCGCAACGTGGCGGCCGAGCGCCGTTTCCCGGGGCACCATCTGGTGCGCACGTTTCTGGCCATCGGCCTGCTCGGGCCGGGCATCTACATGATCTTCCCGGTGGTCGGACCGATCTTCGCCTACGGCGCCGACGGGGGACACTGGGCGGTGGCCGACGTGTGGCCGGACACGCCGCCGCCGGTCGGCACCCCTCAGCCGATGCTCTTCGACGAGGCCCCTCCGCGCAATTGCATGCCCAGTCTGCACACGGCGTGGGCCACCGCGATCTTCGTCCACTCCCTCAAGGGCCCGTGGGCCCTGCGCTGCCTGGGCGCGTTCTGGCTGATCGCCACCCTCGGCGCAACGCTGGGCTTCGGTTACCACTACGGCGCGGACATCATCGCCGGTGTGGTCTTCACGCTCACGATCGAGACGGCGCTGCGCGCGCTCGACCGCGGCTGGGACCGGCAGGGTGTCCAGATGGTCGTCTACGGCACAGCGGTCTTCGCTGCGCTCCTGGCGTCGTATCGCTATCTGTCGGTGCAGATGGCCGAACACCCGTGGGTGTTCGGTCCGCTGCTCCTCCTGGCGACGGCCTCAGTGGTCTACGGCTACGTACGGACCACCAGAGGGTGGGAGCGGAAGGCCGCGTCGGTGCACCTGCCGGCACCGCGAGGCGTACCGAAGCCCGAACTGGTCGAGTCAAGTGCGGCCCCTGTGGCCGCCGACCGAGCCGGCCAGAGCTGAGGGCCGATCACGAAGTACATGCCGGCGGTTCGAAACCGTCCGCGCCCATCAGCGCTCAAAGGCCCCTCGCCGATCATGGCGAGGGGCCTTCGAGACAGGTGGGGCCACCGTGTGCCGGTCAAGTACCGCGACATCACCCGGAACAGGGGTGGTGGCACAACCTGTGAGCCTCCTAAGTGGCCAGCGGGTGCGGCGGTTCTCGCCGCACCCGCTGGCCGTTCACCGAGAAAGCCCCGAACTGGCCGTCCGGCCGCCGAGGGGCCGGTGCCGCTGCGCCACGCAGGTCACGGCCATACGCTGGAAGGAGATCCTCAAGCACGGAGGACGGCATGGACCGCGATGCGATGCTCCGCCTTTTCGAGGCTCACCGTGAGGCTGAGGCCGCCCGGGACTACGACGCCATCCTCGCCACGTTCGCGGAGGATTGCTTCCTCGAGACGGTGCCGCTCGGGTTGCGGAGCGAGGGCAGGGACGCGGCCCGAGCCGCTTACGTGGGGTACTTCACGGCATTTCCCGATCTCAGCCCCGATGACCAGGGCATCGCCTTCGGGGACGACGTTCTCGTGGTCTGGGGCACGTTGCGCGGGACGAGCGGGGGCGCCTGGCTGGGCGTACCTCCGAGCGGCCGGTCGTTTGCCGTGCAATTCGCCAATGTCGTCCCGTTCAAGGGCGACCTCATGGCGGGCGAGACGATCTACTTCGACCTCGCGACGCTTACCGAGCAGGCCGGGTTGAACACCGAGCAGATCCGGGCGGCCGCCAAGGCCCGCGCGGCGGGCGACCCGTAGTTGCCGCCGAGTAGCAGCGTTGATCACCGCACTGCTCAGGCGGTACAGGGCGCTGAAGCGCTGGCGGGGAGGGAGCACGGGAGGCCCGGGAGGCGAGGTTGCGTCCCGGGGGGCGCCGGCCGGGAGGCGCGAGAGGTGGCGGAGGCGGCCGGCGCTTGCCCCGCGCGTCAGGGAGTCGCGTCGCCGACGACGGCGAACCGGGCGCGGTTCTCGGTGCCGTCCGGGGTGTGCCAGCTCGCGGTGACGTGGCCCCTCGCGTCCGGCGTCGGAGCGGCGGCGTCGAGGCGGCGGGTCACATGGAGGGTCAGGCCGGGGGCCACCGTGAGGTGCGTTCCGTGCTCGTCGTCGGTGACCGGCGCCGGCGTGGCCGTGGGCGGGAGCGGGGCTCCGGTGAGGTGCGCGGTGACCGAGGGGTCGGGCGTGTCGCTCACGCTCTGCGCCTGCGGCTCCGCGTTGCCCTCGACAAGAGCGAGCAACTGCCCGACGAGGACCGGGTCGTGAGTCCCGTCGTACACCCAGCGCGTGCCGAGGACGCCGTGCTCGGACGTGCCGATGAGAGCCGCCTCGTCGGCTCCCTCCAGCGGCGCCCCGCGGTAGCTGAGAGGTACGTGGTACGACAGCGGCCGGTCGCCGGAGATGTCGGTGACCACCATGAACTCGATGCCCACCTCCCCTTTGGGATCGTCGAGGCGGAATCCGCCGGCCTTGGAGAGTTCAGGCCGGCTCGCCGTGCCCTCGTACCAGGGCCGCGAGGGCAGCCAGGCGGTGAGGAGTTCCAGCTTGCCGGGGGTCATGGTGGTGCGGTGGATGACAGCCATGCTTCCTGAACGATCAGGTGACGGCCGCGGATTCCCCTCCCCGGCAACGCCCTACTCGGAGTGGGACTTCTGCGACGGCCACATGCCGTCGTCCGTGAACTGCGAACCCCAGTAGTACGGGTTGACGTCTCGGAGGGTACGGGCGCGCCATCCCGTCGCCGAGTCGGCGTCCGGGACCGCGACCTGGACCTCGGGGCCCCACATGGCCAGGCGTTCCTGGCAGATGCCGCACGGCGGCAGGATCAGTACCTGGTCCCGTTGCGGGTCCCGGTAGACGCAGACCGACGCGGTGACCCGCCGGTTCAGCGTGTACGCCTGGCAGATCGCACCGGTCTCGTGGCAGAGCGACACCCCGCCGTTCAGGTTGTCGAGGCCGACGCTGGTGAGTATCTCGCCGTCGTCCAGACGGAGCGCGGCGGCACCGCCCGGCTCGTCGGCGGGCCACCGGCGGTGCAGTTGTGCGAGCGCCGCGTCGACGAGCCTCTGATCCAGTTCCAGGTCCATACCGCGCATCCTGGCATGTGCCCGGGGTCATGGAGGGTGGTGAAGATCATGAAGCGATCCAGGAGGTGTCCGGGATTGCGCTCCTGGACGTGGGGAGGCTTGTGATCGGATGGAGCGCATGACGAGGACGACTCTGCATCTTTTCTGCTCCGCCGCGCCTCCCGTGTTCGACGTCGCCAAGGTGATCGAGCAGGCGCAGGCCGGCGGGTGGGACGTATGTCTCGGCCTGACGCCCGACGCGGCGCGCTGGCTGGAGCCCAGCCTCGACGGCCTGGCGGTGCTCACCGGCCACCCGGTCCGTTTCGCCTACGACCGGCCCGGAGAGCCGGAGATCTGGCCGCCGGCCGACGCCGTGCTGTTCGCGCCGGTGACGTTCAACAGCCTCAACGCGTGGGCCCTGGGCCTGACTTCGTCGTTCGTGGTGGGAGCCGCCGCGGAGGCGATCGGCAGGGGCGTCCCGACGGTGGCGGTGCCCTGTGTGAACGCGGCGTTCGCCCGGCACCCGCAGTTCGAAAGGTCTGTGGAGACGCTGCGCTCGGCCGGCGTAGCCGTCCTGTACGGCTACGGCGAGAACGGGCTCGCCCCGCACGAGCCGGGCCGAGTCCAAGGCCAGGAGCACGGGCAGGAACAGGCGGGCATGTACCCGTGGGGAGCGGCGCTGGACATGGTGGGTGCGCAGGTCGCCGCCGGGCGGTCGTAACAGGCCCGGGAGGGAGCCCGCGGCAGGGGAGGCAGCCGCTGGGTCGTCGTGTGGGACCGGGCGACCGAGCGGGCTGCGCGGGCCGCCGGCGACATAGTTGAGCGCGTTCAAAAATTCTGTCACGATGTCTCCGGCCGGTCATGGACACCCCGGCGCTGGACGAAAGGACGTCGTCGGATGACGAGCTCGATTCTCCGGCCGCGAGGCCGTGTCCGTGTGCGTACGGCCCCCATGGGGATCGCCGCGGGCGGCACGGAGCCGACACGGATCCTCGACTGGCACCACCCCCGCGTCGCCATGCTCGTCCGCGGCCTCGGCACGACGGCCCCATCGGGGACCGCATCGGGTGCGGAAAGCGCCGCCGCGGACCAGGTGCAGGCCCTGCGCGGGGCCCACCGATGGATCGCCACAGCCGTACGGCCCGTGTACTCGGTGCAGGACGAGCGGCCCGTGTCGGAGGTCCTGCGCCGCGGCCGGGGCTCGTGCAGCCAGCGACTGGCCGTCCTGGAGGCTGTCGCGCGGGCGTCCGGGGTCGCCACCCGGGTACGCGGACTCGTGGTCGACGGAACGTTCTGGTATCCGCGCTTTCCCCGGCTGCACCAGATCGTCCCCGACCAGGTCCTCCTCGCATGGCCGGAATTCCGGATCGACGGTCTCTCGCCGGACGGGCACCCCGCAGCTCCATGGCTGACGGTCTCCGAACTCTTCGGTGACCTGGACGAGTTGAGCGGCGATCCGGGCGGCGGCTTCACCAACGCCGACGCGGAGACGCTTTTCGAGGCGCTGTCCAGGACGGCGATCGACTGGAACGGGTCGACGGCCTGCCCGTCCACCGGCGCGCCCTGTGACCTCTCGGCGCACGTTCTCGCTGACCTCGGGCATTTCGACTCGCGCGACGAACTCTTCGCCCGGCACGGCCAGACGCTCTGCAAAATCGCCAGGCTGTTGGCCGACCCCGTCCTCGGCCGACGCGCGGCCGGCGCATAGCGGTACAGCGGCGGGTGCATTGCGGTACTGCGCGCAGGCTCTTCGCGGTACCTGCCCGGCAGCGGACCGCGCGGGGCGGGCAGCGGCACGTAGCCCGTACGGGAGCGGCGCGGGCCCGGTCGAGGGTCCGGAGGCCGGGCGTAGCCTGAGAGCGGGGGCACGAGGAGGTGCACCATGGCCACACCGACTGTCTCCGCGCGGGAGATCCCCCGGACCTCCGCCGCGCGGGCACGCGAGGTGAACGAGGCGGAGATACGTGCCTCGCTCGCGACGATGCGCGCGCTCGGCGCCGAGACCGAGGCATGGTCCCGGCCCACGGCCTGCGCGGGCTGGACGGTACGCGACATGGTCGCCCACGAGGTCGGGCAGTACGAGGAGTTGCCCAAGCCGTGGCTCATGATCAGCCGGATACGGCGCGGCCGGCAGGCACACCCCGAGCTCGGCCCGCTCGACAGTCACAACGCCCGCCAGGTCGAGGAACGCAGTGACGTGCCGGGTCCGGAACTGGCCGCCGAGTTCGCCCGCGTCGCTCCTCGGGGCGCCCGCTCCCTGCGCCGTATGCCCGCCCGGGTCCGGAAGCGGATGCGGGTCAGTCTGATCTTTCCCGAGGGGAAGGCGCTGCCCGAGGACTCGATGGATTACATGAACAGCGTCCTGGTCGCCCGCGACACATGGATGCACCGCGTGGACATCAGCGACGCCACCGGGGTCGACCTGGTGCTCGACGACCATGACCGCGAGATCATGAACCAGGTCGTGCTGGACCTGGCGCTCGACTGGACCGGTCCGCCGTGCCTGCTGGAACTGTCGGGCCCGGCCGGCGGCCGTCATCGGCTGGGCAGCGGCCCGCCCGCCGTCGTCCTGCGCGCGGACGCGATCGCCTTCGCCCGGCATCTGTCGGGGCGGCCCGCGCGCGGCGAGCTGGTGTACGAGGGGGACGCGGACGCCGCCGCGGCCCTCGACGCGGCCAGGGTCCCCTTCTGAGCCCTTTCTGACGCCCTTCACGCAGGGCCGGCCGGTGGGCCGAGCAGGTCGGCTCCGCCGGCGGGGCTGCGGCTAGTGGACGAAGCTGTAGCTGAGCCAGGGGCCCGCGCCCGGCGCCGGGACGTCGGACGTCATCGACGGAATGTAGATCGATTCGCCGCCGGAGCAGTCGTCCGTCGGGTAGACGATGGCGTCGGTCTCCGTCTCGTTCTCGACGGCGATGGCGCCCGGGTGCTCGAAGTGGTGGCAGCCGGTGACCTTGGGGCTGGTGACCGTCGTGTGGTGTTCGTGGCCGCTCTCGTAGGTGAGCGTGCCCACGGCGGTGCGGTCGAGGCCGGAGCAGCCCGCGGCGGTGAGGGCGAGGAGCATGGTCCCGGCGGCGACGGCGGCATGCCGGTAGGGGGTCACGGACACAAGCGCTCCTCGTCCGGTCGGGGAAGGTCCTGGCGAAGGCCACCTTGCCGTCTCGCCGGGGAGGGGGCATCCGGGGAGCGGCCGGCCGGGGTACGGCCCCTGTCCCGGGCCGCGCCCGGTTCCGCCGCCGGGCGCTTACGGGGGGACGGTCAGGACAGGAGCTCGGTGAGACGGGCGAGGGCGTCGCGGGCCAAGGCCCGCTCGTCCGTGCTGAGCTCGATCCCGGCGGCCTGTGTCAGCATGCGCTGCGCCGTCTCCTCGTCGCCGAGCCGGTGCGCGACGTCCGCGCGCAGCACCAGCAGGCGCAGCAACTGCGGGGGAGTGGGATGCTCGCCGTCGAGTCGCAGGGCGTGGTCGATGATCTTCGCGGCGCCCGGCAGGTCCTGCTTCGAGTCGACGAAGAGGTCGGCCGTGCGCAGCGCCCGCGCGAACCGCCCTTCGGGAAGCGGCCGTTGGTGTCCACCGCCCGGTTCCGCGCCCTGCTGCCCGGCGCGGTCCCCGTCCTGCTGTGCGTCGTGGTCCCCGTCCTGTTCCTGGATGCCGGCTTCCTTGATCTCCTGGCCGACGCGGATGCTGTTGCCGCCGGGGTCGGTCATCAGGAACTGCCGCATCCCGTAGGACATGTCCTTCAGCGGGCCTATCCGCGGCAGCCCGTGGCAGGGGATCTTGCCGTAGGCGGCCTTGAGGCCGTCGCGGAAGGTGGCGTAGAGGCCGTCGACGTCGTCCGTGACGATGTAGCAGCCGGAGTAGGACTCCGCGGGGTCGTACCCCTTCATGGCGAAGAACTGCAGCTGCACCGGGCCTCGTTCCACGACCGCGTACGGGTAGGGGCTCTTCTGGGAGAAGGTCGTCCGGAAACCCAGCGCTGTGTAGAAGTCGACCACCGGCTGGATCGCGTGGCAGGGGAGCAAGGGGATGGTCTTCTCGGTCATCCCGCGAGGGTAGTCAAAGTTGACTAGCGACGCTACGTGAAAGGGCGGACCATCCGGTTCGCCGCTGTCGAAAACCCGCTCCGGCTCCGCCCGCATTGCCGTCGTCAGCGCCTTCGGCGGGGTCGTCCTGCGACGTGTGCGCGCGGCGAGGGGCAGGGCTCGACCGCTTGGCCGGGAGCCCGGCGGGCACGCGTCAGAGGCTTTCCGGAGACCGCTCGCACCGGCCCTGAGCTGGGCTTCTGTGCCGTTCGGCCGTAGCGTTCGACCATCGTTGAAAGGGGGTCCCGATGGACCGGGGCATACGTACGGTCGACGACGTCATGAAGCTTCTGGACGGTCTGTTCGCGCCGGAGGCCGACCGCTGGACCGAGGGTGCGGCCGACTGGTGGGACGGCTTCTACAGCGACCGCTCCAAGCCGGTGCCGTTCTTCGTGGCGAAGCCCGACGAGAACCTGGCCTCGTACCTCGACAGGGGGCTGATCACTCCCGGCCGGGCACTCGATCTGGGCTGCGGCCCCGGCCGCAACGCCCTGCACCTCGCCTCACTGGGCTTCCAGGTGGACGCCGTCGACCTCTCACCGGTCGCGATCTCCTGGGCCGAGGAACGCGCCCGCGAGACCGGGGCCGGGAGCGCGGTCCGGTTCCACCGCGGTGACGCCTTCGCTCTCGACCCGGTCGAATTCGGCGGCCCGTACGACCTGGTCTACGACTCGGGCTGCTTCCACCATCTGCCGCCCCACCGGCGCGTCAGTTACCTCCAACTCCTCGACCGGGTCCTCGCCCCCGGCGGTCGTTTCGCCCTCACCTGCTTCGCGTCGGGTGCGATGGGATCCGAACTGCCCGACGCCGACTTCTACGGCCAGTCCCGGCTGCACGGCGGGCTCGCCTACACGCCCGAGGCGCTGCGGTGGATCTTCTCCGACCTGGAGGAGGTCGAGCTGCGTCGTATGCGCGACGAACCGGCCGAGTCCCCGTGGTTCGGGGAGGCGTTCCTCTGGTCGGCGCTGTTCCGCAGGCCTTCCTGAGGACGGCCGTTCAGGGGAGCTCGTCCCCTGAACGGCCGTCCGCCCAAGGGCAGTCGCAGCGCCGCCGTCCCCGGGAGCCGGGGACGGCGGCGTCGTCCTCGCCCGCTTCGCTACGGCTTGCGGCCCACCGCGCCGTAGGCGTCCACGGCCGTCGTGCCGGCCGTGTCGTCGGACTCCGGGCGCCACTGTGTCACCTGGACGACTCCAGGCTCCGTCAGCTCCAGGCCGTCGAAGAACGCGGCGATCTCGTCGACGCTGCGCACGTAGTACGGGACCGCGCCACTGGAGTTGTACGCCTCGGACGCCGCGATCATGCCCGCGCTGGTGGAGGTGCTGTCGCTGATCACGAGGTAACTGCCCGACGGCAGACCCGCCATGAGCCGGTTCACCAGGTCCCGTGCCTGGTCGTGGTCGGCGACGTGGCCGAGGGTGTTGAGGATCATCAGCGCGACCGGCCGGGACAGGTCCAGCGTGCCTTCGGCGGCCTTGAGGATCTCCTCGGGGGCGTACAGATCGGCGTCCAGGTACGCCGTCCTGCCCTCGGGCGTGCTGGTGAGCAGGGCCCGGGCGTGGGCCAGGACGAGCGGGTCGCTGTCGACGTACACGATCCGCGAGTCGGGGGCGACGCGCTGCGCGACCTCGTGGGTGTTGTCGGCGGTGGGCAGGCCGGTGCCGATGTCGAGGAACTGGCGGATGCCCTGCTCGCCGGCGAGATGCCGGACCGCACGTCCGAGGAACTGGCGGCTCGTGCGGGCCACGTCGACGAGGCCCGGGAAGATGGACTTGATGTGGTCGCCGGTCTCGCGGTCGATCTCGTAGTGGTCCTTGCCGCCGACGAAGTAGTTCCAGAAGCGGGCGGAATGGGGCTTGCTCGTGTCGATCCGGGCGCGTATGTCTGCGGCGGCGGCGAGCTGGGGGTCGTGTTCTGACACGAGTGGGCCTCCTGGGCGCGAAACGATTCCTCGACCGGGTCCTAACCTAGACCAATCGGCCGTGGGGCGGTTCGTTCCCTGGTGGCCCGCCTCGTGTCCAACTCGCCTTGCATGCAGGGGGTTTACGGGCGGATGCGGCTCGGACGGCCGGGCCGGCGCTCACGGCCGCCCGTGGGCGTCCGTCCATGTGGCCGCGTCCACCCGTTCCTCAACGCCCCTGGGTGGCGGCGCGGTTGTGTCATCCGAGAGTGGCGAGAAGGTCGTTGCACGCCTGTTCGCAGGTCCGGCACGCCTCGGCGCAGAGACGGCAGTGCTCGTGCATGTCGGCGTGCTTCGCACACTCGTCCGCGCAGGCCTTGCAGGCCGTGGCGCACGCCTGCACGATCGCGCGGGTGATGTTCGCGTCGTAGCCGGTGTGGCGCGACAGGACGGCCGCGGTGGCGGTGCAGATGTCGGCGCAGTCCATGTCGGTGCGGATGCACTTCGTCAGGTCGCCGACCATGCCCTCGGAGAGGCACGCGTCGGCGCAGGCCGTACACGCCTGTGCGCAGGCGGCGCACGCCTCGATGCAGCGGCTCATGGCGTCCTGGTCGACGCCGCCGAGGTCGGCGGGATAGGTGTTCAGCATGTCCTTCGCGGACGCGGTCATGGCCATCGTCATCTCCTCGTCGTATGCGGCGCCCGGGCGGCGCGCGCAGGACGGGTAGCACGGCGCGGGCCTCCCAAACGGGGGCCGGCGGGTCCGCGGGGCATTCCGCTCGGAGGCCGCTCGGGTGGCGGGCTCCTCGGTTCAGGTCGCGGCGCCGGCCCTGAGGAGGGCGTTCGCCTCCTCCGCGGTCAGCTCGGCCCCGTAGAGACGCGCCCCGGGCTGGTGGGTGCGGCCGCCCCGCCCGATGTCGCCGGCGTCGACCGGGTCGAAGCCGATGTCCCGGATCAGCCCGGCGACCACGGCCTTGGCCTCCGTGTCGGTCCCGGAGATGGGGACGGCCAGCCGACCGGGGTCCCCCTTGGGCCGACCGCGGTCGCGGAGGTTCTCCCAGTGGATCGCGTTGAACGCCTTCACCACGTTGGCATTCGTGTGGGCGCGGATCTTCTCGCTGGAGGTGGTGCGGTCGTCGTCGAGTTCGGGGTCGTGGCCGTCGCGCTGCGCGTAGTAGTTGCAGGTGTCGATGACGACCTTGTCCTTGAGGGCGTCCGTCGGCAGTTCCTTGTACCGGCCGTACGGGATGCAGACCACGACGACCTGCCCGAACGTCGCGGCCTGCTCGGCGGTGACCGCTCGCAGGGTGCCGCCGATCTCCTCGACGAGCCCGGAGAGGGTCTCCGGCCCCCTGGAGTTGCTGATGACCACGTCATGGCCGATGCGCACGAAATGGCGGGCCAGGGTCGAGCCGACGCGGCCTGCGCCGATGATGCCGATCTTCATGGGAATCTCCTCAGGTCTCCTCGTCACAACGTTCCGCCGCGCGCGGCGTCGGGGCGCGGTGCGGGGGCGCCGGAGGCGGTCGGGCACAGGTGTCCCCGCAGAGGCTCGACGTGGTCTTCCCGTCCGTGTCCTGGTCCATCGGCGGCCGGGTGCCCCCGCCGCAAGCCGTGAAACGGCCCGGGTCCGGGGCCGCCGGGGGTGCTGTGGAACGCCGGGGGCGTTGTCGTAGACGGCCGTTACTGTCGCCCGCATGACAGCCACGTTCGACCTGACCCTCGACTGCGCCGACGCGCAACTCCTGGCCGCCTTCTGGAAGACGGCCCTCGGGTACATCGACGAGCCGCCGCCCGCTCCGTACACGACGCGTGAGGAGTGGCTCGCCCAGTTCGACCTTCCGGAGGACGATTCGGCGGACGACGGCGCATGGCTGTGCGCCCCGGACGGCACCGGCCCGCGCCTGTCGATCCTCAAGGTGCCGGAGCCGAAGACGGCGAAGAACCGCCTGCACCTCGACGTCCGCGTGCCGGGCCACGGCACCCCGGAGGAGCGGTGGGCCCGAGTCCGGGCGGAGTCCCGGCGGCTGGTCGACGCGGGCGGCAGCGTCGTGGAGGCGTTCGACGGTCACCACATCGTGATGGCGGACCCGGAGGGCAACGAATTCTGCGTCGCCGCGGCGTCCGCGGCACGTCAACGCCTTGACGAGGGCACGGTGGCCCCGGGCTGACGAGGGCACGGGGCTCCGGCTAGGAGGGCGACCTCGGAGTCTCTCGGAGGTGCCACGGCACTGGGGCGGGCCGAGCGGGCGCTGGAGCAGGCCCACGACTGCGGCGCTGAGGGTCGGGGGCCGTTACGTCGGCGACCGGTCAGTATGACGAGCCGCTGATCACTCGCGGTGGTTCTACAGAGCCGCATCGACAAACATGCGCGGGCCGGGACGGGCGGGACCGGAGCGGTTGTTCCGTGGGCGTGGAGGGGTTCGAGTTGCGGGGGGCGGTGGGCGGCGGATCGTGGAGGTGGGGTCGGCGGTTGCTGGGGCGTCGGCGGGCAAGGGAAGGAGTCGGGCATGGCGGACCGGCACGGACCGTGGGAGCCTGCGTCGGCCTGGGGCGCGCGTGGGTGGGTGGTTCTGGCCCGGGCCGTGGTCGCCCTGGTCGTACTGGTCGGCGTGGTCATGGCCGCCGGCGGTGGCGGTCACGGGCCCTCCGCGCTGGCGGCCGGCCGGAGCGTGGCGCAGCCGACGCCGTCCCCCTCGCCGCCGATCGAGCTCAGCGGCACCGGGGACCAGGTGACGAAGCCCTTCGCGCTGACCGGCGGACTGGCCGTCCTGAAGGTGGAGTGCCCGTCCTGCAAGGAGAACTTCATCGTCGAGCTGCTCGACGACGATCAGCAGGTCAAGGACGTCGTCGCCAACCGGGTCGGCGCCTACAGCGGGTCCAGGGCGGCGGGCGTGCAGGACGGCGACCACGTCCTGCTGGTCGACGCGGACGCTCCGTGGAGCGTCGAGATCACGCAGCCCCGCGACCGGCCGGCGGCGGAACTGCCCCAGAGCTCCACGGGCAGCGGGGACCAGGTGGAAGGGCCGTTCGCGGCGGACAAGAGGGTTGTCGTGCGGGCGACCCACAGCGGCGGGACCGACTTCGTCGTCACGGTGCTGGACGTGAAGGGCAGGGTGCAGGACCTCGTCTTCAACGAGGTGGGGGACTTCGACGGCTCCGCCGTCGCTCAGATGATCAACGCCGGGCCGTACTACCTCAATGTGACCGCCGACGGCGACTGGACCGTGGACCTGTCCGAGCCGTAGACCGGCCACCGGTCAGGCCGTCGGTCCGCGGGCGCCGGTCGGCGCCCGCGGACCTCCGCGGCCGTCAGGCGTCGTCGTCCTCCAGGTTGCCCTCGGTCTCCAGGAAGACCTGGCGCAGCTGTTCCAGCACCGCGGGGTCCGGCTCGGCCCACATGCCGCGGGACTCCGCCTCCAGGAGCCGTTCGGCGATGCCGTGGAGCGCCCAGGGGTTGGCCTGCTGGAGGAAGGCGCGGTTCTCGGGGTCGAGGACGTACGTCTCCGTGAGCTTGTCGTACATCCAGTCCGCCACGACGCCCGTCGTCGCGTCGTAGCCGAAGAGGTAGTCGACCGTGGCGGCCAGTTCGAAGGCGCCCTTGTAGCCGTGGCGGCGCATCGCCTCGATCCAGCGGGGGTTGACGACACGGGCGCGGAAGACGCGGGACGTCTCCTCGACGAGGGTACGGGTGCGGATCGTCTCCGGGCGGGTGGAGTCGCCGATGTACGCCTCGGGGGCCGTGCCGCGCAGGGCGCGGACCGTGGCGACCATGCCGCCGTGGTACTGGAAGTAGTCGTCGGAGTCGGCGATGTCGTGCTCGCGCGTGTCCGTGTTCTTCGCGGCGACGGTGATGCGCTTGTACGCGGTCTCCATCTCGGCGCGCGCCGGGCGACCCTCCAGGCCACGGCCGTAGGCGTAGCCGCCCCACACCGTGTACACCTCGGCGAGGTCGGCGTCCGTGCGCCAGTCGCGGGAGTCGATCAGCTGGAGCAGGCCGGCGCCGTACGTGCCGGGCCGGGAGCCGAAGATCCGGGTCGTGGCACGGCGTTCGTCGCCGTGCTCGGCCAGGTCGGCCCGCGCGTGGGCACGGATGTAGTTGGACCCGTCCGGCTCGTCGAGGGAGGCGGCGAGGCGGACGGCGTCGTCCAGCAGGCCGATGGTGTGCGGGAACGCGTCGCGGAAGAAACCGGAGATGCGCAGGGTGACGTCGATCCTCGGGCGGCCCAGTTCCGTCAGCGGCACCGGCTCGAGGCCGGTGACACGGCGGGACGCGTCGTCCCACACGGGCCGGATGCCGAGCAGCGCCAGCGCCTCGGCCACGTCGTCGCCGGCGGTGCGCATGGCGCTGGTGCCCCACAGGGACAGGCCGACGGAGGCCGGGTACTCGCCGTTGTCGGTGCGGTAGCGCTCGATCAGCGAGTCCGCGAGCGCCTGTCCGGTCTCCCACGCCAGACGCGACGGCACGGCCTTCGGGTCGACGGAGTAGAAGTTGCGGCCGGTCGGCAGCACGTTGACCAGCCCGCGCAGCGGCGAGCCGGACGGACCGGCGGGAACGAAACCGCCGGCCAGCGCGTGGACGGCGTGGTCCAGTTCGTCGGTCGTGCGGGCCAGGCGCGGTACGACCTCGAGGGCGGCGAAACGCAGGATCGCCTCGACGTCCTTGCCGAGGTCCGCCGGCACCGCGGCCGGGTCCCAGCCGGCGGCCTCCATCGCCTCGACGAGCGCACGGGCGGTGGCCTCCGCCTCGTCGGCGGTGGTACGCGTCGCCGCGGACTCGTCCAGCCCGAGGGCCTCGCGCAGACCGGGCAGGGACTGCGAGCCGCCCCAGATCTGGCGGGCACGGAGGATGGACAGGACCAGGTTCACCCGCTCGGGGCCGGTCGGGGCGCCGCCCAGCACATGCAGACCGTCGCGGATCTGCGCGTCCTTGACCTCGCACAGCCAGCCGTCGACGTGCAGCAGGAAGTCGTCGAAGCCGTCGTCGTCCGGGCGGTCGTCCAGGCCGAGGTCGTGGTCGAGCCGCGCGGCCTGGATCAGGGTCCAGATCTGGGCGCGGATCGCGGGCAGCTTGGACGGGTCCATGGACGAGATCTGCGCGTACTCGTCCAGCAGTTGCTCCAGGCGCGCGATGTCGCCGTACGACTCGGCCCGTGCCATCGGCGGCACCAGGTGGTCGACCAGCGTCGCGTGCGCCCGGCGCTTGGCCTGCGTGCCCTCGCCGGGGTCGTTCACGAGGAAGGGGTAGACGAGCGGCAGGTCGCCCAGGGCGGCGTCGGGACCGCACGCCGCGGACAGGCCCGCGTTCTTGCCCGGCAGCCACTCCAGGTTGCCGTGCTTGCCCAGGTGGATCATCGCGTCGGCGCCGAAGCCGCCGTCGTCCGCGGATGCCGCGATCCAGCGGTAGGCCGCCAAGTAGTGGTGCGAGGGCGGCAGATCGGGGTCGTGGTAGATCGCGATCGGGTTCTCGCCGAAGCCGCGCGGCGGCTGGATGAGGATCAGCAGGTTCCCGCGGCGCAGCGCGGCGAGCACGATGTCGCCCTCGGGATTGCGGGACCGGTCGACGAACATCTCACCGGGCGGCGGCCCCCAGTGCTCCTCCACGGACGAACGCAGCTCGGCGGGCAGCGACGCGTACCAGCGCTTGTAGTCCGCGGCCGGGATGCGCACGGGGTTGCGGGCGAGCTGTTCCTCGGTCAGCCACTCCTGGTCGTGACCGCCGGCCTCGATGAGCGCGTAGATCAGCTCGTCGCCGTCGCCGGACTCGAGGCCGGGCACCGCCTCGTCACCGAAGTCGTAGCCCTCCTCGCGCAGCCGGCGCAGCAGGGAGACGGCGGAGGCGGGGGTGTCCAGGCCGACCGCGTTGCCGATACGGGAGTGCTTGGTCGGGTACGCGGACAGCACCAGCGCGAGGCGCTTGTCGGCGTTCGGGATGTGGCGCAGGCGGGCGTGGCGGACGGCGATGCCGGCCACCCGGGCGGCGCGCTCCTCGTCGGCGACGTACGACGGCAGCCCGTCCTCGTCGATCTCCTTGAAGGAGAACGGGACGGTGATGAGCCGCCCGTCGAACTCGGGGACGGCGACCTGGCCGGCCGCGTCCAGCGGGGACAGGCCCTCGTCGCTCTCCTCCCACGCCGCGCGGGACCCGGTCAGGCACAGCGCCTGAAGGATCGGCACGTCGAGCGCGGCGAGGGCGCCCGCGTCCCAGGACTCGTCGTCGCCGCCCGCGGACGCGTCCGCGGGGCGGGTGCCGCCCGCCGCGAGGACCGTGGTCACCAGGGCGTCGGCGGCGGCCAGTTGGTCGAGCAGCTCCGGTTCCGGGGCCCGCAGGGAGGCCACGTACAGCGGCAGTGCGCGGCCGCCCGCGTCCTCGATCGCCCCGCACAGGACGTCCACGAAGGCGGTGTTGCCGCTCATGTGGTGGGCCCGGTAGTAGAGCACGGCGATCAGCGGGCCGCCGGTGACCTCGCGGCGCGGGGTGCGGGCGAGGCGGCCCCAGGTCGGGGCGGCGGCCGGGGGCTCGAAGCCGTGGCCCGTCAGCAGCACGGTGTCCGACAGGAACCGGGCCAGCTGCTCCAGGTTCGCCGGGCCGCCGTGCGCCAGGTAGGCGTGGGCCTCCGCCGCGATGCCGATCGGGACGGTGGACGCCTCCATCAGCTGGGCGTCGGGCGCCTGTTCACCGGTGAGGACCACGACGGGCCGCTCCTGAGCGAGCAGCAGGTCGATGCCGTCCTGCCAGGCACGCAGGCCGCCGAGGAGACGTACAACGACGAGATCCGTGCCCTCCAGCAGGGCGGGCAGTTCCTCGAGCGCGAGGCGCGACGGGTTCGCGAAGCGGTACGGGACCGGGCCGGCCGCCGCCCGTGCGCTCAGCAGGTCGGTGTCGGACGTCGACAGGAGCAGGATGCTCGGGTGCGCGGGGCGTCCTTCGGACGAATGCAGCATGCGGCGTCTGGCCTTCCTCGGGGTTTCCGCGCCCCGGGCGGTGGAAGACGGCGGGAGTTCCTGGCTCACCCGGTCGCCTGCGCGTGTGCTGCGCTGCTGCCGGGCTCACAGTGGCGGGACCGCGCCGGAATCTCACCGGGCTTCCTCCCCTGACGCCGTCTTCGGCGGTGGTGGGCCGTTTGGCCCGCCGAGCAGCATAGTAGGGGGCCTCCCGTCCCCGGTAGGGCGCTCGGAGCAGGCACCTTGTGTGATGGTCGGTATGCTCGCCGCCATGCCTCCGGCCCCCTCGAACCGCCCGAACAGGGACGAACATCTCGTAACTCCCGTCCGGGACCGCGGTGATGCCTGCCCCGGCGCGCTGCGTCTGCACACCGCGGACGACGGCGCGCTGGCGCGCGTCCGCGTCCCGGCGGGCGTCGTGAGCGCCGCGCAGGCGTACGCGCTCGCCGACGCGGCGGAGCGGCTCGGCGACGGCGCGCTGGACATCACCTCACGCGGGAACCTTCAGCTGCGGGGCCTTGAGCCGGGCTGCGCAGGGGAGTTGGCGGAACTGCTGGACACGGCCGGGCTGCTGCCCGCGCCCCGTCACGAACGCGTCCGCAACATCGTGGCGTCCCCGCTGTCCGGGCTCGACGGGCGGGGGCACCTGGACGTCCAGCCGCTGGTACGGGAGCTGGACGCGCTGCTGTGCACGAGCGAGCGTGCGCCGGAGCTGTCGGGGCGCTTCTTGTTCGCGCTGGACGACGGCCGCGGGGACATGGCGGAGCTCGCCGCCGATGTGATGTTGCTCGCAGAACCGGGCGGCGCGGAGGTGCGCGTGACGGTCGGCGGGGCGTCGGCGCGGGTCCGCGCCGAGGACGGCCCGCGCACGATGCTGCTCGCCGCGGAGGCGTTCCTCGACGCGGCGTCGACGACGGGCACGAGGGCGTGGCGGGTACGGGAACTTCCGCGCTCGGGGGCGGAGTTGGCGGACGCGCCGATGTGGCGGGGGCTCTGCCCCCGCGCTCCCGCGCCTCAATCGCCGGCGGGGCCGGGACCGGCCGGGCCGGTCGGTCCCGTGGACCCGGTCGGCCCCGACGCCCCCGAGAGCGCGGCGGCCCTGCGGCGGGGGCCCCGCCCCACGGCCTCCGCACCTCAATCGCCGGTGGGGCCGGAAAAGGCCGGACCTGATCGCGCAGCGGGGCCGGAGTTGGCCGGTCCCTCGCGCGCGACGGGCCTGGTCCGTGCCGGCGGGCCCCGGCCCGGGCCGGTGGGGGGCGGGGGTGGCGTCGGTGGGGTGAGTGTCGGGGTGCCGTTCGGGCGGGTGTCCGTGGTCGCTTGGCGGGCGCTCGCCCGGGTCGCGCAGGCGCACGGCACCGGTGAGTTGCGCGTCACACCGTGGCGTGGGGTCGTCGTGCCGGGCGCCGGGCCCGAGCAGTTGGGCGTGCTGGCCGGCGCCGGGCTCGTCACCGATCCCGACTCGCCCTGGCTCGGCGTCGGCGCCTGCACCGGGCGGCCCGGCTGCGCCAAGTCGCTCGCGGACGTGCGGGCCGACGCCACCGCCCACCTGGCCGCCGGCGCGCGCGGGCTGCCCGTGTACTGGTCGGGCTGCGAACGCCGCTGCGGTCACCCCCGCGGCACCTGGGTCGACGTCGTCGCGACCGGCGACGGACGCTACGACCTGGCCGTACGCGGCGCCGGCACCGACGAACTCCCCGGCCGACAGGCCCTTCCAGAACTCGCCGACGCCCTCGCGGCGGCGCGCACCATCACCACCCCGACGAAGTGAGCGAGAGCACCGTGTTCGAGTACGAGAAGGACGGCGCGGAGATCTACCGCCAGTCCTTTGCCACGATCCGCGCGGAGGCGGACCTCGCCGGACTGCCGGCCGAGGTCTCGCAGGTCGCGGTCCGCATGATCCACGCCTGCGGGATGGTCGATCTCGTCGCCGACCTCGTCCACAGCCCCGACGTCGTCGTGCGCGCCCGCGAGGCGCTGCGGGCCGGCGCGCCGATCCTGTGCGACGCGCAGATGGTCGCCAGCGGCGTGACCCGCAAGCGGCTGCCCGCCGACAACGACGTGGTCTGCACGCTGTCCGACCCGTCCGTGCCGGAACTGGCCGCGAAGCTCGGCACCACCCGCTCCGCCGCCGCCCTCGAGCTGTGGCGAGACCGCCTCGAGGGGTCCGTCGTCGCCGTCGGCAACGCGCCCACGGCGCTGTTCCGGCTGCTGGAGATGATCGAGGAGGGCGCGCCGCGTCCGGCGGCCGTCATCGGTGTGCCGGTCGGCTTCATCGGCGCCGCGGAGTCCAAGGAGGCGCTCGCCGCGCACCCGCTGGGCCTCGAGCACCTTGTGGTGCGCGGCCGCCGCGGTGGCAGCGCGATGGCCGCCGCCGCAGTCAACGCGATCGCGAGCGAGGCGGAGTAGTGGGCGACAACCAGAACGGCGACCAGCAGAACGGCGAGAGCCTGAACGGCGAGAGCCGGAACACGGGCCGGCTGTACGGCGTCGGGCTCGGCCCCGGCGACCCGGAGCTGATGACCCTGCGCGCCGCCCGCGTCATCGCGGAGGCCGACGTGATCGCGTACCACTGCGCCCGGCACGGACGTTCCATCGCCCGGTCGATCGCGGCCCCGCATCTGCGCCCCGAGCACATCGAGGAGCGCCTGATGTACCCGGTCACGGTCGAGACCACCGACCATCCCGGCGGCTACCGGGGCGCGCTCGACGACTTCTACGAGCAGGCCGCGGCCCGGCTCGCCGCGCACCTCGACGCCGGCCGTACGGTCGCCGTGCTCGCCGAGGGCGACCCGTTCTTCTACGGCTCGTACCAGCACATGCACAAGCGGCTCGCGCACCGCTATCCCACCGAGGTGATCCCCGGGGTCACCTCCATCAGCGCCGCGGCGGCCCGGCTGGGGACGCCGCTGTGCGAGGCGGAGGAGGTGCTCACCGTCATCCCCGGCACGCTGCCGGAGGAGGAGCTGACCGCCCGGCTCGCCGCGACCGACTCGGCCGTCGTCATGAAGCTCGGCCGGACCTTCCCCGCCGTGCGGCGCGCGATGGAGTCCTCGGGCCGGCTGGCGGAGGCCCGTTACGTCGAGCGGGTCACGATGAGCGGCGAGCGCACCGGCCGACTGGCCGACATCGACCCCGAGTCGGTGCCGTACTTCTCCGTGGCCGTCGTGCCGAGCCGCATCGCGAACCCGCGCCCCGCGCCCGGCAAGGGCGAGGTCGTCGTCGTGGGTACCGGGCCGGCCGGGCCGCTGTGGCTCACCCCGGAGACGAAGCGCGCCCTCGCCGACGCCGACGAACTCGTCGGCTACACCACCTATGTGGACCGGGTGCCGCAGCGTCCGGGGCAGATCCGGCACGGCTCCGACAACAAGGTCGAGTCGGAGCGCGCCGAGTTCGCGCTCGACCTGGCCCGGCGCGGGCGGCGGGTCGCCGTCGTCTCCGGCGGCGACCCGGGCGTCTTCGCCATGGCGACCGCCGTGCTGGAGGTGGCGTCCCAGGACGCGTACAAGGACGTTCCGGTACGGGTCCTTCCGGGCGTCACCGCCGCCAACGCCGCCGCCGCGAAGGCCGGTGCGCCGCTCGGCCACGACTACGCGGTGCTGTCGTTGTCCGACCGGCTCAAGCCGTGGGAGGTCATCGCGGAGCGCCTCGCGGCCGCGGCCGCCGCCGACCTGGTGCTCGCGCTGTACAACCCGGGTTCCCGCAGCCGCACCTGGCAGGTGGGCAAGGCACGCGAGGTGCTCCTCGGGCACCGGGCGCCCGACACGCCCGTCGTGCTCGGCCGGGACATCGGCGGGCCGGAGGAGAGCGTGCGGATCGTGCGGCTCGGTGAACTCGACCCGGCGCAGGTCGACATGCGCACGATCCTGCTGATCGGGTCGTCGCAGACGCAGGTGGTCCGGCGCGGTGACGGTCACGAGATCGTGTGGACCCCGAGGCGCTATCCGGAGTAGGCCCGCAGCCAGGCCGCTGCTTCCTCGGGGCCGGCCGCGACCGGGACGCCGTCGGGGACGGGCGGGCGGCGCACGATCACCACGGGCACGCCCGCCTCCCGCGCGGCCGTCAGCTTCGGTGCCGTCGCCGCTCCGCCGCTGTCCTTGGTGACGAGCACGTCGATGCGGTGGCGCCGCAGCAGTTCGCGTTCGCCGTCGAGGGTGAACGGCCCCCGGTCGAGCAGCACGTCCATCCGGGGCGGGCACGCCCCCTCGGGGGCGTCGACGGACCGCACGAGGAACCACGCGTCACGGATGTGCGCGAAGGAGGCGAGACCCATGCGGCCGGTCGTCAGGAACACCCGGCTGCCGAGCGCGGCGGCCCGGTCCGCGGCCTCGGCCAGGGAGCCGACCGGATGCCAGTCGTCGCCGTCAGCCGGGGCCCAGCCGGGGCGGCGCAGCGCCAGCAGGGGAACATGGGCCTCCGCGGCGGCCAGCGCCGCGTTGAAACTGATCGTTCCGGCGAAGGGATGGGTGGCGTCGATGACCGCGCCGACCTCGTGCTCGCGCAGCCAACGGGCCAGGCCCTCCGCGCCGCCGAAGCCGCCGACCCGGACCTCGCCGGGGGGCATCCTGGGAGTGGCGACCCGGCCGGCGAGGCTGCTGGTGACGCGGGCCGTGCCGTCGGCGTGGAGTCTCTCGGCGAGACGCCGGCCCTCGGTCGTCCCACCGAGGATCAGTACATGCATCGGAGTCCATCCATGAGCGCGGCAACGGGCGGCGGGCGTGAGGCCCAACTCAAGCACACCGGTCTGCGGCCGGGCTGGACGACCGGGGCCTGTGCGACGGCCGCGACGACCGCCGCGTACACGGCGCTGCTGACCGGCGAGTTCCCCGACCCGGTGACGATCACGCTGCCCAAGGGGCAGACGCCGGCCTTCGCGCTGGCCGCGGAGTCCCTGGCCGGCGGATCCGCCATGGCGGGGATCGTCAAGGACGCCGGCGACGACCCGGACGTCACCCACGGCGCGCTGGTGAGGGCCACGGTGCGGCTGCTGCCGGCCGGGTCCGGGGTCGTCTTCCGCGCGGGCCCCGGCGTGGGGACGGTCACCCGCCCCGGGCTGCCGCTCGACGTCGGCGAGCCGGCGATCAACCCGGTGCCGCGGCAGATGATGCGCGACCACGTGGGCGTGGTCGCCGCGCGGCACGGCGGCGGCGGGGACGTGGAGATCACCGTTTCCGTCGACCACGGGGAGGAGATCGCCCGCTCCACGTGGAACCCCCGGCTCGGCATCCTGGGCGGTCTGTCGATCCTCGGCACGACCGGGATCGTGGTGCCGTACTCGTGCTCGGCGTGGATCGACTCCATCCGGCGCGGTGTGGACGTGGCGCGGGCCGCGGGCCGCACCCATGTGGCCGGCTGCACGGGCTCGACCTCGGAGAAGACCGTGGTGGCCCTGTACGGGCTGCCCGAGGACGCGCTGCTCGACATGGGCGACTTCGCGGGGGCGGTGCTGAAGTACGTGCGACGCCATCCGGTCGAGCGGCTCACCCTGTGCGGCGGCTTCGCCAAGCTCTCCAAGCTCGCGGTGGGCCATCTGGACCTGCACTCGGGCCGCTCCCAGGTCGACAAGGCGTTCCTGGCGGAGCTGGCCCGGCAGGGCGGCGCGGACGAGGCCCTCGCGGCGGAGGTCGCCGTGGCGAACACGGGCCTGGCGGCGCTCCAGATGTGCGCGGCGCAGGGCGTTCCGCTGGGCGACCTGGTGGCGGCGGCCGCGCGCGACCAGGCGCTCGGCGTGCTGCGGGGCGCGCCGGTGACGGTGGACGTGGTGTGCATCGACCGGGGCGGGACCGTGGTGGGACGAGCGGAGGCGCGCGGGGCCTGAGCCGGGGCGGCTCCCCGGCCCCGCGCCGCCGGGACGGCACGGGCCCGGGCCGCCGTCAGGACGGATGTCCCCTTCAGCAGGTGTGGCGGTCGCGTTCGGCGGAGTACAGGTGGCTGTCACGGAAGCCGGACGCGGCCAGGACACGGCCGACCAGGATCACCGCGGTGCGGGTCACGCCCGCCTCCTTCACCTGCGCGGCGATGTCCTCCAGCGTCCCGCGCAGCACCAGCTCGTCGGGACGGCTCGCCATCGCGACCACGGCCGCAGGGCAGTCGGCGCCGTAGTGGGGGAGGAGTTCGGAGACGATCCGGTCGACGTGGCGGGCGCCCAGGTGGAGGACGAGCAGCGCCCCGCTGCGGCCGAGGGTCGCCAGGTCCTCGCCTTCCGGCATGGGGGTGGCCTGCTGGGCGACGCGGGTGAGGATCACCGTCTGGCCGACGGTCGGGACCGTCAGCTCCCGCTTCAGCGCCGCGGCCGCCGCGGCGAACGCGGGGACGCCCGGCACGACTTCGTACGGCACACCCGCCGCGTCCAGGCGCCGCATCTGCTCCGCGACCGCGCTGAAGACCGAGGGGTCGCCCGAGTGGAGCCGGGCCACGTCGTGGCCCTCCTCGTGGGCGCGGACCAGCTCCGCGGTGATGGCGTCCAGGTCGAGCTGCGCCGTGTCGATCAGGCGGGCGTCCGGCGGGCAGTCGGCGAGGAGTTCACGCGGGACGAGCGAGCCGGCGTAGAGGCAGACGCCGCACGACGCCAGGGTGCGCGCCCCGCGCACGGTGATCAGGTCGGCGGCGCCGGGGCCCGCACCGATGAAGTACACGGTCATGTCGGATCTCCTGCTTTGGTGACGGACCATTGGGTGACGGGCATGGCCTGGCGCCAGCCGGTGAAGCCGCCGACGGGCACGGCGTGGGAGACGGCCAGGCGGACGAGTTCGCCGCCGTGGCGCGCGTAGCGCTCGGCCAGCAGCGCCTCCGACTCGAGGGTGACCGTGTTGGCGACCAGCCGGCCGCCCCGCGGCAGCGCGTCCCAGCAGGCGTCCAGCAGGCCGGGGGCGGTGAGCCCGCCGCCGATGAACACCGCCGCGGGGACGGGGAGTCCGGCCAGCGCGTCCGGCGCGGCGCCGGTGACCACACGCAGGGCCGGTACACCGAGGCTGTCCGCGTTACGGGCGATACGCGCGGCCCGGACCGGGTCGCGCTCGACGGTGACGGCCCGGCAGGAGGGGTGCGTGCGCATCCACTCGATCGCGACGGAGCCGGAGCCGCCGCCGATGTCCCACAGCAGTTCGCCCGGCGCGGGGGCGAGAGCGGCGACGGTCGCGGCGCGTACATGACGCTTGGTGAGCTGCCCGTCGTGCTCGTACGCCTCGTCGGGCAGGCCCGGGGCGGCGGACAGCCGCAACGCGCCCTCGTCGAGGCGGCATTCGAGGGCTATGACGTTCAGCGGGTCGCCGGGCGGTTCGGCCCAGCTTCCGGCGTGGCCGTCCACGCAGCGCTCACCTGCCGCGCCGAGCTGTTCGAGGACCCGCATCCGGGTCCCGCCGAAGCCCCGGTCGCGCAGCAGCGCGGCCACCTCGGCGGGCGTGTCCGGCCCGGCGCTGAGCACCAGCAGTCGGCGGCCGTCGTGCAGTGCGGCGGACAACTGCCCGGCGGGACGGCCGACGAGGGTGACGACGGCGGTGTCCTCGACGGGCCAGCCCAGGCGGGCGCAGGCGTACGAGACGGACGAGGCGTGCGGGACGACGTGCAGCGCGTCGGGGCCCATCTCCTCGGCCAGCGCGCGGCCGATGCCGTAGAACATGGGGTCGCCGCTGGCCAGGACGGCGAGCCTGCGGCCCCGGTGGGCGGTGAGCAGCCCGGCGACGGCGGGCCGCAGGGGGCTCGGCCAGGTCACGCGCTCGGCCGCGCAGTCGGCGGGCAGCAGCTCCAACTGCCGTGCGCCGCCGATGACGACCTCCGCGTCCCGCAGCGCGTCCTGCGCGGTCCCGGGGAGTCCTGGCCAGCCGTCGGCGCCGATCCCGACGACGGTTACTGCTGGTGAGCGTGGTGCGGGGGTCACTGAGCGGTACCTCGTCGGTGGAACGGCAGGGGCGCAGCCGCACTCTACTGGCCGCGTGCGGCGGCGTCGGCGGGCCCCCGGGTTACCCGCGGTGTCACGGTGCGGGCGACGGTCCGCCGGCTGTCGGTGGTGCGCGGCACACTGGAGTCATGTGCCGCAGCATCAAGACTCTCCGTCCGCCCGTCCTTCCCGAAGAGGCCACCGAGGAGGACATCCGCGCCGCCGCCCTGCAGTACGTGCGCAAGGTCTCCGGCTTCCGGGCCCCGGCCGCGCACAACCGCGAGGTGTTCGACGAGGCCGTCGAGGAGATCGCGGAGGCGACCCGCAGACTCCTCGAGGGGCTCGAGATCCGCGGCTCCGGCGGTCATGCCGCTAAGCGGCAGGCTCAGGAGCCGGACGCCGCATGAAGTAGGCGGCGAGGGAGCCCGCGCCGAACAGCGCCAGCACGGACACCGCCGCGCCGATCCAGCTCGCGCCGAGCCACTGGCCGCCGAACCAGCCGAGCCCGACGGCGTAGCCGGCCCAGGCGATCCCGGCCAGTGCCGACCAGGGGAGGAACTCCTTCACCTTGCGGTGCGCCGCGCCCGCGCCCAGCGAGACCACGGAGCGGCCGGCCGGTGCGAAACGGGCGATGACGACGAGCGCGCCGCCGCCGCGTCCGAGCGCCACGCCGAGACGTTCCTGCGCCCTGGTCAGGCGGCGTGAGCGGGCGATGGCCCGGTCCAGCCGGTCCCCGCCGCGCCAGGCGAGCCGGTAGGCGACCAGATCCCCCAGTACGGACGCGGTCGCCGCGCACAGCACGAGGACGAGCAGTGAGGGGACCTCGCGCGGTACTTGACCCGCCGCGCCGGCGACGGCCGCGGCGCCGGGCGCGGCCGTGGAGCCGGCGGCCGCGGCGGTGGCGGCCGTGATCACCAGCACTCCGCTGGGCAGGACGGGCAGGAACACGTCGAGAAGGACGGACAGGGCCACGACGGCGTAGATCCATGGGCTGCCGGTCAGCGACCCAATGCTCTCGAGCACCTTGACTCTCCCCGTTCCTGGCAGGGCCACGGTGTCGCGGGGGAGCGGCAGGCGGCCAGACAGCTGTACAGCGTACGCCTGGAGTGCCGAGGACATCGACAAGGGGCGTTCCCCCGCCGGACACCGGGGCGAAACCGCCCGTACGGGCCCCGTACGGAGCCCGGAGCTGTACGTGAGGAACGGCCGTCACCCGTACGTGGGTGGCCTCGCGGCCCGGGGAAAGGGACGGGGACACAGACGCGGACGCCCGGCCCCTCCTGAAGGAGGGACCGGGCGATGTGTACACCTGCGCAGGGTCAGGCGGCGGCGGTGGCCCGTTCCTCGCGCTGCTCCGCCGGGCGGGCGGCGCGGCGCGGCGCGAACAGCCGGTCCAGCGCCAGGGCGCCGGGGCCGGTGAAGACCAGCAGCAGGAACGCCCAGCAGAACATCGCCGACGCCTCACCGCCGTTCTGCAGCGGGAACAGCGACTCGGGCTGATGGACCTTGAAGTACGCGTACGCCATCGAGCCGGAGGCGACGAGGGCCGCGCTGCGGGTGCCGAGACCGAGCAGGACCAGGGCTCCGGCGACCAGCTGGATCACCGCCGCGTACCAGCCCGGCCAGGTGCCGGCCGGGACGGTGCCGCCGCCCGCCGCGCCGCCGAGGACGCCGAACAGTGAGGCGGCGCCGTGGCAGAGGAACAACAGACCCACGACGGCACGGAACAGGCCGAGCGCATAGGGCTGCGCCTGTTCCAGGCGTGCGGGCAGGGGGGAGGTGCTCATGTGGGGGCTCCTTCGGTTTCGGGGACAGAACCGATGAGGGGGCTCCAGGTTAGGCAGACCTAATCATTACTTGCAAGTTCAACATTTTCTGGCAGGCTGCTTTTGGCCGAACCTTCGACTTCGGTGACGACCCGCATCGGCGGGCACGCAAGTGCCCCCGGACCTGGCCTCCTTCGTGGCAGGCAGCGGCATCCTCCGGTTTCGTGACACGGCAGGCTGAATACCGGGCGCCCGGCCGAGGGGGTCCTCGGCCGGGCGCACCGTGGTTTGGCGGGAAAGCGGCGCTCCCCGGGCCGGCGGGCCGCCGGTCAGGAGCCGTCCGTCAGCGGGCGGTCGAACACGGTCGTCAGCTGTCCGCGGCCGTCGGCGCGCGCCCGGTCCAGCCGCAGCGACGCCTTCCGCCCTCGCAGGGTCAGGGTCATCAGCTGATTGCCGAACCACGGCCCGCCGTCGCGCCCCCATCGGACGAGCGGTTCACCGGTGCGGCCGTGCCGGGCGAAGAGGCGGCCCAGCCGCCGTCCCACTCGGCTCCAGCCGAACCGGAAGCCGATCCTCACCGCCCTGGGGACGGAGTTGTGCACGGGGGAGCAGGTCAGCTGGAGCACCCGCGCGTCCGGGACGGCGACGGCGCCCGTGCCCCCGGGACCTTCCACCGGATCGCCGGGCCGTTCCGGCTCCGCCATGTAGGCGTGGTGGACGTCCCCCGAGAGCACGCACACCGTCGCCGGCGCGTCCGGACCGCTGCCCACCTCGATGATCAGCCGCGTCAGCTCCTCGAAGGAGGAAGGGAACGCCGACCAGTGCTCCAGATCCGCGCGGCGGCGCACGCTCTCCCCGAAGCGCGCCCACCGCGCCCCCCGCTCGCCGCGGCACAGGGCCGCGTTCCAGGTCTCCGCGTCGTGGATCAACGGCGGCAGCAACCAGGGCAGCGAGGTGCCGAGGAGGAGGTGGTCGTACGAGCCGCGTCCCTCCAGGGCATGTTCGCGCAGCCAGGCGGCCTCGCCCGCCTCGAGCATGGATCTGTTCTGCTCGTCCAGGACGCGGGCGGCACGGGTGTCGATCATCAGCAGCCGGGTCCGGCCGAAGTCCCGCCGGTAGCTCCAGCGCGCGACGGACGCGTCCCGGTCGGCCGCCTCCGCGAACTGCCGCAGGGCCTGTGTGCCGTCGGGCGCCGACCGTACCGCCTTGTAGAGCGGGTCGGCGGCCAGCTCGGCGGGGGAGAGATTGCCCAGGTGCTGGTACACCCAGTACGACATCAGCGCGCTGAGGATCCGCTCCCGCCACCAGGGCGTCGCCCGCATCTCGGCCAGCCAGGCCGTGCTGGTGTTCCAGTCGTCGATGACGTCGTGGTCGTCGAAGATCATGCAGCTGGGCACGGTGGAGAGCAGCCAGCGGACGTCGGGGTCCCGCCACGATTCGTCGTACAGCCAGGTGTACTCCTCGTAGTCCGCCACTCCGGAGCCCGGTGGCACCTCGCGGTCCCGGCGGGCCGACAGCCGTGCGCTGGTGGCCTCGGAGACCTCGTCCGCGTACACCTGGTCGCCGAGCAGTAGCAGGACGTCCGGGCGCTCCTCCTCGGGGGCCGAGGCCAGCTTGGCGGCGAGGGTGTCCAGGGCGTCGGGGCCCACCGGGTCGCTACCGCGGGCGGGGCGGGCGGCCCAGCGGCAGGAGCCGAAGGTGACCCGCACGGAGTCCGCGGGGACCTCCGGGGTGCGGATGGTGCTGGGCGGGTGGGGCGAGTCGTCGAGCGGCCAGACGCGCTCGCCGTCGAGGAGCACCTCGTAGGCGGTCGACGAGCCCGGTGTCAGGCCGGTCACGGCGATCAGGGCGTAGTGGTGCCCCGCGACGGTGAACGTACGCGAGGAGCCGCCGCCGCCCTGCTCGCAGCGGACCTCCGCCGTGCACGGGCGGTCGGTCTCGACCCAGAGGGTCGCGGCCGTGCCCGTGTCCCAGTCGACGTGCCGCAGCAGCGGCCCAAGGCGAAGCCCGGTCATGTGATGCCCCTTCCGTCGCCCCGTACGGTACGGAACGACGGAGAGGGGCGGTCCGGTTCCGGGGACCCGTGGTGTGTCCCCGGCGCGGCCCTGTGCGGCGGCCGGGTCAGCAGCCGTTCAGGATGCTCTGCAGCGCGCTCTTCTCCGCCGAGTCGACCTTGAGGTTCCAGTAGTACTTCGTGTGCACCCACATCCGGGCGTACATGCATCGGTACGAGGTGACCGGCGGCAGCCACTCGGCGGGGTCCTGGTCACCCTTGGACTGGTTCACGTCGTCCGTGACGGCGATGAGCTGCGGGCGGGTCAGGTCGTTGGCGAACTGCTGGCGCTTGGACGTGGTCCAGCTGTTCGCGCCGGAACGCCACGCCTCCGCCAGCGGGACTATGTGGTCGATGTCGACGTCGGAGGCCGCGGACCACGTGGCGCCGTCGTAGGGGGAGAACCAACGGCCGCTCGTCGCCGCGCAGCTGGCGTCCTGCTGGACGTTGGTGCCGTCCCGCTTGAGCACGACCTCGCGGGTGTTGCAGGCGCCCGACTGGGTGATCCAGTGCGGGAACAGATCACGGCTGTAGCCGGTGGAGGAGCCCTCCGCGGACACGGTCAGCTGGCTGAGGTAGCTGCGGGCGGTGGTGGCGCTGACCGGGGTGGGCGGGGCGGCCTGCGCGGTGGGAGAGGTGGCCAGCAGGCCGGCCATGGCGAGGGCGGACGTGACGGCGAGCACGGCTGCGCGGCGGACGCCACGGCTGCGACGCGCGTAGACACCTGACATGCGAACTCCTTCGAGGTGGGGGGAACTTGGCCGTTCGGGCGTGGCCATGTTCGCGGCGCCAGGTTTCTCGGGGATGGGCGCCAGGTAACAGGGTGGCGACATGCGCACGTCACATCAAGGGTTCTGACGCGCCGACATGATCCTTGTGGCGTCGTAATGTTGCGGCGTGCTGCTGCCGGTCAACCTCACCCTCGGGGCCGTACTGGCCGTCCTGCTGGTCGCCGCGGCGACCGTCGCGGCCGTCGCCCACCTCGGGCGTTCCCGCGACATCGCTGTCGCGGGCGTGCGCGCGGCGGTCCAACTCGCCGTCGTGTCACTGGCGATCGGCTGGGTCGTCCGCTCCGTCCCGCTGCTGCTCGCCTTCCTCGTGCTGATGTACGCGGTCGCCGTCCGCACCGCCGGCCGGCGCATCACCGCCAACGGCACCTGGTGGTGGGCCGGTCTCCCGATCGCCGCGGGTGTGCTCCCCGTCGTGGCCGCGCTGCTCCTCACGGGACTGGTGCCGGTGAAGGGCATCACGCTGATCCCCGTGACCGGCATCCTCATCGGCGGCGCCCTGAGCGTGACGGCGGTCGGCGGCCGACGGGCGCTGGACGAGCTCGAGCAGCGCCGCGGTGAGGTGGAGGCCGGGCTCGCCCTCGGCCTGGCCGACCGCGACGCCCGCCTCGAGGTCGCCCGCGAGCCCGCGTCCGACGCGCTGCTCCCCGGCCTCGACCAGACGAGGACCGTGGGCCTCGTCACACTGCCGGGCGCCTTCGTCGGCATGCTGCTGGGCGGCGCCTCGCCCGTGGAGGCGGGCGCGGTGCAGCTCTTCGTGCTGGTCGCGCTGATGGCCGTCCAAGCGGTCGCGGTGGCCTTGGTGGTGGAACTGGTCGCGAGGGGGCGCCTTCACCGGGACGGCACGCGGGCGCCGGGCACGCCGCGCTGACCCGGCCCCGTCGGTCACGGCCTCGGTCCGGGGCAGCGCGGCCCTGACCCCGCCTGTTTCGGCGCGGCGGCGGATCCGGCGGCCCCCGACCGGCCGCGCCGGCCCGCCACCCGGGCCGGCGCGGCGGCGCCTCGCGTCGGGCCGGGGTCCTCGCGTACTCTGTTCAGCGCAGAAGGGGAGTAGCTCTTCGCCGGACCGTCGACATACTGCTGGGCCTTGTGCCCGGCCGGCGCCCGGAGGCGGCCCGTCATCGACGGTCGCCAGCGAGACCTTCGGCCGCAGTGCCCATGTATCCATCCATGGCGCTGCCGTGCCGAAGCGACCCCTGAAACACCTCAGGTGACTCTCGGCAGGGCCGCGCCGCGCCTACCGATCGAGGATTCATCCGTGATCAGCTTCACCGTCATGGCGATCACGTTCGGCGTCGTCTTCCTCGCCGAACTGCCCGACAAGACCGCCCTCGCCGGTCTCATGCTGGGCACCCGCTACCGCGCCTCGTACGTCTTCGCCGGTGTCGCGGCGGCCTTCGCCGTCCATGTCGCGCTCGCCATCGCCGCGGGCAGCGTGCTGACCCTGCTGCCGCACCGGCTGGTGCAGGCGGTGGTGGGTGTCCTCTTCCTCGCGGGCGCGCTGATGCTGCTGCTGAAGAAGGGCGACGACGAGGAGGAGACCGTCAAGGCCCCCGCCGACCAGTCGTTCTGGAAGGTCTCGGGCGCGGGCTTCATGCTCATCCTCGTCGCCGAGTTCGGGGACCTCACCCAGATCATGACGGCCAACCTCGCCGCCCGTTACGACAGCCCGGTCTCGGTCGGTCTCGGCGCCGTGCTGGCGCTGTGGGCCGTCGCCGCCATCGGCATCCTGGGCGGCCGGACGCTGATGCGGTACGTGCCGCTGAGGCTGATCACCAAGGTCGCGGCCTGCCTGATGCTGGCCCTCGCCGGCTTCAGCCTCTTCGAGGCGATCACCGGCTGAGCCGCCGGATCAGGCGGCGCGCAGCTCGATCGTGCCGTCGTCGTGCGCGGTGACCGTCAGGTGGGTGAGGTCGGGCACGTGGATGTCGGGCGCCATCGCCGCGGCGCGGGGACCCACGCCGACGACCCGCATGCCCGCGGCGCGGGCCGCCGTGATGCCGGCCTCCGAGTCCTCGAACGCCACGCACTCCTCAGGGGCGAAGCCCAGCTCGGCCGCGCCCTTCAGGAAGCCCTCCGGGTCCGGCTTGCTGGCGCCGACGCACTCGGCCGTCACACGGACCCGCGGCATCGGCAGTCCGGCCGCGTTCATCCGGGCCGTGGCCAGCGCGAGGTCGGCCGAGGTCACCAGGGCGTGCGGCAGGGCGGCGACGGCGGCCATGAAGGCGGGGGCCCCGGCGACGGGGACGACGCCGTCGGTGTCGGCGGTCTCCTGGGCGAGCAGCACGCGGTTGTCGGCGTGGTTCTGCTCCATGGGGCGGTCCGGCAGCAGGACCGCCATCGTCGCGTAGCCCTGGCGGCCGTGGACGGTCTTGAGCGCCTCCTCGGCGTCCAGCCCGTGCTCGATCGCCCAGGCCCGCCAGACGCGCTCCACCACCGCGTCCGAGTTGACGATGGTGCCGTCCATGTCCAGCAGGAGGGCGCGAGCGGTCAGGGCGGTCGTCATACGGACTCCAGAGCGCGGCGAAAGGAAAACAAGCGGCCTCGCCCGCCGGTCAGGGAATACGGGCGAAGCCACTTTGTTCCTTCACGATACAAAACGGGGCGGGGTAACGCCAATCCGTTTCAGGACGACCGTGTCTCGGCCTCCAGCGCGCGACGCGTGTGCGGGCCGTAGACGCCCAGCGGGTCGCCCTTGATGCCGCGGTCCCACTGGTAGACCTTCACCGCCTGCTCCACGTCCTCGTCGAAGCGGCCGTCCGCGTCGTCGGACGGATACAGCCACAGCTGGCTCAGACGCTTCTGGAGGTCGACCACCGCGGCACCGCTGTCGCCGCGGCGCAGCGTCCCGCCGGCCGGCTTGTCGGACGGTGCCTCCGACACCGTGCCCGTCTCCTTGGCCGTCGACGCCGGAGCGGAAGGACTGGCCGGCCGGTCGCCGGTGCCCGGGCTCGTACGGGGCGCGGACCTCGACGGCGACGGCGACGCGGACGCCGAGGCGGACGCCGAGGCCGAGGCCGAGGCCGAGGCCGACGGGGAGGGCGAGGCGGAGGCCGACGTGCTCGCGGAGGGGGACTGCGAAGGCGCTTCCGACACCGCGCCGGCGGTAGGCGCGCTGCTGCGGGTGTCCGGCGGCAGCGCACGGTCCTGCTCCTCGCCGCCGGCGAACAGTCCTCCGGCGAACGCGGCCGTCCCCGCGACGGCGACGGCCGCCACGCCCACGGCGAGCCCGGCGAGCACCCGCCTGCGCCGCCGCGGCTCCTCCTCCCCGGGTCCGTGCCCGTGACCGCTCCAGGCCGGGCCGCCGCCGACGGGCGCCAGTACGACGGTGTCGTCACCCCCACGGCGCGCGCCGCCGGCCCGGTCCGGCGTGACCTCCTCCGGCGGCAGCGCCCCGCCATATGCGGCGCCGTCGTGCGCCGCCGGCCCATGGCCGTCCGCGCCCGGACGGACCGTTCCGTCCGGACCCCCCTGGCCCGGGACGTACTCCCGGCCGCCTGCGCCGGCAGGTGCCGAGGCGGCCGCTTCCTGCGTGGGCCGCGGCAGCCCGGCCGCCCCCTGCCCGGCGGCGGCCGCGCCCGGCGCGAAGCCTTCGTGCGCGTGCGCCGTGTGGGCCTTCACGCCTGGCGCGAAACCGTCGTGCGCGGGCGACCCGTGGGCCTCCGCGCCCTGGGCCAAGCCCTCGTGCGTGACACCCCCTTGCCCGCCCGCCGCGCCCGAAGCGTGGCTCCCGCGCCCGGCCGGGACCGGACGAACGGCGGTGTCCAGGTCGGGCGGGCCGGACGGCGCACGGTTCGGCGTACCGAGGCCCTCCAGCGTCACGTACGGCCTGATCCGCAGCGGATCGAAGTCCTCCGCCGCCGCGATGTCCGCCTCCCGTTCCGCGCGCAGAGCGGCCCCCGCCCGCTCGGCGCAGTCACAGCCGGGTCCGGCGCTGCCGTCCGGGTTCCGCGGTCTGTCGCACTCCGGACATCTGTTTCCGGTCATTGCCGGTTCCCCTCCCCTTTGAATGCCGCCGATTATGCAACCGTCCCGTGCGACACCCAACGCCCCACCGGTCACACCGCCCCTCTCGGGAGGCCATAACCGGACAGAGACACCACGATGGGATGGAACAGCGCCACGGAACCGAGGAGATCGGCATGGCTCAGGAAGTGAGCACCGCCCAGGTGGGGCCTGCCCCCGGCGAGGGGCACGACCGGCGAACCGTTCTCGTCGCCATCGGAGCGCTGCTGCTGGGCCTGCTCCTCGCCGCCCTCGACCAGACGATCGTCGCCACCGCGCTGCCGACGATCGTCAGCGAACTGGGCGGCATGGACCACCTCTCCTGGGTGGTCACCGCCTACATGCTGGCCGCCACCGCCGCCACCCCCCTGTGGGGCAAGCTCGGTGACCAGTACGGGCGCAAGAGGCTCTTCCAGACGGCCATCGTCATCTTCCTCGTCGGCTCCGCCCTGTGCGGCCTGTCCCAGAACATGCCGCAGCTCATCGCCTTCCGCGCGCTCCAGGGCCTGGGCGGCGGCGGGCTGATGGTCCTTTCGATGGCGATCGTCGGCGACCTCGTGTCACCGCGCGAACGGGGCAAGTACCAGGGCCTCTTCGGCGCGGTCTTCGGCGCGACGAGCGTCCTCGGACCGCTGCTCGGCGGCTTCTTCACCGAACACCTCAGCTGGCGCTGGGTCTTCTACATCAACCTGCCCGTCGGCGTCGTCGCGCTGCTCGTCATCGCGGCCGTGCTGCACATCCCGGTCCGGCAGACCAGGCACACCATCGACTACCTGGGCACCTTCCTCATCGCCTCCGTCGCCACCTGCCTCGTCCTCCTCGCCTCCCTCGGCGGCACGACCTGGGCGTGGGGATCGGCGCAGATCGTCGCCCTCGCCGTGCTCGGGGCCGTGCTCCTCGTCGCGTTCGTCGCCGTGGAACGCAGGGCCGCCGAACCCGTCCTGCCGCTGAAGCTGTTCCGGATCCGGACGTTCTCCCTCGTCGCCGTCATCGGCTTCGTCATCGGTTTCGCGATGTTCGGCGCGATGACGTACCTGCCGACGTTCCTCCAGGTCGTCCAGGGCATCTCGCCGACCATGTCCGGCGTCCACATGCTGCCGATGGTGCTCGGCACGCTGCTCACCTCCACGGCGTCGGGGCAGATCGTCAGCCGCACCGGCCGCTGGAAGGTCTTCCCGATCGCCGGCACCGCCGTCACGGCACTGGGCCTGCTGCTCCTCCACCAGCTCGAGGAGGCCAGCTCCACCTGGCAGATGAGCCTGTACTTCTTCGTCTTCGGAGCGGGACTCGGCCTCGTGATGCAGGTCCTCGTCCTCGTCGTCCAGAACGCCGTCGGCTACGAGGACCTGGGCGTTGCGACGTCCAGCGCGACGTTCTTCCGTTCCATCGGCGCCTCCTTCGGCGTCGCGATCTTCGGCATGGTCTTCACGAACGGTCTGGAGCGCAAGCTCACCGACGCCCTCGCCGGGCAGCAGGTGCCGCCCGGCGCCGGGCCGGCCGAGCTTGCCGCCGACCCGCGCGCCATCGCGGAACTGCCGCCCGACCTGCGCCCGCCGGTGCTCAGCGCGTACTCGACGGCCATCACGGACGTCTTCCTCTACGCCCTTCCGGTGGTCGCGCTCGCCTTCCTCGTCGCCTGGTTCCTCAAGGAGGACAAGCTGCGCGGCTCGGTGACCGCGCCGGACCACAGCGAGACGCTGGCTTCCAACCCCGTCGAGCGCTCCTCCTACGAGGAGGTCGCACGGGCCTTGTCGGTGCTCGGTTCCCGCGAGGGCAGGCGGCACATCTACGAGAAGATCACCGCGCGGGCCGGCTACGACCTGCTGCCCGCGTCCAGCTGGCTGCTGCTGCGCATGAAACGGCACGGCGTCGTCGAACCGGCACGGCTCGCCGAGACGACGCCCGTCCCGCTGCGCGTCATCACGGAGGCGACCCGCGAGGTGGAGGGGCGGGGCCTCGCCCGTCGTGAGGGCCTCGACCTGATGCTCACGGACAGCGGCGTGGACGCCGCCGTACGGCTGGCGCAGGCGCGCGAGGAGTCGCTCGCCGAGTTGCTCGGCGACTGGTGGGGACCCGAACGGCCCACCGACCTCGTCCAGCTGGTGCACGACCTGAACGCGGAGCTGTGCGGCTCCGACGCAGAGCGGCCGCACAGTCCCGAGCCGCACCGCGACCACGAGTACCGCAGGGGTCCCGTCGTCTGACGTCCCGCCGGCCGCCGTCCCGCAGGTGCCGGCCGGTCAGAGGTCCTTGCCGTACCAGATCTCCATGTACGGGCCGCCGCAGTACGCCGGTATCTCCGCGTAGCCGTGCCGCGTGTACAGCGCGCGGGCCTCCACCAGGTCGAGGCGGGTGTTGAGGACCATCCGCCGCGCGCCGAGCGTGCGGGCCTCGTGCTCCAGCGCCTCCATCAGCAGCGAGGCGCCCTTGCGGCCGCGGAAGTCGTGCCGCAGGAAGACGCGCGTGAGCTCCGCGCGCTCCTGATCCAGCATCAGCACCCCGCCGCAGGCCGCCGCCTCGCCGCCGTACCGGCCGACGAGGAACTGGCCCGTCGGCGGCGTCAACAGCTCGACGCCGTCGCCGGTGAGCCCTTCGTCGACCTCCGCCACGGTCGCGGGCCGGCCCCAGTAACGACTCGCCACATCGTGGTAGTACGCGCGCCGCAGCGCGGTCGCTTCGGGGGAGTCGAACGGCTCCGGGGCCAGTGTCCACATGGTCATGACTCGTCTTAGCCCGTACGGCGGTTGTTTGGCCAACCATTTCCCGGTTACTCGCAGCTATGAAAGCTCGCGAACAGCGAGCGTCCGCCCACGGGTCCCGACCCGGAAGGTGAGTCATGTCGACCCTGACCACAGTTCTGATCGTCGCCGCGGTGATCGTGGTCCTTCTGATCATCGCCGGCTCCCTCTACGCACGCCGCGGCGGACACGCCGGCGGACGACGGGCACTGCGCCGGCGCTTCGGCCCCGAGTACGAAAGGGTCGTCGCCCGCCACGACGGCGACACCAAGGCGGCCGACCGCGACCTGCACGACCGCGTCCAGCGCTACGGAGACCTCACGCCGCAGCCCCTCTCGCCCGGCGTGCGGGAGCAGTACGACACCGCATGGGCCGCCGTACAGGAACGCTTCGTCGATGACCCGCGCGGCGCCGTCGCCGACGCCGACCAGCTGCTGGGCCGCATCGCGGGCGAACGAGGCTTCCCGGCCGCCGGCCGCTACGAGGAGCAGCTCGCCGCGCTCTCCGTCCACCACCCGCGCCATGTCGAGGGCTACCGCAGGCTGCACCGCGCCGCCCGCAGCGGCACGGAGGCGAGCACGGAACAACTGCGCGAGGCGATGGTGGACGCCCGTGAGCTCTTCCACGACCTGGTCGCCGACCGGGCCGTGGACCACGGCCGCCACCGGCCCGGCGCCCCCGACCGGTCCCACGGCCATGGCCGCAGCCACATGCTGCGTCCGAAGGGGAGTGGCGTGTGATGCCGCACCCGAACCAGCAGGAATCCCCCAGGACTGCCGTCCCGCCCGGTACCGCCGGCGACGCGGGAGACCTCGAAGTCCCCGCCGCGCCGGTCGGACGGGACGGCAAGGACGACATACGCGCCCCCGGCCTGCGGGCCGAGCGCGGAGCCGCGCACGGGTCCCGGCCGGGACCCGTGGACGAGCCGCCGAAACCGGTCCTCGCCCCCGGTGCCACCCCGCTCACCGCGCCCGGGACGGGCGACGCGGAGCCGCGAGCGGCCCGGCTCCTGCCCCAGGACGAATGCGAGGGGCTGGAACGCCGCCTGCACCGAGCGCTCACCGGCTTCGTCGACTCCCCGCGCCGCGCGGTCGAGGAGGCGGCCGACGTGCTCGAGGTCACCGGCGACCGGATCACCGCGTCCCTGGCGGAGCACCGCCGGACGCTGCGGCACTCCGCCGACGCCGGCGGCGACGACACGGAGCAACTGCGCCGTGCGCTCCAGGCGTACCGGGAAGTGACGGAACGACTGCTGCGGATCTAGCGCGGCGCGGATCCGGCACGGCGTCGGCTAGGACTGCGCCTTGGGCGCGGCCTGCTGCACGACCTCGAACGACCACACGGTGGACCCGGTGGCGGCGGGCTTGGGACGCTCGCCGCCACCGCCTTGATGGGCGGCCTTCATCGGCCCCTCCATCCAGGCCTGGAACGAGGCCTCGTCACGCCACCGGGTGTAGACGAGGTACTGGTCGGTCCCTTCGACGGGCCGCAGCAGCTCGAACCACTCGAAACCGTCCGAACTCTCGACGGCGCCGGCGCGGGAGGCGAAGCGCTTCTCGAGGACGTCGCGCTGCTCGTCGGGGACGGTGAGGACGTTGATCTTCACGATGCTCATGCGACCATCCTGCCGCACGGGGTGGTTTCCCCCACCCCGCCCCTTCCCGCTGTACCGATGTGCGGCTCCGCCGCGCGGGGGCTCCGCCCGGACCCGGCACCGCGCTCCGCGCGGTGGTCCGGGGGCTCTGCCCCCGGACCCCCGCGCCTCGGGCTTGAGTTGCACCCGTCCGGTGTGTCGGAGCCACTGGCAGGGCTGGAACCGTCGGCGAGGCTGGAGCCACTGGTAGGGGCTAGGACCGCCGGTAGGGCTGGAGTTGTCAGGCAAGCCGGAGTCTTCGCCGACGGGCTGAAGCGCCGCGCAGCGGCATTCTCAGCCCGTCCGGCGATTGAGGACACCGCGCGAAGCGCGGTACCGGGTCCGGGCGGAGCCCGGTTTCGGGAAGTGGGGGTCCCCCCGCGGCCGCCAGGCCGTAGGGGGAGGGTAAGGGAAGCGGCTCCGCGCAGCGGTCACGTCCGCCACGCCCGAGCAGCGCCGTCACGCGCGCCCCGCGCCTCCCACCGTCACGCGATCACCCGTGCCACCAGCAGCCCGTCGTACCCCTTCACCCCCACCGTCTGGATCGCCGTCGCGTCCAGCCTCGGCTCGCGGGCGACCAGTTCGAACATCTCGCGTGTGCCGAGGATCGACGGGTCCTCGCTGGTCGTGTCGACGACGCCCCCACCGCGCACCACGTTGTCCACGATGATCAGGCTGCCCGGGTGGGTCAGGCGCAGTGCCCACTCCACGTAGCGGGCGTTGTTGCGCTTGTCCGCGTCGATGAAGACCAGGTCGAACGGGCCCGCGCCCGGTTCCGCCGCGATGCGCGGCAGGGTGTCGAGGGCCGCGCCCGTGCGGACCTCGGCGATCTTCGCCAGGCCCGCGCGGGCGATGTTCGCGCGGGCCACCTCCGCGTGGGCCGGGTCGTACTCGAGCGAGATCAGCCTGCCGTCCTCCGGCAGCGCCCGCGCCAGCCAGATCGTGCTGTAGCCGCCCAGCGTGCCGATCTCCAGCGCTGTGCGCGCCCCCTGCGTCAGCGCCAGCAGATGGAGCAGTTTGCCCTGATTGGGGGCCACGTTGATCGCGGGGAGCCCCGCCGCCTCGCTCGCCGCGAGGGCCTCGGTGAGGGCCTCGTCCTCCGTCACGAGGAGATCACTGATGTAGCCGTCCACGGCCTGCCATTGATCCTGAGTCATACGGTTCAACCTACTTTCACGAGGCCGTTCCCGGCGTCGGCGTGCGGCGGCTCGCCCGTACGCGCAGCAGCGACAGGGCCGCCACGGCGACGACGGCGGCCCCGCCGCCGACGGTCAGCAACCACACCGGCACGCCGGCGACGGTCAGCAGGTCGTCGTCCCAGATCACCCGCCGAAAGGGTGTGTCGTGCGCGGTGGCCACCAGTTCGTGGTCGCCGTCGATCCGGCCGGGCTCGGGAAAGTGCTGGTCGAGTGCGGTGAGGAAGCGTTCCTTCCCGCCGGTGAGGCGGCCCACCGCGCCGCGCGGCTCGACCTTCCCCGCGTACGTCACCTCGGGTTCCGAGCCGCCGATGGTGTCGCGCGGTTCCATACGGTGCGGGGCGAGTACGAACAGGCCGAGCGACTGGGCCGTCGTCGCGCGCCGGGACAGCCGCATCGGGTAGACGAGCTTCTCGCTGGCGAAGCTCAGCCGCAGCGGGTCGAGCGTGCCGTCGAGCGTCGCGCCCTTGGCGCTCGGGGCCAGCCGTACGGCCACGTACTCCCAGCCCGCGTCGACATACGGTTCGAGGTCCTCGTCGAGGCCCTTGGGCAGTTCGAAGCCGTTGTCGGCGAGCCAGTCGCCGAGGGCGTCCGGGTCGGTCGCCGTCAGCCGCGCCACGTCGAAGTCGCCGAGCCGTTCGCGGCCGACGACGCCGACCCCGGGGGCGGCGTCGCCCGGCATCGGCGCGCCCGCGCCCGCGCCGTCCGTGTCGCTGAAGGGCCAGTCGCCGCTCCGTGGCCAGAAGTAGTGGCGCGTACGGTGCACGGGTGCGGCGATCAGGACCAGTTCGTCGAAGAGGGCGCTGTCGGCGAGTTCGACGTTCGCCCGGCTCGGAACGGGCATGATCCACGCGGCTTCCGGCGCGTCCGAGTCGACCGTGAAGCGCATGACGATCTGCTCCGTGCGGCCGTCCCAGTCGATCACCGACGACTCCCGGGCGACGGAGAACTCCGCGTTCCGGTCCACCACCATCGCGCCGCAGCCACAGGCGTAGGCCGGGCTGATCAGCGATCCGAGTTGCAGCACGAGTACCGCCAGCAGCACCGTGACCAGGCGCGCGCGTACCCCGAATTCTTGTATGTTCCCCCGCATACCGTCTGTGACGGCACCGTCGACATCATCGGTTCCGGCCTGGACGACTCTGTTCCGCAACGATCCGGCGGTGGTCCGGTGCCGGTCCACTCGTCGGCGGTCCGGCGGCCGTCGGGTGTCGGTGGCCGAGAGGAATTCGGCCATAACGGGGTGACAGTCAGGCGAACAGGCGGTTGCGTAGGTCTTCTTCACGGGGCGGTGCCACGCTCTACGGACGCTCCGTGGACACCAGAACAGCACACACCAGGACGACACGACGGTGGGGAGGCTCGGCGCGACGTGGCGAACGCGGCACGCAGCGTGCGCGGGAGTGCGACGGCGGACTCGAGGATCGGCGTGGCCAGGGCAGCGCTGTGGCTCTTCGCGGCCGTGCTCGCCTTACGGCAGACGGCGGCCGTCCTGACCAGCCCGCCCGGTGAGCGGCTCACCGACCTGGGGACGTGGACCGGCGAGAACGGCGTACTCCACGTCCCCGGCTCCCTCTACGACGAAGGCCGGTTCACCGGTACCCCGTTCGCCGGGCTGGTGCTCAAGCCGCTCGCCAGCTCGGCGGAGCAGAGCCTCGGCGTCGCCTGGACGTTCGGCACGCTGCTGCTGGTGGTGCTCCTCGGCCTGGTCGCGGCACGCGCGCTGCCGATCCCCGTCTCCCGCCGCAGCACCCTGCTGGCCGCGCCGGTCGCCATCAGTCTGCTGATGCTGTCGCTCCCGGTACGCAACAGCTTCCACCTCGGCCAGACCAGCATCATCCCGGTGCTGCTCGTCCTCCTCGGCTGCCTCTCGGTGCGCGGCGAGAGACCCGCGGGTCTCCTCATCGGTGTCGGCGCCGCCCTTCAGCCGACCGTCCTGCTCTTCGCACCCCTGCTGTGGTTCACCGGTCGCCGCCGGGCCGCGGTGACCTCCGCCGGCACCTTCGCCGCCCTGTCCGCCCTCGCCTGGGCGGCGATGCCCGGCGACTCGTGGGCGTACTGGGTGCACCATGTCGCGGGCGCCGGGCTCGGCGAGAGCCCCGACAGCCTCGCCAACCAGTCCCTGCACGGTGCTCTGCTCCGCTTCGGCCTCGAGGGTCCGCTCGAGACCGCCGTGTATCTGCTCCTCGCGGCGGCGGTCGTCCTCCTCGGTCTGCGGCGTGCCGTCCGCTACGCCTACGACGGCCAGTTGCTGCTCGCCGTCGCCCTCACGGGCTGCGTCGCCGTCGCTGTCTCGCCGACCGCGTGGCAGCACCAGGTCCTGTGGGTGCTGCTCGCCGTCGTCGGCCGCGTCGGCCGGCGGGCCTGTGACCGGATGCTGTGGCCCGTGTTCGTCGTCCTCGCGGTCACGCTGCCGGGCAAGATGCTGCTGCCGAACCTCACCGTGCTCCACCCGGTACGGGAGAACGCGCTCCTCGTCGCGGCGCTGGCCGCGGCGTGCGCCGTGCCGTTCCTGAGGCTCGACTCGCCGTGCTTCCGCCGCCCCGTCCCCACGGAGTACGCCGCACCCGCCCCGGCCCGCTGGGCCCGCGTACCGCTGCTGCCGTTCTGGCGGCGGGTGCTCAGCCGCCCGAACCTGCTGCTCGAACTGCTCGTCATCCGCGTCGGCTACTCGGTCTACTCGCACATCCGCGCCGCCGCGACCGGCAGCGTGGGTGCGGCGGAGGAACACGCCCGGCAGATCCACGCCGCGGAGGGCGCGCTCGGCATCGACATCGAGCTCTGGGTCAACGAGGCGGTGGTGCGGACCGAGTGGCTCGAAGCCTTCTTCAACTTCTATTACACGTCGTTCCACTTCGTGGTCCCGCTGTCGATCCTCGGCGTGCTCTACGTCCGCCGGCCCTCCGACTACCGCTGGGCCCGCGCCTCGCTCGCCTTCGCGACGGTGCTCGCGCTCCTCGGCTTCTGGCTCTACCCGCTGGCCCCGCCGCGGCTGATGCCCGGCATGGGTTTCATCGACACCGTCCACGGCCCGCAGGACCTCGCAAACCCGGACTACGGTGCGATGACCGCCGTCACCAACCAGTACGCGGCGATGCCGTCCCTGCACTTCGGCTGGTCGCTGTGGTGCGGACTGGTCGTGGTGGTCCTCGCGCCCAAGCTGTGGATGAAGCTGCTGGGACTGCTGCACCCGCTGTTCACGGTCTGTGCGATCGTCGCCACCGCCAACCACTGGGTCCTCGACGCCGCGGGCGGCGCGGCGGTGGTGGGGGCGGGCTTCGGCCTGACGTACGTACTGGCGGGCCGCAGGAAGCTGCTGGTGCCGGCGAAGTCCGTGCCGTCGGCGAGGGCGGCCGACGCCAAGGAGACCGCCGCCGCACGCGTGTGAACCCCGGGGGTACGGGCCTCGGCCCGTACCCCCGGGGTGTGGATCGCCGCGTTCAGCCATCGTCCGTCAGGTCGGCGCGTTCCGCCACTTGGGCGACCTCGAACCAGACCGTCTTGCCGGTTCCGCCCCGGCTGTCGACGCCCCATTTGTCGACGACGGCCTCCAGCAGCGCGAGCCCCCGCCCGGACTCGTCCTCCGCCCCGGCCTGCTGAGGCACGGGCAACTGCGCGCACCCGTCCGACACTTCCACCCGCACGCCCTGCGGATGCCGCAGGATCAGCAACCCGCAACGCCCGCCCGGCACATGGCGCACGACATTGGCCAACAGCTCGGTCACCGCCAGCTCGACGGATTCGGTCAGCTCCCGCAGCTTCCAGAGGATCAGATAGCAACGGACGATCCGCCGGATGTGCCTGGCGGAGTGGGCGCCTGCGGTGAAGCGCATACCGTACTGGGGAATCTCTTCGTTCACACTGCGAGCGTGGCCTGCGGTGACTACGCTCGGCTACCGAACGTACGCAACGTGCTGTGCCGTTGCGACAGTTGAGCGAGGGGGCCCCGCCATGTCCGACGTCCGCCACATCAACGCCCTCGACCCGGGCGCTTCGCCGCTCGACTACTACGGCTACGAACTGCGCAGACACCGCGAGACGGCGGGCCTGACGCAGAAGCAGCTCGGCGCGATCGTGAGCTACACGGGCTCGCTGGTGGGGCAGATCGAGACGGCGCGGAAGCTGCCGACGGCGGAGTTCAGCGAGCGCGTGGACGCGGCGCTGGGCACGGGCGGGCTGTTGTCACGGCTGCTGGGCCTGGTCCTGCGCAGTCAACTTCCGGCCTGGTTCCAGCAGGTGGCGGAGTTGGAGGCGCGGGCGACGGAGATCTCGACGTTCCAGACCCACATGGTGCACGGCCTGCTCCAGACCGAGGGATACGCCCGCGCCGTGCTCGGCACGATGGACCCGGAGGGTCTCGACGACCGCACGGCGGTACGGCTGGCGCGCCAGCGCATCCTGGAGAAGACGGAGCCACCGGTCCTGTGGGCGATCCTCGGCGAGGGCGCGCTGCGGCAGGAGATCGGCGGGCCGGAGGTGATGCGCGGTCAACTCGGCCGCCTGTTGAGCTTCGAGAGCAACCCGCGGGTCAACGTGCAGGTTCTGCCGTACTCGGCCGGTGAGCACGCGGGCCTGACTGGCTCCTTCAACCTCTACCGCTTCGCCGGTGACCCCGCGATCCTCTATACAGAGGGCTACGGGGCGGGCCATCCCACCGCCAACCCGGACACGGTCAGGGACTGTTCGCTCCGTTACGATCACCTGCAGGCCGCAGCCCTCTCCATCAAGGACTCGGCAGAGCTGATCCGGCAGGTCATGGAGGAGTGCAATGGGGAGCAGCACGACACAGTGGCGTAAGTCGAGCTACAGCAGCGATCAGGGCGGCGACTGCGTCGAGTGCGCACCCCTCGGCGGCGCCGCCTGGCGTAAGTCCAGCCACAGCGGTGACCAGGGTGGCGACTGCCTCGAGTGCGCCGACGTCTCCCACGGTGTCGCCGTGCGGGACTCCAAGGACGTCCACCGCCCCGCGCTCCACGTCTCGCGAAACGCCTTCGCCGCCTTCGTGGGGGCGGCGGCCAGGGGGGATCTCCGGGCGCCATGACGTCATCGGGACCGGCCGTCACGCGCCGCGCGCTGCTCGGAGCGGCGGGACTCTTACCGCTGGCCGCATGCGCCAAGAGCACGCCGGCTCCCGCTGATCCGTCCGCGGCCGCCGCATCCTCCTCTCCCTCACCTGCGCCGTCGGCGGAACGCCACGAGCGGCTGGCAGAGCTGGAGCGCACGTACGACGCACGTCTGGGCATGTACGCCCTCGACACCGGCACCGGCGCGGTCATCGCGCACCGGGCCGACGAACGGTTCGCGTTCTGTTCCACGTTCAAGGGCCTCGCGGCAGCCGCGGTGCTGGACCGGAACCCGCTGTCGCACCTGGACACGCTCGTCCGGTACACCGAGGCCGATCTCCTGAAGAACGCGTCCATCACGCCGCGCCATGTGTCCACCGGCATGACAATTCGTCAGCTCTGCGACGCGGCGGTCCGCTACAGCGACGGCACCGCCGGCAACCTGCTGCTCCGCGACCTCGGCGGGCCCGCCGAGCTGACGGCGTACGCACGCGGCCTCGGCGACACGGTCACCCGCATGGACCGGATCGAGCCTCTGATCACGGAGGCCACCCCGGGCGATCCCCGCGACACCACGTCCCCCCGGGCGTTCGGCTCCGACTACCGGAAGATCGTGCTGGGCGACGCCCTGCCGCCCGCGAAACGCGCGTTCCTCCGCGACCTGCTGGAGCGCAACGCCACCGGCGCCGGCGCCGAGCGGGTCCGGGCGGGTGTGCCGAAGGGCTGGACCGTGGCGGACAAGACCGGGACGGGCTCGTACGGCACGCTCAACGACATCGCCCTCGTGTGGCCCCCGAGGTCCGCGCCGCTCGTCATCTCGATCATGTCGAGCAAGGCCACCGAGGACGCCGCCTACGACCAGGCCCTCATCGCCGAGGCCGCGGCGTACGCGGTGGCCACGCTGGCTCCGAAGGGGTAGAGCCCGCGGGTGGGGACCTACGCGTCGGGGTCCGCCGTCGGCGCAGCGACCGCGCCGACGGCGAACCCCCCTCACTCCTGCGTCAGAACAGGCCCTTGAATCCGTTCCAGCCACCGGTGCCGATCAGCACCCGGCCGGCGTACGTACCGGAGCCGGTTGAGGCATACCGCCACAGCTTCCCGGCGGTGTCCCGCGCCAGCAGGTCGGCGCGTCCGTCACCGGACAGGTCACCGGTCCCGACGAGAGCGGAGTAGACGCCCCATCCGCCGCCGACCCGCACCCGCGGGGTCACGCCACCGGTGGACGTCCCGTAGTACCGCCACAGCACACCGGCGGAGTCGACGCCGAGCAGATCGCCACGCCCGTCCCCGTTCAGGTCCCCGGCCCCGGCGATCCGCTTGTACAGCTTCCAGTTGGTCCCGATCCGCACCCGTGACTTCAGCCGGTGATCGGCCGTACCGGCGTAGAAGTACATGTCACCGGTGGACGCCTGCCGGGCAATCAGATCCACGAACCCGTCGCCGTTGACATCGCCGGACGACGTCAGCTGGTCGTACTGCCCCCAGCCGGACCCGATCAGCGTGTAGGGCGACGAAGCGGTGACGACCTTCCCGCACCCGGGCCGGTACGCCCGCAGCTGGTCCCCGACCCGCGCGAGCACGTCCCCGCACCGGTCGCCGTTCACGTCCCCGAAGGGCACCAGCACGGAGTTGGCGGCGAACGGGTCACCGGATCCGGCGACACGGGAGGACAGCCCGCCCGTACCCGTCCCCCGGTACAGCGACACGGCCCCGACGGAGTCGGTCACCAGCAGGTCACCGAACCCGTCGTCCCCGGCCATGTCCCGCCACACGGGAGCGGCACCACTCACGGCCACGGTCCCGGACGCCGCGAGATCGGGCCCCTGCCCGTCGGCCGGCTTGACGGCCAGGCTCCACGTGTAGGCGCCGTTGACCACGAGCTTCCCGCTCGCGTCCTTCCAGTCCCACGACGGCGCGACCAGACCACGGGCCTCGCCCCCGGTCAGGGTCCGCACGACCTTCCCGGTCGCCTTGTGCTTCAGCACCAGCGCCCACGAGGCCCCCGGCTTCGACAGCCACCACCGCGGCTTCCAGGCCCCGGCCTCGATGTCGGCGGCCGGGGTGTCGGCGTCGATGACGGCGATCCGGGAGGCGGGGACGCCCGACGGGACGATCCGCACCCGCCGGTCCTCGCCCGTGTAGGCGACGTGGCCGCCGAAGCGGTCGACGGTCCACCCGGACCGGCGTCCGATCCGGTCCCCGAGCTCCGCGGCGGTGGCGACCACTCGCTGGGGCAGGTCCGCCTCCTTGCCGCCGGCCGGGAGGCCGCCTTGCAGGTCGACGAGGGTGAGGCCGGCCGTGTCCGAGCGGCGGACCAGGTAGCCGTCGCCGAGCAGCGTCTCGTCGGCCCCGAGCCGCAGGGAGCGCTTGTCCTGCCGGTCGTAGACACCGCCGCCCCTGTAGTTGGGCCATGAGTCGTCGCACTGCCAGTACACCCAGCGCCCCACGGCCTGGAGCTCGCGGGGGACGCACCCCGCGTCGAAGGTCTCACCGGCGGCACCCGTCGACAGGTTCTTCGCCGCCACCGTGGTCGGGACGCCCTGGCCGGGGTCGTCCCAGCCGCCGTCGGCGCTCCACAGGGTGTTGCCCCAGACGGAGGCCGCGACCGGCTCCCGCTTCTGGAGCACGCGGCCGGTGTCGCCGTCCCGGAAGTGCAGGACCGCCTGCTGGCCGCCCCATGCCTGGTCCACCACACCGAACCGGCCCGAGAGGTCGACGAGTTCCGGGCTGCCGAGCCCGGAAGTCACCCGCGGCCCCCAGGCGGCGTTGCCGTTCCCGTAGAGCATGGTGATGTCCTGCTCGGTTCCGGCCTTGCGCCCATGGTGTCCGTCGCCGCTCGCGAACATGGTCACGCAGTAGCCGTTCTCGGCGTCGCCGCAGTCACTGTCGCGGCCCGCCACGAAGCCGTCGACGGTCGAGTGCAGCTCCTCAGGGCGGCCGGAGGTCTTCAGCCAGGTGCTCCGGTAGCCGCCGACGTAGGTGTGCGGCATGAAGAGCTTCGAGTCGTCGGCCGTGGTGAGAATGCCGCTGCCCAGCGAGATGCCGGCCGGCTCGGCCTCCCGGTCCTCGATGTCCGCGACGCGCTTGCGGGCGACGGTGCCGTCCGCGGCGGGCGTGAAGCGGTAGTACCCCCAGTCGAGGGCCCCGTAAGTGGTGCGCTCTTCCGCGCCGGCCACCAGGAGCGAGCCGTCGGGCGTGCGGTGCAGGGAGGTGGAGGCGACGGCCAGCAGGGACTTCAGGCGGCTCCCGTCGAGGTCGCGCAGGGACAGCTCGGTGCCCCGGTACTCGTTGTCGCCCGGGTTCGGCCGGGACACGGTGACGAGGCCGCCGGCGAAGGGCCGGACGGTGTCGTCGTAGGAGGCCACGTCCCGCAGGTCGAGGGTGACCGGCTCCGCGTCCAGGTCGTCCCGGCGGTAGACCTGGGCGGCGTAGGGCTCCGGGGCGCCGAGGTGGAAGACGGTGTCCCGGTCGAAGGAGACACTCTCGCCGTGCGTGGAGAGTGCCTTGACGCTCCCGGTGGCGAGGTCGACGACCCACCACCCCTGGGACATCGTGGTGTCTTCCCACTTGATGGCTCGGACGGCGACGGACCGGGCGTCGCCCTCGCTGATGGTGAGGTTCCACCCCTCCGGCAGGCCCTCCAGCTTCTGGTCCCGCACCTCGCCGTTGTCCACGCGCAGCAGGTGCAGGCTCGTCTCGGCGTTCTCCGCACCGGTCCGGGTGATGACGGTGTCACCGTAGGTCGCGACGTACGTCTGGCCCTCCGGGATCGGGACCGTGACCGACGGCCCGCCGCCGGCCCGCTGCTGGAGCGTCACGTGCGGGGCCGGGGACTGCCCGTAGAGGGCCACGGTGTCGGAGCCGTGGCCGAAGTCCGCCGGATACTTGGCGAAGCGGAAGTCGTCCACGTCGTAGGCGAGCGGCTCGGGCAGCCGGTGCTCGAGGACGGTCGTCGCGCCGGTGGCGTAGTCGATCCAGCGGAGGCGGTCGTCGCCCTCCTGGGCGGTGAGGAAGCCGGTCTCGCCGGCGTTCAGGACGATGGTGGCGCGGGGCACGAAGCGTGCGCCCGGGCTGATGACGACGGGATCGGCGGACGCGCCGGGTACCTCGGCGACGGCCGTCCCCGCGGTGGCGCCGACTCCGGCGGTGACGGCGAGTGCGACGGTGAGAGCGGTACGGCCGAGCGCGCGCCGACGGCGCCCGGCCCGCTTGTTCAGCGGACGAATCACGAAAGAAGTCCCTCCCCAGGGCGCTCGGCGCAGGAGGGGCGTTCACGGAGTCGCCGCTCGTCCCTGCGCGAGCAGGGTGACAGTAGCAGGCGGGATCACCGCCCGACAGCTGTTTTCGAACCTGTTCAAGAGGCGGGCGCGGTCCACGTCGGACCTCCGGCCGGAGCGTGTTCTGAAAGATCGCCGTCCTTCGTGATGATCTCCGCGTGGGGCGGGAGATCTGAGAGATCCGGCGAGCCGCGATGAGTCCTGCGGCGTCCGGCGGTCATAGTGTCGAACCCCGTTACGGAGGAGGACTTCTGATGCGCAGCGTGACCTATTCGATGAACGTCTCACTTGACGGCTACATCGTCGGGCCGGACGGCGACTTCGACTGGTCGGGGCCCGACGAGGAGGTCTTCCGCTTCTGGATCGACGAGATTCGAGAGGTCGGCGTCCACCTGATGGGACGACGGCTGTACGAGACGATGCTGTACTGGGAGACCGCCGTCCAGGATCCGTCGCTCGGTGACTCGGAGCTCGAGTGGACCGCGCTCTGGAATCCGCTCCCGAAGGTGGTGTTCTCCAGAACGCTGTCAGAGGTGCGGGGCAACGCCCGCCTGGCCTCCGGCGGTCTGGCGGAGGAGATCGAGCGGTTGCGGGTCGAGCCGGGGGAGGGCGACATCGCGATCGGCGGCGCGACTCTCGCCGCCGAGGCGGCCGCGTCGGGTCTCATCGACGAGTACCGGGTCATGGTCTACCCGGTACTGGTCGGCGGTGGCACTCCGTTCTTTCCCCGACGCGAGCGCCGGGTGGATCTCGAACTCGTCGAGACCCGCACCTTCGGCTCAGGAGTCGTCTACCTCCGCCACCGCGTGGCGCGCCAGGCCTCGCTTCAGTAGGTGCCGAGGTGGGCATGAGGCGGGACACGGACCCCGGTTCTAGAACACGGCCCGGTCGTGCGGGTCGACGGCGCCCGTCGTGACCTGGAGCTCCTTGATGCCGTTCAGCCAGGCCGAACGCAGCCGGCGGGGGTCGCCGGACAGGCGGAGGTCCGGGAGGGCGTCGGCTATCGCGTCGAAGATCAGGTTGATCTCCATGACGGCCAGGGACTTGCCCAGACAGAAGTGCGGACCGCCGCCGCCGAAGCCCAGATGGGGGTTGGGGTCGCGGGTGATGTCGAAGCGTTCCGGGTGGTCGAAGACCGCGGGGTCGTTGTTGGCGGAGGAGTAGAAGAGGCCGACGCGGTCGCCCTTCTTGATGCGGGCGCCGCCCAGGACGACGTCCTGGGTCGCGGTGCGCTGGAACGAGACGACGGGTGTCGCCCAGCGCACGATCTCCTCCGCCGTCGTGTCGGGGCGCAGCCGCTTGTAGAGCTCCCACTGCTCCGGGTGGGTAAGGAAGGCGTGCATCCCGTGGCTGATCGCGTTGCGGGTGGTCTCGTTCCCGGCCACCGCCAGCAGGATGACGAAGAAGCCGAACTCGTCGGAGGACAGGTTGCCTTCGCCCTCCGCGGCGACGAGCCGGCTGACGATGTCCTCGGCCGGGCACTCCTTGCGCGCCGCCGCGAGGTTCATCGCGTACGAGACGATCTCCATCGCCGCCTCCGTGCCGACCTCCTCCGTGATGGCGTACTCGGGGTCGTCGTACGCGGCCATCTTGTTGGACCAGTCGAAGATCTTGGACCGGTCCTCCTGGGGCACGCCGATGAGCTCGGCGATGGCCTGGAGAGGGAGTTCCACGGCGATGTTCGTGACGAAGTCGAAGCTGCCGTCCGGCCCCGCGCCGCTCCGTGCCGTCTCGACGATCGAGCGCGCCCGGCGGCGCAGCGCGGCCTCGAGGGAGCGCACGGCGCGCGGGGTGAAGCCGCGCTGGACGATCTGGCGGACCCGGGTGTGCTCGGGCGGGTCCATGTTCAGCATGATCAGCTTCTGGACCTCGATCTGGTCACGGCTGATGGACTCGTTGAAGCGGATGACGGCCGTGTTGGTCCAGGAGGAGAAGAGCTCCGGGTGCGTGGAGACGTGCCGGACGTCCGCGTGCCGGGTGACGACCCAGTAGCCCTCGTCGTCGAAGCCGGAGATGCCGGCGGGCTGTTCGCACCACCAGACGGGCGCGGTGCGCCGCATCTCGGCGAACTCGGGGTGGGGGACGCGGGCCTGGAGGAGATCGGGGTCGGTGAAGTCGAACCCTGGGGGCAGGTGGGGGCAGGACATCGGCAGCTCCCGCTTCAGCTTCGGGTCGCGGCCTGACGGTCTGATGGGCCATCAGGAAGTGGCCGAAAGGTAATAACGAGTTCTACAAGTAGCAAGGCTCGCGGTCGGAACTGTTGCCTGTGCGGGTCGCAGTAAGAGGCGTGCAAGACCCTTGCGTACCGGCGGTAGCACTCATAAGACTTCTTGCAGAACTAGAACGCGTACCAGTTCGCTGGTTCGAGAGTTCGAGAGTCCGACAGTTCCAGAGTTTCGAGAGTTCGGCCCTGAAGGGCGCCGGGACGCCCGGACGGCCGCGAGGAGAGGACGAGCTCATGGCCGCGGAACCCGTCATCGTCGAAGCCGTACGCACCCCCATCGGCAAGCGGGGAGGACTCCTCGCCAACCTCCATCCCGCCTACCTGCTGGGCGAGACCTACCGTGAACTCCTCGCGCGCACCGGCATCCACGCCGACTGCGTCGAGCAGATCGTCGGCGGCACGGTCACCCACGCCGGCGAGCAGTCCATGAACCCCGCGCGCACCGCCTGGCTCACCGTCGGCCTGCCGTACGAGACGGCGGCCACCACCGTCGACTGCCAGTGCGGCTCCTCGCAGCAGGCGAGCCACATGGTCGCCAACATGATCTCGGCCGGGGTCATCGACATCGGCATCAGCTGCGGCGTCGAGGCGATGTCGCGGGTGCCGCTCGGCAGCGGTTCCAAGCACGGGCCCGGCAAACCGTTCCCCGACGAGTGGAACGTCGACCTGCCCAACCAGTTCGAGGCCGCCGAGCGCATCGCCCGCCGACGCGGACTGACGCGGGAGGACGTGGACCGCCTCGGACTGCTGTCCCAGCAGCGGGCGGCGATCGCGTGGAGCGAGGAGCGCTTCAAACGCGAGACGTACGCCGTGCAGGTGCCGACCACGGAGGAGGAACAGGCGGCGGGCCAAGGAATGTGGCGCCTCGTCGACCGGGACGAAGGACTGCGCGACACGTCGGCGGAGGCGCTCGCGGGTCTGAAACCGGTCATGCCGACCGCCGTGCACACGGCCGGGAACTCGTCGCAGATCTCCGACGGCGCCGCCGCACTCCTGTGGGCGTCCAAGCGCATGGCGCGGGCGCTCAAGCTGAAGCCACGGGCCCGAATCGTCGCGCAGGCACTCGTCGGCGCCGACCCGCACTACCACCTCGACGGCCCGATCGACGCGACGCGGGCGGTGCTGGGCAGGGCCGGCATGTCGCTCAAGGACATCGACGTCATCGAGATCAACGAGGCTTTCGCGTCGGTGGTGCTCAGCTGGGCGCAGGTCTTCGACCAGGACCTCGAGAAGGTCAACGTGAACGGCGGCGGCATAGCGCTCGGGCACCCGGTCGGCGCGACGGGGGCCCGGCTCATCACCACGGCGCTCCACGAACTGGAACGCCAGGACAAGGAGTTCGCGCTGATCGCCATGTGCGCGGGCGGCGCGCAGGCGACCGGCACGATCATCCAGCGGATCTGAGGGGCGGGTTCGCGGGCGCGGGCCGCGAGGGCCTGGCTGCCGCGCGGGCTGTGGGGCCCGGCTGCGGTCCGGCCCGGGGGCCGGACCCCGGGCCGTACCGGCTTCACGGGCGCGGGGCGCCGCCGGGCGGCTCGAACGTGGCCTGCGCCTCGAACGCCGCCCGCCGCGTCGCGCGCCGTAGCGCCTTGAGCAGCGTCGCGCCGAGGGTGAACGTCAGCACCATCGTGAGCAGCGCACGGCCGAGGTCCCAGCCGAGGGACGTGGCCGCGCAGTACGCGAGGAAACGGACCAGGTTCTCCTGCACCGGATCGCCGGGGTGGAACGAGATCCCGGACGACATGCCGCTGATGATCGTCCAGCCGTAGAGGTTCATGACCGTGCCGTACGCGAACGCCGCGAGCGACCCGTACGCGGCGAGCATCAGCAGCTCCGCTCGCCCCCGCAGCCGCTCCGGACCCGGCAGCAGGCCCGCGCCCATGGTGAACCACCCCATGGACAGCATCTGGAACGGCATCCACGGCCCCACCCCGCCCGTCAGCAGCGCGGACGCGAACATGGTGACGGCGCCGAGCACGAACCCGAAACCGGGGCCGAGGACCCGGCCGCTCAGCACCATGAGGAAGAACATCGGCTCCAGCCCGGCCGTCCCCGCGCCCAGCGGTCTCAGCGCCGCCCCGACCGCGGCCAGCACGCCGAGCATCGCCACTGCCTTCGCGTCCATGCCGCTGTCGGCGATCGTCGCGACGACGACGGCGACGAGGAGCGGGAGCAGCGCGCCGAACAGCCACGGCGCGTCGCCGGAGTGCGCGGCGAGCCCCGAGCTCTCCCCGGCGAGCAGCGGCCAGCCGAAGAAGACCACGCCGATCGCGCTGATCAGGACGAGCGCGGCGATCGAACGGGGGCCGAGGCGGACGGGACGGGAGCGGCGGACAGGGCGGGTGGCCCTGGCCGTCGGCGAGACATCGGCCGTGGGCGGAACTTCGGCCGTGGGCGGGACGGGGGTGCTCACGGGGCTTCCTCCAGGGCCGCCTCGACCTGGGACACGGTCAGCCACTGCTGCGGCGCGAGGATCTTGGCGACCTGCGGCGCGAAGGCGGGCGAGGAGACCACGACTTCGGCCGTCGGCCCGTCCGCGACCACCTCGCCGCCCGCGAGGATCACCACCCGGTGCGCCAGTTCGGCCGCGAGCTCCACGTCATGGGTCGCCAGGACGATCGCGTGCCCGTCCTCGGCGAGACCCTTCAGCACGGCCACCAGCCGGCCCTTCGCCGCGTAGTCCAGACCGCGGGTCGGCTCGTCGAGGAGCAGCAACGGAGGGCGGCCGGTGAGCACGATCGCCAGCGCGAGCGCCAGACGCTGCCCCTCGGACAGGTCACGGGGGTGCGTCGCGTCGGGCACGCCCGGCAGCAGCTCGGTGACCAGCGCCCGGCAGGTGCCCGGGGCCGCGTCCGCGTCCGAGTCGGCGGCTGCGCATTCGGCGGCCACCGTGTCCGCGTAGAGCAGGTCGCGGGGCTCCTGCGGTACGAGCCCGACCTGCCGGATCAACTTGCGCGGGTCCGTGCGGTGGGGGGTACGGCCGCCGACCGTGACCGTGCCCGCCGTCGGCTCGACCATGCCGACGAGGGCGTTGAGCAGCGTCGACTTGCCGGCGCCGTTACGGCCCATGAGGGCCACGGTCTCGCCGGGGGCGATGGCCAGGTCGACCCGCCGGAGCGCCTCGACGCGGGCGCGGCGGACGGCGAGGGCGGTGGTGGCGGCGACGAGGTGCGTGGGGGTGGGCTCCGACGCAGAAGTCGCGGGGGGCGGGGAGGTGCGGAGGAGGCGGGCGAGGAGGCGGTGGCGGGTGGGGCCGCGGCGCGGGGCCTGTTCCCCTACCCTCCCCTTCCCGAACCGGGCTCCGCCCGGACCCGGTACCGCGCTTCGCGCGGCGTCCTCGATCGCCGGACGGGCTGAATTCCGCTGCGCGAAGACAGCCTCACCGGGCCCCGGGCGCAGCGCATCCGTAGCTGCCAGGCGTTCGCGCAGCGCGCCCGCGCGGCGGCGGGCGTCGCGGACCGACAGGGGGACCGGGGACCAGCCCGCCAGGCGGGCCAGCGTCACCACCGGCGGGCGGACCGGCGAGTCGGCCATCACCGTGGCCGGATCGCCGACGACGGGCCCGGCCCCGGGCGCGGGCAGGAGCACCACCCGGTCCGCGTACTGGACGACCCGCTCCAGGCGGTGTTCCGCCATCAGCACCGTCGTGCCCAGGTCATGGACGAGGCGTTGCAGCACCGCGAGGACCTCTTCCGCCGCCGCCGGGTCCAGCGCCGACGTCGGCTCGTCGAGCACGAGGACCTTCGGGTGCGTGGTCAGCACCGAGCCGATCGCCACACGCTGCTGCTGGCCGCCGGACAGCGTCGCGATGGGCCGGTCGCGCAGCTCCACCAGACCCAGCAGGTCGAGCGTCTCCTCGACCCGGCGCCGCATCACGCCGGGCGCGAGGCCCAGCGACTCCATGCCGTACGCGAGTTCGTCCTCGACGGTGTCGGTGACGAAATGGGCGAGCGGGTCCTGGCCCACCGTGCCCACCACGTCCGCGAGTTCGCGCGGCTTGTGGGTGCGGGTGTCGCGGCCACAGACCGTGACCCGGCCGCGCAGCGTCCCGCCCGTGAAGTGCGGGACGAGCCCGGACACCGCACCGAGCAGGGTCGACTTGCCCACGCCGGACGGGCCGACGAGCAGGACCAGTTCACCCTCCGGGACGGTGAGGTCGATGTTCTCCAGCGTCGGCGCGGCAGCGCCCTCGTACGTCACGGAGACGTTCTCGAAGCGGATCACCGGGACGACTCCTTGGCTCCTACGGGGACCGGCGCGACGAACGCCGGAAGCAGACCGATCAGCACGGACAGCGCGGGCCACAGCGGCAGTTCCGGCGCCGTCAGCGGTACGACGCCGGGGTGCAGCGCCTCGCTCCCCGGCACGGTCGCCGCCCGGATCATCAGGGCGGCGACGGCCGCGCCGGAACCGGTCACCAGCCAGGACCGCATGCCCCACCGGTCCGGGCGGTAGCGGCTGCGCACCGAACGCCGGCCGCCCAGCCACAGGCCACCCGCCGCCGCGACGAGCCCGGCGACCAGCAGCGGTACGCCGTAGCGCGCGCCCTCCGCGGCGAGCAGCCCGTACGATCCCGCGCACACCCCCAGCAGCCCGCCGAGGGTCAGCGCCGTCGTGGTGTGCCGCACGGCGGGCGGCACCTGGGCGGTGCGGCCGTACCCGCGGGCGTCCATGGACGCGGCGACCGCGACGGACCGCTCCAGCGCGCCCTCCAGGACCGGCAGCCCGATCTGGGCGACGGCCCGCACCCCGCCCGTCGGTCGGCCCCGAAGGCGGCGGGCGGTGCGCAGCCTCAAGACGTCCGCGACCATGTTCGGCGCGAACGTCATGGCGACGACGACCGCGACGCCGGCCTCGTACAGCGCGCCCGGCAGCGACTTGAGCAGCCGAGCGGGGTTGGCGAGCGCGTTGGCTGCGCCGACGCAGATGAGCAGGGCGGCCAGCTTCGCACCGTCGTACAGCGCGAACACGATCTGCTCGGTGAACACCCGCCCGCCGATCCGCACGCCGTCCGCCCAGCCGGGCATCGGTACCTCGGGCAGCGTGAACAGTACGTGCGTACCGGCGATGGGGGAGCCGAGGGCGACGGAGAAGACGACGCGTATGCCGATGACGAGCAGCCCGAGCTTGACGAAGGCGCCGTAGGAGCGGGCCCACGGCGCGTCGGTACGGCGTGCCGCCACGACGTAGCCGGCGACGCCGACGAGCAGCCCGAGGAGGAGCGGGTTCGTCGTCCGCGAGGCGGCGACGGCAAGCCCCAGCGCCCACAGCCACCAGGCGCCGGCGTGCAGCGCGTTGCTCCGGCTCGCGGCTGGCGCGCGGGTCGCGCGGAGCGCGCGGATCAGGGGGTGCGTTCCGTGGCCGGGTGCGTTCGTCACGACGGCCTTGTGCGGTACGCCGGGGCGCCGCCCTGGACCTCGCGCCTCGATCGCCGGCGGGGCTTGATGTGCCGGGTCGTCGGCGTCGGCGCGACGCGCCGACGGGGCTTGATGCGCCCGGTCGTTCGCGTCGGCGCGCGGCGTGGGAGCCGGCCCCAGGGGCTCGTCCGGGTGTGCAGGCCCCCGGGGCGGAAGGGGCCCGTCGGGGTGGGAGGTCATCGGTTGGTGCGGCGGGAGCGCCACACCGCCGCTCCGGCCAGGGTCAGGACCGCCGCGATGCCCGCGTACACGCCCACCGACGGGCCGTCGCCGCCGGTCGGTTCCTTCGTCGTGACCACGGCCGTGCTCGAGCCCGTGCCGGGCGTCGGCGGGTCGGCCGGCAGGGCCTGGTCGCCGCAGCCCGAGCCGGGGTAGCCCGCGATGGCGCACAGCAGCGCCTCGCTGTTGTAGCGCAGCGGCTTCGCCACCTGCGCCAGCGCCTCCGCCGTCGTCGCCGCCGGGGCGACCCGCGCGCACGCCGTGCGCTGCGCGGGCGGCGTCTCGCCCTGCGGGGCGTCCGACGCGGTGCCGAAGTCGATGACGAGGGCGAGCCGCTTCGTGCCGTCCTTCGCGGGCGTTCCGTCGCAGATCGTGGCGAAGTCGGGCGCCGTGCGCGGAGTCGCCGCGTCCCCGCTGTCCTCGCTGACGGAGAAGCGGAAGCCGTTCACGGACCCGTCGGCCGGGCGGGCGGTCGCCGGGCCCTCCGTGGCGTACGTCCACTCGCCGCCGCTGCTCTTCCAGAACGACCAGTAGCGGTAGCCCGCGGCCTGGGCGGGGGCCGCGACGGCCACCGTGAGCAGGGCGCACAGGCCGAGGAGGGCGAGGAGGCGGGCGCGCATCAGCTCTGGTTCTTCCTGCGGCCGCTGAACAGGAAGCCGACACCGACGGCCGCGACGAAGAACACGCCCACGATCCACCAGGTGGAGGAGGACGAGTCCGAGGAGTCGGAGGTGTCCTTCTCGCTCTTCGCGGAGGCGGACGGCGAGGCGGCCGCCTGCGGGGCCGGACCGGTCGCGTTCAGTGCCGCGACCAGGTCCTGGCCGCCGAAGGACTTGGGGTCGGCGCCTGCCGCACGGGCGGCGAAGATCAGCTGGGCGTAGGCGGCGGGGCCGTTCTGCTTCGCCCAGGCCGCCGAGTTCTGCTGGAGCCACGACAGCGGCTTCTTCGCCTGCTCGGCGAGGCCCTGCGCGGACAGCGCGACGATCGCGTCGGCGGTGTTGCCGAAGTCCGGCGCGGGCGAGGAGTCGTCGGCGCCGGGCATCGGCGGAGTGTCGAAGTGGCCCTTCTCGGCCAGCCCGTTCGCGAGGTACGCCGCGCCGTTGTGCGCCGCGCCCTCGATGTCGGTGGCCTTCTCGCAGGCCGTGCGCTTGGCGTCCTCGGTGCCGGCGCCGGTCGCCGCCAGGCCCTTGCCGTGTGCGGCGAGCACGGCCGCCGCGGTGGAGTCGGCGACGATGCCGGGCGACGCGACCTGGTAGACGAACGCGCCGCCGTCCTCGCCGCCGCAGGGCTTCGCGAACGTCAGCAGCGCGTCGTAAGGGGTCTTGCCGCCCTTGGACTTCGCGGTGGCGGGCTGCTCGCCGGCCGCGGCGAGCGCGCCGATGACGACGGAGGTCGAGTTGGCGTCGCTCGCGCCGCCCGGGTTGTAGCCCCAGCCGCCGTCCTCGTTCTGCACGGACTTCAGCCAGCCGACGGTCTTGTCGACCACGGCGTCCTGCCCGCCGAGCGCGGCGAGCGCCTGCACGGCGGCGGCACTGGCGTTGGTGTCGAGCGGCAGCTTCGCGTCGCAGTCCTTCGCGGTGTCTGCGCGGTACGAGGGGAAGCCGCCGCCCGCGCACTGCTGCCCGGTCAGGAAGGCGACCGCCGCGTCCGCGGGCCTCACCCCGGCCGTGTCCTGGGCGAGGAGGGCGAGCGACTGCCGCCACACACCGTCGTAGGTCGGGTCGCCCTTGCCGTAGAGACCGGCGGGCAGTTCCGCGGACGGCGTGGGGGAGGGGGCCGCGAAGGCGGCGGGTGCGGCGGACAGGCCGAGCACGGCGGAGGCGACGAGCGCGGCTGCGCCGCGGCGAACGGTGGTCATGGCGGGCGGTGCCTCTCCTGCGGTACTCCCGGCGGGATCCGGGCACGGGCACGCTCAGGCACCTGGGCTCCGGCTCCGTATGCCTCGACGGTGCCGGTCACCGGCGGGCTGCCGGTGACACGAGCCGGTCACGACCTCGTACGGGGCATTCCGACTTGCCACCACGGACGGCGGCTCACGGTTGCGGGTCAGCGCCGGATTTCCACCGGCTTCCCCCCGTACGGGTAATGATGACGACGGCGCCACTCTACCGGCCGGTCGCGTACCCGGACGTGGGGCGCCCGTCACACCGCCACGTACCGGGCCGGCTCCCCGCCCGCCGCGACCTCCGCGCGGCCGAGCTTCACCAGCCGCCGCAGATGCGCCTCGGCCTCGGACACGGCGATGTTGCGGGAGCCGTAGGGGATCTGCTCCCAGGGCCTGTTCCACTCCATCCGCTCGGCGACCTGCCAGGGCGTGAGCGGCCGGGCCAGCAGCGCCAGCAGTCCGGTGAGCCGCTGCTCGTGGTGGGCGAGCAGTTCCCGTACCCGGTCCTGGGCGCCGGTGAAGGCGTGCTGGTGGGCGGGGAGCACTTCGGCGGGGGCGAGCCGGCCGACGCGTTCCAGGGAGTCGAGGTAGTCGCCGAGGGGGTCGGTGACCGTGGCGTCGTCGGGGTCCTCGTAGAGGCCGATGTGGGGGGTGATGCCGGGCAGCAGGTGGTCGCCGGAGAAGAGGCGGCCGTTGCCGGGCCGGCCCGCCGGGTGGGCCTCCTCGAGGTGGAGGCAGACATGGCCGGGGGTGTGGCCGGGCGTCCATACGGCCCGCAGTCTGCGGCCCGCCAGGTCGAGCAGCTCGCCCGGGACGATCTCCCGGTCGGGCAGTGCCGGGCGCAGGCCGGGCAGCCCGCCCCCGCCACCGGCGGCGCGTGCGGCTCTCAGCGGTGCGATGTGCGCCTCGGGCGCCCCGGCACGGGCGAGTTTGCCGGCGAGGTAGTCGAGCCACATCCCCGGTTCGGCCTCCCGGGTGCGGCGCACGACGGTGGCGTCGGCGGCGTGCATCGCGATCCACGCCCCGGACGCCTCGCGGACGCGGCCGGACAGGCCGTGATGGTCGGGGTGGTGGTGGGTGACCACGACGCCGTGGATCTCGGCGGGCGAGGTGCCGCAGGCGGCCAGCCCCGCCGAGAGCGTGTCCCAGGCGGTCGGATCGTCCCAGCCGGTGTCGACGAGGACCGGCCCTCGGTCGGTGTCGAGGAGGTGGACCAGGGTGTGGCCGAGCGGGTTGTCCGGGATGGGGACGCGCAGGGAGCGGACGCCGCCGCCGTGGTCGGTCACATGCCCAGCCGCTGCCTCGTCCGTCGACGCCATGCCCATTGCCCCCTGTAACTGGAACTGATATCAGTTCTGAAACTGTGTCAGATAGTGCGCCCCGGCGGGAGGCAGCAGTCATGACCGAGCTCGTGGAACACGGAGAACTGTTCATCGGCGGCGAGTTGACGGCCCCGCTCGGCACGGAAGTGATCGAGGTCATCTCCCCACACACCGAACAGGTCCTCGGCCGCGTCCCGCACGCCTCACGCGCCGATGTGGACCGGGCGGTGGCCGCCGCGCGCCGGGCCTTCGACGAAGGGCCCTGGCCACGCACGACGCTCGAGGAGCGGATCGCGGTCGTCGGCCGGATCAAGGACGCCGTCGCCGTACGGCACGAGGAGATCGCGCGGTCCATCAGCGCGCAGAACGGTTCCCCCTACTCGTGGAGCGTCCTCGCCCAGGCGCTCGGCGCGATGATGGTGTGGGACTCGGCGATCTCCGTCGCCCGGGAGTTCACGCACGAGGAGCGGCGCAGCGGCGTCCTCGGCCCGATCCTGGTGCGGCGCGAGCCGGTGGGTGTCGTCGCGGCCGTCGTGCCGTGGAACGTCCCGCAGTTCACCGCCGCCGCCAAGCTCGCCCCCGCGCTGCTCGCGGGCTGCACCGTCGTCCTCAAGCCGTCGCCGGAGACGCCCCTCGACTCGTACATCCTCGGCGAGATCGCGCGGGAGGCCGGACTGCCGGAAGGAGTCCTGTCGATCCTGCCCGCGGGCCGGGAGGTCAGCGAGTACCTGGTCGGGCACAAGGACGTCGACAAGGTCTCCTTCACCGGCTCCGTCGAGGCCGGCCGCCGGGTCATGGAGGTCGCCTCGCGCAACCTCACCCGCGTCACCCTCGAACTCGGCGGCAAGTCGGCGGCCGTGATCCTGCCCGACGCCGACCTCGCCACCGCCGTCGCCGGGATCGTCCCGGCCGCCTGGATGAACAACGGCCAGGCCTGCGTGGCCCAGACCCGCATCCTCGCGCCGCGCAGCCGCTACGACGAGATCGCGGAGGCCTTCGCCGCGGCGGCCTCCGCGCTCGTCGTCGGCGACCCCCTCGACGCGGCCACCCAGGTCGGCCCGCTGGTCGCGGAGCGCCAGCAGCGGCGCTCCCTGGACTACATACGCATCGGGCAGGAGGAGGGCGCCAAGATCCTGTGCGGGGGCGGCCGTCCCGCCGGACGGGAACGCGGCTGGTACGTGGAGCCGACCCTCTTCGGCGGCGTCGACAACTGCATGCGCATCGCCCGCGAAGAGATCTTCGGCCCGGTGATCTGCCTGCTGCCGTACGGCGACGAGGACGAGGCCGCCGCGATCGCGAACGACTCCGACTACGGCCTCAGCGGCAGTGTGTGGACGTCCGACGTCGAGCACGGCATCGACTTCGCCCGGCGGGTACGGACCGGCACGTACAACGTCAACACCTTCAGCCTCGACATGCTCGGCCCCTTCGGCGGCTACAAGAACAGCGGCGTGGGCCGTGAGTTCGGTCCCGAGGGCTACGGCGAGTTCCTCGAGCACAAGATGATCCACCTGCCCGCCGGACACGGGAGCCACTGATGGGGGACCGCTGGCGCGTCGAGGTGGACCGCACCCTGTGCATCGGCTCGGGCATGTGCGTCGGCCACGCCCCGGAAAGCTTCGACCTCGACGCGGCGCGCCAGTCGCACGCGCGGGCCACCACGGCCGACGCCGACGAGAAGCTCCTCGCGGCCGCGGAGAACTGCCCGGTGGAGGCGATCACGCTCACCGCGGCGGACGGCGGCGAGCCCGTCTTCCCACCGGAGGAGTGAACAAGAGGAGTGAACAAGGTGACTTGTCCTGCCGGGAGTCTGCGGCCCCGGCGGCCCGGCCGACGGCGAGGTCCCGTCGCGCCGCGACGGTAGGGCGAAGTCCATCGTGCCGCCGTACGCACCTCATTTCGCCCCGGTGATAATGCGCGTGTGAGTGACCTCCCTCTCCCTCTTCCGCCCGACCGGATACCCCCGGGCGTGCCCGACTGGCGATCGGCCGACGCCGCGAGGTGGTTGGCCGCCACCCCCGCACGCTGGGCACATCCCCTGTGGCCGGTGTGCGCGCTCGTCGTCGCGATGGTGTGGTCCGTCGTGGCGGCGCCGGAGGCGCCATGCACCCCGGCAGAGCCGTGCGGCACCGACTGGTGGGGAGCCGCACTCGCCGGTGCGGGGCTGCTGTCGCTGTACTGGATCTGGCGGCTGCCCCGACTCGCCCTGCTGAGTCTTGGGGCGACCGCCGCAGGCGGTCTTCTGGACGCCGGACTCCCCGCCGCGTTCGACGGATCGGCCGACCTCGCCATGCTGTCGGCGCTGGCCTACGCCGTCGTCACGATCGTCCACCGACTGGCCGCTGCGAACCGGCAGCGCCTGCTCGCCGAACAGGCGGCCGGGCCGGTCAAGCACGCCCTCCCGGCGGCAGCCGGACGCTTCAGGCGCGGTCGCCTCAGCTTCGCGCTCGCCTCGCTCCTGCTGGCGGTGGGCATGTTCGCCTTCTGGCAGGCCCAGCAGGTCGTCGGCGAGTACGAGGAGCACGCCGCGCGCGGCACCCGGATCGCCGCCGAGGTGACGCGGGTGACCGACGACGAGGACGTTCCGGTCCTCGAGGCGGCGTCGCCGGAGGGCGGTTCTCACACCGTGGAGACCGCCTTCCCCGAGGACCACGCGGTCGGCAGCACCGTGGAGCTCGTCGTCGACGGCGAGTGGGCACGCCTGGCCGCCGAGCCGTACGACGTCATCGGCTGGGAATTGCTGCTGCTGGTGACCGCAGTGCCGGGACTCGCCTTCCTGGCCAACGGCGCGACAAGCCGCCTGCGCGTGCTCCGGCTGTGCCGCGCACCGTTGCCCGCGCTCAAGGTGCTCGTCCGTGAGGGGCACACGGACAGCCGGACGTGGGTGTACGCGGCCGACGACCTCGCGGGAGAGCGTCCGGTGCTGCACTTCCACTCCCTGTACGCCGTCGGCGACGTCGACGAGGAGGAGGACGACGGGACGGAGGACGAGGCGCCCGCCGCCTTCGGGACGGAGGCGGCGAAGGAGGCGTGGGCGGCCGAGGCCGTTGCCGCCCTCAAGGGCACCGACCCCGTGCCGCCGTTGTGCGAGGCCGTCCTGTTCGGTGCTCCCTTCGCAGGTGCCGAAGTCGTCCTGACCGCGGCGGAGGAGGACGGCGAGGCGTCGGTGGAGTGCAGTGTCACGCCCGTACGGCCCGCAACGGCGAAGCTCTTCGGCGTCCCGGGTGGCTTTGACGGTATGTCCGGCCGTCCGGACGGCCGGGCCGGCGCCGCGATGGAGCCCACCGTCGACCCGCTCACGTGGTCCGCCGACCGGGGGTCGCGGGCCATCGGCCTGTTCCTGCTGATCGTGCACGGCGGCGGTACCTGGGCGGCACTCGGCGACGACCTCGCATGGCACTGGCTCCTCGTCCTCGTGCTCGGCATGCCGTGGCTCATCAGCTCGGTCGCCACCGCTCTCAACTGGCGGGTGACCGCCGACCAGCGAGGTCTGTGGGTGACCGGAGCCTGGCGTGTCAGGCATGTCCCCTGGAACCGGATCGCGGGTGTCCACCACACCGACGACGGCATCCGGGTCTCCGTGTCCGAGGGCAAGGACGTCACACTGTCACCGACGGGCTGGGCCTGCCTCGAACACAGACTCGGGCGCCACCCCGCCGCGGTCCGTGCCGCCGACGAGGCAGGCGCCCTGTGGCAGGACCCGGCCCTGCGCCCGGCACGTCACGCCACAGCGGCCGAACAGGGCATGCCGCTCGGCCCGGTGGTCCTGGCGCTGGCCGTCCTGTGGGGGGCCGCCGTCCTGCTGCTGTGACCCGTGTTCCGCCGCGATCCCTGACGACCGGCCGTGGGCCGGGTCACGTCACCGCGCGTCCTTCCGCGCCCCGCCCCGTCCCTTCACAGGCGCGGCCGGGGTCGACGGGGCCGGGGAGACGGCCGGGTCCGTCAGGTCGATCAGCCGGCAGACCGTCTCGATGTCGATCTTCACCTGGGCGATCGAGGCGCGCCCCGACAGCCAGGTGATCAGCGCCGAGTGCCAGGTGTGCTCGATGACACGGACGGCGGAGAGCTGCTCCGGCGTCGGGTGCTCGATCCCCATCGCGTCCAGGATGATCGCCGTCGTCTGCCGCGAGACGGTGTCCACCTCGGGGCTCACGCTGCGGTCCGCGAAGGTCAGCGCCCGCACCATCGCGTCCGCGAGGTGCGGCTCGCGCTGGAGCGCCCGGAAGGCCCGCATCAGCGTCTCCGCGACCCGCTCGGAGGGGCTCTCCCCGCCCGGCGGGCGCTTGCGCAGCGTCGTGTGCATCTGCTGGAGCTGGTCCTGCATGGTCGCGACCAGCAGATGGATCTTGGAAGGGAAGTAGCGGTACAGCGTGCCGAGCGCGACGCTCGAGGACTCGGCGACCTCCCGCATCTGGACCGCGTCGAATCCGCCACGGCTCGCGAGCCGGGCGCTCGCGTGCAGGATGCGACGGCGGCGCGCCTCCTGTCGTTCGGTGAGGGGTGGCGTCGCGGGCATCGTCGGCCTTTCTTGCGCTGTCATCAGTCCCGGTGTCCGTTCCCTCACCCGCCCGCCGTGGCGGGAATCACCTGATCCGCCGGTCACAGTTGCGCTACCGCCCGGTAGATTCGAAGTCCCTTGAACGATCAAGTCTGAAACTTGTTCTAGATTAGCGCGACCGATTAGGCTCCGCCGAAACGCAGTGAGAAGGGGGCCCCGGGTGACCGCAGAGGCCATAGAGGCCGGCCCCCGAGCGGGCACGTCAGGCACGTCCGGCAGCGATGACAGCCCGCTGCGCATCGCCCTCCTGACGTACAAGGGGAACCCGTTCTGCGGCGGCCAGGGCGTCTACGTGCGCCACCTGTCGCGTGAACTCGCCCGGCTGGGCCACCGCGTCGAGGTGATCGGCGCCCAGCCCTACCCGGTCCTCGACGAGGGCGTGCCGCTCACCGAGCTGCCCAGCCTCGACCTGTACCGCAGCCCCGACCCCTTCCGCACGCCCGGCCGCGGCGAGTACCGGGACTGGATCGACGCACTCGAGGTCGCCACCATGTGGACCGGCGGCTTCCCGGAGCCGCTGACGTTCTCGCTCCGCGCCCGCCGCCACCTGCTGGCCCGGCGCGGCGAGTTCGACGTCGTCCACGACAACCAGACCCTCGGCTACGGCCTCCTCGGCGACATCGGCGCCCCGCTGGTCACGACGATCCACCATCCGATCACCGTCGACCGGCAGCTGGACCTCGACGCCGCGATGAGCTGGCAGCGCCGCGCGTCCGTGCGCCGCTGGTACGGCTTCACCCGCATGCAGAAGCGCGTCGCCCGCCGGCTGCCCTCCGTGCTCACCGTCTCCGGCTCCTCGCAGCAGGAGATCGTCGACCACCTCGGCGTACGGCGCGACCGCGTCCATGTCGTCCACATCGGCGCCGACACCGACCTCTTCTCGCCGGACCCCTCCGTCGCCGAGGTCCCCGGCAGGATCGTCACCACCTCCAGCGCCGACGTCCCCCTCAAGGGACTCGTCCACCTCGTCGAGGCGCTCGCCAAACTCCGCACCGAGAACCCGGACGCCCACCTCGTCGTCGTCGGCAAGCGCGCCGAGGACGGCCCGGTGGCGCAGCTCATCGAGCGCTACGGCCTCGACGACGCCGTCCGGTTCGTCAAGGGCATCAGCGACGCCGAACTGGTCGACCTGGTGCGCAGCGCCCAGATCGCCTGCGTGCCGTCCCTGTACGAGGGCTTCTCGCTGCCCGCCGCGGAGGCCATGGCCACCGGCACACCGCTCGTCGCCACCACCGGCGGCGCGATCCCCGAGGTCGCCGGCCCCGACGGCGAGACGTGCCTGGCCGTGCCGCCCGGCGACGCGGAGGCCCTGGCCGCCGCCCTGCGCCGGCTCCTCGGCGATCCGGACCTGCGGGCCCGGCTCGGCGACGCCGGACGGGCCAGGGTGCTGGCCCGCTTCACCTGGAAGCAGGCCGCGATCGGCACCGCGGAACGCTACCGCGAGGCGATCGCCGCATCGTCCGCCGCTTCCGTACGCACCCACTGACCCAGTTCCACCAGGAAGACCCGAGCTCCGCCCCCAGGAAGGCAGACCCCCCGTGCTGACCGTCGACTTCTCCCGCTTTCCGCTCGCCCCGGGCGACCGAGTGCTCGATCTGGGCTGCGGCGCCGGCCGGCACGCGTTCGAGTGCTACCGGCGCGGAGCGCAGGTCGTGGCCCTGGACCAGAACGGCGAGGAGATCCGCGAGGTCGCCAAGTGGTTCGCCGCGATGAAGGAGGCCGGAGAGGCCCCCGCCGGCGCGACGGCCACCGCCATGGAGGGCGACGCCCTCAACCTGCCCTTCCCCGACGAGTCGTTCGACGTCGTCATCATCTCCGAGGTGATGGAGCACATCCCCGACGACAAGGGAGTGCTCGCCGAGATGGTCCGCGTCCTGCGGCCCGGCGGCCGCATCGCGGTCACCGTGCCGCGCTACGGCCCCGAGAAGGTCTGCTGGGCGCTCAGCGACGCCTACCACGAGGTCGAGGGCGGCCACATCCGCATCTACAAGGCCGACGAACTGCTCGCCAAGATGAAGCAGGCGGGCCTGCGGCCGTACGGCACCCACCACGCGCACGCCCTGCACTCGCCGTACTGGTGGCTCAAGTGCGCCTTCGGTGTCGACAACGACAAGGCGCTGCCGGTGAAGGCGTACCACAAGCTCCTCGTCTGGGACATCATGAAGAAGCCACTGGCCACCCGCGTCGCCGAACAGGCGCTGAACCCGCTGATCGGCAAGAGCTTCGTGGCGTACGCGACCAAGCCGCACCTTCCCGTGGACGCCGCCAAGTGACGTTGCCAGGACGTACCGAACACCTTGTCCTGCCCGGGGTCCTGAGCGCTGAGGAGGCCGTGGAGACCGTCGCGGGGATCCTCGCCGTGCAGCGCCCCGACGGCGCGATCCCCTGGTTCCGCGGCCACCATCTCGACCCGTGGGACCACACGGAAGCCGCCATGGCGCTCGACGCGGCGGGCGAGCACGACGCCGCCGCCCGCGCCTACGACTGGCTCGCCCGGCACCAGAACGACGACGGCTCCTGGTACGCCGCCTACCACGACGGCGACCCGGCCGCCGTCACGGACCACGGCCGCGAGAGCAACTTCTGCGCCTACATCGCGGTCGGCGTGTGGCACCACTACCTGGCCACCGGCGACGAGGTCTTCCTCGATCGGATGTGGCCGGTGGTGTACGCGGCCGTCGAATTCGTCCTGGGGCTCCAGCAGCCCGGCGGCCAGATCGGCTGGAAGCGCGAGCCGGACGGGACGGCGGTGAACGACGCCCTGCTGACCGGCAGTTCCTCCATCCACCACGCGCTGCGCTGCGCGCTGGCCGTCGCGGAGGAACGCGAGGAGCCCCAACCCGACTGGGAACTCGCGGCCGGCGCGCTCGCCCATGCGGTTCGCCACCACCCCGAGCGGTTCCTCGACAAGGACCGCTACTCGATGGACTGGTACTACCCCGTCCTCGGCGGCGCGGTGACCGGCGATGAGGCCAAGGCGCGCATCGAGTCCCGCTGGGACGACTTCGTCGTGCCCGGCCTGGGCGTGCGATGCGTCCTGCCGAATCCGTGGGTCACCGGCGGCGAAAGCTGCGAACTGGCGCTCGCGCTGTGGGCGGTGGGCGAGTCCGACCGCGCCCTGGAGATCCTCCAGTCCATCCAGCACCTCCGCGCGGAGGGCGGCCTGTACTGGACGGGCTACGTCTTCGAGGGCGAGCGTGCGATATGGCCCGAGGAACAGACGACATGGACGGCGGGCTCGCTGCTGCTGGCGGTCGCGGCGCTGGGCGGCGACGAGGCGACGACGGCGGTGTTCGGCGGCGAGCGCCTGCCGAAGGGGCTTTCGCCGGACTGCTGCGAGGTCCACTGATCGGGGGCGTGTCCGCTGCGCGGGGCCGTGCCTCCACCCCGCCCCTTCCCGCTGTGCCGATGTGCGGCTCCGCCGCGTGGCGGAGCAAGCCCCGGGCTCCGCACGGCCTTCGGCCGTGCCCTCAATCTCCCCCTACGGCCTGGCGGCCGTGGGAGGTGCCCCCAAGCACATCGATACAGCGGGAAGGGGCGGGTAGGGGGACAAGCCCCGCCGCAGGCGGTCAACGGCGCCGCAGCGCACCCGCCGCCGCGTGGCCGATGAACAGGTAGACGATCGCCGCCAGCCCGTAGCCCGCGACCACCCGCGCCCATTCCTTGTCGAAGGTGAACAGGTCGTGGGACCAGCCGGCCAGCCAGCGGGCCGTGTCGCGGACGAACTCGACCAGGTCGTTGGCCCTGTTGGCGTCCAGAAGGTACATCAGGATCCACAGGCCGAGGATGAAGGCCATGACGTCCGCTACGACGGCGACGACTCTCGCCACTGTGGTGGTACTGCTCGTGCGTGTTGTCATGCTCAGCGTGTTGCCGCTTGTGAGCCTGTGAAACCCGTTCGGGCTCGCCCAAGTGGCGGCCCCGTGCGCCGTGCCCTTCGCCTCGGTCGGAACTCGGCGGCGGCTGAGGCTGCCGCCGAAGCCGCAAGCGCACCAGCGGCGGGACCATCTCACGGCCGGTTTGCGCGAGTTCCTTGGTGCCGGGGACTGCGTGTATCGCGGGCGTATCGAAAATCGCATACGCCACCGCAACGGCCCTCCGTCTCCAATGGCGGCATGAACCACAGCGCATCCCTGTCATCACCGCCCCGCCACACTCGCAGGATCGTGTTCCTCACCCTGGCGATCCTCGGCCTGGCGTGCGCCGTGTTCGTCGTGCGGCGGCCGCTCATGATGGCCGCTCCGGTGTGCATGGCCGGGCGGTGGCACGGCTGCTTCGACACGTTCAACGGGGTGGTGCTCATGACGTTGGTCGCGCTGCCGTCGGCCGCGCTGGTGGTGTGGGCACTGGCGCGCCGTCGGCGCGACGCCGGCGTCACATCGGCGTGGCGGATGTCGCTGGCCGAGGTGGGCATGGTCCACGGGACGGTGCCGTTCCTGTGGATGACCATGATGCCGGGCGCCGGGGCCGGCACCGTCCCCGCCCGGGTGAGCCTGGTACCGCTGCGGGACCTGATCACGATGGGGCCGCTCGGCATCGTCGGCAACCTGCTGGTCCTCGCGGCGCTGGGGTTCTTCGCCCCGATGAGGTTCGCGGCGCTGGCGTCCGTGCCGCGGATCCTGGCGCTCGGGGTGGGCTGCTCGGTCCTGGTCGAAACCGCACAGTACGTCCTGCGGCTGGACCGGGTGTCCTCCGTGGACGATGTACTGGTCAACGCCACCGGCGCCGTGCTGGCCGCGCTGGCGTCGCGCCGCTGGTGGCGCACCACGGCACAAGCGCCGTCGGACCGGCCTCGCCCCGCGCCGACACCCGCGCCGGCGTCGGCGGGCTGAGTCGCGTGTCGGGTGTGCACAGGACTTTGCATACGTCGGCGACATGTCGTGCTGCTTAGGCTTCGGACATGCGTGTACTGATCGTGGAGGACGAGCCCTACCTTGCCGAAGCCGTCCGTGACGGTCTGCGGCTGGAGGCGATCGCCGCCGACATCGCCGGCGACGGCGACTCCGCCCTGGAACTGGTCAGCGTCAACTCCTACGACCTCGCGGTCCTCGACCGCGACATCCCCGGCCCTTCCGGCGACGAGGTCGCCCGGCGCATCGTCGCCTCCGGCAGCGGCATCCCGATCCTCATGCTCACCGCCGCCGACCGGATCGACGACAAAGCTTCCGGGTTCGAGCTCGGCGCCGACGACTACCTCACCAAACCGTTCGATCTGCGGGAGCTCGTCCTGCGGCTGAGGGCGCTCGACCGCAGACGCGTGTACGCCCGGCCCCCGGTCCGCGAGATCGCCGGCCTGCGGCTCGACCCCTTCCGCAGGGAGGTCTTCCGCGACGGACGCTACGTCGCGCTCACCCGCAAACAGTTCGCCGTGCTCGAAGTCCTCGTCGCCGCCGAGGGCGGGGTCGTCAGCGCCGAAGAACTGCTGGAACGGGCCTGGGACGAGAATGCCGACCCCCTCACCAACGCCGTGCGCATCACCGTCTCCGCACTGCGCAAACGGCTCGGCGAACCCTGGATCATCGCCACGGTGCCCGGCGTCGGCTACCGGATCGACACCGGTACGGACACCACCGACCCCGGCCGTGAGCGTGCGTAGACGCCCAGGGCTCAGCGCCCGACTGAAACTCACCCTCAGCTATGCCGGATTCCTCTTCGTCGCCGGTGCTCTCCTGCTGGCCGTGGTGTGGGTGTTCCTGCTGCGCTACGTACCCGACAACAGCCAGGGTCTGCTCGGGATCTCACCCAACCGCTACCTCCTCGTGCGCACCTTCGCCCCCGCCGCGGCCATGGCGATGGCCTTCCTCCTTGTGTTCGGCCTCGTCGGAGGGTGGATCCTCGCCGGTCGGATGCTCGCACCCCTCACACAGATCAGGGATGCGGCGCGGACGGCCGGGAACGGGTCGCTGTCCCACCGGATCCGGATGAAGGGCCGCCAGGACGAGTTCCGTGAACTCTCCGACGCGTTCGACTCGATGCTCGAACGACTCGAGTCCCACGTCGCCGAGCAGCAGAGGTTCGCCGCGAACGCCTCCCACGAACTGCGCACCCCGCTGGCGATCTCGCGGACGCTCCTCGACGTCGCCCGCAAGGACCCCACGCGGGACCGGGACGAACTCGTCGAACGCCTGCACGCCGTCAATACGCGGGCGATCGACCTCACCGAGGCCCTCCTGCTGCTCAGCCGCGGCGACCGAGGAAACGTCACCCGCGAGAGCGTCGACCTCTCCCTCGTCGTCGAAGAAGCGGCCGAGACGCTGCTGCCTCTCGCCGAACAGCGCCGGATCACCCTCGACGTCACCGGAGGGGCGGCCCCGACCAGCGGCTCCGCGGAGTTGTTGCTGCGGATGGTGACGAACCTCGTCCAGAACGCCGTCGTCCACAACCTCCCCGCCGGCGGCACCATGACGGTCCACACCGAGGCGCACGGCGACATGAGCGTGCTGCGGGTCGAGAACACGGGCCGTCGGCTCCCGCCGGAACTGGTACCGACCCTCACCGAACCCTTCCAGCGGGGGACGGAACGCGTACGCACCGACGAGCACGCCGGCGTCGGCCTCGGCCTGGCCATCGTGCACAGCATCGTCCGCGCCCACGACGGGACCCTCGACCTCGTCCCCCGCCCTTCCGGCGGTCTCCTCGTCACGGTCCGGCTTCCCGGCACGCCGTAGGCATCGTCCCCGGGCGGGGCACACTGGATCGAGGCTCTTGGGTTCGTTCCTCGGTTTCAGGCGTTCAGCTCGGCCAGCACCCGCAGCGTGTGCGGGTCCGGCGCGGTGACCAGCAGGTCCGTGACCGGGCCCGTCCGCCACAGCTCCAGCCGCTCCGCGATGCGTTCACGCGGTCCCACGAGCGAGATCTCGTCCGCGAAGTCGTCGGGCACGGCGAGCACCGCCTCATGTCTGCGGCCCGCAAGGAAGAGTTCCTGGATCCGGCGGGCCTCCGCCGCGAAGCCCATCCGCGCCATCAGCCCGGCGTGGAAGTTGCGGGTCGCGTGTCCCATGCCGCCGATGTAGAAGCCGAGCATCGCCTTCACGGGCAGCAGGCCCTCCGCGATGTCGTCGCAGACCCGCGCCCGGGCCATCGGGGCGACCATGAAGCCCGCCGGGAGGTCCGCGAGGGACGCCGCGTAGACGTCCGTCCGCAGCGGGGACCAGTACAGCGGCAGCCACCCGTCGGCGATACGGGTCGTCTGCGCGATGTTCTTCGGCCCCTCCGCCCCCAGCAGTACGGGGAGATCCGCGCGCAGCGGGTGGGTGATGGGCCGCAGGGGCTTGCCGGTGCCGGTGCCGTCGTCGCCCGTGTACGGGTGGCGGTGGAAGCGCCCGGCCAGCTCGACCGGCCCCTCGCGGGCGAGGACTTGGCGGATCACGTCGACGTATTCGCGGGTCGCGGTGAGCGGGCTGTCGGGGAACGGGCGGCCGTACCACCCCTCCACCACCTGCGGTCCCGACAGGCCCAGCCCCAGCATCATCCGGCCGCCGGAGAGGTGATCGAGGGTCAGCGCGTGCATCGCGGTCGCCGTCGGGGTGCGCGCGGCCATCTGCGCCACGGCGGTGCCCAGCCGGATGCGCCGCGTGTGCGCAGCGATCCAGGTGAGCGGGGTGAACGCGTCCGACCCCCACGCCTCCGCCGTCCACACGGAGTCGTAGCCGAGCCGCTCGGCCTCACGGGCCAGTTCCAGATGGCCGGGGTCGGGGCCGCGGCCCCAGTAGCCGAGGGCGAGTCCGAGTCGCATGCCCGTCCGTCCTTCCCCCGCCCGGAAGTCTTCTGACGGGGCGTCAGGGTACGGCAGCGGCCCCCCGCCCGGAAGGGCGAGGGGCCGCGCTGTGTGCGAGAGGGATCAGCCGCGCTGGATGCCCGAGGTGTCCTGCAGCACGCCACGACGGCCGTCCTGCGTCTGGGCCACCAGGCCGGGACCGCGCTGCTCCACCGCCAGGTACCAGGTGCCGGGCGCCAGTTCGGCGATCGGCGTCGGCGAACCGTCCTCGCCGTACAGCGGACGGGCCACCGGCACGGCGAACCAGAACGGGGTGAAGTCCGACGGGGCGCCGCCCTGGGAGGCGTCGGCCGGGGCCGCGGCGGCCGGCTGGGCGGCGGCCTGCGGCTGCCCGCCCTGTGCGCCGTAAGGCTGCGGCTGACCCGGCTGGCCACCGTACGACGGCTGACCGGCGCCCGCGCCGGGGTAGCCGTAACCACCCTGCGGCTGGGGCTGCATGCCGTACGGCTGCTGGACCGCGGCCGGACGCGGGGCGCCGACGAGCGGGGCCTTGAGGGCCGGCACCAGCGGGGTGGCGACGGCGCCGCCGGCCAGGGCGATGGTGCCCAGCAGGCCGAGGATGGCGCCGGCGCCCGCGCTGTTCATGTCGATGATCGTCCAGAACATCGTCCAGAGCGCGAAGATGGTGAGGGCCACGCCGAACTGGCCGAGGTCCAGACCGGCGACCTTGCGGCCCGGCATGCCGCGGCTGAGGATCAGCAGCGCGGCGCCGATGATCCCGCCGATGTAGATGGACATCACGATGTTCAGCGAGTCCCAGGCGTTCATCTCCGCGCTGGAGCAGTCGACCCCGCTGGGGCAGTCCACGCTGGTGAAGCTGAGGAACGAGGCGATGAACAGCACCACCGCTGCTCCGATCACCACGCCGTCGCCTCGAGTGAGGGAGCGGATGTTCACGTAAAAATCCTTTGTCGTCGTCTCATCATCGGGGCGGTCTTCGCTGCCGCCTGTTCGGGCGGTGTGCGCTGACGCGGAGCTCGGGGGTGACTCCCCATCGTAGAGGTGAATCTATCGTCTGCCGGTTCCGGACGTCCGCCCGGTATCGCACTCACCGTTGTAGGTAGCTGCTGATGCCGTCCGCCATTCCCTGGGCCGCCTTCTGCCGCCAGCTCGGGCTGGTGAGCAGAGCGACGTCCTCAGGATCCCGCATATTGCCGCATTCGATGAAGACCTTGGGCACGGTCGAAAGGTTCAGTCCGCCCAGATCTTTGCGCACGTCGAGGCCGGTCCCGCCTCCCACATAATTGGACGGGGAGCTTCCGGTGGCGCGCAGGAAACGGCCGGCGATGCGTTCGCCGAGTTCACGCGAGGGGCCCACGATCTTCGAGGTGTCGGCGGCGCCCGCCTTGACCCGATCGGGGAGGATCACGTGGAATCCGCGGTTGCCGACGGCCGACCCGTCCGCATGGACGGAGATGACCGCGTCGGCCCCCGCTTCGTTGCCGAATCGTGCCCGTTCGTCGATGCAGGGACCGAACGGACGATCGCCGTCCTGGGTGAATTCGACCTTTGCGCCCTGCTCTTCGAGCAGTGTGCGAAGACGTCGTGAAACATCGAGGGTGAAATCGGCTTCACGGTAACCGGCGGCGGTCGCCGTGCCTGTCGTGTCGCATTCCTTGCGGTTGGTTCCGATGTCCACCTGGCGGTTGATCTCGCGGGTGTGCGAGAAGTTCCCGGGATTGTGCCCCGGGTCCACCACGACGACCTTCCCCGCGAGCGGACCGGCCTTCGTGGACGGGGAGGGCGCGGGGGAGGCGGCGGGCGGCGCGGCGGACTTCGAACCGGACGGGGTCGAAGACGGCGGGGCCTTGGAGCCGCCCGGTTTGCCCGCGGAGGTGGCGGACCCGTTGGGGGCGCTGCCGCCCCCGGAACCGTCGGCCTGCCACACCAACCACCCGCCCGCACCGCCCACCACGAGCGCCGCGCCCGCGACCACGGCGACGAGGCCGCGCCGGGAGGGGCGCGGCCGGGGATCACGGTGCTGGTTCTCGTCGTACGACACGGTCGCGATGCTAGCGGGCGGCAGGTCCGGTGGTCGGTCTGGTCGACGGTGTCGCACCCGACCGGACCCCTCGCACGGCGTGGCGCCCCGGCGTGCCGTCGTGGGTCAGACGCCCGGGCCCGTGCGGCGCAGGACGCGCAGCGAATCCGTGGCCGAGACCTCGGTGAACGCGCCGGACGCCAGGGCGCGGAGGTAGATGCGGTACGGGGCCTGTCCGGTCCACTCGTCCACCGGGTCGGGGAACACGTCGTGGATCACCAGCAGCCCGCCCTCCGCGACATGCGGGGCCCAGCCCTCGTAGTCGTTGGTCGCGTGCTCGTCGGTGTGGCCGCCGTCGATGAAGACCAGCCCGGCCTTCCCGCCCCACACCTTCGCCACCTGCGGCGACCTGCCGACGACCGCGACGACATGCTCCTCGAGACCGGCTTTGTGCAGTGTGCGGCGGAAGGTGGGCAGCGTGTCCATGAGACCGACCTCGGGGTCCACCGTCTCGGGGTCGTGGTAGTCCCAGCCGGGCTGCTGCTCCTCGCTGCCCCGGTGGTGGTCCACCGTCACGACGACCGTGCCGGCCTCCCGTGCCGCGTCCGCCAGCAGGATCGTCGAGCGCCCGCAGTACGTCCCCACCTCCAGCAGCGGCAGCCCGAGCGCCCCGGCCTCGGCGGCGGCCGCGTACAGGGCGAGGCCCTCGCCCACGGGCATGAAGCCCTTGGCGGCCTCGAAGGCGGCAAGGATCTCCGGCTTGGGAGCGGTGGCGGCCATGGGGTCCTCCTGGACGGGTCGTGCGGATCAGGCCATCGTGCCCTACGCGCCGGTAGGTCCCCCGTTCGAGGTGTCCTGCGTGATTCACCTCACCCAGCCCGGCCGGGGTGCTTACGGTCGGCCGGGAGCCACAACGAACGGGGGGCCGACGCGATGGTCCACATGCGCAACCTCGACCCCGGCGCATCGCCGCTGGACTACTACGGCGCGGAACTGCGCCGCCGCAGAGAAGCAACCGGCATGAACCAGGCCCAGTTGGGCTCGTGCATCTTCGTCACGGGCTCCCTGGTCGGCCAGATCGAGACGGCGAAGAAGGTCCCGACCCGGGACTTCAGCGAACGGGTCGACGCGGCGCTGGGGACGGACGGCATGTTCTCCCGGCTGGTGGGGCTGGTGCTCCGGAGCCAACTGCCGCACTGGTTCCAGGCGTACGCGGAGATGGAGGCGAAGGCGGCGTACATCTCCACCTATCAGGCGCAGCTGGTGTACGGGCTGCTCCAGACGGAGGGATACGCCCGCGCCGTGCTGGGAGTGCGTTCGGAGGAGAACCTCGACGCGCGGGTGGCCGCACGGATGGAGCGCCAGCGCATCCTGGACCGGGAGACGCCGCCGCTGATGTGGGTCGTGCTGAGCGAGGCCGTACTGCACCAGGAGGTCGGCGGCCGTGAGGTCATGCGGGATCAACTGGCCCACCTGTCGGAGGTGCGCGGGCGTGAGTGGGTGAAGGTGCAGATCCTGCCGTTCGAGACAGGCGCGCACGCGGGGCTGCCCGGGACTTTCAATCTGCTGCGGTTCGAGGACGATCCGGACCTCGTCTACACCGAGGACTTCGTGCAGGGCCATATGACGGCCAATCCGGCTGCTGTCAGGGAGGGTTCACTTCGTTACGATCACTTGCAGGCCGCCGCGCTCTCCGTCGACGATTCGGCGGCGCTCATCGCCCGCGTAATGGAGGAACGGTATGGACACCATCCAGAGCCTGACGGACGTGCGCTGGCGTAAGTCGTCCTACAGCGGCGACACCGGCGGTCAATGCGTCGAGTGCGCGCCGCTCGGCGCAGCCGCCTGGCGCAAGTCGTCGTACAGTTCCGACACCGGCGGGGACTGCGTCGAGGTCGCCGACCTCGCCCCCCACGTCGCCGTCCGCGACTCCAAGAACCCCGACGGCCCCGTCTTCACCGCCACCCCCGCCGCCTTCGCGGCGTTCGTCGCCGCCGCCGGAGCCGGCCGCCTTTGACGGCCCCTTCCCGCGTTGGACCGTGGGAACCCGGTCCCGGGGTCACACCCCACTCGAACCAGCCCCGCCGGTCCCAGGGGCAGTGCACCCGCACCGGTCCCGCACGCCCGATGGGACGGGCGAGGAACTTGGCGCACACCTCTTGACCACGCGTACCTACCGATCAGTACGCTCGGCCCACCCCGCAACGACACCGGTGTCTTCACTCTGATGCCGAGGCGAACCCTTCGCCCGGCACGCTCGGCACGCCCGCAGGTATCGCTCCCGTGACCCGGGACGGGCCCCAGCCCCCCAGAACGCGGCGTCGAGCGCCTTTCCCTGCCCCCGCCCCTTGAGTCGAGGCCCGCGTGAAGAGATCCGTCATGACCGCAGCCGTCGCCGCCGCCGGCGCTCTTCTCGCCGTGCAGGCGTCGGTCCCTGCCCAGGCGTCGAGCAGTTCCCGCTTCACGCTGGACAGCAATCCCATCCTGTTCGTGCACGGCTACAACGGTGACGCCGGCAACTGGAACACCATGGCCGACCGCTTCAGGGCCGACGGCTGGCCGTCTTCCCACCTGCGCCAGTGGACCTACGACTCGCGCCAGTCGAACACCGTCACCGCCCAGCAGTTGTCCACAGAGGTCGATCGTCTCCTCGCGGCCACCGGGGCGACCGGGGTCGACATCGTCAGCCACTCCATGGGTGGCCTCTCCTCGCGGTACTACCTCAAGAACCTCGACGGGACCTCCAAGGCCGACGCCTGGGTGTCGCTGGGCGGCCCCAACCACGGAACCGACACCGCCAACAGTTGCTTCGACGCGTCCTGCACCGAGATGCGCACAGGCTCCAGCTTCCTCACCGCCCTCAACTCCGGTGACGAGACTCCGGGCTCACCCCGCTACGCGACCTGGTGGTCGCCCTGCGACACGGTGATCAACCCGGACAGCTCCGTGTCCCTGTCCGGCGCGGTCAACACCCGGACCGCCTGCCTCTCCCACATGGGCCTGCTCACCGACGCGACGGTGTACGCCCAGACCCGCGACATGATCAACCGCTGACCCGCCCGCGGGCAGCCGCATTCCGTTCGCCGCTGCGGCGCTGAGCGCGCCGGCCACTGCGTACCGAACCACGCCTCGGCGAGCGACTGCGGTGTGCCCGCGTCCGGGAGGGGCAAATCCCGCATGGACCACGGCAGGTGGCTGTACACGTGCAGCAGGGTGTACGTCATCAGCACGGCCGGGTCGAAGGTGCGGCCGTACGCCTTGAGGATCCGGCCCAGCAGGTCCGGGTCGCCGCGGGTGACGAAGAGGCCCCCCGGCGACGAAGTACGCCGGGTCGCCGATCATCGCGGGCTCGAAGTCGAACAGGGCGGTGAGCCGGCGGCTGTCGGGATCGACGACGAGGTGCAGCCCGCGCCCCCGCCTGCCCGGTCCTAGGTCCCCGGCCCTGGACCCACCCCGCGTGAGCCGTACATCGAATTCAGGATGTACGGACCGACGTGTCGCTGCGACCATGACAGGCATGCCCCAAGCCCCCTCGAACGCGCAGAAGTCGCTCGCCCCCGCGCCCACCACGCCCTCGCCCCGTACCTGGGCGGTGATCCTCGCCGCGTGCGCCGGCGCGTTCCTCGTCGTGCTGGACGTGTCGGTGGTGAACGTGGCGCTGCCGTCGATGCGTGCCGACCTCGGACTCTCCGCGACGGGGCTGCAATGGGTGCTCAACGCGTACTCGATCGCGTTCGCCGGGTTCATGCTCCTCGGCGGGCGGGCCGCGGACATATTCGGCCGCAAGCGGATGTTCATCGTCGGGCTGAGCCTGTTCACCGCCGCGTCCGTCGCGGGCGGACTCGCCCAGGAGGGCTGGCAGTTGCCGGCCGCACGCGCCGTGCAGGGACTCGGCGCGGCCGTGCTCGCGCCGGCGACGCTGACCATCATCACCTCCGCCGTGCCGCCGGGCCCGGCACGGACCCGCGCGATCGCCACCTGGGCGGCCGTCGGAGCCGCGGGTGGCGCGGCGGGCGGGTTCGTCGGCGGGGTGCTGACCGACCTGCTGTCGTGGCGCTGGGTGCTGCTGATCAACGTCCCCGTCGGCGTGCTGGTGCTGGCCGCCGCCGTCCTGTGGCTGACGGAGAGCCGCACCGGCGGCAGCCGCCGGCTCGATCTGCCCGGGGCGGTCCTGGTGACGGGCGGCCTGGCCGCCGTCGCGTACGGCATCGTGCAGACGGAGGAGTCCGGCTGGGGCGCCGGCCGGACACTGCTGCCCCTGCTCGGCGGGCTCGCGCTGCTCGGCCTGTTCCTGGTGGTGGAGGCCAGGGCGAAGGCCCCGCTCATGCCGCTGAAGCTGTTCCGCTCGCGGGCCGTGTCGGCCGCCAACGTGTCCATGCTGGTGACCGGTTCCGCGTCCTTCGCGATGTGGTTCTTCATGACGGTGTACGCCCAGAACGTCCTCGGCTACACGCCGCTGGAGGCCGGCCTCGCCCTCGTCCCCAGCTCCGTCAGCGTCATCGTCGGCTCGAAACTGGCGCCGTCGCTGATGGCCAGAGGCGGCGCGCGCAACGTCGCCGTCCTCGGCACCCTGATCGCCGCGACCGGATTCGGCTGGCAGTCCACGATGACCGCCGACGGCACGTACCTCACGTCGATCGCCGGCCCCGGCATCCTGATGATGGCGGGCATCGGCCTGGCCGCCACGCCGCTCGCCGCCCTCGCCACGTCGGGCGCGGACCCCGACGACGCGGGCCTCGTCTCCGGCCTCATCAACACCTCCCGCACGATGGGCGGCGCGCTCGGCCTGTCGATCCTGTCGACGGTCGCCGCCGCACGCTCCGGCGGCGCGACCGGGCCGGAGGACCTGACGGCCGGTTACGCGCTGGCCTTCCGTACGGGGACGGGCGTGCTCCTCGCGGGCGCGGTGCTCATGCTGCTGTGGCTGCCGCGGCCCGCGGCGGACCGGGCGTGACCGCAGTGGGGCAGGCCGGGTGCGTCAGTCAGAGCCAGCCCTGCTCCCGGGCGGCCCGGGCGGCCTCCATGCGGTTGCGGGTTCCCGTCTTGCCGATCGCCGACGACAGGTGGTTCCGCACGGCCGACTCCGACAGGTGCAGCTTTTCCGAGATGCCGGCGACCGTCGCCCCGTCCACCGACGCGCCGAGAGCGTCCCGTTCCCCGGCCGTCAGCGGGTTCGGCCCGGCGCCGAGCGCTGTCGCGGCCAGCGCCGGATCGACGACCGTCTCGCCGGTCAGTACCCGCCGAATCGCCTGGGCCAGCTCCTCCACCGGCCCGTCCTTGACGAGGAACCCGGCCGCCCCCGCCTCCATGGCCCGCCGCAGACAGCCCGGCCTGCCGAACGTGGTGAGGATCAGCACCCGGCAGTCCGGCACCTCCCGCGCCAGGTCGGCGGCGGCGTCCAGGCCGCTGAGCCCCGGGAGTTCGATGTCGAGCAGCGCCACGTCCGGCCGGGACGTGAGCGCCGCCTCCACGATCTGATCGCCGCGCCCCACCTGCGCCACCACGTCGATGTCGGCCTCCAGACCGAGCAGCAGGGCGAGCCCGCCCCGCATCATGCCCTGGTCCTCCGCGAGAAGGACACGCACGGACTTCGCCGGTCTGTGATCGCGGGGCATCTCGTTCATGGAGTCAGGCTACGACCGTGACCGGCACCTCGGCGGTCACGCGGAAGCCGCCCTGCGGGGCCGGGCCCGGCATCAGCGTGCCGCCCGCCGCGGCGAGCCGTTCCGAGAGTCCCGCAGACCGCTGCCGGGCGGGCCCGGCGACGGGCCGGGGCCGGACCGGCCGGTGACGAATGTCCCGCGCGTGGGCGGACACCGGGCGGATCTGACGTTGCGTCAGCAGTCTTCACAACCTTCCGAGGTCGCGCTATACATAGGGCCATCGGCCTAGAACGCGTTCTAGAACGGCTCGCCTGGCCGGTCCCGTACGACCTCGGTGCGGCCGACGGTGCGGACGGCCGTGCCGAGGTCTTCACCTCACCGAGGAGCAGCAGTCCCATGCCCATTGACGCCGCCAGGGCCGTCGCCGCGGAGCCCCGCTCCACCACCGTCACCTGGGACCACAAGGACATCCAGCTGTACCACCTCGGCGTGGGCGCCGGCCGCCCCGCCACCGACCCCGACGAACTGCGCTACACCCTCGAGTCCCGGCTCCACGTGCTGCCGAGCTTCGCCACCGTCGCGGGGGCGGGCAAGGGTGTCGTCGGCGGCCTCGACCTCCCCGGGCTCGACATCCGGCTCGCGTCCGTGCTCCACGGCGGCCAGCGCGTCGAACTGCACCGCCCGATCCCCGTCACCGGCACGGCCACCTCCACCTCGCGGATCGCCGCGGTGTACGACAAGGGGAAGGCCGCGATCCTCGTCCTGCGTACCGAGGCGGCCGACGACGACGGGCCCCTGTGGACCAGCGACGCCCAGCTCTTCGTACGCGGCGAGGGCGGCTTCGGCGGGGAACGCGGGCCGTCCGAGCGCCTCGACCTCCCGGGCCGCGCCCCCGACCGGACCGTGGAACGGCACATCCGCGAGGACCAGGCCCTGCTCTACCGGCTCTCCGGCGACCTCAACCCCCTGCACGCCGACCCCGACTTCGCCAAGCTCGCCGGCTTCGACCGGCCGATCCTGCACGGCCTGTGCACGTACGGCACGACGCTGAAGGCCGTCATCGACACCCTGCTCGGCGGGGACGTCACCCGCGTCCGCTCGTACCGCACCCGCTTCGCGGGCGTCGTCTTCCCCGGCGAGACCCTCCGCATCCGGATGTGGGACCTGCCCGGCGGGGTCCAGGTCGTGGTGACCGCCGCCGACCGGGACGAGGCCCCCGTCCTCGCCGACACCCTCGTAGAAACCGTGTGAAGGGAGCCGCACCATGCGCGCAGCCGTAGTGCACGAGATCGGCCAGGACAAACTCGAAGTCCTCGACGACGTCGAGGCGGTGGGCTTCGGCCCCGGCAAGGTGCGGATCCGGATCAGGGCCACCGGCCTGTGCCACTCCGACGTCTCCGCCATGAACGGTGTGCTGCCGCAGCCCGCCCCCTTCGTGCCCGGCCACGAGGGCGCCGGAGAGATCCTCGACGTCGGCGACGGGGTCAGCGGACTCAGCGCCGGCGACCGGGTGCTGATGTGCTGGCTGGCCGCCTGCGGGGCCTGCGCCTCCTGCAAACGGGGGCAGGGCCATCTGTGCCTGGCCGGGTTCATGAACGCCGGCACGCCCAACTTCCGCCGCCCCGGCGGAGACGTCTTCGGCTTCGCGGGCACCGGCACCTTCACCGAGGAGGTCGTCGTCGACGCGGGCTGCGCGGTGCCGATACCCGACGACGTCCCCTTCGACATCGCCGCCCTCATCGGCTGCGGCGTCACCACCGGACTCGGCGCGGCCATCAACACGGCAAAGGTGGAAACCGGTTCCTCCGTCGCCGTCATCGGCTGCGGCGGCGTCGGCATCTCCGCCATCCAGGGCGCGAAACTGCGAGGCGCGGCGCAGATCGTCGCCGTCGACCCCGTCGCGTCCAGGCGCGAGGCGGCCCTGCGGTTCGGTGCGACGGAAGCGGTGGCGCCGGAGGCGCTCGGCGACGCCAAGCAGCGGATCACCGCGGGGGAGGGGTTCGACTACGTCTTCGAGGTCGTCGGGAAGTCGGCGACGACCCGCACGGCCTACGATACGACCCGGCGCGGCGGGACGCTGTGCGTCGTCGGCGCCGGCGCGATGGACGACCACGTGCGGTTCAACATGTTCGAGCTGTTCTTCGACGAGAAGCGCATCCTGCCGTCCCTGTACGGCGGCGGGGACGTGCTGCGCTCCTACGAGCGGGCCATCGCGCTCTGGCGGGCGGGCCGGATCGACCTGGCGGGCCTCATCACCCACCGGGTGCCGCTGGCCGGCATCAACGACGCGGTGGCGCAGATGCGCAGCGGCGAGGCCCTGCGCACGTGCATCGAGATCTGAGGGGGACGGCACGCATGTCTCTCCCCCTCGAAGGCCTGAGCGCGATCGTCACCGGCGCGGGGCGCGGACTCGGCCGGGCCGAGGCCCTGGAACTCGCCCGGCTCGGCGCGGCGGTCGTCGTCAACGACTACGGGCAGCCCGGGCGCGACGGCACGGGGTCGTCGTCCGGCACGCCCGCGTCAGCCGTCGCCGAGGAGATCCGCGCCGCCGGCGGCCGGGCAGTGGCCCACCACGGCGACGTCGCCGACTTCGAGTCGGCGCGCGCACTGATCGACCTGGTAGTGCGCGAGTACGGCAAGCTGGACATCCTCGTCAACAACGCGGGCATCCTGCGCGACCGGATGGTCTTCTCGATGAGCGAGGACGAGTGGGACGCGGTCATCCGGGTCCACCTCAAGGGCCACTTCAACACCACGCGATTCGCGGCCGCGCACTGGAGAGAACGGGCCAAGGCGGCGGCGGACGGCCAGGTGTACGGACGGATCGTCAACACCTCCTCCGAGGCGTTCCTCGCCGGCTCTGCGGGCCAGCCCAACTACGCGGCCGCGAAAGGCGGCATCGTCGGCCTGACGACTTCGACGGCGCTCGCCCTCGCGAAGTACGGCGTCACGGCGAACGTCATCTGTCCCCGGGCGAGGACCAGGATGACGGAGGACGTCTTCGCGGGCTTCGCGGAAGCGGAACCGGGCGGCTTCGACGCCCTGTCGCCGGAGCACGTCGCGCCGCTGGTGGGCTACCTGTCCTCACCCGCCGCGGCCGTCGTCAACGGCCAACTGCTGGTCGTGCACGGTGGGATGGTGGCGGTGGTGGAACGCCCCCGGGTGGCGGCGAAGTTCGACGCGTCACTGTCGAAGGGCCCGACGTTCAGCTTCGAGGAACTTGACGGGGTCCTGACGCCGTACTTCGGGGCGATGCCACGGGGCGAGACGTTCGCGGCGGGGGAGGTGCTGGGGCTGAGGCGGGGGTAGTGGGGGCGGGCGCGTGGCCGCTGGGCGGAGCGTTCTCCCCACCCCGCCCCTGCCCGCTGTATCGATGTGCGGCTCCGCCGCGTGGGTGGGGCTTCGCCCGGACCCGGTACCGCGCGCCGCGGTGTCCTCGCCCCTACGGCCTGGCGGCCGTGGGAGGCGCCCCCAGGCGGGCTGAAATGCCGCTGTGCGGCACTCAGCCCGTCGGCGGAGACACTCCGGCCTTGCCGGGCAACTCCAGCCCCGCCGCCAACTCCAGCCCTGTCGGCGGCTCCACCATCGCCGGCGGGGCATTTCGAGCCCCGCCGGCGATTGAGGCGCGGGGGCCCTGGGGCAGAGCTTCCGAAACACCGCGCGAAGCGCGGTACGGGATCCGGGACTTGCCCCGGTTCGGGAAGTGGGGTCCCCCCACGGCCGCCAGGCCGTCGGGGGAGGGGTGGGGAAACGCCCGCCGCAGGCGCCACCCGCCCCGCCGTCACGCTCCGTCGCCCCCAGACGGCCTCCGATGCCGCCCCCGCCCCGGCGCCGACGACTCGTCCTTCGCCGCCGCACCACCCCGGTGCCTACCGGGCCCCGCGCCCGGACTCGCGCCGCCGCCGGCTTCGCCCCGCCCCGCCGCCGCAGGCTGCGGGCGCGGGCGCGTGTGGGTCGTGTCGGTTCGGGCTTCTGACATGTGGGAAGTCACCCCGTAGAAAATCGCTGCTTACATGTGTCGCAGGCCCCCGCCCACCGGCCGGAACCGTGGCCCGGGTCGCCCCGGCCCGTGAGTCTAACCACGGGAACCACGCCCGGTGAGCGGCGCCTGCTGCAACGGAACCGGCCTGCACACAGCAGGACAGTCGGAGCCGTCGCGCGGTTCCCCACCTGCGGCTTCCGCTTGTGCCGGTTCTGTGGCCGCCATGTGACCGAAGGTTTCTGCAGAGGCGCAGAGGGCTTCCGGAACCTCCATACGGATCACCCCGCACGGCACCGACTCGGTCACGCACGGCAGTTGGAGCACGCCGTCCCGGTTCCAGGTCCCGGCACCCGCCAACCACCCGACAGGAGCAGCGAGTTGAATCATCCGGCGGGCCGAGGGGCGCCACAGGCCCACCCAGCTGCCGGCCGCGCCGTCGATCCGCAGGGCCACCGCGCAGCTCTCCGGCATCAAGACCTGCCCCGGCTGCACCGCGAACGGCGTCACCAGCGCGTCCGGCAGCCGCAGGCTCCGGGGGAAACGCACCGGCCGGGCGCTGCCCAGCACGCCCCAGCCGAGCCGGTCCTGTCCGGGCCCTGGCGCGTTCGAACGGATCAGCAGTAGACCGCTGTCGGCGTCCGCGAGCAGCAGCCGGTCGTCGCTCTCCTCCGTGATCTGCAGCAGCGGCGTCACCTCGCCGCCGCGCGCCAGGTCGACCACGACCGTCTTGACCGGACCGCCGTCCGCCCGCCTGCGGTCCAGCGCGAGCAGCCGTCCCGCGCGGTCCAGCCACGCGCCGCCCGAGCAGTGCCCCGCCACCTCCGCGACGCGCTCGGGGCCGCGGGCGCCGCCCGCCACCAGCCAGACGCCGGTGGAATGCGCATTCGGCACCAGGGCGTAGGCGAGGACCCCGTCCGGGGACGGGGGCAGCAGGGTCAACTCCTCGGTGGAGACGGCCCCGAGGGGCAGTTCACCCGTCGCCGGACCGGTCGGGTACAGCAGGGAGAACGTGTGCCGTTCCGCGACCCGGCGGCTGATCAGCACCCGGCCGTCGGAGAGCGGCAGCACCTGTGCGTCGCGCTCCTCCGGCTGGTCGAGCGGCAGCGGAACGGCGTACGGCTCAAGGCCGTCGAGGGTCCAGCGCTCGGGGAACAGCGCCTCGCCCGTCCCCGCCAGGCGGGCTCCGTACGTGCCGTCCGCGGTGATCGCGATCGCCGGGGCCGCCGCGCCGCGAGGGACCTCCGCGCCGCTCGTGGTCCGCGCGCCGTCCGAACCGTCCGTACTCGCCACCGCCCCGTCCGCCGCGGCGGTCTCGATGGCACAGGCTGTCATCGATGCCTCACCTCCGGCCTTTGAAGCTAGGTATCGCACTTCCTGCCGAACAGCACGAGAGGGCTCTCTTCACACATAAGGGTGGCCATGCCCTGATTCGCCTGAGATTGAGGGGGCGGTTGTGCTGCCTCGCCTGCCCGTGCTTAAGGTAAGGCCCACCTAAGTACCGGATCAGGAGCACGTCATGTCCCTACGCCGCCGCGGCACCGCCGCCGCAGTCGCCCTCGCAGCCGCTCTCTCCCTCGCCGCCTGCGGCGGCGGTGCGGACAAGGACGCGGGCGCCAAGGCGGACGACGGCGGCAAGAAGGCCGTGGCCCAGGGCGGCAAGGACTTCGGTGACGCCGCCGCCAAGACGGCGGCGATGGGCACGGACGCCAAGGCCGGCGAGTTCCCCCGCACCATCACTCACGCCCTCGGCAAGACCGAGATAAAGGCCGCGCCCAAGCGGGTCGTCGTCCTCGACGTCGGCGAGCTGGACAACGTCGCCTCCCTCGGCATGCAGCCCGTCGGCTACGCGCCCACCGAAGGCGACGACGGCATCCCCGGCTACCTGAAGAAGGAAGCCGGCAGCCCCAAGAACGTCGGCACCATCAACAGCCTCAACCTCGAGGCCATCGCCGCGCTCAAGCCGGACCTGATCCTCGGCAGCCAGCTGCGCGCGAGCGACAAGTACAAGGAGCTGTCGCAGATCGCGCCGACGGTCTTCTCCATCCGCCCGGGCTTCACCTGGAAGGAGAACTACCTCCTCAACGCCGCTGCGCTCGACAGGACCGCGGAGGCGAAGGCCAAGCTCGGCGAGTACGAGAAGAAGGCGAAGCAGCTCGGCACCGACCTCGGCGAGAACAAGCCGACGGTCACCATGCTCCGTTACATGCCGGGCAAGATCCGCCTCTACGCGAAGGCGTCCTTCATCGGCACGATCCTCGACGACGCCGGCATCCCGCGGCCGAAGAACCAGCAGATCAACGACCTCGCCGCCGAGATCAGCCCGGAGAAGATGGACGAGGCCGACGCCGACTGGATCTTCACCGGCGTCTACGGCGACCCGTCGAAGACCAAGCGCGACACCGCCGAGTCCAACCCGTTGTGGAAGGACCTGAAGGCCGTGAAGGCCGGGCAGGCCAAGGACGTTCCCGACGAGACCTGGTACCTGGGTCTCGGCGTCACCGCCGCCGGCGAGGTCCTCGACGACCTGCGCGGCTTCCTCGCCAAGTAGGGCACGGCCGCACAGGCGGGCGGGGCAGGTAGCCTTTGCTGCGTGCCCCGTCTGTCTGAAGTCATCTCCGCGCTCGACGCCCTCTGGCCCCCAGAGCGGGCCGAAGAGTGGGACGCCGTCGGCACCGTCTGCGGAGACCCCGACGCCGAGGTCCTCCGGGTGCTGTTCGCCGTCGACCCCGTCCAGGACGTCGTCGAAGAGGCGCAGCGGCTCGGCGCCGACCTGCTCGTCACCCACCACCCGCTCTATCTGCGCGGCACGACGACGGTCGCGGCCGGCCACTTCAAGGGCCGGGTCGTGCATACACTGATCAAGAACGACATCGCCCTGCACGTCGCGCACACCAACGCCGACACCGCCGACCCCGGCGTCTCCGACGCCCTCGCCGGCGCGCTGGACCTGCGCGTCGTACGGCCCCTGGTGCCCGACGCCTCGGACCCGAACGGCCGCCGCGGCCTCGGCCGTGTGTGCGAGCTGGATCATCCTGAGACGCTGCGCGAGTTCGCGGCACGCGCCGCGAAGCGGCTGCCCGCCACCGCGCAGGGCATCCGCCTCGCCGGCGACCCCGACGCGACGGTCCGCACCGTCGCGGTGAGCGGCGGCTCCGGCGACAGCCTCTTCGACCACGTGCGCGCCGCCGGTGTGGACGCCTTCCTCACCGCGGACCTGCGCCACCACCCGGCGTCCGAGGCCACCCAGCACTCGCCGCTCGGCCTGGTCGACGCCGCGCACTGGGCGACCGAATGGCCCTGGTGCGAACAGGCCGCGGCGCAGCTCGACGCGATTTCCGACCGGTACGGCTGGGACCTGCGGGTCCACGTCTCCACGACGGTCACCGACCCCTGGTCCTCCCACCACGATTCCTCTGGAGCCCCCAACTGAACGCCGCGCCCGCCGACCAGATCCGACTTCTCGACGTCCAGTCCCTCGACCGGCGCCTGTCGCAGCTCGAGCACAAGCGCCAGTCGCTGCCCGAGCACGCCGAGATCGAGTCGCTCACCAAGGACCTCACGCAGCTGCGTGACCTGCTCGTCGCCGCGCAGACCGAGGAGAGCGACACCGCCCGCGAGCAGACCAAGGCGGAGCAGGACGTCGACCAGGTGCGCCAGCGCGCCACCCGCGACCAGCAGCGGCTCGACTCCGGCGCCATCACCTCGCCCAAGGACCTGGAGAACCTTCAGCGGGAGATCGTCTCCCTCGCCAAGCGCCAGGGCGACCTGGAGGACATCGTCCTCGAGGTCATGGAGCGCCGTGAGTCCGTGCAGGAGCGCGTCGCCGAACTGACGGAGCGGGTCTCCTCCGTGCAGGCCAAGGTCGACGCCGCCACCGCCCGCAGGGACGCCGCCGAACAGGAACTCGACAGCGAGGCCGCGTCCGTCACCAAGGAGCGCGAGGTCGTCGCCGGCTCGGTCCCCGCCGACCTGATGAAGCTGTACGAGAAGCTCCGTGCCCAGCAGGGCGGCGTGGGCGCGGCCCGGCTGTTCCAGCGCCGCTGCGAGGGCTGCCAGCTCGAGCTGAACATCACCGAACTGAACGAGGTCCGCGCCGCCGCGCCCGACACGGTCCTGCGCTGCGAGAACTGCCGCCGCATCCTCGTCCGCACGTCCGAATCGGGGCTGTAGTGCCGGTACCGCGCGAGTTCGTCGTCGAGGCCGACGGCGGCTCACGAGGCAACCCCGGCCCCGCCGGCTACGGCGCGGTCGTCCTCGACCCGGTCTCCGGCGAGACGCTCGCCGAGGCCGCGGAGTACATCGGCGTGGCGACCAACAACGTGGCCGAGTACAAGGGCCTCGTCGCCGGTCTCAAGGCGGCCCACGCCCTGGACCCGGAGGCGCTCGTCCGCGTACGGATGGACTCCAAACTGGTCGTCGAGCAGATGTCGGGCCGCTGGAAGATCAAGCACCCCGACATGAAGCCGCTGGCCGCGGAGGCCGCACGCGTCTTCCCGCCCGCGCAGGTCACCTACGAGTGGATCCCCCGCGAGCGCAACAAGCACGCCGACCGGCTCGCCAACGAGGCGATGGACGCGGGCAAGCAGGGCAAGCAGTGGGAGCCGTCGCGCTCCACCGCGGCCCTCGACGCACGCGACGCGGAAGCGGCGCGTGTGGTGGGCGACGCGGCGGCCGGCGCGGCGAAGGCCCGGGCGGCGCTCGTCCGCACCGGGGGCGCGTCCGTTGCCACCGCTCCCACCGCTCCCACCGCTCCCGCCGTCTCCGACGCGGTCGCGGGGGCGGAGCTTCTGGCGACGCCGGCGGCCCCGTCCGCCGGATGGGGCGCCCCCGACCTGGGCCTGCCCGCCACGTTCGTCATGCTCCGCCACGGCGAGACGGTGCTCACCCCCGAGAAGCGCTTCTCGGGCAGCGGCGGCAGCGACCCGGTGCTCTCCGCCGTCGGCCGCCGCCAGGCCGACGCCGTCGCCGCGGCGCTCGCCGGGCGCGGCACGATCCAGGCGATCATCAGCTCCCCGCTGCGGCGCTGCCGTGAGACGGCCGACGCCGTCGCGGCGAAGCTGGGCCTCGGCGTGAGCATCGAGGAAGGCCTGCGCGAGACCGACTTCGCGGCGTGGGAGGGCCTGACCTACGCGGAGGTACGGGAGCGCTACCCCGACGACCTCGAAGCGTGGCTCGCCTCCCCGAAGGCCGCGCCGACGGGCGGCGGCGAAAGCTTCGCCACGGTGGCGAGGCGGGTCGCCGCGACGCGCGACAAGCTCCTCGCCCTGCACCAGGGCCGCACGATCCTCCTCGTCACCCACGTGACCCCGGTCAAGACCCTGGTCCGCCTGGCCCTCGGCGCCCCACCGGAGTCGCTGTTCCGGATGGAACTGTCGGCGGCGTCGCTGTCGGCGGTGGCGTACTACGCGGACGGCAACGCGTCGCTGCGGCTGCTGAACGACACGTCGCACTTGCGGTGACGGCGGGGGGCGGGTGCGTGTCGCCTGCGGCGGGCGTGTTCCCCTACCCGCCCCTTCCCGAAACCGGGGCAAGCCCCGGACCCCGTACGGCCTTCGGCCGTGCCCTCAATCGCCGGGCGGGCTGACTTTGTCAGCCTCGCCGGCGTTTGAGGCGCGGGGGTCCGGTGGGGGTCCCCCCACGCCGCCAGGCGTAGGGGGAGGAGCCCCCGGTTACGGGAAGGGGCGGGGTGGGGAGCAGGCCCCGCGCAGCGGCCACGCACCCGCGGCCGCCCTCCGGGGCCGACACGCGCCGGCACTCCGCCGCCACCTACACCGCCCTGCGACCCCCCAGCCCCGCAGCCTCCCGCGCCAGGGACTCGACGCGGGGCCAGTCCCCGGACGTCAGCGCGGCCGGCGGCAGCATCCACGTGCCGCCGACGCAGGCGACGTTCGGGAGACTCAGATACGCCGGGGCCGTGGCCAGCGACACCCCGCCCGTCGGGCAGAAGCGGGCCTGGGGGAGCGGGCCGGCGAGGGACTTGAGGTAGGGCGTGCCGCCCGCCGCCTCCGCGGGGAAGAACTTCATGTCCGTCACCCCGCGTTCCAGCAGGGCCACCACCTCCGACGTCGTGGACACACCGGGCAGGAACGGCACGCCGGACGCCTTCATCGCGTCGAGCAGGGTGTCCGTCCAGCCGGGGCTGACGAGGAAGCGTGCTCCGGCCGCCACCGCCGAGGAGACGCCGGCCGGTGAGATCACCGTGCCGGCGCCGACGACCGCGTCGGGCACCTCCGCCGCGATCGCGCGGATCGCGTCGAGCGCGGCCTGTGTCCGCAGCGTCACCTCGATCGCCGGCAGACCGCCCGCGACGAGGGCGCGGGCGAGCGGTACGGCAGTGGCGGCGTCGTCGACGACGACGACAGGGATCACGGGGGCGAGGCCGAGTACGGAGGTCATGCGCCCCATCCTGCCCAGCCCGAGCAGCAGGCGCAACGCGCGTTGCGCGTGCTGCAACGGCTAGTGGATCTCGGAGACCACCACGTCCAGCGCCCACGGCTTCCCGGCCTTCGCCGGCGGCTCCGCCTCGACCACGTGTCCGAGGTCCCGCAGCGCCTCCACCAGTGCGGCCGGCGACCTGGGCGCCGCGCCGGCCTCCAGCAGGCTGCGGACGATGCGGCCCTTCGTCGCCTTGTTGAAGTGACTGACCACGGACCGCTTCTCGACCCCGGTCGATTCATCGATCCGGGAGTGCAGCACCCGCACCGTCGCCGTACGGCTCGCCACCTCGCCCTTCGGCTTCCACGCCGCCGTGTACGCCGACGACCGCAGGTCGAGCACCAGCCCGCCGCCGGCCTCCTCGGGCAGTACGGACTCCATCGGGCCGCGCCAGTACGCCCCGAGCGCGCCGAGGCCCGGCAGCTTCACGCCCATCGAGCAGCGGTACGGCGGGATACGGTCGCCGATCCGGACCGCGCCCCACAGCCCGGAGAACACCAGCAGCGCCTGCCGGGCCCGCCGGCGCGCGGACGCGTCGAGCGTGGCGAGGCCCAGCGCGTCGTACAGGACGCCGGTGTAGATCTCACCGGCCGGCCGGGTCCCCGCCGTCCGCAGTTCCACGTTCTTCGCGATCTCGCCGCGCAGTCCCTCGCTCAGGCCGAGGACCTGCTGCGCCTTCGTCTCGTCGGCGGCGCACAGCTCGACCAGCTCGTCGAGCACCGCCGCCCGTGCCTCCGCGAGCCCCGGCAGGGACAGTGACTCCGGCTTCAGCGGAGCCCCGCGGCCGGAATCGGCCTTGCCCTCCGACGGCGGCAACAGCACAAGCACGGCAGGTCTCCTTCGTACGGACACGGGGTGGGGGTGCGGCCCCGCGCCAGAGTACAAAGGCCGCCCCGCCCCGCCGAAATGCCACCACCCCCGCCGCGACCTACGCTCGGTCCATGCCCCGCCGCCACATGAAAGCGACCGGCGCAGCCGAGGCCCCGCTGCGCGCCGCCCTGCGTGAGCTGCGCACGACGCTCGACGTGCCGGGGGACTTCCCGGCAGCGGCCCTCGCCGAGGCCGCGACCGCTGTCAGGGCCCCGCGGCTGCCCGCCGAGGACGCCACGGACATCCCCTTCTTCACCATCGACCCGCCTGGCTCCGTCGACCTCGACCAGGCGATGCACCTCGCCCGCCGCGACGGGGGCTATCGCGTCCACTACGCGATCGCCGACGTCGCCGCCTTCGTCACGCCGGGCTCCGCGCTGGACGCAGAGGCCCACCGGAGGGTGCAGACCCTCTACTTCCCCGACGGGAAGGTCCCCCTCCACCCGCCCGGTCTCTCCGAAGGGGCCGCCAGCCTGCTGCCCGGCCAGAGCGCCCCCGCGCTGCTGTGGCGGATCGACCTCGACGCGGAAGGGCGCACGGTCGCCACGGACGTGCGCCGGGCGCTCGTACGCAGCCGGGCCAGGCTGGACTACGAAGGAGCGCAGCGGCAGATCGACACCGGCACGGCGGAGGAACCGCTGGCCCTGCTCAAGGACATCGGCACCCTGCGCGAGGCGCTCGAGGTCGAACGCGGCGGGATCTCCCTCAACGTCCCCGAGCAGGAGGTCACCGAGCGGGACGGCGGGTACGTCCTCGAGTACCGCGCCCCGCGCCCCGCCGACGGCTGGAACGCCCAGATCTCCCTCCTGACCGGCATGGCCGCCGCCGGCCTCATGACCGCGTCGGGCACCGGCATCCTGCGCACCCTGCCCACCGCCCCGGACGGGGCCGTTGCGCGGCTGCGCCGCTCGGCGAAGGCGCTGCACGTCGACTGGCCCCACCACGTCTCGTACGCGGACCTCGTCCGCTCCCTCGACCCGCGCGAGCCGCGCAACGCGGCCTTCCTCCAGGAGTGCACGACGCTGCTGCGCGGCGCCGGGTACACGGCGTTCACCGGCGGAGTGCTTCCGGTGCCGGCCGTCCACGCGGCGGTCGCCGCCGAGTACACGCACTGCACCGCGCCGCTGCGCCGGCTCGTCGACCGCTACGCGGGCGAGCTGTGCCTGGCGGCCGTCGCGGGGCAGGAGCCGCCGGAGTGGGTGGCCGCCGCCCTGGAGACCCTCCCCAAGGAGATGGCCGAGGGCGGCCGGCGCGGCAACACCGTCGAGCGCGAATGCCTCGACATCGTCGAAGCGATCGTGCTGCGGGACCGGATCGGCGAGGTCTTCGACGCGGTCGTCGTCGACGTGAAGGAGAACGACCCGGCGGCCGGCACCGTCCACCTCGAGGACCCCGCCGTGGTGGCGCGCGTCGAAGGCGGCGACGGCGCGCTGCCGTTGGGGGAGCGGCTGAGGGTGCGGCTCACCGAGGCAGACCCGGGGCGGGCGAAGGTGCGGTTCACGCCGGCGTGACCGGCGCCTTCGCCGGGCGCTCCCCGGCGACCGCCTCCCGCAGGGCCTTTGCGAACGCCCTGGCGTCGTCGGCGTGGACGCGGACCGTTCGGACGGGCCGCTCCCGCCCCAGCAGACCCGTGTACGTCACCGGCTCGGACAGTTCCAGCGTCACCGACGTCTGCCCGGCGATCTTCAGGTCGAGGACCTCGTCCTGCTGCTCGTGCGTGAAAAGCAGCTCGTACCGTACGGACGCGATCCGCTCCAGCGGTATCCGCAGGTCCACATGGCCTGCCTGGCGCAGCCGCAGCGTGTCCGCGGACAGGACGTGCGGGCGGGTGACGGAAGCGGCCTGGAGGCCCAGCATGAACAGGACGGTGTAGACGTCGACGACGAGCAGCACGGCGTGCACGGCCGGCCAGTTCCGGAACAGCACGGCCATGACGACCGTCTCGACGGCGCAGACGAAGGTGAAGCCGTACATCAGCGCGGCCTGGTCCCGGGCGTGCCCGAAAGCGCGGTCGTCCGGCCCGACGCCGTCACGGCGCCACGCGACCCGGAGGACCAGGCTGTACATCAGCCGCAGTTCGTGGCCGACGAGCCGCAGCACGGGCAGCGGTACGAGCTCGGCCAGCGCCTCCCGCCCGGTCAGCCCGCCCCTGCGGAGCCGCAGATAGGCGAGCACCTCCGCGGCGAGCAGCAGCACGACGGCCACCTCGGCGACGGCGAGGACGACGGCCGGGATCCGCACACCGCCCACCAGACACATGGCGAGCAACAGTTCTGCGGGCAGCACCGCGTAGGCCACGCCCCGCAGGGCGCTGAGCAGCCGGTTCACCGGGCACGCTCCATGACCAGCCGCAGGGCACGCTCCACGACGGCGGCCTGCGCGGGCGAGAAGTCCGCGAGGAACGCGTCCAGGAACCCCTCCTGGGGCGGGCCGTCCGTGCCGAGCTGCGCCACCACCTCGTCGGGCAGCACGTCGGCGAGGCCCTGGGCCGTCCGCTCCACCCTCGGGTCGGCCGGGTCGGCGTCCGCGAGCGCGTCGAGCTCCTCGTACAGCGCGTACGCGCGTTCCATGGCACCTGGCGCCTCGGTCATCCGGCGCATCGCCCCCATCAGCCGCTCCTGCTCCGCAGGGGGCGCCATCGTGTCCAGCAGCGCCAGCAGCTCACGGTCCTTGGCCGCGATCGCCGGCTCCGGCCCGGGCAGCGCCGCGGACGCGCGCGCCATGTCCCCGAACAGCTCCGCCAGCATCGGCGACACCGGCCCCTCGGGGGGCAGTCGCCCCTCCCGCGCCTGCTCGAGCAGCGGGGCCAGCCGCGCCCGCCGCTCATGGATCAGCGCCTCCTGCCGCCCGAGGTCGGCGTCCAGTTCCTCCAGCACCTCGACGAGATCCCGCCCCGCGTCCTCGGCGAGCACGTCGCGCACCTCGTCGAGCCCGAGCCCCAGCTCGGTGAGCCGCCGGATCCGCGCGAGCAGCACGGCGTCGCGGACGGTGTACTCCCGGTACCCGTTGGGCAGCCGGACGGGCTCGGGCAGCAGCCCCAGATGGTGGTAGTGCCTGACGGCCCGCGTGGTCACACCGACCATCGCGGCGATCTCTCCGATTCGCATGACTTCAGTAGAAACGTTGACGCCGCGACAAGGTCAAGCGCCGCCGGTGGGGTGCGGAAGGCCGTCACGTTCCCTTGATCGTGTGCCACGATCGAGGGAACGACCCCGATCACACGGACTGGCGGGTGCCTCGATGTCCGACGCTGACGACATGACTGCCGTGCCGCACGAACCGATCACGCAGGCGGGCGACGTCCTGCTGGAGGGCTTCCTGGCGCTGGACACGCCGGAGGGCTTCCGGGCGGAACTGATCGAGGGGGAGATCGTCGTGACACCGCCGCCTGACGGGGACCACGAGAACTACATCAACAAGATCGTCAAACAGATCATCAGGCGATCACGGACGGACATGGACTTCTCCGGGAACAAGGGGCTGACGCTGAGGCCGGCCACCGGTTCCGCGAGGAACCACGTCATCCCGGAATGCACCCTCGCCCCGGCGGAGCTGAGTGTCTTCGAAGGTGCGGACTCCTGGATGCCCTGCGACGGAGTGGCGATGGTGCTGGAGGTCACCTCCACCCGTCCCCAGGCCGACCGCGAGGCCAAGCGCCGCGCGTACGCCCAGGGCGTGATCCCGCTCTACCTCCTGGTGGACAGGGAAGCTTCGGCCCTGACGCTCTTCACCGACCCGGAGCGCGGTGACTACCGCGAGCGGCACACGGTCCCGTTCGGCAAGCCGCTCGCCCTCCCCGAGCCGTTCGGCTTCGACCTGGAGACCGCCGACTTCCTCTGAAACGCCAGGTAGCATGGTCACCACGGCAGACGAGCCGGGCGGACGGCCGCGTGGGGATCAGCAGTGATCCTCCCGAGGAACGTCCGGGCTCCACAGGGCAGGGTGGTGGCTAACGGCCACCCGGGGTGACCCGCGGGACAGTGCCACAGAAAACAGACCGCCGAGGACCTCGGTCCTCGGTAAGGGTGAAACGGTGGTGTAAGAGACCACCAGCGCCTGAGGTGACTCAGGCGGCTAGGTAAACCCCACCTGGAGCAAGGTCAAGAGGGGCCGCCGGAAGGTGGTCCTGCGCGGACGTCCGAGGGCTGCCCGCCCGAGTCCGCGGGTAGACCGCACGAGGCCGGCGGCAACGCCGGTCCTAGATGGATGGCCGTCGCCCCGACGACCGCGAGGTCCCGGGGCACAGAACCCGGCGTACAGCCCGACTCGTCTGCCCCACTCGCGTGTTGTGCCCGGCAGGGCCTCCGACCCGCGTCGGAGGCCCTGCCGGTGATCAGGCCTTGGTCGACTCGCTGCACAGCCAGTCGCCGTTGCGGACGCCGTCCTTGCTGCGGACGATGCAGACCCGCACCGTGTCGTTCTCGGTCAGGTCGTAGTTGCACGTCGTGATGCCGGTGCCGGGCTGGCCGATGCTGGTCGTGTCGTAGCAGCCGGTCCGGTGGTCCCGCCAGCCCCACGCGTCCATGTTGATCTTCTGCCAGCGCTCGATCTTGGCCTGCACCGAGTAGCCGTCCGCGGACGTGTCGGTCACATAGAGCCAGTCACCGTCGGGGTAGAACGTCGCCGTCCCCCAGGACCGGCTGACACTCACGTTGAGGCCGCTCGCGGAGGCGGAACCTGCCATGCCGACCACGAGGGCACCGCTCGCGACGATTGCCATGCCGGCCGTTACCGCCTTGCTGCGCATCATGAAGTGTTCCCTTTCCGTAGACATGTGTTCGATGGCGTCCAGATCAAACCGCTGCCGACGAACAGGTGTCAACGAGGTTTCGCGAAAGGGGAGTTGGCGGCTTGCACCGAGGGCCGTCCGGTCATCTGTCACACGCCCTGCCGGGCGTTCCGCCTCCACACCGCGTGCAACGCCGGCGAGTGGGCGGGCGCCGGGCGGGCCGGGCAGACGTCGGCGTGGCTGACCCGGCAGGTGTCGGAAGGGGTGGCCGATCGCAGGTGGACCGCCGTGCCGTCACCCGCGATGCGCCAGCGGTGGCCGACGGGGACCGTGGAGACCATGAGGGCGCCGGGCTCGATGAGCATCCAGCGGCCGTGCACGGTGCGGTGCCGCTCCGCGGTGCTGCCGCAATCGCGGCAGGTCACGGAGCTCGGGGCGGCGGCGGCCGTGCGGGTCGCGAACGTCAGCGCGTCGCCCGCGGCCGTCAGGATGTCGCCCAGCCGGACGGGATCGCTGCCGGACCTCGTGGGGTGTTCGCACCGTGCGCACAACACGGCGCGGCGGCCGGCGTCCAGGCGGGCGCCCGGGCCGTCACAGGCAGCACATCGAAAGCCCAACTCCGGCCCCCCGAAGCTCCGTTACAGCGCGATGCTTCCTTCCCCACCCTGAAGTCTTCCGAGAGTGACGATTTCGAAACCAGGCGTACGGGCGCGTGCGGCTCAGGTCTCCAGGGAGCGGGACGCCACGCGGTCGAGGTGGGACGCGAAGACCTCCGCCGCGTCCGGGGTGAGTGTGCGCAGTGCCACCATGGCCGTGATGATCACGTCGCACAGCTCGGCCTCGACGTCCTGCCAGTTGTGTGTCGTGCCCTTGCGCGGGTTCTGGCCCTTCGCGCCGATGACCGCCTGCGCGACCTCGCCCACCTCCTCGGAGAGCTTCAGTACGCGCAGCAGGACCTCCTGCTCCGGCGGGTACTTGGTGTGCGCGTGCAGCCAGTCGTGCAGGCGGCCGATCGTCTCCCAGTCGGTGTCCGTGTGCTCCATGACCGCAGAGTGCCACGGTGCGGCGGCCGGTGGAGGAGAACGCAAAGGCGCCGGGCCCTGACGTCCTCGCGGTGCCGACCGTCCGTCAGCCCCGCCCGACGAACGGCATGTTCGTCGCCATCACCGTCACGAACTGCACGTTCGCCTCCAGCGGCAGTTCCGCCATGTGCCGTACGGTCCGGGCCACGTCGGCCGCGTCCATCACCGGTTCCGGCGCCATCCGGCCGTCGGCCTGGAGGACGCCCGACTGCATGGCGCCGGTCATCTCGGTCGCCGCGTTGCCGATGTCGATCTGGCCGCAGGCGATCGAGTACGGACGGCCGTCCAGCGAAAGGGACTTCGTCAGGCCGGTCAGCGCGTGCTTGGTCGCGGTGTACGGCGCCGAGTTCGGGCGCGGCGCGTGCGCGGAGACCGATCCGTTGTTGATGATCCGGCCGCCCTGCGGGTCCTGGTCCTTCATCTGGCGGAACGCCGCCTGCGCGCACAGGAACGCCCCGTTCAGGTTGGTGTCGACGACCTTGCGCCAGGCGGAGAACTCCAGGTCCTCGAAGCGGATGCCGCCGGGCCCGAACGTGCCCGCGTTGTTGAAGAGGAGGTCGAGCCGCCCGTAGCGTTCGCGCACCGTGGCGAAGAGGGCCGCCACCGCGTCGGGGTCGGTCACGTCCGTCGGCACGCAGAGCACGTCCGCGTCGGGCCGGACGTCACGGATCTGTGCCGCGGTCTCCTCCAGAGACTCGTTACGCCGACCGGCGAGCGCCACTGCCCACTTCGGGCGAACGGTCGAACTGGTGGCCGCGTCCTGTCCTGCCCGTGCCAGTTCCAGTGCCACGCTCCGGCCGATGCCGGAGCCCGCGCCTGTCACCACCGCGATTCTCACTACAGCGTTCATGCTTGCGCAGCGTACGCGCATGCGTCGTACACGGATCTCATCCGACCGCCATGCGGATGTTGTGTCCCCGACAACGCGGATTCGTCGGCTCCGGCTGCAATGCGGACTGACAACAGCCGTAAGGGGAGGGCCACATGACACCCGCGCACACGACCCACTCGCCCGAGCTCAGAGCCGCCGCCCGGCACTTCGGGCGACGCACCTTCCTCACCGCCACGTCCGCCGCCGCCGCGCTCGCCTTCGCGGTGAACCTGCCAGGCACCGCGCACGCCGGTACGGTCAACGGCCGCAAGATCACCGAGAACCCCTTCACGCTCGGCGTGGCGTCCGGCGACCCCCGACCCGGGTCCGTCGTGCTGTGGACCCGCCTCGCACCCAGGCCGTACGAACCGGGCAGCGGGATGCCCGACGCCAGGGTCCAGGTCCAGTGGGAGGTCGCCCACGACGCCGCGTTCGCCCGGATCGCCAAGCGGGGCAGCGTCACCGCCTTCCCCGAGTTCAACCACAGCGTCCACGTCGAGGCCGCCGGCCTGGAGCCGGACCGGGTCTACCACTACCGCTTCCGTACCGGCACCTGGATCAGCCCCGCCGGCCGCACCCGCACCGCTCCCGCCCCCGGCGCCGTACTCGGCCGGCTGAAGCTGGCGGCCGTGTCCTGCCAGGCGTACCACGACGGCTACTTCACCGCGTACCGGCACCTCGCGGACGAGGATCTCGATGTCGTCTTCCACCTCGGCGACTACCTCTACGAGTACGCCGTGAACTCGGCGGGCGGCGCCCGCAATTACACCGACCGCGTCCTGCCGGCCCACTTCAACCGCGAGACGGTCACCCTGGAGGACTACCGGCTGCGGTACGGCCTCTACAAGTCCGACCCCGACCTCCAGGCCGCGCACGCCGCGCACCCGTTCGTCGTCACCTGGGACGACCACGAGACCGAGAACAACTACGCCGACGAGACGCCCGAGAACGGCGTACCGCCGGAGGAGTTCCTGCTGCGCCGGGCCTCCGCCTACCGGGCGTACTGGGAGAACCAGCCGCTGCGCGCGCCGCAGCGGCCGGCCGGACCGGACATGCAGCTCTACCGTCGGCTGCACTTCGGACAGCTGGCCCAGTTCGACGTGCTGGACACCCGCCAGTACCGCTCGGACCAGGCGTACGGCGACCGGGCGCACGTCTCGGGACCCGAGTCGGAGGACCCGTCGCGCACGATGACCGGCGCACAGCAGGAGCGCTGGCTGATCGACGGCTGGCGTGCGTCCACCGCCGTCTGGAACGTCGTGCCCCAGCAGGTCAACTTCTCCCGGCGCGGCCTGGACCTGACCGACGACCCCAAGCTCAGCATGGACGCGTGGGACGGCTACCCCGCCTCCCGCGACCGGGTCCTGGACGGCGCGAAGTCCGCCGGCGTGGAGAACCTGATGGTCCTCACCGGCGACGTGCACGTCGCGTACGCCTACGACATCAAGCGCGACTACGAGACGCCCGGCGCGGAGATCGTCGGCACCGAGATCGTGGCCACGTCCATCTCCAGCGGCAAGGACGGTGCCGACAAGCCGGCCACCTGGGAGACGTACACCACGGCGAACCCGCACATGAAGTTCTACAACGGACGCCGCGGCTATGTGACGGTCACCCTCGAAGAGCAGCAGGCACGCGCCGACTTCCGCACGGTGGCCGCCGTGACGACGCCCGGCGCACCCGTCACCACGACCGCGTCGTTCGTGACGCAAGCGGGGAACCCCGGGCTTCAGCAGGTCTGACCTGCCGTCCGGCACGTCGTGCGACGACGTGCCGGACGGCCCGGGGCGGTTCCTGTTGCCGGGCCCCGCTGACGGAGCATGTCGCCGGTCCCCGCTGTCGCCGGGGTCAGGCGGCGGTGCGTGCCGTCATCCGCCGTGGCGCTCGCCCGGGAAGCGGACGCCGATGCGCTCACGCACCGCGTCGAGCGTCCGCATCACGGCGAGCGTGCCGTCGAGCGGGACGAGGGGCGACTCCTTCTCGCCCGCCCGCACGGCACGCATCACCTCCGCCGCCTCGTGCTGCAGCGAGTCACGGCGGCCGTCGAAGAGGAACTCCTCCGGCTCCTCGCCGTCGCGGTGCAGGACGAAGCGCTCGGGGAAGAAGAACCCGTCCGGCACGTCGATCCGTCCGGCCGTCCCGGTCACGGACGCCGTGACCGGGGTGCCGGCCGTGATCGAGCAGGACAGCAGGGCCGTCGCCCCCTTGTCCGGCCAGCCGAGGAGCATCCCGGTGTTGAGGTCCACGCCCTCCGGGGACAGCAGCGCGTCCGCCTGGACCCGCTCCGGCTCGCCGAGCAGCAGCAGCGCGAACGCGACCGGATAGACGCCGAGATCGAGCAGCGCGCCGCCGCCGAGCGCGGGATCCCGCAGCCGGTGGTCCGGGGCGAACGGGCCCGCGATCCCGAAGTCGGCCTGCACGGTGCGGACGTCACCGATGGCGCCCTCGCGGACCAGCTCGGCGATGCGGCGGACGGCCGGGTGGCAGTACATCCACATGGCCTCCATGAGGAACGTGCCGTGGAGGCGGGCCAGTTCGACGAGCTCCGCCGCCTCGGCCGCGTTCAGGGTGAACGGCTTCTCGCACAGCACAGGCTTCCCGGCCGCCAGGCAGAGCCCGGCGGCGGCCCGGTGCGCCGAGTGCGGCGTTGCGACGTACACCACATCGACGTCCTCGTCGGCGGCGAGCGAGGCCCAGTCCCCGTACGCCCGCGGTATGCCGAAACGGTCGGCGAACGTCTTGGCGGACGCCTCGGTGCGGGAGGCCACCGCCACGATCTCGGCGTCGGGCGTGGCCGCCAGATCCTCGACGAACCTCGCGGCCATGCCGCCGGTCGCCAGTACGCCCCACCGCACGGTGTTGCTCATCACTCGTCCACCCCTGTTCACGCCGAAAAGGTCTCGATCAGTCCGGACGAGCTGAGAGCATAGATGTTGAAAATAGGATTAGGAGCTGTAGATGCCGGAGAGCGGCCAGAGCAAACAAGGACGAACCACTCATCCCGGACCGGCATCCGCGCCCCCGGTCTCCGCTGCGGTCCCCGCCCCGCGGGATGCCGCAACGGCCGCAGCCGCGACGCCTGTTGCCGGCTCCGTCACCGGCCCGGGCGCCGCCGCACGCCGGGCAGGGCTCCTTGTCACACTGGTCCTCGGCGGCCTCACCGCGCTGCCGCCGCTGTCCATGGACATGTACCTCCCGGCGCTGCCCGCGGTCACCGACTCGCTGCATGCACCCGCGGCGACCGTCCAGCTCACCCTCACCGCCTGCCTCGCCGGCATGGCACTCGGCCAGCTCGTCGTCGGCCCCATGAGCGACAAGTGGGGACGCCGCCGCCCGCTGCTCGTCGGCATGCTCGTCTACGTGATCGCCACAGCGATGTGCGCCTTCGCGCCGACCGCCGAACTGCTCATCGGCTTCCGGCTGTTGCAGGGCCTCGCGGGCGCCGCCGGCATCGTCATCGCCCGAGCGGTGGTGCGCGACCTCTACGACGGTGTGGAGATGGCCCGGTTCTTCTCCACCCTGATGCTCGTATCCGGCGTCGCGCCCATCATCGCCCCGCTCATCGGCGGCCAGGTGCTGCGGGTCACCGACTGGCGCGGCATCTTCGTGGTCCTCACCGTGGTCGGCGTCCTGCTCACGCTCGTGGTCGTCAAATGGCTCGACGAGACCCTGCCGGTGGACAAGCGCCACAGCGGCGGAGTGGGCCAGGCGCTGCGCACCATGCGCGGGCTCCTCGCCGACCGGGTCTTCACCGGCTACATGCTCACCGGCGGGCTCGCCTTCGCCGCCCTGTTCGCGTACATCTCTGCCTCGCCGTTCGTCGTGCAGGAGATCTACGGCGCTTCGCCGCAGACCTTCAGCCTGCTCTTCGGCCTCAACTCGATCGGCCTGATCGCCGTCGGCCAGATCAACGGCCGGCTCCTCGTCGGCCGGGTCAGCCTCGACAAGGCCCTCGGTTTCGGCCTCGCCGTGATCACGCTCGCGGCGACCGCGCTGCTGCTGCTGACTTCTGGCGTCTTCGGCGAGGTGGGACTGTTCCCGATCGCGGCGGGCCTGTTCGTCCTGATGTCCGCGATGGGGCTGGCGATGCCCAACACCAACGCGCTGGCACTGCTGCGCACCCCGCACGCGGCGGGCTCGGCGTCGGCGCTGATCGGCACGGCGTCCTTCCTTGTCGGCGCGGTCGCCTCACCGCTGGTGGGCATAGCGGGCGAGTCGACGGCGGTGCCGATGGCGGTCGTGCAGGTGGTGTGCGGGGTGGGGGCGATGCTGTGCTTCTTGCTGCTGTGCCGGCCGTGGAGGGGGAAGGCGGGGGCGGCGGTCTGAGGGGGTGCGGGCCGGGTACGGGGGCGCCTGCGGCGGGCTTGTTCCCCACCCCGCCCCTTCCCGAACCGGGGCAAGCCCCGGGCCCCGTACCGCGCTCCGCGGAACCAGCCCGTCGGCGGGGGCATGTCAAGCCCCGCCGGCGATGGGGGCGCGGGGGTCCGGGGGCGGAGCCCCCGGTTTCGGGGAGGGGCGGGGGGAAACGGCCGCGCGCAGCGGCCACGACCGCCCCACCCGCCAGGCGTGACCCACGGCCCCGCACTGGCCCCGCGCAGCGGCCACGACCGCCCCGCCCGCCAGGCGTGACCCACGGCCCCGCTCGGACGTCGTGGCCCGCCCGCCAGGACGTCGGGCGCGGCGCCCGCCCGCGTACACTCTTCCGGTGAACGCCGCCCCCGCCCCCACCGCCGAGACCCTGCGCAGCGCCCTCGCCGGGCTGCTGGACGGGCTGCCGCCCACGCAGGCCGCTCAGGCCGTCGAGCGGCTGATCGCGAACTATCGGGGGGACACCCCCACCGGCGCGCCCATCCTGCGGGACCGGAGCGATGTCGTCGCCTACGCCGCGTACCGGATGCCCGCCACCTTCGAGGCGGTGCGGGCCGCGCTCGACGCGCTGCGGGCCGCGGCGCCCGGCTGGGTGCCGGGCACGCACACCGACATCGGCGGCGGGACCGGCGCCGCGAGCTGGGCGGTCGCCGACGCGTGGGACGAGGCGGCGCCGAGCACGACCGTCCTGGACTGGGCCGAGCCCGCGCTCGCGCTCGGCCGGGAGCTGGCCCGCGCCTCGCAGGTGCCCTCCCTGCGGGCCGCACACTGGCAGCGCTCGCGGATCAGCTCGGCGCTCCGTATCGAGAGCACCGATCTCGTCACGGTGTCGTACGTCCTCAAGGAACTCGAGCCCGCCGCCCGCGCCGCCGTCGTCGCGGAGTCCGCGCGCGCGGCCGGCGCAGGCGCCGTCGTCATCGTCGAGCCCGGCACCCCCGACGGCTACGAGCGGATCATCGAGGCCCGCGACGCCCTGATCGCCTCAGGGATGCACATCGCCGCGCCCTGCCCCCACAGCGCCGCCTGCCCCATAGAGCCGGGCTCCGACTGGTGCCACTTCGCCGCCCGCGTCTCCCGTTCGTCCCTGCACCGCCAGGTGAAGGGCGGCTCGCTGGCGTACGAGGACGAGAAGTTCAGCTACGTGGCCGCCACCCGCTTCCCGGTGGAACCGGTGACCGCCCGCGTCACCCGCAAGCCGCAGATCCGCAAGGGCATGGTGCTGCTCGACCTCTGCACCAAGGACGACGGGCTGCGCCGCGACACGGTGACCAAGCGGCACGGCGCGCTCTACAAGGACGCCAGGGACGCCGAATGGGGCGACGCCTGGCCGCCCCGCACAGCAGAGTGAGACGAGACGTCTCGGTTCATCGTTGTTAGATTGGCCGCCATGACCGAGATGAAGGCACCCGACTCCGCCCGCCGCAGCGAACGCTCCCGGCGTGCGATCTACGAAGCGGCCCTCGGCCTCGTCGGTGAGATCGGCTACCCGAAGACCACCGTCGAAGGCATCGCCGCCCGTGCCGGGGTCGGCAAGCAGACGATCTACCGCTGGTGGCCCTCCAAGGCGGCCGTGCTCCTCGAGGCGTTCCTCGACATGGCGGACCAGGCGGCGGAGGCGGCCGGGCCCGGCGGCTACGAGATCCCCGACACCGGGGACCTCGAGGCCGACCTCCGTACGGTGCTGCGTGCCACCGTCGACGAGATGAACACCCCCGTCTACGACGCCCCCGCCCGTGCGCTCGCCGCGGAGGGAGTGGTCAACGCGGAGGTCGGCGCCCAGTTCGTCGAAAGGCTGCTCGAGCCCCAGCTCCAGCTCTACGTCACACGGCTGCGGGCCGCGCAGGAGGCGGGCCAGGTGCGGGCCGGGATCGACCTGCGCGTCGCCCTCGAGCTCTTCACCGGGCCCCTCGCCCACCGCTGGCTGCTGCGCACCCTGCCCCTCACGCACGAGTACGCCGACCAGATCGTGGACTGTGCCGTGAACGGTCTCGCGCCCCGCCACTGATCCCGTGCGCCCCCGGGATGACGACGTGCCCCACCCCGGTTGAGGACTGTGGCCACCCGGGGAGCAGGATGGTGGGACCATGGCAGGGTCCGCGTGGGGCGAGCGTGAGGTGTGAGGGGATAGATGGGCGACGGTATCGGCCGCTACCGCGGCACGGAGGGCAGGCCTTCCCGGGAGAGCAGGCTGGCGCAGTGGCTGCGCCGCCGCAGCGGGAACACCGACGCGGAGGACTCGCAGCGCGAGGACCTGCTGCTGGCCGCCGCCGCCGCCGGACTGCCGCTCGCGCCCGCCGCCCACCCGATCGGCTACCGCTGCTCCTGTGAGCGCATCGGCTGCCCGACGCCGGCCACCCATCCGATCTCGTTCGCCTGGCAGACCCAGTCCACGACCGACAAGGCGCAGATCCAGCGCTGGGCGCAGGGCCAGCCGGAGGCGAACTTCATCACCGCCACCGGCATGGTGCACGACGTGCTCGACGTCCCCCTGGAGGCCGGCCGGGGCGCACTCGCCCGGCTGCTCGAGCGGGGCATCGACGTCGGCCCGGTCGCAGAGGTCGGCGAGGACCGGATGCTCTTCTTCACCGCCACCCGGGGCACCCCGGAGGACGAGGACGAGTGGTGGCCCTGCGCACTGGACTGCCACCCCGAGACGATGGACGAGCACCCAGGTCTGCGCTGGCACTGCCGCGGCAGCTACGTCCTCGTACCGCCCGCCCGTCTCCCCGGCGACGGTGACCTGGCGGTCGCCTGGGTCCGTGGCCCGGAGCATCCGCTGCCGGACCCGCTGACCCTGCTGGAGACGCTGACGGACGCCTGCGCGAAATACGCGGGGGAGAACGAGGACATCGACCACCACGCGGCAGCCTGGCCTCTCGGCCGCTGATCCCCGCCCCTCGGCTTCGCGCTCGGGTCGCGGCCCGGTGCGCCGCGCCGGACGGCGGACCCGTCCGCGAGAGGCCACCGGTACGCGGAGCGGTACGGCCGGTGTGAGCCCCGGCCACGGTCCCGCGTGAGCGGTACGCCCGGAGCCGGCCCGGCAGCCACCGGCATGCGGAGCGGTGAGCCCCGGCGGTCGCCCGCCGCCGAACGGCGGGCCCCGTTACGAGCCCTTCGCCGCGGTCAGACCCGTCAGACGGCCCACGACCTCGACCGCCTGGCCGGGCTCGCCACCGTTGCCCGGCGGAACGAGGACCGCCTGGCTGGAGACCCGTTCCTTGGTGATCGTGTCCTTCACCTGGCCGGTCAGCAGCGCCTTGACGTCCGGCACGACCTTCAGCCGCACGCCCTTCGCGGCCGTCTGGCGTTCGAAGTTGCGCACCGAGAAGAAGACGAAGGCGTCGCCGTTCCGCGTCATCAGGCCCAGGGGCCCGAAGTCGCCGGTGTCCAGCGGCTGGTCGAGGTACTGGGTGTTGACGCCCGGTACGTTCGCGGTCTTCTTGCGGTCCTCGCGCCAGGCGGAGGTGTGCGGGCCGGGCTTGAAGTGGTCCGGCTTCCCGTTCTGCATGTACGAGGCGTACTCCTCGCTCAGATTGCGGGGGGCGACCGCCGTCGCCGCGCTGTCCGGGGCGACGGGCTCGGCGTAACCGTCCTTGTCCGTCCTGAAGGCCGGGATCTGCTGGGGGAGCATGATCGTCAGGTAGGCGGCCTTCCACCCCTCGTCCGCGCCCGCGCGCACGAACACCAGCACCCAGCGGTTGTCCGCCGCGCTGTCGTCCTGGTCGCGGTTGGAGTCGGTGTCCGCGACGAACCAGCGTGGCCAGCCCGCCTTCTTGGGGATGGTGAACTTCGCGTCGGTCAGCTCCAGCGGCACATGGTTCGGGTTGCCGCCCGGGAAGTTGACCTGGCGGGCCTTGAGACCGGCCTGGTTGATCGCGCCGAGCGCACCGGTGACATGAGCCGCGTCCAACGCCGGGTCGTAGGCCTTGTCGGCCTTGTTGTACGCCTCCGTGAACGCCGCGAGAGCCTTCGCCGCCTCGTCCTTCGTCGCCGAAGGAACGACTTCCAGTTCCCCGTGCACCGTCACGCACGCGCTCGCCGTCAGGGACAGTACCGCCGTCGCCGCGAGACCCGTCGCCGCCCGACCCAGCCTTCTCATCGGTTGCCTTCTGCTCCTCGACCCCCATGGACCGTCCGAACCCTACCGGGGCCCGTGACAGGCCGGACGCCGGGACCGGATACTGCCCACACCGTGACCTCGACGACGGCCGGGCCCTGCCGGAGGGCCGAACACGCCCTGTACCGGCGGCCCGTGCCGCACCGCCCCGCCGCGACCGTCCGGCCCGGCGCACGACGGGATGCTTGAATGCCTGCGTGAACGAACTCGACGCGCTCGGCGTACCCGAGGTTCTCGACGTCCTCCACGTCTTCTGCGGCGGTGACGGACGGCACGGCAACGCCCTCGGCGTGGTGCGTGATGTCCGTCGCCACCCGGACCGGGAGTCCCGGCAGGCCCTCGCCGCCGAACTGGGCTTCAGCGAGACGGTGTTCGTGGACGACCCGGAGCGCGGCGCCGTCGACATCTACACGCCCACCCAGCGCCTGGCCTTCGCCGGGCACCCCCTCGTCGGCGTCGCCTGGCTGCTGGACCTTCAGGCCGTGCGCCCGCCGGCGGGCGAGGTGTGGGTGCGCGACGACGGCGAGTTCACCTGGATCACGGCCCGTGCCGAATGGGCGCCGCCGCGGCGGCTCGAGCAGTACGCGTCACCCGCCGAGGTCGACGCGCTGCCCGTGCCGCCGCCCGACGACGGCAGGCTGTACGCGTGGGCGTGGCAGGACGAGGCGGCGGGCCGGGTGAGGGCCCGCGCGTTCGGGCCGCGCGGCGACCGCGCGGTGGAGGACGAGGCCACGGGCGCGGCGGCGCTGCTGCTGACCGACCGGCTCGGCCGGGCGCTGAACATCACTCAGGGCCGTGGGTCGCAGATCCTGACCGCGCCCGGCCCTGACGGCATCGTGGAGATCGGCGGACGCGTACGCCTCGCGGTACCCGCGCTCCCGGCCGGGCCCGCGTCCGTGCCCCCGTCCGCCGAGGAGCGCCGGCCCGCTCCCGCCGCGCGGATGAGCTTCCAGCGCAGCGAGCGGGCCCGGCTGCCGCACGCGGTGACCATGCCGGAGGTCACGCGCTGAGCGGGAACTCCCGCTCGAGGTCACGGAGGATGGCCACGTTGTGGTCGAACGCGACCCGGCACTCCTCGATCATGCGCTGCTTCTCCAGGTCGTCGGCGTCGACCGCGTCCAGCAGCTCGCGGTAACCGCGCTTGAACGCCGCCGGGTTGGCGATCTGCTCGAAGACGTAGAACCGGACGCCGTCCCCCTTGCGGTCGAAGCCCCAGGTCTTCTCCGCCACGTCGCGCAGCACCTGGCCGCCGGAGAGGTCGCCGAGATAGCGGGTGTAGTGGTGCGCCACATAGCCCGCGGGCCAGGTCCGCGCGCACTCCTCGATCCGGGCCGCGTAGGCGGCCGTCGACGCCAGCGGTACGAGCTCCTCCGGCCGGACGTCCGCGCCCCGCAGATGCCCGAGGTCGCGCTCCAGCTCGGCGGTGCGCATCAGCTCGGGCCGGATGAAGGGACCCGCGACCGGGTCGTCCTTCAACGTCCCGGCCGCGCCTTCCAGCGCCCGGTAGACGAACCACAGCTCCTCGGTGTACCGCGCGTACGCCTCGACGCTCAGCCGTCCGCCGAGCAGATCGTCCATGAAGGACGACATCTGCACGGTCGTGTGGCGCTCGTGCGAAGCGAGGCGGATCTGCGTCGAGAAGGGCGTGCCGGTTGCATCCAAGGCGGGCCTCCAGGGACCGAAGCGGTCGGGAACGGACGACAGCGGCTGTTGCCACCGCCGATCCTGCTACTTAGGATTACCTAAGTCAACGCGTTCCCGACGACCTGTCGGTAAAGACGTTACCCACCTCGGGCGTCACGGCAACGTAAGAATTTCCGCCCCGGTGTCCGTCACCACCAGCGTGTGCTCGAACTGCGCGGTGCGCTTGCGGTCCTTCGTCACGACCGTCCAGCCGTCGTCCCACATGTCGTACTCGTACGTCCCCAGCGTGAGCATCGGCTCGATGGTGAACGTCATGCCCGGCTGGATCACTGTGGTCGCGTGCGCCGCGTCGTAGTGCGGGATGATCAGCCCGGAGTGAAACGACGAGTTGATGCCGTGCCCCGTGAAGTCGCGGACGACCCCGTAACCGAAGCGCTTGGCGTACGACTCGATCACCCGGCCGATGACATTGACCTGGCGGCCCGGCCTGACCGCCTTGATCGCGCGGTTCAGCGACTCCCGGGTGCGCTCCACGAGCAGCCGCGACTCCTCGTCGACGTCACCGCAGAGGTAGGTGGCGTTGTTGTCGCCGTGCACACCGTTGATGTACGCGGTGACGTCCAGGTTCACGATGTCGCCGTCCCGCAGCACCGTGGAGTCCGGGATCCCGTGGCAGATGACCTCGTTGATCGAGGCGCACAGCGACTTCGGGAAGCCGCGGTAGCCGAGCGTCGACGGGTAGGCGCCGTGGTCGCACATGAACTCGTGCGCGACCCGGTCCAGTTCGTCGGTGGTCACCCCCGGGGCGATGTGCTTGGCGGCCTCCTCCATCGCCTGCGCGGCGATGCGGCCCGCGATACGCATCCGCTCGATGGTGTCCGAGTCCTGGACCTCCGGCCCGGAGTACGGGGTCGGCGCGGGTTTCCCGACATACTCGGGACGCCGGATGTTGCCGGGGACGGATCGGGTGGGAGAGAGCTCCCCTGGTACGAGCAGCGACTGGCCAGACATGGCAGCGAGTCTAACCAGGCCCGCTGGGGCAGCATGGCCTCAGAGGAAGGAGCAGACGATGGCCCTGTTCAAGAAGCGCACGGTGGGCAAGCCGGGCGAGTGGTACTACTGCCTCCAGCACAAGAAGGTCGAGGAAGGCCCCGAGTGCCCCGCGAAGGACCGCTTCGGCCCGTACGCGTCCCGTGTGGAGGCGACGCAGGCGATGGAGACGGCGCGGGAACGGAATCTCGAGTGGGAGAACGACCCCCGCTGGCACGACGGGGCGGCGCGCCCGTCCGACGACTAGGGAGCGGGGGCTCTGCGCCGCGCGGAGCGCGGTACGGGGTCGGGGCTTGCCCGAGGGAAGCGGCCCGCCGTAGGCGTCACGCACCCGCGCCCGCCGCCGCGCGCCGGGCCACCGCGTCCTCGTCCGTCTCCGCGTCGTACGTGACCAGCTTCGGCAGCACCGCCGCCAGCAGCCCCACCGACACCACGCACACCACCCCGCCTCCCCAGATCGCCGGGCGGGTGCCCGTCCAGCCCGCCATCGCGCCGGCACGGACCTGGCCGAGTTGCGGTCCGACGCTGTACGAGAGGACCTCGATGCCCGCCAGGCGGCCTCGGAGGGACTCGGGGATCGTCTGGTTCCAGATCGTCGAGCGGCCGAGGCCGCTCAGCATGTCCCCGGCGCCCGCGAAGGCCAGGCACAGCAGCACCAGCCACACGTTCGAGAACCATCCCGCCGCGGCCACCGCCAGCCCCCAGCCGGCCGCGCCGAAGACCACGAAGAGGCCGTGCCGGCGCACCCGGGACGTCCAGCCGCTGGTGAGGCTGAGCAGCACGGAGCCGACCGAGCCCGCCGCGTACATCAGGCCGAGGGCCCACTCCGCGTCCAGGTCGTCCGCCAGGAACGGGAAGATCGTGTGGGGGAAGGCGAACACCATCGCGGCCAGGTCGATCGCGTACGTCCCGAGCAGCACCGGCCGCGACCACGCGTACCGCGCGCCCTCCGCGATGCCCCGCAGGGACGGTTTCTGCGCGTCGTGCGCCGGCGGCGCCGGGTCCAGGCGCAGGCACAGCAGCACGGAGACCACGAAGCCGACGACGGTGAGCCCGTACGCCGTCGCGTGGCCCGCGTAGGCGACGACGACGCCCGCCACCGCCGGACCGGCGATCGCTCCCGCCTGCCAGCGGACGGCGTTGAGCGCCGCGGCCGCCGTGAGCTGGTCGTGCGGCACGATACGGGCGATCAGCGAGTCCAGGGCCGGGCGCTGCAACCCGGCACAGGCCGAGACGCCCGCCGCCACCAGGTACAGGGGCCAGAGCATCGGCTCGGGAAGCGCGGCGTTCACGAGCAAAATCAGCGCCAGCAGACCGAGACCGGCCTCGGTGCCGAGGATCACCCTGCGCCGGTCGACGGCGTCCGCGAGGGCGCCGCCGTAGAGGCCGAAGACGATGAGCGGGACCAACTCGACCGCGCCGATCGCGCCCACGGCGAGCGGGGATCCGGTCAGGTCCTTGATCTGCAGCGGCAGCGCGACCATCGCCATGAAGCTCGCGAAGTAGGTGACCAGCCCTTGTATCCACAGAAGCCGGAACCCGCGGGACGACCGCAACGGGGAGAGGTCGGGCAGCACGGCGGTGAGCTTGGACGGCTTGGAGGTCACGGGTGGCCATGTTCGATCCGCTGATGGCCCCGGGCAACCGATTTTCCGCCGGTGTCACCAGCGGGGCGGCGGCGGTGCCGTGAGCTGGTCCGCGAGACGCGACAGCCGGTCCGTGAAGCGCGACCGGCCGCGCGGCGCCGGCACGCAGTTCTCGCCGGCCGCCGCGCTCACGAGGTGCTGCACCGTGTCGATGTCGATCTCGGCCGCCCCGTCCGCGTGGTCCGGGCCCGGCACCGTGAGCGCCTCGTGCGCCAGCCCCCGCACCTCGGGGTCGCCGCCGTCGAGGGCCAGGACCGTCGCCCCGGCCCGACGTGCGTCGTGGACCCGTTCCAGCAGGCCCGGGTCAGGTGCGGCGGGGGCCACCAGCAGCAGGGTCTCACCGCGCCTGGCCGCCTCGAGCCTGCCCAGCCCGACGGCCAGATGCGCCGGGACGCCGGCGTCCACCCGGTGCCGTACGAGCGTCGGGGCGAGCTCCGGCTGTCCCGACCATGCCGCCTCGTCGACGAGGTGGGCGGCCATGTGCCACGGCTCGTACTGCCGCGTCCCCACCAGCAGCAGCCCGCCGCCGCGCGGCACCACGGAGGAGCGCAGCGCCCCGGCGAACCGGCGGGCCGCCGCGGGCCATTGGGTCCCGGCGAGGACTTCGCGCAGCAGCGCGACGCGTACGGCATCCATGGACCGGCATCCTGCACCGCACCGCCGCCCCGTGCGGCCCGGTCGGGCCTGGCTCACCCGATCGGGAGGCAGTACCGCGAAGTAAGGTCGGCCCATGACTACTAGTGGTACTGACACCCCGGGCTCCGCGCCCAAGGCGCCCGCCAAGGACCCCTGGGACCTTCCCGACGTCTCCGGCCTCGTCGTCGGCGTCCTCGGCGGCACCGGCGACCAGGGCCGGGGACTGGCCTACCGGCTGGCCAGGGCCGGCCAGAAGGTGATCATCGGTTCCCGTTCCGTGGAGCGCGCCGAGGCCGCCGCCCAGGAGCTGGGCCTCGGCATCGAGGGCGCCGACAACGCGGAGTGCGCGCGGCGCAGCGACGTGGTGATCGTGGCCGTGCCGTGGGACGGGCACGCCAAGACGCTGGAGACGCTGCAGAAGGAGCTCGTCGGCAAGCTCGTCGTCGACTGCGTCAATCCGCTCGGCTTCGACAAGAAGGGCGCGTACGCGCTCAAGCCGGAGGAGGGCAGCGCCGCCGAGCAGGCCGCCGTCCTGCTGCCCGACTCACGGGTGACGGCCGCGTTCCACCATCTGTCCGCCGTGCTGTTGCAGGACGAGTCGATCGAGGAGATCGACACCGATGTGATGGTGCTGGGCGAGGTCCGCGCCGACACCGACATCGTGCAGGCGCTGGCCGCGCGTATCCCGGGCATGCGGGGCGTCTTCGCGGGCCGCCTGCGCAACGCCCATCAGGTCGAGTCGCTGGTCGCCAACCTGATCTCGGTCAACCGCCGTTACAAGGCACACGCGGGGCTGCGCGTCACCGACGTGTAGGACGCGTCCAGGACATGTCCCGGGCGGGCGAGGGCTCGCTGGGCGGGGCGCGCCCGGGGGAGACGGGCGGGCAGGGGGACGCATGGGGGACACTGGAGGGCCGAACCACCCGCAGGACCCGACAGGAGCCGTACCCCATGCCCCGCCTCGCTCTCTACTCCCTCGCCGTCTGCGCCCTTGCCGTCGTCGCGGCGGTGATCTCCTTCGTGCAGGGCATGTGGCTCGGGGTCGTGTGGGTGCTGCTCGCGGGCCTCGCGTCGAACATGGCCTGGTACTACCTGCGCCGGGCGAAGGCGGAGCGGGCCGCCGCCGGGTCCGGCTCCGCCTGACCCGTCAGGCGGGGACCGCGCAGAACTCGTCCTGGCCGTTCCAGAACTCGAACAGGTCCCGGCCGCAGTAGATGCCGAGCTCGTCCACCCCGAGGGCCTGCATGATCCCGTGGACGGCGTCGAAGAACATGCCGTTGACCTCGGGGATGAACAGGACCACGAAGACGATGATCAGCCCGAACGGGGCGATCGGCTCGACCTGCCGGCGCACCTTGTACGACAGCCAGGGCTCGATCACGCCGTAGCCGTCCAGGCCCGGGACCGGCAGGAAGTTCAGGATCGCGGCCGTGACCTGGAGCATCGCGAGGAACGCCAGAGCGAAGCGGAACGCGACCGGGACGCCGTCCAGCGCGCCGAGCCAGAACGGGGCGGTGCACACGGCGGCGAACAGCACGTTCGTCAGCGGGCCGGCGGCCGAGATCAGGCTGTGCTTCCAGCGGCCGCTGATGCGGTTCCGCTCGATGAAGACCGCGCCGCCGGGCAGACCGATACCGCCCATGATCACGAAGATGACGGGCAGCACGATGCTCAGCAGGGCGTGCGTGTACTTCAGCGGGTTCAGCGTCAGATAGCCCTTGGCGCCGATGGAGATGTCGCCGCCGTGCAGCGCGGTGCGGGCGTGCGCGTACTCGTGCAGGCACAGCGAGACGATCCAGGCGGAGACGACGAAGAGGAAGACGGCCAGCCCCGGGCTGGCCGCGAAGTCGGTCCATACCGCCCAGCCGGTGACCGCCATCACCGCGGCGATCCCGAGGAACACGGGACTGATGGCGCTGTCGCTGCGGCGCCTGGCGGCGGTGGTCATGAACGCGGCTCCTGGGGTGTGGCGGGGGTGCGGGGCGGGTGTGCGGAGTAGACCGCACCGGCGCCGTGGGGTCAAACGTCCCGGCGCCGTTCCCGGTTCCTGCTCCTGCCCCCGCGGGGCGGCGGCGACACCGGCCACGACACCGGCCCGGCGGCGGGTTCGCGGACGGCTCAGGGACCGGAGGCGGTGCGGGGGCGGCGCAGCACCGGCCCTGCGGGCGGTCCGCGGGCGGCACAGCGCCGGCAGTCGGTACGCGCTCGACACCGGCCCGGCGTGCGGTGTGCGTCGCCGCCTGTCCGGCGGTCGGTACGGGACGGCTCCGGGACCGGAGGCGGTGCGGGGGCGGCGCAGGCCGGACGCGGCGGGTACGCGGGCGGCGCCGGTGCGGCGGTCGGTGCGCGGGCGACAGGGACAATGGGCCGGTGCGCTATCTCCTGCTCGGCACCACCCAGGCCGTCCGTGACGACGGCACGCCCGTCGCGCCCGGCGGCGTCCGTCTGCGTGCCCTGCTGACGGCGCTCGCCCTCCGGGCGGGGCGCACGGTCACCGCGAACGTGCTGGTGGACGAGGTGTGGGACGGCGACCCGCCGTCGGATCCGGCCGGCGCGCTGCAGGCGCTGGTCGGCAGGCTGCGCCGCGCTCTCGGGCCGGAGGCCGTGGCCCTGGCCGACGGCGGTTACCGGCTCTGCGCCGACCCCGACGACGTGGACCTCCACCGGTTCGACCGGCTCACCGCCGAGGGCACCCGGGCGCTCGAGGACGGCGACGCGACCAAGGCGGCGGCCCTCCTCGACGATGCCCTCGCGCTGTGGCGGGGACCGGTGCTGGCCGACCTGCCGGACCGCACCGCGGCCGAGGCACGGTGGGAGGCCCGCAGACTGGACGCCCGCCGCGCGCGGATCGCCGCGGCGCTCTGCCTCGGCGGCGCCGAGGCCGCGGTCCCGGAGCTGCTGGCCCTGTGCGAGGCGCATCCGCTCGACGAGCGGCTCCAGGCCCTGCGGATCCGGGCGCTGCGCGACACCGGCCGGCCCGCCGAGGCCCTGGCGGCGTACGAGGAGGTGCGCCGTGGGCTGGCCGAACGGCTCGGCACCGACCCGGGACCGGAACTGGCCGCACTGCACGCCGAGTTGCTGAACCCGCCGGCGCCGGCCGCCCCCGTGGGCAACCTCCGCGCCCGGCTCACCAGCTTCGTCGGCCGCGAACCCGAACTCCGCGAGATCCGCGAGGACCTGTCCCGGGCCCGGCTCGTGACCCTGCTCGGGCCCGGCGGCGCGGGCAAGACGCGGCTGTCGCAGGAGGCCGCGGAACTGGCGGCCGCCCGGCCCGGCAACCCCTGGCCGGACGGCGTCTGGCTGGCCGAACTCGCGCCCGTCGCCGACCCGTCGGCCGTCCCCGAGGCGGTGCTCACGGCGCTCGGTGCCCGGGAGACGGTGCTGCGCGGCGCGGGCGCGGAGGAGCTGCGTGCCGCCGACCCGCACGGCGCCGACCCGTTCGTGCGTCTCGCCGAGCACTGCGCCCGGCGCCGCATGCTGGTGCTGCTCGACAACTGCGAACACGTCGTCGAGGCCGCGGCGGTGCTGGCGGAGCGCCTGCTGGGCAGCTGTCCCGGTCTGACGATCCTGGCCACCAGCCGCGAACCGCTCGGTGTACCGGGCGAGCAGATCCGCCCGGTGGGCCCGCTGCCGGACGCGACGGCGCTGCGGCTGCTGGCCGACCGGGGAGCGTCCGCGAGACCGGGCTTCCGTGTCGACGCGGACGAGGAGACCGCCGCCGCGGCCGCGGAGATCTGCCGCCGCCTCGACGGGCTGCCGCTCGCCGTCGAACTGGCCGCGGCGCGACTGCGGATGCTCACCCCGCGTCAGATCGCCGACCGTCTCGACGACCGCTTCCGTCTTCTGACGAGCGGCGCCCGTACGGTCCTGCCCCGTCAGCAGACGCTCCGCGCGGTCGTCGACTGGTCCTGGGACCTGCTCACCCCCGAGGAACGGGCGGTCCTGCGCCGCCTGTCGGTCTTCACCGGCGGCTGCGACCTGTCGGCGGCCGAAGCGGTCTGCCCGGCCCCGGCCCCGGGCGGGAGCGCCGCCGAGACGGGGGACGTGGGGGACGTCGCCGGCGTGGTCGGCGCCCTTGTCGACAAGTCGCTCGTCGTCGCCGAGCCCGCCGCCGACGGGCGTATGCGCTACCGGCTGCTCGAGACCGTCGCCGAGTATGCCGCCGAACGGCTCGACGAGGCCGGGGAGCGGACCGGGGCCGAGCGGCGGCACCTGGTGCACTACCGGGAGCTCGCCCGCACCACCGACCCCCGGCTCCGCGGCCACGGCCAGCACGCCGCCCTCGCCCTGCTGCGGCGCGAGTACGAGAACCTGCGCACCGCCCTGCGACGGGCGGTCGCCGCCCGTGACGAGCACGAGGCGCTGTGCCTCGTCCTCTCCCTGGCCTGGTACTGGCACATGCAGGACCTGCGCACCGACGCCCGCCACTGGACCGAGGCCGTGGCCGCCCTCCACCCCGACCCCTTCGCACCGCCCGCGTGCCCGGCGCCGCCGCTCAGCGAGCGGTGCACGGACTCGCCCCCGCCGCTCACGCCCGAACTGCTCGCAGAGGCCCGGCGGCAGGCCGCGCTGATGCGGATGGTCAGCATGGACCACGGCACCGAGGAGTGGACCACTCCGGAGAAGCTCGCCTGGTTGCGCCGTGTCGTCGGCGTCTACGACGCGGGTCCGCCGCAGAGCTGCCGCTTTCCCGCCTCGCTCTGGTTCTACGCCGTACTGATCACCGGCGACGGCGACCACGTACGCCGCGTCCTCGACCGGACCGTGCGGATCGCGGAGGAGCACGGCCCGGAGTGGGAACTGGCCAACGCACTCCAGTGGCGGGCCAACATCCTGGCCAACCGCGGCATGTGGGCCGGTGACGCCCACCGCGACGCGGACCGCAGCCTGCGGATCTTCGAACGGCTCGGGGACGCCTGGGGCGTGGCCGAGGCACTCGCGTCCCGCGGCGAGGCCCACGAGCGGCAGGGCGCGTACGAGGAGGCCGCCGCCGACTACCGTGAGGCCGTCGAGCACGCCGCCACGCTCGGCGCCAAGGGCCAGGCGTTCGTGCTGCGCGGCCGCCTGGCGAACGCACTGCTGGAGGACGGCCGGGGGGCGGAGGCCGAGACGATCCTGCGCGAGGTGCTCGCCGCGGGACACGACGCCGGGTACGAGGCCAGGTCACTGGCCCGGATGGTGCTCGCGATGCGGCTCGGCCGCTCCGGCCGCATCGGCGAGGCGCGCAGGGAGCTGGAGACGCTGCGCGCGGACCTCACCAGCGACACCTTCGCCGTCTTCCAGGGCATCGTCATCGGCTTCCTGGCCTGGCTGGACACCGTCGACGGCCGTCATGCCGAGGCATGCGACGGAGCCCGTACGGCGCTCGCGTACGCCATGGAACCGCTGTCCATGATGGTCGCGCCGCAGATGCCTGCCGCGCACGTCCTCACAGCGGCCCGCGCCCTCGCGGGCGCCGGCGACGCCCTGGTCGCGGCCCGGCTGCTCGGGGCGTACGAAGGACTGCTGCCGCAGCGCCACTTCATGACGGCGCTGGAGCGGGAGAACCGCCGTCTCGCCGAGGACGCCGCACGTGCCGTCCTCGGGGACGCCGCCTTCGAGGACGCGTACGCCGAGGGCGGCGGCCTCACCCTGGAGGAGGCCGCCGCCCTGGTGAGCGCCACGGGCTGAACGCCGAGGACGGGACGTCAGGTCTTCCTGCGGAACTTGGCGACGGCCAGCGGCGCCGTCACCACGGTGATCGCCGCCGCCCAGCCCAGCGTCATCCACACCGACTCGGCGACCGGCCCGCCGTTGATGAGCGCGCGTGCCGCGTCGGCGAGGTTGGAGAGCGGGTTGTAGTCGGTGAACGTCTTCAGCCAGCCCGGCATCGTCGACGGCGGCGAGAAGATCGACGACCCGAACTGCAACGGCACCAGCACCAGCATGGCCATCCCCTGGACGGCCTGCGCCGTCTTCATCGTCAGCCCCAGCAGGATGAAGATCCATGTCAGCGAGGCGCCGAAGACCAGCGAGAGCCCGACGGCCCCGAAGAGTTCGAGCACGGAGGTCTTGATCTCCAGCCCGAGCAGGAAACCCATGCCGAGCAGGATCGCGATGGCGACCAGCATCCGGCCCACTTCGACGACGATCTTCGCGACGAGGACCGACGACCGGGCGATGGGCATCGTCCGGAACCGGTCCATCACGCCCTTCCTGAAGTCGTCGTTGATCCCCGTACCGACGGCCATGGCGATGTTCATTCCCATCATCGCCATCAGGCCGGGGACCACATAGTTGACGTACACGTCCTGGTTGCCCTTGCCGGCGATCGCGCCGCCGAAGACGTACACGAACAGCAGCGTGAAGACGATCGGCGTCAGCAGGACGTCGAACATCGACTCCGGGTCCTGCTTGATCTGCATGATGTTGCGGCGCACCAGGGCGCCGATGTGCCGCAGGTCGGCCCGCAGGCCGATCCGCCCCTCCGGGCGGGGAACGGCGGCGGGGGCGGTGACGGTTGCCGCGCTCATGCCGCGACCTCCTCGGGGATCGTGGTGCCGACGGGTGCGGGCGAGGTCTTCTCGCCGGTGATGGCCAGGAACACCTCGTCCAGGCTGGGCAGATGGGTGCCGATGTGCGAGATCCGGAAGTCGTGGGCGCTCAGCACTCCGACGACCGCGGTCAGTTGCTCGTCGCTGAGGATCGGTACGTACAGCTGTCCTTCGTCCGGCACAGCCGACGCCCCTCCGACACCGTCGAGCCCGGCCTCGGTCACAGCCCGTGCCATGGAGGCGAGTTGGGCCGGGTCGCTCGGCCGGATCTGCAGGGTGCGCCCGCCGACCTTGGCCTTCAGCTCGTCCACCGCGCCGCCCGCGATGACCCGGCCCCGGTCGATGACGGTCAGCTCGCTCGCGAGCTGCTCGGCCTCCTCCATGTACTGGGTGGTGAGCAGCACGGTCGCGCCCTCCGCGACCATCCGCCGCACCTCGTCCCAGACCTCGTTGCGGGTACGGGGGTCGAGCCCGGTCGTCGGCTCGTCCAGGTAGAGCACGGCCGGCCGGCCGATCATCGAGGCGGCGAGGTCGAGCCGGCGCCGCATACCGCCCGAGTACTGCCCGGCGGGGCGCTTGGCGGCATCCGTGAGCGAGAAGCGCTCCAGCAACTCCTCCGCGCGGCGGCGGGCGTCCTTGCGGGACAGGTCGAGCAGCCGCCCGATCATGTAGAGGTTCTCCCGTCCGGACAGCTTCTCGTCGACCGAGGCGTACTGGCCGGTGAGCCCGATGGTGCGGCGCAGCTGACGGGGCTGTCGCACCACGTCGTAGCCGGCGACGGTGGCGCGGCCGGCGTCGGGGACGACGAGCGTGGAGAGGCAGCGTACGAGGGTGGTCTTGCCGGCGCCGTTGGGTCCGAGGACCCCGAGGACCGTGCCTTCGCGGACGTCGAGGTCCACTCCGTCGAGCGCTTTGGTCTCCCCGTAGTGCTTGACGAGGCCCCGTACCTCGACGGCGTTCTTGTCGATTCGCGTCATGGGGACCACGGTGTCCGCCCGCGCCGACAGACGGCCGACAGGCCACCGACACGCCGCCGACGGACACCGGCGGACCGCCGACGCGGCCCGGGCGGGACTTCGCGGGACCGCCTACGGGCAGGCGCCGGTCACGGCCATGTTGTCGACCGACGTGAGCGGGATCTCGACCGGGCCCGCCCGCCCGGCCACGGACAGGCGGACCTTGCCGCCGTCCGCCGACAACAGAACGCCGCAGGTGGTCCCCGAACCGTGGGTCACCTTCAGGAACGCGGGCCGGGCCGCAGGCGCCCACCAGGTGAGCGCGGTGCCGGCGAACAGCAGCACGAGGGCGACCGCGACGGCACGGCGGGCACGGGTGAGCCGCCGGGCCGCCCGTATCGCCGTCGCCACCTCGAAACCGTCCACCGACCCGTGGTCGCGGTGGATGTCGGTCAGGGTCATGGCGAGCGGCTTGTTCCCCGCCTGCGCCGCCAGCGCGTGCCACAGACCCACCACGGCCAGGGCCAGTCCGCCGCCGACGAGTACGGTGACGGCGACCCTCCAGCCGAAAGGCAGCTCGGCGGTGGTGCTCCGGCCCTTGATCACGATCGCCGCGCCGATCAGGGTGATGAAGGCCGCCAGTCCGTTCCGCCACGCCTCCGCGCTCGCACGCACCGCCGGCAGCGACTCGCGCACCAGCTCCCGGAACCGGTCCCGCTCCGCCAGGTCGGTCGCACTGGGCGGACCGGCCGGCCTGCGGGGCCGCAGGTTCACACGATGTCCAGTTCGAGACGGAAGCTGGCACCGCACCCCGTCAGGCCCTCCGGGGCGTCCAGGTGGGTGCTGCCGCAGCCGCAGGAGATGTCCAGCACCACGGACTCCACCGGGCCTGCGTCCGCGGAACGGCCCACCCCGCCGGTGCCGGTGAGCGCGACCGAGACCTGCCGGTCGACGATCCGGTGGTCGCAGCGGGGACAGGGACCTGCCACGACGAAGCCGTACACGTCGCCCGAGCCGTGCGGCGACACCGTGAGCTGCCCGGCCTCGAGCAAGTCGTAGGCACGATCGGTCAGTTCACGGTCGGTGGTGGCGAGATAGGCAGGGACCGCTGCGTCGGACATGGCCACACTGTAATGAGCGCCGGTTTACCTTGAGTGCTGTTTCGACCACTCGCGGCAAGGGGGGCTCATGGCGGTCGGCAGCGGTGAGGGCGAGGTCGGGGGCGACGGCGCGGGGGACAACCGTGGGCGGCAACTGCTGCTGCGCGGAATCGAGTTGGACCGCCACGGTCGTACCGAGGAGGCCGAGAAGCTCTTCAGGGAAGCCGCCGAGGAGTACGGCGACTTCAACGGGATGTACAACCTGGCGCTGCTCGCGGAGCGCACCGGCCGGATCCACATGGCCCGTCTCTGGTACACCGAGGCGTTCCACCACGGGCATCCGGAGGCCGCCAACAACCTCGGGGTACTGCTGCACAACCAGGAGGACCCGGACGCGGCCCAGTGGTTCTGGATCGCCGCCTCCATGGGCCATCCCCAGGCCGCCGCCAACCTCCGGAGGCTGGGGGCCGCCCGCACCGGTCCTCCGGTGGACCCGGAGGTGGCGCCGGTGCTGAAGTACCTGAAGGCGGAGGCGGCGTTCAAGCAGTTCGAGGAGACGGGCGACGACGCGGCCCTCGTAGCGGCCGTCAACATCACCCGGGACGGGGTGCGCCTGGCGCCCGAGGGGCATCCGGCACGGGCGACGTTGCTGGGCGCCTTACGGGGAGTCCTGCGCCACCGCTACGACCTGCGCGGACACATCGCCGACCTGCGCGAGGCCGTCACCGTGGCGCACGAGGAACTGTCGGCCCGGGCCCCGGACGATCCGCGGCGCACGGACGCCGCACAGGCCGCCGTGGCGCTGCTCCGCGACCTGTCCCAGGTCCTCGGCGACGCGGATCCGGTGCGGCAGGCCGTGGACATCGGCAGGCAGGCGCTGACGCAGCCGGGCGGCGACGAGGGATCACGGGCCCACCTCGAGGCGAGTCTCTGCGGCGCCCTGACGTCGCTGGCCGTCCAGCACGCGGACGCCGGTGGCGGGCCGACAGCGGGCACCGGCGGTGCGGCCACGGAGGCCGCGATCGACGGGTATCTGGACGAGGCCGTCGCGCTGGGGCGCGCCGCCGTGGAGCGCCTGCCCTCGCACGACGCGGTGTCACGCACCAATCTCGGGGCGGCACTGCACATGCGGGGCTCGCGCAGAGGTTCGCCGGACGATCTGGACGAGGCCGTCGCCCTGCTGCGCGCGGCGGCACGGACCGCGGACAACCAGCGGCACCGGGCGGACGCCGCCACCAACCTCGCGTCGGCGCTGCGCAGCCGGGCCTCCCTCACCCGCCGGTCGCAGGACCGGCGGGAGGCCGAGGAAGTGGCGGAAGCGGCGCGGACCGTCCTTCAAGAGGCACCCGCGGACCATCCACGGACGCTGATGCACTCCCTGTTCGCGGCCGGTCGCGCCGCCACGTCGGACGAAGCCCGTCGCACGCTGGCGGCCGTGCCCCGCTCACACGCCCTACGACCGAAACTGCTGGTCGTGCTGGCCACGGCACTCGAGGAGGAGGGCGACCGGGACGCCGCGGTCGCCGTGGCCCGGGAGGCGGCGGCCACCGCGGTGAGCAGGGAGAGCACGGTCGAGTCGCAGCGGCTCCTCGGCTCGCTGCTGCTGCGTTCGCGCGATGGGGCCGGGCCGGGCAGGGCGGAGGTGGAGGAGGCCGTAGGAGCCTTCACCGCGGCGGTCGCGGCATGTGAGGCGACGGACGTGTACCGCGCCGAGGTGCTGATCGGTCTGACCGTGGCGCTGGTGAACCGCTTCCGGTACGCACCGGACGGCCCCGACCGCGCCGCGGCGCTGACGGCGCTCCGGGAGGCGGCGTACGCCGTCGGCTCCTCGCCCGAGGACCGTCTGACCGCCACCCGGATGTGGGCGGGCCTGGCCCATGAGGCCGGCGACACCGCCGACGCGCTGGCGGGGGCGCGCGTCGCGGTCTCCCTGCTCCGGGACGTCGGCTGGACCGGTCTCGAGCGAGCCGACCAGGAGCAGGGCCTGCGCAGCGGTGCGGCGATGCCGAGGGACGCGGCGGCCCTGGCGATCATCGACGGCCGGCCGGAGCTGGCGGTGGAACTCCTGGAGCAGGGGCGTGCGGTGCTGTGGCGTTCCACGCTGCACCTGCGCGGCGACCTGGCCCCCCTCGCGGCTCGGGAGCCGTCCCTGGCGGCGGAGTCGAAGGAGATCCGCTCCGCGCTGGACGGTGACGGCAGGGTCGACCCGGAGACCCGGATGCGGCTGGCGCGCCGCTGGACACAGCTGCGCGACCGGGTCAGGAGCCTGCCGGGCTTCGAGCGCTTCCTCGCCCCGCCGGCGTTCGGCGAACTCGCTCCCGCGGCGGCGGAGGGCCCCGTGGTCCTCGTCAACATCAGCGCCGTGCGCTGCGACGCGATCCTCGTACTGCCGGGCGGACGGGTCGACGTCGTACCGCTGCCCGGCGTCGACCACCGCAGCGCGGACCGGGTCTGCAACACCTACCTGGAGCACCTGGGGGACGCGCTGGCACCCGGTGCCACGGGCCGGATCCGGCAACGGGCGCGGCACACCGTCCACGACACCCTGGAATGGCTGTGGGAGAGGATCGCCCGGCCCGTGCTGGACCGGCTGGGCCTGCCGTACAGGTCAGAGGCGCCGCCGCGGGTCTGGTGGTGCCCGACGGCCTCCTTGGTGTCGTTGCCGCTGCACGCGGCGGGGCGTTACCCGCGCACCCGCGCCGACCGGAGCGAGCCGGTCGGACTGCCGTTCGCGGTGGTGTCGTCCTACACCTCGACCCTCACCGCTCTCATCGACGCCATGCGGCGGCCGGCGGCCGGTGACCCCCGGCTGCTGGCCGTGGCGCTGTCCGACACCGAGCGAGGCCACGCGCCGCTGCCGGGGGTGCCCGAGGAACTGCGAGGGCTGCGCGAGGCGTTCGGCCGTGGGCGGCTGAGCATCCTGGCCGACGACGCGGCCACCGTCGCGGCGGTTCGCGAGCAGCTGCCCGGACACCCGTGGGCGCACTTCGCCTGTCACGGCAGACTGGACATGAACGCACCGGCCACGTCCGGCCTGTGCCTGCGTGACGGAGACATGAACGTGCTCGACTTCGCGGAGCTCCAACTGGACGGTGCGGACCTGGCGTTCCTCTCCGCCTGCCACACACGGCTGGGCGGTGGGCAGTTGCCGGACGAGGCCATCCACACCGCTGCCGCACTGCGCATGGCGGGATTCCGCCATGTCGTCTCCACCCTGTGGTCCGTCCAGGACCGGGTCGCACCCGCCGTCGCCGCCGCCTTCTACCGCAACCTCGGTGCCTCGGGCGGGCCATGTTCTGCCGGTGCCGCCGTGGCCCTGCACCGTGCCGTCGCGCAACTGCGCGACGACGACCCCACGAACCCGATGCTCTGGGCCCCCTTCACGCACGACGGCCCGTAGCGCAGGCCCCCTCCGCAGGGCAGGCCGCCGGCAGCGCCGGCGGCCTGTGGCCCTGCGGAGGGGGAGAGCGGTCAGGCCTTCGCGTAGTCGCCGAAGCCGACCCAGTCGAGCAGCACGCACGGCTCGTCGCCGACGACCCAGGCGTCGTGGCCCGGTGCGATCGACATGAAGTCGCCGGGGCCCGCCTCGCCGGTCTCGCCGTCGTCCATGACGACCTTCATGTGGCCGCTGATCATGTACCCGACGTGCGCGGCCTGACAGCTCTCCGTGCCCGCGATCGGCTTGACGTGGGTGGACCAGCGCCAGCCCGGTTCGAACACGGCACGGCCGACCGGCCCGTGCTCCGTGTTGATGAGGTCCAGCTTGCCCTTCCCGTCCTTGAACTCACGGGTCTCGTCAGCCGAGTCGAAGTTCCTGCTCGTGATCGCGGCCATGATGTCCCGCCTCCTGGCGGTGTCGTGCCGTTCCCCGAGGCCATCTCTCACACTACGCCGACAGCCCGCCGACGGGGGAAGATCGGCGGGCTGTCGTCTGTGCCGGGAGTGGCTCTTCGCGGCTGTGGGCGTCGCTCAGTGGAAGCTGTGCTCCTCCGCGGGGAACGCGCCGCCCGCGACGTCGTCGGCGAACGCCTTCGCCGCGTCGCCGAGGGTCTGGCGCAGGTCGGCGTACTGCTTGGTGAAGCGCGGCACCTTGCCGCCCGTCAGACCGGCCATGTCGGTCCACACCAGGACCTGTGCGTCGGTGTCGGGGCCGGCGCCGATGCCGATGGTGGGGATGTGCAGGGAGCGGGTGACCTCGGCGGCGAGCTCGGCCGGGACCAGCTCGAGCACCACGGCGAACGCTCCCGCGTCCTGGGCGGCCTTCGCGTCACGGATCAGCCTGTGGGCGGCCTCGTCGCTGCGGCCCTGCACCCGGTAACCCATGGTGTTCACGGACTGGGGGGTGAGCCCCAGGTGCGACATGACCGGGATGCCGGACTGCACGATCAGCTCGGTCTGGGCCAGCGAACGCTCGCCGCCCTCCAGCTTGACCGCGCCGACGCCTGCCTCTTTGACCAGCCGGGTCGCGTTGCGAAGGGCCTGGACCGGCCCCTCCTGGTACGCGCCGAAGGGCAGGTCACCGACGACGAGGGCGCGCTTGGTGCCCCGTACGACGGCGGCGGACAGGAGGGTCATCTCGTCCATCGTCACGGGCACGGTGGTCTCGTAGCCGAGGTGGCAGTTGCCCATCGAGTCGCCCACGAGGACCACGGGGATCCCGGCCTCGTCGAAGACGGACGCCGTCATGGCGTCGTAAGCGGTGAGCATGGGCCACTTCTCGCCGCGCTCCTTGGCGGCGGCGATGTCATGCACGGTGATGCGGCGCGACTGCTTGCCGCCGTACAGCGCCTTGCTGCTGTCGGTGGCCTTCTGGGCAGGCTGAAGCGTCATGAGTATTCGGCTCCTTCGTCATCTCGTGGCGCCCTGACGGCGTCCCCGGATCGCCTCCCATGGTGGCACTTCATGCCACCCGGGGGAAAGAGGACCTCCTCACACGCCGTGTCGCCGCCCTCGGGACACGCCCGCCGCGGTGTGATCCCCGACGCACCGAGTGTGCCCGTTCTGTCACAGCCTCCGCGCCACGCCCGGCGGCAGGAACCCGGCGCGCGCTCACGTCGTCATCGAGGCAGAACAGCCGTCCCTGGACGGCGGAACGACCACCGGTCATCGCCTAGGGTCCTTAAGGACGGCGGCGAGGCCGAGCGTGACAGCAAGGCAGTGAGGACAGCTATGGCGCAGGCGTACACGGCGGACACGGGAAACGGCACGGCCCGGACGCGGCCCACCGGGTCCTTTGCCGACAGACTCCGGGGGGTGCCCGAGCGGTGGCGCGGCGACCGCGGCATCTGGCGGCGCGGCGTCGTCCTCGCCGTCTGTGCCGTGCTGGTCGCCCTGCTGATGATCCTGCACGCCCACATCCCCAACCGGATCGGCAACCTCGGCAGCCTGACGGAGACCTTCCTGCCGTGGCTCGGCGTGTTCGTCCCGCTGATCGCCGTCGCGGCGGTGCTGCGTCGCTCCGCCACCGCGCTGATCGCGGTGCTGCTGCCGCTGGTCGTGTGGCTCAACCTCTTCGGCGGACTGCTGGGCAAGTCCGCGGCCACCGGCGGCGATCTGACGATCGCCACGCACAACGTGAACGCGGACAACCCGGACCCCGTGGGCACCGCGGAGGACGTCGCCGCGTCCGGTGCCGACGTCCTCGCACTGCAGGAGCTGCCGACGGGGCAGGTGACCGCGTACGAGAAAGCCCTGTCCGCGACGTATCCGCACCACGCCGTCGAGGGCACCGTGGGGCTGTGGAGCAAGTACCCGCTGACCGACACCTCGCCCGTCGACATCCGGATGGGCTGGACCCGCGCGATGCGCGCCACGGTGGCGACGCCCGGCGGTGAGGTCGCGGTGTACGTCGCGCACATGCCGTCCGTCCGCGTGAAGCTCCACGCGGGCTTCACCGCCAACCAGCGGGACAACAGCGCCGACGCGCTGGGCGAGGCCATCGCCCGCGAGCGGCTGGACCGGGTCGTGCTGCTCGGTGACCTCAACGGCACGATGAACGACCGCTCGCTGAACGCCGTCACGTCCCAGATGCGCTCCACGCAGGGCGCGGCGGGCGACGGCTTCGGGTTCAGCTGGCCGGCGGCGTTCCCGATGGCGCGGATCGACCAGATCATGGTGCGCGGCGTGGAGCCGGTCTCGTCGTGGACGCTGCCGCGGACGAACAGCGACCATCTGCCGATCGCGGCCCGCGTGGACCTGTGACCTTGGTCCCACCGCGGCCCTTCCTGTGACCGCGCCCGGCCCGTGGGGCCGGGCGCGGCCGTCTGTCCGGGGGGCGGGGAGAACGCCGGCGCAACCCGCCGTTCACCGGGCGGAACAAAACGTCTGAGAGCATTTGTTCCGAGAACGAACTTACTCGGAAAGGCTCACCCTCCCATGCCCCTGGCGCTCCTCGCCCTCGCCGTGTCCGCCTTCGGCATCGGAACCACCGAATTCGTGATGATGGGCCTGCTGCCCAACGTCGCGGAGGACCTGGGCACCTCCGTGCCCACCGCCGGCCATCTCGTCTCCGCCTACGCCATCGGCGTCGTCATAGGCGCCCCGCTGCTCACCGGCCTCGGCTCCCGCGTCCCGCGCAAGCGGATGCTGCTGCTCCTGATGGCTCTGTTCACCGTCGGCAACCTGGCCTCCGCCCTCGCGCCCGGCTTCGGCACCCTGCTCGCGGGGCGCGTGCTCGCCGGACTGCCGCACGGCGCGTTCTTCGGAGTCGGTGCCGTCGTCGCGGCGCGCCTCGTACGGGAGCACCGGCAGGCGCGTGCCGTCGCCACCATGTTCCTCGGACTCACCGTGGCCAACATCGTCGGCGTCCCCGCCGCGACCGCGCTCGGCCAGCAGCTCGGCTGGCGCGCGACGTTCCTCGTCGTGACCGCCATCGGCCTCGTCGCCATGGCAGCCCTGGCCCGCCTCGTGCCGAGCATGCCCCTCGACGCCCACCAGGGCATCGGCCGCGAAGTGCGCGCGCTCGGCGACCGGCAGGTGCTGCTCGGTCTGCTGACCGCCGTCTTCGGCTTCGCCGGAGTGTTCGCCGTGTACTCCTACCTCGCCTCGATGACGACCGGGGCGATCGGCCTGGGGGAGTCGTCCGTCACCCTCGTCCTCGCCCTGTTCGGCATCGGCATGACGCTCGGCGCGCTCGCCGCCGGCCCCCTCACCGACCGCGCGCTGCGGCCGACGCTCTACGGCTCCCTGACCGCGCTCGCGCTGGTCCTGGCCGCCTTCCCGTTCACCGTCCACGTCCCGTGGCTCGCCCTGACGACCGTCGTCGTCCTCGGCGCGGTCGGCTTCCTGACCACCACTCCGCTGCAGATGCTGGTGATGCGCAAGGCCAAGGACGCCCCGACCCTCGCCTCCGCCTCGAACCACTCCGCCTTCAACCTCGCCAACGCCGGCGGCGCCTGGCTCGGCGGCGCGGCCATCGCGGCAGGCTGGGGCTGGACGTCCCCGGCGTTCGTCGGCGCGGTCCTCGCCGTCGTGGGTCTCGCGATCGCCGCCGTGGCCGGACTGCTCGACCGGGACCGCGACGGAAAGGGGGCCTCCCGCGTGATCGCGGGAAGCCCCCTCGCAGCGGAGCCGGTCAGCTCGTCGCCTCGCGCCAGCGGTTCGTGATCGGCAGCCGGCGGTCCTTGCCGAAGCCCTTCGCCGAGATCTTGGTGCCCGGCGGGTACTGGCGCCGCTTGTACTCCGCCATGTCCACCATCCGCAGCGTCTTCGTCACCAGCGCCTCGTCGAAGCCGGCCGCCACGATCGCGTCCTTGCCCTGGTCGCGGTCCACGTACAGCTCGAGGAGCCGGTCCAGCACGTCGTAGTCCGGCAGCGAGTCGGTGTCCACCTGCCCCGGGCGCAGCTCGGCGCTCGGCGGCTTGGTGATCGACGCCTCCGGGATCGGCGGGGTCTGGCCGCGCTCCGCCGCGGCCCGGTTGCGCCACTTGGCGAGCCGGAACACGGTCGTCTTGTAGACGTCCTTGATCGGCCCGTACGCGCCGACCGAGTCGCCGTAGAGCGTCGAATACCCCACCGCCAGCTCGGACTTGTTGCCCGGCGCGAGGACGATGTGGCCCTCCTGGTTGGAGATCGCCATCAGCATGGTGCCGCGCAGCCGCGACTGGAGGTTCTCCTCCGCGAGCCCGGTCAGACCCAGTGAACCCATGTAGGCGTCGAACATCGGCTCGATCGGTACGGTGCGGAAGTTCAGCCCCGTCCGCCGTGCCAGTTCGGCCGCGTCGCCCTTGGAGTGGTCCGAGCTGTACTTCGACGGCATGGAGACGCCGTACACGTTCTGTGCGCCGAGCGCGTCGCAGGCGATCGCGGCGACGAGGGCGGAGTCGATGCCTCCGGACAGGCCGATCAGGACGGACCTGAAACCGTTCTTGGCGGCGTACGCGCGCAGACCGACCACCAGCGCCGAGTACACCTCCTCGTCGTCGTCGAGCCGGTCGGCGTAACCGCCCGTCAGCTCGGCCTCGTACGCGGGCAGCGGCTCTTGCGACAGCACGACGCGGTCGATGCGCAGCCCGTCGTCCACCACGCCCTCGGGCGCGTCGGCGGCCGCGGCGGGCAGCTCGAGATCCAGTACGACACTGCCCTCGGCGAACTGCGGTGCCCGGGCGACGACGTCGCCGTCCGCGCCGACGACGATCGAGTCGCCGTCGAAGACCAGCTCGTCCTGCCCGCCGATCATCGCCAGGTACGCCGTCGTGCAGCCGGCCTCCTGGGCGCGCTTGCGCACCAACTCGAGGCGGGTGTCGTCCTTCTCGCGCTCGTACGGCGAGGCGTTGATCGAGATCAGCAGTCCGGCCTTCGCGCTGCGGGCGGCGGGCACCCGGCCGCCGTCCTGCCAGAGGTCCTCGCAGATCGCGAGCGCCACGTCGATGCCGTGGACGCGGATCACGGGCATGGTGTCGCCCGGCACGAAGTAGCGGAACTCGTCGAAGACGCCGTAGTTGGGAAGGTGGTGCTTGGCGAAGCTGAGCGCCACCTCACCGCGGTGCAGCACGGCGGCCGCGTTGCGCGGCGATCCGGCGGGCTGGCCGAACCGGGGCCGGCCCGTCTCCGAACGGTCCAGGTAACCGACGATCACCGGGAGTTCGCCGAACCCCTCGGAGTCCAGGCGGGCGGCGAGCGCGCGCAGCGTGGCACGGGAGGCTTCGACGAAGGACGACCGCAGCGCGAGGTCCTCGACGGGGTAGCCGGTCAGCACCATCTCGGGGAAGGCGACGAGATGCGCCCCCTGCTCGGCGGCGTGCCGGGTCCAGTGCACGATCGCCTCGGCGTTGCCGGCGAGGTCACCGACGGTCGAGTCGATCTGATTCAGAGCGAGGCGTAGTTGAGGCACGGGCTCAGTGTAATCGTCTTTCTGACGCGATGTCCTTCCGGGTGATGCGCGGCACATCGCCGGACGACCGGCAAAGGGGGCGGGCCGCGCCGGCCACGCCCCCGGCAGACCGTCAGGTCATGGAGCCCGCGCTCTTCAGGCGCTCCGTGCCGCTCTCCGCGTAGACGCGCTCCGCCCAGCCGGCGATCTGGTCCTCGCTCAGGTGCTGCGCCAGATCCGCCTCGCTGATCATCCCGACCAGCCGCTTGTTCTCGATCACCGGCAGCCGCCGGATCTGGTGGCCCTGCATCTCCCGCAGCACCGCCGACACGTCCGCGCCGGCGTCGATCCAGCGCGGGGTTCCCTTGGCCATCTCGCCCGCCGTGACCTCGGCCGGGTCACGGCCCATCGCGACGCAGCCGACGACGATGTCGCGGTCGGTGAGGATGCCGCACAGCCGCTCGTCGGCGTCGGCGATCGGCAGGGCGCCGACGTTCAGATCCCGCATCAGCTGCGCCGCCCGGTCGAGGGTCTCGTGCGAGGGGATCCACCGGGCCCCCGGGTGCATGATGTCCTTCGCAGTGGTCATGGGGTCGTGCCTCCTGGATGCCGTACCGGCCCCGAGCCACCCCATTCTCATGGCGCGGTACGGCGTACGCGACCGCAGCCGCCCGCACCTCGCGGCACCGGCTGCTCGCACCCCCGCGACCACCGGGAACGCGCGCGGCCCCGTCCCGGAGAGGTCCGGGACGGGGCCGTGGGCGAACGGCGGCGCCTGTCAGGTGCGCGGCTTCGCGCCGCGGCGGTGCAGCAGGTCGACCATCAGCTCGATCTCCGACGCCTGCGCGTCCACCATGCCCTGCGCCAGATCGCGCTCCACCTCGACCGTGCACTGCTCGACGCAGCCCTTGGCCATGGCGATCCCGCCGTTGTGGTGGATGATCATCAGCTGGAGGTAGAGGACCTCCGCCTCCTTGCCGCTGAGCCGCCCCAGCCGCTCGAGGTCCGCCCTGCTCGCCATGCCGGTCATCAGCGAACCGTCCTCGGCCCGGTGACCGCCGCCGTGAGCGCCGTGCCCGGAGCCCCCCGCGGCCATCCACTCCATCGGCTCGGCGTCCGCGTCCACCTTCGGCAGGCCCCACAGGTCCAGCCAGCCCAGCATCATGCCGCGCTGGTTGGCCTGGGTGTTGGCGATGTCGTACGCGAGCCTGCGCACTTCCTCGTCCTTCGTCCGGTCACGGACGATGAACGACATCTCCACCGCCTGCTGGTGGTGGACGGACATGTCACGGGCGAAACCGGCGTCCGCGGACGCCCCCGTCGGCGTACGGTCCGCGGCGACGGATCCGCCGCTCCCCGCGGAGGCCACCGTGGCCGCCCCCGCGAAGAGCAGCGCGAGGACCACCGCGGTGACGGCGGCCCAGTGCGTACGCGTCATGCCCCTCACTTGCCGCTCAGTCCGCCGGTGCAGGCCGCGCCCGGCTCGGGCGTCTGCGGGCCCTGCACGTACTTGGTGAAGAACTGGCTGACCCGCTTGTCGTCCGCCGAGTCGACGGTCACCTGCTTGCCCCAGGCGCTCAGCATGATCGCGCCCTGCTGGTCCTTGTACGGGCTCATCAGCGTGTACGGCGTCTTCTTGACCTTCTCGGCCAGCTTGTCCACGTCACCCTTGGCGGCCTTGTCGCTGTACGTCACCCACACCGCGCCGTGCTCCAGCGAGTGGACGGCGTTGACCTCGGGGATCGCCTCCTTGTAGACGTCGCCGTTGCAGTTCATCCACACCTGGCTGTGGTCGCCGCCGACCGGCGGCTTCATCTCGTAGGTGACGGCCGTCTCGACGTGGTTGCGGCCGAGCTTCTTCGCGTCCCAGGACTTCTCGTCCTTGACCGGGGCCTTCGCCTCGGCCACGCGCTGCTCCTTCTCCTCGGACTCCTTGTTGAGGACGAAGCCACCGAAGCCGACGAGGCCGGCGACGACCACGGCGCTGATGCCGATGGTGAGGATGCGGTTGCGGCGCTCACGCGACTGCTCGGCCCGGCGCATCTGCTCTATGCGGGCCCGGCGGTCGTTGGTGGTGTTACGGGAAGCCATGGTGGCGGTGTCCTTCGTGAAGTCTGCGGAATGGGGGGTTCAGCGATGCGTGCGAGGTCGTGCGGGCGGTGTCACGTCCGCAGCACCTGAAGGACGTGCAGGTCCGGGGCGCGCGCGAGCACGCCGGAACGGTCTCGGCCGCCGGCGTCGGCGGCGGGCCCGGGGTGGGGGAGCGCGGCGCCCGCCTCCAGCGGAGCGTCGAGCTGCGGAGGCGGCACGGTGAGCACCGCGGGGCTGAGCACCGGCAGCAGCCCGCAGCCGCCGTCGTCGTACGGGCAGCTGTACGCGGTCGCCGTGTGGGCCGCCGTCGGTGCTTCCGCCGCTGCCGTCGCCCCCGGTCCATGGGCCCGAGGAGAGGGCTTGCCGTGGTGCGTACCGGCCGGGCCGAGGCAGATGAAGAGCGCGCCGAGGAGCGTCGCCACGGCGCTCAGCAGAGCCGTGGGACGCGCGGTGCGCGAGAGGCGGTCGGTCCGCGAACCCCCCATGGCCGCAGATCGTAGTGGGCGGACGCCACCGGCACCGCAGACGGGCGGCAATTAACGGCCGCTTCGGCGACGGTGCGGGGCCCCGCCGCGATGCGACGGGGCCCCGCGAGGGCCGTGCCGTGTGCCCCGGACCTGTCGCGGCGCGTCAGACCCGGTCCGGCGCGCGCCCGGCCGGCGCGGGCCGCTCCGCGGCGGCCTCCGCCCGTGCCCCGGCCTTGAACAGCCGGCCCGGCCACCAGAACCAGCGGCCCAGGTCGAGGGCGAGCGCGGGCACCAGCACCGTACGGACCAGGAACGTGTCCAGCAGGACGCCGATGCCGACGAGGGTGCCCATCTGCGCCATCGTCACCAGCGGCAGCCCGGCGAACACCGCGAACGTCGCGGCGAGCACGACGCCCGCACTGGTGATGACCCCGCCGGTGGTCGTCAGGCCCTCCAGCACACCGCGTGCAAGGCCGAGCCGCTCCGACTCCTCCCTGACGCGGTGCATCAGGAAGATGTTGTAGTCGATGCCGAGGGCGACGAGGAAGACGAAGCCCATCAGCGGGAGCGACCAGTCGACACCGGCGAAGCCGAGGACGTGCTCGAACAGGAGGTTCGAGGCGCCGAGCGCCGCGAAGTACGACAGCACGACCGTCGCCAGCAGCAGCACCGGGGCGACGATCGCCCGCAGCAGCCACACCAGGACGAGCAGGACCACCAGCAGCACCACCGGGATCACGGTCCGCAGGTCGCGGTCGGCGGCCCGCTGGGTGTCCAGGGTCTGCGCGGTCGTGCCCCCCACCAGGGCGTCGGCCCCCTCCACGTCGTCGACGGCGGAGCGCAGCGCGTCGACGGTGTCCTTGGCCGCGTCGCTGTCCGGAGCGTCCTCCAGGACGACGGACAGCGTGGCCAGTTCGCCGTCGGGCGTGCGGTCACCCGCGTCGACCCGGGCGACGCCCGGCACCTTCGCGGCGGCCGCCTCGACCGCGCCGGCCTGGGCCGCGTTCGTGACGATCTTCGCGGGGTCGGAGGCCCCCGACGGGTAATGGGCCGAGATCCGCTCCTGGGCGACGACCGACTCGGGCTTGTCCTGGAACATCTCCGCCTGGGTGAGCCCCATGTTGATGCCGAACGCGCTGAGCGCCAGCACACCCGTGACGCCGACCGACATCAGCCACGACCAGCGCGGACGCCGGGAGACAGCCGCACCGATACGGGACCAGACGGTGACCGCCTTGCGTACGGGCGTGCCGTGACGCGGCACGAAGGGCCAGAACACCCAGCGGCCCGCGATCACCAGCAGCGCCGGAAGCACGGAGACCATCGCCAGGAAGCCGCAGACGACGCCGATCGCGCCGACCAGGCCCAGCGAGCGGGAGGAGTTGATGTCGGCCAGCGACAGGCAGGCCAGTCCGACGGCGACGGTGCCGGCGGAGGCGAGGATCGCCGGCCCTGAACGCCGCAGCGCGAGCCTCATCGCCGTGTGCCGGTCCTCTTGGCGGTGCAGCTCCTCCCGGTAGCGGGCGATCAGCAGCAGCGCGTAGTCGGTGCCCACGCCGAAGACGAGGACCATCAGGATGCCGGCGCTCTGCGGGTCGACGGGCAGCCCCGCGTACTCGGCCAGCAGATAGGTGCTGACCTGGGTCAGGACGGCGGCGAAGCCGACCGCCAGCAGCGGGAACAGCCACAGCACCGGGCTGCGGTAGGTGATCAGCAGCAGCACGGCCACCACCAGACCGGTGGCGATCATCAGGGTGGCGTCGAGCGTGTCGAAGACCGCGACCTGGTCCATCAGCGAGCCGGCCGGTCCGCCGACCGCGACGTCCAGGCCGGGCGGGGCGTTGGCGCCGGCGATGTCGCGGATCCCCTCGACCCGGTCACCGAGATCGTCCGACAGCGGTACGACCACCATCAGGGCCCTGCCGTCGTCGGACGGCAGCACGGGGGACAGGTGCCGTCCCTCGGCCACATGCGGGGCGAACGCCCGGCGGTCCGACTCGGCCGCGGCGCGGTCACCGGCGGCGAGCGGCCGGTCGGCGCTGTACACGACGACGACGGGCATCACCTCGTCGGTGCGGAACTTCTCCAGCTCCGTGTTGACCGCGGCCGACTCGGCCCCCCGCGGCAGGAAGGCGTTCGGTCCGGTGTCCTCGACCTCGCCGAGTTTTCCGGCGAGCGGGCCGAGGGCCACGACGACGACGATCCAGCCGAGCAGGACGAGCCATTTGGTGCGTCGGCCGCCGGGCGCCGAGGCCAGGCGCTTGAGCAGCGCTTTCATGAGTAGTCTCCTGGGTGTGGAGTGCGGGACGCACGGAGCCCGCGCCTCGGCGTGACGGGTTCGCAGACCTGCCGTGGCGTGGGGGAAGTGCCTGGGACTTGTGCTTCACGGGTACGGCCGGGAGTTGCAGCTCCTGGCCGTACCGCCTTCGCGATACGTGCTCGCGGGTCCTACTCGATCTCGCGCATCATCTTCTCCATCGAGGAGAGCGAGACGCGGGTCTGCGTCAGTTCGTCGAGCGTGCGCCGGTGCAGCTCGGTGCTGTCCTCCAGCAACTGCGCGTATTTCTCAGCGAGTTTGCGGTACTCGGTGTTCTGGGTCGCCAGCACGCGGGCCCGCCAGGTCGCGGCGACCTGCCAGACGATGACGATGCACAGCAGGAACACCCCGGCGGCACCGACCGCTCCCACGACGTCGCCGTTCATTTCGCGGTCTCCTTCATCGTGTTCTTCTCCGTGTCCTTGCTTTTGTCGTCCTTGTCCTCGGCGGTGAGCGTGCGCGCGGCTCTCGCGACGACCTCGGGGGTCAGCGTGCAGCAGAACGGCGTCAGCTCGAAGAACTTCATCGCCTTGCCTCCCTCGGACAGCTCGAGCTCGCCCCGGACCAGTCCCGCCGCCTCCAGCCGCTGCAGATGCATGTGCAGCAGGGGGCGTCCGATGGCCAGCTCACGGGCGAGCCGGCTCACGTAGTCGCGGCCGTCCGAGAGGGCGGCGACGATGCGTATCCGGTGCGGATTGCCCAGGGCGGTGAGGACTTTCAGCAGCGCGTCGCCCGTGAGTTCCGGTCCCTGTGCCGGGGCCGGGTTCTCGCTCATCGCGCCCCCTTCGCTCGTATGTGTCAGTTCACGCTGACACGTCCTCGCGATATGTGTCAAAGAAACCTGACACATGTCCGGGTGGAGTGAGGGGGGCCTCAGGGTCGTCTCGGGGTGGGCCCTGACCCACAATGGGCACAGCCGCGTGCGCAACCTCCCCGAAACCCGCGGATGGGATGCTCCAGGGAGCAGGCACGCGCCGTGACGGGCAAGGATGGGTGGAAATGGACAAGCAGCAGGAATTCGTGCTCCGCACGCTCGAGGAGCGCGACATCCGCTTCGTACGCCTGTGGTTCACCGATGTGCTCGGCTTCCTGAAGTCGGTCGCCGTGGCACCCGCCGAGCTGGAACAGGCCTTCGACGAGGGGATCGGCTTCGACGGATCCGCGATCGAGGGCTTCGCCCGGGTGTACGAGTCCGACATGATCGCGAAGCCGGATCCCGGGACCTTCCAGATCCTGCCCTGGCGTGCGGAGGCGCCGGGCACGGCCCGGATGTTCTGCGACATCCTGATGCCCGACGGCTCGCCGTCCTTCGCGGATCCCCGCTTCGTGCTCAAGCGGATCCTCGCCAAGACCTCGGACCTGGGCTTCACCTTCTACACCCACCCCGAGATCGAGTTCTTCCTGCTCAAGGACAAGCCCGTCGACGGCAGCCGTCCCACGCCCGCCGACAGCTCCGGCTACTTCGACCACACCCCGCAGAACGTGGGCATGGACTTCCGCCGTCAGGCGATCACCATGCTGGAGTCCATGGGCATCTCGGTGGAGTTCAGCCACCACGAGGGCGCGCCCGGCCAGCAGGAGATCGACCTGCGCTACGCGGACGCGCTGTCCACGGCGGACAACATCATGACGTTCCGCCTGGTCATGAAGCAGGTGGCGCTCGAGCAGGGTGTGCAGGCCACCTTCATGCCGAAGCCGTTCTCGGAGTACCCGGGCTCCGGCATGCACACCCACCTCTCGCTCTTCGAGGGCGACCGCAACGCCTTCTACGAGTCCGGCGCCGAGTACCAGCTCTCCAAGGTGGGCCGCTCCTTCATCGCCGGCCTGCTGCGGCACGCCGCGGAGATCTCGGCCGTCACCAACCAGTGGGTCAACTCCTACAAGCGGATCTGGGGCGGCTCCGCCCGCAGCGCCGGTGCGGGCGGCGAGGCCCCCTCGTACATCTGCTGGGGCCACAACAACCGCTCGGCCCTGATCCGCGTCCCGATGTACAAGCCGGGCAAGACCGGCTCCGCCCGCATCGAGGTCCGCTCCCTGGACTCCGGCGCGAACCCGTACCTCTCCTACGCCGTTCTGCTCGCCGCCGGCCTCAAGGGCATCGAGGAGGGCTACGAGCTCCCCGCGGGCGCTGACGACGACGTCTGGGCCCTCTCCGACGCCGAACGCCGCGCGATGGGCATCGCCCCGCTCCCGCAGAACCTGGGCGAGGCGATCGACCTGATGGAACGCAGCGAACTGGTGGCGGAGACGCTGGGCGAGCACGTCTTCGACTTCTTCCTGCGCAACAAGAAGCAGGAGTGGGAGGAGTACCGCTCCGAGGTCACCGCCTTCGAGCTGCGCAAGTCGCTGCCGGTGCTGTAACCGCAGGCGGAAGCGCATTTCGAGCCCTGCCGAACCTTCGGGCCGACGGTCGTGGACCGTCGGCCCGAAGGCGTTCGTGGCCGTCCCTGGGCCGGTGATCGGCCGGGCGCCTCCCGGTGCCGCCGACGAGGTCCCGAAGGCTCCTGGCGCGGTCGGAAACCGGGCCCGTAGCAAAGAGTCCTGTGTCCGTTTATGTCCCGTTTCCAGGGGGAGTTTCCTAGTTGTAAAATCCCATGCCTCGCCGGGGGTGAGCGGATGTCCACAGGAACCCTTCTCGCGATCATCATCCCGGTTGTCGTGGTGGTGGCCGCACTGGCCGCACTCGGCTGGTACACCGCGCGTCGGCGCCGTCTCCGGGAGCGGTTCGGCCCCGAGTACGAGCGGACCGTCGAGGACGCGGGCAGCCAGAGCGCCGCCGATCGCGAACTGAGTGCCCGGGAGAAGCGGCACGACGCCCTCGACATCAAACCGCTGTCTCCTTCCGCCCGTGACCGCTATGCCCACGACTGGCAGAAGGTCCAAGGTGAATTCGTGGATCACCCCGAGGACGCCGTCCAGGAGGCCGACCTCCTGGTGACCTCGCTCATGCGTGAACGCGGCTACCCCACCGACAACCTCACGCAGAAACTGCAGGATCTGTCCGTCGAGCACGGCAGGACCGTGGAGCACTACCGGGCCGCCCACGACGTCAACGAACGCAGCCGCCGGCACACGGCGAGCACCGAGCAACTGCGTGGCGCGATGGTGCACTACCGCGCCTTGTTCGACGAACTGCTGTCGGACGGCGGGCCACGCCACGCCCGCACCTGAGCGCCCGCATCCGACTCTTCGACCACAGGGACGGAGGAGAGATGGAACGCGAAGACACACCGGTCCCGCCGGAGAGCGGCCTGTCCACAGAAGACCTCGCCGCACCGCCGACGAGGGACATGGGCCGACCGCCCGAGGAGCAGCCCCCGGATTTCCCGGGCGAATCCTCTGCGGTGACACCGGAGGCCGACGCGGCGCCGACGGCGGCTTCGGCGGTCCCGGAGGAGCCGGAACCCGCGCCGGAAACACCGGACGCGTCCACACAGGAAGAAGCTCCGCAACTGCTGACTTCGGAGGATGAGGAAGGATTCCGCACACGCTGGCAAGAAATCCAGAACCGATTCGTCGACGACCCTCGTGAGGCCGTCCATGACGCCGACGGCCTGGTCGCGGATGTCATGCAGACCCTGGCCGCCACCTTCTCCCAGCACAAGCAGGACCTGGAGGGACAGTGGAGCCAAGGCGAGGAGGCCGACACGGAGAACCTGCGCATGGCCCTGCGGAAATACCGTTCGTTCTTCAACCGCCTGTTGTCGAGCTGAGCGGCCACGGCCCGGCTTCCTGCGACCACCACCCGTGCGGATGCGAAACGCGCCCGGTGCGGTGACCCTGGAGTCACGGGGGACCCTGCGTCGAGGAGGAAAACCCCATGTCCATGATGGACAAGCTCAAGAACATGCTCAAAGGTCATCCCGAACAGACGGACCGGGGCGTCGAGAAGACCGGCGACTACGTGGACGGCAGGACCCAGGGCAAGCACAGCCGCCACGTCGACACGGCCCAGGACAAGCTGAGGGACCAGTACGGATCCGGCGGTGCCGGTGGGACGGAACGCCCCGACGAACCGCCCCGGTGACCTCACCCGCGTGATCGTACCGGCCCGGGGCGGGGGGGGCGCGCCCCCCCGCCCCGGCCCCCCCCCCGCCCGCCCCCCCCGGGGGTGGGGGGCCACACATGCGCCGGGGGGGGGGGGGGGGGCCGGGCCCCCCCCCCCCCCCCCCCGGGGGCCCCCCCCGGGGGGTTGGGCCCGGGGGGGGGGGGGGGGGGCCCCCCCCCCCCGCCCGGGCCCGCCCCGCGTCTACGCCCCGACGGGCTTGCGGGCCAACAGATGCGCCTGGGGCGTCTTCTCGTCCGGCTCCGCCTCACGCACCATGGTCGCCCGCAGTTCGAAGCCCACCTCCCGCAACTGCTCCGTGACCAGATCCGGCCGCATCCGGCGGAAGTCGAGCGACACGCTGTGGCCGAAGGCCTCCGTGTAGCTCGAGATGTCCTCCCCGACCTGGAAGGCCAGCGCCAGGTGCCCGCCGGGAGCCAGGAGCCGGTGGAACTCCGCGAGCACGCCGGGAACCTCGGCGGCCGGTATGTGGATCAGCGAGTACCAGGCGACGATCCCGCGCAGCGACCCGTCCGCGAAGCCGCCGAGCTCCGTCATCGAGCCTTCGTCGAACCGCAGCCCGGGAAACGTGCGCCGGGCGAGCGCGACCATGGAGGGGGACAGGTCGACGCCCCTGACGTCCGTCCCGAGCCGGTCGAGATACGCCGTCACCCGCCCCGGCCCGGACCCGAACTCCACGACGGGGCCGCCCCCGTCCTTCGCCACGGTCTGGGCGAAGGCGGTCAGCATGGCCAGGGTGAGGGGCTTGCCCTCCGGCTCGCTCTTGAACGTCTCCGCGTAGTCGGCGGCGATCGCGTTGTAAGAGTCGCGGGTGTCCCGCAGGAACGAAGGTTCTTCGCGTGGCGTCCTCATGCGGCATCGACCCACGGCTCGGCGGCGGCCCGGTGCGCGATCCGGCCGACGGAGCCGGATTCCGACGTGAGGTGGCCGAACTCCGGGTCCAGGGCGGTGAGATCGGCGGGAGTCGCGTGATCGGTATCCATGACGGTCATCGATATCAGACGCGTCCGACAACGCCGCCGTCCGCTCAGCGCTCGGCGGCGTACGCCACGAAGGCGGCCCAGGGGGCCCGTGGCGGCGGGCCGGGGCCGGGGCCCCCGTCCGCCGCCAGGGGTGGTGTCAGCGCTGCGACAGCGGTGACGGGGCCTCCTGGACGCACCAGCTGTTGCCGTCCGGGTCCTTGAAGAACATGAACGAGTTCCACTCCTCGCCCGCGCCCTCCTCCCAGCCCGTCGCGCCGACGTGCTGGATCGACGTCACCGGCACCCCGCGCGACATCAGCTCGGAGTGGGCCTTCGCGATGTCCGTGACGCAGAGCTGGAGGCCGTGGAGCGTGCCGGGAGACATCGTGGGCTGGTCGGGATGCGCGGGCATGCCGCTCAGCAGGGCGATGGAGCAGCGCGACCCCGGCGGGGTCAGCTGGACGATCCGCATGCCGGGGGCGACCTCGGAGTCGAGGTCGACCTTGAAGCCGCAGGCTTCTGCGTAGAAGGTCTTCGAGCGGTCCAGGTCCGTGACCGGGACGGGGACGACTTCCAGGGTCATTTCCACGGGTGGTGGATTCCTTTCAACGGGCCACGTCGGTGTGAATCGCCAGCGGTCTGTCCGAACAAGGCGCCCTTCGCCAAGCCGAAGGCCATTCGTGGCGCACCCCCGGAATACCAGTGCTTCGCCCACCTCGTGCGCGAACACGCCGCCCCTGGCCCGGAACGCCCGGTCCGGGCCGTACCTTTCCACAGGGAGCGCCGCCCGCGCGCGCGATGCCGGGATCTCGGTCACCCGGACCGCCCCGCCCTCGGGCCGTGCCGGCGTCCCTGCTCATCGAACCGGCGTCGCCGATGCGGCCCGACCCCCGCCCCGGCGGACAGGCAGCGACGCGGGAACCGCGTGGTCCGCCGGGCCCCCCGCGCGCCCCTGCGGTTACGCTCGAGCGCACACGGCGGCACGGCAGGACGGAGACCGGGATGACGGTTCCGGGGCGCAGGAGCAGCACCTTCACCCGGCTGCTGAGGCACGGCTTCACCGACCCCTCCGCAGCCGCACGCCTCCTCGAGCTCCCCGACATGGCGTCGGTACGCAGCGATCCCGTTCTCCTCGACGCCCTCGGCGCCACCGCCGACCCCGATCTGGCCCTGCGCTCCCTCGTCCGCCTCGCCGAAGCGCACGAACCGGACGAACGGCGCCGGTTCCTCGACAACCTGATCACCGCGAAGCCGCTGCGTGACCGGCTGCTCGGCGTTCTCGGGGCGTCCGAGGCGCTCGGCGACCACCTCGCCCGCCACCCCCGCGACTGGCACGCACTCGCCACCTACGAGTCGGCCGATCTGCACCCGGGAGTCGCCGACTTCGAACGCGGACTCGCCGACGCCACCGACCCCGTGTCCCTGCGCGTCTCCTACCGCCGCTGCCTGCTGGCCATAGCCGCCCGCGACGTGTGCGGCACCACCGACGTGGCGGAGGCCGCCGCCGAACTCGCCGACCTCGCCACCGCCACCCTGCGCGCCGCCCTCGGAATCGCCCGCGCCGCCGCGCCCGACGACGCGGCGGCCTGCCGGCTCGCCGTCATCGCCATGGGCAAGTGCGGCGGCCACGAACTCAACTACGTCTCCGACGTCGACGTCATCTTCGTCGCCGAGCCCACCAACGGCACGGAGGAGGCCAAGGCGCTCCAGGCCGCGACCCGGCTGGCCTCCCACCTCATGCGGATCTGCTCGGAGACCACCGTCGAAGGCACCATCTGGCCCGTCGACGCCAACCTGCGGCCCGAGGGACGCAACGGCCCCCTCGTCCGCACCCTCTCCAGCCACGTCGCCTACTACCAGCGCTGGGCCAAGACCTGGGAGTTCCAGGCGCTCCTGAAGGCCCGGCCGGTCGCCGGTGACCTCGCGCTGGGCGAGGCGTACACGGAGGCGGTCGCCCCGCTGGTCTGGCAGGCGGCCGAACGCGAGAACTTCGTCGCGGACGTCCAGAAGATGCGCCGCCGCGTCGTCGACAACATCCCCGCCGCCGAGATCGAGCGCGAGCTGAAACTCGGCCCCGGCGGCCTGCGCGACGTCGAATTCGCCGTACAGCTCCTGCAACTCGTCCACGGCCGCAGCGACGCCACCCTGCACAGCGGCACCACGCTCGAAGCCCTCCAGGCCCTCGCCGCCGGCGGGTACGTCGGCCGGGCCGACGCCGCCCAGCTCGACGAGGCGTACCGCTTCCTGCGCGCCATGGAACACCGCATCCAGCTCCACAAGCTGCGGCGCACCCACCTCGTGCCCGAGCAGGAGGCCGACCTGCGGCGCCTCGCCCGCTCCCTCGGCCTGCGCACCGATCCCGTCACCACCCTCAACCGCGAGTGGAAACGCCACGCCTCCGTCGTACGCCGGCTGCACGAGAAGATCTTCTACCGGCCGCTGCTCGACGCCGTCGCCCAGCTCACCCCCGGCGAGACCCGCCTCAGCCCCAAGGCCGCCGGCCAGCGCCTCGAAGCCCTCGGATACGCCGACCCCGCCGCCGCGATGCGCCACCTCGAGGCCCTCGCCTCCGGAGTGAGCCGCAAGGCCGCCATCCAGCGCACCCTGCTGCCCGTACTGCTCGGCTGGTTCGCCGACTCAGCCGACCCCGACGCCGGACTGCTCGGCTTCCGCAAGGTCTCCGACGCGCTCGGCAAGACCCCCTGGTACCTGCGGCTGCTGCGCGACGAGGGCGCCGCAGCGGAAAACCTCGCCCGCGTCCTGTCCGCCGGCCGCCTCGCGCCCGACCTGCTGCTGCGCGCACCGGAGGCCGTCGCCATCCTCGGCGACCCCGAAGGCCTGCGGCCACGCGGCCGCGACCACCTCGAACAGGAGGTCCTCGCCGCCGTCGGCCGCGCCGACACCGCGGAGGCGGCGGTCGCCGCGGCCCGAGGGGTGCGCCGCCGTGAACTGTTCCGTACCGCCGCCGCCGACATCATCGGCTCCTACGGCACCGAGGAGAACCCCGCGGAGACCGACGCCGGCACGCTCGTCGACCAGGTCGGCGACGCGATCACCGAACTGACCGCCGCCACCGTCGCGGGCGCGCTGCGCGCCGCCGTACGCGACACCTGGGGCGACACCCTGCCCACCCGCTTCGCCGTCGTCGGAGTGGGCCGCTTCGGCGGCCACGAGCTCGGCTACGGCTCCGACGCGGACGTGCTCTTCGTCCACCAGCCCCGCGACGGCGTCGACGAACAGGAAGCCGCACGGGCGGCGGGCGGAGTCGTCTCCGAGATGCGGCGGTTGCTGCAACTGCCGACCGCGGACCCGCCGCTGCTGATCGACGCCGACCTGCGGCCCGAGGGCAAGAGCGGGCCCCTCGTGCGCACGCTCGGCTCCTACGGGGCCTACTACCGCCGCTGGTCCCTCGTCTGGGAGAGCCAGGCCCTGCTGCGGGCCCGGCCCATGGCCGGCGACCCCGAGCTCGCCGAGGCGTTCATCGAACTCGTCGACCCGCTGCGCTACCCCCGCGAAGGCCTCGACGACGAAGCGGTGCGCGAGATCCGCCGGCTCAAGGCGCGGATGGAGTCCGAGCGCCTGCCGAGGGGCGCCGATCCGACCCTGCACACCAAGCTGGGCAGGGGCGGGCTGAGCGACGTCGAATGGACGGTCCAGCTGCTGCAGATGCGGCACGGCTGGGAGGTGCAGGGCCTGCGCACCACCCGCACCCGCGAGGCCCTGCGGGCGGCCCACGCCGCCGGCCTCCTCTCCGCGGAGGACGCCCGCACCCTGGACGAGGCCTGGGTGCTCGCGACCCGCGTCCGCAACGGCGTCATGCTCGTCCGCGGCCGCGCGGGCGACACGTTCCCGTCCGACGCGCGCGAGCTGGCGGCGGTGGGGCGGTACCTGGGGTACGGACCGGGGCACGTGGGAGACATGCTGGACGACTACCGGCGGGTGACGCGGAGGGCGCGGGGCGTGATGGAGGCGGCCTTCTACGACGCGTAGCCCTGGGGCGGGCGGCGGGAACGTGGCGGGCGGCGGGAAGCGCGGCCGCTGCGCGGGGCGTTTCCCCTACCCGCCCCTTCCCGAAACCGGGGGCTCCTCCCCCCTACGCCTGACGGCCTGGGGGGACCCCACCGGGCCCCCGCGCCTCAAACTCCCCCTACGGCCTGGCGGCCGTGGGAGGTGCTCCCAGCGGGGCTGATTCCGCGCAGCGAAATCCAGCCCGCACGGCGTGTGAGGGCACCGCGCGGAGCGCGGTACGGGTCCGGGGCTTGCCCCGGTTCGGGAAATGCGGGTCCACGACGGCCGCCAGGCTGTAGGGGAGGGCAGGGGGCGAGCCCGCCGCAGGCGATGCGCGCGCCCCGCAGGGTCAGGTGCGGGCCGCAGGGAGGAAGCGGCGGACGCCGCCCGTCCCCGGGTCGCGGGGCAGTTCGACCACCAGCTGCGGAAGCTGATGCGGCAGCGCCCGGTACCACGCGTACGACACCGCGAAGCCGAACATCAGGCACAGCACGCCGCCCACCGCGTCCAGCCAGAAGTGGTTCGCCGTGGCGACGATGACGACCAGCGTCAGGGTCGGGTAGAGCACGCCGAGGATCTTCGCCCACGGCGCCGTCGCCAGCGCGAAGATGATGACGCCGGACCACACCGACCAGCCGATGTGCATGGACGGCATCGCCGCGTACTGGTTCGACATGTTCTTGAGGTTGCCGGAGGCCATCGAGCCCCAGGTGTCGTGGACCAGGACGGTGTCGATGAAGTTCTGGCCGTTCATCAACCGGGGCGGTGCGAGCGGGTACAGGTAGTAACCGACCAAAGCCACACCTGTGGTGGCGAAAAGGACGAGCCGTGCGGCAGCGTAGCGGCCCGGATGCACACGGTAGAGCCAGACGAGCACACCGATGGTGACGACGAAGTGCAGGGTGGCGTAGTAGTAATTCATCGACACGATGAGCCATGTCACCGAGTTCACCGCATGGTTGACGGACTCCTCGACCGCTATGCCCAGGGTCTGTTCCAGCTGCCAGATCCAGTCCGCGTTACGCATGGCCTGGCTCTTCTGCTCGGGCACGGCGTTGCGGATGAGTGAGTACGTCCAGTAACTCACCGCGATCAGCATGACTTCGAACCAGATGCTGGGGCGTGCGGGCGTCCGGGGCGGCCGCGGCCGGGAACGGGCAGGCGACTCGGCGGCCTCGTCCTCCACGAGGGGTGACGGGGTCGCCGCCCGGCCTTCCAGAGTCTTCACGGTCGCTTCACCCATGAGAGAGGAGTCTGCCAGATGTAAGCCGCTCTCCGATCATCCCTCCGACGGGTTCGCGGCGCATACTGTCCGACTCACGGACGAGGGGCCTCTCCGGGGCGGCCTCCGGGGCCCGATGCCGTTGAACCGCGAACCACCAGCTCGGGCATGAAGACGAATTCGCTGTGCACGGGAGCCCTCGGCCGGTCGGGTGCGGAAGCCGAGTGGCTGTCCCCCGTCTCCTCGAGGAGTGCCCGCACCGAGGCCTGCCCCATCGCCTGCACCGGCTTGCGGACGGTGGTCAGCGGAGGGTCGGTGAAGGCGATCAGGGGCGAGTCGTCGAATCCCACGACGGAGATGTCGTCAGGCACTTCGAGGCCCCGGTGCCGGGCGGCCCGTATCGCGCCGAGCGCCATCATGTCGCTGGCGCAGACGACGGCCGTGCAGCCCCGGTCCATCAGCGTGGTGGCCGCGGCCTGGCCGCCCTCCAGCGTGTACAGGGAGTGCTCGATCAGTTCCGCCGACGATTCGGGGGCGATGCCCAGTTGTTCCTGGAGCGCGAGCCGGAAGCCCTCGATCTTGCGGAGCACGGGCACGAACCGCCGCGGGCCGACCGCGAGACCGATCCTGGTGTGACCGAGCGAGGCGAGGTGGGTCACGGCGAGCTGCATCGCCCCTCGGTCGTCGGCCGAGATGAACGGGGCACGCACACCGGGCGCGAAACCGTCGACGAGGACGAAGGGGACGCCCTTGGCACGGAGCCGGTCGTAGCGGTCCATGTCGGCGGTGGTGTCGGCGTGCAGTCCGGAGACGAAGATGATCCCGCAGACGCCGCGCTCGACCAGCATCTCGGTGAGCTCGTCCTCCGTCGAGCCGCCCGGGGTCTGGGTGGCGAGCACCGGGGTGTATCCCTGCCGGGTCAGGGCCTGACCGACGACCTGGGCGAGGGCGGGGAAGATCGGGTTGTCGAGGCCGGGCGTGATCAGCCCGACCAGGCCGGCGCTGCGCAGACGCAGGCGTACGGGTCGCTCGTAACCGAGCACGTCGAGGGCGGCGAGCACCGACTGGCGGGTGGTCGCGGCGACGCCGGGCCTTCCGTTGAGAACCCGGCTCACCGTCGCTTCGCTGACCCCCGCCTGGGTCGCGATGTCGGCCAGGCGTGCGGGTGCGGTCACGGACCGGACTTTACCGTCCGGATCTGCGGTTTCCCACCGGGTCTCCGCGCCGCGGGGCCTGAAGTCCGACGGCCTCGACTCAGCGGGCCTCTTCCCACCGGGGCCCGGAACGGCGGGAGTTGACGGCCGGTGCCACTGCGCCGAGCTGCTTCTCCAGCAGCAGCACGCCGTAACTGCTGCCGTCAGCGGCCCGCTTGGCCGGCTCCTCGCCCACCACCTCGTAGCCGGCGGCCTCGTAGTACGTCCGCAGGCGCGGATTGCGGCTCAGGCAGTCCAGCCGGGCCAGTTGCCTCCCGGCCGCGGCGATGCGGCGCTCGGCGTGGGCGAGCATCACCCGCCCCGAGCCCGCCGGTGCGTGCGTGCGGGCGGTCATCAGGCGGTGCACGTACCCGGCGACGGGCGGCCGGACCCCCCAGGCCGGCACGTCGTCCCACCACATCTCGTAGGCTCCGGCGATCCGTCCGCCGGCCTCCAGCAGCCACACCTCGCCCTCGGCGATCCGGTGGCGGAAGTGGCCCGCGTCCTTGTCGCCGGGCTTCCACTGGTCGATGCCGTGGCGCAGCATCCAGTGCGCGGCGTCGTCGTAGAGGGCGACGAGAGCGGTCGTGTCGGAAACGGTGGCGAGCCGGAAGGCGGAGTCGATGGTCACAGGCCGATGATGCAGGACGCCGGTGGCGCTACCGCAGGCGCTGGGCGGGTACTTGGGCGGCCGGCGCGGTCTTCGCGATCGCGGGGAGCAGGGCCGCGAGCCGGCCCAGGAGGTCGCCGAACGGGCCGTCCATCGGCTCGTCGGCGAGGATGCGGACGAGCAGGGCGGCCATCTCCTCGTCGTAGGCGGCGCTCACCGCGGCAAGCGCCGCGAAGTCGTGGACCAGTTGCAGTTCGAGCTCGGCGCGCGGGACACGCCGCCCGTCGAGCCAGATCAGTGCCGTGGACTCGGCGAGCGACACCCAGGAGCGCACGACCAGTTCGAGGCGTGCGGACGGCCTGTCGATCCCGAGATGCCTGAGGATCTGGTCGCGCGCGGCCTGCCGCACCTCGTCGATCATCGCGTTGGCCGTGGACGAGCCGACGGCGGGACCGCCGCGCATCAACGCGGAGAAACCGGGGCCGTGTTCGTCGACGAAGTCGAAGAAGCGGCCCATGACGCGCAGCAGCCTCGCGCCGAGCGGCCCCTCCCGGGGTTCCTGGAAGCGGGCGGCGAGCTCGTCGGCCGCCCGGCGCAACGCCGCCTCGTACAGACTCTGTTTGCCGGGGAAGTAGTGGTACACGAGCGGACGGGAGATGCCTGCGGCTGCCGCGATCTCGTCGATCGAGACATCGTCGGGCGAGCGGTGGCTGAACAGCTCCAGCGCCACACCGATCAGCTGCTGTCTGCGCTCCTCGACGCCCATCCTGCGCCGCACCCCGGTCGTCATGCGGACACCCTACCCACTGGCGCGCGGGCGCCGGGGCGAGGACCGCCCGCCGAGGAAACCGGCGGGACGCCGGTGACCAGCGCGTCCACGGAGGCCGGTGATGCCGCCGGACCGTGCAGGGCGGGTGGGAGCGGGAGGACCGCGACCGTCGCCGCGGGCTTCCGGAAGGAGCACAGGGGAGGGTCAGCGCAGCGGCCGCACCCGAGTGCCGTCCGCCAGAAGGCCGTTCAGTTCCGGCCGTGAACCCTCGCGGGAGCGGACCGCCACCACATGCCCGGTGGCCCCGCCCTCCACACCGCCGCCCGCGACGGTGACGGAGACGAGCTGTCCGCTTCCCGCCGCCAGGACGTACCACTGTCCGGCCCGCGACTGCCACAGCACACCGGCCAGCACCCGCGGTTCGCGCACCCCGCACGCGGGCGAGTCCTCCGCGCGTGCCACCACCGTCCCCGCCGCGCCCGGGCGCTCGGCGGGCGCCTGGAACTGGGCCATGACACGGCTGCCCGTGCCCCGCCAGGTCTCCGCCCGCGTACACACCCAGCCCGCCGTGCCGTTCGCCTCCGGCAATTGCTGCCGGGCGTACTGCCAGGAGTTGACGCTGCGGACGCCGTGCGCCCGCACGCCGGGCAGCAGGCAGGCCGTGCGCGCCCACGACGCGCGCGCCGCCGCGCCCGTCACGTCCTGAGGTGCGCCGGGCGGGCCGTACGTGAGCTGCGCTGGGGTCAGTTCGCCGAGGTCCGTCACCAGCGTGAGGGTGCTGCCGTCGGTCAGTTCCAGGCCCTGCCACGCCCGGCAGGCGCGTTGCTGCACGGGACTCGGCAGCCGCTCGGTGAGGCCGTTCGCGTCCCGCCGCACCGGACGCGGCCGCCCGGCGGGGTCGAGCAGGTCCCGTACCGACACGTCCCGTACCCAAGGCGCCGTGAGATAGCGGACGTGGTCCCGTGAACGCCCGGCGACCAGCGCGCCGGAGCCGGCGGCGTCGGCCCCGTCCGTACGGGCGAAGTCCAGCGACGCGTCCCTGGCCGCGCCCGGCGCCCCGGTCGTCTCGGCGTAGCGGACGATGCGCAGCCCGTCGTGGAGGACGACGACACGCGCCACGCCGACCTCGCCCGCGAACAGCAGCTGCGGCGGTCCCATCGGCGGCCCCGACGGTGTCCCGGGCGTCGAGGTGACCCGGACCGCATCTTCGGGGCCCGCCCAGGCGGTGAGCGCCCGGCGCAGCAGCGCACGGTCCGCGGAGAGGGATCCGCGGGCCGGCCACACGGAGAAGTCCCGGCGGGACGACTCCCGCCAGGCCGTGGGCGCGACCCGCACCAGCCGGTCCGGGTCCAGTGCCGCCTCCATGGCGGGGTCACGGGTGTACGGCACGTCCTGGGCGCCGTCGTTGCCGCCCCCCGGCAGCAGGAGCAGCGTCCCGCACACCGCGAGGGCGGCGGCGGCCACCACGGCCGCCCTGGTGTGTCTGCGCCGGCGCATCAGGTCGGTGGGCCGCACCTGGAGGGAGCACGCGTCGAACTCGGACGAGTGGAGCAGTTCCGCGCCGCGCCTGCCGTCCGCCACCCCGTCCGCCTCCGCGAGAGCGGAGTCCGGGTCGGCCGCTCCCGCCGCCGTCAGCACCTGGCGCAGGTCATGGTCGGACAGCTTCTCCAGATGGCGCAGCACGTACGCGGCCCTGCCCGGCCCGGACAGCGCGGACAGCCGCTGGTCCAGGGCGAGTTCGTCGGCGCCCCCCGAGCGGGGGAAGACCCGCAGACCCCACACGTGCGGCAGCAGCGGAGGGAACTGAGCGCGCCGGGGCAGTGCCCACCGCCGCAGCGGCTGCGACGCGTCCAGCGCCTGGCGCAGTACCCGGTCCCGTACGTACCTGTAGCCCGGGTCGCCGGCGCCTTCCGGACGGCGGGCCCGCGGCACGGCCGGGGCGGGCAGCGCGGCGGCGGTGTCGCCGCGGGGGAGCGAACGCTGCACGACGGCATGGGCGGTCAGTACCCGGCGGCCCTGGCAGAGGGACGGCGGCAGCACCAGGTAGGCGATCCGCACCAGGCGGGGGTAGTGCTCGACGACGGCCGCCTCCGCCTGCCCGACCCCCACCCCGGCCCGGATCCCTGAGCCGGCCTCCGTCCCGGTCCTGGCGTCGGTGGTGACGGGGCCGGCGGTGGGGTCCGGGGAGGGTACGAGGTCGTGTGGGCGCACGTTCAGCAGAACGAGCGAATCGTCGTACGGTCACCGGGCACGGCCCGACGCGACGCCGGGAGCCCGGTGCGTCAGGCCGGGACGACCAGGCGTCCGTGGATGCGCTCCAGCGCGGCCTGCGTGACGCCGAGCCCCTCCCGCACGTACTTCTCCATGGAGCCGTAGCGCGCGTCGACCTCGTCCAGGGCGGCCGCCAGGTAGTCGGGGACGACGCCGATGATCGACAGCGCCGTCTCCGGCTGCCCGCCCTGGAGGGTGTATCCCTCGACGAGCGGGGCGAACGCCTCACGCACCGCCATGTTGACGGACATGTACTCGGCCTCCACCGTCTCCTGCGTCGCGCCGAGCAGCGTGAGCACGATCGTCGCCGCCCAGCCCGTGCGGTCCTTGCCGGCCGTGCAGTGGAACAGCAACGGGCCCGCATCAAGGTCCGCGACCTCGTTCAGGAACGCCCGGTACGACGAACGTGCCGAGTCGGTCGTCACGAACCCGCGGTAGATGTCTTCGAACAGCTCCCGGCCCCGGCCGCCGCCGAGTTCCTGCTCGGTGACGGCCGGATCGGTGAGCAGCCGCCGCAGCCTGGCCGCCGCCGGCATCCGGCCGGCTGCGACCTGGTCGGCCAGGACGTCGGCGAGCAGCAGCCGCCCGCCCTCCGGGAGCCGGTCGGGCCGGGCCTCACGCTCCGCCCGGGTGCGGAAGTCGACGACGGTACGGATGCCGAGGGCGGCGACGGCCGGGTCGGACGCGGCGTCCATCCGGTCCAGATGCCCGGAACGGAACAGCAGACCGCTGCGCACCGACCGGCCGCCGGGCAGAGGCGTGCCGCCCAGATCGCGGAGGTTCGCGACGGTGGTGGAGGGGATCGCGTTCATGATGCGGAATGTAGGCCCACCGGACGTCAGCCGCCGGTCGCGACACCGCCGCCCGTCAAGGACCAGCCGCTGAACCGCACCGTCCCGCGCGCACCGCTCCCGCCGTTCGTGGCGCTCATGAAGAAGCCGGCGTCCTGCGTCGCCGCCGTGCCCGGCACCGACACGGTGGCGACCGCGCGCCAGGTGGTGCCGCCGTCGGTGGAGCACGCGCCGGTGAACGACGTCCCGGCGTTCTTCGTGAGCCGCAGCAGCACCGGCGCCCTGACCCCGGTGATCCGGCCGTAGTTGTCGATCGTGCCGTCGCCGTTCGAGTCGTACGACAGCGCGACGCCCTGCCCCGGGGTCACCGCAAGGTTCAGGAAGCCCACGTCCCCAGGGGTCGCCAGCGAGTTGCGGACCATGATCCCGGCGCGTGCCCAGGTACCGGTGTTGTCCTGCGCGTCCACCCGCAGCACGATGCTCGCGCCCTCGGTGAACGCCTCGGGCAGGTAGGCGGTGCCGAACTGGGTGGTGCCGCGCCACAGGTCGTTGCCGGCCCCGTTGATCGCGAACCGGTCGCCGAGCTGGCCGAAGACGGCGCCGTTGGAGGTGAACGTGCGCCAAGCGGGATCCAGCGGCGCGGCGATGTACACGCTGCCCGGCTGGGTGGTGGTGACCCGGTCCTCGTCCAGCGGCCCGTACTGCGTCGTGAGCTCGTACGACATGGGCCTCAGCGGCTCCGTCAGCGGATCAGCGGGCGCCGTCACCCGCCAGGAGACCTCGCCGCTGCCTCCGGCCGGGACGCCCTCCAGAGCGCTCGGGCCCTCGGGAGCGGCGTCGAGCCCCGCGAGCGCGAAGTCGACCCGGCCCGTGCCCCTGAGCCCGTTGATGTTGCGGAAGACCGCCGTGACGGTGCCCGAGCTGCCCGGGGTGAACGCGGGCGGCTCCACCTCCACCGTCACGACGCCCTGGTAGGGCGCGCGGGCCAGGGTCTCGAACACGCGAAGGGCCGTGCTGTACGCGTCCCCGGTCGGCCGCACCGGATATGCGCGGCGTTCCAGGGTCCACGCCTCCTCCTGGGGATACCAGTCGAAGGACTTCGGCGCCCTGCCCGCGGCCATCGCGTCGGCCTGCTCCGTCAGGAACGCCTCCCACTGCGGCACATGGACGTCGGCCATCAGCCCCTGCCAGTCCCGGTTGGCGTAGTTGCTGAGGCTGTTCGCGGTCGGACGGTCCGCCCAGGTGGTGATCAGGGTGCGCGCGGTGCGCTCCAGCTGCACCGCCTCCTGAGGGCTGGTCGCCAGCCGCTTCGCGTCCTCCAGCCACGGCCCGAGCAGGAACTGGCGGTGGCAGCCGGCCATCGTGTCGCTGAGCCGCATCAGCTTCAGCCACAGGGTCGACACGGCGCGGAAGGCGGCCACGTCCTTGCTCCGGTGCGCGGCCCGCAGCGCGAGCTGAAGCGTGCGGGAACGGTTGGCCAGCGCCTGGCGGGCCACGTCGGTCAGGTCGTGGCGGTACGCGTCCGAGTCGCGCAGCGGCGGCCGTACGGCGAGCAGCGCGGCGAACGCCCGGTCGAAGCCCGCCGGGTCGAAGGCGGTACCGATCGCCGTCGTCAGCGACGGCCGGCGCGAGAACAACGAGTCGTACGGCCGGCCGTCCGTGCTCGTCAGCTTGTACGCCGTCGCGGCCAGCGCGGCGAACGCCTCCCGCGCCGAGCGGTCGACGCCGCCGTACCGGATCTGCGCGTACTCGGCGAACCACGCCTCCCGGTCGATCTTCTCCTCGCGCCAGGCCAGTTCGCTGAACAGTTCCAGCGCCGCCGGGTCCCGCTCCGCCGCCTCCGGCATGTACGCGGTGCCCACCAGCGCACTGCCCGGCTTGTCGCGCCAGGCCGTGAACTTCTCCGTCCACCGGTCGGTGTTCGCGCCGATCGTCGTACGGCCGCCGAAGTTCGGGATCGTGCCGAAGGCGTACGGCGCCCCGCCCCAGTCCGCCTCCCGGTCGGTGACCGTGTCCAGGTCGGAGAGGCCGTCCACGATGAGGACGCGGGAGGTGTCGATCGAGTCGAGCAGCACCGGGCGCGGGTTGGACTGCCAGCCGAGGATCACCCAGGTGGCACCGGGCCGGGCCGTCTGGAGGGAGGTCTCCACCGCGCGGGCGGCGTCCGGGACCGGCACGTCACCCGCGGTGCCGCCCTCGTGCAGCAGGTCCATCTTGAAGTGCGACACGTCACCGAACAGATCACCCTGGTGCCGGTAGAAGGCCGCGGCGACGTCGGAGAACGCCCGCGTCCGCGGGTCCAGCCAGTCGGGCCGGCGCATCCCGCCGCCCCAGGTGCCCTGCGGGATCACACGCGCGTCGCTGCCGGGGTTGTGGCCGGGGAAGTCGTCGGGCACGGTGCCGAAGTAGCCGGGCACCACCGGATGCATGCCCAGCTCCCGCAGCCGGTCGGCGATCCGCCGGCCCAGCTCGGTCCGGCGCTCGATGAGGGCCGGTGACATCGGGCCGCCGTACTCGCTCATGTTCTGGAGCAGCCACCACGGCTGGTGCGAGGGCGCCGGCAGCCAGGTCCTGGCCTCCTCGTCCGAGTAGCCGAAGTCCATCAGCAGCCTGTGGTAGACGGCCTCCTGCCCAGGCGTCACCAGGACCTCGTTGCAGCCGTGCAGGGCCAGGACGTCGATCAGCCGCTCCCAGCGCGGCCAGTCGGCGTAGGGGGCGGTGTAGCCGTCGTGGGTGTCGTTGTACGCGAACCGGTGCGGGACGGTGGCCCTCCGCTCGAGCGGACGACGGAGCGCGGGCAGCCGGCGGGGCAGGTCGAGCTGGGAACCGGACCACGAGATGTGCGCCCGGCAGACGTACTTGAGATACCAGTGCACCCCGGTCAGCAGGACCGCCGGATCGGTGCCGGCGACCTCGATGCGGCCGGTCGAGCCGGTGACCCGGAAGCGCTCGGGACCGGTCAGCGCCGTCAGCCGGAACTGGTCGGCGTGGTCGGGCAGCAGGCGGTGCAGCGCGGCGACGGCCGGGCCGGTGCGGAAGGCGTCCCCGGCGCCCGCGCCCGGTGCCGCGGGCGGCGAGGCGGGACGGGGCAGGGCAGCGGCCACAGGAGTGTGCGCGGCGAGCACCGCGCCGGCTCCCACAGCTCCCGCAGTGCCCAGCAGCGTACGTCTCGACAGCTCGTTCATCAGCGCTCCTCCGTGTTGCTGACGCGACAACAGGTGCGTGCGGAGCGCAGGTTACCTGCGGTTCTGCCGCGCGAAGAGGGGGCGGGAAGGCACCATGGCCGGATGCGGACGAGTACGAGCACCAGCACACGGCGGGCGGCCCGGACAGGACTGGCAGTTGTCGTCCTGGCCCTGGCGGCGGCCTGCGGTTCCGGCGATGACGACGACGGGCGTGTCGGACCCGACAAGGGCGCGAAGGCGCCGAAGACGGCGACCGGCAGCCTGGAGGACCTCGCACGCCAGGCCGAATGCGAACCGAACATCCAGACGGACGCGGACGAATTGCGCCAGGCCAACTGCAGGACGGCCGACGGCAAGTACATCCTCGCGACCTTCGCCACCGACCGCGGCCAGCGTGAGTGGATCAACGAGGCCAACGACTACGGCGGCACCTATCTGGTCGGGCGCAAGTGGGTCGCGGTCGGCGACGAGAAGGTCGTGGCGGCCCTGCGGGACCGGCTCGGTGGCACGGTCGAGACCGGCGCGCAGCACGGCTCCGGCCACGGCGGCGACGGCGCCGACAGCGGTGGGGACAGCGGCGACGTCGGTGGCCACGAAGGCCACGAGGGTCACGACGGCGGCAGGGAGAGCGGGGAGAACGGGAAGAAGGGCGGGAGCGCCGGGGAGGGGCACGAAGGGCACCAGGGGAGCTGACCGGCCGGCCTGTCGGCCCGCGCCGGTCCGGGTGCTGCTGCCCGGACCGGCCCGGGACAGGCCGTGCCGTGCCGTCCGCAGACGGAAAGAGGCCGGGCCGGTCCGGGAATCGCCCGGACCGGCCCGGCCCTTGAGGTACCGGTGGGTCACCGGCCCTCCGCCGTACCGGGTGGATCACTGACAACGGCGGCCGTCGTTGATGCAGTCCACCATCTCGTCCATCAGGTCCTCGTCGAAGACGTTGATGAAGTCACCGTGGTCGGTGATCGGCTTGTGCAGCTGCTCGGGGAACGAGTCCACCGCGAAGACCGACGCGTTGTCGCCGTCGAAGACCGGCGGCGGCACGTCGTAGACGATCCGCTGCACCAGCTGCGGAATCGGCTGGAAACCGTCCTGGCACCTGCCGTCCTCGTCGGCGAAGGCCACATGGGTGCGGTGGTTCGCGCTGTCGGTGTTCTGACCGTCCCAGCAGCTCTGGAACTTGAAGCTGCGCACCACCTGGCTGCCCTCGGGGCAGATCGGGTACTTGTCCTTCAGCTGGCGGTCCTCGAATCCGGTGCAGCTCCACGAGGCATTGGCATTCGCGTCGCCGTTGGTGAACGACTTGGCGTCACCGGTGATGATCCGGAGGAATTTCGGCATCGCGGTGACCTTGCTCCGCGGATTTCCCTCGAACGTCAGCGTGACCTCCGACGGTGTCTGGATCTCACCGACGTTCTGGTCGTTGCCGCCGCCGTCCTGGCCGGCGTCGAACTCGTTCTGGCCGTTCTGCAGGCGCAGCACGGGCCAGTAATAGGTCGACTTGTCTCCCTGGTTGTTGCAGGTGGTGTCTCCGTTCGCGAAATCGTCGTCGCTGGCGAAAGCGTCATTGGCCTGGTTGCCCACATAGTCGTGCATGTGGTGCGCGCCGTTACTGACGCCAGGGGCGGCGATCACGTTGTCGGAATTGAACTTGCCGTTCTCGTTCACGCCGCAGTCGGTGGTGAAAGTGCCCCGGGAGGCACCGCGGCGCTTCTGAGGCTCCTGGACGTTCGGCTCGACGGACTGGATGTCGACGAAGTCGCCCTCCTCCGGGCCGTTGCCGGCCTGGCCGCCGTTGTCGTTGTTGCCGTCGTTCCCGTCGTTGTCCCCGTTGTTGCCGTCGTTGTTGTCGCCGTCACCGTTGTCCTGGTCGCCGCCGTTCTGGCCGCCGTCCTGGTTCTGGTCCTGGCCGCCGTCGCCGTCCTGGCCGTCGTTCTGGCCGTCCTGGCCGTCGTTCTGTCCGTCGTTCTGGTCACCGCCGTCGTTGTCGTCACCGCGGAGGGTGCACGGAGCGGTCGACTCCAGGCCCTGGGGGCGTTCGGCAGAGCGGTCGATCAGGGCGACGATGCGCTGGATGATCACCAGCCGCTCGTTCTTCAGCGGCGTCAGAATCTCGTTCTGCGCGAAGGCGCGGTCGCTCTGGACCCGCTCCTTGTTGTCGGCGAACCGCTGGTAGTAGTTGGTGATCTGGGTGTCCAGCGTGGCGAGTTCCCGGTCGACCGCGAACCGCTGGTCGTCGGGGACCTGCTCGATGGAATTCACGACCTCCGGACAGTCGATCGTGGAGACCGCCTGTCCGGCGCTCTGCGTTCTGGGCCCGGTCCGGTCATCGCCCCAGCCCTCGTGGGCGGAAGCGTAGAAATTGGCCGCGACGAGCCCGCCCCCACCCAGAATGAGGGCAGCCGTGGCGGCGATCGCCCGGTTTGCCAGCGTTGAGCGTTTTCTCGATGTGCGTCCCATGGAACTCCAATCCCGGGGGAGGGAAGTAGCGTCGTTCCATACGGAGACCATCGACCGGGTGTTCAGTCCTGTGTGGAAATCGTAGAAGCCTCCAGCGCCAAATCGTTTGGACGTAGCCGAAAAGGGGCACTGCCGAGGCCCTGCGTCCCGGGGTCCGCCCCACTTCTCAACTTCCGGTCGTGCGCCCGTGATCCAGATACGCCAGCACCGCCAGGACCCGGCGGTTGTCGTCGTCCGACACCGGCAGTCCCAGCTTGGCGAAGATGTTCGACGTGTGCTTGGCCACCGCCCGTTCGGTCACCACCAGTTGCGACGCGATCGCCGCGTTCGAACGGCCCTGCGCCACCAGCTCCATGACCTCCCGCTCACGCGGCGTCAGGCCCTCCATCGGCCTGTCCTGCGAACGCCGTGACAGCAACTGCGAGATGACCTGCGGGTCCATCGCCGTACCGCCCGCCGCCACCCGGCGCACCGCGTCGACGAACTGCTCCGCGTCGAAGACCCGGTCCTTCAGCAGATACCCCACCCCGCCGTTGCCGTCGGCCAGCAACTCACGTGCGTACAACTGCTCCACATGCTGCGAGAGCACCAGCACCGGCAGCCCCGGCCTCGCCCGCCGCGCCGCCAGCGCGCACTGGAGCCCCTCGTCCGTGTGCGACGGCGGAAGCCGGACGTCGACGACCGCGACGTCCGGCTCCAACTCCGCCAGTGCCTTGGAGAGTTCCGGGCCGGTCTCCACCGCGGCCAGGATCTCGAAGCCGAACGCCTCGAGCATCCGGACCAGGCCGTCCCGCAGCAGGAACAGGTCTTCCGCTAGAACAACTCGCAAGGGATCTCCATGGTGACCATGGTGGGACCGCCCGCGGGGCTGCTGACGGCCAGGACTCCGTCGAATGTACCGAGCCGCCGTTCCACACCGCTCAGGCCCGAGCCCGCCCCGACCACCGCACCACCCTTGCCGTTGTCCGTCACCGAGATCCGCAACGCCCCGTCAAAGTACGTGATGTCCACCCAGACGCGGTCCGCCCCCGCGTGCTTGACCGCATTGGTGAGAGCCTCGCTCACCGCGAAGTACGCCGCGGACTCGACGGGCGCGTCCGGGCGACCGGGCAGCTCCACCTCCACCTCGGTCGGCACCGGCAGCCGCAGCGCCAGAGCCCTGACCCCGTCCCCCAGCCCCCGCTCGGCCAGCACCGGCGGATGGATGCCGCGCACCAGGTCACGCAGCTCGGTCAGCGCCTCCGCGGACGACTCACGCGCCTTGGAGATCAGCTCCTTCGCCCGCGCCGGGTCCTTCTCGATCAGCGCCTCGATCGTGCCGAGGTTCATCCCCATCGCGACCAGCCGTGCCTGCGCGCCGTCGTGCAGGTCGCGCTCGATACGACGCAGCTCGGCCGCCGACGTGTCGAGTGCGTCGTGACGGGTCTCGGTCAGCCGGTCGATGCGCTGCTCCAGCTCCTCACGGCCGGGCGTCAGCACGGTCCCCGCGAGCCTGAAGTGCGCCCTTATGAGCCGGGGGTTGACGTGCAGCGCCACGATCATCCACACCAGGCCGAGCAGCGCCGCCGGCCTGGCCGTGTCACCGCTGTCGACCGGCAGGAACGTGTACCAGTACGTGCCGCCGGCCTCCACGATCGGCTTCCACAGCCCCGCCGCGAGCAGCAGACCGAACACGCCCTCCAGGATCAGCGCCGGCGCGAGGATCGCGACGACCGCGCCGCCCGTCATGTCTGCGAGCAGCCACCGAATGTCCCGCCAGGTCGCCGGGTCCTTCAGCAGCAGCGAGCACCGCTCGACCTGACCGGTGACGCCCTTGCGCACGTCCTTGGGGAAGGGCCGGTAACGGGCCGGGATGCGGACCTTGGACCACTGCGCCGCGAGCAGCCGGCGGCGGTTCACATGGGCCCTCAGGAGGGTCAGCACCGGGGGTGTGGTGAACACGCCCACCCCGATGGGGATCAGCGCGATCGACACCATCGTGAGAGAGAAGAGGGCGACGGAACCGATCCACGCCGCCAGCGCGAGCACCAGCCCCTGCCCACCGGCGGCGAGCGCGCCGCGGGCCTTCTTGATCGCCATGAATCCCCCTGCTTGGGCGTGTGTTCGTCCGTCTGTCCCCTGTCGATCAACAGTGTGTCGGCCACGAACGTGCTTCCGCACTGGTGGAGGGCACCGGGTGGGGGGTGTACCTGACGACACCCCCGAGGCCCAGCCCTCCGGCGCCCGCATTTCCCCCCCGACGTCGTCCGGCAGCGCTGGCGGTCGTGCTCGCGGCTTTGGCCTTGTTGTACCGGCCAGGACACCAACGGGGCCCACTACATGATGGCCGTGCCGACACGCTGGAACGGATCCCTCGTCGTGCACGCCCACGGCGGCCCCGACCTCGGCGACCCGTCCGACCCGTCCCGCAGCACCGATGACCTCGAGCGCTGGGCGGTCATGGTCGACGAGGGATACGCGTGGGCCGGGCTCGTCCTACCGCCGCGGTGGCTACGGAGCCCGGATGGCAGCCGCCGACACCGAGAACGTACGCCGCCTGTTCGCCGACCGGTTCGGCCGGCCGGAGCGGACCTACCTCCACGGCCGGTCCTGGGGCGGCAACGTCGCCGCCGAAGTCGCGGAGACCTACGGCAGGCAGCTCGGCGCCTACGACGGAGTGCTGCTCACCAACGGTGTCCTCGGCGGCGGGTCGCGCGGCTACGACTACCGCGTGGACCTGCGGGTGGTCTACCAGTACGACTGCGACAACCACCCCCGCCCGACCGAGCCCCGGTATCCGCTGTGGCAGGGGCTGCGCCCGTACTCCACCATGACCGCCACCGGGCTCCGAGCCCGCCTGCAGGAATGCACCGGGTACGCGTCCGACCCTGCGGACCGGACCGCGTCGCAGCAGCGCAACCTCGACGACATCCTCGCCGTCACCCGCATCCCGGAGCGCTCACTCGAATCCCACCTGCGATTCGCCACCTTCACGTTCCGAGACATCGTGTCCTCCCGGTCCTCACCCTGCACGCGATCGATGATCCGACGGCCTTCGTGGAGCACGAGGCGGCCTACCGCGCCACGTTGCGGGGCGCCGGCAGCGACGGAAACCTGGTCCAGACGTTCACGAAGGAGACCGAGCACAGCGCGCTGAGCGACTCCGAGTACGCCAACTCGATCCACGCGCTGGACACATGGGTGCGCTCCGGCCGCAAGCCGACCCCGCGCTCGATCGCGGCCTCCTGCGGCGCCTTCGACAAAACCTACGGCAGCGGTTGCTTCTACGACCCCGGATTCCACCCCTCGCCGTACGCCTCGCGGGTCCTGCCCCGACCAGGCGGACTCCACTGGCCCGTCATGACCGCCGCTCAGGAGCAGGCGTGGAGCCGGATCGACGGTGTGGGAATCGCCCCCTGACGGTGGCGGACACGTCCCGACCGGGGCTGCTCCGGTGGTCAGCCCTGGTCACGTCCAGGCACTGTCCGGCGGATCACGTGACCAGGCGTGTGCGGTAGGCGGCGCCCGCCGGGGGACGGCCCGCCCCACGGGCCGTCCAGGGGCAAGGCCCCCAACGGTCAGTCCGCGAGCAGGCGCTGCTCGACCTCCGGCGCCAACCCCACCCGCGGACGGTCCGCACGGTGCGGCGCCGTGCCGCCCAGGGACGTGAGCCACGTCCACGTGTCGCGGACCGTGTCCGCGACCGGCCGGCACCGCAGGCCCGCCGCCGTCGCGCGGCCCACGTCCACGCCGTGCAGCGCCCCGTACGCCTCCTGTGTCGGCGGGATCCAGACCGGCAGGTCCGTCCACGGCTCGACGCCCGCCGCGAGGATCGTCTCCGCGTCGGTCCACCGCAGGCGTGCCGTCGACCCCGTCACCGTGACGCAGGTGTCGAGGAGTTCGCCCATCGTCGTGTGGCCCGGTTCGCTCACCAGGTTGTACGGTCCGGAAAGTCCGGCGGCCGCCGCGTCGAGGGTCCATTCGGCGAGGTCGCGGACGTCGATGTACTGCAGCGGGGTCTCCCGCGGCCCCGGCGCGAGCACGTCGCCGCCGCGTGCGATGCGGCCGAGCCACCAGGGGAGCCGGCCGATGTTCTCCCACGGCCCGAGGATCAGTCCGGAGCGCACCAGCAGGGAGCGTTCGTCGCCGAAGGCGTCGAGGACCGCCAGTTCGCCGCCCCGTTTGGCCTCGGCGTACGGCACGTCGACGGCGTCGGGGGAGCTGTCCACCAGGGGCGCCGTCTCGTCGTACCCGGCCGGCTGGGGCCAGACGTACACCGAGCAGCTGGAGATGTAGACGTAGCGCCCCACACGTCCCGCGAGCAGCCGGGCCGTGCGGCGGACCGCGGCCGGTGCGCCCGACCAGGTGTCGACGACGGCGTCCCATTCGCCACCGGCGAGCGCGTCGAGGTCGTCGAGCCGGTCGCCGAGGAGCACGGCCGCGCCCTTCGGCGCCGGATGCCTGCCGCGGTGGAAGACGGTGACGTCCCATCCGCGGGCCAGCGCCGCCTCCGTGACCGCACGCCCGGCGAACTCCGTACCACCCAGAATCAGAAGCCTCATGATCACGACTGTGCCTCGGGGGGACCCGCGCGGGAAAGTGGTTCTGCTTCGGGAAGAACTTGTTCGTACCCGCGGTCACTCTCCCGGACCCGCCGCCGTGGTGGCAGCATGTCGGACGATGACGGACACCCGGTCGCCGATGCGCGCCCTGCGGGCCGCGCTCTTCGCGGCGGTGGCTGTCATTCTGGCCGCTATGGGGCATTCGTCCCTGTCCGCGCATGACATCCCGCCGTCCGCGCTGCTGGTCGCACTGGGTGTGACCGCCGCCGCGGGATGGTTCGCGGCCGGGCGCCGCCGCGGGACCCGCGCCATCGGCGCCGGTCTGCTCGCCGTGCAGGGGGCCCTGCACCTGATCTTCTCGGACGCCGGACGGCCCGTCGAGCACCACCACGGGCACCAGGCGGAGGCGGCCATGGGCCTCGCCGACGGGGCGGGCATGCTCGCCGTGCACCTCGTCGCGGCCGCCGGCTGTGCGCTCTGGCTCGCCCATGGTGAGGCCGCGTTCTTCCGGCTCGCGAACGCCGCGCTCGCCTTCGCCTTCACCCCGCTGCGACTGCTCCTCGGTGTCGTACGGCTTCCGGAACCACCGCGTCCGGTGGTTCGCCCGGTCGTCCGCGCCCGACACCACGGTGTCGTCCTGGCGCACACCGTCGTCCGCCGCGGCCCGCCGACGCCGGCCGTACCCCGCGCCACGGCCCCCTGAGCCGCTGTCCGACCTGGGGGCCGCTTCCCCATGTCGACACCGAATCCTTAGGACCGCCATGTCTGTTGACGCCCCCGACCAGGGCGCAGCACCTCAGGCCGGCACCGGCCGGGCCGAATCCACCTCCACCTGGGGCGCGCTGCGACCGCTTGTGCTCCGGCTTCACTTCTACGCGGGGCTGCTGATCGCCCCGCTGCTCCTCGTCGCCGCTGTCAGCGGCCTGCTGTACTCCCTGTCCTTCCAGGCGGAGAAGTTCGTCTACCGCGACGAGCTCACCGCTCCCGTGTCGGGCCCGTACCTGCCGCTCGGCGCCCAGCTCGACGCGGCCCGCGAGGCCCGTCCCGACGCCACCGTCACCGCCGTGTGGCCCTCGTACGAGGAGGGTGCGACCACCCGGGTGCTGATGGACGCACCGGGAGTCGCGGAGGGCAGGTCCCTCGCCGTCTTCGTCGACCCGTACACCGCCGAGATACGGGGCGAGCTCCCCTCATACGGCAGTTCCGGGGCGCTCCCGCTCCGGGCGTGGCTCGACGAACTCCACCGGGACCTGCATCTCGGTGACCTCGGCCGCAACTACAGCGAGCTCGCCGCGAGCTGGCTCTGGGTCGTCGCCCTCGGCGGGCTGCTGCTCTGGCTGGGCCGCCGGCGCCGTACGAAGCGGGCCCTGATCCTGCCCGAGCGGGGCGCCAAGGGGCGCCGCAGGACATTGTCCTGGCACGGCTCCGTCGGGCTGTGGGCCGTGACCGGACTCGTCCTGCTGTCGGCCACCGGCCTCACCTGGTCCCGTTACGCGGGCGAGAACATCGGCGCGTTGCAGGACCGGCTGGGCGGCGCCACACCCACCGTCTCCGCCGCGATCGGCGAAGCCGGGGCGGCCGGCGGGGACGGCCACGAGGGCCACGGCGGCACCGGACACGGAACACAGCACCAGGGCGCGGACGTCGGCATCGACGACGCCGTGGCCGCCGCCCGCGAGGCCGGCGTCGACGGCAGGGTCGCCGTGACCCTGCCGGCCGACGGCACGGGCTATGTCGTCAAGGAGACCGACACCCAGTACCCGGTCCATCTCGACTCCGTGGCGATCGACCCGGCCGACGGGCGTGTCATCGACGAACTGCGCTTCGACGACTACCCGTTGCTGGCCAAACTGACCCGCTTCGGCATCGACGGCCACATGGGCGTGCTCTTCGGCCTGGCCAACCAGCTCGTCCTGGCCGCCCTGATGGGCGCCCTGATCCTGCTCATCGTGTGGGGCTACCGCATGTGGTGGCTGCGCCGGCCCACGAAGGAACGCGCGCTGAGCGCGGGGCGGCCGGCGCCGCGCGGCGCGTGGCGGAAGCTGCCGGTGACCGTGCTGCTGCCGCTCGCCGCGGTGACGGCCGCGGCCGGCTGGTTCGTGCCGATGCTCGGCGTCAGCCTGTTGGTGTTCCTGGCCGTCGACATCGCGCTGGGCGCCGCCGCGAGGAACCGGGCGCGCACCGGCGACTAGGGGGCGTACTTGTAGCCGACCCGCCGCACGGTCTGGATCGTGCGGCGGTGTTCGGCGCCCAGCTTGCGCCGCAGCCGCGCCACATGGACGTCGACGGTGCGGCCGTCGCCCACGTGCCCGTAGCCCCACACCGTGGTGACCAACTGGTCACGGGTGTGCACCCGCTGCGGATGCGCCACCAGATGCGCCAGCAGCTCGAACTCGAGGTACGTCAGGTCCAGTGCCCGCCCGTCCACCTGGGCGGTGCGCCGGACCGGGTCGATCAGCACCGGCCCGCCGTCCGTCGGGTTCTGCGGGGCGGCGGTGGGACGCGGCTGCCCGTCGGCCGGTACGAGCACCAGGTAGCCGACCATCGGGGGCCGTCCCGGCAGGTCGGGCAGGGTGTGCGGCGGGGCGGGCAGCCACGTGGCGCCCGGCGGAAGGAAGTCGGCGACGTCGACCACCTCGTCAGGGTCGACGGCACGCAACCGGTGCCGGTCGGAGGGACGCTGGGCGGGCCGGGCGACGGGGGAGAAGGAACGGGTGTTCGCCATGGGAGGTCAGCTCTTTCGCGCGGAGGGAGACGGACGTACGTACGTCGTGCGCGCCGGCCGAGAACCGGGATGACGGCTTCAGAGGGCCTGCGCGCTCACGCGCGGCAACACACCCGGTCGAAGTCGTGATGCTGCCGGGAAGGCCAGAACGGCTCGAGGTCGGTGCGACCTGTCGCGATGCTCCGGTGGATGCTGGCCATGACCCCATTCAAGCAGACGCGAGGCGTCCGCAGCAGGTCCCTCTCACACGTTGGTACGCGTTCCCCGCGCGGGCGTTGACCCCAGGTGCCCGTGCTGCCCGCCTGCCTCGGCCCGCCCAGGTACGCGGAAAGGGGCCCCGCCAAAATCGGCGGGGCCCCTTTCACGGAGCTTTCTGCGCTCAGACCTGGCCGGCCTTCTCCAGCGCCGCGCAGCAGGTGTCCACCAGGAGGCGGGTCACCACGTACGGGTCGACGTTGGCGTTCGGGCGGCGGTCCTCGATGTAGCCCTTGCCGTCCTGCTCGACCTGCCACGGGATACGGACGGAGGCGCCACGGTCGGAGACGCCGTAGCTGTACTCGTTCCACGGGGCGGTCTCGTGCAGACCGGTGAGACGGTCGTCGATGCCGGCGCCGTAGTTCTTGACGTGGTCGAGGGGCTTGGAGCCCTCGCCCAGCGACTCGCACGCGGTGATGATGGCGTCGTAACCCTCGCGCATCGCCTTGGTCGAGAAGTTGGTGTGCGCGCCCGCGCCGTTCCAGTCGCCCTTCACCGGCTTGGGGTCCAGCGTCGCGGAGACCTTGAAGTCCTCGGCGGTGCGGTAGAGCAGCCAACGGGCCACCCACAGCTGGTCGGCGACCTCGAGCGGGGCGAGCGGGCCGACCTGGAACTCCCACTGGCCGGGCATGACCTCGGCGTTGATGCCGGAGATGCCGAGACCCGCCTTGAGGCAGTTCTCGAGGTGCGCCTCGACGACGTCACGGCCGAAGATCTCGTCGGCGCCGACACCGCAGTAGTAGCCGCCCTGCGGGGCGGGGAAGCCGCCGGCCGGGAAGCCGAGGGGACGCTCACCGTCGAAGAAGGTGTACTCCTGCTCGATGCCGAAGATCGGCTCCTGAGCGGCGAACCGCTCGTAGACCTCGGCCAGCGCGGCGCGGGTGTTGGACTCGTGCGGGGTCATGTCCGTGTTGAGGACCTCGCACAGCACCAGGACGTCGTCGCCGCCGCGGATCGGGTCCGGGCAGGTGAAGACCGGCTTGAGCACGCGGTCGGAGGCGTGGCCCTTGGCCTGGTTGGTGCTGGACCCGTCGAAGCCCCAGACGGGCAGCTCAGCGCCATCGTTGAGGATCTTCGTCTTCGAGCGAAGCTTGGCGGTCGGCTCGGTGCCGTCGATCCAGATGTACTCAGCCTTGAAGGTCACGGGGCCTCATCCTTTGCGGGTGCAGCGGTATGCCGCGCAGCTTGGCAATTCGCGATTTCCCGGCCGTTGCCCGTTTGTGAACCCCACGTTACGCAGCGGGTAGGACGGCCGGAACCGGTCGGGGAGGGGTGCCTCCCGCCGAGGCCGGAGCAGGGTCGGCGGCGACCCGGACCGGGGCCGCCGACGCGCACGGACGGACGCGTTGTCGCTGGTCAGGAGTGCCTTCGCAGGGGCGGGGGCGTTTCCTGGACGCGTCAGGGGAGACGTCGCCGGGTTCGTGCTGGGCAACGTTTCGGGGAAGCATCTGAGACACGCGACACATCTCCGCCGGTCGGTGATCGTCCCGGCCGCCGACGAACCGGGCGGTACGAGGCGGGACGGGTGTCCGGCCGCGGGGAACGGGCCGGCGGCGGCACGTCGTATACAGGGGTGTCCACGGGCTCGCGCACGCCGGACCGGGCGGACCGGCGGCTCTGTGACCGTGCACACTGGTGCGCATGACGAAGCAGACACAGCCGCTGCGTATCGGCCTCCTCGGCGCCGGGCCGTGGGCGGGGATGACGCAGGCACCGGCGCTGGCCGGGCATCCGGATGTCGTGTTCAGCGGCGTGTGGGGGAGGCGGCCGGAGGCGGCCGCGGCGCTGGCCGATGCCCATGGCACGGCGGCGTTCACCGGCGACGAGGGGATCGAGGCCCTGATCGCGGTCAGCGACGCCGTCGCGTTCGCCGTGCCGCCGGACGTCCAGGCCCCGCTCGCCGCCAGGGCGGCCGCGGCGGGCCGCCACCTGCTGCTGGACAAGCCGGTCGCGACCAACGTGGCCGCGGCGCGCGCGGCCGCCCGTGCCGCGCAGGACGCCCAGGTGGCGTCCGTGGTCTTCTGCACGCTGCGGTTCGCTGCCGACACGGCGCCCTGGGTGGCCGAACAGGCCGCCGCGGACGGGTGGTTCACGGCACACGCCCAGTGGCTCGGTTCGCTGTACTCGGACGGCTCCGACAGCCCGTTCGCGGCCTCGCCCTGGCGGCGTGAGAAGGGCGGCCTGTGGGACGTCGGCCCGCACGCCCTCTCGGCGCTGATCCCGGTGCTCGGCGATGTGACAACGCTGTCGGCGGCCCGTGGCCCGGCCGACACCGTCCACTTGGCGCTGCGGCACGCCTCCGGGGCCTCCAGCACGGTCACCCTCGGCCTGAGCGCGCCGGGCAAGGCGGCGGGTACGAGCCTCGTCCTGCTGGGAGAGCGGGGGAGGGCGGAGCTTCCCGAGGGCTGGGGCGATCCGGTCGACTCGTTCCGCAGGGCGGTCGACGCGCTGCTCGAGTCCGCGCGGACCGGGCAGCCGCACGACTGCGACATCCGCTTCGGCGTGCGGCTCACGGAGATCCTCGCGGAGGCGGAGGAACTGCTGGCCGGGACGGCGCCGTAGGGGGCAGGAAGGCCGCAGCCGCAGGGCCGGCGGGGGCGTTACCGGGGCCTGCGGCTACGGCGGCGCTACGGCCGCGCGGTACGAACGGCGCCGTGGCGCCGCCGGGTGTGCGGCCCGGCGGCCACGGCTCCCCCTGGGACAGTGGAAGGGGGAGCCGCTACGGCTACGTCCTCGGATCCGGCGCGACCGGTACGGGTCAGCCGACGCGCTCGATGCGCGCGTTGCGGATGAGGAACTTGCCCGCCTCGCGCACCTGCTCGAAGGCGGCGTTGTTCAGCAGCGCGCAGCTGCCGGAGACGGAAGTGACCTCGACGGTCGTGGACTTGTCGTTGTCCAGGTTGGTCACCTTGAGCTGCGTCCCGACGGGGAACTCGCTGCTGGAGGCGGCGGGCGCGCCGCCCTCGCCGGAGAGCGTCACGGTGGAGCCGGCACAGACGACCTCGCCCGCGGCGCCGCCGCCGGCCTCCTCGCCCGCCTGGTCACCCTGGCCGGCGTCCTGGTCCTGACCGGCGTCCTGGCCCTCGCCTGCGCCTTGGTCCTCGCCCCCGCCCTCCTCGACGGGCGGTGCCTCGGCCGGCGGCTGCTGAGCAGGAGGAGCCGCCGCCTGGCCGCCGCCCTCTCCGGCGTCGCAGCCTGCGGCCTCCTGCTGGACCCTGATCTGCGCGATCACCGCCTCGCGGTTGGCGATCCGTGCCTCCGACTGGGCGTCGGGATTGGCCCGTTGTCCGGCGATGAAGTTCTCGTTGTTGCGGACCGCCTGGGCCAGACCGTCGCAGGCCACGGACGCCTGGCTCGTCCCGGTCATGACAATCGCAGTGCCGCCGGCCATGGCCGCCGCGCCGACGAGGAGGGCGAGCTTCTTCTTGCCGCTGAGGGTCTTCTTGCGTGACACGTAAGGGCTCCTGTCCCCGGCCGCGGGGGCGGCCGGATGGTTCCTTGTGCCCTTACGTACGAGTAGCCGTGGCGGGCTGCTCACCGGCCCCGCCCGGCTCTTCCTTAACTTTCCTTAAGGCAACGGCAGTTCGCCGGCCGCACGGTGCGGCACCGCACCCTCACGCGCCTGCCGCGTCGAGCAGGGAGCGCATCTCCTGTACGGGCAGCCCCGGGTGCGCAGCCGCGCCCTCCCACGTCCGCGGGCCGCCTCCGGGTCGGCCGGCAGCGCGTGCACGCGCCCCAGGGGCAACCGCGGATCCTGTGCCGCCTCCCCGCGTACCCGGTCGACCGGATCGCGGCTGAGCCGGTCGATCTGCGCCGGTGTCGCGTCCGGGTCGCGGACCACGAGGGCCCGGGCGTTCGGGTCGTCGGCGTCCGCGAGACGCGCCGCGAGACCGGCACCCGGGAACTGCGGCTTGGCGGCAAGCATCGCCACCGCCCGGTGGCTCCCGTGCAGGTAAAGGTCCAGCAGCAGCTCCGGCGGAGCCGCCGGATGGTACTCGGCGAGCAGCAGCCGGACCGCGAAGTCCTCGTCCCGCGCCAGCAGTTCGACCATGTCGGCGGGCAGACCCCGGCACACGGCGGCGCTCCGCCGCAGCCAGGTGTGCGCGGAGGTCGCGCACCGGCGCAGGACTTCGGGGTCGTCGCGGGCGTCCCACACCCAGCGCAGGGTGTCGAGCCGCTCGTCGGGATCGACCGTGCAGCCGATCGCCGCCCGCTCCTCCTCGGTCAGACCGGGACGGGCCGACACGGCGAGGCGGACCCGCGGATCGTCGTCGACGGCGAGCCGCGCCACCAGGTCGGACGGGAGCGTGGGATTGAGAGCGAGCTTCGTGATGTGGGGCCGCTCCGCGGCCATCCGTTCGGCCACCTCCCGGCCGAGAGTGCCGCTCTCCAGCACTTCACCGAGCCGCCGACGACGCCGGTGATGCCGTGGACGTCTCCCAGGGCCGGCAGCCGCAGCAGCACGTCGCCCGGCGCGGCCGGGTTGCGGGCCAGGCCCACCAAGGTTCCGCGCTGCCGCTCCGTCATGGCCGGTCGTGCCATGCCGTTCAGCCGCGCCCCAGCGCCTCCCGTACCGCTTCCTCCGAGCGTCCCACCACCGCGGACCCGTCGTCCGCCGTGATGATCGGGCGCTGGATGAGCTTCGGGTGCTCGGAGAGCGCCGCGACCCAGCGGTCACGGGAGGCGGCGTCCCGGGGCCAGTCGGCGATGCCCAGCTCCTTGGCGACGGCCTCGCCCGTGCGCGTGATGTCCCAGGGCTCCAGACCCAGACGCTCGAGGACGGCGCGGATCTCGTCCTCGCTCGGGACGTCCTCGAGGTAACGGCGCACGGTGTATTCGGCGCCCTCCGCGTCGAGCAGATCCACGGCGCTGCGGCACTTGGAACAGGCGGGGTTGATCCAGATCTCCATGGGCTCCACGGTACCGCTCCGGAGCCCCTCAAATGGCGTCTGGCCAGGGGAGATTGTCAGTGCCCGCCGGTAGAATGAACAGTAGTTCGGGATGGTCCCGCCACCGCGCCAGGAGGTTGCCGATGGCCGTAGCCACACTCACGACGAAGCCCCTGACCCCGCCCATCAAGAAGCCGCTCCCGGCCGGACAGCCGCGCGAGTGGTACGTGTCCCACAACCGCCGGCTGAAGGCCATGCGCCTCGCGATCGCACTTCTCGATTCCGGCGTCTACCACCCGGCGACCGCCGACAACCGGCGGATCCGGTCGACGGCGGAGCGCATCGGTGTCCACGTCCCGTCCGACACGACATGCCGGATGGTCAGGGCCCTGATCCGCTACGGGCGCTGAACCGGCCGGTTCACGAGGAGGCGGGGTGCCGGGGATCCGGCGCCCCGTTCCCGTACCGCTCCACCCGCACCGGGTCCCCGACCGACAGCGTGCCCTCGCGCACCACGGCCGCCTTCGCGCCGAAGCTCACCTTGTTGTCGTAGGCGGGCTCCCGTCGGTACGTGGCGAGCGTGCGCACCGGTTCGGGGCCGGCCCGCAGGCCGGTGCGCTGGTCCACCAGCGGCACGGAGCAGCGCATCGCCCGCACGGAGTGGGCGAGTTGCACCCCGCCGGCCTCCAACCGCCGCATGACGTCCTCGTCGTGGGGCTCCGCGCACCCGTCCAGCACGATGTTGGCGCGGAAGCGGTCCATCGGCACCGGCTCCCCGCCGGCGGCCTCGATCCGTGCGTTCAGCCCGTCCAGGGACGCCTGGGACACGACGAGCACGGCATGGGCGTCTGCGAAGGCGACCTTCCCCGGCGTCTCGCCCCATCCGTCCCGGTCGAACCCGCCGGGCACCCGCACCAGCCGCGACTTGGCGCCGAACACCTCGGAGAACCACTCGGCGGCGTCCTCGCCCTGGTCCGGGCAGTGCCCGACCGGCTTGTCGAACAGGCTCACCGGCCGCGGCTCCCCCTCTGGGTCGACCGCCACGACCACGCTCCCGATCCCGTGCGCGCTCAGTCGCATCGTCCGTCCGCCGTCGAGGAGCTCCGGCCTGACCGCGGCCATGGCCGGCGTCTTGCGCTGACTCCGGAAAGTCCCGTCGACGGCGTCGACGACCATGAACGTCCGGTCGTGCTCCAGCCCCATGGCGCCGACCCGGGCCGACTCCACGGCCGTGCCGGCACAGCCCTTGACCGGGTAGTACGTCAGCGACTGCACAGTGATCCCCATGCCACCCGATCGTAGCCGCGTGCGCCCCGGTGGCCCGCCCGTCACAGCCGGGCCTCCAGCCGCTCCTTAGCGGCCGGCCACTCGTCGGCCAGCATCGAGAAGTACACGCTGTCGCGCCACGTCCCGTCCGGCCGCCGACGGTGCCGCCGCAGCACACCCTCCCGCTGCGCCCCGAGGCGCGCGATGGCGTCCTGCGAGCGCCGGTTCATGTGGTCGGTCTTCAACTGGACGCGGCCCATGCCGAGTTCCTCGAAGGCATGGCCCAGCAACAGCAGCTTCGCCTCGGTGTTCACGGCGGTCCGCCAGTACGCCCGCCCGTACCAGGTCCACCCGATCTCCAGGCGTTCGTCCCGCACGTCGACGTCCGAGAACGTGGTCCAGCCGACGGCCCGCCCGGAACCGAGGTGGATCACGGCGAACGGCACGTACCTGCCCCGCTCCGCCTCGGTCAGCAGCTCGCGAAGGGTGTCACCGAGCTCCGCCTCGCTCTGCGGGGCCGGCCCGCCCTGCCAGCGCCAGACCTCTTCGTCCTTCCCGCCAGCGGCGAAGAGATCGGAGAGATGGCCCTCCGTGAGCGGTTCGAGGCGCACATGGCGGCCGGTGAGGGTGACGGGGGAGGGAGCCTTGGCGGTCATGCCAAGAACCTAGACCGATCCTGCACTAGAAGCAACCAGATTATGTACTAGTGCATAAATCCGGGTGGGACCGGTCGTCAGTGGCTGTTGCGGAAGACGAGCAGATACCGCCAGAACAGCAGCCGCCGTACACCCGCCCCGGGCAGCAGCACCGCCGCCTCACGCCTGATGTCGGCCAGCGCCATGTCCGGCTGCCGCACCGGCGGCCGCGTCACGCACCGCCCGCGCTTCCCCGCCCGGCACCGGTCCGTCACGCCCACGGCGAGCCGGGCGACGGCGTTGACGGGCACGGCCGCCAGGCTCCATGCCCGGTCGGCGGGCGTCCTCTCCGGATAACAGCCGAGGACCACCAGCACGCCTCCGGGCGCGAGCGCGCCACGCAGCGCGGCCACGGTGGCGAACGGCATGTGGTGGAGGCTCGCGAGGCAGGAGATGAAGTCGTAGTGGCCGCGGGGCAGCTCCATCTCCGTGATGTCGCCCTGCTCGAAACTCGGGCCCCTGCCGACGGCCGACCGCGCACGTGCCTCTGCGATCATCTCGGCGGACGGATCGACGGCGTCCACGTCCAGGCCGAGCCCGGCGAGCCTGCGGGCGAACCGCCCCGTCCCGCACCCGACATCCAGCGCCGCGCCCCCGCCGCGCGGCGCGTGGCGCAGCAGCAGGCGGTGGTAGTGGTCGTTGTGATCGAAAGGCATGCCGCGACCCTGCCACGCGTGCGCAACCGGCACCGGGCCGCGAACGACCGCCGGCCGCGCCTTCCCGTGAGGGAAGAGCGCGGCCGGCGGCCCCTGAAACCGGGACCTGTCCCACCGGTGCGACCGGTGGAGCGGATCTTTAGATGTCGAAGTACAACTCGAACTCGTGCGGGTGCGGACGCAGCTGGATCGGCGCGATCTCGTTCGTGCGCTTGTAGTCGATCCACGTCTCGATCAGGTCGGGCGTGAAGACACCGCCGGCGAGCAGGTACTCGTTGTCCGCCTCGAGGGCGTCCAGCACGGCCGGGAGGGAGGTCGGGACCTGCGGGACGCCCGCGTGCTCCTCGGGGGCCAGCTCGTAGAGGTCCTTGTCGATCGGCTCGGCCGGCTCGATCTTGTTCTTGACACCGTCGAGGCCCGCGAGCAGCAGCGCGGAGAAGGCCAGGTACGGGTTGGACGACGGGTCCGGGGCGCGGAACTCGACGCGCTTGGCCTTCGGGTTCGAGCCCGTGATCGGGATACGCATCGCGGCGGAGCGGTTGCGCTGCGAGTAGACCAGGTTGACCGGGGCCTCGAAGCCGGGGACCAGGCGGTGGTAGGAGTTCACCGTCGGGTTGGTGAAGGCCAGCAGCGACGGCGCGTGCTTGAGGATGCCGCCGATGTAGTACCGGGCGGTGTCGGACAGGCCCGCGTAGCCCTGCTCGTCGTAGAACAGCGGGGCGCCACCCTGCCACAGCGACTGGTGGACGTGCATGCCGGAGCCGTTGTCACCGAAGATCGGCTTGGGCATGAAGGTCGCGGTCTTGCCGTTGCGCCAGGCGACGTTCTTCACGATGTACTTGAAGAGCATCAGGTCGTCGGCCGCGGCGAGCAGCGTGTTGAACTTGTAGTTGATCTCGGCCTGGCCGGCGGTGCCGACCTCGTGGTGCTGGCGCTCGACCTGGAGGCCGTTCTTGTCCAGCTCCAGGGAGATCTCCGCGCGCAGGTCGGCGAAGTGGTCGACCGGCGGGGCCGGGAAGTAGCCGCCCTTGTAGCGGACCTTGTAACCACGGTTGTTCTCGATGGCGCCGGTGTTCCAGGCGCCCGCCTCGGAGTCGATGTGGTAGAAGGACTCGTTCGCCGAGGTCTGGAAGCGCACGTTGTCGAACACGTAGAACTCGGCCTCGGGGCCGAAGTACGCGGTGTCGGCGATGCCGGTGGAGGCGAGGTACGCCTCGGCCTTCTTGGCCACGTTCCGCGGGTCACGGCTGTACTGCTCGCCGGTGATCGGGTCGTGGATGAAGAAGTTGATGTTGACCGTCTTGTCGCGGCGGAAGGGGTCGACACGGGCGGTCGACAGGTCGGCACGCAGCGCCATGTCGGACTCGTGGATCGCCTGGAAGCCGCGGATCGACGAGCCGTCGAAGGCGAGCTCCTCGGCCGGGTCGAACGCCGCAGCCGGGATCGTGAAGTGCTGCATCACGCCAGGCAGGTCGCAGAACCGGACATCGATGAACTTGACGTCCTCGTCCGCGATGAACTTCTTGACGTCATCGGCGTTCTGGAACATCCAACTCCTCCTACTCCCACCCGGGAGGGGCGGGGTTGCAGCTCGTCCGTGCGGCCAGTGCGGTGGCACACGCTGATCTCGACCGTAGGCGGACGGGATTTCTCCAGCGTGACCCATTTGTTTCGACGAAGTTAACCGGACGAGGGTCACAGTGCGGGAACGGCCCCGGACGCAGGAGGGTGAAAGGGTGCCCAGTACCGTGGACGGGTGGACAACAGGCAAGCAATCGGATCGTGGCTCTCCGGGCCCCGCGCGGCCGCGGAGGACATGGGTGTCGACTTCGGGTACCGGGGTCAGCGGCTGGGTCTGCCGGAGCACGGCCCGGGCTCCGTCGCCCCCCTCGGGCGCCGCTTCGGGGCGCTCTTCATCGACTGGGGACTGTGTTTCCTGATCGCATACGGACTGTTCGCGGGCGGTGACCAGCAGGCGGCCGGGAACTGGGCCCTCGGCATCTTCCTCGTCCTCGGCGTCCTGACGGTGGGCACCGTCGGCTTCACGCCCGGTAAGCGCCTCCTCGGGCTGCGGGTCGCCTCCGAGGACGGCGGGCGCCTCGCCTTCGGGTGGGCCGTCGTCCGGACGGTGCTGCTCTGCCTCGCGATCCCCGCGCTCGTCTGGGACCGGGACGGCCGCGGCCTGCACGACCGGCTCGCCCGCGCGGTGCAGGTGCGGATCTGAACCGTCCGCGGTTGCTGCGGCCACGGACACGGACGCGCCGGCACCGGGGCGGGGCACCGGCACCCGCTGACCCCGGCCGGGCCACGGCCGGCACCGGGCCTCGGTACAGCGGCGCAGTCGGCACCCGGCACGGCCGGTACGGACACGGCCGGCACCCGCCGATACCGGGCCGGGACACAGACGGCACGCGGCCCGGCCACAGCCGACACAGCAGGCGCCCGGCCCGGGCAGCCCGGCCACGGACACGGCCGGCACCCGCCGACACCGGGCCCGGACACAGACGGCACCCGGCCAGGCCCATGGACGGCACCGCACAGGCGCAGACGTGAGGCGGGGCCCGGACATCGTCCGGGCCCCGCCTCACGTCTGTCTGTACAGCGCGTCAGCGCATCTTTCCGCCGCGCGGCATCCGCATGCCCTTGGGCATCGGGCCCTTCGGCAGCGGCATGTTGCTCATCAGGTCGCCCATCGCCCGCAGCCGGTCGTTGGCCGCCGTCACCTGCGGGCCGGTGAGCACCCGCGGGAGCTTGAGCATCGTGGTGCGCACCTTCTTCAGCGGCACCTGGCCCTCGCCGTTGCCGACGAGGATGTCGTGCACGGGGACGTCCACGACGATGCGGTTCATCTTCTTCTTCTCGGCCGCGAGCAGTGCCTTCAGCCGGTTCGGGTTGCCCTCGGCCACCAGCACGATGCCGGCCTTGCCGACGGCGCGGTGCACTACGTCCTGGTTGCGGTTCATCGCCACGGCCGGGGTGGTGGTCCAGCCGCGTCCCACGTTCTGCAGGACCGCGGCCGCCGCTCCCGGCTGGCCCTCCATCTGTCCGAAGGCGGCCCGCTCGGCGCGCCGCCCGAAGATGATCGCCATCGCCAGGAAAGCCAGCACGAAGCCGAGGATCCCCAGATAGACCGGGTGACCGATCAGGAAGCCGATCCCGAGGAAGACACCGAAGGTGACGATTCCCACACCCGCGACGACAAGACCGACCTTCGGGTCGGCCTTCCGGGTCATCTTGTACGTCAGGGCGATCTGCTTCAGTCGCCCCGGGTTCGCAGCAGCGTCAGCGCTGTCTGAATTTGCCTTCCTCGCCATACCCGAAGTTTACGTGGCCTATGACGTGCGGGTCGCCACGGCCTCCAGTACGTGCTGAGCCTCCACCCGGTCCTTGGCGCGGCGGCGGTCCTCGAGGACCGCGGTCCAGGCGTTGCGGCGGGCCGTGCGCTGGCCGGCGCCGAGGATGATGGACTCCATGGCGCGCAATGCGCCGGTGACGGACGGGATCGGGTTGGCACTGACGTGGCGTGCCGGCACGGCCTGCATGGTGGCGATTCCCCCTCGGGGTGAACGGCGGTGAGTGGGAGCTGTGCGTGAATCGAGCGTCACTGACTGGTGTTACCAGGGCATGACCGGCCGGTCAAACGCTGATGAAGGGCCGATTCGCGGGTCGTGGAGATCCGGGAACGAGAACGCGGCCCGTACCCCGCCCCCGACCTGCGGGGAGGGTGCGGACCGCGTCCAACCGGCCATTACCGGCCGGTAGTTGCTTGTGCCAGAATTCACACGGCCTGGGCGGCGCCGGTGGCGTCGACGCCGGCGGCGGAGCCACGGGCTTCCATCGCCTGCTGGAACAGACGGCCGGCCCGGTACGAGGAACGGACCAGTGGACCCGACATCACACCGGAGAAGCCGATCTCGTCGGCCTCCTCCTTGAGCTCGACGAACTCGTGCGGCTTCACCCAGCGCTCCACCGGGTGGTGGCGCACCGACGGGCGCAGGTACTGGGTGATGGTGATCAGCTCGCAGCCCGCCTCGTGCAGGTGCTGGAGCGCCTCGCTGACCTCTTCGCGGGTCTCGCCCATGCCGAGGATCAGGTTCGACTTGGTCACCAGGCCCGCTTCACGGGCACGCGTGATGACCTCGAGCGAGCGCTCGTAGCGGAAGCCGGGGCGGATGCGCTTGAAGATGCGCGGCACGGTCTCGACGTTGTGCGCGAGCACCTCGGGGCGCGAGGAGAAGACCTCGGCCAGCTGCTCCGGCACCGCGTTGAAGTCGGGGATCAGCAGCTCGACCTTGGTGTGGCCGCCTTCGCGGTCCGCGGTCATCGCGTGGATCTGGCGCACGGTCTCCGCGTACAGCCAGGCGCCGCCGTCCTCGAGGTCGTCGCGGGCGACGCCGGTGATGGTGGCGTAGTTCAGGTCCATCGTGACGACGGACTCGCCGACGCGGCGCGGCTCGTCACGGTCGAGGGCCTGCGGCTTGCCGGTGTCGATCTGGCAGAAGTCGCAGCGTCGGGTGCACTGGTCACCGCCGATGAGGAAGGTCGCCTCGCGGTCCTCCCAGCACTCGAAGATGTTGGGACAGCCCGCCTCCTGGCAGACCGTGTGGAGTCCCTCGCTCTTGACCAGTTTCTGCAGCTGGTTGTACTCGGGGCCCATCTTCGCCCGGGTCTTGATCCACTCGGGCTTGCGCTCGATGGGGGTCTGGCTGTTGCGGACCTCCAGGCGCAGCATCTTGCGTCCGTCGGGTGCGACTGCGGACACGACCGGCTCCCTACAGCTTCGATTCTTCGGCGAACACCAGGGTACGCCCGTTAAAAGTGCGGCCTTACGTTCGGCCAACCTGTGGCCACGGAACCGCATTCCCGCCCGGGTCCCGGGCCGGGGTCCCGGCCCCGTGGGACGGGGCCGGTTCTCCGGCTCAGACGGGCGTCTTCTCCGCCTCGGGCGCCGCCTCGGGCACCGCGTCACGCACGATCTCCCGGGGCCGCGGCTCCGCGTTCTCCAGCACCTCCCGCAGGTGCCGCTCCAGCACGGGCAGCACCTCGGCGATGGTGATGTCGCGGCCCAGCTCGTTCGCGAGCGAGGCCACTCCCGCGTCCCGGATGCCGCACGGCACGATCTTGTCGAACCAGGTGTTGTCCGGGTTCACGTTCAGGGCGAAGCCGTGCATCGACACGCCCTTGGCGATACGGATGCCGATCGCCGCGAGCTTGCGGTCCTCGCGGCGCTGGCCGGCGTTGGAGGGGGCGTACTCGGGGCCGTTGAGCCGCGGGTCGAACTCCTCGTCCGTCAGCCGGGGGTCGAAGTCCAGCGAGAGGCCGCCGACGGCCGGGCGCTGCTCCACCGGGTCGCCGAGCACCCAGACACCGCTGCGTCCCTCGACCCGGCTGGTCTCCACGCCGAACTCGGCGCAGGTGCGGATCAGCGCGTCCTCGAGACGGCGTACGTGCGCGATGACGTCCACGGGGCGCGGCAGCTTCAGGATCGGGTAGCCCACCAGCTGGCCGGGGCCGTGCCAGGTGATCTTCCCGCCGCGGTCCACGTCGACGACGGGCGTCCCGTCCAGGGGTCGCTCACTGTCCTCGGTGCGCCGCCCCGCCGTGTAGACGGGCGGGTGCTCCAGCAGCAGGCATGTGTCGGGGATCTCGTCGGCGAAGCGGGCGGCGTGGACCTCGCGCTGCTTCTGCCATGCCTCCTGGTACTCGACGGCTTCGTCGCCGAACCCCAGTCGGACGAACCGCAGGTCACTCACGGCTGTGCCTCCCTCGAACCTCCGCCCGGTGATGACCGGGCCCCAGCCACTGTACGGCGGGCCGGAACCGAACGGCCGGGCAGGGCGGACCGTCAGCTCCCCGGTCCAGCGGTGCCGTCAATCCTCACACGATCGGATGAATCCGGGGCGAAGGTGGCGGAACAGCTGTGGATGGCCGCTAAATTCGCGCCGTTCCATGAGGGCTGCTCCCGGCCCGGAAGGCAGGAGACGCCACAACCGATGACGGAACGGACCACCCCGCGCACCCCCAACCGGCAGCTCGCCGCGCTCATCGCGGAGGCCGGGTTCTCCCACGCCGGCCTCGCCCGCCGGGTGGACCAGCTGGGCCTCGAGCACGGCCTCGACCTGCGCTACGACAAGACCTCCGTGACCCGATGGCTGCGGGGGCAGCAACCGCGCGGGACGACTCCCGCGCTGATCGCGGAGGTGTTCACCCGCAGACTCGGCCGCCGGCTGTCCGCCCAGGACCTGGGGCTCGACGCCTGCGCCCCCGTCTACGCGGGGCTGGAGTTCGCCGCCACCCCGGAGGAGGCCGTGGACATCGTCAGCGGCCTGTGGCGCAAGGACTCCGGCAGCCACGCGGAGCTCCGCAAGATCGCCTTCACACCGGCCGGACTGGTCGTGCCCAGCCGGGACTGGCTGATCGGCGGCGCCGACGAGCGCGTGGGCCGGGGCGAGGTGCACCCCGGCTCCGGCCGGGTGCCCCAGCAGGGCGCCAGGGTGGCCGTTCCACGGCAGCGCGGCGCCGGCGAGCGGGGGCCCGGACAGAAGGTCTCCGGTGGTGACATCGCGGCGCTGCGCGCCGTCGGAGAACTGTTCCGCGCCCTCGACCACGCCTACGGCGGCGGCCACGCCCGGCAGGCCCTGGTGCGCTACCTGGAGCACGAGGCCGAGCCGATGCTGCGCGGCACGTACGGCGAGACGACCGGGCGGCGACTGTTCGCCGCGGCCGCCGACCTCACCAGGCTGGCCGGCTGGACCTCGTACGACATCGCGGCCCACGGGCTCGCCCAGCGGTACTTCGTCCAGGCGCTGCGGCTCTCCCAGACGGCGGGGGACCGGGCGTACGGGTCGTACGTGCTGGTCACCATGAGCCGGCAGGCCGTCTACCTCGGACACGGCCGGGAGGCCGTGCAGCTGACCAGGGTCGCCCAGCAGGGGGTGGGGCCGTCGGCCCCGCCACCGGTCCAGGCGCTGCTGCACTGCGCTGAGGCCCGCGGGCACGCGGTGCTCGGCGAGGCGCGGGCGTGTACCGCCGCGCTCGTAAGGGCCGAGCGCGCGCTGGAGGCCGCCCGGCCCGGGGACGACGTGCCGCAGTGGGCGCGCACCTTCGACGAGGCACAGCTGGCGGACGAGTTCAGCCACTGCCACCGCGACCTGCGGCAGTACCGCAGCGCCGTGCAGCACGCGGAACGCTCTCTCCAGCTGAGCGCCCCCGCCTTCGCCCGAAGCCGGCTGTTCTGCCGGGTCGTGCTGGCCTCCGCCCGGCTCGGTCTGGGCGAGCTGGACCAGGCGTGCGCACTGGGCGCGGAGGCGGCGCTCCAGGCGTCCGAGATGCGGTCGGTGCGGGCCACCGAGTACGTCCGCGAGTTCGAACGCCGGCTGGAGCCGTACCGCGACGCGGCACCGGTCCGGACCTACCGCGACCGGGTGGCCGCCCTGGGCTGACCTCGGCCGGCGGGCGGGGTGGCGGCCCCGCCCGCCGGCGCTCACACGGCCCCGCCGGGCCTCAGGCCGCCGCGGTCAGCGTCGCGGCCGCACATCCCGGCCGGATCCCGAAGTCGCTCAGCACCGCGTCCGCCGCCCTCCGCCCGGAGAACAGGGCGCCCTGCACCGTGCCCGTGTCGCGATGGTCGCCGCAGACGTAGAGACCGGACAGCACCCGCACCGGGCGGCGCAGATCGTGCGGTGCCGGCATGGCGGGCACCGCCTCCGGGTCGTGGTGGACGGCGAGGAGCTCCCAGTCGTCCGTCGCCCTGCCGTAGAGATTCGCCAGCTGCCGACGCACCCGGCGGTCCAGGTCGTCCGGCGGTATGCCGAGCAGCGTCGAGGAGATCAGCACCCGGCCGTCGGAGGCACGCGACGGATCGACCTCGCTCATCACCGCCGTGTGCGACACCGGCCCGCTCCGGTCCCCGGCCAGCACCAGCGTCGGCTCCCCGAGCGGGGACTCGGGCGCCGTGTGGTGCACCACCGTCACCGGATGGAACGACGGCACCCGAAGCCCCGGCAGCAGCCCTGCGGCCGCCCGCGCGCCCGTCGCCAGCAGCACGGAGCGGCAGCGGATCTCACCGAGCTCCTCCGTGGTCACGGACGTCGTCGCGACGTCGGTCACCCGCACGCCCGTCCGTACGGCCCCGGTCGGCAGTCCCGCCGCCATCAGCTCCGGCAACGTCGCCGCGCCGCCCGCCGGCACGCACAGACGTCCGCGCGCGTAACCGCGCAGCACCAGGTCCGCGCAGCGGCTGGAGGTGCCGGTCAGCTCCGGGTCGCCCAGCAGCGCCGACAGCAGCGGACGCAGGAAGCCGTCCACCGTGCGTGCGGGCAGGCCGCGCCCGTACAGCGCCTCGGCGGCGGACCGTTCAGGGCGGGCGAGGAGACGGTCGACGGGTGTCGCGGCGAGCCGCGCCAGGGACGCGCCCAGCCGTGCCTGGTCGAGCTGGCGGGGCCGAGGGGCGCTCGCGAGGGCGCGCGCGACGGAGAATGCGACCCCCGCGCCCTGGGCGGTGTGGGGCGATCCCCGTCCCGCACCCCGCCTCGCGTGGGACGAGCCCCACCGCCCGGCGATCCCCACCTCGCCGGTCCGCTGCAGCCGGCCCCCGCTGTGGACCAGCACACCGGGCGAGAACATTCGCAGATCGGCGTCCTGGAGCACCGCGGTGCGGCGCAGCTCCGGGAACGCGGTACTGAGCAACTGGCCTGTCCGGTCGAGCCGGAAGCCGTCGAGCTGCGTGGTGGCCATCCTGCCGCCCACCACCGGGGCGGCCTCCAGGACGCTGACCGTGACACCCGCACTGGTCAACCGGTGGGCCGCCGACAGTCCGGCGATCCCGGCCCCGACGATGACGACATCCGCATCATGAGCGGTGCTGAGCACGTGCCCCTCCCCGAGGTCGGCGCGGCTGGTGGGGAGCTCATGCCCCCAACAGGACCGAGGAATACCCGAGTTCGGTTCGAGACTAAAGAGGTAGGCGGTCGCCTGAGGTAGCGCACATCGCGGAGCACCGGAGCGTGGGGGCGCACACCGCGCTCCCCGCGCGCCCGGACACGGTCTAGCGCAGCGCCGCCCGGATCGCGTCGTCGATGCGCGGGAAGGCGAACGGGAACCCCGACCCCAGCAGGACACCCGGCAGCACCCGCCCGCTGTTCAGGACGTCCTCCGCCAGCCCTCCCAGCACCACCCGCAGGGCCGGCGCCGGCACCGCGAACGGCGTGGGACGGCGCAGCACCCGGCCCATAGCCGCGGTCGCCTCCCGGTTGGTCACCGGCTCGGGAGCCGTCAGGTTCACCGGGCCGGACAGGGACTCGGTGTCGATGATGTGCCGCAGCGCCGCCACGGCGTCGTGCAGCGCGATGAAGCTCCAGTACTGCCGGCCGCCGCCCAGCCGGCCGCCCAGCCCCGCCTTGAAGAGCGGGAACATCCGGCCCCAGGCGCCGCCGTGCCTCGCCACCACAAGGCCCGTACGGGCCAGGGCCGTTCGCACACCCGCCTCCTGGGCCGGGGCCGTGGCCTCCTCCCACTCCACGCACACGCCCGGCAGGAACCCCTCCCCGGGCGGCGCACCCTCGTCCACGGGCCGGCCGCCCGTGTCGCCGTAGTAGCCGACCGCGCTTCCGCTCACCAGTACCCGCGGCGGCACGTCCAGGGAGGCCACGGCCTCCGCGATCGCCGCCGTGCCGAGGACGCGGCTGTCGCGGATCTCCCTGCGGTACGCGTCCGTCCAGCGGTGGTCGCCCACCCCGGCCCCCGCGAGGTGCACCACGGCCTCGCAGCCGACCAGGCCGGCCACGTCCACGTACTGCCGTGCGGGGTCCCAGTGGACCTCGTCCCCGGCGCTCGCCGGGCGCCGCACCAGACGCACCACCTCGTGCCCGTCCGCGCGCAAGGACCTCACCAGCGCCCCGCCCATGAGCCCGGAGGCGCCGGTGACGGCAATTCGGCTTCTCTGCATGGGCCCATCCTGCCCCGGTGGTCCGACATGGCACAGTGGCCCCATGCCCGAGTCGCACATACGCCCCGCACGACGTGACGACGACGCGGAGCTGGGGGAGCTGGACCGCGCCGCCTGGTCGCCGTTGCATGCCGTGACCCCCCGGCCGCAGCCCCCGTACGACTCGTTCTTCGACGCCAACCACCGCCCGGAGCAGTTCCTCGTCGCCGAGGACGGGCACGGGGCGATTCTCGGCTACATCCGGCTGGCCCCGCCGACCCCGCTCGCCTGCAACCGGCACGTCCGCCAGATCCAGGGCCTCGCCGTGGCCGAGCGGGCCCGCGGCCGCGGAGTCGGGCGGGCGCTGCTGCGGGCGGCGTGCGACGAGGCCCGGCGGCAGGGAGCCGTGCGCATCACCCTGCGGGTGCTCGCCCACAACGCGCCGGCGCGGGCGCTGTACGAGGCGGAGGGCTTCGTGGTCGAGGGGGTACTGCCCGGCGAGTTCCACCTCGACGGCCGCTACGTGGACGACGTACTGATGGGCCGCGCCCTCACAGGCACCGCGTAGGCCCGCGCCCGCCGAGGGGCCGACGGCCCGTCAGCCGCTGCCGAACCGCTCCCACAGCCGCGGGAAGCGTTCGGCGAGTACCGCGTCGTCGTCGAGGTCGAAGGGCGTGCCGGCCGGCTCCGCCGACTGCATGGGGATCCCCAGGTCGGGCGCGTCGGCGCCGGTCAGCTGCTCGTACGCCTCGTCGGCGGCGTAGCCCAGTTCCTCGCCGTCGCCGTCGATGTCCTCGTCGAAGTCGTCCAGCAGCTCGGCCAGGGCGTCCGGCTCGTGCACCGCGCTCTCGAACATCTCCCGGCCCTGTCCGATGAGCCAGCAGCGGAAGTAGTCGAAGGCGTCGTCGCTCGCCCCGTCGAGCAGGACGGCCGCCGCGCCCCACAGGTCCCAGTGGTAGGCGCGGTTGTAGCGGGCCTCGAAGTGCCGTGCGAAGTCCAGCACGGAGTCGGGGTCGAGCTGCAGCAGCCGTTCGACGAGCAGCTCCGCGTGTTCCTCGGGGTCGCCCTCGGCGGCCTCGCGGGTGCTGTCGATGATCTCCCAGAACTCCGTCTCGTCCATCACGGGTCAAGCATCGTGGTTGGCGGGGGCCGTCGCACGCGGAGCATGCCGAAACGCGGCTGTTTCGCAATACGGTGGCTCCGGTCGGCCCAAGCCCGACAGAAGGTGTCCGGTTTCCGTGCGACGGTCGGCTCATGACGACGAACAAGCCGCTCAGCGGCAGGATCGCACTGGTCGCGGGCGCCACTCGTGGCGCGGGACGTGCCATGGCCGTGGAACTCGGCGCCGCGGGCGCGACCGTCTATGTGACCGGCCGGACCACCCGCACCAGTGTCAGCGAGGTCGGCCGCCCCACCGAGACCGTCGAGGAGACCGCCGAACTGGTCACGGCGGCCGGCGGCGAGGGCATCGCGGTGCCCACCGATCACCTCGAACCGGAGCAGGTGAGGGCACTGGTCCGGCGCGTCGAACGCGACCACGGACGGCTGGACGTCCTCGTCAACGACCTCTGGGGCGGAAACTTCCTGCTCGACTTCGACACCCGGATGTGGGACGTCGACCTGGAGCGCGGCCTGCGGATGCTGGACCTCGGCGTGAAGAGCCACATCATCACCAGCAGCATCGCGCTGCCCCTGCTGGTCCGTGAGCCGGGCGGCCTGGTCGTGGAGGTCACCGACGGCACCGCGGAGACCAACAAGGGGTTCCGCGAGAACTTCTACTACGACCTGGCCAAGAACGGCCCGATCCGGATGGCCTTCACTCTCGGCGAGGAGCTGAAGAGCGTCGGCTGCACCGCCGTGGCCGTCACCCCCGGCTTCATCCGCTCCGAGGAGATGCTCGACATCTTCGGCCTCACGGAGGAGAACTGGCGCGACGGCATCGACAAGCAGAAGCACTGGGCCCTGTCCGAGTCGCCCGTGTACCTCGCCAGAGGCGTCGCGGCGCTCGTCGCCGACCCCGAACGGTCCCGCTGGAACGGCCTGTCCCTCGACAGCGGCCGGCTGGCCAGGGAGTACGGCGTGAGGGACGCGGACGGCAGCCGGCCGGACGTCTGGGGATACATGCTGGCCGAACAGGCGGGCGGCACGCCGGCGGTGGAGGACTACCGGTAGAGGTCCCGCAGCGCGGCCGCCGCCCGCGCGAAGCGGTCCCGCAGCTCCGGCGGCCCGAGGACCTCCACCTCGGGCCCCAGGGACAGCAGTTGGCCGTACGCCACGTCCAGCGACTCCACGGGCAGCGTCAGCGTCACCCGCGCCCGGGTGTCCGGCGGACCGGCCGCCGCCAGCGCCTCCTCTGCGGCGGCGCGGTCCGTCACGTACGGCAGCCGGCGCGCGCCGTCCTCGGTCACGCGGACGACGGCCTCCGCGCGGAGGATCGACCGGGCGAACTGCGCGGCACGCTCCTGCCAGAAGGCGGCCAGCTCGAAGTCCTCGTCCCGTTCGAACCGTTCCCCGTCCGCCTCCACCGACGAGAACCGGTCGATGCGATAGACCCGCAGCGTGCCGTCCGCCCGCGCGCACAGGTACCAGACGCCCGCCTTCAGCACGAGCCCGTACGGTTCCAGCCGCCGTTCGACCTCGGTGTCCCCGCGGCGGTACGTGGCTCGTACGCGGCGGTCGTCCCACACGGCCTCCGCGAGGACCGGCAGCAGTTCAGGGGTCTTCGGCTCCTGGTACCAGCCGGGGGCGTCGAGGTGGAAACGCCGGGCCGCGGATTCGGGCGCGTTCCGCAGCGAGGGGAGCAGCGCCGCGGACACCTTCAGGCGTGCCGCGGACGCCGCGTCCTCGAGTCCCATGTCGCGCAGCGCGCCCGGCAGCCCGGACAGGAACAGGGCCTCCGCCTCGTCGCGCCCCAGACCGGTGAGCCTGGTGCGGTACCCGCCGATCAGCCGGTATCCGCCGGCCCGGCCGCGGTCCGCGTAGACCGGGACCCCGGCCTCCGACAGGGCGAGCGCGTCGCGGGTGACCGTGCGCTCGGAGACCTCCAGCTCCCGTGCGAGCTCGGCGCCGGTCATGGAGGGCCGCGACTGGAGCAGCAGAACCATCTTGATCAGCCGGGCAGCGCGCATGCCCCCATCATCGCGCAGCGGGGGCCAGCGGTACCTGGAGCTCCGTCACCCACTTCTCCTTGTCCGGCGGGCACTCCAGATACACCTCGCGGGCGTAGCCGGCCGAGTGGTGGCCGCCGGCGTCGATCCAGCGGGCCAGGTTCTGCTCGGTGGGCATGATCGTGTCCATCGGGCCGCGGTGCACGATCGTCGCCGCCCGCTCCACGGCGGCGAGTTCGGTGACCTCGAAGTCCGGTCCGGGCCCTGTCCCCGCGGAGACCGCGCACCCCGCGTGCACCACGATGCCGTCGCCGTCCGGCGCGTCCTCGTAGTAGGCGATGCCGGGTCCGGCGGGGGTGACGCCGGCCGCCTTCAGCCGGGAGAACAGCTCCTCGTACAGCGGGCTGATCACCGGGCCGATGTGCTCGGGTGCGTAGCTGGCGGCGACGGCGGACAGCTCGGCGACGTGGACCGCCGGAGTGCTCTTGATCATGACGTCCTGGGTGGGCATACGACCCTCGCTCTCGATCGACCGGAGCCTCGCCTCGACCTGCGCCAGCCTGGCGGCCGCCGCGGCCATCGCCTCCCGCAGTTCCGCCTCCCGCAGCCTGAGCATCCCGCGCAGCTCCTCCGTGGTCACCTTCTCCTCGAGGATCTGCCGCACCTGCTGAAGCGTGAAGCCGAGGTCCTTGAGGGCAATGACGCGGTTGAGCGTGGCGAGCTGGGCCGCGGAGTAATAGCGGTAGCCGCTGAAAGGGTCGGTGTGCTCGGGACGCAGCAGCCCGACCGCGTCGTAGTGACGCAGCATGCGGGCCGACACACGGCCGTGCCTGGCGAAGTCTCCGATGGTGAACATGACGTCTCCCAGTGCACGGCTTCACACGGTGTCAAGGTCAAGCATCGGACACCGAAGGCCCCCGCGGGCAGCTGCCCGCGGGGGCCTTCAGAACGAGCGGGCCTACAGGCCGTAGCGCTCGCGCGCCTCCTTCACGGCCGAGGCGGGGACCTCACCGCGCTTAGCCAGCTGGGCCAGTGCCGCGACCGTGATCGACTGCGCGTCGACACCGAAGTGGCGGCGGGCCGCGTCACGCGTGTCCGACAGACCGAAGCCGTCCGTGCCGAGCGAGGACCAGTCCTGCTCCACCCACTGGCTGATCTGGTCCGGCACCTGCCGCATCCAGTCGGAGACCGCCAGCACCGGGCCGGGCGCGCCCTCCAGGGCCTGGGTGACGTACGGGGTGCGCTGCTCACCACGGAGCAGGGCCGCGTCGGCCTCGAGCGCGTCACGGCGCAGCTCGCCCCACGAGGTCGCGGACCATACGTCGGCGGCCACGTTCCAGTCGTCCGCCAGGAGCCGCTGGGCCTCGAGCGCCCAGTGGATCGCCGTACCGGAGGCGAGCAGCTGGAGCCGCGGGGCGTCCGCGCCGGCAGCGCCCTCCTTGAAGCGGTACAGGCCCTTGACGATGCCCTCCTCGACGCCCTCCGGCATGGCGGGCTGCGGCTTGGGCTCGTTGTAGACCGTGAGGTAGTAGAAGACGTCCTCAGGGTTCTCGCCGTACATCCGGCGCAGACCGTCCTTGACGATCACCGCGATCTCGTACGCGAACGCCGGGTCGTAGTTGAGCGACGCCGGGTTGGTGGCGGCGATCAGGTGCGAGTGGCCGTCCGCGTGCTGCAGGCCCTCACCGGTCAGCGTGGTGCGGCCCGCGGTGGCGCCGACGATGAAGCCCTTGCCGAGCTGGTCGGCGAGCTGCCACATCTGGTCGCCGGTCCGCTGCCAGCCGAACATCGAGTAGAAGATGTAGAACGGGATCATCGTCTCGCCGTGCGTCGAGTACGACGTGGCGGCGGCGATGAAGTCGGCCATGGCGCCGGCCTCGGTGATCCCCTCGTTGAGGATCTGGCCGTCCTTGGCCTCCTTGTAGTACATCAGCTGGTCGCGGTCGACCGGCTCGTACGTCTGGCCCATCGGCGAGTAGATGCCGGCGGAGGGGAACAGCGACTCCATACCGAAGGTACGGGCCTCGTCCGGGACGATCGGCACCCAGCGGCGGCCGGTCTGCTTGTCCCGCATCAGGTCCTTGACCAGGCGGACGAAGGCCATGGTCGTGGCCATCTCCTGCTTGCCGGAGCCCTTGTGCAGCGCCTTGAACGCGCGCTCCTCCGGCTGGGGCAGAGGCGCGGAGGCGTGCACCCGGCGGGCCGGGGCGGGGCCGCCGAGGGCCGCGCGGCGCTCCTGGAGGTAGCGGACCTCGGGGGAGTCGGCGCCGGGGTGGCCGTAGGGCACCACACCGCTGTCGAAGGCGCTGTCCGCGATCGGGAGCCCGAGCAGGTCACGCATGCCCTTGAACTCGTCGATCGTCAGCTTCTTCATCTGGTGGTTGGCGTTCTTGGACTCGAAGCCCTTGCCGAGGGTGTGGCCCTTCACCGTCTGCGCGAGGATCACGGTCGGCGCGCCCTTGTGGGCGAGCGCCGCTCGGTACGCCGCGTACACCTTGCGGGCCTCGTGGCCGCCGCGGGAGGTGTGGAAGCACTCGGCGATCTTGGCGTCGGTGAGGATCTTCCCGAGCTCGACGAGCGCGGGCTCCGCCCCGAAGAAGTGCTCGCGGATGTAGGCCACGTCGCGGGTCGCGTACGTCTGGAACTGCGCGTCCGGGACCTCGCGCAGCCGGCGCACCAGGGCGCCCGTGGTGTCGAGCTGGAACACCTCGTCCCAGGCCGAGCCCCACAGCGACTTGACGACGTTCCAGCCGGCGCCGCGGAACTGGGCCTCCAGCTCCTGCACGATCTTGAAGTTGGCGCGGACCGGGCCGTCGAGACGCTGCAGGTTGCAGTTGATCACGAAGGTCAGGTTGTCCAGCTGCTCACGGGAGGCGAGGGCGAGTGCTGCGGTCGACTCGGGCTCGTCCATCTCGCCGTCACCGAGGAACGCCCATACGTGGGAGTTCGAGGTGTCCTTGATGCCGCGGCCCTGGAGGTAGCGGTTGAACCGCGCCTGGTAGATCGCCGACAGCGGGCCGAGGCCCATGGAGACGGTGGGGAACTCCCACAGCCAGGGCAGCCGGCGGGGGTGCGGGTACGAGGGGAGGCCCTTGCCGCCGGCCTCCTGGCGGAAGTTGTCGAGGTGGTCCTCGGTGAGGCGCCCGTCGAGGAAGGCGCGGGCGTAGATGCCGGGGGAGGCGTGGCCCTGGATGTAGAGCTGGTCGCCGGAGCCGTCCCCCTCCTTGCCGCGGAAGAAGTGGTTGAAGCCGGTCTCGTAGAGCCAGGCCGCGGAGGCGAAGGTGGCGATGTGGCCGCCGACGCCGTGCTTGGAGCCGCGGGTCACCATGGCCGCGGCGTTCCAGCGGTTCCAGGCGGTGATCCGGGCTTCCATCGCCTCGTCGCCGTCGAAGGCGGGCTCGGCCGAGGTCGGGATGGTGTTGACGTAGTCCGTCTCCAGCAGGCGGGGCAGGGCCACACCGGCCTTCTCGGCGTGCTGGAGCGTGCGGCGCATCAGATACGCGGCGCGGTGCGGGCCTGCGTGCTCCGCGACGGCGTCGAGGGACGCCGCCCACTCGGCGGTTTCCTCGGCGTCGCGGTCCGGGAGCTGGTCGAGCTCGCTCGGAAGCTTGCCTACGGGGTCGGTCATGATCGCCGCCTTCCGGACAGGAGGGGGGTTGAGATAAGGGGGTGCCGTGTCTGGCAGGACAGGGCGACGGGTCTGGTGGACCCGGTGACGACTGTAAGTCTCTGATCGATGATCGATCAAAGCCTGGGGTGAAATTGGCATCGGGTGCCTCAAAAGTGGGCACGCTGTGCCGCGACGAAAGGGTCTTATCGGGCGCCTGAGCGCACGTTCGAGCAGGCCCGACGCCAGCCGTGCAGCCGCTGGCAGAAGGGGCGCCGGACGGCCGCCGCCTGCGAAGAGCTACGAGCGGGGGACCGGCTGTGACCCGGCTACGCGCGGGGGGCGCAGCCGAGGACGTGCGCCTTCACCAGCGAGCCGATCTCCGGGTCCCGCCGGCGGAAGGCCTCCACGAGGTCCTGGTGCTCCTCCGCGTACGACTTCTGCACCGTGCCCAGCCAGCGGATCGACAGGGCCGTGAAGACCTCGATCCCCAGGCCCTCCCAGGTGTGCAGGAGGACGCCGTTGCCCGCCGCCCTGACCAGCTCCCGGTGGAAGGCCACGGTGTGGCGGACCTGCCCCGCCGAGTCGCCGGTCCGGTCCGCCTCGTACAGCGCCGCCACGTGCGGCTCCAGCGTCGCGCAGTCCTCCGCGAGGCGCCCCGCGGCCAGTTCGGCCGCGATCTGCTCCAGACCCGCCCGGACCGGGTAGCTCTCCTCCAGGTCGGCGGCGGTCAGATTCCGCACCCGTACACCCTTGTTGGGCGCCGACTCGATCAGCCGCAGCGACTCCAGCTCGCGCAGCGCCTCCCGCACCGGCGTCTGGGAGACCTCGAGTTCGGTGGCGATCCGGCGCTCGACGATGCGTTCCCCCGGCTTCCAGCGCCCGCTGACGATCCCCTCCACGATGTGCTCGCGGATCTGATCGCGCAGCGAGTGGACGACGGGGATGGTCATGGAGCGCTCCTTAAAGCCGCGTCGACCTGTGGCCCTTAGACAATACGGCTGCGCCCCCGCCCGGAAGTACTCCCGGGCGGGGGCGCAGCAGGTGAGGCTGGTTACAGCGGTGTCGCTCAGAGGCCGAGCTCGACCTCGAACTCACCGGCCTCCAGGATCTGCTTGACGGCCGTCAGGTAACGGGCGGCGTCGGCGCCGTCCACCAGACGGTGGTCGTAGGAGAGCGCGACGTACGTCATGTCGCGGATCGCGATCGTCTCGCCGAGGTCCGGGTGGTTCACGACCACCGGACGGCGGACCGTGGCACCGATGCCCAGGATGGCGACCTGGTTCGGCGGCACGATGATCGTGTCGAACAGCGCACCGCGCGAGCCGGTGTTGCTGATCGTGAAGGTCGCGCCGGCGAGGTCGTCCGGCGTGATCTTGCTGGCACGCACGGCGCCGGCGAGCTCGGCGGTCTTCTTGGCGATACCGGCGAGGTTCAGGTCGCCCGCACCCTTGATGACCGGCGTCATCAGACCCTTCTCGGAGTCCACGGCGATGCCGATGTTCTCCGAGTCGAAGTACGTGATGGTGCCCTCGGCCTCGTTGATCCGGGCGTTGATGACCGGGTGGGCCTTCAGCGCCTGGGCGGCGGCCTTGACGAAGAACGGCATCGGGGAGAGCTTGACGCCCTCACGGGCCGCGAACGCGTCCTTCGCACGGGCACGCAGCTTCATCAGCTTGGTGATGTCGACCTCGACGACCGAGGTCAGCTGCGCCTGGTCGTGCAGCGCCTTCATCATGTTGTCGCCGATGACCTTGCGCATGCGGGTCATCTTGACCGTCTGACCGCGCAGCGGGGACGCCTCGAGCTTCGGAGCCTTGGCCGCGGCCGGGGCGGCAGCGGCGGCGGGCGCCTGCGCGGCGGCCTTGGCGGCCTCCGCGGCGGCGATGACGTCCTGCTTGCGGATACGGCCACCGACGCCGGTGCCCTTGACCGAACCGAGGTCGACGCCGTTCTCGGCGGCGAGCTTACGGACCAGCGGGGTCACGTACGCGTCGCTCGCCTCGACGGCGGCGGGCGCGGCCGGGGCGGCGGGAGCCGCCGGGGCCTGGGCCTGGGCCGGCGCGGGGGCCGGAGCAGGTGCCGGGGCGGCCGGAGCCGGAGCCGGAGCCGGAGCAGGTGCCGGGGCGGCCGCAGGTGCCGGAGCCGGCGCGGGGGCCGGAGCGGCGGGCGCGGGAGCCGGGGCAGGAGCCGCCGGCGCGGGGGCCGGAGCAGCGGCCGGGGCGGGGGCGGCGGCCGGAGCCGCACCCTTCGCACCGATGACGGCCAGCTTGGCGCCGACCTCCGCCGTCTCGTCCTCCGCGACCACGATCTCCAGCAGCACGCCGGAAGCCGGGGCCGGGATCTCGGTGTCGACCTTGTCGGTGGAGACCTCGAGCAGCGGCTCGTCCTCCGTGACCTCCTCGCCGACCTCCTTCAGCCAGCGGGTCACGGTGCCCTCGGTGACGCTCTCGCCGAGCGCCGGAAGGACGACGTCGGTGCCCTCGGCGGAACCACCGCCGGCGGCGGCCTCCGCGGTCGGGGCGGGAGCCGGGGCGGCAGCCTCGGTGGACGGCGCGGCCTGCGGCGCCTCCTGGGCTGGCGCGGGCGCCTCGGCCGGAGCCGGGGCGGGCGCCGCGGCCTCGGCAGCCGCCGGGGCCGGGGCGGCAGCGGGGGCGCCGCTGCCGTCGTCGATGACGGCCAGCTCGGCGCCGACCTCTACGGTCTCGTCCTCGGCGACCTTGATGGACGCCAGGACACCGGAGGCAGGGGCGGGGATCTCGGTGTCGACCTTGTCGGTCGACACCTCGAGCAGCGGCTCGTCGGCCTCGACGCGCTCTCCCTCAGCCTTCAGCCAGCGGGTGACAGTGCCCTCGGTGACGCTCTCACCGAGCGCCGGAAGGGTTACGGAAACCGCCATGGTTTCAGTTGCTCCTTAACGATGTGCGGAAGTGGTCTGTCGCGCCCGTAACTGACTAGTCGTGGGAGTGCAGCGGCTTGCCGGCCAGGGCCAGGTGGGCCTCGCCGAGCGCCTCGTTCTGCGTCGGGTGCGCGTGGATGAGCTGCGCGACCTCGGCCGGCAGAGCCTCCCAGTTGTAGATCAGCTGAGCTTCACCGACCTGCTCGCCCATACGGTCACCGACCATGTGGACGCCGACCACGGCACCGTCCTTGACCTGGACGAGCTTGATCTCGCCCGCGGTCTTCAGGATCTTGCTCTTGCCGTTGCCCGCCAGGTTGTACTTCAGGGCGACGACCTTGTCCGCACCGTAGATCTCCTTGGCCTTGGCCTCGGTGATGCCGACGGAGGCGACCTCCGGGTGGCAGTACGTCACCCGCGGCACGCCGTCGTAGTCGATCGGGACGGTCTTCAGACCGGCCAGCCGCTCCGCCACCAGGATGCCCTCGGCGAAGCCGACGTGCGCGAGCTGGAGGGTCGGGACCAGGTCACCGACCGCGGAGATGGTGGGCACGTTGGTCTGCATGTACTCGTCGACCAGGACGTAGCCGCGGTCCATCGCGACGCCCTGCTCCTCGTAGCCGAGACCCTGGGAAACGGGGCCGCGGCCGATGGCGACCAGGAGGACCTCGGCCTCGAAGGTCTTGCCGTCGGCGAGGGTGACGCGCACGCCGTCCTGGGTGTACTCGGCCTTCTCGAAGAAGGTGCCCAGGTTGAACTTGATGCCGCGCTTGCGGAAGGCACGCTCGAGCAGCTTCGAGCTGTTCTCGTCCTCGACCGGCACGAGGTGCTTGAGGCCCTCGACGACGGTGACGTCGGTGCCGAACGACTTCCACGCGGAGGCGAACTCGACGCCGATGACGCCGCCGCCCAGGATGATCGCGGACTTCGGAACGCGGTCCAGGACCAGCGCGTGGTCCGAGGAGATGATGCGGTTGCCGTCGATGTCCAGACCCGGCAGGGACTTCGGCACGGAGCCGGTCGCCAGGAGGACGTGGCGGCCCTGCACGCGCCGGCCGTTCACGTCGACGGAGGTGGGGGAGGACAGCCGGCCCTCACCCTCGATGTAGGTCACCTTGCGGGAGGCGACCAGACCCTGCAGACCCTTGTAGAGGCCCGAGACGACCTCGTCCTTGTACTTGTGAACGCCGGCGATGTCGATGCCCTCGAAAGAGGTCTTGACACCGAACTGGTCGGCCTCACGAGCCTGGTCCGCGATCTCGCCGGCGTGCAGCAGAGCCTTCGTGGGGATGCAGCCGTTGTGCAGGCAGGTGCCGCCGAGCTTGTTCTTTTCGATCAGTGCGACGTCCAGGCCCAGCTGAGCTCCGCGCAGCGCCGCAGCGTAACCGCCGCTACCACCGCCGAGGATCACTAGGTCGAAAACGGTGCTGGCGTCGTTCGCCACGTCACGTCCTCCATGCATGTGCGCCGTTCGCCGGGCCCCCGTCTCGGGAGATGACCGGCCGGTCGGCTGGTGTTCGGCCGCTGTCTCTTCGGCCCTGTGGTGGGGGCCCTGTCCTGCCGAGAACCCATCTTCGCACTTGTTGACGGACGGCGGGACGCGGGGCCGGAGCTTGAGATGGTGAGCTTGAGCGCTTTTCCCCGTTACCGGGGCGTAATGGGGGCGGGCCGAAGGCGCGGGGGCGGGGTGGGGAACAGGCGCCGCGCAGCGGCGCCCGCGGCCCCACCCGCCCCCGTACCGATCCGGTCCGCTAGCCCAGGTCGCCCGCGGCGGTCCGCTCCGCCAGCTTCACCAGCGTGCGGATCGACGACCCGGTGCCGCCCTTCGGCGTGTAGCCGAACGGCGCGCCCTCGTGGAACGCGGGGCCCGCGATGTCCAGGTGCGCCCAGGTGATGCCCTCGCCGACGAACTCCTTCAGGAACAGGCCGGCCACCAGGCCGCCGCCCATGCGCTCACCCATGTTCGCGATGTCGGCGGTCGGCGAGTCCATGCCCTTGCGCAGCTCCGAGGGGAGCGGCATCGGCCAGGAGGCCTCGCCGACCTCCTCGGCGATCTCGTGGATCGAGGTACGGAACGCGTCGTCGTTCGCCATGATGCCGAACGTGCGGCTGCCGAGCGCCAGCACCATCGCACCGGTCAGCGTCGCCACGTCGACGATCGCGTCCGGGTTCTCCTCGGACGCCCTCGTCAGCGCGTCCGCGAGCACCAGACGGCCCTCGGCGTCGGTGTTGAGCACCTCGACCGTCTTGCCGCTGTACATGCGCAGCACGTCGCCGGGGCGGGTGGCCGAGCCGGACGGCATGTTCTCGGCGAGGGCCAGCCAGCCGGTGACGTTGACGGCGAGGCCCAGCCGGGCCGCCGCGACGACAGCGGCGAACACGGCGGCCGCGCCGCTCATGTCGCACTTCATCGTCTCGTTGTGGCCGGCCGGCTTCAGGGAGATGCCGCCCGAGTCGTAGGTGATGCCCTTGCCGACGAGCGCGAGCGTCTTGGCGCCCTTGGAGTGCGTGTAGGAGAGCTTGACCAGGCGCGGCGGGTTCTGGGAGCCCTGGCCGACGCCGAGGATGCCGCCGAAGCCGCCCTTGGCGAGCGCCTTCTCGTCGAGCACCTGCACCTTGATGCCGTGCTCCTTGCCGGCGGCCGAGGCCACGGCGGCGAAGGCCTCGGGGGTGAGGTCGTTCGGCGGGGTGTTGACCAGGTCGCGGGCGCGGTTGATCTCCTCGGTGAGCGCGACCGCGCGCTCGGCGGCGGCCTTGAACGCCTTGTCACGCGGCTTGGCGCCCAGCAGGGCGACCTCGGCCAGCGGCTTCTTCGCGCCGTTCTCGTCGGCCGTTCCCTGGTACGCGGTGAAGGCGTACGCGCCGAGCAGCGCACCCTCGGCGATGGCCTCCGCGTCCTCGACGGACTCTATGGGCAGCGCGAAAGCGGCCTTCTTGGCGCCGGAGAGCGCCCGCGCCGCGGCACCGGCCGCGCGGCGCAGCGCCTCGGCGCCGTACGCCTCGCCGTCCTCGGGGGCCGCGCCCAGACCGACGGCCAGCACGACCGGGGTCTTCAGGCCGGACGGCGCGGGGAGCTTGGTGATCTCGCCCTCGCCACCGCCGGCGCCGAGGGTCTCCAGGACGGAGGCGAGCTTGCCGTCGAACGCCTTGTCCACGGCCTCGGCGCCCGGCGCGACCACCGGGCCCTTGGCGCCCTTCGCCACACCGACGACGAGGGCGTCGGCGCGCAGCGTCGCAGCGCCTGCAGTGCTGAGAGTGAGAGCAGTCACGGTGGTGAAATCTCGCTTCCGTTGAGTTCCGAGGGTGCGGCGAGGGTGGATCGACACCCCACACCGGACAAGAGCCTACGCGCGGCCGTATGTATCGCTCACGGCGGCGGCGGTTCACTCGTGCGTGGTGTCTCTTTCATGTTCGGCCCGGAGGTTGTCACCGCTCGGCCACACTCACCACATTCGGGCGACGGGGCGTGGGCCCCCGTTGCGTCATCGGCACAGAACTTCCTTGCGTCTGCCAGGTGTTGGGGAAGCGTGCGAGGGGGGAGACACATGGAGCAGCAGCATGCGCGCGAGGCGGGACGCCGGCCCGGGACCGTGTCCGGCGGCGAGGCCGTCGTCGGCCGCCGTCCCGAGGCGCAAACGCTCGGCGGGGACGTAACAGCCTCCGCGGCCGACCGCCGCGGGCGTGCCTCCGGGCCCTCCCGGGCCCGCCCGGCCGGCACCGGGGCCCGTGGGAACGACGGAGGGTCCGGGGGCGCCGGGAAGCGGCGCGCACGGGTGGCCCGGCCGCGCCCTGGACGCGCGGCGGGCGGCCGGTTCATCGTCGCCGCGACCGCAGCCGTCACGCTGGCAGGGATCCTGCCCGCCGCACACGCGGCCGCCGCGCCGGTGCCCCGTATCGACCTCGTGGTGCTCGTCGTCGACGACGGGAGCGCGGCCGTCGACGCGATCGTCTCCGAACTGGCGGGCACCGGAGTGCCCCACCGGACGCTGGACCTGAACGACCCGGCCCGGCCCCGGGTCGACGCCTCCTTCCTCAGCGACACCGTGGACGGCCGCCCGCGTGCCAGGTTCCAGGGCGTCGTCGTGCCCGACGAGGACCCGTTCGGCGCGGACACCGCCGCCGGGGCCGCGGAGAACGCCGCCCTCTTCGCGTACGAGCGGACCTTCGGCATCCGCCAGGTCGACGCCTACACCTGGTCGCACCCGGGCGTGGGACTTGAGTACGTCGACAACGGCGGCTACGCCGGTGTGCTGGACGGCGCGCGCAGCGCGGTGACCACCGCCGGGCGGGCCGGAGTGTTCGGCTACCTCGACGGGCCCGTCACCTTCGAGGACAACTCGCCGCTCGTCGCCGAGAGCTACGGCTACGCGGGCCGCCCCCGCGAAGGATTCACCAGCCTCCTCGACGCGCCCGTCGGCGACGGCTCCTCACGCGCGAGCCTGATCGGCGAGTACACGCACGACGGCCGCCGCGAGCTGGTGGTGACCTTCGCCTACAACCGGCACCAGCGGCAGTTCCGGGTACTCGCGCGCGGCATCGTCGAATGGCTCACCCAGGGTGTCCACCTCGGGCAGAGCCGCAACTACTTCTCCGTCCACATCGACGACGTCTTCGCGCCCGACGCGCGCTGGGACACCGCCCGTAACTGCACCCCCGGCGACATCGACTGCCCGGGCGGCGGCGACGGGGCCGGTGCGCCGATCCGGATGACCGCGGCCGACGCCGCGCACACGGCCGCCTGGCAGCGGAGCGCCGGCTTCACCCTCGACATGGTCCACAACGCGGGCGCCGGCGAGGAGTGGAAGGCGGAGCACCAAGGCAGCGATCCGCTCACCGACCGGCTGCTCGCCGACAAGGCGCAGTACCGCTGGATCAACCACACCTACACCCATCCGTTCCTCGGCTGTGTGCAGGACGCGTCCACCGTGCCCTGGAAGTGCGCGACGGACACCGCGGGCAACACCCGCTGGGTCGGCCGCGCCGAGATCTCCGCGCAGATCCGCGACAACCACGAGTGGGCCGTGCGCAAGGGCCTGCCCGTCGACCGCACCGAACTCGTCACCGGCGAGCACTCCGGCCTGAAGACCCTTCCGCAGCAGCCGGTGGACAACCCGAACCTCGCCGGCGCCCTCGCCGACAACGGGGTGAAGTGGATCGCGAGCGACAACTCCCGCGAGCCGCGGCAGCGCCCGGTCGGTGCCGCGCGGACGGTGCCACGGCACCCCATGAACGTGTACTACAACGTCGGCACCGCGGCCGAGATGGCCGACGAGTACAACTGGATCTACACGGCCGCCGACGACGGCGGCAGCGGAGTCTGCGAGACCGACCCTGCCTCCACCTGCCTGCCGGAACCGCTCGACACCGCGACCGGCTACGCCTCGTACATCGTCCCGCAAGAGGCGCGCACCGCCCTCGGCCACGTCGTCGCCAACGATCCCCGCCCGCACTACGCGCACCAGTCCAACCTCGCCGAGGAACGCCTCCTGTACCCCGTGCTCGACAAGGTGCTGGCCGACTACCGCGCCCTGTTCGCCGACAGCGCGCCGGTCGTCAACCCCCGCCAGCGGGAGGCAGGTACGGAACTCCAGCGGCGCGCCGCGTGGGAACGGGCGCTCGCGGACGGCCAGGTCACCGCCTACCGCATCGGCGACACCGTCACCGTGAAGGCGCCCTCAGGTGTCGCCGCACCCGTCACCGCACCGGAAGGCACCCGTAAGCAACGGCTGCTGACCACCACGGTGTTCGGCTCCGCCTACGCCGGGACGCGCTCGGAGTGGGCCACGCCCGAACCGCTCCAGTCGGCGATCACGCTCAGGCTGCCGGCCTGACCCGACGGCACGGACCGGGCACCGCCGACCACCGTCCTGGGGGGACACCATCCATGCCGAGCTGCGGCCGTCATGTCACCATGCTCACCGAAGGCACCTATCCGCACGCCCACGGCGGCGTCTCCACCTGGTGCGACCAGCTGGTGCGCGGAATGCCGGAGGTCGACTTCCGGATCGTCTCCCTCACCGGCGGCGGCCGCGAGCCGGTCCCCTGGGAGATGCCGCGGAACGTCTACCGGCACACGGCGTTCCCCCTGTGGGGGCCGGAGCCGGCCCGCCGCCGGCTGCCCCGGCGGGAACGTGAGCGCTTCCTCGGCGTCTACGAACACCTCCTGCTGTCGATCCTCGACCCGTCGGCCGGCTGCGATTTCGGTGAGGCGCTGGACGGCCTCGCCGGCTACGCACGCGCCGGGCAGCTGACGGCGGCGCTCCGCTCCGAGTCCGCGCTGCGGTCGCTGATGTGGACCTGGGCCATGCCGCACCTGGAGCTGTCCGTGGCCCGGCCCACCGTGCACGATGCCCTCACGGCCCTCGACCTGCTGGAGCACACCCTCCGGCCGCTCGCCGCACGGATACCCGACGACTCGATCGCCCACGCCGTCAGCGGCGGCCTCGCCACCTTGCCGGCGCTGGCCGCCCAGCACTTCGACGGCGTGCCGTTCCTGCTCACCGAGCACGGCATCTACCTCCGCGAGCGCTACCTCTGGTACCGCGGCGAGGCCCAGCGGGCGCCGGTGAAGGCGCTGATGCTGGGCTTCTACCGCGAACTCAGCTCGCTCGGCTACCGGCGCGCCGACCTCATCACCCCGTGCAACCAGTACAACCGGCGGTGGGAGAAACGGGGCGGCGCGCCCGACGACCGCCTCCGCACCGTCTACAACGGGGTCGACCCGCACGCCTTCCCCGACGCCGGCCCCGAACCGGAGGTGCCGACGATCGCCTGGGCCGGCCGCATCGACCCCATCAAGGACCTGCGGACACTGATCCGGGCCTACGCGATGGTGCGCGCCGAACTCCCCGACGTACGGCTCCGGCTGTTCGGCGGCGTCCCCGCCGGCGGTGAGGCGTACCGCATCCGGATGGAGAAACTCGCCGCCGAGCTGGGGGTCGTGGACGGCATCAGGTGGGAGGGGCGGGTCAGCGACGTGGCGCGCGCCTACACGTCGGGGAGCGTGGTGCTGCTCTCCTCGATCAGCGAAGGGTTCCCCTTCTCGCTCATCGAGGCGATGTCCTGCGGCCGTGCCACCGTGTCCACCGATGTCGGCGGGGTCCGGGAGGCGGTCGGCGACACCGGCCTCGTCGTGCCGCCGCGTGAGCCCGCGCTGATGGCGGAGGCGACGCTCGGCCTGCTGCGGGACGCCGGACGGCGGGCAGAGCTCGGCCGGCTCGCCCGGCAGCGGGTCGTCGACCGCTTCACGCTCCGGCGCTCGGTGGACGCGTTCCGCCGGATCTATCTCGAACTGGCGGGGTTCCCTGAGCCGGTGACACTTCCGGTCGCGGAGGCCGCCGCAGGGGTGGCGTTCGCGGAGACCGCAGAGGCGGCACTGCCGTGACCGGAGCGCCACCCACAGCTCCGGCCGACCCGCTCGGTGAACTCGCCCACCGCATGGACGGCGTGATCGCCCACGCCGTCCACCCCGACGAGATCGCCGCCGTCCTCGAATCGGACGGCATGACGGACGACCACATCCGCCGCACCTACGGCCGCGCCGACTCGTTCGCGCTCGCCGAGGCGCTCCACGAGAGGGTCCCGCGCCGCTACCCGGAGCCTTCCCCACCCGCCGCCGACCCGTGGTGGACCGGGCTCCTCGGCTGTCTGCTGCGCGGCCTCGTCTTCGCTCTCCCGGGCCTCGCGTACGTACCGGCCGCCCCGCTGCTCGAGGGCGCGGCCCTCGGCCCGCTGCTGGCCGGCGCGCTCACCGGCTGGGCCTGGAACCAGGCGCTGTCCCACCGGGCGCACTCCTGGCTGGCACTGGGCGACCGGCCCGCCGCGCTCCGCTGCCTGCGCACGGGCGCCGCGGCGGGCACCCTGCTGAGCACCGCGGCCGCCGTCGTGAGTGCCGGGCCGGGCCAGTGGCACGCCGCCGTGTTCGCGTCGGCGCAGGCGCTGTACGTGTCGGCGGCGACGGCCCTGCTGGTGCTGGGCCGGGAACGCGCGCTGCTGTACGCGCTCCTGCCGACGGCCGGGGCCACGGCGCTGACCCTTCTCGACGACCTGCCCCCGTGGTCCCGGTCGGCGCTCCTGGCGGCGTCCCTCGCGGCGGCCACGGTCCTGGCGGTCCACGCCACGCGCCCGAAGGCCGCCGTGACCGGCCAGGAGCATGTCCGTCGACCGGCCCGACGGGCGCGGGCCCGGCCCGGAGCGCCGACAGCACGGGCCCGGCAGCCGCACCGGCCACGGGTCCTCGCGTCCGTGCCGTACGGGGTGTTCGGACTCGGGGCCGGAACCCTGGTGCTGTACACCGCTCTCGGGGACGTGCTCGCGGGCCGACCGGGCGCGGCTGTCGCCGCACCCGCCGCCGTGGCGCTGACCTTGAGCATGGGCCCCGCCGAATGGCTGCTCCGCCGCTTCCGCGACGGGACCGTCGCCGGGCTGCGCGTGAGCACCGCACTTGGGGAGTTCCGCCGGTGCACCGCCGCCGTCCTCGCGGAGTGCCTCTGCGGGTATCTCGCGATCCTGTTCGTCCTCGCGGTGGCCGGGACCGTGCTGTGGCCCGGTGCCCCCGCGTTCGGCGGGGTGCGGTCGGCCACCCTGCTGCTCGTCGGTGCGGTGCTGTGGACGGGGCTGCTGCTCCAGTCGTGCGGAGCGGCGAACCAGGTCGCGGCGGTCTGCGCCGGTGCCGCCGCCGTGCAGACCCTCGCGCTGCTCGCCGGGACCGGCGGCCCCGCGATCGTCGGCCTGTGCGTGGCCGCCGCGTCGGCCTCCGTGCTCGCCGTACTCGTCCGTGTTCTGCTGGGCCGTGCCACCGCCCACCGTCTCTGACTCAGGAAGCGCCCGTGAAAAGCCTGTTGGTTCCCTTCTACGAGCACCCCGCCGACCGGCCGGACGCCTGGGACGCCGTCGTCGCGGCCGCGTCCCGCCTCTACGGCGTCGTCCTCAATCCGGCCGACGGGCCCGGCACCGCACCCGATCCCGCCTTCGCCGCGGTCGCCGGGCGGCTCAGGCGTGCGGGGGTGCGCGTACTCGGCTACACCGACACGGACTACGGCCGCCGCCCGCACGCCGACGTCGTGCGGGACCTGCTGCGCCACCGGGACTGGTACGGCGCCGACGGCGCGTTCCTCGACCAGGTCTGCTCCGGGGCGGGCACCCTGGCCCACTACCGGCGGCTGGTGACGGAGGCCCGGTCGGCGGGCGCGGCCACCGTGGCCCTCAACCACGGCGTGCATCCCGACCCGGGCTACGCCGAGTTCGCCGATCTGCTGGTCACCTTCGAGGGCCCGTGGGACGCGTACCGGGCCGCCGGCATCCCGTCCTGGACCGCGGCCCACCCGCCGGAACGGTTCTGCCACCTCGTCTACGCGGCCCCGCCCGGCGCCCGCGCCGGCGCCGCGGTCCACTGCGTCGTCCCGGGCACCGGCGCCCACCCCTGGGGCACCCTCCCGCACCATCTGGAGCCCGCCCGGTGAAACGTTCGCCCTTCCTTCTCCTCGTCCTCCTGGCGGCCCTGCTCGCGGGATGCACGAGCGCGCCCGACGAGGCGGGCGGTCCGACGCTCCCTCCCCGGCCGGTGAGGCCCGCCGACGAGCGGTGGCTGCCCGGTCCCGGCCTGGCGTGGCAGTGGCAGCTCAGCGGCCGCCTCGATCCGACCGTCGACGTGCCGGTCTACGACATCGACGGCTTCGACCACCCCGCCTCCGCCGTCGCCGACCTGCACCGTCGCGGCCGCAAGGTCATCTGCTACCTCTCCACCGGCGCCTGGGAGGACTTCCGCCCCGACGCCGACCGGTTCCCGAAGTCGCTCCTCGGCCGCGGCAACGGCTGGGAGGGCGAGCGCTGGCTCGACATCCGCCGCACCGACCTCCTCGAACCGCTGATGGCCGAACGCCTCGACATGTGCAGGGACAAGGGCTTCGACGCGGTGGAGCCGGACAACATGGACGGCTACGCCAACCGCACCGGCTTCCCCCTCACGGCCGGCGACCAGCTCCGCTACAACCGCCTGATCGCCCGCCTCGCCCAGGAACGCGGCCTGTCCGTCGGCCTCAAGAACGACCTCGACCAGATCCCCGAACTGGTCGGCGACTTCGACTTCGCGGTCAACGAGCAGTGCGCGGAGCACGACGAGTGCGCCGCGCTCAGCCCGTTCGTCCGCGCGGGCAAGGCGGTCTTCCACGTCGAGTACGAGCTCCCGACACGGGAGTTCTGCCCCACGACGCGGGCGCTCGGCCTCAGCTCGATGCTGAAGAAGTACGACCTGGGGGTGTGGCGCGAGCCCTGCCCGTGACGCGACGCCTCAGCGGTGCGCGGTGACCTGCCGGCGAACAGTGGGGCAGCCGGCAGCGGGCAGCGGGTGGCGGTCAGCCGAGCACCAGCGCCACCAGTGCCACCGTTCCCGCCGTCTCCGCGAGTGCCCCGAACACATCACCCGTCACTCCGCCGAAGCGCCGCACGCAGTGCCGCAGCAGCAGCTGGGCGGCCAGCAGACCGGCCGCCACCGCGAGGGCGTGGTGCAGTGCGCCGTACGGGCCGAAGAGCGCGCCCGCGCCCGCCGCGAAGACGCCCACCACGACGCCCACGGCGAGCGCGGCCCGTAGCGGAACGGCCCCCGCGACCGCCGCCCCGAGGCCCTCGGGGCGGGCCGGCGGGACACCGGGACGGCAGGCGAGGGTCAGCGCGAGACGGGCGGTGACGGCGGTCAGCGCCGCGGCCGTCGCGCCCAGCGCCCAGCTCTGCGCGTACAGTTCGGCCAGCGCCGCGACCTGCCCGAGCAGGACGAACAGCAGCGTGATCACGCCGAACGGCCCGATGTCGGACTGCTTCATGATGCGCAGCGCGTCCTCTGCGGGCCTGCCGCTGCCGAGCCCGTCGGCCGTGTCCGCGAGCCCGTCGAGATGCAGACCCCGGGTGAGTACGGCCGGCACGGCCACCGTGGCCACCGCGGCCAGGAGCGGCCCCGAACCCAGCAGCGCCAGAAGCCCGCCGGCCGCCGCGGCGGACAGCCCCACCACGAGCCCCGCGAGTGGCGCGCACAGCATCCCGGCACGCGCGGCGTCGCGGTCCCAGCGGGTGACACGGACGGGGAGCACGGTGAGGGTGCCGAAAGCGAAACGTATGCCGTGCGCAGAGGCCGCGGCGGCGGTCCGAGGAGTCATCGCGCGAAGGGTAGCCCGAGCCCTGTGGCGGTAAATTGCGCATAATGCGCGAAGCGTTCTAAACGGGAGCGGGTGGCATGGGTCACTGGTTTTACCGCAACATCCTGGAACCCGGGAAGTTGCCGATGCTGCTCGCGCTGGCCTCCTTCGTGCTCACGTTCCTGCTCACACGCATGGTCACCCGGCTGATCAGGGCGGGCCGGGGGCCGTTCAAGAACGTCACTCCCGGCGGGATGCACATCCATCATGTGGTGCCCGGAGTGCTTCTCACCTTGGTCGGCGGCTTCGGTGCCGTGGGCAGCGGCAGACACGGCGTCGGCGCCGCCGTCTGCGCGGTGATCTTCGGAATGGGAGCCGGACTGGTCCTCGACGAGTTCGCCCTGATTCTCCATCTGGACGACGTCTACTGGACCGAAGAGGGCCGCAAGAGCGTCGAGGTCGTCGTGCTGGCCACCGCCCTCGCGCTGCTGGTCCTCGGCGGCTCCGTACCGCTCGGCGTCGACGAGCTGACACCGGACGAACGCCAGAACCGCGTCGGCGTGATCCTCACCGTGGTGGGCAACCTGCTCTTCGCCCTGATCGCCCTCCTCAAGGGCAAGACCAGGATGGGTCTGCTCGGTGTGCTCGTACCGGTGGTGGCGCTGGTCGGTGCGGTACGGCTCGCCCGCCCGGAGTCGTACTGGGCCCGCAGGTTCTACCGGCGCCGCCCGAAGGCCCGCGCCAGGGCGAGACTGCGTTCGATCCGCCACGACCGGCGCTGGGTGAGGCCGCGCCGGGCGTTCCAGGACCTGATCGGCGGGGCGCCGGACCGGGTGCCGCCCCGCGAGCCGTGACCGCGGAGCCCAGGCTCCGGCGCCGCGCGGTTCACGGCGCCTTCCCTCCAGGTGCCGGCGGTGCGTCCACCGGGGCAGGCCGGGCGCCTCGAGAAAGCCCTCGGCCGCCGTGCGTCACAGCGCCTCGGTCCCCGCCGCCTCGGGTTCCGCCGGCCCGGGCCGTTCCGGCAACTCCGCCGCCAGCGCGGCCGCCGCCTGCACCAACGGGAGCGCCAACAGCGCGCCCGTCCCCTCGCCCACCGTCACGCCGTGGTCGAGCACCGGATTGAGCGCCATCCGGTCCAACGCCTTCGTCTGCGCCGGCTCGCCGCTCACCTGGCCCGCGATCCACCAGTCCGGCGCACGGAACGCCGCCCGCTGCCCCACCAGCGCACACGCCGCCGACACCACGCCGTCCAGGATCACCGGCATCCGGCGCACCGCGCTCTGCAACAGGAACCCGGTCGTCGCCGCCAGGTCCGCGCCGCCCACCGCCGCCAGCAGCTCCAGCTGATCGCCCAGCACCGGCCGGGCCCGCCGCAAAGCGTCCCGGATCGCCGCGCACTTGCGCATCCAGGCCAGGTCGTCGATGCCCGCCCCGCCGCGCCCCGTCACCACGGACGCATCCGTGCCGCACAGCGCCGCGATCAGCGTCGCCGCCGGCGTCGTACCGCCCACGCTCAGGTCACCGAGGACCACGAGATCCGTACCCGAGTCGGCCTCCTCGTCGGCGATCGCCATGCCGAGGCGCACCGCCTGCTCCGCCTCCTCGGGAGTGAGCGCGTCCTCGATGTCGATACGGCCGCTGCCGCGCCGCACCCGGTGCCGCGACACCTCCTCCGGCAGCAGATCCGGGTCGCAGTCCAGACCCGCGTCGACGATCCGCACCGGCACGCCCGCCCGGCGGGCCAGCACGGCCACCGGGCTCGCGCCCTCCAGCACGCCCCGCACCAGCCGGTGCGCGGTGCCCGACTCCCGTGCCGACACGCCCAGTTCCGCGACGCCGTGGTCGCCGGCGAACAGCACCGCACGCGGACGCTCGATCGCCCTGACCGGGACGGACGCCTGCGCGGCGGCGAGCCACTCGCCCAGCTCGTCGAGACGGCCCAGCGCACCCGGCGGCACGATCAGCCGCTCCCGGCGTTCCTCGGCGTCACGCCGGGTACCGCTGTCCGGGCGCTCGATCAGTTCGGAGAAGTCGTCGAGATTCAGCCTGCTCATTCGCCGAACAGTACCGGCACCCGCCGACGCGCGGACGGCCAGCCGGGCGCCGTGCCATGGAGGCCCGGCCCCGCCTCGAGCGGACCTCAGCCGCGGAGCACCAGCGCCTGGCCCGCGACCACCAGCAGCACGTGCTCGCACTCGTCCGCGAACGCCGCGTTCAGCCGGCCCAGCTCGTCGCGGAAACGCCGCCCGGACGCCGTGGCCGGGACCACCCCGGAACCCACCTCGTTCGTCACCGCCACGACGGTACGGGCCGTCGCCCGGACCGCAGCGACCAGCTTGCCGACCCGCTCCCGCAGCGCCCGCTCACCCTCCGCGGCCCACCGTTCGTCGTCCCAGGCGCCGGTCTTGTCCATGGCGTCCGTCAACCACAGCGACAGACAGTCGATCAGCAGCGGCGGCCCCTCCGCCTCCAGCAGCGGCACCAGATCGCACGTCTCCGTCGTACGCCACGAACCCGGCCGGCGCTCACGGTGCGCGTGGACCCGGGCCGCCCACTCCGCATCGCCCTCCCGGGCCCCGCCTGTCGCCACGTACAGCACGTCCGGGAACGCCTCCAGCCGGCGTTCCGCCTCCAGCGACTTCCCCGAACGCGCCCCGCCCGTCACCAGCGTCCGCCGGGGCACGTCCGGCACCGCGTGGTACTCGCCGACGATCAGGGTCGTCCCGTCCGGCACCGCACGGGCGCCCGCGGCCGCCAGACGACGGGTCAACTCGGGGCCGCCCTGGGCGTCGTGGTCCAGATGCACGGCGAGCACGTCCGTCGTCGCCCCGATGGCCCCCGACGCCCGCAACCGGGCGATCGCGTCCGGACGGCCCACGACATCGGCCACGACCATCTCGTACGCCGCCCGCCCCTCCGCGAGCCCCGCAGGGGCCGCGCCCGGCGGCAGATACAGCAGGCGGTCGCCGTCCGGGGACGTCACCTCGTAACCCGTGCCCGGGTTGTCCGTCGGCAGAGCCCGCACCCGGTGCCCGCTGATCAGCGTCAACTCCCGCCCGTCCGGCACCCTCCCCGCCGTCGGGAGCCCCGCAGGCAGGTCCAGGGGCGGACCGTCATGAGGGTGCGTCAACAGCACCTGCCGCACGCCGACGAGCGAATGCCCCGCACGCGCCGCGGCGAGCGCGGCGCCCGGCGTCAGATCAAGAAGCAGCGCCCCGTCCACGAGCAACGCGGTTGCCGCCCGCGCCTCCGGGCCGCGGGCGGTGGCGCACACGGCGCAGGGGCAGTCGGGCCGGGGGAGGCCGGCGGGGGCGCCGGTGCCGAGCAGAGTCAGTTCCACGCCTCTGATCCTGCCGTCTCGCCCCGAGCGGTGCGCGCCCGGCTACGCTGCGGGCAGCAAACTGATCAGCTTGCCCTAGGGACGTGGGAGGCGCACATGGCGTGGACGTGGCGGTTCGAGAAGTCCGACGGTACGGAGGTCCAGCCGGCGGTGGAGCCGGAGGAGTTCACGACGCAGGGCGACGCGGAATCCTGGATCGGCGAGCACTGGAAGGAACTCCAGGAGGGCGGGGCGGACCAGGTCGTCCTCTCGGAGGACGACACGAAGATCTACGGCCCGATGAGCCTCCACGAGTCCTGAGCCCCGCAGCCCTGCGGGGGCGACGCTTCGGCCGGGCCCGGCCGGGGGTGTGACGCTCTCGTACCGGGCCCGGTACGAGAGCGTGGCGTCCTTGGGCGGGCCGCCCGGCCTGCGGTGGGGCGGGGGCCGGTTCCGTCGGACCGGGCGTCCGGGGCAAGGCGTAGGGGCCGGGCGGCTTCCGGCACGGTCCGGCGGTGCGGTGTTGCCGTCTGAGGGGCGGCGGGGGCGGAGCCCCCGACGCCAGGGGTCCGGGGCGGAGCACCGGTTCCGGGGAGGGGCGGGGTGGGGGAAGAACCCCGCTCACGACCCCGTCAGATCTCGCCCAGCGTGACCGTCACCGCCCGCTCCCGACCCCCTCGTTCCAGCGTCACGGAGACCTCCTCGCCCGGTCGTTTCGACGCCAGCACCTCCGCCAGGGACGTGATCGTCGTGATCTCCGTGCCGTCCAGCTTCGTGATGATGTCGCCCGCCCGGATCCCCGCCTTCGCCGCCGGGCCGTCGCCGGCCACGGAGGCGACCGCGACGCCCGACGGGCGGTAGTCGTCGTCCAGGACGGTGCGGCCCGTGATGCCGAGGGCGGCCCGGCCGGAGTCCCTGACCTCGCCGTACTTGATGATCTGGTCCGCGACCGTCCGCACCATGGAGACGGGGATCGCGAATCCGATGCCGGGCGCGGCGCTGCCTTCGAGGCCGGGGTCGGACGCGGCCAGCGTCGGGATGCCGATGACCTCGCTGCTCAGATTGACGAGCGCGCCCCCGCTGTTGCCCGGGTTGATCGCCGCCGAGGTCTGCACCATGTTGCCGAGGGTCGCCCCGGTCCCGCCGCCCTCGCTGCTCTCGCTGACCGTGCGGCCCACGGCGGAGACGATTCCCTGGGTGACGCTGCTGGACAGCCCGAGCGGTGAACCCATGGCCAGGACGATCTGGCCGACCGCGACCTCGGAGGAATCCCCGAAGCGGGCGGCCCTGAGGCCCGGGGGGACCGCGTCGAGCTTGACGACGGCGAGGTCCTGCTCGGGGAAGGCGGAGACCAGCGTCGCGGTCAGCGGCTGCTCACCGGTGGCGACGGTGACCTTGAAGCGCTCCGTCCTGCCCACGACATGCGCGTTGGTGACGATGTGGCCGTTGTCGTCGTAGACGATGCCGGAGCCGAGGCTCTCCCCGGCCTCGATCTGGACGACGGAGGGCAGCACGTTCGCGATGACTTCCCGGTAGTCGTCCTCGAGCTCGCTCGAGGCGACCGGGGCGGCGGCGGCCCGGCTGGAGGACACGGGCTCCGGCCCGGCGGCCGGCGAGCAGCCGGCGGCCAGGGCGGCCACGCAGAGAACGGCTGTCGTGGGCGCCGCCAGCCGGAGGGTTCGACGGGCCGGGCGGGGAGATGCGTCCATGCCCGGAGTATCTCTACGGCCGCCCGGCCGGTGCCTGCGGTGCACCGCCGATCAGGGGGCGGCGCCAGAGTCAGATCCGCCGTACTCCGCACAGGTGCAGCAGCGCCGCCACCCTGCGGTACGGGTCGGTGCGTCCGGCGCGCTCCTCCAGCGTCAGCACCTGGTGCAGCTCGTCGGCGGCGGGGAGTTCGACGTCGTTGCCGACGTGGTCCGTGAAGATCCGCACCCCGTACCAGGCGTGCAGCGGCGCGGCGATGCCGTCCAGCGTCGCCGTGAGTGCCTCGAGCCGGTCGGCGCGCACCTTCAGGCCGAGGCGGTTGGTGTAGGTGTCCGTGTCGAAGGCGTCCAGCGCCGACTGCCAGTCCCCGGCCGCTCCGGGCCGCATGGCCAGGGCGTCGCCGTTGCGGACGAGCAGGGACAGCAGCCCGCCCGGCGCCAGCATCCTGGCCAGGCCGGCGAGCAGCCCGTCCGGCTCCTCCACGTACATCAGCACGCCGTGGCAGAGGACCACGTCGAAGCTGCCCGGCAGGAAGTGCACGCCGGTGTCCCGGCCGTCGCCCTCCACGAGCCGGACCCGCTCGCGGATACCGGCGGGCTCGCCCGACAGTGCCTCACGGGCGGCCTTCAGCATCACGGCGTCCGACTCCAGGCCGGTGACCGTGTGCCCGGCGCGTGCCAGGCGCAGGGCCTGGGTGCCCTGGCCCATGCCGACGTCGAGCACCCGCAGCCGCTGGCCGACGGGATACCGCGACGTGATCTGTTCCTCGAGCTGCCGGGCCACCAGCTCCTGGCGGACGGTGTTGCGCAGGCCGCCGGCACCGGCCAGCCAGTTCGCGGACGCCTCCGGCGTGAAGCCGCCAGGCTGCGACGAATCGGTGCTCAGGGCCGCTCTCCGCGCTTGACCTGCGGCTTGGGCAGGCGCAGCCGACGCATCTGGAGCGTACGCATCAGGCCGTAGGCCACGGCTCCGCGCTTCGGCTCGTCGGGGAAGCGCTCGCGGAGCTGCTTCTTCAGACGGATCGACAGACCGATCGAGTCCACGACGATCAGCACGATCACGCCGAGCCAGAGCAGCAGCGCGATGTTCTGCAGCTGGGCGACCCGGACCATGCTCAGCACCAGGATCACCACCGCGAGCGGCAGGAAGAACTCCGCGATGCAGAAACGGGAGTCGACGAAGTCGCGGACGAAGCGCCGCACCGGGCCCTTGTCGCGGGCCGGCAGGTAACGCTCGTCGCCGCTGGCGAGAGCCTCCCGCTGCCTGGCCAGGTCGGCACGGCGGGCTTCACGCTGGCGCTTCATCGCCTCCTTGCGGTCCTGCGGCGCACCACTGGAGGCACGGCGGCGCTGGCCCTGTGCCTCACTGCGCTTAGGCGTCGGGCGGCCCTTGGGGGCCTCGGGGTCGCGGGGCTGCTTGGAGAGGTCCGCCGTCACCTTGCCGGTGGGGGCCTTCTCTTCCTTGGAACGGCTACGGAACACAAAACCCAAGGGTACGGGTTGCGGGGCATGGACCCCACCCTGGTGGGGAACGATCCCGCAACGGCGTGCGTCCGTAAGGGACAGAACGGGACGGCGGGCACAGCTCCCCTGACAGCCACCTACTCCTTGCGCCGGATCGGAGCCGTACGCAGTCGTCCTTGGGGATGAGCGCATCCGCGCTCGAACAGTGCGGTAATGGATGCAGGGCCCGTACTGTGGGTTCTGTTGGAGTGCTGAAGCCGTAGTCCGTCAGAAGGGGGCGCGCGAAGCCCATGAGCGGTGTCATGAAGCGTATGGGGATGATCTTCCGCGCGAAGGCGAACAAGGCCCTCGACCGGGCCGAGGATCCGCGCGAGACCCTCGATTACTCGTACCAGAAGCAGCTGGAGCTCCTTCAGAAGGTCCGCCGCGGAGTCGCCGACGTGGCGACCTCCCGCAAGCGCCTCGAGCTGCAGCTGAACCAGCTCCAGGGACAGTCCTCGAAGCTCGAGGACCAGGGCCGCAAGGCGCTGGCCCTCGGCCGTGAGGACCTGGCCCGCGAGGCACTGTCCCGCCGGGCCGCGCTGCAGCAGCAGGTCACCGACCTCGAGACCCAGCACCAGACCCTCCAGGGCGAGGAGGAGAAGCTGACGCTCGCCGCGCAGCGGCTCCAGGCCAAGGTCGACGCCTTCCGCACCAAGAAGGAGACCATCAAGGCCACCTACACCGCGGCGCAGGCGCAGACCCGGATCGCGGAGTCGTTCTCCGGCATCTCGGAGGAGATGAGCGACGTCGGCGTCGCGATCCAGCGCGCCGAGGACAAGACCGCCCAGCTCCAGGCGCGGGCCGGCGCGATCGACGAACTGCTCGCCTCCGGCGCCCTCGACGACCAGTCGGGGCTGGCGAAGGACGACATCCAGGCCGAGCTGGACCGCCTCTCCGGCGGCACGGACGTCGAGCTGGAGCTCCAGCGGATGAAGGCGGAACTGGCCGGCGGCCCGGCGTCGAAGCAGGCGATCGAGGGCGGCGCCGCAGGTTCGCAGGACGCCGCGCAGCAGCAGAGCAGCCCGCACAAGTTCGACAAGCAGTGACCGTCAGTCCGGACCAGTACGGAGAGTAAGGACTCGTCATGATCGTACGGATCATGGGGGAGGGCCAGGTCGAGGTGGCGGAGAGCCACCTCCCCGAGCTCGACAAGCTCGACGACGAACTGCTCGCGGAGATGGAGAGCGGCGACGGGGCCGGCTTCCGCCGGACCCTGCACGCGCTGCTCGAGAAGGTCCGGGAGCTGGGGGAGCCACTGCCCGACGCCTCTCTCGAACCGTCCGAACTGATCCTCCCCGCGCCGGACGCGACGCTGGAGGAGGTCCGTGAACTCCTCGGCGAGAGCGGCCTGATCCCCCCGGTGGCGTAGCGGCCGGCGCCCGCGCCCGCACTCCAACACGCGCGCCCCTGCCGTACCTCACTGCGCCGGCGAGGCTGACCAAGTCAGCCTCGCCGACGTTTGCGGTACGGGCACGGGGGCGGAGCCCCCGGTTCGGCCCCGCTCAGCGGTCGCCCCCGCCACCGTGCTCCGCCACCCCTTCCCACGCCGTAACGTTGCCTGACGTGACCCCATTCGCCGCCCGGTACGACCGCGTCCGCAACTGGCTGCGCGCGCACCCGCTGGCGCTGGACGGCGCCCTCGCCGTGGCCGCGTTGATCTGCATGGTGGCCGGCTCCTTCGCCGATCCGAACGGGCCGCACGGCCCCACCTTCGGCACCCGCACACCCGACGCGCGCAGCGCGGTCCTGATGCTGGTCGCCGCCTGCGCGCTCGTCTTCCGGCGGCGCGAGCCGATGGGCGTGCTGCTGGTCACCGGCGCGGTGTCCGTCGTCGAACTGGTGACGGGCGACCCGGCCGCCCCCGTCGCGATGAGCGCCGTGATCGCCCTGTACACCGTCGCCTCCCGTACCGACCGCCCGACCACCTGGCGGGTCGGCCTGCTGACGATGACCGTGCTGACCGCCGCCGCGATGGCCTTCGGCTCGAGCCCCTGGTACACCCAGGAGAACCTGGGCATCTTCGCCTGGACCGGGATGGCGGCCGCCGCCGGTGACGCCGTGCGCAGCCGGCGTGCCTTCGTCGACGCCATGAGGGAGCGGGCGGAGCGCGCCGAGCGGACGCGGGAGGAGGAGGCGGGGCGCCGGGTCGCGGAGGAGCGGCTGCGGATCGCCCGCGATCTGCACGACGTCGTCGCGCACCACATCGCGCTGGTCAATGTGCAGGCCGGGGTCGCCGCCCACGTCATGGACAAGCGTCCGGACCAGGCCAAGGAGGCGCTCGCGCACGTACGGGAGGCGAGCCGCTCCGCGCTGAACGAGCTGCGTGCCACCGTCGGGCTGCTCCGCCAGTCCGGGGACCCGGAGGCGCCCACCGCGCCCGCGCCCGGTCTCGCGGTCCTCGACGAACTGGTCACCACGTTCCGTCAGGCCGGCCTCCCCGTCGAGGTCGCCCGCGCCGATGAGGGGGACCCGCCGCCGGCGGCCGTGGACCTGGCCGCGTACCGGATCATCCAGGAGGCGCTGACCAACGTGCAGAAGCACGCTGGGAAGGACGCCAAGGCCGAGGTGAGCGTGGTGCGGGTCGGCTCGACGCTGGAGGTGACCGTCATCGACAACGGCCCCGCCGACGCGGCCGGTCCCTCCGACGGCGGCGGCCACGGTCTGCTCGGCATGCGGGAGCGGGTCACCGCCCTCGGCGGCACCCTCACCGCGGGACCCCGCTACGGAGGCGGCTTCCGGGTGCAGGCGATACTGCCGCTCAAGGTGCGGGCCGCCCGCGCGGGGGAGGACAGATGACGATCAGGGTGCTGCTCGCCGACGATCAGACGCTGCTGCGCAGCGCGTTCCGGGTCCTGGTGGACTCCGAGCCGGACATGGAGGTCGTCGGGGAGGCGGCCGACGGTGCGCAGGCGGTGGCGCTGGCCCGCTCCGAGCGGGCCGACGTGGTCCTGATGGACATCCGGATGCCCGGTACGGACGGGCTCTCCGCCACCCGCGAGATCAGCGCGGACCCAAAGCTGTCGCACGTACGGATCGTCATGCTGACGACCTTCGAGGTCGACGAGTACGTCGTGCAGTCGCTGCGGGCCGGCGCCTCCGGCTTCCTCGGCAAGGGCGCCGAGCCGGACGAACTCCTGAACGCCATCCGGGTCGCCGCCGCGGGCGAGGCACTGCTGTCGCCGGCCGCGACCAAGGGGCTCATCGCCACCTTCCTCGCGCAGGGCGGAGCCGCGGACGACGACGGCCGGCACGCCGGGGACTTCTCCGAGCGGCTCTCGGCGCTCACCGTCCGCGAGCGCGAGGTGCTGGTGCTGGTGGCCGGCGGCCACTCCAACGACGAGATCGCCACCCGGCTCGAGGTCAGCCCGCTCACGGTCAAGACCCATGTGAACCGCGCCATGGCCAAGTTGGGCGCCCGCGACCGCGCCCAGCTGGTGGTCACCGCGTACGAGTCGGGACTGGTACGTCCAAGGGTGGAGTGAGCCGTAGGGCGCGCGTACTCCAGCTGCGGTATGCGCGGCGTAAGGAACGGGACCTGGGGGCTAGGGAACGGCCTCTCCTTGTGGCCGAAGGTGTAGGCGGGCCTTGGTGCCCGTCCCCGCGCAAGCCACAGAAGAGAGACCCCATGTCCTGGCTGTCCAGATTCAGCCTGTCGCAACGGGCCCTGATAGGGCTGATGTCCATCGTCGCGATCGTCTTCGGTGCGATCGCCGTCCCGCAGCTCAAGCAGCAGCTCCTGCCGTCCATCGAGCTCCCGATGGTCTCGGTGCTCGCCCCTTACCAGGGCGCGTCGCCCGATGTCGTCGAGAAGCAGGTCGTCGAGCCGCTCGAATCGAGCATCAAGGCCGTCGACGGCATCGAGGGCATCACGTCCACGGCCAGTGAGGGCAGCGCCGTCATCATGGCGACCTTCGAGTACGGGGACGGGGGCAAGCAGCTCGTCGCCGACGTCCAGCAGGCCGTGAACCGGGCCCGCGCCCAACTGCCGGACGAGGTGGACCCGCAGGTCATCGCCGGGTCGACGGACGACATCCCCACCGTCGTGCTCGCCGCGTCCTCGGGCAAGGACCAGCGTGGGGGCGCCCCCGGGCCGGAGGCTCTGGGAGAGCTCGCCGACCAGCTCGAGCGGACCGTCGTACCGGCGATCGAGGACATCGAGGGCGTTGGCCAGGTCTCGATCGACGGCGTCCAGGACCTCCAGGTCTCCGTCACCCCCGACGACCGCAAGCTCGCCGCCGCGGGCCTGAACACCATGGCGCTCTCCGAGGCGCTCAGGACGGGCGGCGCGACGATGCCCGCCGGGTCGTTCTCCGAGGACGGCAAGAGCCGCACGGTCCAGGTCGGCGGCGGCTTCACCAGCCTGCAGCAGATCGAGGACCTGCGGATCGTGCCCGCGCAGGGCACGAAGGGCAAGCCCGTACGCCTCGGTGACATCGCGACCGTCGAGCAGACGGAGGCGAGCCGGGTCTCCCTGACGCGTACGAACGGCAGGCCCAGCCTTGCCGTGCTGGCCACCATGGACAACAACGGCAGCGCCGTCGCCATCTCGGAAGCGGTCCAGGACAAGCTGCCCGGCCTCCGCGCCGACCTCGGGGCGGGCGCGGAGCTCACCGTCGTCTCCGACCAGGGCCCGGCGGTCTCCAAGTCGATCTCCGGCCTGACCACCGAGGGCGCGCTCGGCCTGGTCTTCGCGGTCATCGTGATCCTGGTCTTCCTCGCGTCGCTGCGCTCGACGCTGGTCACGGCGGTGTCCATCCCGCTGTCCGTCGTCCTGGCACTGATCGTGCTGTGGACCCGTGACCTGTCGCTCAACATGCTCACCCTCGGCGCGCTGACCATCGCGATCGGCCGGGTCGTCGACGACTCGATCGTGGTCCTGGAGAACATCAAGCGTCACCTCGGCTACGGCGAGGAGCGGCAGAGCGCCATCATCACAGCGGTGAAGGAGGTGGCGGGCGCCGTCACGTCCTCCACGCTGACGACCGTCGCGGTGTTCCTGCCCATCGGTCTCGTCGGCGGCATGGTCGGCGAACTGTTCGGCTCGTTCTCGCTGACCGTCACCGCCGCGCTGCTGGCGTCCCTGCTCGTCTCGCTGACCGTCGTCCCCGTCCTGTCGTACTGGTTCCTGCGTGCCCCCAAGGCCGTGCAGGGTCTGGACCCGGAAGAGGCCCGGCGAAAGGCGGAGGAGAAGGAGGCGCGGAGCCGGCTCCAGCGGATGTACGTCCCCGTGCTGCGCTTCGCGACCCGCCGCCGCCTGACGAGTGTCGCCCTGGCGGTCGTGGTGCTGTTCGGCACCTTCGGCATGGCCGGGCTGCTCAAGACGAACTTCTTCGACCAGGGCGAGCAGGAGGTCATGTCCGTCAAGCAGGAACTGCCGCCCGGCACCAGCCTCGAGGCGGCCGATGCCTCCGCGAAGAAGGTCGAGCAGGTCCTCGCGGGCGTCGACGAGATCAAGGACTACCAGGTCACCGTCGGCTCCTCCGGCTTCATGGCGGCCTTCGGCGGCGGCACCGGCGCCAACCAGGCCTCGTACCAGCTGACGCTGAAGGACGCGGCGTCGTACGAGAAGGTCCGCGACCACCTCGACGAGGAGTTCGGCAAGCTCGACGGCGTCGGCGACACGACCATCGCCGCCGGTGACGGCTTCGGCAGCCAGGACCTGAGTGTCGTGGTGAAGGCGTCCGACTCCGGGACCCTGCGGAAGGCGTCGGAGGCGGTACGGGCAGAGGTCGCGAAGCTCGATGACGTGACCGACGTCCAGAGCGATCTGGCCCAGTCCGTGCCGCGTATCTCCGTCAAGGCCACACCGAAGGCGGCCGACGCCGGCTTCACCGACGCCACGCTGGGCATGGCCGTCGGCCAGGCCGTCCGCGGCACCCCGTCGGGCAAGGCGCTCCTGGCCGACACCGAGCGGGACATCGTCATCACCTCCGCCAAGCCGGCGAAGACGATGGACGAGCTGAAGGCGCTGCCGCTCGGTCCGGTGAAGCTCGGTGACATCGCCGAGGTGAAGCTGGTCCCCGGACCGGTCTCGATGACCCGGATCGACGGCTCGCGGGCCGCGACGATCACGGCGAAGCCGACCGGCGACAACACCGGCGCGGTGAGCACCGCGCTTCAGTCGAAGATCAAGGCGCTGGACCTGCCCGAGGGTGCGACCGCCTCCATCGGCGGCGTGTCGGAGGACCAGGAGGAGGCGTTCCTCAACCTCGGCCTGGCGATGCTGGCGGCGATCGCGATCGTCTTCATGCTGCTGGTGGCGACGTTCCGGTCGCTGATCCAGCCGCTGATCCTGCTGGTCTCCATCCCGTTCGCCGCGACCGGCGCGATCGGCCTGCTGGTCGCGACGGGTACGCCGATGGGCGTGCCGGCGATGATCGGCATGCTGATGCTCATCGGCATCGTGGTCACCAACGCGATCGTGCTGATCGACCTGATCAACCAGTACCGGGCCCAGGGACTTGGCGTGGTCGAGGCCGTCGTCGAGGGCGGCCGGCACCGGCTGCGCCCGATCCTCATGACGGCCCTGGCGACGATCTTCGCGTTGCTGCCGATGGCGCTCGGTGTCACGGGCGAGGGCGGCTTCATCGCGAAGCCGCTGGCGGTGGTGGTGATCGGCGGTCTGATCACGTCGACGCTGCTGACCCTGCTGCTGGTGCCGACGCTGTACGCGATGGTGGAGCTCCGCAAGGAGCGGCGCCGCGCCAAGCGGGCGGCGAAGCGGGAGGCCGCGAAGCCCGCGGAGACGGACGAGACGTCCCTGGAGCCGTCGAACGCCTAGCTTCCGTCTGTTCCTTCACGCACCAGGGCCCCGCAGCCGACCGGCTGCGGGGCCCTGGTCGTTGTCGTGGGCGCAGGCAGGCCCTGACCGCACGCGTTGAAGGGGCGTCCCGCCGCGGCGGGACGCCCCTTCAACGCACGTACGGCGGCGGTTACGGCAGCGCCAGCATCCGCTCCAGCGCGAGCTTCGCGAAGCTCTCCGTCTCCTTGTCGACCTCGATGCGGTTGACCAGGTTCCCCTCGGCCAGCGACTCCAGGGCCCACACCAGGTGGGGCAGGTCGATGCGGTTCATCGTCGAGCAGAAGCAGACCGTCTTGTCCAGGAAGACGATCTCCTTGCCCTGGTCCGCGAAACGGTTCGCCAGGCGCCGGACCAGGTTCAGCTCCGTGCCGATCGCCCACTTCGAGCCGGCCGGGGCCGCCTCGAGCGTGTTGATGATGTACTCCGTCGAGCCCACGTAGTCGGCGGCGGCGACCACCTCGTGCTTGCACTCCGGGTGCACCAGGACGTTGACGCCCGGGATGCGCTCACGCACGTCGTTGACGGAGTCCAGCGAGAACCGGCCGTGCACGGAGCAGTGACCGCGCCACAGGATCATCTTGGCGGCGCGCAGTTCCTCCGCCGTCAGACCGCCGTTCGGCTTGTGCGGGTTGTAGAGCACGCAGTCCTCGAGGGACATCCCCATGTCCCGGACGGCGGTGTTGCGGCCCAGGTGCTGGTCCGGCAGGAAGAGGACCTTCTCGCCCTGCTCGAAGGCCCAGTCCAGCGCGCGCTTGGCGTTCGACGACGTACAGATCGTGCCGCCGTGCTTGCCGGTGAAGGCCTTGATGTCCGCGGAGGAGTTCATGTAGGAGACGGGCACGACCTGCTCGGCGACGCCGGCCTCCGTCAGTACGTCCCAGCACTCGGCGACCTGCTCGGCGGTGGCCATGTCGGCCATCGAGCAGCCGGCCGCGAGGTCGGGCAGCACGACCTTCTGGTCGTCGGAGGTGAGGATGTCGGCGGACTCGGCCATGAAGTGCACACCGCAGAAGACGATGTACTCGGCCTCCGGCCGGGCCGCGGCGTCCTTCGCCAGCTTGAACGAGTCACCGGTGACGTCGGCGAACTGGATGACCTCGTCGCGCTGGTAGTGGTGGCCGAGGACGAAGACCTTCTCGCCGAGCTTCTCCTTGGCCGCGCGGGCGCGCTCCACCAGATCCGGGTCGGACGGCGAGGGCAGGTCGCCCGGGCACTCCACGCCGCGCTCGCTGCGAGGGTCGGCCTCACGGCCGAGCAGTAGCAGTGCGAGCGGAGTCGGCGACACGTCGAGCTCGGGGCTGGTCTGGGCGGTCGTCACGACACGCACCCTTTCTTCGTCTGGCAGAGCGCTTTTCGTCTATTTGACGCTATCTATCATAACCGCTTCACGTCACTTTGACGATGGCCATAGTGTCGATGTGACGCACCCCCCTGTCCGCAGGGTGACGCACACCCCGTCCACAGGCCGGTGCCGCTCCATGGCCGGGTGTGCGAGCATGAAGGGGAAAGACGAGCGGTCCGGAATGAATCCAGGGCCATGCCGGTTGCACCGTCGGCAAGCAGTCCGCACAACCCGGGAGAGAAGCAGATGTCCGTATCGGACGAGACCACCACCGTGAGCGACGGCATCCTCCTGTCCGACGCCGCCGCGGCCAAGGTCAAGGCCCTGCTGGACCAGGAAGGCCGGGACGACCTGGCGCTGCGCGTCGCGGTTCAGCCCGGCGGCTGCTCCGGCCTGCGTTACCAGCTGTTCTTCGACGAGCGCTCCCTCGACGGCGACGTCGTGAAGGACTTCGACGGTGTCAAGGTCGTCACCGACCGTATGAGCGCCCCGTACCTGGGCGGCGCCTCCATCGACTTCGTCGACACCATCGAGAAGCAGGGCTTCACCATCGACAACCCGAACGCCACGGGTTCCTGCGCCTGCGGCGACTCGTTCAGCTAAGAGTCCGGCTGCTCATGCCGAAGGCGGCGGACCCGATCCCGGGTCCGCCGCCTTCGGCATGTTGCATGAGGGTCGTCAGCCCTTGCGCGGCAGGGGCTTGCCCGTGTTCGCGTCGACGACCTTCCGGCCGTCCAGCGGCTCGTCCAGCGTCACGGACGCCTTGAGCTCCTTGGCCAGCATGATGCAGACCCGCTCGGGGTCCGGGTTCGTCTCCACGATCCGGACCTTCACCTGGTCACCGCTCTCGGTCGCCTTCGCCTCGTAGTTGCTGCACACGCCGCCCCAGAAGGTGACGGTCAGGGTCCGCCCCTCGACGCTGTACGAGATCTGCGCGGGGCCCTGGTCGGCCGGGTCCTTCGACGGATCCGCCGGAGCGATGTCACGCGCCGGCGGCTCGGCGCTCTTGAGGAAACGCTCCTCCACGGCGGTGTGCGTCACCGTGAACGGCCGGCCCCCGTCCTTCGCCGCCACCTCGAACAGCCACGACGGCACCAGTGCCTGCCGCCCGTCCACATACTGCGCGGAGAGCCCGAAGACGGCCTTGCCGATCGTCAGCCGCTCCGGCCCCGCGGTCGTGCCGTCGGGCTCACAGGGCGCGTCCGGCTTGATCTCGCCCTCGTGCGGGACCGGGGTGGCGCACCCACCGATGCCGATGCGTCCGCTGTCCTTGCCCGCCTTGTTCAGCTGATCGACCGCCTCCTCGGCGGAGATCACCGGATACGTGTCGCTCTTCGCGGGCTTCTTCAGCTGCCCGCTGCCGCCGACCACGGTGCCGTCCGCACCCACCTGGACGCCCGTCGTCCAGCCGTACGTCGGCAGGCCGCCCACCACCGGATTCGCGTTGACCACGCGCACCGCGCCCATCAGCTGGCCCGCGTTCAGCGCGGCCTCGCCCTGGCCCACGGCCCGCAGCACGGGCGCCGCGGCCTTCTTCGCCTCGGCCTCGCTCACCGGCGCGCCACCCTCGCCCGCCGAGCCGCCCGAGGGGCAGGCCTTGCCCTTCAGGCAGTTGTCCCCGCCCGGCGAAGCGAAGCGGGCGAACGTCCAGGTGCCCGGGGCGTCCTTGTTCACCTGGAGTGACGGCCCCTGGCCGTCCTTGGTCGGCCCGATCTTCCAGGCCGGCCCCTCCAGACGCGGTGTCCCCGGCAGGCCGAGCGCCTTCGCCAGCCGGGTCACCTCCGCCTCCGTGACCGTCCCCGTCGCCCGGTGCACGGCCGCACGGCCCGGCCCCTCCGGCAGGTCGCCCTTCGCGCTGTAGACGACGCCGCCTCCGGTCGGGTCCGGCTCACCCGGCGCGATCCCGCTCTCGGTACCGCTCCCGCCGAGGTCCAGGGCCGGCGGCGGAGGATTCTTCGCTCCGGCGGCACCGCTCTTGGCGTCCGTGGCGTCCGCGCCCTCGGAGCCGGCGGTCGCGAAGTACGCACCGCCACCGCCGGCGACCAGCACCGCGGCCGCCACAGAGGCGACGACCAGCGGGGAACGCCGACGGCGGGGACTCTCCTGCGTGTTCTCCGTGCTGCTCACCGCATCGCTCCTTGTCTCGCGCCTCCTGCTGCGGAGGACACGTGTGGGACGGAGCGGGGGAGCGCGTGGTTCCCTTCGCCTCTTCCCCGGAGCCGGACCTCGGCGCCGGAGCCGCTGCGGGGCCGGGTGGCGTCAGTCGCCGTACTCCGACATCGCGTCCACCAGCCGCGCGGACGCGGACGGCACCACGACACCGTGGATGAGGGACGGGTGCACGGGCGCGGGCGCCGCGGCCGCCGGTACGACCCAGTGTGGTGCCATCCGGGCGCAGTCGCCGCGCAGCTGGGCCAGACTGATCTCGGACTCCCGCGGATCCCGCTGCGGCCGCGGCTCGAGCGCCGCCGTGTACTTGGTCATAGCCGCACCGTATGCACCTGGGAGTCCCGGAAAAAAGCCCTACTATCGGGTAGTTTCCGCACGTGGCCCGGTTCGGGGACCCGGTAGCGTGGACTGTCACTGCCAGCCCGCCTCAGGAGCGCCTCACCGTGCGTATCGCAGTCACCGGCTCCATCGCCACCGACCACCTCATGACCTTCCCCGGCCGCTTCGCCGACCAGTTGGTCGCGGACCAGCTGCACACGGTCTCCCTCTCCTTCCTCGTCGACACGCTCGACGTGCGCAGGGGCGGTGTCGGCGCGAACATCTGCTTCGGCATGGGGCAGCTCGGCACCGGCCCGATCCTCGTCGGCGCGGCGGGCTCGGACTTCGACGAGTACCGCGCCTGGCTCGACCGCCACGGCGTCGACACGGCGTCCGTCCGCATCTCGGAGGTCCTGCACACCGCCCGCTTCGTGTGCACCACCGACTCCGACCACAACCAGATCGGCTCCTTCTACACCGGTGCGATGAGCGAGGCCCGCCAGATCGAGCTCAAGTCGGTGGCGGACCGCGTCGGCGGCCTCGACCTCGTCCTGATCGGCGCGGACGACCCGGAGGCGATGCTGCGCCACACCGAGGAGTGCCGCTCGCGGGGCATCCCGTTCGCCGCGGACTTCTCGCAGCAGATCGCCCGGATGAGCGGCGACGAGATCCGGATACTGCTGGACGGCGCGGCGTACCTCTTCTCCAACGAGTACGAGAAGGGCCTCATCGAGTCCAAGACCGGCTGGACCGACGAGGAGATCCTCGGCAAGGTCGGCCACCGGGTCACCACCCTCGGCTCGCGCGGTGTTCGCATCGAGTCCGCGGGCGCGGACCCGATCGAGGTCGGCTGCCCGGACGAGGAGGCCAAGGTCGACCCCACCGGCGTCGGCGACGCGTTCCGGGCGGGCTTCCTCTCGGGCCTCTCGTGGGACGTGGGCCTGGAGCGCGCGGCGCAGGTGGGCTGCATGCTGGCGACGCTGGTGATCGAGACGCTCGGCACGCAGGAGTACACGCTGCGGCGGGCGCACTTCATGGAGCGCTTCACGAAGGCGTACGGGGACGAGGCGGCGGCTGAGGTCCGCCGGCACCTGTCCTGACGCGCCGCGTCCCGCCTGCGGCGGGGCCGTTTCCCCTCCCCTCCCCCTACGGACTGGCGGCCGTGGGGGCCCCACTTCCCGAACCGGGGCTTGCCACCGCGCTCCGCGCGGTGTTTCGGGGGCTCTGCCCTCGGGCCCCCGCGTCTCAATCGACGGCGGGGCTGGACATGCCCCCGGCGGGAGCCGCACATCGGTACAGGGGGAGGGGGTGGGGTGGGGGTGACGCCCGCCGCAGGCGTCAGCGCAGGCGCCGCACCACGTACGCCACCCCCACCTCCGCCCCCCGTTCCCCCACGTACTCCTGCCCCCGCATCCCGCACCACGCCGGGATGTCCAGTCGGGCCGCCTCGTCGTCGGAGAGCACCGTGACCGTGCGGCCGACCGGCACCTCGCCGATGACCTTCGCCAGTTCGATCACCGGGATCGGGCACCGCCGCCCGAGCGTGTCCAGCACCAGGGACTCGGACGCCTCCGAAGGCTCCGAGGAGAAGGACGCCTCCGGCCGCGCCGCAGCCGCAGACGCCGGCGCGCCGAACCGCTCCCGTACCCCCGCCACCAGCCCCGGCAGCACGGCCAGGAAGCGGTCCACGTCCTCCTCCGAGGTGTCGAACGGCGCCAGCGACACCCGTACGTTGCCCTCCGACAGGACGCCCATCGCCCTCAGCACATGGCTCGGGATCAGCGTGCTGCTCGTGCACGACGAGCCGGAGGAGACGGAGAAGCCGGCCCGGTCCAGTTCGTGCAGCAGTGTCTCCCCGTCGACATAGAGACAGGAGAACGTCACCACGTGCGGCAGCCGCCGCGCCGGGTCGCCGACCACCTCCACGTCGGGCACCAGCTCCGGCACCCGCGCGCGGATGCGGTCCACCAGGGCCCGCAGCCGGGCCGACTCGGCCGCCGCCTCCGCGCGTACGGCCCGGAGCGAGGCGGCCGCCGCCACGATCGCCGGGATGTTCTGGAATCCGGCGGACCGGCCCGACTCCCGCTCGTCGGCGGGGCCTTGCGGGGCGAAGCGGACGCCCTTGCGTACGGCGAGCAGTCCGACGCCCGACGGGCCGCCCCATTTGTGCGCGCTCGCGGTGAGCAGAGACCAGTCCCCTTCCACGGGCCCCCAGGCGAGCGACTGCGCCGCGTCCACCAGGAGCGGCACGCCCAGGGACCGGCACGCCTCGGCCACTTCCCGCACGGGCTGCTCGGTGCCGACCTCGTGGTTGGCGGACTGCAGGCAGGCCAGGGCGGTGGCCTCGCCGAGTTCGGCGGCGTATGCCTCCGGTGCGACGGCTCCGTACCGGTCGACGGCGACCTCCGTCACCGAGCCGCCGGCGGCCTCCCATGCCTCTGCCGCGTGGAGCACGGCGGAGTGTTCGACGGCGGAGACGACGAGCCGCCGGCCGACACGCCGACGCCCCGCGAGCGCCCCGGAGACGCCGGCGTGGATCGCCTGCGTCCCCGAAGGAGTGAACACGAGCTCGTCGGGGCGGCAGCCGACGGCGTCCGCCGCGGCCTCCCTGGCGGCGTCGAGGAGCAGCCGGGCGCGGCGGCCCTCGCGGTACAGCCGGGCGGGGTCGGCCCAGCCCTCGTCGAGGGAGGCCTGCAGAGCCTGCCGGGCGACGGGGTGCAGGGGAGCGGCGGAGGCGGCGTCGAAATAGGGCACGTCATCACGCTAACCCCGGCCAGGACACGGAGTGTCAGTTGCCTGCCGGAATCGGGCATTCCAGGGCGCTCCGCACCTCCCCCGAAGGGAGCAGCCACCCCTTCGGGGTGCCGGACGGCGCGTTGGGCACCCTCCCCGCGCGACCCCAAATAGCGTCCAGTAGGGTTTGGTCCGCATAAACATCCAAACCCCTGCCCGCGTCAGGGCCGGCGACCGACCAGCGAGACGGCCGCAGCCCGGCCGCGCGGGCCGAGACTCTCGGGAAGGCGCTACGTGAGTCCCAACGGCTCCGACCGCTCGTCGCGGCGCCCGATGCGGCGGAAGCTGCCGCAGGTGCTGACTGCGGGCCTGATCCTGGCTACCGCCTCCGGTTGCTCATACAACTGGGAGGATTTTCCACGCCTTGGAATGCCCACCCCCGTCACGGAGGAGGCGCCGCGGATCCTCTCCCTCTGGCAGGGCTCGTGGGCGGCTGCGCTCGCCACGGGCGTGCTGGTGTGGGGTCTGATCCTGTGGAGCGTGTTCTTCCACCGGCGCAGCCGCACCAAGGTGGAGATCCCTCCGCAGACCCGGTACAACATGCCCATAGAGGCGTTGTACACCGTGGTTCCGATCATCATCGTGTCGGTCTTCTTCTACTTCACCGCGCGTGACGAGTCGAAGCTCCTCGAGCTCTCCGACAAGCCCGCCCACACCATCAACGTGGTCGGCTACCAGTGGAGCTGGGGCTTCAACTACCTCGAGGACGTGGACGGGAACCCGGCCACCGGGGACGCGGCCGCGGACAAGGAACTGAACGCGATCCCGGACAAGTACACCAATGACTTCCCGGCGGGTGCGGAGGGCGTCTACGACGCCGGTATTCCCGGCACCCGGAACCCGCAGAACGGCAACCCTGGCCCCACGCTGTGGCTGCCCAAGGGGGAGAAGGTCCGGTTCGTCCTGACCTCGCGTGACGTCATCCACTCCTTCTGGGTGGTCCCCTTCCTCATGAAGCAGGACGTCATCCCCGGCCACACCAATGTCTTCGAGGTGACCCCCAACCGTGAGGGCACCTTCATGGGCAAGTGCGCCGAGCTCTGCGGCGTCGACCATTCGCGGATGCTCTTCAACGTCAAGGTCGTCTCCCCGGAGCGCTACCAGCAGCATCTGAAGGAGCTTGCCGAGAAGGGGCAGACCGGCTTCATCCCGTCTGGCATCGAGCAGACGGACCCGGCCAGGAATGCGGAGAAGAACCAACTGTGAGCATCCTCAACGAATCCCAGGGTGCCGCCGTGGCGGACGAAGACTCGTACGAGAACGAGCTGCCGGTACGGCGCAAGCAGCCCGGCAATGTCGTCGTGAAGTGGCTGACGACCACCGACCACAAGACGATCGGCACGCTCTACCTCGTCACCTCGTTCGTGTTCTTCTGCATCGGTGGCCTGATGGCGCTCTTCATGCGCGCCGAGCTGGCCCGGCCGGGCACGCAGATCATGTCGAACGAGCAGTTCAACCAGGCGTTCACGATGCACGGCACGATCATGCTGCTGATGTTCGCGACGCCGCTCTTCGCCGGTTTCGCGAACTGGATCATGCCGCTGCAGATCGGCGCTCCGGACGTGGCGTTCCCGCGTCTGAACATGTTCGCGTACTGGCTGTACCTCTTCGGTTCGCTGATCGCGGTGGCCGGCTTCCTCACCCCGCAGGGTGCGGCCGACTTCGGCTGGTTCGCCTACGCCCCGCTGTCGGACGCGGTCCGTTCGCCGGGTGTCGGCGCCGACATGTGGATCATGGGTCTGGCCTTCTCCGGCTTCGGCACGATCCTCGGCTCGGTCAACTTCATCACCACGATCATCTGCATGCGCGCTCCGGGCATGACGATGTTCCGGATGCCGATCTTCACCTGGAACGTGCTGCTGACCGGTGTGCTGGTCCTGCTCGCCTTCCCGGTCCTGGCGGCAGCGCTGTTCGCCCTGGAGGCGGACCGCAAGTTCGGCGCCCACATCTTCGACGCCTCCAACGGCGGCGCTCTGCTGTGGCAGCACCTCTTCTGGTTCTTCGGGCACCCCGAGGTGTACATCATCGCCCTGCCGTTCTTCGGCATCGTCTCGGAGATCATTCCGGTCTTCTCCCGTAAGCCGATGTTCGGTTACATCGGTCTCATCGGTGCGACGATCGCGATCGCCGGTCTGTCCGTGACGGTGTGGGCGCACCACATGTACGTCACAGGCGGCGTGCTTTTGCCGTTCTTCTCGTTCATGACGTTCCTCATCGCGGTACCGACCGGTGTGAAGTTCTTCAACTGGATCGGCACGATGTGGAAGGGGTCGTTGTCCTTCGAGACACCGATGCTGTGGACCATCGGCTTCCTGGTCACCTTCACCTTCGGTGGCCTGACCGGTGTCATCCTCGCGTCGCCGCCGCTGGACTTCCACGTCTCCGACTCGTACTTCGTCGTCGCGCACTTCCACTACGTCGTCTTCGGCACCGTGGTCTTCGCGATGTTCGCCGGATTCCACTACTGGTGGCCGAAGTTCACGGGCAAGATGCTGGACGAGCGGCTCGGCAAGATCACGTTCTGGACGCTGTTCATCGGCTTCCACGGCACGTTCCTGGTGCAGCACTGGCTGGGCGCCGAGGGCATGCCCCGCCGGTACGCGGACTACCTCGCGGCCGACGGCTTCACCGCCCTGAACACGATCTCGACGATCGCGTCGTTCCTGCTGGGCCTGTCGATGCTCCCCTTCATGTACAACGTCTGGAAGACGGCGAAGTACGGCAAGAAGATCGAGGTCGACGACCCGTGGGGCTACGGCCGCTCGCTCGAGTGGGCGACCTCCTGCCCGCCGCCGCGGCACAACTTCCTCACCCTGCCCCGCATCCGCAGTGAATCGCCTGCGTTCGACCTGCACCACCCGGAGATCGCGGCTCTCGACCAGCTCGAGGACGGCGGCCAGGGTGCCCCGGTCGCGGCCGTCGGCAAGGAGGAGAGCAAGTGAAGATCCAGGGCAAGATGTTCCTCTGGCTGAGCGTCTTCATCCTGGCCGTCGCCATCCTGTACGGCGTCTGGTCGAAGGAGCCTGCCGGTACCACCGCGCTCTTCCTGGCTTTCGGCCTGAGCGTCATGATCGGCTACTACCTGGCCTTCACGGCCCGGCGGGTGGACGCCATGGCCCAGGACGACAAGGAAGCCGACGTGGCCGACGAGGCCGGCGAGGTGGGGTTCTTCTCCCCGCACAGCTGGCAGCCGCTCGCGCTGGGCATCGGCGGCGCGCTCGCCTTCCTCGGCGTGGCGCTCGGCTGGTGGCTGCTGTACTTCTCCCTGCCGGTGATCCTGGTCGGTCTCTTCGGCTGGGTGTTCGAGTACTACCGCGGTGAGAGCCAGAACCAGTAACAACACCTGAGACACACGGGACGGGCCCGGCTCACCTCACTCCAGTGAGGTGATCCGGGCCCACTCGTTCGGAGTCATCCGGCGCGCCGCGGCTGACGAACCTTCATACCGTGTGCTCATGAACCACACGCCTCGTATCCGTGCCGTCAGCTGCATCGCGCTGGTCGTCTCCCTCGGTGTGGTCGCGACCGCGTGCGGCGAACCGGACAAGCACCCCCTGTCCGCCGCGCCGTACGACGCGGCGCGGCAGGTGAGTTTCAACGCCGGGTCAGACTCGAAGGTGGACCCCGACAAGCCCCTGGAAGTCACGTCCAAGGGCGACGGCGGCCGGATCACGGACGTCACCGTCATGGACGAAGCGGGCCACTACCTCGCCGGTGAACTCGCCGCGGACGGCGTCCGCTGGCGCTCCACGGCCCCGCTCGCCGCCGGCGCGAAGTACACCGTCCGGGTCTCCACGGAGGACGACGAGGGTGCTCCAGGGCTGCGCACGATGCTCTTCGAGACGGCGCCCGCCAAGCGGTTCCTCACCGCCGAGTTCGGCCCCAAGGCCGGCACGTACGGCGTGGGGCAGCCCATCACGGCCAAGCTCAGCCTCGCCGTCGGCGACGGCAAGGGCAGGGCGGTCGTCGAACGCGCCCTGAAGGTCAGCTCGAAGCCCGCGGTCGAGGGCTCCTGGCACTGGGTCGACGACAAGACCCTGCACTACCGCCCGAGGGAGTACTGGCCCGCCGGTGCCACGGTGAACGCCACCAGCAACCTCCAGGGCGTCAAGGTCGCGGGCAAGCTCTACGGAGGCCGCTCCAAGCCACTGAAGATCACCATAGGCGACCGCCTCGAAGCCGTCACCGACGCCGGGTCGCACACCATGACGGTGATGCGGAACGGAGAAGTGATCAAGACCATGCCGGTCACCACCGGCAAGCCCGGCTTCGACACGCGCAACGGCATAAAGGTCGTGCTGGGCAAGGAGTACTTCGTACGGATGCGCAGCACCAGCATCGGCATCGCCGAGGGCAGTTCCGAGTCCTACGACCTGCCCGTCTACTACGCGACCCGCGTGACCTGGAGCGGCGAATACGTCCACGCGGCGCCCTGGTCGCTCGGTTCACAGGGCTCGGCGAACGTCAGTCACGGCTGCACCGGGATGTCCATGGAGAACGCCGAATGGTTCTACAAGACCGTTCGGGAGGGTGACATCGTCAAGGTCGTCAACAGCTACGGCGACATGATGGACACGTTCGGTAACGGCTTCGGTGACTGGAACCTGTCCTGGGACAAGTGGCGCAAGGGCAGCGCCCTGATCGCGGGCTCCGACGCGGCGGAAGGCAACGTCACCGAGGTGTCCGCCCGCCTGCGCCCCCGGGTCTGACCGGCCCCTCCCGTGGTCAGGCCTCGATGGAGAGCCGGCTGCGCAGCAGGGCCGCCAGTGAGGCGGCGAACTCCACCGGGTCCACCGGCAGCGTCACCGCGGCCTCCGCACGGCTCCAGGTGGCCAGCCAGGCGTCCTGCGGGCGGCCGATCAGCAGCAGCACCGGCGGGCAGTCGAAGATCTCGTCCTTGATCTGCCGGCACACGCCCATCCCGCCCGCCGGGACCGTCTCGCCGTCCAGGACGCAGACGTCGATCCCGCCCTCGTCAAGGGCCTTGAGGACGGCGGGCAGGGTCGCGCACTCCACGAACCGCACCGGCGGAACGTCGGGGGCGGGCCTGCGTCCCGCCGCCAGCCTGACCTGCTCGCGGGTGTTGGAGTCGTCGCTGTAGACCAGGACCGTGGCGCTCGACTGCATGGTTCCTCCGCACTCGTTCGATCAGGCTGTTGCGCCGGATGCTACTCCGTCCCACTGCCTGTCAACACCGGTTCGGACACGCCTTCGATGGGCCGTTCGGCTCCCCCGGAAGGCCCCGCGGGGAGTGGGAACACTCCGAACGGCACCCCCCGGAGTGAGGGCGGGATAAGCGACCGACATAATGTCGGTCGTGGCGACAGCAACGACAGTAGAAACCGGGCACGCGCACCCGTCGGTCAATCGACCGAACCTCACCAGCGTCGGAACCATCATCTGGCTGAGTTCCGAGCTGATGTTCTTCGCGGCCCTCTTCGCGATGTACTTCACCCTGCGATCGGTGACGGGTGCCGACTTCTGGGCAGAGAAAGCCGATGCGCTGAACTTCCCGTTCTCGGCGACCAACACCACGATCCTGGTGCTCTCCTCACTCACCTGCCAGCTCGGCGTGTTCGCCGCTGAGCGGGGCGACGTGAAGAAGCTCCGCACCTGGTTCGTGATCACATTCGTGATGGGTGCCATCTTCATCGGCGGTCAGGTCTTCGAGTACACCGAGCTGGTCAAGCACGAGGGGCTCTCCCTCTCGTCCGACCCGTACGGCTCGGTGTTCTACCTGACCACCGGTTTCCACGGCCTGCACGTGACGGGCGGTCTCATCGCCTTCCTGCTGGTCCTTGGAAGGACCTACGCGGCCAGGAGATTCACCCATGAGCAGGCAACCGCCGCCATCGTCGTGTCCTACTACTGGCACTTCGTCGATGTCGTCTGGATCGGCCTCTTCGCCACGATCTACATGATCAAGTAATCGGCGCGGGCGGTTCGTCCCCGAGCGGACACCGCCTGAAGCAGACACAGTCCAGAAGCACCGACGCAGAAGATCCTGACACCGGGGTAATCCGTGAAAAAGCTCTCCGCACGACGACGCCATCCGCTGGCGGCGGTCGTCGTCCTACTCCTCGCGCTGGCGGCCACTGGGGGGCTGTACGCCGCGTTCGCACCCGCGGACAAGGCGCAGGCCGACACAACCGCCCAGTCCCTCGCCATCAAGGAGGGGCAGAAGCTCTACACCGTCGGCTGCGCAAGCTGCCACGGAACCGGCGGTCAGGGCACCTCAGACGGCCCGTCCCTGGTGGGTGTCGGCTCCGCCTCCGTCGACTTCCAGGTCGGCACGGGGCGCATGCCCGCCCAGCAGCCCGGCGCGCAGGTGCCGAAGAAGAGGAACATCTACACGCAGGCCGAGATCGACCAGCTCGCGGCCTACGTCGCCTCCCTGGGCGCAGGTCCGATCACGCCGACCGAGAAGCAGTACAGCCCGGAAGGTGCGGACATCGCCAAGGGTGGCGAGCTGTTCCGCAACAACTGCGCCCAGTGCCACAACTTCACCGGTGAGGGCGGCGCGCTGACCGAGGGCAAGTACGCCCCGAGTCTGGACGGCGTCAGCCCCAAGCACCTCTACGAGGCCATGCAGACCGGCCCGCAGAACATGCCCTCCTTCCCCGACACGACGATGCCCGAGCAGCAGAAGCGGGACATCATCGCGTACGTCAAGGCCGTGAACGGCGAGGAGACGCCGACCCCCGGCGGATTCGCGCTCGGTGGCCTGGGTCCGGTTGCCGAGGGTCTGTTCGGCTGGATCTTCGGTCTCGGTTCGCTGATCGCTGTTGCCATCTGGGTCGCGGCCCACACCGCTAAGGCCAAGAAGTCATGAGTAGCCAAGACATTCCAGAAGAGAACCTGCCTGCAGAGCAGGGCGCCGCGCACGACGCGGCCCACGGTGGCACCACCGCCGTAGCACAGCGCCACGACGATCCGTTCGCCGATCCGGGACTGCCGGCCCACAAGCCGCGTATCCAGGACATCGACGAGAGGGCCGCCAAGCGCTCCGAGCGCGCCGTTGCCTTCATGTTCACGCTGTCGATGCTGGCCACGATCGGCTTCATCGCCGCGTTCGTGATCTTCCCGGTCGACAAGATCGTCTACATCTGGCCGTTCGGGCACATCAGTGCGCTGAACTTCTCGCTGGGTGTGACGCTGGGCCTGGCGCTCTTCTGCATCGGCGCGGGCGCCGTCCACTGGGCGCGCACCCTGATGTCCGACGTGGAGGTCGCCGACGACCGGCACCCGATCGAGGCCGAGCCCGAGGTCAAGGCCAAGGTTCTGGCCGACTTCGCGGACGGTGCCCGGGAGTCCGTGATCGGACGGCGCAAGCTGATCCGCAACACCATGTTCGGCGCGCTGGCCATGGTGCCGCTCTCCGGTGTGGTCCTGCTGCGCGAGCTCGGCCCGCTGCCCGAGGACAAGCTCCGCAAGACGCTGTGGGCCAAGGGCAAGCAGCTCATCAACATGAACACCAACGAGCCGCTGCGTCCCGAGGACGTCGCGGTGGGTTCGCTGACCTTCGTCATGCCCGAGGGGCTGAAGGAGAGCGACCACAACTTCAACACCGAGATCGCCAAGGCGGCCGTGATGATCGTCCGGCTTCAGCCGGAGGACATCAAGGACAAGCGTGAGCTCGAGTGGTCCCACGAGGGCATCGTGGCCTATTCGAAGATCTGTACGCACGTCGGTTGCCCGATCAGCCTGTACGAGCAGCAGACGCACCACGTCCTCTGCCCGTGCCACCAGTCCACCTTCGACCTCTCCGACGGCGCCCGCGTCATCTTCGGTCCGGCCGGTCACCCGCTTCCGCAGCTGCGGATCGGTGTGAACGCCGAGGGCAACCTCGAGGCGCTCGGCGACTTCGAAGAGCCCGTCGGTCCTGCCTTCTGGGAGCGCGGATGAGCACTGCAACGGATACGAAGAAGAAGGCGCCCGCCGGCGAGCGGGTGGCCGACTGGGCGGACGGCAGGCTCGGGATCTACTCGTTGGCCAAGGCCAACATGCGCAAGATCTTCCCGGACCACTGGTCCTTCATGCTCGGTGAGATCGCGCTCTACAGCTTCATCATCATCATCCTCACGGGTGTGTACCTGACGCTGTTCTTCCACCCGAGCATGAACGAGATCGAGTACCACGGCTCGTACGTGCCGATGCAGGGCATCCGGATGACCGAGGCGTACGCCTCGACCCTGGACATCAGCTTCGACGTCCGCGGTGGTCTGCTGATCCGGCAGATCCACCACTGGGCCGCGCTGATCTTCCTCGCCGCGATGTTCGTGCACATGATGCGCGTGTTCTTCACGGGCGCGTTCCGCAAGCCGCGTGAGATCAACTGGCTGTTCGGCTTCCTGCTGTTCGTCCTCGGCATGTTCACCGGTTTCACCGGTTACTCGCTCCCGGACGACCTGCTCTCCGGCACCGGTGTCCGCTTCACGCAGGGCGCGATCCTGGCGACGCCGATCGTCGGCACCTACCTGTCGATGTTCCTGTTCGGTGGCGAGTTCCCCGGTCACGACATGGTGGCGAGGTTCTACTCGATCCACATCCTGCTGCTGCCGGGCATCATGCTCGGGCTCGTGGTGGCGCACCTGATCCTGGTCTTCTACCACAAGCACACCCAGTTCGCGGGCCCCGGCCGTACGAACAAGAACGTCGTCGGCATGCCGCTGCTGCCGGTCTACATGGCCAAGGCCGGAGGCTTCTTCTTCCTGGTCTTCGGTGTCATCGCGCTGATCGCCGGCATGTTCACGATCAACCCGGTGTGGGCCCTCGGTCCGTACCGTCCGGACCATGTGTCCACCGGCGCCCAGCCCGACTGGTACATGGGCTTCGCCGAGGGCCTCGTCCGAGTGATGCCCGGCTGGGAGATCAACCTGTGGGGCCACACCCTGGTCCTCGGTGTGTTCATCCCGCTGGTCCTCTTCGGGCTCGTCCTCGCGGTGCTCGCGGTCTACCCGTTCATCGAGTCGTGGATCACCGGCGACAAGCGCGAGCACCACATCCTGGACCGCCCGCGCAACGCTCCGACGCGTACCGCGCTGGGCGTGGCCTGGGTGACCGGTTACGTGATCATGCTGCTGGGTGGCGGAAACGACATCTTCGCGACGCACTTCAACCTGTCGATCAACGCGATCACCTGGTTCGTACGCATCACGTACTTCGTCGGACCGGTCCTCGCGTTCATCATCACCAAGCGGATCTGCCTGGGTCTGCAGCGGCGCGACAAGGACAAGGTGCTGCACGGACGTGAGTCCGGCATCATCAAGCGCCTGCCGCACGGTGAGTTCGTCGAGGTGCACGAGCCGCTGGCACAGGGCGACCTGTACAAGCTCACCGCGCACGAGCAGTACAAGCCCGCGGAGATCGGCCCGACCGTCGACGAGAACGGCGTCCGCCGCAAGGTGAAGCTCAGCGAGAAGCTGCGCGCCAGGCTCAGCAAGAGCTACTACGGCGAGCACAACCAGATCGACAAGCCCACCGCGGACGAGTACAAGGAGATCACGAGCGGCCACGGCCACCACTGATCGCCTGACGGACACGTCCGGCAGACACGTCGCCACAGCGAAGGGCCCCGTCCACTCGATGGACGGGGCCCTTCGCCGTGCCCGGTGCTGGATAGGGTGGGATCCACCCCTGTCGGCTTGTGGACCCTGGAGCGGACCATGAACGTTGTGACCCCAGTAGGCGGCGACAGCGTGGCGGCCCACTCCTGGCCGAGCGTGCTGAACGCCCTCCTCGAGAACCGCGACCAGAGCGCGGACGCGACGGCGTGGGCCATGGACCGGATCCTCAGCGGTGAGGCCACCGACGCGCAGATCGCCGGCTTCGCGGTCGCCCTGCGCGCGAAGGGCGAGACGGTGGAGGAGATCACCGGTCTGGTGCGGACGATGTACCGCCACGCCAATCTGATCGAGGTGCCGGGGGGGTGTGTCGACATCGTCGGCACCGGCGGCGACGGCGCCAAGACCGTCAACATCTCCACCATGTCCGCGATCGTCGTCGCCGGTACGGGCGCGAAGGTGGTCAAGCACGGCAACCGCGCCGCCTCCTCGGCGAGCGGCGCCTCGGACGTCCTGGAGAAGCTCGGCGTCAATCTGGAGCTGACCCCGCAGCGGGTGGCCGAGGTCGCGGCCGAGGCGGGCATCACCTTCTGCTTCGCCGTGAAGTTCCACCCGGCGCTGCGGCACGTCGCCATGGCGCGCAAGGAACTGGGCATCCGGACGGTCTTCAACTTCCTCGGCCCGCTCACCAACCCGGCGAAGGTGACCGCGCAGGCGACCGGCGTCGCCGACGCCCGGATGGCGCCGATCATGGCCGGGGTGCTGGCCGAACGCGGCTCGTCCGCACTGGTCTTCCGCGGCGACGACGGCCTCGACGAACTGACGACCACTTCCACCTCCCATGTCTGGGTGGTGCGGGACGGCGCCGTGCGCGAGGAGACCTTCGATCCGCGGGACATCGGCATCGAGCTGGTCCCGGTCGAGGCGCTGCGGGGCGCGGACGCGTCGTACAACGCCGACGTGGCGCGCCGGCTGCTGGGCGGTGAGACGGGGCCCGTACGGGACGCCGTGCTGCTCAACTCGGCAGCGGCGCTCGCGGCCCTGGAGCCGACCGACGGCACGCTGAACGAGCAGCTGGCGGCCGGTGTGGCACGGGCGGCCCGGTCGATCGACTCCGGAGCGGCGAGGGCCGCGCTGGAGCGCTGGGTCAAGGCCAGCAACGCGTAACACGATCCCAGGGCGCGGTCCGGATGGTGGACCGCGCCCTTGCGTCCGCCGCGACGTGTGGCAGGATGCTGGCCAAGGTCATGAGTGACAGCGATTACGGCCCCGGCCCGCTGTCCGGCAACCCTCCGTCCGTGGCGGGGTGCCCCGGGTGAAGACCAGGCCGCAGGCAGCGAGGTCTGTGGCAAGCGCGGACCCCCGCGGCGTCATCGACCGCCGCGTCCCTGGGGTCCTGGTCCTCAAGGGAGCAGTCTCGTGAGCAAGCGAATGCGATAGGGCGTCTCCGCCCCTTCTTCAACACCCTCCGCACGGCGTCGCCGTGTGCCGAGGCCGTCCCGTATCCGGGTTCTGAAGCCGATTCGCCTTTCTCCCCCTACCTTCGGTGGGGGTACCCCCAGCTGGGAGATACCGCCATGTCCGTGTACCCGAACGCCGCCGAGACCGCTGTCGCCGACGCCGCCGACCCGTCCCTCTGTGCCCCGCTGCCGGTCCTCGGCCGGGACGTCACCGTCCCGCTCGTCACCGGCGGCGAAGTCACCTACGCGGCCCTCGACTACGCCGCGAGCGCCCCGGCGCTGCAGCGGGTGTGGGACGACGTGGCCGCGTACGCCCCGTACTACGGCAGCGTGCACCGCGGCGCCGGGTACCTGTCGCAGCTGTCCACCGACCTGTTCGAGAACAGCCGGGCCGTGGTGCACGAGTTCCTCGGCTGCCGCGACGGCGACGAGGTGATCTTCACCCGGTCCACGACCGACTCGCTGAACCTGCTGGCCGCCGCGCTGCCCGACGGTTGCGAGGTGTTCGTCTTCGAGACCGAGCACCACGCCTCACTGCTGCCGTGGCGGGACGCCCGGGTGACGTACCTGGACGCGCCCCGCACGCCCGGTGAGGCGGTACGGACGCTGGAGCACGCGCTCGCCCACCGCGACCCCCACGGCCCGGCGCTGGTCTGTGTGACGGGTGCGTCCAACGTGACCGGTGAGCTGTGGCCGGTACGGGAACTCGCCGCGGCGGCCCACGCGCACGGCGCCCGTATCGTGCTCGACGCGGCCCAGCTCGCGCCCCATCACCCGCTGTCCGTCAAGGAGCTGGACGTCGACTGGGTGGCCTTCTCCGGGCACAAGCTCTACGCGCCGTTCGGCTCCGGTGTGCTCGCCGGGCGGGCGGACTGGCTGCGTGAGGCCGAGCCGTACCTCGCGGGTGGCGGCGCCTCCCGCACCGTCGCTCGGCGCGCCGACGGCGGGGTGGAGGTCGAGTGGCACACCACCGCCGCACGGCACGAGGCCGGCTCGCCCAACGTGATCGGCGTCTACTCGATCGCCGCCGCCTGCAAGGCGCTCACCGAGGCCGGTTTCGACCGGCTGGTCGCCCGCGAGCAGCATCTGATCGCGAAGGTCCGCGAAGGGCTCGCCGAGGTGCCCCAGGTCCGGGTGCTGTCGCTGTTCGGCGAGGAAGCCCCCCGCGTCGGTGTCCTCTCCTTCGTCGTGGACGGCTGGAACAGCTCGCACTTCGCCGCGGCGCTGTCCGCCGAGTACGGCATCGGCGTCCGTGACGGACTCTTCTGCGCCCACCCGCTCGTGCGCACCCTGCTGGGCAGCGACCCGCAGGACGTCGGCGAGTGCGGCGCCCCGGAGGCCGGGCCGGGGGAGAGGTCGCTCAACGCCATCCGCGTCAGCTTCGGCGCGGGTACCCCCGACGAGCACGTGGAGAGGTTCGTGCGGGCCGTCAAGGAGCTCGTCCGCGACGGCGCCCAGTGGAAGTACCGCACCGAGGACGGGCGTTGCGTGCCCGACCGGGGCTGACTCAGGCCGCGAGCCGGGTGCCCAGCAGCACCATCCGCAGCGCGCGTTCGGCCGCGTCGGCGAGGAACTCACCGGCGCGGTCCAGCGCTTCCGGCAGCGGGACCGGCGCCGGCACGATCGACCCGTAGGCGTCCACGCCCGCGGCGCGGACCTCGTGCACGCCGTGGCCGAGCGTCCCGGCGAGGGCCAGCACCGGCACCCCGGCGGCCCTGGCCCGGTGTGCCACCTCGGCCGGGATCTTCCCGCGCACGGTCTGGTCGTCGAGCGCCCCCTCCGCCGTGATCACCAGGTCGGCGCGGGCCAGCCTGGCGTCCAGGTCGACATGGTCCAGCAGCACGTCGAAGCGGGGCAGCAGCCGGGCGCCGAGCGCGGCCAGCCCCGCGCCGAGCCCGCCCGAGGCGCCCGTGCCGGGGGCGGTCCGCAGGTCGACGGCGGCCGGCAGGGCGGCGGTGAGGTGCGCGGCCCAGTGTTCCAACGCGGCCGAGAGCTCCTCGACCTGCGCCGGGGTCGCGCCCTTCTGGGGGCCGAAGACCCGGGCCACGCCGTGCTCGCCGCACAGCACGTTGTACGGGTTGCAGGCCACCAGGATCTCGGCCGCGGCGACACGGGGGTCGAGGCCGGCGCTGTCGATCCGCGCGAGGCGTGACAACTCGCGTCCCCCCGGCCGCAGTTCCTTGCCGCCGCCGTCCAAAAGCCGGACGCCGAGGGCCTGGAGCGCGCCCGCCCCGCCGTCGGAGGTGCCCGAGTCGCCGCAGCCGACCAGGATCCGCCGGGCACCGGTGTCCAGCGCGGCCCGGATCAGCTCACCCACGCCGTAGGTGGTGGTGGCGCCCGGGTCCCGGCGGTCCGGCGGCACCAGGGCCAGTCCGGCGACGGCGGCCATCTCGACCACGGCGGTGCCGTCGCCGAGCACGGCGAAGTGGGCCGGTACCGGAGTGCCGAGCGGTCCCGTGGCCCGGCGGCGCACCAGCCGGCCGCAGGTCGCCGCCGCCAGCGCCTCGGCGGTGCCCTCACCGCCGTCGACCAGCGGGACGAGGTCGATCTCGGCGTCGGGGGCGACCCTGCGCAGTCCCTCCGCGATCGACTCCGCGGCCTCCCGGGCCGTCAGGGACTCCTTGAAACCGCTGGGTGCGACGGCGATACGGATGGGGGTACGGCTCATGGCTGGGTCTCCAGAAGGACGGGCACGCCGAGCAGCGGCCAGACGGTGAGGGCGAATAGCAGCACGACGGCGGCGCTGAGCGGCGCGAGGAGGCCGGACAGCCGCAGAAGATCGCGCGGGGTGAAGGTGGGCACACCGTCCGGCGGGTCGGCGAAGAGCGTGACCGGCTTGGCGGAGGCGGGCAGCGTGTGGCAGAACCCGGCCGCGGCGGTGGACGCCAGGGCCGCGGCGACCGGGTTGACCCCGGCGGCGACGGCGGCGGCCACCACCAGCGGTACCAGCACGGACGAGCGGGCGGAACGGGACTGAAGCACGAGGTGCGCCGCGGTACTGACCACCACGATCACGGTGAGGAACAGCCACGCCGGCAGGTCCGCGGGCAGCCCGCCCACCAGCCATCCGGCCGCCCCGGACTCGGCCAGCGCCACCCCCATCGCGGTCGTCGCGGCCATGAACAGCAGCAACGGCCAGGGCACCGTCCGCAGCCCGTCCTTCAGCCGTACGGTGCCGAGCGCCGGCGATGCCGCCACCACCGCGCCGATCAGGGCGACCACCGCCGGCGGTACCCCGTGCAGCGGCTCGCTGCACCACAGGGCCACCACCGTGCCCAGCAACAGCAGGCACCTTGTCTCCGCGGTGGTCAGCGGGCCGGTCACCGCCGTGGGGGAGTGCTCCTGGAGCAGCGCGGGCGTGATGCTGACCGGCCCCCGGCGCTCCGCCCGGGAGGTGGTGGTCAACAGAACGGTCTCCGCCGCCAGATGTGAGGAGACCACGGCCAACGGCAGGCCCAGCAGCAGCCATTCGACGAAGCCGAGCCGCTCACCGGTCTGCTCCCACAGCACGCTCACCGTGATCAGATGCGCGCCCGCGCCGATGAGGGTCGCGACGGCGGACAGCAGGACCACCGTCGGGAACAGCAGCGCCAGCATCACCACCAGTCGCCGCCGGTCGGCGAGCGCCTTGGCGAGGGCGAGGAACACCGGCATGGCCAGCGCGGCCCGGCCGGAGGTGGCCGGCACCGCGAACGCGGTGACCACCAGCGCCGCGGTCGTCAGATGCACCAACTGCCGTACGGTGCGCGCTCCGCCGACCAGGAAGGCGGCCGCCCGCCCTGCCAGCCCTGTCCTGGCGACGGCGGCCGCCAGGACGAACGCGCAGATCAGCAGCCAGACCGTCTCGTCGCCGAGGGTGGCGAAGAGGGTGTCGGCGCTGATGACGCCGGTCGCGGTGAGCGCCAGCCCGGCCCCGAGGGCGATGTAGGTGTCGTCGACAGGTGCGGCGATCCAGGCGCAGGTGGCGAGAGCGAACACGGCGAGCGTGAGCCGTGCTTCACCGTTCAGCGACGGGAAGACGGTGGGGACGGCGAGTAGCGCACAGACGCTGAGCGCCGCGCACAGCCAGACCGCCTGGCGGAGGGAGAGGGTCACGACGAACAGTCTTGGAGCGGGCCGTGAGCCGCCGATGAGCCGCTGATGAAGGAGAGTTCATCCGCGGTCGCACCCTTTGAAAGCCTTTACGGCATTCGGTAGCCCATGCCCCGTACGGTCTCCAGCCGTTCGGCGCCGAGCTTCTTGCGCAGCGCCCGCACATAGACGTCCACGATGTTGGAGCCGGGGTCGAAGTCGTAGCCCCACACATGGGAGAGGATCTGCTCGCGGGACAGCACCTGCCCGGGATGGCGCAGGAACAGTTCCAGCAGCACGAACTCACGTGTCGTCAGGTCCACCGTCCGCCCCGACGCCCGCGCCCGGCGGGTCCGCAGGTCCAGGCTGAGGTCACCGCTGCGCAGGACCGTGACCTCCGGGGCGCGGGCCGCGGTGCGCAGCCGCAGCCGCACCCGCGCCAGCAGCTCCTCGAAGCGGAACGGCTTGGTCATCCAGTCGTCGGCACCGCCCTCGAGGCCGGCGACCGTGTCCCGTACCGAGTCGCGGGCGGTCAGCACGACCACGGGCAGGGTCACCCGGGACCCGCGCAGCACGCGCAGCACGGTGAAGCCGTCCCGGCCGGGCAGACCGATGTCCAGCAGCATGAGGTCGAAGCCGCCGGACAGGGCGTGGTCCAGAGCGGTGTCGCCGTCGGCGGCGACCGTGGTGGTGAAGCCGTTGGAGCGCAGCCCCTTCTCGACGAAGGACGCGATCCGCTCCTCGTCCTCGGCGATCAGAATGCGGTTCACAGCGCGTCCTCCATGACGAGTACGAATGTCGCCCCTCCGCCGTCGGTGCGGCGCAGCTCGACCCGGCCGCCCCGGTGCCCCTCCGCGATGGCCCGGACGATGGACAGGCCCAGCCCGGCGCCGCTGGTGCGGGCGCCGCGCCGGGCGGTGCCGCGCCGGAAGCGCTCGAAGATCACCCCGGCGTCCTGCTCCTGCACACCCGGCCCGCTGTCGGCGACGTACAGCTCCAGCCGGTCCTCCAGCGCGCGGGAGCCGATGCGTATCCGGGCGCCGGGGACCGTGTGCTGCACCGCGTTCTGCGCCAGCTGCACCATGGCCTGGGTGATGCGCTGCGGATCGAGCACCGCCTCGCGGTCCGCGACCTGGTCCAGCACCCAGTCACGCTCGCCCAGCGCCCGCGCCTTCACGAAGACGTCGGCGGTCAGCTCGCCGAGCTGCACCGGCTCGGGACGGATGAAGTCCGGCCGCTCGGCCTTGGCCAGCAGCAGCAGGTCCTCCACGATCCGGCTCATCCGGTCGAGCTCGTCGGTGACCAGGCGGACCGTCTCGCGCTGCTCGGCCGGGTCGTCGCCCATGACCTCCAGATGGCCGCGGACGATGGTGATCGGGGTGCGCAGCTCGTGTCCGGCGTCGTCGACGAACTGCCGCTGGCCCGCGAAGGCCCGCTCCAGCCGGTCCAGCATGGCGTTGAAGGTCTCGGCGAGCGCGGCGATGTCGTCACGGCCCTGGACCGGGATCCGCTGGGTCAGGTCCTGCTCGGTCAGCTGCTCGGCGGTCGCCCGGACCACTCGTACGGGTGCGAGGATGCGGCCGGCCACCACCCATCCGATGCCGGTCGTCAGCAGCAGCGCCACACCGGAGATCACGAGCAGCGTGCGGAACGCGTCGTCGGCGATGGACCGCTCGCCGTCGGCGTGGAACGCGACGACGAAGGCCGCCGGGTGACCCGGTCGGGCGGAGTCGATGGGCACCTTCGCCCAGCGCACCTCGCCCGCCGGCCGCTCGAGGACGCCGGAGGAGGCCTTGGAGTCCAGGATCGCGGAGAGGGAGGTCCGGTCCGGGTGCAGTGCGACGGAGGCGCGTATCTCGCGTGACTGCCGTATGACGTGGAGGCTCTGCCCGGCCGGGCGGGTCAGTCCGAGCAGTTCCTCGTCGGGATCGGAGTACTGGCGCTGGAGGAAGACCCGCAGCAGCTTCTCCGGGTCGGTGAACGTGCGGCCGGTGTCCGGGTCGACGCCCTGGGGCACGAAGTTCCCGAACTCCTGGGTCTCCTGGGTGAGCAGCTGGTTGATCCGGTGGTCGATGTCCCGCAGCAGCAGTGACCGGGTGGTGGTGGCGACGGCCGCGAGAGCCACCGTCATCATCAGGAGCAGCCAGAGCAGAATGCGGACCCGCGCGGAGATCCGGCGGTCAGTTCTCTTCACCGGTGTCGTCATCATCGTCGTCGTCGGTGGCCGCCGGACCCGGCACGACGGCGTCGCCGGTGGGGCGCGGGCCCGTCGGCGTGCCGCTCGGGCCGCCCGAGGGGGTGCCGCCGGGGGCGGCGGACGGCGCGGGCGAGGCGGGACGCGGAGTGGTGTCCAGCTCGACGGCCGGCGGCACCCGGGGCGTTTTTGGGGCGTCGGTCAGGGCGTAGCTGGTGGCCGCGATACCGAGCGGGGTGGCGACGACGGCGGCGAGGGTCGCCATGCGATGGGTGAATGCCATACCGGTCATCCTCGGGTCCTGGCGGAAGGCCCGGATGAGGCGCAGATGAGGATTCCTTCATGAACGGCCCGCGGTGCGGCCCGGCCCGGGTCCGCACGCCCGGGCGGCCCCGACCCGCCGGACCGGTCCTACGCGTCCAGCCCGATGGCGAACGCCGCCTCGAGGTCGTGCTGCGAGTAGGTGCGGAAGGCGACGTGCGTATCGGTCCCCTCGACACCGGGGATCTTGCTGATCCGGCCGGGGATCACGTCCGCCAGGTCGTCGTGCCTGGCCACACGCACCATGGCGATCAGGTCGTAGGTGCCGGTGACGGAGAAGACCTCGCTGACGCTGTCCAGCGCGGCGATCGACTCGGCGATCTCGGGGATGCGGTCCACGCTGGTCTTGATGAGCACGATCGCGGTGATCACGGCTGGCTTTCTCCCTCGGTCGCTGCGGATGCGTTCACTCTAGTCCCACGCCCGTAGCGGCCCCACGCGTAGACGAAGCCCGCCCCGAAGCCGACCAGGTGCGCCAGATACGCGACGCCCGGCCCGCTGCCGGCGCCCCTGGCCGCCAGCCACTGAAGGACGAACCAGAAGATCAGCACCGCCCAGGCGGGGAAACGCAGCGGCAGGAAGAAGAGGAAAGGGAACAGGCTGGTCACCCGTGCCCTCGGGAAGAGGAAGAGGAACGCCCCGAGGACCGCGGAGATCGCCCCGGAGGCCCCCACCAGCGTCTGCTCGGAGTCGGCGTTGACGACCGCGAACGCGAGCAGGGCGAGATAGCCGGCCCCGATGTAGAAGAGCACGAACTCCAGCTGCCCCATCCGCTCCTCCGCCATCGCGCCGAAGACGAACAGGAACAGCATGTTCCCCAGCAGATGCAGCCAACTGCCGTGCACGAACAGCGCGGTGAGCGGAGTGAGCAGGGCGTCCGGGGAGCCGGCCGTCAGCTCGGCGGGGATCACGCCCCAGCGCTCGAAGTACCCCGCCTGGGCGACGAGCAGCCGGTCGCCGAGGCCGTACACGGGGTTGAATCCGGACACCGGGCTGATGAGGAAGATCGCGCAACAGACCGCGATCAGGCCGTACGTCACCGCGGGCCCCGAGGCCGCGTTCCTGAGCGCTTCCCTGGCCGTGCCCCACCTACTGATCATGGACAGAGCATGGCGTAGCAGGACCGAACGGTACAGAGTGCCTCGCCGCGACATCGGGTACCTGCAAGGCCGTAGGGTTACAGGCAGTACATCCGCAGTTCGACGGCGCACCGCGGTACCGCACCCGCATGAGACAAGAGGACGGCACGATGACGACGGTTCCCTCGCCGACCGCCGAGACCAGGTGGCGCTGCACGCTCTGTGGCAATCTGACGCGCTTCGACGTCACACGCTCGTCGAAGGTCGTCGAGTACGTCCATCTGGACCTGGCGGGCGAGCCGACCGTCGAGGAGCGCGAGGTCGTCAGTGAGACCATCGAGTCGGTCCGCTGCCGCTGGTGCAACGCGGTGGACCAGATCGAGCTGGTGGACAGGCCGGGAGCCGGTTCCTGAACGGAGCGGCCCCCATGGGTGGTAGGGGTGACGGATCGTGGAGCAGCCTGAGAACGGCGGCGGACCGGCCGGTGCGGCCGGTGACGCCGCCGAGGCGCTCGACCGCCCGCTGCCGGAAGGTGTGAGGCGACGGGTCGTCGCCCTCGTCTCCGACGCCTTCGGCGGCCTCACCGTCGCCGAACTGCCCGCCCAGCTCCGGCAGTACGCCCGGTTCACCCCCACCCGGCGCGCCAAGTTCGCCGGGAACGCGATGGCCGCCGCGCTCGAGGGAGACCCCCTCTTCCGCCAGCGCATCGGCGAACGGCTCGGCAAGGCCCAGCCCGAGCTGGTCAAGGCACTCGAGTCCGGATCGCCGCCCGCCGCCGCGGACCCCGCCGACGTGGCGGCGGCCGCCTATGTGCTGCGCCCCGCCGGCTGGGTCAAGATGGTCGCCGCCGCCGGCGAGGAGGCCCAGCGGGCCGACGCCGAGCGCGCCGACGAGGCCGGCCGGCGCGAGCTCGACAGGCTGCGCGAGGAACTGGCCCATGCCCGCGACCAGATCAGGTCGGAGACCGAGCGGCTGCGCGCCGAACTCGACAGCGCCCGCAGGGAGAACGAGTCGCTGCACCGCAAGCTGCGCAGCGCCCAGGCCGATCTGAAACGCGGCGAGGCCGCCCTGCGCCACCGGGACGCCGAGATCGAGGGTGTCCGGGCCCAGGCCGCGGCCCAGGTGTCGGCCGCCGAGAGCGAGACCCGGCGGCTCAAGGCACGCCTGGCGGAGGCCGAGGCGGCGGTCGAGGCAGGCCGCCGGGCCGCCCGCGAGGGCCGTTCCGTCGAGGACATGCGGCTGCGGCTGCTCCTGGACACCGTGCTCGACGCGGCCCAGGGGCTGCGCCGCGAGCTGGCCCTCCCGCCCGCGGGCATGCACCCGGCAGACACGGTGGACGCCGTGGAACCGGGGCGGATGTCGCCCAAGGACATCGCGGCACGAGCGCTCTCCGAGACGGATCCCGCCCTCCTCGACCAGCTGCTGGCGCTGCCGCAGGCGCATCTGGTCGTCGACGGCTACAACGTCACGAAGACCGGCTATCCGACGATGCCGCTCGAGAAACAGCGGCTGCGGCTGCTGGGCGGCCTGTCGATGCTCGCCGCCCGGACGGGCGCCGAGATCACCTGCGTGTTCGACGGGGCGGAGCTGGCAGCTCCGGTGCTGCTGGCGCCCCCGCGAGGGGTGCGGGTGCTGTTCTCCAAGGCGGGTGTGACGGCGGACGAACTGATCCGTCAGCTGGTGCGGGCGGAGCCGCCCGGCCGGCCCGTGGTGGTCGTCTCCACCGACCGGGAGGTGGCCGACGGTGTCGCGAAGGCGGGCGCCAGACCGGTCGCGTCCGCCTTGTTGCTGAAGCGGCTTTCGCGCGTCTCGTAACTCCGGCGGCATATGCCCGATTTAGGGTCTCCGCAGGTGGGACGCTGCGTCAAGTTTCCATCACTACACGTGTGATGAGAGTAAAGATTGGGCTCCCTGGGTAAGATTTTTCCCGTGGGGATTTGAAGTGATCACAGGAAGGTCACTAAGGTCGGGGCTCGAACCTTCGCGCGGTTGATCGCCCATCCGGGGCGACAGCGAAGGAACCGCCGAGTTCGTGCAGTTCGACCCCATTTCCCCCAGGGACCCGATGCGCGGACGCCGGGGATTCGCGTCCCCCCACTGCCCGGTAGGCGGCTCGAGGAAGAAGGAGCTCGCCTTCGTGGCGTCCCACCGTCGTCCCAAGCAGCCGAGCCGCACCCGCGTGACCGTGCTCACCGCGACCGCCGCAGCGGCCGTTGCCCTGACCGCCCAGACCGCCCAGGCCGACCCGAAGCCGAGCAAGAGCGAGGTCAAGGAGAAGGTCGACAAGCTCTACGAAGAGGCGGAGAAGGCCACCGAGAAGTACAACGGGGCCAAGGAGCAGCAGGAGAAGCTCGACGAGCAGATCGACGCGCTGCAGGACAAGGTCGCCCGCGGGCAGGACGAGCTCAACACCCTGAGGGACAGCCTGGGTTCGGTGGCGAGCGCCCAGTACCGCACCGGTGGCATCGACCCCTCCGTGCAGCTCTTCCTCTCCGGTGACCCGGACACCTACCTCGACAAGGCCTCCGCGCTGGACCAGCTCGGCGCCAAGCAGACCGAGGCGATCCAGGAGATCCAGTCCAAGCAGCGCACCCTCGCGCAGCAGCGCCAGGAGGCCCAGAGCAAGCTCGGCGACCTCGCCGAGACCCGCAAGACGCTCGGCGAGAAGAAGAAGGAGGTTCAGGGCAAGCTCGCGGAAGCGCGGCAGCTGCTGAACTCCCTCACCGCCGCCGAGCGCGCCGCGCTCGCCGCCGACGAGAGCCGCGCGAACCGCGCCAGCGCCCGTGTCGACCTCGGCCCGGCCGTGCCCGCCTCGCAGCGCGCGTCCGCCGCGTTCGCCGCCGCGCAGTCCCAGATAGGGAAGCCGTACGTCTACGGCGCGTCCGGCCCGAACTCCTTCGACTGTTCGGGACTCACCTCCTGGGCGTTCGCGCAGGCCGGCGTCTCCATCCCGCGCACCTCGCAGGCGCAGGCCAATGCCGGCACCCGCATCTACTCGCAGAGTCAGCTCAAGCAGGGTGACCTGGTCATCTTCTACGGCGACCTGCACCACGTCGGCTTCTACGCCGGCAACGGCCAGGTGCTGCACGCCCCGCGCAGCGGCACCAACGTGCGCTACGAGTCGATCAACAACATGCCGTTCCAGTTCGGCGTGCGTATCTGACGCACGGTCGGACGGACTGCCGGCCAGGCAGTCGGACGGATCGTTCGACGGGTCCTCACACCCGCCCGAACGGGGGAATTCGTCCCCTTCATACTGACGCAACGCCCCGCCGGTGACCTGTGGTCTCCGGCGGGGCGTCACTCTTCGTGCTCGCCGGGGTCTTTGGTCACCTCGTGTTCACCCGGTTACTCTCTGCCGCGCATCGAACCCGGTTCCCCGGAAGTCCCGGTGGAACCGCTGCGAAAGTCCTGCGGAAGGGAGCGCGGCACGTGGTGTCCCACCGCCGACCCTCACAGCCCGGCCTCACACGGAGTGCCCGGGGCACCGTCCTGTCCGCGGCGGCGGCCACGGCCGCCGCCGCCCTCGGCGCCGGTGCCGCACCGGCCGGTGCCGAGCCGGGAGCCGGCGCGGAGGCGACCCGGGCCAGGGTCGACCGGCTCTACGAGGAGGCCGAGCGGGCCACGGAGCGCTTCAACGCCGCGGGTGAGCGTGTCGAGGAGCTCCACGAGCAGGTCGAACACGCCCAGGACAGGGTGGCCCGCAGCCAGGAGCGGATCAACCGGATGCGCGAAGCGCTCGGCTCCGTGGCAGGCGCCCAGTACCGCTCCGGCGGCATCGACCCGGCGCTGGCACTGCTGCTCTCCCAGGACCCGGACGGCTACCTTGGCGCGGCGGCGACGCTGGACCGCATCTCGGAACGCCACTCCGCCGCGCTGAGCGACCTGCGCCGCGAGCAGCGCGACCTCGGCCAGGAACGCTCGGAGGCTTCGCGCGACCTGGCCGAACTGGAGCGCAGCAGAAGCGTGGTGGCGCGCCACAAGCGCACCGTGGAACGCAAGCTCGGCGAGGCCAGACGTCTGCTGAACGCGCTGCCGGCCGAGGAACGGGAGGCGTACGACCGGTCCTCGCGCTCCGGCCGCGACGACCTGGCGGGCATGGCCGTGCTGCCCGGCGTCCCGGCCGCCTCCCCGCATGCGGCGGCGGCCATGACGGCGGCGCGCAGCGCGGTCGGCCGCCCCTACGTGTGGGGCGCCACCGGGCCCTTCGGCTTCGACTGCTCGGGCCTCGTGCAGTGGTCCTACGCCCAGGCGGGAGTGGGCCTCCCGCGCACCTCCCAGGCCCAGGCGAACGCGGGCACCCGCGTGCCGCTGTCGGCGGCCCGGCCGGGCGACATCGTCACGTACCGGAGCGACGCGAGCCATGTCGGGATGTACGTGGGGAACGGCCAGGTGGTCCATGCGCCGTATCCGGGGGCGGCGGTGCGGTACGACCCGGTGGGGATGATGCCGGTGCACGCGGTGACGCGGGTGTAGGTGGGGGCGGGCTGCGCCTGCGGCGGGCTTGTCCCCTCCCCGCCTCTTCCCGCTGTACCGATGTGCGGCTCCGCCGCGTGGCGGGCAAGCCCCGGACCCCTTACGGCCTTCGGCCGTGCCCTCGATCGCCGGGCGGGTTTGAGTTGCTCGGCAACTCAAGCCCCGCCGGCGATCGAGGCGCGGGGGCGGAGCCCCCGAAACACCGCGCGGAGCGCGGTGGCGGGTCCGGGCGGGGCCCGGTCACCGGGTGCCGCGGGGCGCAGGGGGCGGCGCGGGCCGTCCGGTTACGTACCATCGCAGGATGGCATCGCACGGGCGCGCGCAGCGCACAGCGGGGACGGCGCTCGCCGTGCTCGTGCTCGTCGGCGGGTGCGGTGGCATCGGCCCCGCGCCCGTGGACCCGTCCGTCGAGGAGATACAGCAGGCCCTGGACGTTCGGGCCGCCGCCCTGCTCGGCCACGACCGCGCCGGCTACCTCGCGTCGCTCGAGCCGGGCGCGGCCGCTCTGCGGGCGGCGCAGGGCGAGGAGTTCGACAACCTCGCCGATGTGCCGCTGCACTCGTGGGGGTACCGGGTGAAGGGCGTCCGGCACCACGGAGGGAAGGCCGTCGCCGACACCGAGCTGCGGTACCGGATAGCCGGCTACGACAGCGCGCCGATGACCGTCTCACGCACGCTCGAGCTGACCGAGCGCGACGGCCGCTGGTACGTGACCGCCGACCGCGCCGGCAGCGGCGCCCCGCAGCAGCTGTGGCAGCAGGGCGATGTGGACGCCGTACGGGGCAGCCACAGCCTCGTCCTCGGCGTCGGACAGGACGAGAAGCGGCTGCGTGAGCTCGCCGCCGCCACCGACCGTGCCGTGCCCGCCGTGTCGGGCGCCTGGCCGTCGGAATGGGCGGGCAGGGTCGTGGTGCTCGTACCGGACTCGGTGGAGGCCATGGGCAGGCTGCTGGGCACGCCGGCGGCCGGGTACCGGGGCATCGCGGCCGTGACCACAGGGAAGACGGGCGCCGCGAAGGACGGTTCGCCCGCGGACCGGGTCGTCGTGAACCCGGAGGCGTACGGGCTGCTCGGCGAGTTCGGGCAGCGAATCGTGCTCACCCACGAGACCACCCATGTGGCGACCCGGGCGCACACCTCCGCCGCGACACCGATGTGGCTGTCGGAGGGCTTCGCGGACTGGGTCGCGTACCGCGGCACCGGACGTACCGCCGCGGAAGCCGCCCCCGAGCTGCAGGAAGCGGTCCGGGCAGGGGACGTGCCGGCCGTGCTGCCATCGGACCGGGACTTCTCCTTCGGCGGCGACGCGGACGCGCTGGCGCGGGCCTACGAGGGCGGCCGGCTCGCCTGCGAGATGATCGCCGGCCGCTGGGGCGAGGCGAAACTCACCGCGTTCTACCGGTCCGTCGGGGAGGGACCTCGGCGGGAGGGCGCGATCGAGCGGGCACTGGGCGAGGAGCTCGGCACCACACCGGAGGCGTTCACCGCGATGTGGCGGGACTTCCTTCGCGAGCAACTGGGCTGATCCGGGCGGGCGGCTGCGGCAGGGGAACCGTCTGCCGCCACAGCCGGCGGCAGGCGGTGACCGTCGCGGCCACCAGCAGCCCGTTGCGCAGGACGAGCAGCGCGATGCCTGTCGGATCGCTCGCCACGACTTCCGCGAACCAGATGGGGAACTCCAGCACCGTCACGGCGGTCGCCGCCAGCACCAGCCAGGCGGGGAGCGTCATCCGGCTGCCGGGGAACACCAGGCACACGGCGGCCAGGCCGACCAGCCACACCATGTACTGCGGGCTGATCACCCGACTCGTGGTCGTGAACAGCAGCACCGCCGCGAAGGCGGCGTCGCACGGCGTGGACGGCCCGAATTCCTTCGCCCGGAGCCGCCACAGCACCAGCCAGCCGAGCGCGAGGACGGACAGACCGAGGGCGACCGTGCTGACCAGTGGGACGTACGGGCCGAGGAACTCGACGGACCCGTAGTTCAGCAGCACCTGCCCCTCCCAGCCGAAGTGCCGGGCGAAGTGGAAGACCAGGGCGCCCAGCGACTCGACCTCGGTACCCCGGTCGCGCTGGAAGGTGAGGAAGGCCAGGCCGCCCGGCATCAGCGTGCACAGCAGCACGGTGACCGCCCCGGCCGTGGCCGCCGCGGCGCCCCAGGACCGGACCGTGGTGCGCCCCCGCGGAACACCCAGCAGGAGCAGCACCGGCCACACCTTCAGCACCGCGCCGAAGCCAGCCAGCGCCCCCAGGGTCCGCGGCCGGCGCACGCCCGCGAGGAGCGCGGCGACGGCGACGGCCGTGACCATCAGGTCGTAGCGGGCGTACACCGTCGGGCCGAGCAGGGGTACGCCCACGACCCACACCCAGGTGCCGCGCCGTGCGGTGCCGCGTCGCTCCGCGTACCGCAGCAGGAGCAGGACCATCAGGTCGCACACGAGGACGAGGACGAAGAAGGCGGAGGTGTAGTCGAGACCCGGGAGGAGCCCGGGGGAGAGGATCGCGAGCGCGCCGGCGGGCGGATACTGCCAGGTCACGTCGTTCAGCGGGTACGTGCCGGTGATCAGCACCTCGTACCAGCCCCGGTAGATCGCCGAGACGTCGCTGGTGACGTCGGGCCCGGGGAAGACGACGACCTTGAAGACGAACAGCAGCAGCGCGGTCCTGGTGAGCAACCACACCGCGAAGGGGAGGATCGTGCCTCGCGCGACCGCCGTCGGCATCGTGTCTCTTTCGTCGGTGGACGAGCCGGGGGACGACTCGGGAGCTGAGACTGCCATCATGCCGTGGCGGTACCCGAACCGGGCGACCGGGCCGTTCGGTACTGTCTGCGGCGATGCACAAGACCTTGATCGTGACCAACGACTTCCCGCCCAGGCCCGGCGGCATCCAGGCGTTCCTGCACAACATGGCGCTACGGCTGGACCCCGGACAACTCGTCGTCTACGCCTCCACATGGAAGCGCGGCCGGGAGGGGGCAGAGGCGACCGCGGCGTTCGACGCCGAGCAGCCCTTCACGGTCGTACGCGACCGTACGACGATGCTCCTGCCGACCCCGAGGGTCACCCGCACGGCCGTGCGCCTTCTGCGCGAACACGGCTGCGAGTCCGTGTGGTTCGGCGCGGCCGCCCCGCTCGGACTGATGGCCCCCGCACTGCGGCGCGCGGGCGCGCGCCGGCTGGTGGCCACGACCCACGGCCACGAGGCGGGATGGGCGCAACTGCCCGCGTCCCGGCAGCTGCTGCGCCGCATCGGCGAGGGCACGGACACGATCACGTACCTCGGTGAGTACACCCGCTCACGCATCGCCGCGGCGCTGACGCCCGAGGCCGCGGCCCGCATGGTGCAGCTGCCGCCGGGAGTCGACGAGAAGACCTTCCACCCCGGCTCCGGCGGCGACCTGGTCCGGCGACGGCTCGGCCTGAGCGACCGGCCCGTGGTGGTGTGCGTCTCACGCCTCGTGCCGCGCAAGGGTCAGGACACGCTGATCCGCGCCATGCCCGCGATCCTCGCGAAGGTGCCGGACGCGGTGCTGCTGATCGTCGGCGGCGGCCCGTACGAGAACGAGCTGCGGGGCCTCGCGGCGGAGACCGGGGTCGAGGGGTCGGTGCGCTTCACCGGCGCTGTGCCGTGGTCCGAGCTCCCCGCGCACTACGGCGCGGGCGACGTCTTCGCCATGCCCTGCCGGACGCGCAGGGGCGGCCTGGACGTCGAGGGCCTCGGGATCGTCTACCTGGAGGCGTCGGCGACCGGCCTGCCCGTCGTGGCGGGCGACTCCGGTGGCGCGCCGGACGCCGTGCTCGACGGCGAGACGGGCTGGGTCGTCCGCGGCGGCTCGGCGGAGGAGTCGGCGGAGCGCATCGTGCACCTGCTGGAGGACCCGGAGCTGCGGAAGCGGATGGGGGAGCGGGGGCGGGCCTGGGTCGAGGAGAAGTGGCGCTGGGACCTGCTGGCGGAGCGGCTGAAGGCGCTGCTCTGAGGGGGCGGGTTGCGGGTGCGTGTCGCCTGCGGCGGGCTGGTTCTCTAACCCTCCCCCTACGGCCTGGCGGCCGTGGGGGGACCCCACTTCCCGTAACCGGGGCAAGCCCCGGACCCCGTACCGCGCTTCGCGCGGTGTCCTCAATCGCCGGACGGGCTGAGAATGCCGCTGCGCGGCACTTCAGCCCCTCGGCGAAGACACTCCGGCCTACCGGGCAACTCCGGCCTCGCCCACGGCTCAGGCCTACGCCGATGGGGCAACGCCGGCCTCACTGGGCGACTATGGCCTCGCCGGCGGCTCAGGCCTACGCCGATGGGGCAACGCCGGCCTACCGGGCAACTCCGGCCCCGCCGACGGCTCAGGCCTACGCCGACGGGGCATTTCCAGCCCGCCGACGGCTACAGCCCTGCCGGCGGGTTCCGGCCTACGCCGGCCGGGGGGCATGTCCAGCCCCGCCGGCGATTGAGGCGCGGGGGTCCGGGGGCGGAGCCCCCGAAACACCGCGCGGAGCGCGGTGGCGGGTCCGGGCGGAGCCCGGGACGGGGGCGGAGCCCCGTCCGGTCAGGCGCGGTAGATCGCTTCGATCTCGTCCGCGAAGTCCTTCACCACCACGTTCCGCTTCAGCTTCAGCGACGGCGTGATGTGGCCCGCCTCCTCCGTGAACTGCGTCGGCAGAATGCGGAACTTGCGGACCGACTCCGCCTTGGAGACCGCCGCGTTGCCGTCGTCGACGGCCTTCTGGATCTCCGCCTGCAGGTCCGCGTCGTCGCGCAGGGAAGCCGCCGAGGAGCCGGCCGGTTTGCCGTGTTCCGCGGACCAGCGGCCGAGGAACTCCTCGTCGATGGTGACGAGCGCGCCGACGAACGGGCGGCCGTCGCCGACGACCATGCACTCGGCGACGAGGGCGTGCCCGCGGATGCGGTCCTCGATCACCGCGGGGGCGACGTTCTTGCCGCCGGCGGTCACCAGGATCTCCTTCTTGCGGCCCGTGATCGCGAGGTAGCCGTCCTCGTCGAGGGTGCCGATGTCGCCCGTGTGGAACCAGCCGTCGGCCAGTGCGTCGGCCGTCGCGGTCTCGTTGTTCCAGTAGCCGGAGAAGATGTGCTCGCCGTGCAGCAGCACCTCGCCGTCGTCCGCGATCCGCACCACGGAGCCGGGCAGCGGCTGGCCGACCGTGCCGATCTTCTGGCGGTCCCACGGGTTGAACGCGGTCGCCGCGCACGACTCGGTGAGGCCGTAGCCCTCCAGCACGGTGAAGCCGATGCCGCGGAAGAAGTGGCCGAGCCGCTCGCCCAGCGGCGCGCCGCCGGAGACCGCGTACTCGCCGCGGCCGCCGAGGACGGCGCGGAGCTTGCTGTAGACGAGCTTGTCGAAGACCTTGTGCTTGAGCTTCAGGCCGACCGGCACGCCGCCGGGGCCGCCCAGCGCGCGGCTGTAGGCGATGGCCGTGTTCGCGGCCTTGTCGAAGATCTTGCCCTTGCCGTCCGCCTGGGCCTTGGCCCGCGCGGAGTTGTAGACCTTCTCGAAGACCCGGGGCACACCGAGGATCAGCGTCGGCCGGAAGGAGGCCAGTTCGTCGGTGAGGTTCTTGATGTCCGGGACGCAGCCGAGCCTGATCGGCGCCATCACGGCCGCGATCTCGACCATGCGGCCGAAGACGTGCGCGGCGGGGAGGAACAGCAGCACGGAGCTCTCGCCCGTACGGAACAGCGGCTTCAGGCGCTCGACCAGGTTGCCGCACTCCGCGAAGAAGGCGCGGTGGGTGAGCACGCAGCCCTTGGGACGGCCGGTCGTGCCGGAGGTGTAGACGATGGTCGCCGGGTCGTCGGCCTTGGCGGAGGCGCTGCGCTCGTCGACGGTCTCCTCGGAGATCTCCGCGCCGGCGGCGGTCAGTTCGTCGACCGCGCCCTTCTCGATCTGCCAGACGTTCCGCAGGGCCGGCAGCGACTCGCGCACGGACTCCACGGCGGCGGCGTGCGCGTCGCCCTCGACGATCACGGCGGCGGCGCCGGAGTCACCGAGGATCCACTGCACCTGCTCCGCCGAACTGGTCTCGTAGACCGGCACGGTGACCGCGCCGGCGCTCCAGATCGCGAAGTCCAGCTGGACCCACTCGTAGCGGGTGCGGGACATCAGACCGACCCGGTCGCCGGGCCGGATGCCGGCGGCGATCAGGCCTTTGGCGGCGGCCCGCACCTCGGCGAGGAACTGCGTCGCGGTGACGTCCGTCCATCTGCCGGCGACCTTGCGGCCCATCACCGCCACATCCGGGTGCTGCGCGGCATTGCGGCGGATGAGATCCGTCAGGTTGCCGTCCGTGGGGACCTCGTACAGGGCCGGAAGGCTGAACTCGCGCAAGACTGCTGCTCCTCATCGGGCGCCGGCGCCACGGCTCTGTGTGATGCACCGGCTGCGGTCCAAGATCGGGCAGGTGCTCGGTGGGGGTGAGCACGACTGGACTGCCCGGACGTTACCCACGAGTACGCGGTTCCCGATAGGGGTTCCCGGCCAATGTTCTATGCGTCACACATCGATGGCTGGACTTCGCGCAGAGTATTCCACTCTGCGTGCGGGACCCAAGTAACCGCAGGTAGGCCCCCTCTACCCAGGTGCTCTCGACGGGTTCTAGGGTGATCGCCATGCGAGGCATGCGAGTCAACGTGGTCAGCGATGTGCACGGCAATGCAAGAGATCTCGCCATTGCGGGCGACGGCGCCGATGCCCTGATCTGCCTCGGTGACCTGGTGCTTTTCCTGGACTACGCCGACCACTCGCGCGGCATCTTCCCCGAGCTGTTCGGCGTGGAGAACGCCGATCTGCTCGTGGAACTGCGCACCGCGCGGCGCTTCGAGGAGGCCCGGGAGCTCGGACGCAGGCTCTGGGCGGAGCTCGGCACCGACAAGGAGACCGCCATCGAGGCGGCCGTACGGCGCCAGTACGCCGAGCTGTTCGCCGCCTTTCCCACCCCGACGTACGCCACCTACGGCAACGTCGACATCCCGGCCCTGTGGCACGAGTACGCCCGCCCCGGCACCACCGTCCTCGACGGCGAACGGGTCGAGATCGGCGGCCGGGTCTTCGGCTTCGTCGGCGGCGGACTGCGCACCCCGATGCGCACGCCGTACGAGATCTCCGACGAGGAGTACGCCGCCAAGGTGGAGGCGATCGGCGAGGTCGACGTGCTCTGCTCGCACATCCCGCCCGACGTCCCCGAGCTGACGTACGACACCGTCGCCCGCCGCTTCGAACGCGGCAGCCGCGCCCTGCTGGACGCGCTCCGGCGCACCCGGCCCCGGTACGCGCTCTTCGGCCATGTGCATCAACCGCTCGTCCGCCGGATGCGGGTGGGCGCGACCGAGTGCGTCAACGTCGGGCACTTCGCGGCCGGCGGCCGTCCCTGGTCCCTGTCCTGGTGACCCGGGGCACGCACCGGACGGCCGTGCGGTCGCGATAGCCTGCACCCCACACACCTGCCCGGTCCGTACCGCACTGTGAGGAGCCGCAGAGATGGCGGAACACACCAGCTCGAGCATCACGATCGATGCGGCACCGGCCGAGGTCATGGGCGTCATCTCCGACTTCACCCGCTATCCGGAGTGGACCGGCGAGGTGAAGGAAGCGGAGGTGCTCGCCACCGACGCCGAAGGACGCGCCGAGCAGGTCCGCCTGGTGCTGGACGCCGGCGCGATCAAGGACGACCACACCCTCGCCTACACCTGGCACGGGACCAACGAGGTCAGCTGGACGCTGGTGAAGTCCCAGATGCTGCGCGCGATCGACGGCTCCTACCGGCTCTCGCCGGTCGGTGGCGGCGATCGTACCGAGGTCACGTACCAGCTCACCGTCGACGTCAAGATCCCCATGCTCGGCATGATCAAGCGCAAGGCGGAGAAGGTCATCATCGACCGCGCCCTCGCCGGTCTGAAGAAGCGCGTCGAGAGTGGCGCCGGCGCCTGATGCGCAAGGTCCTCGTCACCGGCCTCGGCGGCGCGGGCCGCACCACCGTCGCCGCCGCCACGGCGCTCGCCGAGGCCGCACGCGGCAGGCGAGCGCTGTTCCTTTCCGCCGGCCCGGGCGACGTGCTCGGCGCACCGGTCACCGCCCGCCCCGAGGAGCCGGCCCGCGTCCGCGACGGCCTGTGGGCCGCCCGCATCGACGCCGCGTCCGACTTCCGCGCCGAGTTCCTCGACCTCCAGGAGCGTGCCTCCGCTGCACTGGACCTGCTGGGCGCGGCCAGGCTCGAGGACGAGGAACTGACCCGGCTGCCCGGCAGCGAGCAGTTCGCCCTGCTGCGCGCGCTCACCGTCGCCTCGCGCGGCGGCTGGGACGTCGTCGTCATCGACATGCCGCCGCTGCACGAGACGATCGCGCTGCTCGCGCTGCCGGAGGAACTGCGCCGCTATCTGCGCCGCCTCCTCCCGCAGGAGCGGCAGGCCGCCCGGGCGCTGCGCCCCGTGCTCGCCCAGCTCGCGGGCGTGCCGATGCCCGCCCAGTGGCTGTACGGGACCGCCGAACGCTGGGACACCGAACTGGCGGGTGTGCAGGCACTGATCGAGTCCGTGAACACCACCCTTCGGGTCGTCGCGGAGCCGGGCCCCCGGGCCGCCGCGGCCCTCCTCGAGGCCCGTGCCGGACTCGCCCTCCACGGGCTCCCCGTGGACACCCTCGTACCGAACCGGAACCTGCCGAGGGAATCGGCGGACCCCTGGCTCGCCCCTCTCGTCGCCCAGCAGGAGAAATGCCTGCACGAGTGGTACGGCGCCTGGCTGCCCAGCGCCTCCATATGCGAGGTCCCCCACCTCGGCCGGGACCCGCAGGGCCTCGAGGACCTCGCCCTGCTCGACACCCGCGCCGTCCGCACCGCCGCCGGCGGGGACGGACACCGGGGCGACGGACTCGCCGTCGAAGGCGACCCGGACCGGGAAGGCCCCCGGGGGGACGTCGGCCGGATCGACCGGCCCGAGCCGTCCGCGACCGGCCCCGGCGCCCAGGACGCCCTCTACGTGTGGGAACTGGAGCTGCCCGGCATCGTCAAGGACCAGCTCTCCCTCGTCCGCCGTGGGGATGAACTCCTGATCGAGGCGGGGCCGTTCCGCAGGATCCTCCCGCTGCCCTCGGCGCTGCGCCGCTGCACCGTCGCCGGCGCGGGTCTCGCGGACGGCACGCTCAAGGTCCGCTTCACGCCGGACCCGGGACTGTGGCCGCGGACACGCTGAACGCCGTACACCGTTCGGGTACCGTCGAGAGCACACAACCCCTCGAAACGGCCCTCAGGAGTACGTCATGAGCGAAGCGACCGAGCGCCCCGACGCCGACGCCTGGGCCGCCGCCTGCGAGGAGGACCTCGAGCAGGAGCGGGCCCGGCGCCGGGCGGAGTACGGGCAGCCGCACGGTTCCGCGGCGGAAGAACTGCGCAAGCTCTTCGACGTCGTGGCGGAGAAGGTCAGCTCCTTCCAGTCGTCCCTGCCCGGCATGGCCGCGCAGAGCGCCGTCCAGCAGTTCGTGACCCAGGCGAAGGCCGCCGTCGAGCCGGTCATCGAACGGAACCCGCAGGTCTTCGACCACCTCGCGGCCGCCGGCGGCGAACTGCTCGCCGCCTACCGGTCCGCCGTCGAGGGCCAGGAACGCCGCTGGACGCAGCGCCCCGCGGGCTCGCAGGACGCCAAGAACACCGATGACCCGCGCGACGAAGGCCCCGGCGGCAGCGAGCACATCGACCTGGACTGACCAGGGCATGCCCGCCCTCGGGTACGGTTGGCCTTAGCGGGGCTCGACCGAATACTGAGGGACACATGGGACTCACCATCGGCGTCGACATCGGCGGCACGAAGATCGCGGCGGGCGTGGTCGACGAAGAGGGCACCATTCTCGAGACGCACACCGTGCCCACCCCGTCGACTCCCGAAGGCATCGTCGACGCGATCTGTGCTGCCGTCGCAGGAGCCGGCCAGGGCCACGAGATCGAGGCCGTCGGTATCGGAGCCGCCGGTTACGTCGACGACAAGCGCGCCACGGTCCTCTTCGCGCCGAACATCGACTGGCGCCACGAGCCGCTCAAGGACAAGGTCGAACAGCGTGTCGGCCTGCCCGTCGTGGTCGAGAACGACGCCAACGCCGCCGCGTGGGGCGAATACCGCTTCGGCGCCGGGCAGGGCCACGAGGACGTCATCTGCATCACGCTCGGCACCGGCCTCGGCGGCGGCATCATCATCGGCAACAAGCTGCGCCGCGGACGGTTCGGCGTCGCCGCCGAGTTCGGTCACATCCGGGTCGTGCCCGACGGCCTCCTCTGCGGCTGCGGCAGCCAGGGCTGCTGGGAGCAGTACGCCTCCGGCCGTGCCCTCGTCCGCTACGCCAAGCAGCGCGCCAACGCCACACCGGAGAACGCGACGATCCTGCTCGGCCTCGGCGACGGCACCGTCGACGGCATCCAGGGCAAGCACATCAGCCAGGCCGCACGGCAGGGCTGCCCCGTCGCCGTCGACTCCTTCCGTGAGCTGGCGCGCTGGGCGGGAGCCGGTCTCGCGGACCTGGCCTCCCTCTTCGACCCGTCGGCGTTCATCGTCGGCGGCGGTGTCTCCGACGAGGGCGACCTCGTCCTCGACCCCATCCGCAAGTCCTTCCGCCGCTGGCTGATCGGCGGCCAGTGGCGCCCGCACGCCCAGGTGCTCGCCGCGCAGCTGGGCGGCAAGGCGGGGCTGGTGGGCGCGGCGGACCTGGCACGCCAGGGCTGACCGCGGAATCCGTCTCCGGCAGGTGCCCGCCGCGCCCGCCGAAGCGCGCGGCCTTGTGGGCCGCGTCCTTCGGGAAGCGCGGCGGGCACCGTCGTATGTTGCTCCCATGGCGATCACCGCACTGCCCAAGTCCCGCACCGAGCCGGACGGTTCGGCCGTGGTACGGGTCCTCGGCTACAACATCCGCTCCATGCGCGACGACGAGGAGGCGCTGGCCCGGGTGATCCGGGCCTGCGCACCCGACCTGGTGTTCGTCCAGGAAGCGCCGCGCTTCTTCCGCTGGCGCAAGCACGCGGCGCGGCTCGCCGCGAAGACCGACCTGGTGATGCTGTCCGGCGGAGCGACGGCGGCGGGCCCGATGCTGCTGTGCTCGCTGCGGGCCACGGTGGAACGCACCGAGGACGTCCTGCTGCCGCGCACCCCCGGTCTGCACCGGCGGGGCTTCGCCACGGCCGTCGTCCGCTTCGCGGGCGCGCGGGTGGGACTGATCAGCTGCCATCTGAGCCTCGCGGCCGACGAGCGCCTCGCCCAGGCGGAGCTGCTGCTGGAGCGGCTGAAGGCGATGGACGTGCCGCACGCGATCGTCGCGGGCGACATCAACGAACGGCCCGGCGGCCGGGCCTTCCGCCGCCTCGCGGGGGAGCTCCAGGACTGCTGGGCGGTGGCCCCCTGGGGCGGTGAGTTCACGTCCACGGCGGCCGGGCCGCACCAGCGGATCGACGCGGTCTTCGCGACGGAGGGGGTGGAGGTGCTGGGGTGCGGGGTGCCGGGTCTTTCCGCCGCGGATCTGCGGGCGGCGTCCGACCACCTCCCGGTCCTGGCGGCCCTCCGCGTCCCCGCGACGGGCTGACGAAGTCAGCCCGCCCGGCGTTTGAGGGCACCGCGCGGAGCGCGGTACGGGTCCGGGGCCTGCCCCGGTTTCGGGAAGGGGCGGGTAGGGGAACAAGCCCCGCGCCGCGGCCTCGCGGCCGACGCCGTCAGACCACCGCGCCCCGCCCCGGATCGTCGTTCTCGTCGTCGTCGCCGTGCGACATCCGCGCGACCAGCGTCGCGAAACCGCCCAGGAAGCCGCCCACGCACAGCGTCGTCAGCCACCACGTCATGTCCCACCGCAGGACCACCGCGATCAGCATCAGCACCGGGCCGCCGATCACCGCCAGCCACGCGAACTTCGACGTCACGTCGGCCTCCGGCAGCGGCGGGGGCTCGGGCGGGACGAAGTGGCCCTCGTCGCTGTCGTCGAAGTCGCCGTCGGACGGCTCCGCGACCTGGTAGTCGCGCGGCCCACCGACGCCCGGTGCGAAGGTGACCGAGCTGCCCAGTGCCGGCTTGTCGTCGTCGGGCCGGCGACCCGCGGGCCCGGGCCCGGGATCCGGTGTGTCGTTCATGTCGCTCTCCAGGAGCGCCAGGTCCTCCACCGACTTGAACGGCTTCGCGCCCGGCGGGTCGGCAGGCTCCTCGCCGTATCCGGCGACGATGGCCGCCCAGGCCGCGTCCTCGTCGATCGGCTGCGGCTCACGGTCCGCGTCGTGCTGGTCAGCCACCGGTTGTGCTCCCTCCCAAGGCTTCCGGCGCGGAAGACTCCGTGGTCCCCGCGCTCGGAGCGAGCCGGCCGATGAACGCGTAACTCTCCTCGAAGATCCGCTCCGCATCGTGGTCCAACGTCGCGACGTGGTAGCTCTGTTCCAGCAGGATCTCGGTGACGTCCGTGGAGGAGACACGGCTGAGGATCCGGGCCGAGTCGGCGGCCGGCACCACATGGTCCTCCGGGCTGTGCAGCAGCAGCATCGGCTGCGTGACCTGCGGAAGCTCCCCGTCGACCATACGGAAGAACTGCCGCACCGAATGCGCGGCGTGCAGCGGCACCCGGTCGTACCCCAGCTCCTCCACGCCCTGCTTGGCGATGTCGCTGGTCAGGCCCTTCGTGGACGGAACCAGGTGACGCACCACGGGCAGCAGCGACGCCATCGCGCCGTGGACCTTGTTCGCCGGGTTGACGACGACGACGCCCCGCACCGCGTCACCGTGCTTGGCGGCGAGCCGCAGCGTCAGGGCGCCGCCCATGGAGAGGCCGAAGACGAACACGTGCCGGCAGCGCTCGAGCAGCGAGCGCAGTTCCCTGTCCACCTCCGCGTACCAGTCCTGCCAGCCGGTGACCTGCATGTCCTGCCAGCGAGTGCCGTGACCGGGCAGCAGCGGCAGGGACACCGTGAGGCCCCGCTCCGCCAGATACTCGGCCCAGGGCCGCAGCGATTGCGGGGAGCCGGTGAATCCGTGACAGAGAAGGACGCCGACCTCGCCGCCGTCGTGGCGGTAGGGCTCGGCTCCAGGAAGGACCGGCACCGGGGTCTCCTGTTCGTGAGGTACGCGGGCGTACGGGAGGGTCGAGGGTGTCCTTCACGGTACGCGACCGGACCGACACCGACCAGGGCCGTTCCGTCACGCGAGCACGGCGGCGACGGACCCGGCGCGGCGGACGGGGGCCGGCCACGGGTTAAGGTCTGTTCGAAAGCAACAGGAGGCATTCGAGTTGATCTACGGCGCCATGAAGTTCTCCATCGGGGGTTCGCTGAAGCTTGCCTTCAGGCCCTGGGTGGAGGGTCTGGAGAACGTTCCGGCCGAGGGCCCCGCGATCCTCGCCAGCAACCATCTGTCGTTCTCCGACTCGTTCTTCCTCCCCGCTGTGCTCGACCGCAAGGTCACCTTCATCGCCAAGGCGGAGTACTTCACCTCGCCGGGCGTGAAGGGCAGACTGACGGCCGCGTTCTTCAAGGGCGTCGGCCAGCTGCCGGTGGACCGTTCGGGTGCCCGTGGCGCCGGCGAGGCGGCGATCAAGGCCGGGATCGACGTGATCGAGTCCGGTGGCCTGTTCGGCATCTACCCGGAGGGCACCCGCTCCCCGGACGGCCGCCTCTACCGCGGCAAGCCGGGCGGCCTCGCCCGTGTGGCGCTGGCCACCGGCGCGCCGGTGATCCCCGTCGCGATGATCGACACCGAAAAGATCCAGCCGCCCGGCAAGGTCGTCCCGAAGCTGATGCGCCCGGGTATCCGGATCGGCAAGCCGCTGGACTTCAGCCGCTACCACGGCATGGAGGGCGACCGCTTCATCCTGCGTTCTCTGACCGACGAGGTCATGTACGAGATCATGAAGCTGTCCGGCCAGGAGTACGTCGACATCTACGCGACGGCCGCGAAGCGTCAGATCGCCGACGCGGAGAAGGCTCAGAAGGCGGCCCGGGCCGAGGCGGAGAAGGCCGAGAAGGCCAAGAAGGCGCAGCGGCCCGCCGCCTGAGCGGCGCGGCACTGCTACGGGGTGGGGGAGATGGCCAAGCGCGAGCGTGTCGTGCGGATGTCGGTCGAGCTGCCGCTGTGGCGTGCGCTGACCGCCTACCGCGTGCTGACCATGGGCTACGCGGTGCTGCTCTTCGTCTTCACCCGGCAGAACTTCGAACGCCCGCTGGTGGCGGCCGGCTTCCTCGCGGTGCTGGCCGTCTGGACCCTGGCCACCCTCCCCAAGGTCGCGAACGCGGCGCGCTGCACCAGGGGGTTCCTGGCCGCCGACCTGACCATCGCCCTCACCGGCATACTGCTCACCCCGCTCGCCGACGCGCACGCCCAGACCCACGACGGCCCCACCCTGCCCTCGATCTGGACGGCGGGCTCCGTCCTCGCCTTCGCCATCAAGGGCGGCTGGCGCTGGGCCGGTTTCGCCTCGTCGTTCGTCGCCGTCGCCAACATCATCGAGCGGGGCGAGCCCAGCCGGGACACCTTCCACAACGTCCTGCTGGTGTGGGTGGCCTCCATAGCGATCGGCTATGTCGTCGAGGTGGCCCGCGCCTCTGAGCGCACCCTCGCCCGTGCGCTGGAGATCGAGGCGGCGACCCGTGAGCGGGAGCGCCTGGCGCGTGACATCCACGACAGCGTTCTCCAGGTCCTGGCGATGGTGCAGCGGCGGGGCACGGCTCTGGGCGGCGAGGCGGCGGAGCTGGGCAGGATGGCGGGCGAGCAGGAGGTCGCGCTGCGCAGCCTGGTCGCCGGTGGTCTGGTCCCGGCGTCCCGGGTGTCGGAGGACGAGTCCGAGGGCGCGGTCGTACGGATCGTGGACGTAGCGGACGACGACGGGCCCGCGCGGCCGTGCGACCTGCGGACGCTGCTCGCCCCGCACGCCGGGGCGAAGGTGACGCTGTCGGAGCCGGGCGCACCCGTCCTCGTGGACGCTCCGGCGGCCCGCGAGCTGGCGGCGGCGGTCGGGGCCGCACTGGACAATGTGAACAGGCACGCGGGCCCGGACGCCCAGGCATGGATCCTGGTCGAGGACTGGCCCGACGAGGTGATCGTGACGGTCAGGGACGACGGCCCGGGTATCGCGGACGGCCGGCTCGCGCAGGCGGAGGGGGAGGGCCGGCTCGGAGTCGCCCAGTCCATCCGTGGGCGGCTGCGGGATCTCGGCGGTACGGCCGAGCTGCTGTCGGTCCCCGGCCAGGGCACGGAAGTAGAGCTCAGGATCCCACGGGGGAAGGCAGCGAAATGACGGATCAGCGGACGCTCAAGGTGATGGTGGTCGACGACCACCCGATGTGGCGGGACGCGGTGGCACGCGACCTCACGGAGGCCGGGTTCGACGTGGTCGCCACGGCGGGCGACGGTGCGCAGGCCGTGCGCCGGGCCAAGGCCGCCGCGCCCGACGTTCTTGTGCTCGACCTCAATCTGCCCGAGATGCCGGGCGTGCAGGTGTGCAAGGAACTGGTCGGGACGCTGCCCGGACTGCGTGTCCTGGTGCTGTCCGCAAGTGGCGAGCACGCGGACGTCCTGGAGGCGGTGAAGTCGGGCGCCACCGGCTATCTGCTGAAGTCGGCCAGCACGGAGGAGCTGACGGACGCGGTGCGCCGCACGGCTGCGGGCGATCCCGTCTTCACACCGGGCCTCGCGGGCCTGGTGCTCGGCGAGTACCGCCGACTCGCCTCTGAGCCCGGTCCGCCGGCCGGTGCGGACGAGCCGAAGGCCCCCCAGCTGACGGACCGGGAGACCGAGGTGCTGCGGCTGGTCGCCAAGGGGTTGTCGTACAAGCAGATCGCGGAGCGGTTGGTCATCTCCCACCGCACCGTCCAGAACCATGTGCAGAACACCCTGGGCAAGCTTCAGTTGCACAACCGCGTCGAGCTGGTGCGGTACGCGATCGAGCGCGGCCTGGACGACGTCTGACCGCACGGCAGGCCGGTTCGAGCTGTACCCGTACGAGTGAATGGCGGACGGCCGACGACCGCGCCACGCACAGGAATCGACCATTCGCCCCATCCCTGAGTGACCTGCGTCACCATTAGCGTGACGGTCACAGGGCTCATCAGGCGAAGGGAAGTTTCCATGCGCGTCGGAGTACTGACCGGGGGCGGCGACTGCCCCGGCCTCAACGCGGTCATCCGCGGCCTCGTCCGCAAGGGTGTGCAGGAGTACGGCTACGAGTTCGTCGGCTACCGCGACGGCTGGCGCGGACCGCTGGAAGGCGACACCGTCCCGCTCGACATCCCGGCCGTCCGCGGAATTCTCCCCCGCGGTGGCACGATCCTCGGCTCTTCCCGTACCAATCCGCTGAAGGAAGCGAACGGCATCCGCCGGATCAAGGAGAACCTCGCCAAGCACGAGGTCGACGCCCTCGTCACCATCGGCGGCGAGGACACCCTCGGCGTCGCGGCGCGGCTCTGCGACGAGTACGGCATCAGCTGTGTCGGCGTACCCAAGACCATCGACAACGACCTGTCCGCCACCGACTACACCTTCGGCTTCGACACGGCGGTCGGCATCGCCACCGAGGCGATCGACCGGCTGCACACCACCGCCGAATCCCATATGCGCGTCCTCGTCGTCGAGGTGATGGGGCGTCACGCGGGCTGGATCGCCCTCCACTCCGGTCTGGCGGGCGGCGCCAACGTCATCCTCATCCCCGAGCAGCGTTTCGACGTCGACCAGGTCTGCGCCTGGGTCACCTCCCGTTTCAAGGCGAGTTACGCGCCGATCGTGGTGATCGCCGAGGGCGCGATGCCCAAGGACGGCGAGGCGGTCCTCAAGGACGGCACGCTCGACTCGTTCGGCCATGTCCGCCTCTCCGGCGTCGGCGAGTGGCTGGCCAAGGAGATCGAGAGCCGTACGGGCAAGGAGGCCCGCACCACGGTCCTCGGCCACGTGCAGCGCGGAGGCACCCCGAGCGCCTTCGACCGCTGGCTCGCCACCCGCTTCGGGCTGCACGCCATCGACGCGGTGCGCGACGGGGACTTCGGCAAGATGGTCGCCCTCCAGGGCACCGACATCGTGCGGGTGCCGATCGCGGAGGCGACCGCCAAGCTCAAGACGGTCGACCCGAAGCTCTACGAGGAGGTCGGCGTCTTCTTCGGTTGACGCGGCCGTGGGCCGTATATTCGCGATATCCGGATATTCGCGGGTATCCGGCCCACCGCTCGTGAACCGGGAGAGAACGTGGAAATCCTCGCCTACGGTGTCCAGGCCGACGAAAGGCCGCTCATCGAGAAGGCCTTCGCGGATCTTCACGAGGGCGTCCGGTGCCTGGACATGTTCCTCGACGCGGACACCGCCGCCATCGCCGCCGGCCACGAGGTGATCTCCACCAGCGTCAACGCCCAGTTGGACGCCGAGGTGCTGCGGACCCTCGCCGCCGGCGGCACGAGGATGATCGCCCAGCGGTCCACCGGCTTCAACAACATCGACCTCGATGTGGCCGGGCAGCTCGGGCTCACCGTCGCCAGGGTGTCGTACTACTCGCCGTACTCCGTCGCCGAGTTCGCCTGGACGCTGGCCATGGCCGTCAACCGGCGTATCGTCCGCGCCGCCAACCGCACCCGCGACTTCGACTTCCGGCTCGACGGCCTGATGGGCCGGGACATGCGCGGCCGCACCGCCGGCGTGATCGGCACCGGCAAGATCGGAGAAGCGTTCACCCGGATCGCCCACGGCTTCGGCATGCGGCTGCTCGGCCTGGACGTCGCCCCCAACCCCGCCTGCGTCGAGCTCGGCATGACGTACGTGGACAAGGACGAACTGCTCGCCGCCGCGGACCTGGTCACCCTCCACGTACCGCTGCTGCCCGCCACCCGGCATCTGATCGGCGCCCAGGAGCTGCGCGCCATGAAGGACGACGCGATCCTGGTGAACTCCAGCCGCGGCGGCTTGATCGACAGCGAGGCCCTCGTCGGCGAACTGCGCAAGGGCCGCTTCTCGGGGGTGGGTCTCGACGTGTACGAGGCGGAGGCCGGGCTGTTCTTCCTCGACAGGTCCATGGAGGCGGTCGACGACGACACCCTCGCCCGGCTGATGACGTTCCCCAACGTCCTGGTCACCTCCCACCAGGCGTACTACACCGCGGACGCGGTCGCCCAGATCGTGGACACCACCGCCCGGAACATCAAGGACCACCTCGAGGGCCGGCGCAGCGAGAACGTGCTCGTCCCCGCCGCGCCCGCCGCTTGATTCGCCCTGTCCCTCAGCCGACCAGCACACCCGCCAGCAGCGACGCCGTCAGCGCCGCGCCGTTCATGGTCAGCACGGACTCCGGATGGAACTGCACGGACGCGAAGCCGTTGCCACGCAGCGCGTGCACTTCCCCGGTCACCTCGTCCCGGCTCAGCTCGATCCGGTGCATCGCGAGCTCGGCCGCGGTGACCTCGTCGCAGCGCGCGGTGAAGCTGTTGTAGAAGCCGACCGTCTCCGGGCGGCCGAAGAAGTCGATCCGCTCCTGCGCCCCCTGGTACGGCTCGTCCTTGCGGACGATCTCCAGCCCCAGCTCCGCGGCCAGCACCTCGTGGCCGAGGCACACGCCCAGCAGACCGTGGCGGTGCCCCTTCAGCAGGTCGGCCGCGAGGGCCCGCAGGAAGCGCATCTTCGGATCGGACGCGTCCGCCGGATCGCCGGGGCCCGGCCCCAGCACCACGGGCCCCGGGTGGGCGAGGGCCCGCTCCCGCAGCCCCGGCGCGTCGTACCGCACCACGGTCACCTCCAGTCCGGTCGAGCGCAGCAGATGCGCCAGCATGGCGGTGAAGGTGTCCTCCCCGTCGACGACCAGGGCGTGCCCGGAGAGTCTCGCGGCCTGCTCCTGCATCCGCAGCCAGAACGGGGCGAGGTCGGCCCGGCGGGAGTCCAGGGCCGCCCGCACCCGTGGATCGTCCGCCAGGCGCGGCGCCGGGCCCCCGGCGTCGGACCGTCCCGGCCGCACTCCCAGCGCGGCGAGCACGCCCGCAGCCTTGGCGTGTGTCTCCGCGACCTCGCCGGCCGGGTCGGAGTGCCGCACCAGCGTCGCCCCGACCGGCACCCGCAGCGTGCCCGTGGCGTCGATGTCGGCGGTGCGGATCAGGATGGGCGAGTCGAGCGTCTGCGCGCCGGACGCGTCCTGGCCGATCAGTGCCAGCGCGCCCGCGTAGTAGCCGCGGCCGCCCACCTCGTGGCGCGAGATGACCCGGCAGGCGTTCTGCAGGGGCGAGCCCGTGACCGTGGCGGCGAACATCGTCTCCTTCAGCACCTCGCGCACGTCGAGGGACGAGCGTCCCCGCAACTCGTACTCGGTGTGGGCGAGATGAGCCATCTCCTTCAGCCGGGGCCCCACCACGACCCCGCCCATGTCGCCGACCGTGCACATCATCTTCAGCTCCTCGTCGACCACCATGGAGAGCTCCTCGCGCTCCTTGCGGTCGTCCAGGAAGGCGAGCAGCGCCTCGGCGGTCGGCCCCCCGGGCGGATACTGGAAGGTCCCGCTGATCGGGTTCATCACCACCGTGCCGCCGGTCATCCGCACATGCACCTCCGGGCTCGCCCCGACCAGCGTGCGGTCGCCCGTGTGGACCACGAAGGTCCAGTACGCGCCGCGTTCGCCGGTCAGCAGGCGCCGGAACAGGGCCAGCGCGTCGGCCCGGCCGAAGCCGTCGATCCGCCCGGTGAAGGTGCGCCGGATCACGAAGTTGGCGCCCTCGCCCTGCCCGATCTCGTCCTCGAGGACCCGCCGCACGATGTCCGCGTACTCCTCGTCGCCGACGTCGAACGCGCCCCCCTCGACCCGTACCTCGTGCCGGGGGAGCTCCTCCAGGACCTGATCGAGGGCGAGTTCATGGCTCTCGCGGGCGACCAGCACCGCGAGGGGCGTGCCGTCGTCGGTCACGTCGAAGCCGCGTTCCGCGATCTGGCGGAAGGGCACGAGCGCCAGGGAGGGATGCCCGCCCACCGGGATGTCGGCCAGGCGGGCGGCCTCGTGGACGTCACCGATCAGCACCTCGACGGTGCCGTGGTCGCGGCCGGGCGTACGGCGGTGCAGCAGGGCGAACGGGGGGCAGTCGTCGTCGAGCAGTCGTCCGATGAGCATGCGGGGTGTTCCTTCCAAGAGGGGAGGAACGGCCGCTGTCGGGAAAACAGTGAAGGCCGCCCCTCGGGCGGCCTTCGCGATCGGTGCTGCGCGCGATCAGGAAGCAGTGGGCCGCCGGAGTGCGGTCCACCACCAGTTCTGGATCTGCTGCGCGAACATGACGCCGACGATAACGCATCCGCCCGCGCCCGCGGGGCACGTCCCACGATGAGGACGGCCCCGCCGGCGCGGGCGGGGTGGGCGGGGTGCCGCGGCTCAGACCACCGTGTTGTAGATCTGCCAGCCGTTGCCGACCGAGGTCCGGGCGGCGAAGGGAGCCGTCGGGACGCCGGTGCCCTTGTAGAACCACAGGGCGCCGGACGGCTCACGGCCCACCATGTCGGCGATGCCGTCCTTGTTCAGGTCTCCGGTGGCGACCAGCATGTTGAACATGTTCCAGCCGCCGCCGACCTTGATGCGCGCGGCGAACGGAGCCGCCGCGTTGCCGGTGCCCTTGTAGAACCACAGGTAGCCGGACTTGTCCCGGCCGACCGCGTCGGCCTTGCCGTCCTTGTCGAGGTCACCGGTGGCGATGAGCATGTTGTACGTCTGCCAGCCGTCGCCGACCTTGCTGCGGCGGGCGAAGGGGGCGGACGGGACGCCGGTGCCCTTGTAGAACCACAGGGTGCCGGACGGCTCACGGCCCACCATGTCGGCGATGCCGTCGCCGTCGAGGTCCTGGGAGCCGACGATCATGTTGAACATGTTCCAGCCGGGGCCGACGTTGACGCGGGCCCGGAACGGCTGGTTCTTGTTGCCGCTGCCCTTGTAGTACCAGAGGTAGCCGGAGCCGTCCCTGGCCACCATGTCACCGGTGCCGTCGGCGCGGAGCGGCCCGAGGTCGGTGATGGCGTTGTAGCCCTGCCAGCCGCCGCCGATCCGGTAGCGCGGGTAGAACGGCGTCGTCGCGCTGCCGGTGCCCTGGTACTGGTACAGCGAGCCGCCGGTGTCACGGGCGAGCACGTTGAACCGGGTGGTGCCGGCGTCCGGCGCGGTGGGGGTGGCCTCCACGACGTCTGCCGCCTTCACCCAGGCCATGCGGTGGTTGTAGCGGATCGGGATGTAGATGTCGGTCGTGCCCACGACGCGGACCTGGGACGAGCCGAAGTAGTCGTCACCGGGGACCGGCTCGCCGGCCTTCACGTACGCCTGGCCGGCGGGGAAGGTGTACTTGGACAGGTAGTTCGGGTCGTCCGTCGGGGCGTTCTGACCGGTGCCGGCGTAGGCCGCCGCCTCGGGGAAGGAACGTCCGTAGATCCGGGCCGTCGCTCCGGCCTTGAGCTTCAGCACGGTCCCGTCGGTGACGGGCACGGTCCACTGGCCGCCGGGGTTGTGGAACCAGGCCTTCTGCCCGCCGTACCAGATCGCCGTCCAGTTTTCGCGCACCTCGGCGACGACGTAGGAGCCGCCCGCGCGGACCTTGTTCGCCCAGTTCCAGCCCTCGGACCAGGTCTGCGTGCCCAGGTACGGGTCGCTCAGCTTGGTCGCCGACGTCGACGGCGAGGTGTACAGGTAGGTGAAGTTCGCCGGCTGCTTGGTGACCGCGCTGCCACCGTTCGTCAGCGTGGGCTGGTTGGCCGTGGTGAACGGCGGCACGACACGGACCAGCTGACCGGCCTTGACGGGTCCACCGGCGCCGCCGGCGCCCGTCGGGGCGCCCATCAGCGACATGTAGTGGTTCCAGTCCCAGAACGGGCCCGCGTCCCAGTGCATGCCCTTGACCTTGGCATCGAGATGACCGGGCAGTTCGTCGTGGCCGACGATGTGCTCCCGGTCCAGCGGGACGCCGTACTTGGCGGCGAGGAACTTCACGACGGCGGCCGAGGACTCGTACTGGGGCTCGGTGTACCAGCTGCCCTCCTTGATGGCGTAGCCCTCGTGCTCCACGCCGATGGAGTGCATGTTGACGGTCCAGTTGCCCGCGTGCCAGGCGAGGTTCTTGTTCTCGACCATCTGGGTCACCAGACCGTCCGAGGCGCGGATCAGGTAGTGCGCGCTCGCGTACGACGCCGGGTTCTGGAAGGTGGCCAGAGCGCCGGCGTAGCTGCCCTCGGTGTCATGGATGATGATCTTGCGGATGCCGAACCCGTTGTCCGGGCGGCTCGCCGTCGAGTAGTTGCGGGAGCCGTCCCGTTCCGCCGGGACGAAGTTGCAGTTGAGGCCCGAGGGGCACTCCGGCGTGGGCACCGCCGTCGTGCTCACGGTCGTCGCCAGCGGCATCTTCGACGGCCTGACCGGCTTCACGCCCGGGTCGGCCGGCAGCGTGACGTACTCGCCGTCCGCCGTGAGCGTCTGCTCACCGTTCCTGATGGACTCGAAGACGCGCTTCGCGAAGAGGTCGGCGCCCTTCTTGTCCGGCGACTGGCTGTAGCGAGCCACCGACGCGTACCACTCGTCGGCCTCGTCGGGCAGGTCGCCCGTCGCCTGCTTCTGGTACTCGGCGAGGAGCGCGGCGCCCGCGCGGATGCTCGTCCCCGGGTCGGTCTTCACCGACTCCTCCGAGGCGTCGATCAGCCCGGCGGCCTCGTCGAGGGTGTGCAGCCGGGGGTCGTCGGTGTCGACGGTCTCCTTCGGCATGGTGCGGAGCGCCTCGGCGCGGTCGAACTGCTTCTCGATCGCCGGGTTGCCGCTGCGGTTCATGTGCTCGAGGAGGTGTTCCTTGTCGTCCTCGGCGAGGTCGTCCGCGTCGACCTGGGTGAGCCCCATCACGTTGTAGGCGCCGGTGACGCTCGGCTCGCCCTCGTGGGACTCCCAGCGCGTCTGCCGGTACGAGACCGCCATCAGCACGCTCTGGGGTACATCGAACTCGCGCGCCGCCTCCGCGAACTGGCTCTGGAGCGACTCGTTCCGGCTGCCCTCGTCGTCGCCGAGACCGACGAGGTCGGGTGATGCCACCGCGACCGTCCCGATCGTGGCAGTGGCGACGACTGCTGCCGCCAGCCCGTAGAAGAGCCGTTTCTTCTTGCGATCTCTGCGGTGCCCCTGGCTCACGCCCACCCCTGGTCCGTCTTGTGTTGTGATCCGTTTCGAAAACGCGCCGCAGGGTAACACCACTCGATCGGGTGAGCGTCTTCGAGGGACATTTCGGACGGCTGTCTCAGTCGCTGGGCACGCGGCCGGACAGGTGGCGGGACGCCGTAGGGTTGTGCTTGTGACCGTGAACGCTAAGACCACCGCTACCGGTGGCAACACCTGGCGAAACCTGCCCGCGGCGCAGCAGCCCGAGTACCCCGATGCCGAGGCTCTGCGCGATGTGATCGCGGACCTCGAGTCGTATCCGCCGCTCGTTTTCGCGGGCGAGTGCGACCAGCTGCGCGCCCGGATGGGAGCCGTCGCCAAGGGCGAGGCGTTCCTGCTCCAGGGCGGCGACTGCGCCGAGGCCTTCGACGCCGTCTCCGCCGACCACATCCGGAACAAGCTGAAGACGCTGCTCCAGATGGGCGCGGTGCTCACCTACGCCGCGTCCGTGCCCGTGGTGAAGGTCGGCCGTATCGCCGGCCAGTACTCGAAGCCGCGCTCCAAGCCGACCGAGACCCGCGACGGCGTGACCCTGCCGACCTACCGCGGCGACTCCGTCAACGGCTTCGACTTCACCGAAGAGGCCCGCATCCCGGACCCCGAGCGCCTCAAGCGGATGTACAACGCCTCCGCCTCGACGCTCAACCTGGTGCGCGCCTTCACCACCGGCGGTTACGCGGACCTGCGCCAGGTGCACGCCTGGAACCAGGACTTCGTGAAGTCGTCCCCCTCGGGCCAGCGCTACGAGCAGCTCGCCCGTGAGATCGACAACGCGCTGAACTTCATGAAGGCCTGCGGCACCGACCCGGCCGAGTTCCGCACGGTCGAGTTCTTCTCGTCCCACGAGGCCCTGCTGCTGGACTACGAGTCGGCCCTGACCCGGACCGACTCCCGCACCGGCCGGCTGTACAACACCTCGGGCCACATGGTCTGGGTCGGTGAGCGCACCCGCCAGCTGGACGGCGCGCACATCGAGTTCGCCTCCAAGATCCGCAACCCGATCGGCATCAAGCTGGGGCCGACGACGACGGTGGACGAGGCGCTGACCTACATCGACCGTCTCGACCCCGACCGCGAGCCGGGCCGACTGACCTTCATCGTCCGCATGGGCGCCGACAAGGTCCGCGACAAGCTCCCCGAGCTGGTCGAGAAGGTCACCGCCTCCGGCGCGACCGTGGCCTGGGTGACCGACCCGATGCACGGCAACACCTTCGAAGCGGCGTCCGGCCACAAGACCCGCCGCTTCGACGACGTGCTCGACGAGGTCAAGGGCTTCTTCGAGGTCCACAAGGCGCTCGGCACCCACCCCGGCGGTATCCACGTCGAGCTCACCGGTGACGACGTCACCGAGTGCGTGGGCGGCGGCGACGAGATCTTCGTCGACGACCTGCACCAGCGCTACGAGACGGCCTGCGACCCCCGGCTGAACCGCAGCCAGTCCCTGGACCTGGCGTTCCTCGTCGCGGAGATGTACCGCGACCAGTAGCCGAGGCGATATGCCGGTGGGGCGTGGATCGATGTGATCCACGCCCCACCGGCATATTCGGGGCTTTTACCCGGCCGAGGCCGCGGGTAAGGTTAGGTTAGCCTCACCGATCATCGGGACGGCGCAACCAATCGATCCCGGGAGGTGAACCGCGTGTACGTCTGCTCGTGCTTCGGCATCACGGAGAAGCAGGTCAAGGAGCATGCGGATGCCGGTGCCTGCACCCCCCGGCAGATCGCGTCCGTGTCCAAGGCCGGCACCGACTGCGGTTCCTGCGTGCGGCGCATCCAGGGGATCCTGGGCCGTGGCGCCTGCCCCCGCCGTGAGCTGCTCGAGCAGGGCAACGGCGCATCCGTCCTGGCCGCGGAGCCGGACGGTGGCACCGGGCCCGCGCTCGGCGAAGCCGCCTAGCCAGGGCCCGGTCCGATTCCGCCGGACCGTCGCCGGTCCGCGCTTCTCGCCTAGGACTCCGGCTGCTCGATCAGCTGGGCGATGTACAGCGCCTCGCCGAGCTTGTCGACCAGGTCCAGCTGGGTGTCGAGGTAGTCGATGTGGTGCTCCTCGTCCTCGAGGATCGACTCGAAGATGTTCGCCGAGGTGACGTCCCCCTTCGCGCGCATGACGTCGATGCCGCGCTTGAGGCGGTCGATCGCCTCCACCTCGACCTGCCGGTCGGCCTGGAACATCTCGGTGACCGTCTGCCCGATGCGTACATGGAACAGCCGCTGGTAGTTCGGCAGACCGTCCAGGAAGAGGATCCGGTCGGTGAGCACCTCCGCGTGCTTCATCTCGTCGAACGACTCGGCCCGGGTGTATTTGGCGAGCTTCGTCCAGCCGAAGTTCTCCTGCATCTTCGCGTGCAGGAAGTACTGGTTGATCGCGGTCAGCTCGGCAGTCAGCTGCTCGTTGAGGAACTCGAGGACCTCGGGGTCGCCCTGCATCGCAGAGGCTCCTTCCGCGCGTATGTCTGGGCAGGTTCGCGCATCCTCGCACCGTGGCACGGGAGCGTCCAGTAAGTGCACGCTTAGTAGGAGTTGCCCGAATCGGGCCAGACCTGGTCATGACCACCCCTCCCGGTCTGTCACCATTGAAGGCATGGGTCAGCCGGAGAGCCGGGAATACCGCGCACCAGAGGAGTCCGAGCTTCCGCCGGGGCAGCGACTTCAGCGAGGCTGGCCCGTCACCCACTACGGACCTGTACCCAAGTTCAAGCCGGACCGCTGGGAATTCAGGGTCTTCGGCGCCACCGCCGACGGTGAGAAGCACTGCTGGAACCACGAGGAGTTCTCGGCGCTGCCCTACTCGAGCGTGGTCGGCGATCTGCACTGCGTGACGAAGTTCAGCATGCTGGGGGCCGAATGGGGCGGTGTGCCCGCCCGCACGATCGTGGAACTCGCCCCGCCGGCGCCCTCCGTCAGCCACGTGATGGTCTGGGCGGAGTACGGCTTCAGCGCCAATCTGCGCCTCTCCGACTTCGTCGCGGAACGCACGATCTTCGCCACCCACAAGGACGGCGAGCTGCTGACCGCGGAGCACGGCTTCCCGCTGCGCCTGGTGGTCCCGCACCTGTACGCCTGGAAGGGGCCCAAGTGGGTCCGGGGCGTGGAGTACATGACGGCCGACCGCCGCGGCTTCTGGGAGGAGCGGGGCTATCACAACCTCGGCGATCCCTGGCGGGAGCAGCGGTACTCCTACCAGGAGGAACCGGGGGACGGCCCGGAGCTCTGAGCCCCGGGCCGTGAGGTCCGCCGTGCCGGATCTCAGTGGTACTGGTGGACCACCGCGTGCCCCTTGCCGCGGCCGATCATCCACTTGTTCACCGGAGTGGTGACCACGAACGCGACGAGGAACGCGAACGCGAGCGCGCCCCAGAAGAGGGAGTCGGCCAAGTGGGCGTCCATCGCGCCCGGGACGAGGAGCAGCACGCCGTTGTCGACGATCTCCATGACCGTGATGGAGATGGTGTCCGCGGCGAGTGCCACGCCGATCGCCGCCTTCAGGCTCAGGCCCGCCCGCAGGACCGCCCACAGGGTCAGCGAGTAGCCGAAGAAGAAGGCCAGCGCGATGGCGAGGATCATCGTGGGGGCGTTGCCCCAGCCCAGCGCGGTACCGATGATCATGCCGAGCACCTCGCCGATGGCGCAGCCCGTGAGGCAGTGCAGGGTGGCCTTGGCCGCCATGCTCCAGCTCGCCTTGCCAGGGCCCAGTGCGTGGCCGTGGTGGTCGTGGTGCCCGTGCTCCGAGTGGTCCATGTGCGTCTCGTGCCGCATGGCGTGCCCCCAATATTCGGTAGCGGTTCCTGCCCAGCAGTAGGAACCGTATACCCCCCATGGGTATTCCCCAGGGTCTCAGCGAAGTTTTTTCAGCCGGGCCACGTCCGCGGCATGTCCCTCCTTGCCACCAGGTGTCTCGATGACCAGGGGCACGCCCTCGGTGGCGGGATGCGACATCAGCGCGCGGAACGGTTCCTCGCCGATGTGGCCCGAGCCGATGTTCTCGTGACGGTCCTTGTGTGCCCCGGCGATGTCCTTCGAGTCATTCGCATGGATCAGCTTCAGCCGCCCCTGACCCACCGTTTCCACCAATAGATCCAGTGTCCGCGCCATCCCGTCGGGCGCCGCCAGGTCGTGTCCGGCCGCGAAGATGTGGCAGGTGTCCAGACAGACGCCCAGCTTGGGATGCGCGTCGAGGGCCTCGAAGTAGGGACCGAAGTCCCAGGTGCGGGAGCAGAGCGAGGAGCCCTGGCCGGCCGTCGACTCCAGAAGCAGAAACGGATCGTCGTCGTGCGTCAGCTCGTCCAGCAGCGGCAGCATCCGCTCCCGCACCTGGGCCAGCGCCACCTCACGGGCGCGGCCGCCCGTCGCCGAGCCGGTGTGCACCACCACGCCCTGGGCGCCGATCTCCCGGGCCCGGCGCAGCGAGTGCCGCAAGGAGAGGACCGACTGCTCGACGGTGGCTTCGGTGTGAGAGCCGAAATTGATCAGATAGGGGGCGTGCACCCAGGCCGAGATGCCCTCGGCCGCGCACTCGGCCCGGAACTTCTCGTCCTGGGCAGGGTTCCCCTTCGGCGTCGCCCAGCCCCGCGGATTGGCCACGAAGACCTGCACGGTCTCCGCCTCCAGCTCCCTCGCGTAGACGAGCCCGGTCGTGGCAAGGCCGCCGGCCACGGGAACGTGGCCGCCGACAGGGTTGCGCATAAGAACTAGAGCCCCTTGGTCTTGATCGTGATCGTGCTGCCCTCCGGCGCCTGCCCGCCGCCTTCGACGGACTGGCTCTCGACCTCGTCACCGAGGAACGGGAAGTTCTTCTCGACCTTCACCACGAAGCCGGCTTCCTCCAGCTCGGCGGTGGCGTCGTCCACCTTGTCACCGACCACGTCCGGCACCTCCGCCATCCGCGGGCCCTTGGAGACCGTCAGCGTGACCGTGTCGCCACGGGCCAGCCTGGCCCCCTCGGCGGCCGACTGCCGGGCGACGGAACCGGCCTCCTGCTCGGAGTGGATCCGCTCCTCGGCGACCTTCACCTTCAGACCGGCTTCCTCGAGTTCGGCCGTCGCGTCCTCGACGGAGTCACCCGTCACATCGGGCATGTCGATCGGCGCACCCTTGCTGACGACGATCGACACGGCGGTGTCGGGGCTCCGTCCGCTGCCGGCGGCCGGGTCGGTGCGGACCACCGAACCCTGCGCGACGCTCTCGTCGAACTCCCTGGTCACCACGCCCGGCGCCAGTCCCACCTTGCGCAGCTCGCGCTCAGCCTCCGCCAGCGGCCTGCCGGACAGGTCGGGGACCTTAACGATCTCCGGACCGCGGGAGACGGTGATCGTCACGGAGCCGTTGCCCCGTATCCGCTCGTTCGTGCCCGGGTCGCTCTTGATGACGGTGCCACGGGCCACCGTCTCGCTGAAGTCGTGGCGGACGGTCTTCAGGTCCAGGCCCGCCTTGTCGAGCGCCTCCCGGGCCTGCTGCTCGCTCTTGCCGATCAGCGGCGGGACACGGGTGAACTGGCCCGAGTTGATGTACCAGACACCCGCACCCACACCGATCACGGTGATCACCGCGAGCAGCAGGGCGAACAGACCGCGGCGCGACAACGGCAGGCTCCGGCCGGCCGGACGCAGCGGCTCGGGCTCCGGCCGCTCAGGAGGCGGCAGGATCAGCCGGGCCGTGTGGTGCACCCCGGGCTCCGCGCCGGCCGGCGCCCGCAGGATGACGTCCGTACGGTCCTCGTCGGAGGCGTCACCGTCCGCTCCGCCCTCCGCCGGTTCCCCGGTGCGGGCGCGCGGCGGGACCGCGTCCAGCTGCTCGGCGCCGAGCGCCGCCCGCGCCTCACGCGCCTGGGCCAGCAGGGCCACCGCGTCGTGCGGGCGGACCTCGGGATTGCGGGCCGTCGCGCTCGCCACCAGCTCGTCCAGCTCGACGGCGAGCCCCGGGAAGAGCGCGGAAGGCGCCGGGACGTCCGCGTTCAGATGCTGGAACAGCACCTGGGCCGGAGTGTCGCCGGCGTGCGGCTTGGCGCCCGTCAGCATCTCGTAGAGGACGACGCCGCAGGCGTACACATCGGCGCGGGTGTCGGCCGTGCCGTACTCGATCTGCTCCGGTGCGAGATAGGAGACGGTGCCGAGCACCGTGCCCGAGGTGTTGGTCACGGAACCGACCGCGCGCACCAGACCGAAGTCGGCGACCTTGACCCGGCCGTCGTCCCCTATGAGCACGTTCTCCGGCTTCATGTCCCGGTGCACGAACCCGGCCCGGTGCGCGGCGCCGAGCGCGGCCAGCACGGGCTCCAGGATGTCGAGCGCGGCCCGCGGCTGGAGCGCGCCGCGCTCACGCAGGACGTCACGGAGGGTGCAGCCCTCCACGTACTCCATCGCCAGGTACACGTACGCGCCCTGAGCGCCCTGGTCGAAGACCCCGACCACGTTCGGGTGCGCCAGCCGTGCGACGGACTTCGCCTCGCGGATGAACCGCTCCACGAACGTGACGTCCGTGGCGAGATCCGGATGCATCACCTTGAGAGCGAGCACCCGGTCGAGCCGGGTGTCGACGGCCCGGTAGACCGTGGCCATGCCGCCGACGGCGATGCGCGCATCGACGCGGTAGCGGCCGTCGAGCACCTGCCCGACGAGAGGGTCCTGGAGGGTCGTATCCACGCGGCGATTCTACGAGCCGGGGAGACGGGGTCCGACGGGCCGGACCGGGACGGGGCGGGACTGCAGCCGAGCTGTGACGCGGTGGTGGCGGGGGCGTGGCCGCCGCAGGGGGTGTTCCGGGGGCTCTGCCCCGGGCCCCCGCGCGAAGCGCGGTACGGGCCTGGCGGGCCCCCAAGCGGCGGAGCCGCACATCGGTACAGCGCGAAGGGGCGGGCAGGGGAACAGGCCCGCCGCAGGCGACACGCACCCGCACCCCCGGAACCCGCCCCCTCAGAACGCCGGTCGCTCCGGGTCGAGCGCCCCCCGCCCCTCGTGCGGCGAGGACGCCATCGCGAAGTGGCGTCGCGGGATCCGGCCCGCGCGGAACGCCAGCCGGCCCGCCTCCACCGCGTGGCGCATCGCCTCCGCCATCAGGACCGGCTCCTGCGCCCGCGTCACCGCCGACGCCAGCATCACCGCCGCGCATCCGAGCTCCATCGCCAGCGCGGCGTCCGACGCCGTGCCGGCGCCCGCGTCCAGGATGACGGGGACGTCCGCCTGCTCGACGATCAGCTGGAAGTTGTGCGGGTTGCGGATGCCGAGCCCGGAGCCGATCGGCGAGCCGAGCGGCATGATCGCCGCGCAGCCCACGTCCTGGAGCTTTCGCGCGAGCACCGGGTCGTCGTTCGTGTACGGCAGCACGGTGAAGCCGTCGTCGACGAGTGCCTCCGCCGCGTCGAGCAGCTCCACGCCGTCCGGCAGCAGTGTCCGCTCGTCCGCGACGACCTCGAGCTTGATCCAGTCGGTGCCGAGGGCCTCCCGGGCCAGGCGGGCGGTGAGCACCGCCTCGCCGGCGGTGAAGCAGCCGGCGGTGTTCGGCAGGACCTGGATGCCGAGCCGGTCCAGGACGGACAGCACGGACCCCTGGACCGTCGGGTCGAGGCGCCGCATCGCGACGGTCGTCAGTTCCGTGCCGCTCGCGACGAGCGACCGCTCGAGCACCTCGAGGCTGGGCGCCCCGCCCGTGCCCATGATCAGACGGGAGTCGAAGGTGGTCCCTCCGAGAGTGAAACGGTCGTCGGCCATGGCCGTTCAGCCTCCCTGCACTGCGGTGAGAATCTCGACGCGGTCCCCGTCACCGAGCCGCGTGGCGGCCCATTCGCCCCGCGGGACGACCGCCTCGTTGACGGCGGCGGCGACGCCGGAGGGCGCGGCGGAGAGAGCTGTGACGACCACGTCCAGCGTGGTGCCGGCCGCGACGTGGCGGGCCTCGCCGTTGACGAGGACGCGGATCGGATCGCCGACGGCGGCCGGGGCGACGACGGGGGCAGCGGCAGGGGCGGCGACAGCGGTGTCGGCGCTGTCGTTGACGGAGGTGTTCATGCGGGCTGCTCCTGAAGGACGGACGAGAAGCGGCGTGGGGAGAAGGGCCGTGCCACTTCGGGCAGTTCACCGGTCGTCAGCGCGTCGGCCAGCACATCGCCGGTGACGGGCGTCAGCAGCACGCCGTTGCGGTAGTGCCCGGTGGCCAGCAGCAGTCCGAGCAGTTCGGTGGGGCCCAGCAGCGGCGCGTTGTCGGGGGAGCCGGGGCGCAGTCCCGCCCGGGTCTCGGTGAGGGGCAGTTCCGTGATCCCGGGCACCAGCTCGTGCGCGTCGCGCAGCAGCTCGTACACCCCGCCCGCGGTGACCGTCGTGTCCCAGCCGAGCTCCTCGCTGGTCGCGCCCACCACCAGCTCGCCGTCCTCGCGTGGCACGAGGTAGACATGGCTGCCGCGGACCACGGCGCGCACCGTGCGGGACAGGAACGGCGCGTAGGGGCGTGGCACGGTCAGCCGCAGGACCTGGCCCTTCACCGGGCGTACGGGCGGGAGCACGTCCTTCGGTACGCCCTCCAGCCGTCCGCTCATGCTGCCGCCGGCCAGGACGACCTGTCCCGCGGTGACTTCGGAGCCGTCGGCGAGCACCGCCCCGGTCGCCCGGTCGCCCGTCACGAGCAGCCGCTCCGCCCAGCTGCGGCGGAAGTCGACCCCGGCCCGCTCGCAGGCGGTGATCAGGGCCGCGGCCAGCCGGCGGGGGTCGACCTGGTGGTCGCCGTCGACCCGCAGCCCGCCACGGACGCCGGGGGCGAGCATCGGCTCGAGGCGGCGGCATTCGCGGCCGGTGAGCCACTCGGACGAGAGCCCCGACCGGTGCTGGAGGGCGTGCAGTTCACGCAGATGCGCCCGGTCGTCGGCGTCGAGGGCGACGGCGAGCGTGCCGCAGGAGCGGTAGCCCACCCGCCCGCCGGACGTCTCCTCCAGCTCGGCGACGAAGTCCGGATAGCGGTGCGCGGATTCGAGGTTGAGGCCGAGCAGCGTCTGCTCGCCGTAGTGCAGTTCGGTGACGGCGGCCAGCATCCCGGCGGCGACCTGCGCCGCCCCGCCGCCCGGTTCCGGATCGGCGACGGCGACCCGTAGGCCCCGCTGCGCGGTGCGCCAGGCCGTGACCAGGCCGATGATCCCGCCCCCGATGACGAGGACGTCTGGGCTCGGTGTACGAGACATGGGCGTCCAGCCCCTCCCTTCGCCGGCATGACCCGGATCAGGTTCGTACGGTCGGAGGCCGTCCAGCCTCCCTCTCAGCCCGGTGCGTCCGGGCTCCCGCGAGTGCCTTACGGTGGCCACCCTAACCGCACGACCCGACGCGTTGTAAGGGAGCCGCAGCAGTGGCGAAGTCGCTCGACGGACTTGTTCTCTCCCCGGTCGCCGACCAGGCCCCGGGCCAGGTCGGCACCCGGACCCGGTTCACGTACCACGAGGAGCAGGGCAGGATCTGGGCCGAGTACGAAGGCGGCGACGTGGTCCGCGGCCACCTGGTGGGCACCAGGGACGGCGACCGGCTGGACTTCCGCTATGTGCAGCTCAAGACGGACGGCGGGACCTCGTCCGGCCACTGCCTCTCCACGGTCGTGGACCTGCCGGACGGCCGGGTGCGGCTTGAGGAGAGCTGGCAGTGGGAGTCCCAGGAGGGCAGCGGGACGAGCGTCGTGGAGGAGCAGGCTTCCTGACCACGCGCCTCCTGACCCCCAGTCAGGTACGTATGGTGTGCGGGTGGACGAACGGCAGCATCAGACGCGGGCGGACGAAGGGCAGCGGACGGCGGCGGCGCGGCGGCGCGTGGTGATCGTCGGCGCCGGCATGGCCGGTGTGCAGACCGCGGTCGCCCTTCGCGAGCAGGGATTCACCGGCACGGTCACCCTGATCGGCGCGGAGCCGCACCAGCCGTACGACAGGCCGCCACTGTCCAAGGCGATCCTGCTCGGCAAGGCGGAGGACTCCGCCTTCGACATCGACTTCGAGGCGCTCGGCGTGGAACTGCGCCTGGGCCTCGAGGTGACCCGGGTGCGGACCGACGCGCACGAGGTCGACACCGTGTCCGGCCCGGTCCCGTACGACGTGCTGGTCCTGGCCACCGGCGCCGAGCCGGTCACCCTGCCCGGCGCCGTCGGCGTCCCCGGTGTCCATCTGCTGCGCACGCTCGACGACGCCGCCCGGCTGCGGCCGCTGCTCGCCGAGCAGCACGACATCGTCGTGGTCGGCGCCGGCTGGATCGGCGCCGAGTTCGCGACCGCCGCGCGCCGGGCGGGGTGCCGCGTCACCGTCGTCGAGGCCGCGGGCCGCCCGCTCGCCGGGACCATGCCCGCCGAGGTCGCCGCCCCGATGGCCGCCTGGTACGAGCAGCACGGGGCCGAACTGATCACCGGCGCCAGGGTGGAAGCCGTCGAGCCGGGAGCCGTCGTCCTGGCCGGAGGGCGCAGGATCCCGGCCGGCGCCGTGGTCGTCGGTATCGGCGCGCGCCCCGCCACCGCCCTGCTCGCGGGCTCCGGCATCGAACTCGGCCCGGACGGCGCGGTGGTCGCCGACCGGTATCTGCGTGCGTCAGCGCCCGACGTGTACGCCGTCGGGGACTGCGCCTCCTACCCGTCCGGCCGTTACGGCGAGCGGCTGCTCGTCCACCACTGGGACAACGCGCTCCAGGGGCCGGGCACGGTCGCGGCGAACATCGTCGGCGACCAGGAGCCGGAGCCGCGGACCCCCGAGGTGTACGACCCGGTGCCGTACTTCTGGTCCGAGCAGTTCGGCCGCTTCGTCCAGTACGCGGGCCACCACGGCGCCGCCGACACGCTGCTGTGGCGCGGCAGTCCGGCGGAGGACACATGGTCGGTGCTGTGGCTGCGCGAGGGTGCGCTGGTTGCCCTGCTGACGGTGGGCAGGCCCCGTGATCTGGCACAGGGCCGCAAGCTGATCGTGTCCGGGACCGAGCTGGACCCGGCGAGGGCGGCCGACCCTTCCGTACCTCTGAAGGCGGCGGCACGGTAGGTCCTGGCTACCGACTGTCGGTCCTGGATGGCAGGCTTGTCCCCGTGACCGAGATTGACGCAAAGATCGATGCCCTCGTCCCCGCCTGGCTCTACCTGCCGGACATCGCGGAAATGCTCGATGTCGAGGTGACGCGCGTGCGGCAGCTGGTCAAGGACGGCCAGCTGATCGCCGTGCGCCGCGGTGAGAACAGGGCGCTCCAGGTGCCTGCCGCCTTCATCGACGGCAACAAGGTGGTCAAGGGCCTCTCCGGGACCCTGACCCTGCTGAGGGACGACGGCTTCACCGACGAAGAGATGCTCGAGTGGCTCTTCACCCCCGACCCGACCCTGCCGGGCACGCCTGCCCAGGCGCTCAGCGAGAATCGCGGCACGGAGGTGAAGCGCCGGGCCCAGGCGCTCGCCGTCTGAACCGACGGAAACCATCATCGCCGGCGGATGCACGGCCCGGGCCGCCCGGCCCGTGCGTCCGCCGCCCAACGGGGGGATCGCCTCATGTCCACGGCTCACGCGCTGCTGTCCGACGCCCGGCTCTATCTGTGCACGGACGCCCGTAAGCGGCAGGGCGACCTGCCCGAGTTCCTCGACGCCGTGCTGGCGTCCGGCGTGGACATCGTGCAGCTGCGCGACAAGGGCATGGAGGCCGCGGAGGAGCTGGAGCACCTCCAGGTCTTCGCCGACGCCTGCCGCCGGCACGGCAAGCTCCTCGCAGTGAACGACCGCGCCGACGTGGCTCACGCCATCGGCGCCGACGTGCTGCACCTGGGCCAGGGCGACCTGCCGGTGCCGGCCGCCCGCGCGATCCTCGGGGACGGCGTGCTGATCGGCCGCTCGACGCACAGCGAGTCCGAGGCGGCCGCCGCTGCCGTCGAGCCCGGCGTGGACTACTTCTGCACGGGCCCCTGCTGGCCCACTCCCACCAAGCCCGGGCGGCACGCCCCCGGCCTCGGCCTGGTGCGGTACACGGCGGGGCTGGCCGGTGACCGGCCGTGGTTCGCGATCGGCGGGATCGACGCCGCCAATCTGGACGAGGTGCTGGACGCGGGTGCGCGCAGGGTCGTCGTCGTACGGGCGATCACCGAGGCCGGCGATCCGGCCGGGGCCGCCGCTGACCTGGCGAAGCGGGTCAGGGAGCGGACCGCTTGACGGTGACGTTGATCGTCCATCTCTGTCCAAGGAGTGGACAAGACACCGGCAAAACAGACATATTTCCCTGATTCGGTTCGAGGATCCCCTCGGTCTGGCTAACCTGCCCGTATGGCCCTCGGTACTGCTTCCACCAGAACGGATCGCGCACGCACGGTGCGCGACATGCTTGCGACGGGCAGGACGTCGTACTCGTTCGAGTTCTGGGCGCCCAAGACGGAAAAGGGCGAGCGGAACCTGTGGAACGCGCTGCGCAGGGTCGAGGCGGTCGCCCCGAACTTCGTCTCCGTGACCTACGGCGCCGGCGGCTCCACCCGCGCCGGCACGGTCAAGGCCACGCAGGAGATCGCCGCCGACACCACCCTCACGCCGGTCGCGCACCTCACCGCGGTCAACCACTCCGTCGCCGAGCTGCGCAACATGATCGGCCAGTACGCCGACGCCGGCATCCGCAACATCCTCGCCGTCCGCGGCGACCCGCCCGGCGACCCGATGGGCGAGTGGGTCGAGCACCCGGAGGGCGTGCGCTACGCGGCCGACCTGGTCCGGCTCATCAAGGAGTCCGGCGACTTCTGCGTGGGCGTCGCGGCCTTCCCCGAGATGCACCCCCGCTCGAAGGACTGGGACGAGGACACCCGGCACTTCGTGGACAAGTGCCGAGCCGGCGCCGACTACGCGATCACGCAGATGTTCTTCGTGCCCGAGGACTATTTGCGGCTTCGTGACCGGGTCTCCGCGGCAGGTTGCGAAACCCCGATCATTCCCGAGATCATGCCCGTCACCAGCGTCAAGCAGATCGAACGCTTCGCCACGCTCAGCAACGCGCACTTCCCGGCCGAGCTGAAAGAGCGCATCCTCGCGGCCAAGGACGATCCGGCCGCTGTACGCTCCATTGGCATCGAGTTCGCGACGGAGTTCTGCGCGAGGCTGCTCGCCGAGGGTGTCCCGGGGCTGCACTTCATTACGCTCAACAACTCCACCGCGACGCTCGAAATCTACGAGAATCTCGGACTGCACGAGCAGTCGTGACCGGTCGTACCCGCCCCGCCCCGGGGCGGCGGCCGCAGGAGAGGGGCGGACATGGGCTGGACGGTCCTCTATATCGCGTTCGGCATCGTCGCGCTGTGGCTGCTCGGTGAGGTGCTGCTGCAGTACAAGGCACGGCTGCGCTGGCGGCTGCTCGCGTTCGGCGGCTTCCTGGGCGTCGTGATAGGCGTGCTGCTGCCGTCCGTGGTGGTGATCGCCCTCGGCGCCATGGCGTTCGCGGTCGGCCAGACGTATGTGACCCTCTCCTTCCGGCGCGGTTTCTCCACCGGCTGGGCACTCGGCGGCAGCCCCGGCGTGAGCAGGCGGCGCCGGTCCGGCGCGGACCGGGAAGCGACGAGGGAGCCCACGCTCGAGGTCACCGACCTCTCGTACGACTCGGCCGAGCAGGCCTACGACATGGCCGGCCCGGCGGCGGACGCCACGGGCCCCGCCGTCTACGAGCCGCAGCCGCTGCCCGACGACACCGGCCAGTACGGCGTCTACACCGAAGAGGCGTACGCCGCCCGGCCCGACGCGGAGCAGGCGGGTACCCGCGACGAGAGCTACGCCGCACAGGGCTCGGGCTACGGCGCCTACAACGCGTACGACGACCACGGCTACGCGCAGCCGCAGCCGGCGGAAGCGGCGACGTACGCCGGCCAGTACGACTACGGCACCGACAGCCGGCAGTACGCCACGTACTCCGACCCCTATGTGGGCGGCCAGCAGTACAGCACCTACGACACGTACGGTGGCGGCTACGGCGACCAGCAGCAGTACGCCGGCTACGGGCAGCAGGAGGGCTACAGCGAGACCCCGCCCGGCGGCGTGTGGGTGCCGCAGCAGCGTGAGGGCGATCAGCAGGAGCAGCCCCCCGCGTACTACGACAACGGGTACAACGACCAGCAGCAGTACCGCTACTGAGCTTCGACGGCGGCCGCCGGGCTTCGGCCGCGGCCGCTCACCGGGAGCCGCGGAAGCCCGCGCCCTCCACGATCAGCCCTGCCACCAGCGCACCCGACATGCCCGAGTGCGCCAGCCCGCCCCCGGGATGTGCCCAGCCGCCGGCGAGATACAGGCCCTCCAAGGGGCACGTGTTCATCGCCGGCAGGAACGCCCCCGACGACCCGGCGAGCGCCGGGGCGGGGACCGCGGCCGAAGCCGTGTCTCGGCGGGTGTCCTCCGGAGTGCGCACCACGCGCCACAGGATCCGCTCACGCAGCCCGGGGACAGCGGCCTGGGCCGCCGCCACCATCCTGTCGGCGGCCCCCTCCGCGATCTCCGCCCATCCCTGCCCGCCGGCCGGCTCGGCCGGCACCGTGGACGTCAGCGTGACCGTCTCGTGGTCGTCGTCCGGCCGAAGCAGCGGGTCGTCGGGCCGCATCACGACCACGGTGGGCCGCGGGCCGGTCCGCCCGGCGCGGATCGCGTCCCACTCCGCCGCCGGGTCCGGGGCGTGCACCACGGTGCGGTGCACGGTGCCGGCCTGCCGGCCACCGCGCAGCGCGAGGTGGACGGTCAGCCGGCCGGTGCCCCTCCGCGGCCGCGCCTGCGGTCGTTCGTCGGGACGGGCCCACGTCACGATGCGGTTCTCGAACAGCGACGGCACCGGGGCCCCGGAGACCACCATGTCCGCCTCCACCGGCCCGCCCCGGTCCAGTTCCAGGCCGGCGGCGCGGCCGTCCTTCTCCAGCACGCCCGTCACGGCGGTACCGAAGACGAACTCCACCTTCCTGGCCACGCAGCGCTCGTACACCGCGTCGGCGAGGGCGCGCAGGCCGCCCTTCACGTACCAGGAGCCGAAGGTCTGCTCCATGTACGGCAGCACCGCGGCGGACGGGGGCGCGCTGTGGGGGTCGAGACCGTACGCCAGGGCGTGGCTGTCGAGCAGTGCGGCGAGGCGCGGGTCGCGCAGTTCGCGCGTGCCGATCTCCGCGAGCGTGCGGGCGGGCCGACGCAACAGGCCCTGCCGCAACGCCGGGTAGGGGTCCTTCGACAGGAAGGCGGTGTCCGCGGGCAGCGGCTCCTCCAGCAGCGGACGGCGCGAGCGCTCCCAGGCTTCCCGGGCGCGAGTGAGGAACTCCCCCCAGCGTTCGCCGGAACCCGGCCCCAGCGCCGCCTCGAGCGCGGCGAGGGTACCGGCCCTCGACGCGTTGGGGAGGCTGACGTCCGTGCCGTCGGCGAAGACGTGCCGGCTCGCCGGGTCCACCTGCGTCAGCTCGACGCACTTCTCCAGCGGTTCCTCGCCGGTCTTGACGAACAGGTCCCGCCAGACCGCCGGGAGATGCAGCAGACCGGGCCCGGTGTCGAAGGCGAAGCCGTCCCGCTCGAAGCGGCCCACCGAGCCGCCGTGCGTCGCCAGACGCTCGTACACCGTCACCCGGTGGCCTGCCACGGCCAGCCGGGCGGCCGCCGCCATCGCGCCCATCCCGGCGCCGATCACCGCAATCCGTGCCATGACCGCGACTTTATTACCCGCCACCACCGGTTTCGTGGCCGGGTGCGCGCACGGCCCGGCGGCCTTCGCTCACCAGTCCGGTGGTCCCTGGACGCTCACGGCGCCTACGCGTCTCTCCTCCCGGCGCTGCGCCCTGCGCCGCAGGAACCGGCGGATCCTCGAGGCGAGGAAGAGCACCGTGACGATGCCCAGCACGAGGAGCGTGCCGGCGATGACGGCGGCGGCCACCGGGTTGAAGACCGCGAAGGAGATGATCCCGGCGACCCCGAGGTCTTCCGCGACGCTCACGGCGATGTTGCTGAAGGGTTCCGGCGAGGTGTTGATCGCCATCCGCGTGCCCGCTTTGACCAGATGGCTCATCAGCGCGGTCGAGCCGCCCACGGCTCCCGCCGCGAGCTCCGGCAGCGAACCGCTCTCACCCGCCAGCAGCGCGGCGACCACGGCGCCGGCGACCGGCCGGATCACGGTGTGGACCGAGTCCCATATCGAGTCGACGTACGGAACCTTGTCCGCCACCGCCTCGCACAGGAAGAGCACCCCGGCGGCGATCAGGACATCGGGGCGCTGGAGCGCCTGCGGCACCTGGTCGGAGACGCCGGTCGCGCCGAGCACGCCGAACATCAGGACCACCGCGTAGGCGTTGATCCCGCTGGCCCAGCCGCTGGTGAAGACGAGAGGGAGTACGGACACGGACGCGATCGTAACCACCCGGCGGCGGCCGCGGGTGGGGTTGAGCACGGAGTGCTGAGTATCCCTACCTACGCGCCGAGATGAGTATGTGCGCGGATGGGGCCGGGCCTGCCCGCACGGAAGAGTGGGGACCACGGAAGGGGCGCGGCACCGGCACCGACGACACGGGGCGGCGGAACGGTGCGGCTCCCCTGACGGAACGGGGGTTGCAGGACGGAGGGCCCACGACCACGGGGGACAACGGGGGTCGGGCTCTCCGGACCACGGGGGTGGCGGGGGAAACGGGGAACGCAAACGCCGGGCGGCTGGACGACCAGCCGGCCGGCGTTTCGTGTCCGCGCTCCCGATGCCGGGGGAGGTGCCGGGGGAAGGTACGTCACGCGCCGCTTTTGCACGAGACCTGTTCGGTGTCGCCTGTCGTGGCTCGGGCGAGGCCGGACTCAGTCGCGGCGGCCGCTCACCCGGCCGTGCAGCAGCAGCGACAGCGCCCCGTGGACGTCGTCGAGCGACCGCTCCCGCTGGAACGCCTGCCAGTCCAGTGCCGCCACCAGCACCATGCCGACCAGCGCGGCGGCCGTGAGCGGAATGTCGACCTCCTCGCTCAGCTCGCCCGCTTCCACGCCCTCGCGCAGCACCGTCTCCACAACGGCCACCGCCTGCTGCCGCACCACCAGGAGCGTGGACTGCCAAGCGCGGTTGGTGCGCCACAGCTCCGCCACGTACAGCTGGGTGAAGGCCGGATAGCGGTCGATGAACACCAGACCGGCCCTGATCATGGCGTCCAGCGCCTCGACCTTGGAGCCGCCGCGCTCGGCCGTACGGTCGGCGGCCTCCTGGAGCGAAGCCGTGAGGAGGCCGACGCCGAAACGCAGCAGCTCCTCGAAGAGTTCGGTCTTGCTCTTGAAGTTGTAGTAGACCGTGCCCTTGGCGACCCCGGCGCGCTCGGCGATCTCGTCGACCGTGGTGGCCGAGAAGCCCTGCTCCGCGATGAGCGTCACGGCGGCCTCGTAGAGCTTCGCGCGCGTCGCCCGGCGTCTGCTGCTGCTGTCCATGACACCGATTCTCACAGGTCCGGGCGCGGTCACAGACTCAGCTCCGGGTGAAGCCGGTCCAGCGTCCAGACCTGCTTGCGCCGGGCCGAGAGAGCGGTCAGGGCCAGCGCACCGGCCGAAAATGCCAGCAGCACCGCACACGCCTGCCACACCGGACCGAGCCCGCCGCCCGTGATGAGCCTGCGCAGCGCCTCGACGACGTAGGTCATCGGCAGGAACGGGTGGATCGCGTTGAAGAAGCCGGGACTCGTCTGGACCGGGTAGGTGCCGCCCGCCGACGTCAGCTGGAGCATCAGGACCGCGAGGACCAGGATCCGGCCGGCGGCGCCGAAGCGGGCGTTGAGCCACTGGATGATCGCCGCGAAGCAGCAGGTGACCAGGGCGAGGAAGCCGACCGTGCCCGCCGTGTGGGCCGTCTTCAGCCCGAGACCCCAGTGGAGGACGGACATCAGGGCGGCGACCTGGAGCAGTCCGATCGCCGCCACCGGAAGCAGACCCGCCAGGGCTATCCGCCAGGCGGACGCCCCGGTGGACAGGGCCCGTCGGTTGAGCGGCTGAATGATCATGTAGGCGACCATCGCGCCGACCCAGAGGGAGAGCGGGATGAAGTACGGGGCGAATCCGGTGCCGTAATTGGGCGCCGAGTGCAGGGACTTGCCGGCCAGCCGGACCGGGTCGGCCATCACCTCGGTGCGGCGGTCACGGTCCTTCTTGTCGTAGTCCGGGATCTTGTGGACGCCGTCGCTGAGTCCGACCGCCAGCTCCGTGGACCCGTCGGCGAGCCGGAACAGTCCGCCGTCCAGCTCGCCCGCGCCCTTCTTGAGCTTGCCGACACCCGAATCGAGGTCGGTGGACCCCTTCTTGGCGGTGGTGAGACCGGTGTGCAGCCGGTTCGCTCCCTTGGCGACCTTGTGAGCGGCGGTGTTGAGCTCGTTGATCTTGCCGACGGCGTACTCGAGGTCCTCGTCGAGCTTCGGAGCGCGCCGGGCCAGGTCGTCGGCCTTCTTCTCGAGGTCGGTGAGGTGCTTCTTCAGTGTCTTGAGGTCGCCGCTGCTGTTGCCGATCAGCACATTGAGGTCGTCGGCGATCTTGGCGACGTCCGCCGCGGTGTCCCTGGCACGCTTGAGCTCGGGGCACGCCTTCGGGTCGGGGAGCAGCGCCTGTTCGCACTGCGTCCGGTGGATCTCGCTCAGCGCGTCGGCGGCCTTGTGCGCGCGGACCGCGGCGCCGGGCGCCCGCTCGGTCAGGAGGCCGAGATTGCGCTGGACGGCCCGTGAGGAGTCGGCCACCAGCCGAGCGGTGTCACCGATCGACTTCCCGTTGTCCTTCAGGTACGGACGCGCCTTGTCGGCATGGCCGTTGACCTTGTCGGCGAGCACCTGCGTGCCGTCGGCGACCTGACGGGACCCGTTCTCCAGCTCGCCGGAGCCCTTGTGGAGCTTCGTGATGCCTCCGGCGAGCTTGCCGCTGCCGTCCTTCGCGTCCTTCAGGCCGTCCGCGAGGTCCTCCGAGCCCTTCTTGGCCTTCCCGACCCCGCTCTTGAGCTTGTCGGCGCCCTTCGCCGCCTTCTCCGTCGCCTCGTGGATGTCGGAGAAGGAGATGAAGATGCGGTCGAGGAACGACCGTGAGGCGTTGGTCGACGCGGCGGTGCGCACCTCGGAGAAGACCGTCCGCGAGATCTGCCCGACGATGTAGTTGTTCGCGTCGTTCGTGCGGACCTGGAGGGCACCGGTCTCGGGCGAGTCGCCCGAACTGGAGGCGATGCGCCGGCTGAAGTCCTCCGGCATGGTCAGCGAGAGGTAGTACGTACCGTCCTCGACGCCCTGGCGGGCCTCGGCGTCGCCGACCTCGTGCCACTCGAAGACGTCGCTGTCGAGCAGGCCCTTGGTGATCTCGTCACCGGCGGCGATCCTCTTGCCGGACGCGGTGGCGCCCTTGTCGTCGTTGACGAGGGCGACCGGAATCCTGTCGAGCCTGCCGTACGGGTCCCAGAAGGACCACAGGTACAGGGCGCCGTAGAGCAGGGGCAACAGCATGACCGCGACGATCGCGGCGGCCGGCAGCTTTCCCCGCCCGAAGCGCTTCAGCTCAAGCGCGGCCAGTTTCGGCGATCGCATCGGCCGCCCCCTCCTCGTCGGTGTCCACGTCGGTGTCCTTGCGGGTGTCTTCGGTCGGGCTTCCGGCGGGGCTCTTGTCGGTGCTCTCCTCGCCGGCCTGCGCGGGGCTCTCGTCGATGGCGGCGCCGGGGCCGGCTTCGTCGTCGCCGTCCGAGCCGGTCCCGGTGGGCCCGGTGCGTACGACGACGGCGCCCTCCGGCGCCTCGCTGCACACCGCGACCACGGTCGTCCCGCTGTCCGCGACGGAGCGCAACAGGTCCCAGGCAGCGGCCCGTTCGGTGTCGGAGAGCTTGAGGCCCACGTCGTCGACCGCGAGCAGCCGAGGGCCGCAGATCAGCGCCAGGGCCACGGATAGCCGCAGCTCCTCGAGCCTCTCGAGATCGCGTACGGCCGTGCGTTCCCGCTTGGGCAGCGTCGCGAGATCCAGCCCGGCGGCTGCCAGCGCCTTCTCGACACGCTCGGCCGCAGCGGCCCTCCGTTCCGCACGCGGCCGGAACAGAGCCCGGAACGAACCGTCGAAACGCCGCTGCAGCAGGGCCCGTTCGCGCAGGTGCTCCGCGACGGTGAGCGCCGGGTCGAGATCGCTGACCCCCGGCACCGGGCCGAGCGAGCTGATCCGGCGCACCGCGGCCATCCTGCGCGGCAGTTGAAGGCCGGCGACCTCCGCACGGCCTTCCGTGGGGCGCATCCGTCCGGTCAGAGCGAGCAGCAGGCAGGTGCGTCCGGAGCCCGACGGGCCCTCGATCGCGACGAGCGCGCCCGGCTCCGCGTCGATGTCCACCGAGCGGAAGGCCCAGCCGCGCGGGCCTCTCAGCCCGAAGTCCTCGGCGCTCATGGCCGCGCCCTGCGGGCTGTCCACCTGCCCCACCCCGATCCCCATCCCGGTCATCCCTCGGTCAGTTTTTGAACTGACCAGTCAGTGCAAAACTACCCCTGAACCCTTCCTCGAGGCAAAAGGCCAGGTCAGAGCCGATTGTCAGTGGGTGCCTCCACGATGGACACATACGGCCACAGCGCCGTCACACGACGACAGGAGGCTCGTCATGGCCAGCTACTCAGCAGCCGCCGGTCACCGGCGCCGCGCCACCGGCCCTGCCCCCTCATCGACCGGACCGGCACACGACGTGCATCCCGTGCTGCGCCGGTCCTCCGCGCCACCCGCCGCCCTCGATCTGCTCGCCCAGGCCCGCAGCGGACTCGACGAGGCCGCGACCTTGGACCAGCCGAACGAGCGGTACGCCACGGCACATCTGGCCGCTCTGCGCACGGCCGCCGCGGTGCTCGCCGCCCGCGGCCGCCCCGAGACCGGCGCGCGGCGCAGGCAGCGCATCCGCAGCGCCTGGGAGGTGCTGCCCGAGATAGCGCCGGAACTGTCCGAATGGAGCCTGCTCTTCGCCTCGGGCGCCGAGCGCCGGGCCCGCGCAGAGGCGGGCATACGGGGCGCGGCCAGCCATCGTGACGCCGACGACCTTCTCAGGGACGCGGCCATGTTCCTGCGCCTGGTGGAGCGCCTGCTGGTGCTTCAGCCGGCCCTGCCCCGGCCCAGGGTGTCGCAGCCGGATCAGGAAACTCCCGGTGACGGGACGGCGACACGGCGACGGGACGTCGCCGGATGAGCGGGGGAGCGGGGCGAGCGGGATGACCAGACGGAGACCGGCCCGGGGGGCGGCCGGGGCGCCGGCGGGGGATCGGTAGGGGCCTGCGGGGACCGGCCGCGGTGCCGGGCGGGGGCGGGCGGAGATGCCGTGGAGGGAAGGCGGGATGCCTCGGGATGAGACGCAACGTCGGCCCGGACGGCGGAGGCAATAGGGTGGGAGCAGGCCAACCAGCACATCGCCCGAGGAGCCAACTGCCGTGTCGGAACCGTCCCCCACCGGTGGGGAGACCCCACCGCGCCCCTCTCGCGCCTCTCTCCGTACCGCCGTGGTCTGGGAGGTCCTCAGGGACGCCCTGGACCGCCGGGTCAAGGCGACCGGGACGGACGCGCTGGACATCCTCGACACCGGCGGCGGCACCGGGAACTTCGCCGTGCCCGCCGCCCAGCTCGGTCACCGGGTCACCGTCGTCGATCCCAGCCCGAATGCCCTCTTCGCGCTCGAGCGCCGGGCGGCGGAGGCGGGGGTCGCCGAGCGGGTGCGCGGCGTCCAGGGCGACATCCACGGCCTCTTCGACGTGGTCGAGCGCGGCGGCTACGACGCCGTCCTCTGCCACGGCGTGCTCGAATACGTCGACGACCCGGCCGAGGGCGTGCGCAACGCCGTGGAGGCGCTCAGGCCCGCCGGAGCGCTCAGCCTGCTCGCCGCCGGGCTGGGCGGCGCCGTCCTCGCCCGGGCCCTCGCAGGGCACTTCAGCGAGGCCCGCCAGGCGCTGAGCGACCCCGACGGCCGCTGGGGCACGGGCGACCCGGTGCCCCGCCGCTTCACGGCCGAACAGCTCACCGAGCTCGTCGCACAGGCCGGTGTCGAGGTCGGCGCGGTGCACGGAGTGCGGGTCTTCGCCGACCTCGTTCCCGGCGTTCTCGTGGACACCGAACCGGGTGCGCTGGACGCGCTGCTGAAGCTGGAAGCCGCCGCCGCCGAACTGCCGGCCTTCCATTCCGTCGCGACCCAGCTGCACGTCCTGGGCGAGAAGCGCGGCTGATCAGCGGCGCAGCCGCAGATGGAGTACGCCACAGACCCTCCGTCGTCGGGCTTCGCACCGTATGATCGGGGGACACCATCCGGCATGACGGATCGGAGGTTGGGGAATCTACGCCTCAGCAACCCGATCGGGCATGGCGGCCCGGAGGGCGTTTTGCGAGAGGGCGGGTTTCACGGGGGCGAATCCCTGCCTATCCTGGAAGGGCCGCATACCGGTCGCCCCCGCGACCGACGACGAGGAGGACTCCGTGCCGCTCTCGGAGCACGAGCAGCGAATGCTCGAGCAGATGGAGCGAGCGCTGTACGCCGAAGATCCCAAGTTCGCGACAGCGCTCGAGGGAAGCGGGCTGCGTACGTACACCCGGCGACGGGTCTACCAAGCGGTCGCAGGCTTCCTGGTGGGTATCGCGCTCCTCATGGCCGGAATGGTCGCCCAGCAGATCTGGATCAGTGTGGTGGGCTTCCTGGTGATGCTCGGCTGTGCGGTTCTCGCGGTCACGGGCTGGCGCAAGGCGCCGAAGCCGGGTGAACAGCAGCAGACATCCGGCGGACACGGTCGCCGGCAGTCGCACCAGCGCAGATCGGTGATGGACCGGATCGAGCAGCGGTGGCAGCGCCGCCGTGACGAGCAGGGCGGTCACTGAGCCGTCCGGTCCCGACCGGACGACACGAGTGGACCTCCGGCCCATAATTTCGGAGTACGACTGAGGGGCGACGCTTTCGAGCGTCGCCCCTCACTCGTGTTCCCGGCTCTTGTCCCCGGCTCATGTTCCCGGCTGATGTTCCTGGATCGTGGGCCGCGGCCGTACTGAGGGGCCTCGTGCTCATCGCTCGTCGGCGCGGGCGCTACCGCCGCACGGCGCACCACCGCCCCGGTCCGGGCCCGTGGTGGACGGGCCCGGACCGGGGCGGGGCGGGCAGGCCGGGGGTCAGCCGCGCTGGCGGGTCGGGCGGCGCAGGAACGCCGTCCACCGGTCGAGCCGCAACCGCCGCACGTTCCACCGGTCCGTGAAGGCCGACCAGCGTTCCGACAGGGCCCAGACGACCCGGACGGAGGAGCGGGGCAGCAGCCGCGCCCGCATCCGGGTCCGGAAGCCCACCGCGCGGATCAGGCCGGCCTGGATCTGCCGCGCGTCGTCAGCGAGGCCCGTGCCGGCCCTCGGGACCGGCGCGTACAGGACCTGCTCCACCGAGCGGGCCACCCGGTGCACGGCCGCCGCGGGCTCGTCCTCCAGCTTGCCGAGCCTGACGATGCGCGCCGCCGCCTTGCGAGGTGTCAGCGACTCGTCGGGGAGGATGCCCACGTCCCACGCGGAGTCGGTGACCTCCTGCCAGGCGGCCAGAGTGCGGCCCGGATCGTCCACGGCCGTACGGCCGGCGATGGCCCCGCCGTCCGCGTCCAACGACACGGCGGAGGCTCCCGGTGAGCCCGGACCCCCACGGGGCGAACCCGCCTCGCCCTTGGCCGGCCGGCGCACAGGTACGCCCAGCCGCCGGGACCTGGTCACGAGCCGCCACAGCAGCGGCACGGCCAGCAGCAACAGCCCGCCCACGACCCCGGTGGTCACCAGCAGCACCGTGCCCAGCGTCGAGTCGTCGGCCGTCGGCGGCTGGACGTCACGAGGGTCGGCCGCGCCGCACTCGCCGAGCTGCCGCTCCTGGCGGGGGCACGCGTCGTCCTCGGGCCGGTTCGACTGCTCGGGGGCCGCGGAGCTGCCCTCCTCCGGCCGCGCCGGGTCGGAGGCGCCACCCGAAGGCGTCTGCTCCTGCGTGTACTCGGGCCGGAAGCCGCGGCTCGGCGTCGGCTCGAAGCGGGTCCACCCCACACCCTCGAAATACAGCTCGGGCCAGGCGTGGGCGTCCCGCAGGCCGACGGACACCGTGCCGTCCGACTGCGTGGTGCCCGGCTGGAAGCCCACCGCGACGCGGGCAGGGATGCCGAGTGTGCGGGCCATCGCCGCCATCGAGAAGGAGAAGTGGACGCAGAAGCCCTCCTTCTGCTTCAGGAAACGGCTGATCGCGGTGACACCCGTACCCGACCGGACGTCGGTGTTGTACGTGAAGCCTCCGGTGTCCGCGAACCACTCCTCGAGCTTCTCCGCGCGTTCGTAGTCGTTCGCCGCGCCCCTGGTCACCGTGGCCGCGGTCCGCCGGACGTCGCCGGGCAGCTCGTCAGGGACGCGGGTGTACTCCTGCAGGAGCGCCGCGGGGGGTGCGGGAGCGTCCGCCAGCTGCTCCTGGGTCGGCTTCACGATCAGGCTGTTGACCGAGTACTGGGCGCCCGCGGTCGTCTGCCCCCGGTCACCCACCAGCGTCCGGCCCGCGGGCTCGTAGCGCCAGCGGCCGTCGATGGCGACCGCCGTCGCCGGATAGGGCATCGGCAGCCAGTCCTGCTTGTACGACCCGGCAGCCGACAGGTTCGTCCTGACCTCGGTGACCTGGACGGAGGGGCTCAGCCCGGTCGGCTCCGGCAGCCGCTCCGGCACACCGGTGACCTTGCGCTGCGACGAGCGCCACGACGTGCCGTCGAACCGGTCCAGGGACAGGATCCGCAGATACATGTCCTGGTTGTCCGGCGCGTTGCTGCGGTAGCGCAGCACCTCACGGTTCTGGGGCTGGTTCAGGTTGTCCTGGAGCGAGACCAGCGGATTGACGGCCGAGATCGTGCCCCCGCCGCCGCCGGGGCCGCCGCCGGGGCCGTTGCCCACCCCGCCGATCAGTCCGCCGTCCAGGGCGGGCAGTGCCGCCGGTACGACGAGGGCGACGCCCAGTGCGAGGACACCGATCCTGCGGCCCGCCCTGACCGGTGCCTGCGGGCGGCCCTCCGTCGGGTCGAAGCCGCCCGTGGAGCGGTTGCGGGTGCCCGAGCCGCCGCCGAAGACGCGTCCCCACTGGGACAGCCGGTCACGGCCCTCGGCGAGCAGCAGCAGCAGGTAGCCGGACGCGGCCAGCAGGAACCACAGCCAGCTCGCCTCGCCGCCGGAGAGTCCCGCGGCCACGGAGTAGAGCGCCAGCAGTGGCAGACCGGCCGGGGCGGCGCTGCGGAACGTCACCGCGAGCGCGTCCACCGCGAGGCCGATCACCAGCACGCCGCCGATCACCATCAGCCTGATGCCGTCGGTGGCCGGGGCGGGAATCGCGTACTTGCCGACGTCGCCCGCACCGGCGCGCAGCAGCTCCCCGAAGTGGACGAAGGCGTCCGGTCCCGGCAGCACACCGAGGAACGCCTGGCCGCGGGCGAAGACCAGCGTGAGCAGCAGCAGCGTGACCAGCGTCTGCATCGCCACGGTCAGCGGCCGGGGCAGCGGCACTCGGCGGGCGAGCGCGCCCACCCCGGACTGTATCGCCAGCAGGAACCCGGCCTGGAACAGCCAGTTGGGCGGATCGACCAGCGGCAGCAGCGCTCCCGCCGCCATCAGCGTGGCGGCGAAGGCGCACACCGCGAGCCGTGCGCGACCGCTCATGACCAACCTCCCGGCGAACCGTACGTGCCTGCGCCAAAAGCCTCGACGCGTTCCCGTGCCGCCTGCTGCCACAGATCCGTGAGCCGTGCTCCGGGCGTCACCGCGAGGGCGGTCCAGCCCGACTCCCGCAGTTGCCGGACCCGCTTCTCACGCGGTCCGGGGGCGGCGCCGCCGCCCACCCATGTGCCGCTGTCCAGCACGAACGCGACCGCTGAGCCGCTGCGCTGACGCATCCGGGCCGTCAGCGCGGCCTGTTCGTCGTCCAGATCGCCGAGGAAGGCGATCAGCAGACCCTCGCTCCCGCCGCGCAGCACGTCGAACGAACGGGACAGGCCCGCGCCGTCGGAGTGGTCCACGACGGCGAGCGTGTCCATCATCAGGCCCGCGGAGTCGGCGGACTCCTGCGAGGAACCGGCGAACCCGTCCGCGCCCTCACCGGGCACGGAGGTTCCGGTGTCGGTCAACAGCCGCACGGCGAAGCCGCGTTCCAGCAGGTGCATCAGCGCAGAGGCGGCGCCGGACACCGCCCACTCGAACGCCGAGTCGGGGCCCGCACCCTCATAGGCCACGCGCCGGGTGTCCAGCAGCACGGTGCACCGAGGCCGCTGGGGCTGCTCCTCACGCCGGACCATCAGCTCGCCGTAGCGGGCGGTCGAGCGCCAGTGGACCCGGCGCAGGTCGTCCCCGTAGCGGTAGGCACGGGGGATGATGTCGTCGTCGCCGGCCAGGGCGAGCGAGCGCTGGCGGCCGTCGCCGTAGCCGGAGGCCTCGCCGGCCAGCCGCACCGCGGGCAGCGACTCGGTGCGCGGAATGACCGTGAGGGTGTCGAACGCGCTGAACGAACGGGTGAGCTCGCACATGCCGAACGGATCGGTCAGCCGCAGCTGGAGCGGCCCCAGCGGATAGCGGCCCCGCAGGTCCGAGCGGACCCGGTACGAGACCTCGCGGCGGCCGCCCGCCTCGACCCGGTCCAGCACGAAGCGGGGCCGTGGCCCCAGCACGTACGGCACATGGTCCTGGAGCATCAGCAGGCCCGTCGGCATCCGCGAGACGTTGTCCATCCGCAGATGGACGCGCGCCTCGGAACCGGCGGGCACCCTGGCGGGCGACAGCCTGCGGCTCGCGGCCACCCGGTAGCGGGTGCGGTAGAGGACGGCCACACAGATCAGCGGCAGTCCGGCGAGCAGAAGCCCGACGCGCAGCAGGTCGCTCTGGCCGAGCACATAGGCGCAGACGGCCGCTGCCACGCCGGCCGCGAGGAAGGAGCGGCCGCGGGTGGTGAGCCCGCCGAGCGCCGCCCGCACCCCGCCGCCGCCCGTGGCCGCCGGGCCCGTCGAGGCGGCTCCGGCCGACATCACAGCCGCCGGACGCCGGGCTGCTGGCCGTAGAGCGGCGGGTGAGCCGAACGGCCGGCCGCGTACGAACCGTCGGAGGTGCCGCTCGTCGGGACCGCGGTGCGCTGGACGATGTCCAGGACGACCTGCTCGGCGGTGCGGCGGTTCAGCTGGGCCTGCGCCGTGGGCAACAGCCGGTGGGCGAGCACCTGCACGGCCAGTGCCTGCACGTCGTCCGGCAGGGCGTACTCGCGGCCGCTGAGCGCGGCGGACGCCTTCGCGGCGCGCAGCAGGTGCAGCGTGGCGCGGGGGGAGGCGCCCAGTCGCAGATCGGGGTGGCTACGGGTCGCCGACACCAGCTCCACCGCGTAACGCCGCACGGACTCGGCGACGTGCACCGCGCGCACGGCCTCGATCAGCTTCACGATGTCGTGGGCGTGCGCCACCGGCTGCAGATCGTCGAGCGGCGACACACCGCCGTGGACGTCGAGCATCTGGAGCTCGGCGGCGGCGCTGGGATAGCCGATGGAGACGCGCGCCATGAAGCGGTCGCGCTGCGCCTCCGGCAGCGGGTAGGTGCCCTCCATCTCCACCGGGTTCTGGGTGGCCACCACCATGAAGGGGTTGGGCAGTTCGTAGCTGTGCCCGTCGATGGTGACCTGGCGCTCCTCCATCGACTCCAGCAGCGCCGACTGCGTCTTGGGCGACGCGCGGTTGATCTCGTCGCCGATCACGATCTGGGCGAAGATCGCGCCCGGCTTGAACTCGAACTCGCGCCGCTGCTGATCGAAGATCGACACACCGGTGATGTCCGACGGCAGCAGGTCCGGCGTGAACTGGATGCGCCGCACGGAGCAGTCGATGGATCTCGCCAGCGCCTTGGCCAGCATCGTCTTGCCCACGCCGGGAACGTCCTCGATGAGGAGATGTCCCTCCGCGAGCAAAACGGTCAGCGAAAGCCGTACGACCTCTGGCTTGCCCTCGATCACGCTCTCGACCGACCTGCGGACAAGATCCGCTGTGGTGGTCAGATCCGTGAGGCTCGCTCGATCGTCATAGGTCGTCACCCGGCCCTCCTCGGCCCGTTCATAGGGCCGGCGCACTTCAGACGGCACGGCCCAACCCCGAAACATGGACGCCGCCTCCGGGAGGTCCGGAAGGGGGTCACACCCGCATTCTTGTTGGCGTTGCCGCGTTGTGTCACTCGCCTGTGGATAAGTGGGCGGGATATGTCGGGGTTGGGGTGCTATATCGCGTGCTCAGCTGCTCACTCAGCGGGGTCGATCTCGCGGAGCAGGCCCGTGGTGACGTCGAAGACGAAGCCGCGTACATCGTCGGTGTGGAGCAGGAACGGCGAGGTGCGCACCCGCTGCATCGACTGCCGGACGTCCTGGTCGACATCGCGGAACGCCTCGACCGCCCATGCCGGCCGCTGCCCGACCTCCTCCTCCAGCTCGATGCGGAAGTCCTCCGTGATCGACTCAAGACCGCAGCCGGTGTGGTGCACGAGGATCACGCTGCGGGTGCCGAGGGCGCGCTGACTGATGGTGAGGGAGCGGATCACGTCGTCGGTGACCACTCCGCCGGCGTTGCGGATCGTGTGGCAGTCGCCGAGCTCCAGTCCGAGCGCCGCGTGCAGGTCGAGACGGGCGTCCATGCAGGCGACCACGGCCACCTTGAGGACCGGACGCGCGTCCATCCCGGGGTCCCGGAATGCTGCGGCGTAGCGCTGGTTCGCTTCGACGAGGCGATCAGTGACGGTGCCACCGGTGCGCGCGGGCTCGGCGGCGGGCTGGTACGCAGAAGTCGACATGCATCGAAGGTAACGGTCACCGGCCGCGTCGGCTCGGTGTGAGAGCGGACAAAAGAACGTCAACGGCCCGTGCTGTGAGGTAACCCACAAGCCTGACACGGCAGGCCGCGCGACGCGCTGGCCGGTTGATTGACCGGCCGGACCAGTGGACTAAAGTGACGCGAAGTTCACGGAGGCCGACCACACATCCGCCGGCCCCCCGCACATTCCCCGCGTGCGCGGCGTACGCACGGCCCGGCCATGACCGCCCGCGCCGGATCTGAGAGGGCGCATGAGCCAGACCCGACACGTCCCGGTGATGCTCCAGCGGTGCCTGGACATGCTGGCCCCCGCCCTCCAGACGCCCGGCGGAGTCGTCGTCGACTGCACCCTCGGCCTCGGCGGCCACAGCGAGGCCCTGCTCGAGCAGTTCCCGCAGACCCGTCTCGTCGCACTCGACCGGGACACGGAGGCCCTGCGTCTGTCCGGCGAGCGGCTGGCCCGGTTCGGTGAGCGGGCGACCCTGGTGCACGCCGTCTACGACGAGCTCCCCGACGTCCTCGCCCGTCTCGGGATTCCCCGAGTCCAGGGCGTGCTGTTCGACCTCGGCGTCTCCTCCATGCAGCTCGACGAGGCCGACCGCGGCTTCGCCTACGCCCAGGACGCCCCGCTGGACATGCGGATGGACCAGACGACGGGCATGAGCGCCGCCGAGGTCCTCAACACCTATCCCCCCGGCGAGCTGGTGCGGATCCTGCGCGCCTACGGCGAGGAGAAGCAGGCCAAGCGGATCGTGTCCGCGATCGTGCGGGAGCGGGAGAAGGAGCCGTTCACCAACAGCGCCCGGCTCGTCGAGCTCATCCGCGACGCGCTGCCGCAGGCCGCCAAGCGCACCGGCGGCAACCCGGCCAAGCGCACTTTCCAGGCCCTGCGGATCGAGGTGAACGGAGAACTGGCGGTGCTCGAGCGCGCCGTTCCCGCCGCGGTCTCCGCGCTCGCCGTCGGCGGACGGATCGCCGTGCTGTCGTACCACTCCCTCGAGGACCGGCTGGTCAAGCAGGTCTTCGCGGCCGGCGCCGCGAACACCGCCCCGCCCGGCCTGCCCGTGGTGCCCGAGCAGTACCAGCCGCGGCTGAAGCTGCTGACCCGCGGGGCGGAGCTGCCCACAGACGAAGAGGTCGCCGAGAACCGCCGGGCGGCCCCGGCCCGTCTGAGGGGGGCGGAGCGCATCCGGGAGGACGTGGCGTGACCACAGCGCGCGGGCGACTGCGCACGGCCGACGGAGAGACGAACCGGAGGACACCTTGAGCACAGCGGCCAAGCAGCTGAAGGGAAGGGCCGTACGGCTCACGCGGCTGATGCCGTCGGGGCCGAGCACCGCGGCCCGTACCCCCTTCGTCCTGCTGGTCGTGCTCCTGCTGTCCGGCGGGCTGATCACACTCCTGCTGCTGAACTCCTCGCTGAGCCAGGGCTCCTTCGAGCTGAGCGAACTGAAGAAGAAGACCACCGAACTCACCGACGAGCAGCAGGCGCTCCAGCGGGACGTGGACCGTCACTCGGCCCCCGACGCCCTCGAGCGGCGCGCCCGCGAGCTCGGCATGGTCCCAGGCGGCGGCCCCGCCTTCCTCGGCCCGGACGGCAAGGTGCTCGGCGTACCGCGCAAGGCCACCGCGGAGCCCCTGCCGCCCCCGCCGCCGGCGCAGCCCTCCGGCACGGCGGCCGGCGGGCCCTCCGCAGCGCAGTCGCCGGCCGCGCCGACCGCCTCCGGACAGGCGCCGACGGCATCCACCGGGATGCAGGGGCTCTCCGGACCGCCCGCCGCTCCCGAGGCTCCCGGCCCGTCCGTCCGTACGTCCCCGCAGCCGAACCCGACGACCCCCGGCAGGTGACGCAGTGCCCTCCAAGGAACCACCGCGGCGCCGGGTGCCAGGCCCCGCCCGGCGGCCCTCCGCGCAAGCCCCCCAGCGCTCAGGACAGCGGCCCGGACAGCGGCCCGCCGCTCGCAGGCCGAGCCCCGGCCGGCGCCCGGCGCCCCGGCGCGTACGGCTCGGCAATCCGCGCCCCCGGCTGAGACTGGTCAGCCTGGGCCTGACGCTGGTGATGCTCGCTTTCGTGGTCCGGCTGCTCCAGGTGCAGGCCGTCGACGCGAGCGCCTACGCGGCCAAGGCCGAGAAGAACCGCTACCTCAGCCGCACACTCGCGGCCGAGCGGGGCGAGATCACCGACCGGGCCGGAGTCGCGCTCGCCACCAGCGTGGACGCCTACGACATCACGGCCGACCCGAAGATGTTCACGCCCGAGGACAGCAAGGCCCCCGACGCGCCGGAACAGGCGGCCCAGCTGCTCGCCCCCATCCTCGGCAAGGAGCCGGCCGAGCTCGCCGCGAAGCTCAAGAAGCCCGGTTCCCGCTACGCGGTGCTGGCCCGCCGCCAGACCCCGCAGGTGTGGAACCAGATCAAGGACCTCAAGAGCGTCTACGCGCAGAAGGCCGCCGCCGACAAGAGCAAGGGCGGCCCCGGGGCCAACGTGCTGGCGGGCGTCTTCCAGGAGCCCAGCAGCAAACGCGTCTACCCCAACGGCGATCTCGCCGCCGGAATACTGGGATTCGTCAACGCCTCGAACCGGGGCGGCGGGGGCATCGAGTCCATGCTCGACGAGACACTCGCGGGCAAGGACGGCACCGTCACCTACACCCAGTCCGGCGGCCGCCGAGTCCCCACCGCCACCTCTCGCGAGGTCCCCGCGGTCCCCGGGTCCGATGTGGAACTGACCATCGACCGCGACATCCAGTGGGCCGCCCAGAAGGCCATCGAGGACCAGGTCGCCAAGTCGAACGCCGACCGCGGCTACGTGGTCGTGCAGAACACCCGCACCGGCGAGATCCTCGCCATGGCCAACGCCCCCGGGTACGACCCCAACGACCTCGGCCAGGCCACCTCCGCCTCCCTCGGCAACGCCGCCCTGCAGGACGCGTACGAACCGGGCTCCACCGCCAAGGTGGTGTCCATGGCCGCCGTGCTCGAGGAGAAGAAGGCCACCCCCGCGACGCATGTCGTCGTCCCCAACCGGCTCCACCGCGGCGACCGGCTCTTCAAGGACGACATCGACCACCCCACCTGGTACCTGACGCTCAACGGCGTCCTCGCCAAGTCCAGCAACATCGGCACGATCCTCGCCACCGGGCAGCTCGGCAAGTCGCAACCGGAGGCCAACAAGGTGCTCCACTCCTACCTGCGCAAATTCGGCCTCGGCAGCCCCACCGGGCTCGGTTACCCGGGCGAGACCCCGGGCATCCTCGCCCCGCCGAAGGACTGGTCCACCTCGCAGCAGTACACGATCCCCTTCGGACAGGGGCTGTCCGTCAACGCCGTACAGGCGGCCTCCGTGTACTCCACCGTCGCCAACGGCGGCGTACGCATCGAACCGACACTGGTGCGCGGCACCAAGGGCCCCGACGGCCGCTTCACCCCCGCCGAGGAGCCGGAGAGGACCAGGGTCGTCAGCGAGAAGACCGCCGACACCCTGGCGACCATGCTCGAGTCCGTCGTCGACGACGAGGAGGGCACCGGGACCAAGGCCCGGATCCCCGGCTACCGCGTCGCCGGCAAGACCGGGACGGCGAACCGGGTCGATCCCGAACTCGGCGTCTACAAGGGCTACACCGCCTCGTTCGCCGGCTTCGCACCGGCGGACGACCCGCAGATCACCGTCTACTGCGCCATCCAGAACCCCACCAAGGGGAGCTACTTCGGCGGCCAGATCTGCGGTCCCATCTACCAAAAGGTCATGGAGTTCGCGCTGAAGACCCTGCAGGTCGCCCCGACCGGCAAGGGCCCCGCCCGGCTGCCCGTGACCTTCGAACCCGGCGAGTGACCGGAGGTACCCAGTGACGACGATCACCCCCGATCCCGGGAACCGGCCAGAGGAGCACCCCTCATTTTCGCCCGGGCCCGGTGCGCCCGGTACGCTCACCGCCGTGCCACAAGCTGATCAGTACCGAACCGCCCCGCAGGACGCCCCCGCGAAACAGACGGGAGCGCCCCGTCCGGAACGGCCCCGCCCGACGCAGCTCGCGGAGCTCGCGGCCCGGCTGGGGGTGCAGACGCCGGGGGCCGCGGAGATCACCGGCATCACCCATGACTCACGGGCGGTACGCCCGGGCGACCTCTACGCCGCCCTGCCCGGCGCCCGCCTCCACGGCGCCGACTTCGCGGCCCAGGCCGCCGACCTTGGCGCGGCCGCGATCCTCACCGACGAGAGCGGCGCCGAACGCGCCGCCGCCACCGGCCTCCCGGTCCTCGTCACGGACAATCCGCGCGGCCGGATGGGCGAACTCGCCACCGAGATCTACGGGCACCCCGGCGACGACCTGCTCCAGATCGGCATCACCGGCACGTCGGGCAAGACCACGACCGCCTACCTCGTCGAGGGCGGCCTCAAGGCGGCCGGGCGTTCCACGGGCCTGATCGGCACGGTCGAGATGCGCATCGGCGACGAGCGCATCAAGTCGGAGCGCACCACCCCGGAGGCCACCGACCTTCAGGCGCTGTTCGCGGTCATGCGCGAACGCGGCGCCGACGCGGTCGCCATGGAGGTCTCCAGCCACGCCCTGGTGCTCGGCCGGGTCGACGGCTGTGTCTTCGACATCGCCGTCTTCAACAACCTCAGCCCCGAGCACATGGAATTCCACTCCGACATGGAGGACTACTTCCAGGCGAAGGCGCAGCTGTTCACGCCGCGGCGCAGCCGGGAAGCGGTCGTCAACTTCGACGACGAGTACGGCCGCAGGCTCGTCGACGAGGCCACCGTGCCCGTCACCACCTTCTCCGCGGAGGGCCACCCGGACGCCGACTGGCGGGCCGAGGACGTCGAAGTCGGCACCCACGGCTCGACGTTCACCGCGGTGGGCCCCGCGGGCGAGCGGGTACGCGCCCAGGCGCCGCTGCCCGGCCCCTTCAACGTCGCCAACACACTGGCCGCCGTCGTCACGCTCGCCGTCGCCGGGCTCGACCCGCAGACCGCGGCCGACGGCATCGCCGCGGTACCCGGTGTGCCCGGCCGGCTCGAGCGCATCGACGCGGGCCAGCCGTACCTGGCGGTCGTGGACTACGCCCACAAGACCGACGCCGTCGAGTCGGTGCTGCGCTCCCTGCGCAAGGTCACCAAGGGCAAGGTGCACATCGTGCTCGGCTGCGGCGGCGACCGTGACAAGACCAAGCGCGGCCCCATGGGCGCGGCCGCCGCGAGGCTGGCCGACACCGCCGTGCTGACCTCCGACAACCCGCGCGGTGAGGATCCCCTCGCGATCCTCGCCACGATGCTGGCGGGTGCCGCGGAGGTGCCGGTCCACGAGCGCGGCGACGTGATGGTCTACGAGGACCGGGCAGAGGCGATCGCCGCGGCGGTCGCCCGTGCCGAGGCCGGCGACACCGTGCTCGTCGCGGGCAAGGGCCACGAGCAGGGCCAGGACATCGCCGGTGTGGTGCGCGCGTTCGACGACCGCCAGGTACTGCGCGCCGCCATCGAACGCGCCGTCGGCAGCGCAGCCGCCAAGAAGAATCAGGGATGACCCAGTGATCGCCCTCTCCCTCGCCGAGATCGCCGAAATCGTCGGCGGGCAGTCGCACGACATACCGGATCCGGCCACACTGGTCACCGGCCCCGTCGTCATCGATTCCCGGGCGGTCGAGCCCGGCAGCCTCTTCGCCGCCTTCCAGGGCGAGAGGGTCGACGGGCACGACTACGCGGAGCGGGCGGTGGCGGCAGGCGCGGCAGCCGTGCTGGCCACCCGCCCCCTCGGGGTGCCCGCGATCGTCGTCGACGACGTGCAGAGCGCCTTGGGGCGCCTGGCACGTCACGTCGTCGAGCGCCTCGGTACCAAGGTCGTCGCGCTGACCGGCTCGGCCGGAAAGACCAGTACCAAGGACCTGATCGCGCAGGTGCTCCAGCGCAAGGGACCCACCGTGTGGACACCCGGATCCCTCAACAACGAGATCGGGCTGCCCCTCACCGCGCTGCGCGCCACCAACGAGACCGAGCACCTGGTGCTCGAAATGGGAGCGCGCGGAATCGGCCACATCCGCTACCTCACCGAACTGACCCCGCCCCGGATCGGTCTCGTGCTGAACGTCGGCACCGCCCACATCGGGGAGTTCGGCGGCCGCGAGCAGATCGCGCAGGCCAAGGGCGAGATGGTCGAGTCGCTTCCTGAGGACGGAGTCGCCGTCCTCAACGCCGACGACCCGCTGGTCCGTGCCATGGCCTCCCGTACAAAAGCCCGCGTGCTGCTGTTCGGTGAGGCCGACGACGCCGCCGTACGCGCCGAGAATGTCCGTCTCACCGAACTCGGACAACCCACTTTCACGCTCCACACACCCACCGGGTGCAGCGATGTGACCATGCGGCTGTACGGTGAGCACCACGTGTCGAACGCGCTCGCCGCGGCCGCCGTCGCCCATGAGCTGGACATGTCCGCCAGTGAGATCGCCCTCGCGCTCTCGGAGGCGGGCACCCTCTCCCGCTGGCGTATGGAGGTCACCGAGCGTCCGGACGGCGTGACGGTCGTCAACGACGCCTACAACGCGAACCCCGAGTCCATGCGCGCCGCGCTGCGAGCGCTGGCCGCCATGGGCAAGGGACGTCGTACGTGGGCGGTGCTCGGGCAGATGGCCGAGCTCGGTGACGAGGCACTCGTCGAGCACGACGCGGTCGGGCGGCTTGCCGTCCGGCTCAACGTCGGCAAGCTCGTCGCGGTCGGGGGCAGGGAAGCGTCCTGGTTGCAGCTGGGCGCATACAACGAGGGTTCGTGGGGTGAGGAGTCGGTGCACGTGTCCGACGCGCAGGCGGCGGTCGACCTGTTGCGCAGAGAGCTGCGCCCGGGAGACGTCGTGCTGGTGAAGGCTTCCAGGTCGGTCGGTCTGGAGCGGATCGCACAAGCGCTGCTCGAGGGTCCCGAGGGTGAGGGTGCCGTCCGATGAGGCAGATCCTCTTCGCGGGAGCCATCGGTCTGTTCCTGACCCTGATCGGTACCCCGCTGCTGATCAAGCTCCTGGCCCGCAAGGGATACGGGCAGTTCATCCGCGACGACGGCCCGCGCGGCCACGCCGGGAAGAAGGGCACGCCCACCATGGGCGGTATCTCCTTCATCCTGGCCACGCTCATCGCGTACGCGCTCGCCAAGGTGATCACCGGTGAGGACCCGACCTTCTCGGGTGTCCTGGTGCTCTTCCTGATGGCCGGCATGGGCCTGGTCGGCTTCCTCGACGACTACATCAAGATCGTCAAGCAGCGTTCGCTGGGTCTGCGGGCCAAGGCGAAGATGGCCGGCCAGCTGATCGTCGGTATCGCCTTCGCCGTGCTGTCACTGCAGTTCGCCGACCAGCGCGGCAACACCCCGGCCTCGACCAAGCTGTCGTTCATCACCGACTTCGGCTGGTCCATCGGCCCGGTGCTGTTCGTCGTCTGGGCGCTGTTCATGATCCTCGCGATGTCGAACGGCGTGAACCTGACGGACGGTCTCGACGGCCTCGCCACGGGCGCCTCGGTGATGGTCTTCGGCGCGTACACGTTCATCGGGCTGTGGCAGTTCCAGGAGTCCTGCGCCAACGCGGTGACCCTGACGAACCCCAACGCCTGTTTCGAAGTGCGAGATCCGCTCGACCTCGCGGTCGTCGCCTCCGCGCTGATGGGTTCCTGCTTCGGCTTCCTGTGGTGGAACACCTCTCCGGCCAAGATCTTCATGGGCGACACCGGCTCGCTCGCACTCGGCGGCGCACTCGCGGGTCTGGCGATCTGCTCCCGTACCGAATTCCTGCTCGCCCTCCTCGGCGGCCTGTTCGTCCTCATCACGATGTCCGTGGTGATCCAGGTCGGTTCGTTCAAGATGACGGGCAAGCGGGTCTTCCGGATGGCGCCGCTCCAGCACCACTTCGAACTGAAGGGGTGGTCCGAAGTCCTTGTGGTGGTCCGGTTCTGGATCATCCAGGGCATGTGCGTCATCGTGGGCCTCGGTCTCTTCTACGCGGGATGGGCAGCCGACAAGTGAGCGACTGGCAGGGCATGAACGTCACCGTCGCCGGCCTCGGCGTGAGCGGCGTCAGCGCCGCCCGCGCCCTGGCCGGGCTCGGCGCGAGGGTCACCGTCGTGGACGGCGGCACCGGCGAGACGCACGAGGCGCGCGCGGCCGAACTGGCCAAAGCGGGCATCGTCGTGCGGCTCGGTGACGCGCAGACCCTGCCGGAGGGCACCGACCTGGTGGTCACCTCGCCCGGCTGGAAGCCCTCCAGTCCGCTGTTCGCCGCCGCGGCGGCCGCCGGAGTCGACGTCGTCGGTGACGTGGAGATCGCGTGGCGGCTGCGCGGCCCGGACGCGGCGCCGTGGCTGGCGATCACCGGCACCAACGGCAAGACGACCACGACCCGGATGCTCGCCTCGATCCTGACGGCGGCCGGCCTGCGGACCGCCGCGATCGGCAACATCGGCACACCGATCATCGACGTCGTCCTCGGCGAGGAGCACTACGACGTGCTCGCCGTGGAGCTCTCCAGCTACCAGCTGCACTGGGCTCCCTCGTTGCGCGCGCACTCCTCCGCGGTGCTCAACCTCGCGCCCGACCACCTCGACTGGCACGGCTCCATGGAGGCGTACGCCGCCGACAAGGGCCGCATCTACGAGGGCAACACGGTCGCCTGCGTCTACAACGCCGCCGACCCCGCGACTGAGGAACTGGTGCGCGCCGCGGACGTCGAAGAGGGCTGCCGGGCCATCGGCTTCACCCTTGGGACGCCGGGACCGTCCCAACTGGGCGTCGTGGAAGGCCTCCTGGTGGACCGCGCGTTCGTTGCCGACCGCCACAAGCAGGCGCAGGAACTGGCCGAGGTCGCGGACGTGAACCCGCCGGCGCCGCACAACATCGCCAACGCCCTCGCGGCGGCGGCGCTGGCCCGCGCGTTCGGCGTCGAGCCGGCGGCCGTACGGGACGGGCTGCGCGCCTTCCGGCCTGACGCGCACCGCATCGAGCACGTCGCCGAGGTGGCGGGGGTCGCGTACGTCGACGACTCCAAGGCGACCAACACCCATGCGGCGGAGGCCTCTTTGGCCGCCTACGAACCGATCGTGTGGATCGCCGGGGGACTTGCCAAGGGTGCCACCTTCGACGAACTGGTCACCGCGTCGGCGAAGCGGCTGCGGGGCGTCGTCCTGATCGGCGCCGACCGCGCGCTGATCCGCGAAGCCCTGGTGCGACACGCGCCCGAGGTCCCGGTCGTCGACCTCGAGCGGACCGACACTGGGGCGATGTCCGCGGCGGTACGGGAGGCGGCCTCGCTCGCCCGGCCCGGAGACACGGTCCTGTTGGCACCGGCCTGCGCCTCGATGGACATGTTCACCAACTACAACGAGCGGGGCGAGGCCTTCGCGGAAGCGGTCCGGGCCCTCGCCGACGAGCACGCCTGACAGCCGCGAGGTCCGGCTGCCGCCGGGCACGACTGGAGGGGACAGCGACCATGCCGGCCACCGAGGGGCCCTTCGGCCCCGCCCAGCCCGCCCCTGCGCCCCCCGCAGGCGGTGCCTGGTCCCCGCCGTCCTCCCCGCGCCCCTCCGCCGCTGCGGGCCGCCCCGGCCCGCTGTCCGCCAACCCCGCCGGGTCCCCGGACCCCACGGCGCCGCGCAGCGCCTCCGGCGGCGCGTTCCGGGCCGGCGACCGGGACGGTGATGCGGCCCAGGGCGTCATGGACGCCGTGCGCGCCCTACGGGACAGGCTCGCCGGGCTGGTGCCTGCCGGGCCCCTGCCCGCGCCGGCCGGCGCGGCCGGTGCCGGACTCGCGCTGAGGAGCCGCACCGGCGGGGATATCCGGCGGGCGCCCCGTGTGCGGGGCGGCGGGGCACGTGCCCCGCGTACCCCCCGCGTCGGCGGACCCCGCGGGCCCCGGCGGCTGTACGAGCAGGCCCGCAGGGCCTGGGACCGGCCGCTCACCGCCTACTACCTGATCCTCGGCAGCAGCCTGCTGATCACCGTTCTCGGGCTGGTGATGGTCTACTCCGCGTCGATGATCCAGGCGCTGGAGTACTCGCTGCCCGCCTCGTACTTCTTCCAGAAGCAGTTCGTCGCCGCGGTCATCGGCACCGTGCTGCTGCTGGTCGCCTCCCGGATGCCGGTCAAACTGCACCGGGCGCTGTCCTACCCCCTCCTGGTGATCACCGTCTTCCTGATGGTGCTGGTCCAGGTGCCCGGGATAGGGCACGCGGTCAACGGCAACCAGAACTGGATCTATCTCGGCGGCCCCTTCCAGCTGCAGCCCAGTGAGTTCGGCAAGCTCGCGCTGATCCTTTGGGGCGCGGACCTGCTGGCCCGCAAGCAGGACCGGCGGCTGCTGACCCAGTGGAAGCACCTGCTGGTGCCGCTGGTCCCGGTCGCCTTCCTCCTCCTCGGCCTGATCATGCTCGGCGGGGACATGGGCACGGCGATCATCCTCACCGCGATCCTGTTCGGCCTGCTGTGGCTGGCGGGGGCGCCGACCCGTCTCTTCGCGGGGGTGCTCGGCATCGCCGGTTTCGTCGGTCTGCTGCTGATCAGGACCAACGAGAACCGGATGTCCCGGCTGTCCTGCATCGGCGCGATCGACCTCGGACCGGAAGGCGAGTGCTGGCAGGCCGTCCACGGCATCTATGCTCTTGCGTCTGGCGGATGGTTCGGTTCCGGTCTCGGTGCAAGTGTGGAAAAATGGGGCCAACTACCCGAACCGCACACCGACTTCATCTTCGCCATCGCAGGGGAGGAACTGGGCCTGGCGGGGACGCTGTCGGTACTCGCCCTGTTCGCGGCTCTAGGCTATGCGGGTATCCGCGTCGCCGGACGCACGGAGGACCCCTTCGTGAGGTACGCGGCGGGAGGCGTCACCACGTGGATCACGGCCCAGGCCGTGGTCAACATCGGTGCGGTGCTCGGTCTGCTGCCGATCGCCGGCGTCCCGCTGCCGCTCTTCTCCTACGGAGGGTCCGCGCTGCTGCCGACGATGTTCGCCGTCGGGCTGCTGATCGCCTTCGCGCGAGAGGATCCCGCGGCAAAGGCGGCCCTGGCCGTGCGGAGGCCCGGGGTGAGATGGAAGACGATGAGACGGCGCGTCAAGAAGCGTCCGTCCGGAGAGCGGTGAATTTCGGTGCATGTCGTACTCGCCGGTGGGGGGACCGCCGGCCACATCGAGCCCGCGCTCGCCCTCGCGGACGCCCTGCGCAGGCAGGACCCGAGCGTGGGCATCACAGCCCTCGGCACGGAGCGCGGTCTCGAGACCAGGCTTGTGCCTGAGCGTGGCTACGAGCTGGCGCTCATCCCCGCCGTTCCGCTGCCGCGCAAACCCACACCTGAGCTGATCACCGTCCCGGGGCGGCTCCGGGGGACCATCAAGGCGGCGGAGCAGATCCTCGAGCGGACGAAGGCCGACTGCGTCGTCGGCTTCGGCGGTTACGTCGCGCTGCCCGGCTACCTCGCGGCCAAGCGTCTCGGGGTGCCGATCGTCATCCACGAGGCCAACGCCCGCCCCGGCCTCGCCAACAAGATCGGCTCGCGGTACGCCGCCGGCGTGGCCGTCGCCACGCCCGACAGCAAGCTCCGCAACGCCCGGTACATCGGCATCCCGCTGCGCCACACCATCGCGACGCTCGACCGCGCGAGGGTCCGCCCCGAGGCGCGCGCCGCCTTCGGCCTCGACCCCAACCTGCCGACGCTGCTGGTCTCCGGCGGCTCGCAGGGCGCCCGCCGCCTCAACGAGGTGATCCAGCAGATCGCTCCGGTGCTCCAGCGCTCCGGGATCCAGATCCTGCACGCGGTCGGCCCGAAGAACGAACTGCCGCGCGTGGACAACATGCCCGGGATGCCGCCCTATGTGCCGGTACCGTACGTGGACCGGATGGATCTCGCGTACGCCGCGGCCGACATGATGCTGTGCCGCGCGGGTGCGATGACCGTCGCCGAACTTTCCGCCGTGGGCCTGCCCGCCGCTTACGTACCGCTGCCGATCGGCAACGGCGAACAGCGGCTCAACGCCCAGCCGGTGGTCAAGGCGGGCGGCGGACTGCTGGTGGACGACGCCGAACTGACCCCCGAGTGGGTCCAGGGCAACGTCCTCCCGGTGCTCGCCGATCCGCACCGGCTGTACGAGATGTCGCGTGCGGCCGCCGAGTTCGGCCGCAGGGACGCCGACGATCTGCTCGTCGGCATGGTGTACGAGGCGATTGCTGCACGCCGGCAGGCGTGAGAAGGCAGGGAGCGTGGCCGGACCGACCACCGCGGAACGTGGTGCGCGCAAGCCCCCGGACGGACCGGAAGGACCGGACGGCAAGGCCCGCCCGCGCCGTGAGGACACCCCCGCCGGCCGTTTCCGGCGGCCCGGCCCCCGCTCCCTGCTGATCGCCCTCGGTGCGATCGCCCTCGTCGCCGGAACGGTCTGGCTGCTCTACGGCTCGTCCTGGCTGCGCGCCGAGCACGTGGCGACCAGGGGCACCGATGTCCTCACGCCCGGCGAGGTCCGGGCCGCGGCGGCGGTACCGATCGGCGCGCCGATCATCTCCGTCGACACCGACGCCATCGAGGCCAGACTGCGTCAGGAACTGCCGCGTATCGAATCCGTGGCGGTCGAACGGTCGTGGCCGGACGGTATCGAACTGGTCGTGACCGAACGAAAGCCGGTCCTGCTGCTCGAAAAGGGAACAAAGTTCGTCGAAGTGGACGCAACCGGAGTGCGGTTCGCCACGGTCGGCAAGGCGCCCGCGGGTGTTCCCTTGCTGCGGCTGGAAGTTGACGGCTCGCCAAGCCTGAACCGATTCGGAGCGGACCGGCTCGTCGCGGAAGCGGTCCGGGTCAGAAGTGAACTTCCCGCGAAAGTCGCAGCCGATCTGCAGGGCGTGAAAGTAGTCTCATACGACTACATCTCCCTGGAGTTGAGCGGCAATCGCACCGTGGTGTGGGGCAGCTCGGGGGAGGGCGGGGCGAAGGCGCGGGCGCTCGAAGCACTCATGAAAGCAGCCCCCGAGGCCGGGCACTTCGATGTGAGCGCGCCCAGCGCCCCTGCCTCGTCGGGGAGTTGACGCGCATCTGTGCTGGCCAGCACCCTGGTTGGTCATTGCTGTGCGTGATCACATAGGGTGAAAAGAAAAACGGGAGGTTCGGCGTGTTCGTTGAACGGGCGCCACTTGTCGACTTAGTGTCCTGTTCGGAAGAGTCCAGGGAACAGACACACTGGTAACCCTAAACTTCAGCGTTAGGGTTCGGGTCGGCAGCCGGCTGGTCGGGCCGTCCCAAATTCGACATCAGTCGTCGCAGCGCGGCCCCGCGAGGCGGCGACACGTAACTCGAGGCGAGAGGCCTTCGACGTGGCAGCACCGCAGAACTACCTCGCAGTCATCAAGGTCATCGGTGTCGGCGGCGGTGGTGTCAATGCCATCAACCGAATGATCGAGGTCGGTCTCAAGGGCGTCGAGTTCATCGCTATCAACACGGACGCTCAGGCGCTGTTGATGAGCGACGCCGACGTCAAACTCGACGTCGGCCGCGAACTCACGCGAGGCCTCGGCGCCGGAGCGAATCCGGCAGTCGGTCGCAAGGCGGCAGAGGATCACCGCGAGGAGATCGAGGAGGTCCTCAAGGGGGCCGACATGGTCTTCGTCACCGCCGGTGAAGGCGGCGGCACCGGCACCGGCGGCGCACCCGTCGTCGCCAACATCGCCCGTTCGCTGGGCGCCCTCACGATCGGTGTGGTCACCCGCCCGTTCACCTTCGAGGGCCGGCGGCGCGCGAACCAGGCGGAGGACGGCATCGCCGAACTCCGCGAAGAGGTCGACACCCTCATCGTCATCCCGAACGACCGGCTGCTGTCCATCTCGGACCGCCAGGTCAGCGTTCTGGACGCCTTCAAGTCGGCGGACCAGGTGCTGCTGTCCGGCGTTCAGGGCATCACCGACCTCATCACCACCCCGGGTCTGATCAACCTCGACTTCGCCGACGTCAAGTCCGTGATGTCCGAGGCCGGATCGGCCCTCATGGGCATCGGCTCGGCACGCGGCGACGACCGTGCGGTGGCCGCGGCGGAGATGGCGATCTCCTCGCCGCTCCTCGAGGCGTCCATCGACGGCGCACGCGGCGTGCTGCTCTCCATCTCCGGCGGCTCCGACCTCGGCCTGTTCGAGATCAATGAGGCGGCCCAGCTGGTCAGCGAGGCGGCCCACCCCGAGGCGAACATCATCTTCGGCGCCGTCATCGACGATGCGCTCGGCGACGAGGTCCGGGTCACGGTCATCGCGGCCGGCTTCGACGGCGGTCAGCCGCCGACCCGCCGGGAGAACGTGATCGGCTCCGCCTCCAGCAAGCGCGACGAGCCGGCCCCGACCCCGCCCCGCGCCACCGACGGCCCCCGCTCCACCGGGCTCGGCACCGTGCCCGTGCGCGAGGAGCCCGCGCCCGCGGAGCCGGCTCCGGTCGCGAGCGACCTGGGTTCGCCGGCCGGGCCGGCGCAGGTTCCGACGGCCCGTCCGTACCCGGACAGCCAGGCGGAAGAGCTGGATGTTCCGGACTTCCTGAAGTGACGGTGCAGCACGACGCGATACACGAGAGCGGCGCGCACTTCGCCTTCACCGACCGGTGGGGCGGGGTGAGCGCCGTTCCGTACGAGGAGCTCAACCTCGGCGGCGCCGTCGGCGACGACCCCGAGGCCGTGCTGGCCAACCGGGAGATCGCGGCCAGGTCCCTGGGGCTCGCCCCGGAGTCGGTGGTCTGGATGAACCAGGTGCACGGCAACGACGTCGCCCAGGTGGACGGACCGTGGCCGACCCCGGACGTGCCGGCGGTCGACGCGCTGGTCACCGCACGCCGCGGCCTCGCCCTCGCCGTGCTCACCGCCGACTGCACACCGGTCCTTCTCGCGGACCCGGTCGCCGGGGTGGTGGGGGCGGCGCACGCGGGACGTCCCGGGATGATCGCGGGCGTCGTGCCCGCCGCCGTCGAGGCGATGCGGAAGCTCGGCGCGGAACCGGAGCGCATCATCGCCCGTACCGGACCGGCCGTCTGCGGTCGCTGCTACGAAGTACCCGAGCAGATGCGGTCGGAAGTGGCCGCCGTCGAGCCGGCCGCCTGGTCGGAGACGAGCTGGGGAACGCCGGCCGTCGACGTCACGGCGGGGGTGCACGCACAGCTCGAGGCGCTCGGGGTGCGCGACCGCCGGCAGTCCGGGGTCTGCACACTGGAATCGAGCGACCACTATTCCTACCGGCGTGACCGCACGACCGGACGGCTTGCCGGATACGTCTGGCTGGAGGACCGGAAGACCCCATGACCGACCGCAGAACCGAACTCGCCAAGAATCTGGCGGCGGTGGAGGAACGTATCGCCTCCGCCTGCGCGGCAGTGGGCCGCGAGCGGGACGAGGTGACCCTCATCGTGGTCACCAAGACCTACCCGGCGAGCGATGTGCGACTTCTCCATGAACTCGGTGTGCGTCATGTGGCGGAGAACCGTGATCAGGACGCGGCCCCCAAGGCCGCCGCTTGCGCGGATCTGAACCTTCGCTGGCACTTCGTCGGTCAGTTGCAGACCAACAAGGTCCGTTCTGTCGCGAGTTATGCCGATGTGGTGCAGTCCGTCGACCGCCCGAAGCTCGTTTCCGCCCTCTCCGCCGCCGCGGTGCGGGCGGAACGCGAACTCGGCTGCCTGATCCAGGTCGCACTGGACGCCGAGTCGGGCCGGCAGGGGGAGCGCGGCGGCGTCGCGCCGGACGGGATCGAGGAGTTGGCGGCGGCGGTCGCCGGCTCGCCAGGGCTGCGGCTCGACGGCCTGATGACCGTCGCGCCGCTGGCCGGACCGTACGCGGGACGGCAACAGGCTGCGTTCGAGCGGCTGATGGAATTCTCATCAAGCCTGCGCGCAGCCCATCCGGCTGCGAACATGGTGTCAGCAGGGATGAGTGCGGACCTTGAACAGGCCGTCGCGGCCGGAGCGACACATGTGCGCGTCGGTACGGCGGTACTCGGAGTCCGACCCCGGCTCGGGTAACGTCGCGAAGCAAGTCGGACCACAGTAGAAAATATGGTCATTCCCGCCCAAAGCGGGCAGACCGAGTGGATCGCGGGCACTTGGTGACGAATGCCGATCCACCACAGAGCGGAGGACTCAGAGAATGGCCGGCGCGATGCGCAAGATGGCGGTCTACCTCGGCCTCGTGGAGGACGATGGGTACGACGGCCGGGGTTTCGACCCCGATGACGACTTCGAACCCGAGCCGGAGCCCGAGCGGGAGCACCGGCGGCACCAGCCTCCCCGCCAGATCGAGCGCGAGGAGCCGGTGCGGGTGGCGGCGCCGCCCGCACCGCGTGAGCCGGTTTCCCTCCCGGTCGACAGTGGACGCCCGGCGCGGATCGCCCCCGTGGCATCCATCACACCTGAACGCCCGAGCATGGAGAAGAGTGCACCGGTGATCATGCCCAAGGTCGTGTCCGAGCGGGAGCCCTACCGCATCACCACGCTGCATCCGCGGACCTACAACGAGGCCCGTACCATCGGGGAACACTTCCGCGAGGGCACCCCCGTGATCATGAATCTCACGGAGATGGACGACACGGATGCGAAGCGACTTGTCGACTTTGCCGCGGGACTCGTCTTCGGTCTGCATGGCAGCATTGAGCGGGTGACGCAGAAGGTGTTCCTGTTGTCGCCTGCTAACGTCGATGTCACGGCGGAAGACAAGGCCCGCATCGCAGAGGGCGGGTTCTTCAACCAGAGCTGAGAAAAGACACCGGGAACGACCCGGCCGAACGGCCGGCGAAGACGAGAGCCAGGGGAGAGGGAAGCGCGGGATGGGCGTCGCACTGGATGTGGTCTACATCGCGCTGATGTGCTTCCTTGTCGTGCTGATCTTTCGGCTCGTCATGGACTACGTCTTCCAGTTCGCCCGTTCATGGCAACCCGGCAAGGCGATGGTGGTCGTTCTGGAGGCCACCTACACTGTCACCGATCCACCGCTCAAGCTTCTGCGGCGATTCATCCCGCCGTTGCGTCTCGGGGGCGTGGCACTCGACCTGTCCTTCTTCGTTCTGATGATCATCGTCTACATCCTGATCTCCATCGTGCGCGGCTTGGGGAACTCGATGTGAGCGATACGGTCCTGCCGACTGCCGACGACTACGTAGAGGTGAAGAAGAGATGCCGCTGACTCCCGAGGACGTGCGGAACAAGCAGTTCACGACCGTCCGCCTCCGAGAGGGCTATGACGAGGACGAGGTCGATGCCTTCCTCGACGAGGTCGAGTCCGAGCTGACCCGTCTGCTCCGCGAGAACGAGGACCTGCGCGCGAAGCTGGCCGCGGCGACGCGTGCCGCCGCGCAGAACCAGCAGCAGCAGCAACAGGGCATGCGTAAACCGCCGGAGCCCCAGGACGGCCGCGGCCCGGGCGGTCCTGGTGCCCCCGTGCCCGCCGCCATATCAGGACCGCCGGTCCAGCAGCAGCCCCCGCAGATGGGTCCGCCCCAGCTGCCGGGCGGAGCACCGCAGTTGCCGGCCGGTCCCAGCCACGGCGGCCCCCAGGGTCCTGGCGGCCCGATGGGCCCCGGCCCGATGCAGGGCGGACCCATGGGTGGCCCGATGGGCGGCCCCATGGGCGGACACGGTGGCCCGCAGGGTCCCGGTCCGATGGGCCAGGGGCCTGGCGGAGACAGCGCCGCGCGCGTGCTCTCGCTGGCCCAGCAGACCGCTGACCAGGCGATCGCGGAGGCCCGTTCCGAGGCCAACAAGATCGTCGGCGAGGCGCGTTCGCGCGCCGAGGGCCTGGAGCGGGACGCCCGCGCCAAGGCCGACGCCCTCGAGCGGGACGCCCAGGAGAAGCACCGCGTCGCCATGGGCTCCCTCGAGTCCGCGCGCGCCACGCTGGAGCGCAAGGTCGAGGACCTGCGGGGCTTCGAGCGCGAGTACCGGACCCGGCTGAAGTCCTACCTGGAGAGCCAGCTGCGTCAGCTGGAGACCCAGTCGGACGACTCCCTGGCCCCGCCGCGCCAGCCCGCGGCCGCGTCGCTGCCGCCGTCCCCGGCGCCTTCCATGGCACCGGCCGGCGCGAGCGCCCCGTCCTACGGCAACCAGACGATGGGCGGCCACGGGCCGTCGCCGTCCGGCCCGTCGTACGGCGGCCAGCAGCAGATGTCGCCGGCGATGACTCAGCCGATGGCACCGGTGCGGCCGCAGGCGCCGCAGCCGATGCAGCAGGCGCCGTCGCCGATGCGCGGTTTCCTGATCGACGAGGACGACAACTGACGGGCTTGCGCGCGCAGCGCGCGTAGCCGTCGGCAGACTGCGGGGCCGGGCCCGGGGTGCGAATGCACTCCGGGCCCGGCCTTTTGCGCGTGGCGGGGGCATGGGTGTGGGCGGGGGGCGCCTGCGGCGGGCTGTTCCCCTCCCCGCCCCTTCCCGAACCGGGGCATGCCCCGGACCCCTACCGCGCTCCGCGCGGTGTTCCGGGGGCTCTGCCCCCGGACCCCCGCGCCTCGATCGCCGGCGGGGCTGGAAATGTCCCGCCGGCGCCGGCAGAGCCGCCGGCAGGGCTGGAGGTGCCTGGCGTCTGGCCCGTCCGGCGTTTGAGGACACCGCGCGAAGCGCGGTGCGGGTCCGGGCGGAGCCGGCTCGGGAAGGGGCGGGGCGGGGAAGGACCCCGCGCAGCGGCCTCCACGCCCCCGCCACCTGGCGGCCGACCCCACCCGGCACGCACCGGGGCCGGCGGGACCCGGCACGCGCGGGCCGGCGAAGACGTGGCCGGGAAACGCACGCGGGCCCGGCCCGCTTGGCACGCGCCGGGGTCTCGGGCCTGGCTTCCGCACAGCACGCACCGTGGCCGGCGGAGCCTGGCACGCGCGGGGCCGGCGAAGACGGGGCCGGGAAACGCCGGCGGGTGCGGCCCCGCCCAGGCACGCGCCGGGGGTCTCGGGCCTGGTCCCGCTTGGCACGCGCCGGCGCCGGCGGGGCCCGGCACGCGCGGAGCCGGCGAAATCCGGGGAAAGGTCGACGGGCATGGCCCCGCCCAGGCACGCGCCGGGTCCCGGGCCTGGTCCCGCTTGGCACGCGCCGGCGCCGGCGGGGCCCGGCACGCGCGGAGCCGGCGAAATCGGGGGAAAGGTCGACGGGCATGGCCCCGCCCAGGCACGCGCCGGGTCCCCGGCCTGGTCCCGCTTGGCACGCGCCGGGGTCTCGGGCCTGCTCCCAGCACGGCCGGGCCCGCAGGCGCCCGGCCCGCACGCGCGGGGCCGGCGTAGGCCGGGTCCGCCGGCGGGCCGAGCCGGAAACGCCGGCGGGCCCGGTCACGGGTGTGGCCGGGCCCGCAGTGCTCGCGCGTGCTACGCCTTGCGCAGGCGGAACGTCAGCGACAGACCCTCGTCCGTGAACGGCGTGCCGTACGTGTCGTCCGGCGCCTCGCCCTCCGCGAAGTCCGTCGCCAGCACCTCGTCCGCGATCAGCGACGCGTGGTCCGCCAGGGCCGAGGTGACCTCGGGGTCCTCGGAGGTCCAGCGGAGCGCGATACGGTCCGCGACGTCCAGGCCGCTGTTCTTGCGCGCCTCCTGGATGAGGCGGATCGCGTCACGGGCCAGGCCGGCCCGGCGCAGCTCGGGCGTGATCTCGAGGTCCAGCGCGACCGTCGCACCGGAGTCGGAGGCGACCGACCAGCCCTCCCGCGGGGTCTCCGTGATGATGACCTCCTCCGGGGACAGCGTGATCGTCTCGCCGTTGACGTCGAGCGTCGCCTCGCCGGACCGCAGCGCCAGGGACAGTGCCGCGGCGTCCGCGGCGGCGACCGCCTTGGCCACGTCCTGGACGCCCTTGCCGAAGCGCTTGCCCAGCGCACGGAAGTTGGCCTTGGCCGTGGTGTCCACGAGCGAGCCGCCGACCTCGGACAGGGACGCCAGCGAGGAGACGTTCAGCTCCTCCGTGATCTGGGCCTGGAGCTCGTCGGAGAGCGCCGAGAAGCCGGTCGCCGCCACCAGGGCCCGTGACAGGGGCTGGCGGGTCTTCACGCCCGACTCGGCACGCGTCGCGCGGCCCAGCTCCACCAGCCGGCGCACGAGTGCCATCTGGGTCGACAGCGTCGGGTCGATGGCGTCCAGGTCGGCCTCCGGCCAGGAGGACAGGTGGACGGACTCGGGGGCGTCCGGCGCCACCGGGACGATCAGGTCCTGCCAGACCCGCTCGGTGATGAACGGCGTCAGCGGCGCCATCAGCCGTGTGACGGTCTCCACCACGTCGTGCAGCGTCCGCAGCGCCGCCGCGTCACCCTGCCAGAAGCGGCGGCGCGAGCGCCGCACGTACCAGTTCGACAGGTCGTCGACGAACGCGGAGAGCAGCTTGCCGGCGCGCTGGGTGTCGTACGCCTCCATAGCCTGTGTGACCTGGTCCACCAGGGCGTGCAGCTCGGAGAGCAGCCACCGGTCGAGGACCGTGCGCTCGGCCGGTGCCGGGTCGGCGGCCGAGGGCGCCCAGCCCGAGGTGCGGGCGTACAGGGCCTGGAAGGCCACCGTGTTCCAGTAGGTGAGCAGGGTCTTGCGCACGACCTCCTGGATCGTGCCGTGGCCCACGCGCCGCGCCGCCCACGGCGATCCGCCGGCCGCCATGAACCAGCGGACGGCGTCCGCGCCGTGCTGGTCCATCAGCGGGATCGGCTGAAGGATGTTGCCGAGGTGCTTGGACATCTTGCGGCCGTCCTCGGCGAGGATGTGGCCGAGGCAGACCACGTTCTCGTACGACGACTTGTCGAACACCAGCGTGCCGACGGCCATCAGCGTGTAGAACCAGCCGCGCGTCTGGTCGATCGCCTCCGAGATGAACTGCGCCGGGTAGCGCTTCTCGAAGATCTCCTTGTTCTTGTACGGGTAGCCCCACTGCGCGAACGGCATCGAACCCGAGTCGTACCAGGCGTCGATCACCTCCGGCACGCGCGTCGCGGTCGCGGAGCACTGCGGGCAGTCGAAGGTGACCGCGTCGATGTACGGGCGGTGCGGGTCCAGTTCCGACTGGTCGGTCCCTGTCAGCTCGGACAGCTCCGCGAGCGAGCCGACGCAGGTGAGGTGGTCGTCCTCGCAGCGCCAGATCGGCAGGGGCGTGCCCCAGTAGCGGTTACGGGACAGGGCCCAGTCGATGTTGTTGTTGAGCCAGTCCCCGTACCGGCCCTGCTTCACCGAGTCGGGGAACCAGTTCGTGGCCTCGTTCTCCGCCAGCAGCCGGTCCTTGATGGCCGTCGTGCGGATGTACCAGGACGGCTGCGCGTAGTACAGCAGCGCGGTGTGGCAGCGCCAGCAGTGCGGGTAGCTGTGCTCGTACGGGATGTGCTTGAAGAGCAGACCGCGGGCCTGGAGGTCGGCGGTCAGCGCCTCGTCCGCCTTCTTGAAGAAGACGCCGCCGACCAGCGGCACGTCCTCCTCGAAGGTGCCGTCGGGGCGGACGGGGTTCACGACCGGCAGACCGTAGGCGCGGCAGACCTTGAGGTCGTCCTCACCGAACGCGGGGGACTGGTGGACCAGACCCGTACCGTCCTCGGTGGTCACGTAGTCGGCGTTGACGACGAAGTGCGCCTCCGCCGGGAACTCCACCAGCTCGAAGGGGCGCTGGTAGGTCCAGCGCTCCATCTCCGCGCCGGTGAACGTCTGCCCGGTGGCCTCCCAGCCCTCGCCGAGCGCCTTCTCCAGCAGCGGCTCGGCGACGACGAGCTTCTCCTCGCCGTTCGTCGCCACGACGTACGTGACGTCGGGGTGTGCGGCGACCGCCGTGTTGGACACCAGGGTCCACGGGGTCGTCGTCCACACCAGGAGCGCGGCATCGCCCGCGAGCGGGCCGCCCGTCAGCGGGAAGCGCACGAAGACGGAGGGGTCGACGACCGTCTCGTAGCCCTGCGCCAGCTCGTGGTCGGACAGGCCGGTGCCGCAGCGGGGGCACCAGGGCGCGACGCGGTGGTCCTGGACCAGCAGGCCCTTGTTGAAGATCTCCTTCAGCGACCACCACACGGACTGGACGTAGTCCGGGTCCATGGTGCGGTAGGCGTCGTCGAGGTCGACCCAGTAGCCCATGCGGGTCGTCAGCTCGGCGAAGGCGTCCGTGTGCCTGGTCACCGACTCGCGGCACTTGGCGTTGAACTCGGCGATGCCGTACGCCTCGATGTCCTTCTTGCCGGAGAAGCCGAGCTCCTTCTCGACGGCGAGCTCGACCGGCAGGCCGTGGCAGTCCCAGCCGGCCTTGCGGCCGACGTGGTAGCCGCGCATGGTGCGGAAGCGGGGGAAGACATCCTTGAAGACGCGGGCCTCGATGTGGTGCGCGCCGGGCATGCCGTTCGCCGTGGGCGGGCCCTCGTAGAACACCCACTCGGGGCGGCCCTCGGACTGCTCGAGGCTCTTGGTGAAGATCTTGCTCTCGCGCCAGAAGTCGAGCACGGCGTGCTCGAGCGCGGGCAGGTCGACCTGGGCCGGCACCTGACGGTACTGGGGGGGTGTCATCTACGAACTCCTCCGGCGGACAGTTTCTCTTCCGTCGGAGGGACGAGAGCGCCGATGCTGCGCGCCTCCCGCGGTACCACCCTCCTTGGCGGTGCACAGGTCACCGCCCCCTCATTGGGGTCGCGACGCCGGTTCTACCGGCCGCGGGATCCCCGCGGCTTTCTTCCGGCGGCTCCGGGGTGATGCTTCACGTCGCGCTCGCCCCCGGGCTCTCACCGTCCCCGGGTCGCTCATGGCTGCGTACGCCGCTACTCGTCCCCATCCACGCCTTTCGCTGCGCCCAGTGTACGGGCCTCCGCGTCGGGCGTCCGACCGGTTTTCGACCGCGGCGCGGTTGACCCGAATGGCCACACCGGTCACGTGGACGTCCTCCCGGGGTGCGGTGCGGCCCGCACGGCGGATTACCGGGCGGAGAGCTGGGCACAACCGATGCAGTCCCGGGTTCTCGCAGCGCGGGGCGGGCCGAACCGGCGGCGTGCCCCGTTGCCGCGGGGCTGGGGTCGATTTATCGTCCCAGCACGATTCGCGAGCAAGATCACAATATGTGAAGGGGCCGCGGCCATGGTGGCGAAGAAGACTGCCGGGGAGACGGCGTCCGCGCGTGCCGCCGCCGCGGGGGCGACGTCCGGGAGGCCCGCCTCCCGGGAGCCCTCCGGGAAGAAGGCCGCGCCCCGGAAGTCCACGTCCAGAGCCGCCGGCACCGCAGTGGAGCCGGCGGCCCGCAAGACGGCCGCCACGAGGGCGCCGGGCTCGGTGGCCCGCACCACCGGCAGGTCCGCGTCACGCAAGACGTCAGGCGGCGGGACTCCGAACAAGACGACGGCGAGCGGGTCGACAGCCAGGAAGGCCCCGGCGAAGAAGGCGGTGGCCGAGGAAGAGGCAGGGACCAAAGGCGCGGCCCCGGCCGCGGCGAAGAAGGCGACCGAGCAGGTAGCCGGCAGCACGACAGCCAAGGAGACCTCAGCGAAGAGGACCACGACCACGACGAACACGGCCCGGACCGGGGCCGCCGCAAAGAAGGCAGCGGCCGAAGAGGCTGCGGCCGAGATGCCGCCGGCCGGCAAGGCGGCGGCCAGAACCAAGAAGGCGGCCACCGCCGGCAAGGCCGGCACCAAGAAGGCAGCGGCCGAGGTGACGACCGCGGCCGGCGAGGCTGCGGCCGGGAAGCCGCCGGCCGAAGCGGCGCCGGCCGCGGAGCCTGCGGACGAGGTGAGGGCCGCGGCAGCCGAGAAGCCGGCAGCCGAGACGGCGCCGAGCGGGACAAAGAAGGCGGCCACCAAGAAGGCGGCCACCGCCCGCAAGGCGGCTGCCAGGACCAAGAAGACGAACCTGGCCAAGAAGGCGGTGGCCGAGGACGCCGCCGAGGCGGGGTCGGCCACCAAGGCCGCCGCCGCGGCGGACGGCGCCGAGAAGGCGGCGCCGGTGAAGAGGACCACGGCCCGCAGGGCCGCGAAGAAGGCCGGTACGGACGCCGATCCGGCGCCCGTACCGGTGACCACGGAGGTCGCCGACCAGGCGACCGCCGCGACACAGGCCGCGAAGCAGACAGGAGCCAGGACGGTGGCAGCGAAGAAGACCGCGGGTAGGGCATCAGGCGCAGGCGGGAGCGCGGTGGCGGTTCCCACGGTCCGCGCGGCGGCCGCGACACCGCCGGGCGAGCTGGCGGTGCGGCCCGGTGAGGATCCATGGACGCAGGAGGAGGTGGACGAGGCGCGGGCCGAACTCGAAGGCGAGGCGGCGCGGCTGAACGCGGAGATCACCTCCTCGGAGGCGGCGCTCGCAGGGCTGATGCGGGACTCCGGCGACGGCGCCGGCGACGACGAGGCCGACACCGGCGCGAAGAACATCACGCGCGAGCACGAGATGGCGCTCGCGGCCAACGGCCGCGAGATGCTCGAGCAGACGGAGCGTGCTCTGCAGCGGCTCGACACCGGCACGTACGGTCTGTGCGAAAGCTGCGGCAAGCCGATCGGCAAGGCCCGTATGCAGGCGTTCCCGCGGGCGACCCTGTGCGTCGAGTGCAAGCAGAAGCAGGAACGCAGAGGCTGACCGCGCGGAGGTGTGCCGTACCCTCGTCCTCAGTCAGGAACCTAGGGTTGAGGGACTCACGTGGCAGAGGCGGAGCGCATCATCGGTACGCCAGATGTTGACGACGAGGCTGCGGCGCCCGCCGAGCCGCCGAAGGGCAAGCGCAAGATCGCCGTGCTGTTCGCGGTGGCGCTCGTCGCCTATCTGCTCGACCTCGGCAGCAAGCTGCTCGTGGTGGCCAAGCTGGAGCACCACGAGCCGATCGAGATCATCGGCGACTGGCTGAAGTTCGAGGCGGTACGGAACCCGGGCGCCGCGTTCGGCATGGGTGAGGCCTTCACCATCATCTTCACCTTCATCGCGGCGACCGTGATCGTCGTGATCGTGCGGCTGGCGCGCAAGCTCTACAGCGGTCCGTGGGCGCTCGCCCTCGGTCTGCTGCTGGGCGGGGCGCTCGGCAACCTGACGGACCGGATCTTCCGTTCGCCCGGCGTCTTCGAGGGCGCGGTCGTGGACTTCATCGCGCCCGCGCACTTCGCCGTCTTCAACCTCGCGGACTCCGCGATCGTGTGCGGCGGTGTCCTCATCGTGCTGCTGTCGTTCAAGGGCCTGGACCCCGACGGGACAGTTCACAAGGACTGACAAGGCATACTCGACGGGTGAGTACGATTCCCGAGATCCGCACCCTGCCCGTACCCGACGGCCTGGAGGGTGAGCGTGTGGACGCCGCCATCTCCCGGATGTTCGGGTTCTCCCGTACGAAGGCTGCTGAGCTGGCCGCTGCCGGGAAGGTGCAGGTCGACGGCTCGGTCGTCGGAAAGTCCGAGCGTGTGCACGGCGGCGCCTGGCTCGAGGTGGAGATGCCGCAGGCCCCCGCACCCGTGCAGATCGTCGCAGAGCCCGTCGAGGGCATGGAGATCGTGCACGACGACGACGACATCGTCGTGATCGTCAAGCCGGTCGGTGTGGCCGCGCATCCCAGCCCCGGCTGGACCGGCACCACTGTCATCGGCGGTCTCGCGGCCGCCGGTTACCGCATCTCCACGTCGGGCGCCTCCGAGCGCCAGGGCATCGTGCACCGTCTCGACGTCGGCACGTCCGGGCTGATGGTCGTCGCCAAGTCGGAGCGCGCGTACACGCTGCTGAAGCAGCAGTTCCGGGAGCGGGTCGTCGACAAGCGCTACCACGCGCTGGTGCAGGGCCACCCGGACCCGCTGAGCGGCACCATCGACGCCCCCATCGGCCGGCACCCCACCCTGGACTACAAGTGGGCGGTCACGGCGGAGGGCAAGCCCTCGGTGACGCACTACGACCTGATCGAGGCCTTCCGCGCGGCCTCGCTGCTGGACATCAAGCTGGAGACCGGCCGCACGCACCAGATCCGGGTGCACATGGCCGCGCACCGCCACCCCTGTGTGGGTGACCTGACGTACGGCGCCGACCCCACGATGGCGAAGCGGCTCGGTCTGACCCGGCAGTGGCTGCACGCCGTGCGACTCGGCTTCGAGCACCCGTCGGACGGGCAGTGGGTGGAGTACGAGAGCACCTACCCGGCCGACCTCCAGCAGGCGCTGGACCGGATCGAGGCGGAGAGCGCGTGACGGTGTACAGCGTGCGGGTGGCAGTGGGCCAGGCCGACCGCGAGGCGTGCTTCGCCGTCCGCAAGGAGGTCTTCGTCACCGAGCAGCAGGTGCCGGAGGAGATCGAGTACGACGCGTTCGACGCCGAGGACGCGGACACCGTCCACGTCCTCGCCGTGGCCGAGGACGGCCGCCCGCTCGGTACCGGGCGGCTGCTGCACGGCGCCTCGGCGCTCAAGAAGACCGGCGGCGACCTCAGGGTCGGTTCGCTCGGCAGGCTCGCGGTCAGCAAGGCGGCGCGCGGCCTCGGCGTGGGCGTGGCGCTCGTGCGCGCCATAGAGGAGGCGGCCCGGACGCGTGGACTCGCGGCCGTGGACCTGCACGCGCAGACCCACGCGCTCGGTTTCTACGAGCGGCTCGGGTACGCGGCCTACGGCTCCGAGTTCCTGGACGCCGGCATCGCGCACCTGGCGATGCGGCGGGCCCTCTAGGGCCTGCCCGGGTCTGTCGACCGGACAGGCCCTTCGGTACGCCGGCGCCGTCAGCCGCGGCCCGTGCGGGGGGCCTCGTCGCTCGTGGGCGTGTAGTCCCCCGCGTTGTTGCTGTGGATCTCTTCCTCCCGCGGGGGAGCGGACTGCCGCGGCCACTGGCCGTCCGGCGGCAGGGAGGCCACGGCCGTGGCGATACGGGGCAGGGCGTACGGATGCTTCTCGTACAGCCAGGCGATCATCTGCTCCCGCACCGTGCAGCGGGCCGTCCAGATGTCGTCGGCGTCCTTCGCGGTCACGACCGCACGGACCTCGATCGTGCTGGGTGTGGTGTCCGTCACGGCCAGGCTCCAGTCCCTGCCGTCCCAGGCCTTGCAGCCGGCGAGGATCTCCTGGAGCTTCTCGCGCATCAGAGCGACCGGTGCCGAGTGGTCCAGCTGGAAGTAGACCGTCCCGGTCATCTGGGCCCCGCCGCGTGACCAGTTCTCGAACGGCTTGCTCGTGAAGTACGACACCGGCATGGTGATGCGGCGCTCGTCCCACGTCCTTACGGCGAGGAACGTGAGGGTGACCTCCTCCACGACGCCCCATTCGCCGTCCACCACCACCGTGTCGCCGATGCGGACCATGTCACCGAAGGCGATCTGGAAGCCGGCGAAGAGATTGCCCAGGGTGGACTGGGCCGCGACACCGGCGACGATGCCGAGGATGCCCGCGGACGCCAGCATCGAGGCGCCGAACTTCTCCATGGCGGGGAACGTCAGCAGCATCGCGGAGACGGCGACCACGGCGACGACGGCGGTGACGATCCGCCTGATCAGCGTGATCTGGGTCCGCACCCGGCGGACCCGGGCCGGATCGCGGGTGGAGGACGCGTAACGGGTGTACGAGGACTCCACGACGGCGGACACGATGCGGGTCACCAGCCAGGCGCTCGCGCCGATCAGGACCAGCGAGAGCACATGGCCGATGGCCGTCTCATGGCGCTCGACGAGCGACCAGCGGGTCTCCCGGTAAGCACCCCTCAGCAGTGCCCCGAGGACCACCACCTGGAGCGGCACCCGACAGCGGCGCAGCATGTCCCACAGGGGGGTCTCCGGGTGGCGGTCGTCGATCCTGCGCAGCACGCGGTCGGCGGCCCAGCCGAGCGCGAGGGTGAGCAGGACCGCTCCGCCGAGGACGGCCGCCGGGCGCAATATGTTCTCCATATCTCCGTAACTCCGTGCCGGTGAAGGTGGCTGGCAGGATGGCCGGATGAACGTCATCCTTTTCCATTCGACCTTCGGTCTGCGCCCCGCGGTGCACGCGGCCGCGGACCGGCTGCGTGCCGCAGGGCACGAGGTGCGCGTGCCCGACCTGTTCGAGGGGCAAACCGCCGGGACCGTCGAGGAAGGCAGAGACCTCAGGGAGAAGATCGGCACGGACGAGCTGCTGCGGCGGGCGATCCACGCCGCCGCGCCCTACTCCGACCAGGGGTTGGTCTATGCCGGGTTCTCGCTCGGCGGGGCGCTCGCGCAGAATCTGGCGCTCGGTGACGAGAAGGCGCGCGGGCTGCTGCTTCTCCATGGCACGTCCGACATCGCGGAGGGCGCGAGCGTGGACGGCCTGCCGGTGCAGCTGCACGTCGCGGACCCGGATCCGTTCGAACCGCACGACTGGCTGAACACCTGGTACCTGCGGATGCAACGGGCGGGTGCGGACGTGGAGGTGCACCGCTATCCGGGGGCCGGGCATCTGTTCACCGACCCCGATCTGCCCGACTACGACGAGACTTCGGCGGAGCAGACCTGGCGGACGGCCCTGGGGTTCCTGGAGACGCTCTGAGGAGCGGAGGGTGAGCACGGCGGTCCGCCCGGCGCGCACCGGGCGCGCCGGGCGGACCGGTCGGAGCGGTTCGATCAGGCGCGGTACGCCGTCCAGTGGTCCTTCATCCGCTGCACCTGGCCCGAGGTGAACTGGTACATGCAGGCGTCGTACGTGTAGTCCATGAAGTTGTGGATCGGGTCCACACCGGTCTTGCTGGCGCAGCTGTCACGGCCCGTCGGGCAGGCGTACGCCGGGCTCTTCTCGGCCGGGGTGTCGGTGACGTAGTCGCCGTTGCCGTTACAGCCGCCCTGGAAGGTGTGGTACAGCCCCATCCAGTGGCCGACCTCGTGGGTGGCGGTGTCGCCCTCGTCGTAGTTGGCGGCCGAGCCGCCGGGCAGCGAGGAGTCGAGCACGACCACGCCGTCCATGGACGGGTTGGAGTTGTACGAGGACGGGAAGGTCGCCCAGCCGAGCAGGCCGCCGCCGAGCTTGGCGGTGTAGAAGTTCAGCGCGCCGGCGCCGCCCTGGCGGAGGGTGGACTTCATCTGCTTCTCGGCGGTGGAGCCCGAAGTCAGGTTGTACCAGGAGGCGTTGTTCGTGTAGTCGGTGCCGGCCAGGGTGAACTGGAAGCCCGAGTCGACGTTGCCGGTGCCCTGGCCGGCGTAGGCCGCGTTCAGGACCGCGAGCTGACTGCTGATCTGCGCGGCGGTGAGCTTGCCCGTCTCGCCGTCGTGGATGACGTGGAAGTAGACCGGGATCGTCGTCGCGGCGGCGGCGGAGAGGTCACGGCCGGTGGTTCGGGCGGCGTCGAGCCGCTTCTTGAGGTCCGCGTCCATGGCCTTCGCCTTGGCCTCGGAGATCTCGTTGGGCTCGTGGGCGTGGCCGGCGCCGGGACGGGTCTCACGGGCGGCGGCGCCGGCGTGCGCGTCCTCGGCGCAGTCCTCGGCGGTGGCGGCGGCTGAAACGGCCGCCTTCGGCGCGGCGACGCTGCCCGGGGCGGAGAGCGGAGCGAAGGCCAGGGTTCCGGCCATGATCGCCGTACCGACTGCGCGGTGGCGCAGTCGGGGGGATATACGGGCAAGAGCGCGCATTACGTCTCCTCGCGGGGGGTTGTGAAGGGGGCCTTTCCTGGCCACCGCGGGGAGATTACGGGTGCATGTCAGATCTTGATGAGGATCCTTCAAGCCCAATCAATGCAAGGGTGATTACGGACATCGGGGAGAAACGTTTCGGCCGTGTCCGGGGTTTGAGATACGCACGTAACGAATGCAGTGACGACGACGGGTGGTGTGTCCGCATTGATGGTGCGGAACACGCCACCCGTCGTGATGATGTGATCTGCCGTTAACGTATCGCCGTGTGGCTGGAAATCGCCCCTAGCGCACGGGCTGGTTCACCCGCTCGACCTTCTGCGTTCCGCTGAGCGTCCGGTAGGAGCGGGACCACGAGGACGATGCGTCCTGCTTCGTCCGGTCGGAGATCGTGTAGTAGTCCATCTGCGAGCGCTCGGCCGTCACGTCGAGCACGCCGTAGCCGTGGGCGTCCATGTCGACCCACTTCACATGGCGGTTGGCGGCGCGCACCGCCGCGGACGCGACCAGCGAGACGGTCCCCGGTGCGACATGGAGGATGTCGTCCAGGTTGTCCGAGCTCACCGATGTCACGACGAACTCGGTCGCCGCGGACGCGGAGAGCGGATACGTCGCCGCCCTGACCGGGACGTCGTTCGCCCACGCCATGTGGATGTCGCCGGTGAGGAAGACGGTGTTCTCGATGCCGTGCCGCGTCAGGTGCGCCAGCAGCTCCTTGCGGTCGTCCGTGTAGCCGTCCCACTGGTCCACGTTGACGGCAAGCCCCTCCTTGGGCAGACCCATCAACTCGGCTATCGGCTCCAGCAGATGCGCCGGAAGCGAACCGAAGGCGACCGGCGAGATCATCACCGAGGTGCCGACCAGCTGCCACGACGCGTCGGAGGCGGCGAGTCCGGACTTCAGCCAGTCCAGCTGCGCCCGGCCGGTGAGCGTGCGGTCCGGGTCGTCCACATCGCCGTTGCCGATGCCCGACTGCTGCGAGCGGAACGAACGCAGGTCCAGCAGATGCAGATCCGCGAGCTTGCCGAAGCGCAGCCGCCGGTAGACGGTGCCCTCGGTGGAGGTGCGCACCGGCATCCACTCGAAGTACGCCTGCTTGGCCGCCGCGACCCGGGCCGCCCACTCGCCCTCGGCGCCGGGCGTGTGGTTCTCCGCGCCGCCCGACCAGGCGTCGTTGGCGAACTCGTGGTCGTCCCATATCGCTATCAGCGGGTGCGCGGCGTGCAGCGCCTGGAGGTCGGCGTCCGTCTTGTAGGTGGCGTGCCGAAGCCGGTAGTCGGCGAGCGTCACGATCTCGTGCAGCGGCGCGTGCTTCCGTACGCCGTACTCCTCGGCCGGGTAGCCGCCGGCGGCGTACTCGTAGATGTAGTCGCCGAGATGCAGGACCGCGTCGAGGTCGCCGCGGGCCGCCAGGTGCCGGTACGCGGAGAACCAGCCGGCCTCCCAGTTGGCGCACGACACCACGCCGAAACGCACGCCCGGCGTGGCCGCGTCGGTGGCGGGGGCGGTACGCGTGCGGCCCACGGGGGAGACGGCGCCGCCGGCGGTGAAGCGGTACCAATAGGAGGTCCCCGGACGCAGACCGCGCACATCCACCTTGACGGTGTGGTCGAAGGCCGCCTTCGAGACGGTGGTGCCGCGGGCCGTGACCCGGGTGAAGCCCCGGTCCTCGGCGACCTCCCAGGCCACCTCGGTGTCGGCGCCCTTGCCGGAGCCGGGCAGGGCGTCCGCGCTCGGAGTGACGCGGGTCCACAGCAGTACGCCGTCGGGCAGCGGGTCACCGGAGGCGATGCCGTGGAGGAATGCGGGAGCCTGGTCCGCCGCGCCGGCGGGGGAGGCGGTGGCCGCGAGAACGGGTGCGGCGACAGCGGTGGCGGCAGCGGCCTTGACGACCGTGCGGCGACTGGGAGTTGAGGAAAATCGACTGGTCACGGCCGATCAGACTACTGATCAGTACGTCGAATGGGCGGGCGAACGTAAAAAGTTCGCCCGCCCATCCGGAGCGGTAAACCAGCGTTTCGCCCTCCGGACCGCCGACGGCCTCCGGGAGGGCGGGGATCAGCCCGCCAGCGCCTTGTCGATCGCCGTGCTGAACTCCTGCACCGTCATGGGCGCGTTGTCGCTGCCTTCCGCGGTGACCTTCTTGCCGTCCATCTTCAGCGTCGGCGTGCCGTTGACGCCGCTCTTGTCGAACGTCTCCGACATCTTCATGGCCCAGGCGTCGAACGTCCCGTCCTCGACGTTCTTCTTGAACTCCGCGTTGCTCTTGAGCGCGGGCACCGAGTCGGCGACCTCGAGGAGGTAGGAGTCCTTGGCGAACTTGTCGTCGCTCTCCTCGGGGTGGAACTCGGCCGAGTACAGCGCCGACTTGTAGGCGAGGAAGGCGTCGGGGCTCACGTTCAGCGCGGCTCCGAGCGCGCTCAGCGCGTTCTTGGAGCCCTCGCCGTTGGTGGCGTCGTCGATGAAGGTGGCGCCGATGTACTTGATCTTGTACTTGCCGGCCTCGACGTCCTTGTCGACCGTCTCGCCGACCGCCTGCTCGAAGGTCGCGCAGACCGGGCAGCGCGAGTCCTCGTACAGCTCCAGCGTCTTCTTCGCGCTGTCCTTGCCGACGACGACAGTCGTCCCGTTCGTGCCGGAGGTGTTCTTCGGCGCGGTGACGTTCGACTCCTTGGCCACCGACTCCCAGTGGCCGGGCTTGTTCGCCTGCATGATGCCGAAGCCGATACCGCCGGCGACGGCGAGCACCGCGATGCCCGAGCCTATGACGACGAGCTGCCGGCGGACCTTGTCCTTCTTGGCCTGCCGCTCGCGCTCCTGGCGCAGCCGCTCGCGGGCCGCCGCCTTGTTGGCCTGGGTGTTGCGCTTGCTCATGATGATTCACTCCGTGTGGGGTCGTACGGGGACGTAAGAAAAAGGGGGGTCTCCGGTTCAGGCGCAGAGCGCGACAGGAACGGGTGGTCCCCTCCGTCCCACGGAGTGCACCAGCACGCGAGTGCGGGAAGAGCGTGGCAGGTACCGGCCAGGACGTGACGCCGGCCGCGCGGGGCCGGGGGCGTGCACCGCGGCCACCGCCAGCAGCAGCGGCCGGAAGGCGACGGCGCCGACCGCCCGCACCAGAGCGGCCAGCGCGGCCTCGCCGCGCCGCAGCCAGGCCGCGGCCAGCAGGCCGACACAGACGTGGGCGGCCAGCAGCAGCCAGGGCTGCGCCGGGTCGGGGCTGCTCAGCAGGGCAGCGAGTCCCTGCTCGTCCCCGGGCAGCGCCGTGCCCGGCAGCGCCGAGCCGACCTCGCCGCCGCACAGCACGTCGAAGCCGACGGCGCGCAGCGAACCGGCGACCGGTCCGCCCGCGGGGCCGTAGCAGACATGCTGGCCGGTGGTGAAGACCGTGTCCGCGGCCAGCTCCAGCGGGATCAGCAGCCCCGCTATGCGCCAGAACCCGCGCTCCCTGCCCGACAGCGCGAAGGCGGCGGCGAACACGGCTGCGGCGAGAGCGGCGACGGTGGACAGCGGAAGCGGGGCGCGGGACAGCAGCACATGGGAGGCGGCGGACAGCGTCACGACCAGTGCCGTGAAGATCGCTGCCCGCAGCCCTCTGAGCCGCATCCCGGACATGTCCATCGCCGCCGAGTGTGCCATGGGTTCCTTAAGAGCCTCTTAAAAGCGGAGCCTCGTGAAGATCTCCGGGCGAGCGCCCGCGCCTACAGGCCCGGGATCCGGCCGTTGCGGAACAGGTCGACGAAGATCTGGTGGTCGGCCCGCGCCGTCGCGCCGTAGCGGTGCGCGAAGTCCACGAGCAGGTCACCGAAACCTTCCTCGTCCGCGGCGATCGCCGCGTCGATGGCCCGCTCGGTGGAGAACGGCACCAGGGAGTGGCCGCTCTCGTCGTCGGCGGCGGCGTGCATGGTCGCCGTCGCCCGGCCGAGGTCGGCGACGACGGCGGCGATCTCCTCCAGGTCGTCGATGTCGGACCAGTCGAGATCCACCGCGTACGGCGAGACCTCCGCCACCAGCTGGCCGGAGCCGTCCAGCTCCGTCCATCCCAGCCACGGGTCGGCGTGGTCCTGGAGGGCGCGCTGCGAGATGACCGTGCGGTGCCCCTCGTGCTGGAAGTACTCGCGGACCTTTCGGTCGGTGATGTGCCGGGAGACCGCCGGGGTCTGGGCCTGCTTCATGTAGATCACGACGTCGTTCTCCAGGGCGTCGCTGTTGCCCTCCAGCAGGATGTTGTACGAGGGCAGGCCGGCCGAGCCGATACCGATGCCGCGCCGGCCCACGACGTCCTTGACGCGGTAGGAGTCGGGGCGGGTCAGGCTGGACTCCGGCAGTGTCTCCAGATAGCCGTCGAAGGCGGCCAGGACCTTGTACCGGGTGGCCGCGTCCAGCTCGATGGAGCCGCCGCCGGACGCGAACCGGCGCTCGAAGTCGCGGATCTCGGTCATCGAGTCCAGCAGCGAGAACCGGGTCAGCGAGCGCGCCATCCTCAGGGCGCCCAGCAGCGGCCCGTCCGCCGTGTCCAGCGTGAAGGGCGGCACGTCGTCGTCCTTCGCGCCGGTCGCCAGGGCGTGGATGCGCTCCCGGTAGGCGGCCGCGCAGATCCGCACCAGTTCCGTGATCCGCTCGTCGCTCAGCGCCTTGGTGTAGCCGATCAGGGCCAGCGAGGCGGCCAGCCGCTTCAGGTCCCAGGTGAAGGGGCCGACGTACGCCTCGTCGAAGTCGTTGACGTTGAAGATCAGCCGGCCGTTGGCGTCCATGTACGTGCCGAAGTTCTCCGCGTGGAGATCGCCGTGGATCCACACCCGGCTCGTCCGCTCGTCCAGGTACGGACCGGCGTGCTGTTCCCGCTCCATGTCGCTGTAGAAAAGACAGGCCGTGCCCCGGTAGAACGCGAACGCCGAGGCCGCCATCTTGCGGAACTTGACCCGGAAGGCGGCCGGGTCGGCGGCCAGGAGCTCGCCGAAGGCGGTGTCGAAGACGGCGAGGATCTCCTCGCCGCGCTGTTCGGCGGTGGTCTGCGGGACCGGCATCTCTGAGCGCCTCCTGGTACATGACAAATGGGACAGCATTTCCGCCCCGTCCAACGCATGAAGGTACGCGGGAGTGCCCGCCCGTCACTCAGCCACCGCCCCTCATCGAGGGGCTGCGCCCCGCGGCATTCCCCCCGTAGTGTCAGTGCGGCGACGTAGACTTCCACGCTGTCCCCCAAAGCGGGGGTCTGGGGGTCGCCCCCCAGGAGATTGCAGCCCGGAGGCCCGCCGCCGTGACCAAGCCGCCCTTCACGCACCTTCACGTCCACACCCAGTACTCGCTGCTGGACGGTGCTGCGCGGCTCAAGGACATGTTCGAGGCGTGCAACGAGATGGGCATGACCCATATCGCCATGTCCGACCACGGCAACCTGCACGGGGCGTACGACTTCTTCCACTCCGCGAAGAAGGCCGGCGTCACGCCGATCATCGGCATCGAGGCGTACGTCGCCCCCGAGTCCCGGCGGAACAAGCGCAAGATCCAGTGGGGCCAGCCGCACCAGAAGCGCGACGACGTCTCCGGTTCCGGTGGTTACACCCACAAGACGATCTGGGCGGCGAACGCCACCGGCCTGCACAACCTGTTCCGGCTCTCCTCCGACGCGTACGCGGAGGGCTGGCTGCAGAAGTGGCCGCGTATGGACAAGGAGACCATCGCCCAGTGGTCGGAGGGACTGATCGCCTCCACCGGCTGTCCCTCCGGAGAGCTGCAGACCCGGCTGCGCCTCGGCCAGTTCGACGAGGCCCTGAAGTCCGCCTCCGAGTACCAGGACATCTTCGGCAAGGACCGGTACTTCCTGGAGCTGATGGACCACGGCATCGAGATCGAGCGCCGCGTCCGCGACGGACTGCTGGAGATCGGCAAGAAGCTCGGCATCCCGCCCCTGGTCACGAACGACTCCCACTACACCTACGCGCACGAGGCCGCCGCCCACGACGCGCTGCTGTGCATCCAGACCGGCAAGAACCTCTCCGACCCCGACCGCTTCCGGTTCGACGGCACCGGCTACTACCTGAAGTCGACCGACGAGATGTACGCGATCGACTCCTCCGACGCCTGGCAGGAGGGCTGCCGCAACACCCTGCTGGTCGCGCAGCAGGTCGACACGGAGGGCATGTTCGAGGCCAAGAACCTCATGCCCAAGTTCGACATCCCCGAGGGCCACACCGAGGTGACGTGGTTCAAGGAGGAGGTCATGCGCGGCATGGAGCGCCGCTTCCCCGGCGGCATCCCGGAGGACCGCCAGAAGCAGGTCGAGTACGAGATGGACGTCATCATCCAGATGGGGTTCCCGGGGTACTTCCTCGTCGTCGCCGACTTCATCATGTGGGCCAAGAACCAGGGCATCGCGGTGGGCCCCGGCCGTGGTTCCGCGGCGGGCTCGATCGTCGCGTACGCGATGGGCATCACCGACCTCGACCCGATCCCGCACGGTCTGATCTTCGAGCGGTTCCTCAACCCCGAGCGCGTCTCCATGCCCGACGTCGACATCGACTTCGACGAGCGCAGGCGCGTCGAGGTGATCAGGTACGTCACGGAGAAGTACGGCGCCGACAAGGTCGCCATGATCGGCACGTACGGCAAGATCAAGGCGAAGAACGCCATCAAGGACTCCGCCCGCGTGCTGGGCTATCCGTACGCGATGGGCGACCGGCTCACCAAGGCCATGCCCGCCGACGTCCTCGGCAAGGGCATCGACCTCAACGGCATCACGGACCCCTCGCACCCGCGGTACAGCGAGGCCGGCGAGATCCGCGCGATGTACGAGAACGAGCCGGACGTGAAGAAGGTCATCGACACCGCCAAGGGCGTCGAGGGCCTGGTCCGGCAGATGGGCGTGCACGCCGCCGGCGTGATCATGTCGAGCGAGACCATCACCGAGCATGTCCCCGTGTGGGTCAGGCACACCGACGGCGTGACCATCACCCAGTGGGACTACCCGCAGTGCGAGTCGCTCGGCCTGCTGAAGATGGACTTCCTCGGCCTGCGCAACCTCACGATCATGGACGACGCCATCAAGATGGTGAAGTCCAACAAGGGCATCGATCTGGAGATGCTCTCCCTGCCGCTCGACGACCCCAAGACCTTCGAGCTGCTCCAGCGCGGTGACACCCTCGGCGTCTTCCAGTTCGACGGCGGGCCCATGCGCTCCCTGCTGCGGCTGATGAAGCCCGACAACTTCGAAGACATCTCCGCCGTGTCCGCGCTCTACCGCCCGGGCCCGATGGGCATGAACTCGCACACCAACTACGCCCTGCGCAAGAACAAGCAGCAGGAGATCACGCCGATCCACCCGGAGTTGGAGGAGCCCCTCCGGGAGGTCCTGGACGTCACGTACGGCCTGATCGTCTACCAGGAGCAGGTGCAGAAGGCCGCCCAGATCATCGCCGGGTACTCGCTCGGCGAGGCCGACATCCTCCGCCGCGTGATGGGCAAGAAGAAGCCCGACGAGCTCGCGAAGAACTTCGTCCTCTTCCAGAAGGGCGCCCGCGAGAAGGGCTACAGCGACGAGGCCATCCAGGCCCTGTGGGACGTGCTGGTCCCCTTCGCCGGATACGCCTTCAACAAGGCGCACTCCGCCGCGTACGGCCTGGTCTCCTACTGGACGGCGTACCTCAAGGCCAACCACCCCGCCGAATACATGGCGGCGCTGCTCACCTCGGTCAAGGACGACAAGGACAAGTCGGCCGTCTACCTGAACGAGTGCCGACGCATGGGCATCAAGGTGCTGCCGCCCAACGTCAACGAGTCCATGTCCAACTTCGCCGCGCAGGGCGACGACGTGATCCTCTTCGGCCTCACCGCCGTGCGCAACGTCGGCCAGAACGTCGTCGAGTCGATCATCAAGACCCGCAAGGCGAAGGGGAAGTACAGCTCCTTCCCGGACTTCCTCGACAAGGTCGAGGCCGTCGTCTGCAACAAGCGCACCATCGAGTCCCTGATCAAGGCCGGCGCGTTCGACGAGATGGGCCACACCCGCAAGGGCCTCGTCGCCCACCACGAACCGATGATCGACAACGTGGTCGCGGTCAAGCGCAAGGAGGCCGAGGGGCAGTTCGACCTCTTCGGCGGCATGGGCGAGGAAGTGAGCGACGAGCCGGGCTTCGGACTCGACGTCGAGTTCTCCGACGTCGAATGGGACAAGTCGTACCTGCTCGCGCAGGAGCGCGAGATGCTCGGCCTCTACGTCTCCGACCACCCGCTCTTCGGCATCGAGCACGTCCTGTCCGACAAGACGGACGCCGCCATCTCCCAGCTCACCGGCGGGGAGCACGCGGACGGCGCGGTCGTCACCATCGGCGGCATCATCTCCGGCCTGCAGCGCAAGATGACCAAGCAGGGCAACGCGTGGGCGATCGCGACCGTGGAGGACCTGGCCGGCTCCATCGAGTGCATGTTCTTCCCGGCGACCTACCAGCTCGTCTCCACCCAGCTCGTCGAGGACACCGTCGTGTTTGTCAAGGGCCGCCTCGACAAGCGTGAGGACGTCCCGCGACTGGTCGCGATGGAGCTGATGGTCCCCGACCTGTCCTCCGCCGGCACCAACGCGCCGGTGGTGGTGACGATTCCGACGGTCAAGGTCACGCCGCCCATGGTCAGCCGCCTCGGCGAGATCCTCAGCCACCACAAGGGCAACACCGAGGTACGTATCAAGCTCCAGGGCCCCCGCAAGACCACGGTCCTGCGGCTCGACCGGCACCGTGTCCAGCCCGATCCCGCCCTCTTCGGCGACCTCAAGGTGCTGCTCGGCCCGTCCTGTCTGGCCGGCTGACCGGTTCCGTACGCAGAAGGGGCGCTCCCGTCGTCACGGGAGCGCCCCTTCTGGCGTTGGGCGATCAGCCTCTGATCAGTCAGTTGTGACCGAAGCGCTTCTGCCGGCCCTTGTGAGCCACGTCGGAAGGTGTGACCGCCTGCGCCCGCTGCTCGGCCTGGGCCTCCATCGAGGAGCTGCGCGCCTGCTGGGCGCCGCGCTCCGCGGGAGAAGCCTTGCTCTGAGTGCGCTCCTGCTTCTTGTTCTTGGCCATGGGATGCCTCCTGTGGGGGTTTAGGGGCCAGGGCCGCGACCAGACTCACATACCCGTAAAACCGCCGCATTTTGGATCATTGCGGACCGTAGTCGGCCCCGGTGAGCAGGTGTGCGGTGCGATCCGCCACGCCGATGATCGAGTTCCGGCCGTCAACCCTCCCGTGGTCGGGCAGACTCGAAGGAAACCCGCAACAATCCCGGATCTCGAAGCACCGTTGAGCTCCCGAAAGAGGGTGGAACGCGTGGACCGCTGCGTCGTCCTGGTGGACGCCGGCTATCTGCTGGGCGCCGCTGCCAGCCTTCTCGCCGGGGAGCCCGCACGATCGCGGATCACCGTCGACCACGCGTCCCTCATCCAGGGCCTGCGCGAACTCGCGGAAGCCGACACCCGGCAACCCCTGTTGCGGATCTACTGGTTCGACGGCGCCCCCGACCGTGTCCCGCAGCCCGAGCACCGGCGGCTGCGGGTGATGCCCCGGGTGACCGTCCGGCTCGGCGCCCTGACCCGCAGCGACGGACGCTGGGCGCAGAAGGGCGTCGACGCGGCGATGCACGCGGAGCTCACCGAACTGGCCAGGAACCGCGCCTGCTCCGACGTGGTCCTGGTGACCGGTGACGGCGACCTGCTGCCCGGCCTGATGTCCGCGAAGGAACACGGGGTCGCCGTCCATCTCTGGGCCGTGCAGGCCGCGGACGGCGACTACAACCAGTCGGAGGACCTCGTCGCGGAGGCCGACGAGCGCCGGGTCCTCGACCGGGCCTGGATCACCCGGGCCGTACGGGCCAAGGAACTCACCGGCATCTGCGCGCCGCCGCCGGTTCCCCGGCCCGAGATCGCGGCCATCCTCTCCGCGCCGCTGCCCGAGTCCGCGCTCGCCGCCGCCGCGGAGCGCGCGGAGGACGCCGTGCGCAACGGCACCAGGACCGCGCCGGCCGAGGACGGCGGGCAGCCCGCACCCGCCCCGGCCGGCCCCAAGGGCGGCGTGCCCACCCCCAAGGACCTCGCCGGGCTGCGCGCCCCCGGCCAGCCGTCCTCCCACCCGGCACCCCACCCGCCGAACGCCACCCTGCGCTGGTCCTCCGACAAGGGCTGGATCGAACGGCCCGGCGGCGGAACACTGGGCGAACCCCCGGAGACCGCCTCACTGCCCACCCTCGCCCAGCTCACCAGCGCCGAACAGCGCTGGGCCGACCGCGAGGAGGACATCACCACCGTCGGCGGCGACCCCTTCGAGGTCGGCCAGGTCTTCGCGCGGCGCTGGATGGAGCGGCTGCCGGAGAACGGCCACGTACAGAAACTGTCCACGCTCTACCCCCGCATCCCGCACCGCATCGACGGCGAACTGCTGCGCTACGCAGCACGTTTCGGACTTCTCGCGCACAAGGACGACCAGATCGACGAGCACGACCGCTACGCGATCCGGGCCGGCTTCTGGCGGGAGATCGACGTACGGACGGCCGCAGATCACGGCCCGGCGGGTGAGCAGCCGGGGCCCGAGGGCATCCGGGGCGGACGGACCCCGTAGTCTCGTACCTCGTGAGTACGGTGTGCGTGGTGCGGGATCTGGTCAAGACGTACCCCGCCGCGCGCGGCAGACGGGGCACGCCGGGGACACCCGAGGTGCGTGCCAGCGACGGCATCAGCCTCGAGGTGCGGCGCGGCGAGATCTTCGGGCTGCTCGGACCCAACGGCGCGGGCAAGTCGACCTTGGTGCGACAGCTCACCGGCCTGATGCGCCCCGACGCCGGCACGGTCCACGTCCTCGGCCACGACCTCGTACGCCACCCCGAGCGCGCCGCCCGGCTCATCGGCTACCTCGGCCAGGAGTCCACCGCGCTCGACGAACTGACCGTCGCGCTCGCCGCGGAGACCACCGGGCGGCTGCGCGGACTGGCCGCACGCGAAGCGCGCGCGGAACGGGACGCCGTCCTCGAGGAACTGGGCCTCACCGGCCTCGCCGGCCGCCCCCTCAAGAAACTCTCCGGCGGACAGCGCAGGCTCGCCTGCTTCGCGGCGACCCTGGTGGGCGAGCGGCCGGTCCTGGTGCTGGACGAACCCACCACCGGGATGGACCCCGTCGCACGGCGCGCCGTTTGGGCCGCGGTCGACCGGCGCCGCGCGGAACACGGCGCGACGGTGCTCCTGGTCACCCACAACGTCATCGAGGCGGAGACCGTGCTCGACCGGGTCGCCGTCCTCGACCGCGGCCGGGTCATCGCCTGCGACAGCCCCTCCGGGCTGAAGGAACACGTCGCCGGCGAGGTACGGGTCGAGCTGGTGTGGCGCGAGCGCGCCCCGCTCGACGTGCCCGAGGTCGCCGCGCTGCGCGGCTCCGCGCAGGAATCGGGGCGGCGCTGGGTCCTGCGGCTCGCCCCGGAAGAGGCACGGGCGGCGGTCGCCGCGGTGACCGGCGGCGCGGCCTTCGCGGCGCTCGACGACTTCACCCTGGCCACCCCGAGCCTGGAGGACGTGTACTTGGCACTCGGGGGGAACGCGACGAAGGGGCTGGTCAAGGCGTGAGCATCGTGTCCGCCAAATCCGACGCGGTGGTGTCCGCGCGCCGGACGCCGGCGGAGGAGACGACCGCCGCGCCGCTCGCGCCGAGAGCGCGGCTGCTGCCGGCGCTGGCGGCCGTGTACCGGGCGCAGCTGTCCCGTGCGCGGGTCGCCCGCATCCCGCTGCTGTTCGTGGCGACGTTCCAGTCCGTGGGGATCATGGTCCTGATGCGGGGCGTCGTCGACGGCGGCGCGGAGGCGCGCGCGGTCGTGGCGGGCGCGAGTGTGCTCGTCGTCGCCTTCGTGGCGCTGAACCTGCTCGCACAGTACTTCGGCCAGCTACGCGCCGGAGGCGGCCTCGACCACTACGCCACCCTGCCGGTGCCGCCCGCGGCCGTGGTGCTCGGCGCTGCGGGCGCGTACGCCTCCTTCACCGTGCCGGGGACGGTGGTGACGGCCGTCGCGGGAAGTGTGCTGTTCGAGCTGCCGCTGACGCATCTGTGGGTGCTCGCAGCCGTCATCCCGCTGTCGGGCGCGGCCCTCGCCGGACTGGGCGCGGCCCTCGGCCTGCTGGCGCCCCGCCAGGAAATGGCCACGCTGCTCGGGCAGCTGGGCATGTCGGCGGCGCTGCTGCTCGGCGTGCTGCCGGCCGACCGGCTGCCGGAACCGGTCTCCTACGCGCGTGATCTGCTGCCGTCCACCTACGGGGTCGAGGCGATGGCCCGGACCTTCGACGCCCACCCTGACTGGCCCGCTGTCGCCCTCGACCTCGCGGTCTGCGCGGCCGTCGGCGTCGTCTCACTGGCGGTCGCGACGTGGGCCTACCGGCGGGCAGCGGTCCGGTGAGGCGTCACCCGGGCGGGCCTGGCACGATGGCGGTGTGACCGCACCTCTGACGCCGCCGCACCAGCCGCACGAGCCTTCCCGGGACGACAACGTCCGGCAGGCGCCGCCCGCCGGACCGGGGCCGTCCTCGATGTACGCGTACGACACGGCGAAGGACGAGGCCGAGTCGGCCGCGGAACTGCGGAAGGACCTGCGGGACTCCGCGCTGATCCTGGTGGCCGTCACGCTCCTGGGCATCGCCCTGGGCTTCCTCTGGCTGTGGCTGGCGCCGCGGGTACCGCTGGTCTCCAACGACGAGGCGGTCTTCCTCAAGGACACCGAAGGCGAGGAGGCGATCGGCGCGGACGGCACGTTCCTGCTGCTGGGCGTCGCTCTCGGTGTGCTGACCGCGGTGGCCGTCTTCCTCTTCCGCAGGCGCGGCGGCATCGCGCTGGTGCTCGCCCTGGCGGTCGGCGCCGTGCTCGGCTCCTTGCTGGGCTGGGGCATCGGTGTGTGGTTCGGCCCGTCGCGGGACGTGGTGGAGCAGGCGCGCCAGGTCGGCGAGGGGGTCACCTTCGACGCGTACCTGGATCTGCGGGCGAAGGGGGCGCTGCTGGCGTGGCCGGTGGCGGCGATGCTGGTGCATCTGGGGCTGACGGCGCTGTTCGGGCCGCGGGATCCGGAGCCGGAGTGGCCGACGGGGCCGACGGGGGCGCCTGCGCCCCGGCAGTGACGTTTCCCTTCGGGCGGCGGCGCGGTGTCCGCTGCGGCGGGCGTTTCCCCACCCCTCCCCCGACGGCCTGGCGGCCGTGGGGGGACCCCACTTCCCGAACCGGGGCAAGCCCCGGGCCCCGTACCGCGCTTCGCGCGGTGTTTCGGGGGCTCTGCCCCCGGGCCCCCGCGCCTCAATCGCCGGCGGGGCTGGAAATGCCTCCTGCAAGCGCGGTGCGGGGCCGGGCGGAGCCCGGCTCGGGAAAGGGGCGGGGAGGGGACAGGTACCCCGCGGGGGCTACGCGCGGGCGATCGGGGCCAGGGTTGCCGAGGTCAGGGACGTCAGGTCCGTCGGGGACAGTTCGACCTCCAGGCCGCGGCGCCCCGCCGACACGCAGATCGTCTCGTGCGCCGACGCCGACGTGTCCAGCACCGTGGGCAGCCGCTTGCGCTGCCCGAGCGGCGAGATGCCGCCGCGGACGTAGCCGGTGGTGCGTTCCGCCGCCGCCGGGTCCGCCATCGTCGCCCGCTTGCCGCCGACGGCCGATGCCAGCGCCTTCAGGTCGAGCTGGCCCGCGACCGGGACGACCGCCACCGTCAGCGCGCCGTCCACGTCCGCGACGAGTGTCTTGAAGACCCGCTCGGGGGAGACGCCCAGCGCTTCCGCGGCCTCCTCGCCGTACGAGGGCGACGACGGGTCGTGCTCGTAGGCGTGCAGGGTGAACGGGGTGCCCGCCGCCGTGAGGGCGACCGTCGCAGGCGTGCCGCCCGACTGCTGCTTCTTCGTCTTCTTCGTCGCGTTCTTCGCCACGGCAGGTGTCCTCGCGTCAGTTGGGGCTGGTGGGCCGCCACGTCAGATCGACGGCCGGCAGCGACGGCAGATGCCGCAGCATCGCCGTCTCCGCGCGCAGCAGTGTCAGTTCCTCGCGCAGCCGTGTCGCCGTGTCCGGCGCCTGGAGCAGTCGCTGCTTCGCGGGGGTGTCCAGCACCGCCGCCGCGGCGACGAGGTAGGAGACGACGGACGGCTCGTCCGGCAGTTCCGCTCCGGTGGACAGTGAGCGCTCGCGCGCGCCGGCCAGCCGCTTCTGGTAGCTGCGGAACGCACGCAGCACGCCTTCCGCGAGGGTGGCGGCGCCGTCGCCCGGCTCCTCCGGGATCTCTTCGAGCTCCGCGGTGAGGAAGGGCCCGCTCGCGTCGACCGACAGCAGTTTGACGCGGGTCGTGCCGGTGGCGAGCACTTCGAAGCTGCCGTCCCCACGTTCGCGGATGGTGGCCGCGTCGGCGATGCAGCCCACGCGATGGAAGGCCTGGATCGGGTCCGGGCCGAAGCCGGCGGCGGGGCCGCGTTCCACGACCGTGGTCGGGTCGGGCATCCCGGGGGCGGCGGGCGCGACCTCGCGGCCGTCGCGGATGGCGACCACGGCGAAGCGCCGGGGCTCCTCCTCGTCCGCCTTCAGCAGCTCGCGCATCATGGCGCGATAACGCTCCTCGAAAATGTTCAGTGGCAGCACAAGGCCCGGGAACAGAACCGAGTTCAGCGGGAAGAGCGGCAGGCGAGCGGTGGTCACAGCGGTCAAGAGTAATGGTCGAGCAGGCGGACCTGTCCTCCCCGTCCACGCAGCGGCGTCGCCGACGCGACCTCGATCCGTACGTCGTCCCTGGCCTGGAGGAACCGGCCGAGCGGGTCCTCCGTCACCGACGACCACGGGAACGAGGTCGCGTGCGGGCCGATCAGCCGGAACTGGTTCAGCGCCTCCTCCCAGCGCCCCCGTGCCACCAGCACGTAGGCGAGGAGGTTGCGGACCTCGGCCGGCCAGGGGTCGCCGGGCCCGTATCCGCGGGACAGCGTGATGGCGAGGTCCGCGGCCGCGTCGATCCGGTCGTCCTGCACCGATGTCCTGGCCTCACCGCCGAGCAGCTGGGCGAAGGCGGCCCGTACGGGCAGGGCCTGCACCAGCGAGCCGGGGAGCGCGTCGGCGGCGGCCTGTTCCGCGAAGTCGAAGCACTCGCGGTGCGAGCCGTACCACTGGGCGGAGAGGTATTTGAGCGCCGCGACATGACAGCCGTAGTGGTGCGAGGAGCGGCGGACGGCCTGTTCCCACAGCGTTTCGAAGGCGGTGTGCGTGGCGTGCGTGCCGCGCGCGTGGTCGAGCGCGATCCGCCAGGGCACGGGGTCGCCGGGACCGGCCTCCGCCGCGGCGTCGATCAGCGGGCCCACCTCGCGCAGCTGTTCCGTGCGGGCGGGCGACTCCCAGGCCCTGCGGACGGCGAGCTCGGCCTTGACCACGAGGGCGTCGGCGTCGCGCGGGGCCGCGCCCAGCCAGTCGCCGAGCCATTCGTCCCGGTTCCGGGCGAACGCCGCGAGCCTGACGACGTACCGGTCGCGGTTCTCCCATTCGGCTGATTCCCGTGTGGTCGCCAGCAGCTTGGCGGCCGGTTCGTACTCCCCGACCGCGGCCGCGACCAGCGCCGGACCGAGCCGGTCGTCGGGGGCGTCGAGCAGTACCGCCTCGTCAGGGGCGAGGCAGTCGGTGAGCCGTGGCGTATGACGGATCATGCGCGCGGTACGGATCAGGGCGCGGATCAGTGACATGGTGCGGACCATTGAAAACGCGCAGGTGAACGCCGCGCCAGAGGGCAGCTGTGAAGCTTTGGTGGCAACGGAATGGTTGTCCCGGCCGAAGTCAAGAGACGGTAAAGAAAGCGACTCAACCGCGACGGAGGAGCCGGGAGGCGCCCGCCGCGACCGTGGTCGCGAGGATCCATCCCAGCAGCACCAGAAAGGCGGCCGCCCATTGCCATCCGCCCTGTAGCCGCCAGTGGCCGTCCTGGCCGAGATTGATCACCGGGATGAGCAGATCGAGGGCGTACAGCGCCGGGTTCCACTCGGGATGTTCGTCGGGCTTGATGGGCGGTGGGGCGACCTGGGCGAAGGCGATCGTGCCGGCCGCCCAGAGCACCGCCATCCACAGGGCCGCCCGTCCGGGCCGGTAGCCGTACGCCACCGTCAGGTCCTGGAGGTATCCCCACAGCTTCCCGGCGAGCGGCAGCGTCTCCCGCCGGCGGCGGTTCTTGGCCAGCAGCACCTCGCGGGCGTCCGCGTCCTCGCCGCTGTTGCGCAGGACGGTCGCCAGCCGCTCGTACGGCTCCGGTGAGTACTCGGGGGTCGCCGACGCCACCCACTCCAGTCGCCGGGAGAGCGGGAACTCCTCGTACGGCACCAGGTTCTCGTAGACGAAGCCGCCCATCGCGAGCCCGCCCGGCCCCGGCCAGCTCGCCGCCAGGTCGATCAGCGTCACAACCTTCGCGCCGTTCAGCACGACCCGCCCCTCCTCGGGGCGCTCCGCGTTGAACCGCAGCTCGGGTGTGGCGATCCTGCGCAGCGACAGCTCCTCGCGCGGGCTCAGCACGAACCGCGCCCGCTGGAGGTCGACCGCGTCGCCGAACCGCCCGTCGTCGAGCCGGACGCCGCCGTGGCACTCGAAGGGCTGAAGCCGGGAGCCGCGCGCGGGGGTGCCGTAGGCGGCGATGCCGAACGGGGGAGTGGCGCCCTGGTTGCCCGTGGTCACGCTCACCCAGGCGCCCGTCATGTACAGCGTGCGTTCCACGCTGAGCTGGGGGGCGTTGAGCGCGCGGCGCTCCGCCGCCGCCCGCAGCCGGCTGCCGCGCAGACTGAGCGAGACGCCCACCTTCGCGCCCCGCAGACTGAACTCGCCGTAGGTCTCTATCAGTTCGGCCTGTAAGTCCTGGGCCACCGACATGCCGTCGGCGGTGATCGCCCGGCCCCGGCGGTCCGGTCGCACATGGATCTGGTTGATCAGCAGGTCCGTGCCGATCTGGGCGTCCGTGAGCCGGATGCCGTGCTCGACGCGGCAGCGGGGCAGATGCAGATCGCCCTCCGTGCGCAGCCTGGCCGCCTCGATCCGCGGGATCGCGCAGCTGACCATGCGCACGGTCGTGAAGTGCGCCTCCGGCATCAGCAGCTCGTTCTCGAAGCGGCAGCCGTGCAGCTCCACGTACGGGGAGATGCTGCCGCCGGCCAGCTTGAGCGTGCCGGTGATCAGGACGCCGCGCAGTTTGAGCGCGCAGACCCGGCCCGGTCTCGCGGCGGGTCCGCTCAGCAGCAGCCTGGCCACGATCGACGCCCGGACGCTGCGCTCGGGACCCCAGGGCAGGGGGGAGAAGGGATCGTTCAGCAGGGGATCGGTGTCGCTGAGGTCGTACGTGCTTCCGTTTCTGAAGGCGTTCCACATGTGGAGCTCGGTCGGGCTCAGCCCGTCCGGGGGCCCGTCGTCCAGCGGCTCGGTCACTGCCGCTCCTCCGCTTCGTTGGCTCGTACAGCTGTTCTTCCCGCTGAGTGACGGCCTGAACGCTAGTGGTGATGGTCAACTTGTGGGGCCTGTATCAGCCACTGATACGGGAAACAAGCGTTGGATCCGGTCTGAGAGAATTGGTTCCGTGATCTCTCGAATCGACCTGCGCGGCGACGCCCTCCCCGAGGGTGGCGCTCTGCGCGACCTGCTGCCCCGTGCCGACTTCGACGTTGCGGCCGCCCTGGAGAAGGTGCGGCCGATCTGCGAGGACGTGCATCATCGCGGCGACGCGGCGCTGATCGAGTTCGCGGAGAAGTTCGACGGTGTGCGGCTCGACCAGGTCCGGGTGCCGGCCGCCGCGCTGAAGCGCGCGCTGGAGGAACTCGACCCCGCCGTCAGGGCCGCCCTGGAGGAGTCCGTCCGCCGGGCCAGGATCGTCCACCGCGCCCAGCGCCGCAGCGAGCACACCACGCAGGTCGTCCCCGGCGGCACCGTCACCGAGAAGTGGGTGCCGGTCGACCGGGTCGGCCTGTACGCCCCCGGTGGCCGGTCCGTCTACCCCTCCTCCGTGATCATGAACGTGGTCCCGGCGCAGGAGGCGGGTGTCGCGTCCATCGCGCTGGCCTCCCCCGCACAGAAGGAGTTCGGCGGCCTTCCGCACCCCACGATCCTCGCGGCCTGCGCCCTCCTCGGCGTCGACGAGGTGTACGCGGCCGGCGGCGCCACCGCCGTCGCGATGTTCGCCTACGGCACCGAGTCGTGCGCGCCCGCGAACATGGTCACCGGCCCGGGCAACATCTGGGTCGCCGCGGCGAAGCGCTACTTCACCGGCCGGATCGGCATCGACTCGGAGGCCGGCCCGACCGAGATCGCCGTCCTCGCCGACGCGACCGCCGACCCCGTCCACGTCGCCGCCGACCTGATCAGCCAGGCCGAGCACGACCCGCTGGCCGCCGCCGTGCTCGTCACGGACTCGCCGGAGCTGGCGGCAGCGGTCGAGCGCGAGCTGGAGCCGCAGATCGCCGCGACCAAGCACGTCGAGGACCGGATCGTGCCCGCGCTCAGCGGCCGGCAGTCCGCGATCGTGCTCGTCTCCGACATCGAGGACGGCCTCGAGGTCGTCAACGCCTACGGCGCCGAACACCTGGAGATCCAGACCGCCGACGCCACCGCCCTGGCCGCCCGGGTCCGCAACGCGGGCGCCGTCTTCGTCGGCCCGTGGGCCCCGGTGTCCCTGGGCGACTACGCGGCGGGGTCCAACCACGTCCTGCCGACCGGCGGCTGCGCCTGCCACTCCTCCGGCCTGTCCGTGCAGTCCTTCCTGCGCGGCATCCACATCGTGGACTACACCCGGGACGCCCTCGCGGAGGTCACCCACCACGTGGTGACGCTCGCCGAGGCGGAGGACCTGCCGGCACACGGCGCCGCCCTCAAGGCGCGCTTCGACTGGAAGGTGCCGGGGCAGTGACCGACATCGGCATCGACGACCTTCCCATCCGGGACGAGCTGCGCGGCAAGTCCCCCTACGGCGCTCCCCAGCTCGACGTCCCTGTGCGGCTGAACACCAACGAGAACCCGTACCCGCTGCCCGAGCCGCTCGTCGAGCGCATCGCGGAGCGGGTGCGCGACGCGGCCCGGGAGCTCAACCGCTACCCCGACAGGGACGCGGTCGAACTGCGCACCGAGCTGGCCCGCTACCTCACCCGTACGACCGGCCACGAGGTCGCCCGGGAGAACGTGTGGGCGGCCAACGGCTCCAACGAGGTCATCCAGCAGCTGCTTCAGGCCTTCGCCGGCCCCGGCCGGATCGCCATCGGCTTCGAGCCGTCGTACTCGATGCACGGCCTGATCTCCCGCGGCACCGGCACCGGCTGGATCTCCGGCCCGCGCAGCGACGACTTCACCATCGACACCGCCGCCGCCACCGCGGCCGTCGCCGAACACCGCCCGGACGTCGTCTTCATCACCTCGCCCAACAACCCCACGGGCACCGCGGTCGACGCCGCGACGGTCCTCGAGCTGTACGAGGCGGCACAGGCGGCGAAGCCGTCGCTGGTCGTCGTCGACGAGGCGTACGTGGAATTCAGCCACCGGCCCTCGCTGCTGCCGCTCATCGAGGGCCGCCCGAACCTGGTGATCTCCCGCACGATGTCCAAGGCCTTCGGCGCCGCCGGACTGCGCCTCGGGTATCTGGCCGCCCACCCCGCCGTGGTCGACGCCGTCCAGCTGGTGCGCCTGCCGTACCACCTGTCCGCCGTCACCCAGGCCACCGCCCTGGCCGCGCTGGAGCACACCGATACGCTGCTCGGGTACGTCGAGCACCTGAAGACCGAGCGGGACCGGCTGGTCACGGAACTGCGCGCCATCGGCTACGAGGTCACCGACTCCGACGCCAACTTCGTGCAGTTCGGCCGGTTCGACGGCGAGGACGGCGCGCACAAGGCGTGGCAGCGGATCCTCGACCGGGGCGTACTGGTCCGCGACAACGGCGTACCGGGACGGCTGCGGGTCACCGCGGGCACGCCCGAAGAGAACGACGCGTTCCTCGATGCGGTTCGCGCACTGAAGAAGGAGCAGCACTGATGAGCGGCCGCGTAGGACGGGTCGAGCGCACCACCAAGGAGACCTCGGTCGTCGTCGAGATCAACCTCGACGGCACCGGCAAGGTCGACGTCGCCACCGGCGTCGGCTTCTACGACCACATGCTCGACCAGCTCGGCCGGCACGGTCTGTTCGACCTCACCGTCAAGACCGACGGCGACCTGCACATCGACACGCACCACACCATCGAGGACACCGCCCTCGCGCTGGGCGCCGCCTTCAAGCAGGCCCTCGGTGACAAGGTCGGCATCTACCGCTTCGGCAACTGCACCGTGCCGCTGGACGAGTCGCTCGCCCAGGTCACCGTCGACCTGTCGGGCCGCCCGTACCTGGTGCACACCGAGCCCGAGAACATGGCGCCGATGATCGGCACGTACGACACGACGATGACCCGGCACATCTTCGAGTCCTTCGTCGCGCAGGCGCAGATCGCGCTGCACATCCACGTCCCGTACGGGCGCAACGCCCACCACATCGTGGAGTGCCAGTTCAAGGCGCTCGCCCGCGCCCTGCGGTACGCCTCGGAGCGCGACCCCCGCGCGGCCGGCATCCTTCCGTCGACGAAGGGCGCCCTGTGACCGGCCTTTCGACCATTCTCATCGTCGTCGGGCTGTTCCTCGCCGGCGGTGCGTACTCGTTCTCCAAGCAGAAGATGCCCAAGGGCACCGTCGTGCTGCTCGCCGGAGCGTCCGCGATGTGCCTGATCGCGGGTGTCATGCGGATTCAGGGGATCTGGGAATGACCACAGCGACGCCACAGAAGAAGGTCGTCGTCTTCGACTACGGGTTCGGCAACGTCCGCTCCGCGGAGCGCGCGCTCGCCCGGGTCGGGGCCGACGTCGAAATCACCCGCGACTACGACAAGGCGATGAACGCCGACGGACTGCTCGTCCCCGGCGTCGGCGCCTTCTCCGCCTGCATGGACGGCCTCAAGCAGGCCCGCGGCGAATGGATCATCGACCGCCGGCTCTCCGGCGGACGCCCCGTCATGGGAATCTGCGTCGGTATGCAGATCCTGTTCGCCCGCGGGATCGAGCACGGCGTGGAGACCGAGGGCCTCGACGAGTGGCCCGGCACCGTCGGCCCGCTGAAGGCGCCGGTCGTGCCCCACATGGGCTGGAACACCGTCGAGGCGCCCGCCGACAGCAAGCTCTTCGCCGGCGTGGACGACGACGCCCGGTTCTACTTCGTGCACTCCTACGCGGTGCGCGAGTGGGAGCTGGAGGTCACCAACCCGGCCATCCGCGCGCCCCAGGTCACCTGGGCCACACACGGTGAGCCCTTCGTCGCCGCCGTCGAGAACGGCGCCCTGTGGGCCACCCAGTTCCACCCCGAGAAGTCCGGCGACGCCGGCGCCCAGCTGCTGACCAACTGGATCGAGACCCTCTGATGCCGAAGCTTGAACTCCTTCCCGCAGTCGACGTCCGCGACGGCCAGGCCGTCCGTCTCGTCCATGGCGAGTCCGGCACCGAGACGTCGTACGGCTCCCCCCTCGAGGCGGCCCTCACCTGGCAGCGCGCCGGCGCCGAGTGGCTCCACCTCGTCGACCTCGACGCCGCCTTCGGCACCGGCGACAACCGGGCGCTGATCGCCGAGGTCGCCGGAGCCATGGACATCAAGGTCGAGCTCTCCGGTGGCATCCGCGACGACGCCTCCCTCGAGGCCGCTCTCGCCACCGGCTGCCGCCGCGTCAACCTGGGCACCGCGGCGCTGGAGACCCCCGAGTGGGTCGCCAAGGTCATCGCCGAGCACGGCGACAAGATCGCCGTCGGTCTGGACGTCCGCGGCACGACGCTGCGCGGCCGTGGCTGGACCCGCGACGGCGGGGACCTCTACGAGACCCTCGCCCGCCTCGACTCCGAGGGCTGCGCCCGTTACGTCGTCACCGACATCGCCAAGGACGGCACCCTCCAGGGCCCCAACCTGGAGCTGCTGAAGAACGTCTGCGCTGCGACCGACAAGCCGGTCGTCGCCTCCGGCGGCGTCTCCTCGCTCGACGACCTGCGTGCCATCGCCTCGCTCGTCCCCGAGGGCGTCGAGGGCGCCATCGTCGGCAAAGCCCTGTACGCCAAGGCCTTCACCCTGGAAGAGGCCCTCGCGGCGGTGTCCGCATGACCGAAGGTTCCCCTTCCGGCTCCGGCCCGGTGCGCCGGGTCGCCTCCGGCGGCCCCTGGGAGGAGGCCTTCGGCTACTCCCGTGCCGTGGAGCTGCCGAACGGCCTGGTCCTGGTCTCCGGCTGCACGTCGGTCATCGGCGGCGAGATCGCCGCGGGCAGCCCGTACGAGCAGACGGTCACCGCGTTCGGCGTGGCGATCGACGCGCTCAAGCAGCTCGGGCTCGGCGCCGGTGACGTCGTACGCACCCGGATGTACATCACGCACGCCCGCGACGTGGAAGACATCGGGCGCGCCCACAAGGAGATCTTCGGCGAGGTCCGGCCGGCCGCGTCGATGCTCGTGGTCTCCGGCTTCGTCGACCCCTCGCTGGTCGTCGAGGTCGAGGTCGAGGCGTACCGGCCGACCGGAACCGATGGAGGTGCCGCATGACCCTCGCGGTACGGGTGATCCCCTGCCTGGACGTCGACAACGGCCGGGTGGTCAAGGGCGTCAACTTCCAGAACCTGCGCGACGCGGGCGACCCCGTCGAGATGGCGAAGCTGTACGACGCCGAGGGCGCCGACGAGCTGACCTTCCTCGACATCACCGCCTCTTCCGGCAACCGTGAGACCACCTACGACGTGGTGCGCCGCACCGCGGAGCAGGTGTTCATCCCGCTCACCGTCGGCGGCGGCGTGCGCAGCGCGGAGGACGTCGACAAGCTGCTGCGGGCAGGCGCCGACAAGGTCGGCGTCAACACCGCGGCGATCGCGCGGCCGGAGCTGATCCGCGAGATCGCCGAGCGGTTCGGCCGCCAGGTGCTGGTGCTCTCCGTCGACGCCCGGCGCACCGCGGACGGCACGTTCGAGGTGACGACGCACGGCGGCCGCAAGGGCACCGGCATGGACGCCGTCGAATGGGCGCACCGGGCCGCCGAGTTGGGGGCCGGGGAGATCCTGCTCAACTCCATGGACGCCGACGGCACCAAGGACGGCTACGACACCGAGATGATCGCCGCCGTACGGAGGCACGTCACGGTCCCGGTGATCGCCTCCGGCGGAGCGGGCCGGCTCGCCGACTTCCCGCCGGCGATCGACGCGGGCGCGGACGCGGTGCTCGCCGCGTCCGTGTTCCACTTCGGCGATCTGCGGATCTCGCAGGTGAAGGACTCGCTGCGCGAGGCGGGCCACCTGGTCCGCTGAGGCGCTGCCCGAAGGGGCCGGCAGGATATCGCGTCCTGCCGGCCCCTTCTGCTGTGTGCCGGGCCGGTGGTGGGCGGCCCCGCCGAGGCGGACGCCGGTCCGCGAGGAGACCGGTGAACTTGCCGATGCCGTACCGGGGTCGGGGCCCCGACGGTGGTACCGCCATCAACACGGCGGTACGCGACCGGCACGGCGGACTCCTGGTGACGACGGGTCAGGTCCTGCGGCGCGTAACCGCCTCGACCCGAGAGGACCCTCCTCGTGCACCTCACCCCCACGAGCCGCACCCGCCGCCGTTCCCTGCTGGGCGCGGCGGCCGCCGCGGCGGCCGCCCTGTGCGCCACCCTCCTGCCCGGCACGCAGGCCCAGGCCGCCGACAATGCGTACGAGCGCGGTCCCGCTCCGACCGTCGCCTCCATCGAGGCCTCGCGCGGTACGTACGCCGTCTCCGAGACGTCCGTCTCCTCGCTGGCCGTCACCGGCTTCGGCGGCGGCACCATCTACTACCCGACGTCCACCGCGGACGGCACGTTCGGGGCCGTCGCCATCTCGCCCGGCTTCACCGCCTACGAGTCGTCCATCGCGTGGCTCGGCCCCCGGCTCGCCTCCCAGGGCTTCGTGGTCTTCACCATCGACACCAACAGCATCTACGACCAGCCCGACAGCCGGGGCGACCAACTCCTCGCCGCGCTCGACTACCTGACCCAGCGCAGCACGGTCCGCGGCCGGATCGACAGCACCCGGCTCGGGGTCATGGGCCACTCCATGGGCGGCGGCGGCACGCTCGAGGCCGCCAAGACCCGTCCCTCGCTGCAGGCGGCGATCCCGCTGACCGGCTGGAACACGGACAAGACCTGGCCCGAACTGCGTACCCCCACCATGGTGATCGGCGCCGACGGTGACACCGTCGCCTCCGTCTCCTCGCACTCGGAGCCGTTCTACCAGTCGCTGCCGGCGTCGCTGGACAAGGCGTACCTGGAGCTCAACAACGCCAACCACTTCACCCCGAACAGCAGCAACACCACGATCGCGAAGTACAGCATTTCGTGGCTGAAGCGGTTCATCGACAACGACACCCGGTACGAGCAGTTCCTCTGCCCGCTGCCGCGGCCCAGCCTGACCATCGAGGAGTACCGGGGCAACTGCCCGCACACCTCCTGACCCGTCCGGAGCGGCTCCCGTCCGGGAGCGGCTCCACCCGGACGACATGACGTTGCCGGTGGCGGACGACCGCCACCGGCAACGTGCTGTGCGGGCGCACAGTCCGGAGCGGCTCAGGATGGGACCGTGCCCAGCACGGCGGGCCAGGGCCGCGAAGCGCGGACCGGACCCTTCCGGAAGGTAGTTACGCGGGAGTAAGTTGCCGGGCGTGAATCCATCGACGACCGTGCACAGTCCCCTTCGGCTGTACGGCCGAAGCGGTGAACTCGCCCTCCTCGACGAGCTGTCGGGCCGTCTGCGCGACGGCTGCGGCAGCACCCTCGTGATCACCGGGGCGCCCGGCCTCGGCCGCAGCGCACTCGCGCGGCACGCCGTCGGCAACCAGCGCGAGGGGACGGTGCTCCACACGCGCGCCGCCCCCGCCGAAGCCCTGCTGCCGTACAGCGGACTCCACGCCCTGCTCTGCTCGGCGCCCGGACCCCTGCCCGGACCGGCCGACGACGTGACCCGCGCGGGAACAGCGCCCACCGCGCTGCTGGAGCTGCTCAGGACCCTCGGCTCCCACGGCCCGCTGCTGCTCTGCGTCGACGACGCCCACGCCTGGGACCGTGACTCGCGCATCGCGCTCGGCTTCGCCGCCCGCCGCCTCACCCCGCGCGACCACGCCGCCGTCCTGCTCACCGCGACCGACGATCCCGGCGGCGGGGACGCCTTCACCGGACTGCCGCGCCTGCGGCTCGGACCGCTCGACGACACGGCCACCGGCGCGCTGATCGACCGGCTGACGGAAGGCCGGGCCGACCCGCTCGTACGCGACGAGCTCCGCCGGGAGGCAGCGGGCAACCCGGGGCTGCTGACCGCGCTCGCCGCGCGGCTCACGCCCGACCAGCTCGCCGGCCACGCCCCGCTGCCGCACCCCCTGCCCGGCGCGGAGCGCATCCTGGACGCGTACGCCGCCCGCGCCGAGGCGCTGCCCCCGGACACCCGGCTCCTGCTGCTCCTCGCCGCGGCGGCGGAGGAACACGAACCGGAAGGGGCCGGCGCCGACGCCGCCCTGCTGCTGCGCGCGGCCCGGCTGGCCGGCGTCGACCCCGACCGCCTGTTGCCCGCCGAGCGCGCGGGCGCGCTCCACAGTGACGGCACACGGGTCCGCTTCACCCATCCGCTGCTGCGCACCGCCGTACTGCGCCGCGCGCCGCTGCCACGCCGCCGGGCCGCGCACCGACTGCTGGCCGCCGCCCTCGACGGGCCGCACCTCACCCTGCCGCGACTGGTCCAACGGGCCTGCGCGGCAGGCGGATACGACCCGTTCCTCGCCGACGCGCTGGCGGGAGCGGCCACCGCCCCCCGGCCGCACACCGACCGCGCCACGGCCCTCGCGCGGGCCGCGGAACTCACGGCCGACGAAACCCTGCGGGGCGTACGGTTCTCGGCCGCGGCCGAGAACGCCTGGCTGGACGGCGAGCCCGGCCGGGCCCGCGCGCTGCTGGCCAGGGTCCGTGCCGTACCCGCCTCCGGCCGGGCCCACCACGTACGCGGGCTGATCGCCCTGTGCGACGGCCCGGTGGCCGACGCCCGCGAGTCCCTGCTCGCCGCGGCCGCGCTCCTGGCCGCCGACGACGCCGACCGCTCGACCGCCGCCCTGCTCGCCGCCGCGGACGCCGCCTGGGCCATGGGCGACCCGCACGGCTACGCGGACGCGCTCGCCCGGGTCCCGGCGGCCGTGGCCGACGCGCCGGACCCGGCCCGCTCCCCGTGTACCGCCACGGACCCGCGCGCCGAGCGGGACGGCCCGGACGGCCGCGAGGCGCTCGGCAGGTATGTCGCGGGCATGCGGGCCGTGTTCGCGGGACGGACCCGCGAAGGCCACGCGCTGCTGCGGGAATGCGCCGAGGCGTCCGGACGCGCCGAAGACCCGGCCGTACTGCTGCGGTCGGCCGCCGCCGCGCTCGTCGTCGGCGATGTGGACGCCGCGTGCCGGGCGGGCGCCAGGGCGCTGGCCGCCGTACGGGTCCACGGGCCCCGGGTGCTGCTGCCCCCGGCACTGGAGCACCTCGCGTACGGCGAACTGCGCGCGGGCCGGCACGCGCGGGCCAGGGTGCACGCGCTCGAGGGCCTGCGCGCCGCCCGCGAGCTCGGCCGGCGCAACAGCGCCGCCCATCTGCACGCCGTACTCGCCCTGACCGCGTCCCTGGAAGGCGACGCCGAGGCCTGCGCCGAGCACGCCGCCGCCGCAGGCTCGACCGCCGCGGCGCACGGACTGGCCCAGGCCGCGAGCCTCGCCGTGTGGGCGGTGGCCCGGACGGATCTGGCGGCGGGCCGGTGCGCGGAGGCCGCCGCGCGGCTGCGGCCCCTCGTCGTACCCGGCCCGCGGCGCGGCCACTTCGCCATCATGATGCTCGCCGTGCCGTGCTTCGTGGAGGCGGCCGTCCTCGCGGGCCGTACCGACGGAACGGCCGTCGCGGTGGAGGAGTTCGGGGCATGGGCGGCGAGCACCGCCGACCCGCTCGCGCCCGCACAGCTCGCCCGCTGCCGGGCGCTCGTCGCCCCGCCGGAGGAGGCCGCCGCCCGCTACGAGGAGGCGCTCGCCCACCACGAGCGGGCCGGCGGAGACTTCGAGCGGGCCCGCACCCTGCTGCTGTACGGGCAGTGGCTGCGCCGCAGACGCAGGACGCGGGAGGCCCGCGGCCCGCTGAGGGACGCGCTCGTCGCGTTCGAGCGCTGCGGAGCACGCGGCTGGGCCGAACGCGCGGGAGGTGAGCTGCGGGCCGCCGGCGAGGCGGTGGCCGGCGACTTTGGGAGCGGCCCGCTGGACCGGCTCACGCCGCAGCAGCGGCGCATCGCCCACCATGTCGCGGAAGGTGCGACCAACCGGGAGGTGGCGCTGCGGCTGTCGGTCAGCACGAGGACCGTCGATCACCATCTGCGGAACGTGTTCGCGCTGCTCGGAGTGCGCTCGAGGACCGAACTGGCACGTCTGCTGGAGCGCTCGGGCGCCTGAGGCCGGCCGCCCGCGTTGCTGGACCGTGATGAGAACTATGCCGCAAACCCCTGGGTACCGACTGGGCGGTATGCCATTCTGCGAGCGTCAGGTAGATCCGGTGCGGTGTGTCCCACGCCGCGCGCCGGAGCGAGCCGACTCCTGGTGGAGGCCGCCCATGTCGAATCTCGTACGTTCGCGCGTCAGGGCGGTGCCCGCCCCTCCTGCGGCCCCGCACCGCAGCCGCTCCCTGCTGGACGCCGAGGCGATCGCCGTACTGCACCGCGCCGCCCAGGTACTGCTGGACGACGTGGCCGGCCTGACCACCATCCTCGTCAGCGAGCTGCGCGAGCAGGAACCCGCCTACCGGGCGGCGATCGACGCCGACGCGTCCGAGGTGTGGCAGGAGGTGCACCAGTCGCTCCGGCACAACGTCGCCTCCCTGATCCGTCCCCGGGAGTGCCGGGACATCGCCCGGCGCACCTCGCGGGCCATCGGCGCCTACCGAGCCGAGCAGGGCATACCGCTCGACGCGGTGCTGCACGCGTTCCGGATCGGCGGTGCGATGGTCTGGCAGGGCCTGGTGGACGAGACCGCCAGGCGCCACCCGGAGGACGTTCGGCTGCTCGTCCATGTCGCGGCGGATGTCTGGAACTTCGTCGACGAGCACTGCGCCGTCGTCACCGACGCCTACCGGGAGACCGAACGCCGGATGGAGTGGCGCCGCGAGAACCGGCTGCGGCTGACGACCGCGGCGCTGCTCGACGGGACGGCACGCATCACCGACCTGCCCGACGCCTCGTCGCTGCTCGGTGTGCCGCAGGACGGCCGCTTCGTGGTGATCGCGGCCGTCGCCCCCCATCCGCACCCGGCGGGCCCGCCGGTCACGCTGCCGCCGGGCGTCCCCGTGGTGTGGCACTCCACCCCGGAGGCGGAACTGGGCATCGTGCACCTGGCGGACCCGGACCGTCCGCCGGCGGACGGCGCCCACAGCCTCGACGACCCGGCCGGCGCCCCGGGGGGCGAGGAGCTCGCGGCCGCACCCGCAGCACCCCTGGACCCCGCCGCGCTCGCGGCGGGGGTGGAGGCCGCGCCCGGCGTCCGGGTGGGCATCGGTTCGGTCGTCGTCGGGCTCGCCGCCATCGGGGAGGGCCGCAGACTCGCCGGCACCGCACTGCGGGCCTGCCCCCGCACCGGCGGTGTCGTCCTCCTGGACGACCACCTTCCCGCAGCCGTCGTCGTCTCCTCCCCGGACCTCGGCCGGGCGCTCGCCGAGCGCGTCCTGGGACCGCTGTACGGGATCGACCCCGCCGACCGTGACCTCCTTGTCGACACGCTCACCGTCTGGTTCGAGGCCGAGGGCTCCGCACAGCGCGCGGCCACGCGGCTGTACTGCCACCGCAACACGGTCCTCAACCGGCTCCGCCGCTTCGAGCAGCTCACCGGCCGCTCACTGTCCCGGCCGTCCGACGTCGTCGAGGTCTCCCTCGCGCTCACCGCCCGCCGACTGCTCGAGAGTTAGGGGCAGTTGGGGTGTGACGCCGCACACCCCGAGGTGCCCGTGCCTGTGCGCGGGCACCGATGCCGGACCGGCCGCTGTACGCGGTACCGGGTTCCTGGTGATGTACCCGGCATGTCATCTGATATCCACCTGGTCGGGCCCGTCGCGTCGGGTGCCGGGTTCGAGGGCCGTTCCCTCGCCCTCGTCGTCTTCCTCGCGTTCGTCACGGTCTCGCTTCTGCTGTGCGGCCTGGCAGCCGCCGACCAGGACGACCCGGAGCACTTCTACGCCGGCGGTGCCACGCTCGGCCCGGTCGGCGGAGGGCTCGCCGTCGCCGGGGACTACGTCTCCGCCGCCACCCTGCTCAGTACCACCGGCTCCGTCGCCCTCGTCGGGGCGGACGGCATCCTCTTCGCCATGGCGACCGTCGCCTCGCTGGTCCTGGTGATGCTGGTGCTGGCGAAGCCGCTGCGCGGCGGCGGGATCTACACGCTCGGCGACTTCCTCACCGAGCGGCTCGCCGACCGCTCCGTTCGCGTGCCCCTCGGGATCGCGGCGATCGTCGTCCTGTTCCCGCTGCTCGTGGTCCAGCTCGCCGTCGCCGGCAAGATCATGACGTCCATGTTCGACCTCCCGTCCGGTGCCCTCACCGGATGCACCGTCGCCAGCGGCGCCCTGATGATCTGTTACTCGGCCTTCGGCGGGATGCGCGGCACCGGTTACATCCAGATCCTCAAGACGGTCGTCGTCGTCGCCGTGGTCGTGCTGCTCGCCGGCATCGTCCTGGGCCGCTTCGGCTGGTCGCCCTTCGCGCTCTTCGACGCCGCCCGGGAGGGCAGCCGGGGCGGCTCGTACGCCCTGCCGGGCCTGCAGTTCGGGCGCGGCTTCGCCGGCTGGCTCGATCTCACCGGCTTCCTGCTCACGCTCGTCCTCGGCGCCGCCTGCATGCCACACATCACGATGCGCCTGCACCCCTTGCGCGGCACGCGCAGCGCCCGCCGCGCCGCCGGCTGGGCCGTCGGGCCCGTCGCCGTGCTGTGCACCGGCGTCATCGTGATCGGCCTCGGCGCTGCCGCCCTCGTCGGCCACAAGAACATCGTCGCCGCCGACCCGGGAGGCAACTCGGCACTGCTCATGCTCACCACCGCACTCGACCCCGAGTCCGGCGGTCCCCGCCACAGCCTGCTGTTCGCCGTGGTCGCCTGCGCCGTGTTCATCACCACCCTGTCCACGGTCGCCGGGATCACCCTCGCCGCCGCGTCGGCCTTCACACGTGACCTCGCCGGGCCGACGGGCGTGGGCGGCCGGGGGCGTCGCTCGATGGCCGGCGAGGTGCGCCTGGCGCGCTGGGCGGTCGCCGTCGTCGGAGCTCTCGCCGTGTTCGTCGCGACGCAGACGATCGGACGCAATCCGCAGGTGCTGCTCTCGTTCGGGTTCGCCGGGGCCGCGTCCGTACTGCCGCCCGTGCTGCTGTTCGCGATCTTCCGCCGGCACTTCACGGCGGGCGGGGTGCGCTGGGCGGTGTACGGGACGCTGCCGCTGGTCGCCGTGCTGATGGCCTGGTCACCGGCGGCCTCGGGCACACCGATCTCGCTCTTCCCCGACCGGGACTTCCACTGGTTCCCGCTCCACACACCGGGGCTGGTCACCATCCCGGTCGGCTTCCTGCTGGCGCTGGCCGGCTCGGGACTCCTCCGGCGGCGCCCCGCGGCCCCGGCCGTGGCCCCTGAACCGCAGGACGCGTACGCCGAGTGGGCCCGGGGCCGCTGACAGCACGGGAGCGGGCCGCACTAGAACCCGAGTGCGGCCCCGTTCAGCCGGGTGATCGCGTCCTTGTCCCCGTCCAGTTCCACCCGCGCCGCGTCCTGCCGGCCGTACGCGAACAGGGTCAGCTCACCCGCCTCGCCGGTCACCGTCACCACCGGAGTGCCCTTGTGGGCCACCACCGTCTGGCCGTTCGACCTGCGCAGTACCAGACCGACGGGGGACTTCCGGCCGAGCAGCCTGGCCGCCTTCTCCAGCCGCGACCACAGCGTGTTCTCGAAGACGCGGTCCAGTTCGCGCGGGGTCCACTCCGGCTGCGCCCGGCGCACGTCCTCCGCGTGCACGAAGAACTCCACCGTGTTCGCGGCCTCGTCGATCTGCTTGATCCCGTACAGGGACATCCGCGGCGGCCCCGTACGGATCAGGTGCACCAGCTCCTCGTACGGCTTGGCGGCGAACTCGGCCTGGATCCGGTCCGCCCGCTCCTTGAGGGCGCTGAGCAGTATCCCGCCCGCCGCGTCGGGCCTTCGCTCGCGCATCACCACATGGGCCGCGAGGTCCCTGGTGAGCCAGCCGTCGCACAGGGTCGGCGCGTCCGGGCCGGACGCCTCCAACAGGTCTGCGAACAGGAGTCGTTCACGCTTGGCATGGGTCGACATGCCCGTCAGCGTACGGCGGGGGCACATGGTCCGCCCAGTGGACTCACCGCCGGTTGTCGTGTTCGACACGGCACAATGGCCCGTATGACCAGCAGTGTCCCCGAAAGCAGCCTCGACCCGGCCGTCGCCGCCCGCCTCAAGCGGAGCCCGGACGGCCTGATTCCCGCCATCGCCCAGCAGTACGACACCGGTGAGGTGCTGATGCTCGGGTGGATGGACGACGAGGCCCTGCACCGCACCCTGACCACCGGCCGCTGCACCTACTGGTCCCGCAGCCGCCAGGAGTACTGGGTCAAGGGCGACACCTCCGGCCACTTCCAGCACGTCAGGTCGGTGGCCCTCGACTGCGACGCCGACACCGTCCTCGTCAAGGTCGACCAGGTCGGCGCCGCCTGTCACACCGGGGCCCGCACCTGTTTCGACGCCGACGTACTCCTGGACAAGTAGGGTCTGGCGCCATGGATCTCGAGACGTTCCGCAAGCTCGCCGCAGACCGCCGCGTCATCCCGGTGAGCCGCCGGCTGCTCGCGGACGGCGACACGCCCGTCGGGCTCTACCGCAAGCTCGCCGGGGAGCGCCCCGGGACCTTTCTGCTGGAGTCCGCGGAGAACGGACGTTCCTGGTCTCGCTACTCCTTCATCGGGGTGCGCTCCGACGCCACGCTGACCGTCCGCGACGACCAGGCGCACTGGCTGGGCAACGCGCCGGTCGGCGTCCCCACGGACGGGGACCCGCTGCACGCGCTGCGCGAGACCGTGGAGACCCTGCACACCCCGCGTGATCTCGCGTCCGGCATGCCGCCCTTCACCGGCGGCATGGTCGGCTACCTCGGGTACGACATCGTGCGCCGGCTGGAGAAGATCGGCCCCGGCGAGCGCGACGACCTGAAGCTCCCCGAGCTGACCATGCTCCTCACCTCCGACCTCGCGGTCCTCGACCACTGGGACGGCACGGTCCTGCTGATCGCCAACGCGATCAACCACAACGACCTCGACACCGGCGTCGACGAGGCCCACGCCGACGCCATCGCGCGCCTCGACGCCATGCAGGCCGACCTCGCCCGGCCGCTGGCCTCCCCGCCCACCGCGCTGCCCGCTTCCGAGCTGCCCGAGTTCTCCGCGCTGTGGGGCGGCCCCGACTACCAGGCCGCCGTCGAGGACGTCAAAGAACGCATCCGGGCCGGCGAGGCCTTCCAGGTGGTCCCCTCACAGCGGTTCGAGACACCGTGCACGGCCGGCGCGCTCGACGTCTACCGCGTCCTGCGGGCCACCAACCCCTCGCCGTACATGTACCTCTTCCGCTTCGAGGGGTTCGACGTCGTCGGCTCCAGCCCCGAAGCCCTCGTCAAGGTCGAGGACGGGCACGCCATGGTCCACCCGATCGCCGGCACCCGGCCCCGCGGCGCCACGCCGCAGGAGGACAACGACCTCGCGGACGAACTCCTCGCCGACCCCAAGGAGCGCGCCGAGCACCTGATGCTCGTCGACCTCGGCCGCAACGACCTGGGCCGCGTCTGTGAGCCGGGCAGCGTCGAGGTCGTCGACTTCATGTCGATCGAGCGGTACTCCCACGTCATGCACATCGTCTCCACCGTCACCGGCAAGGTGGCCGAGGGCCGCACGGCCTTCGACGTGCTCACCGCCTGCTTCCCCGCCGGCACCCTCTCCGGGGCGCCCAAGCCCCGGGCCATGCAGATCATCGACGAGCTCGAGCCGTCGCGCCGCGGCCTGTACGGCGGCTGCGTCGGCTACCTGGACTTCGCCGGCGACTCCGACACCGCCATCGCCATCCGTACCGCCCTGCTGCGCGACGGCACGGCGTACGTGCAGGCCGGCGCGGGTGTGGTGGCGGACTCCGACCCGGTCGCGGAGGACACGGAGTGCCGCAACAAGGCGGCCGCAGTGCTGCGGGCCGTGCACACGGCCAACCGCCTGAACGACCCCGTGAGCGGTAAGGGATAGTGGGGTACGTGAGTGCTGTACCCGTACCCCAGCCCCGAGCCGCAGCCGCGACGCCGGCCACAAGCAGCCGCCGCAGCCTGGCCGCCGCCCTCTTCCTCGGCGCCGCCGGCGCGACCGTCGTCCTGCTCGCCGCGGGCCGGATCTGGGCCGAGGGCAGCGCGTCCGTCGGCGGCGGCACCGTCTCCCTCGACGTCAAGGGCTCCGACGTCACCGGCGTCCCCACGGCACTCGCGATCGTCGGACTGGCCGCGCTGGTCGCGGTCTTCGCCGTGCGCCGCACCGGCCGGCTGCTCGTCGCCGCGCTGCTCGCCCTGAGCGGCGCCGGTGCCTCGACGGCCGCACTCCTCGGCGCGTCCGACACCGGAGCGCTCGACGAGAAGGCCGCCCGCACCACCGGCGACGCCGCCTCCACCGTCGAAGCCCTCTCCCACACGGTCTGGCCCTACGTCACCGCGGCGGGCGGTGCGCTGCTCCTGCTCGCCGGACTGCTCGCCCTCCGCTACGGCCGGCTGTGGCCGTCCATGTCCGGCCGCTACGAGCGCGACGGCAGCCCTCGTGCCCGCAAGGAACGCCCGGCCGACCCCGACCGTCCCGAGGACCTCTGGAAGGCCCTGGACCGGGGCGAGGACCCGACGCGCGAAGGGTGACCCCCGCGCCGCGCCCGCCCAGGCGTACGGGACAATGAAGGACGAGCGTCCGGCTCAGCACGAGCACCGGCGCACGAATCGCATCGGAAACGAGGAGCAACTCATGGCGGGCAGCAGCCACGGACACGGACACACCCCGGCCGCCTGGACCGGCGTCATCATCGCCTTCATCGGCTTCTGCGTCGCAGGCGTCTTCATGGTGGCGAACAGCCCGGTCGGCTTCTGGGCCGGTTCTGCGCTCATCCTGCTCGGCGCGGTCGTCGGCGGCGCGATGAAGATGGCCGGCCTCGGCACCCCCAAGGACCCGGACCACGTGGTGGCGGCCCGTGAGCGCGCGGCGGCGCGGGAGAACGTGACGGTCTGAGACCGCGCACGCAGATGTCGCACAGCGGCGCAGCCCGGCATGGCCGGGCTGCGCCGCTGCCGTCGAACGGGGAGAATCACCGCGTGGACCCGACCCCAGCTCCCACCCCGCCCGCCGTCCCGCCGCCGGCCGCGGTAGCCGCGCCCGGCCACCACGCCACGGACCCGGCCGCCGTCCCCGGCACGACGGGCCCCACGGCGCCGGGGCAGGCACCGGGCGAGCCCTGGCAGGCCGCCGGCCCCGCCCCTCGGACCTGGCCCGCCGGTGCCGTGCCGGCCGCTTTCGGCAGGCCCGCCCCGTCGACCGCGCGACGCGTGGCCGCGCCGCTCGCCGTCCTCGCCGGTGTCGCCGCCGCGTTCGCCTACGTCGGGACCGTCGACCCGAACGAACCGGGCCACTACCCGGTCTGTCCGCTGCTGCGCTTCACCGGCATCTACTGCCCCGGCTGTGGTGGACTGCGCAGCGCCCACGCCTTCGTCCACGGCGACATCGGCGCCGCCCTCGGTGCCAACGCCGTCGCCGTCGTGGGCTACGCGGTCTTCGCCGTCGTGTGGGTGGTGTGGCTGATTCGCGCCGTACAGGGCCGCCCTCTGAGGATCGGCCTCTCCGCCGGATGGTGGTGGGTCATGGGCGGTGCGCTGGTGATCTTCAGCGTGGTGCGGAACCTGCCGTTCGGCTCGGCGCTGGCTCCATGAAGTCCCAGGTAGTGGGACAGGCAGCGACCGGATGCGGGCCCAGGGCCCTCCTGCGGATACCATCGACATGGCTGATCCTGTTCCATCAACACCGTCCCGGAAGGGGGCCGCTCGCGTGAGTGTGCTCGACGAGATCATCGAAGGTGTGCGCGCCGACCTGGCAGAGCGGCAGGCGCGTGTCAGCCTCGACGAGCTCAAGGAGCGCGCCGCCAAGGCTCCTGCGGCCAAGGACGGCGTCGCCGCGCTGCGCGGTGAGGGCGTCAAGGTGATCTGCGAGGTCAAGCGCTCCAGCCCCTCCAAGGGCGCGCTCGCCGCGATCGCCGACCCCGCCGGACTCGCCGCCGACTACGAGGCGGGCGGCGCGGCCGTCATCTCCGTGCTCACCGAGGAGCGCCGTTTCGGCGGATCGCTCGCCGACCTCGAGGCCGTGCGCGCCAAGGTCGACATCCCGGTGCTGCGCAAGGACTTCATCGTCACCGCGTACCAGCTGTGGGAGGCGCGCGCCTACGGCGCCGACGTCGTGCTGCTGATCGTCGCCGCGCTGGACCAGGAGGCCCTGGTCTCGCTGATCGAGCGCGCTGAATCGATCGGCCTGACCCCGCTGGTCGAGGTCCACGACGAGGACGAGGCCGAGCGGGCCGTCGACGCCGGAGCGAAGATCATCGGCGTGAACGCGCGCGACCTCAAGACCCTCAAGGTCGACCGCTCCACCTTCGAGCGGGTCGCCCCCGAGATCCCGGCGCACATCGTCAAGATCGCCGAGTCGGGTGTGCGCGGTCCGCACGACCTGATCGCCTACGCCAACGCCGGAGCGGACGCCGTGCTCGTCGGCGAGTCGCTGGTGACGGGCCGCGACCCGAGGGCCGCGGTCGCCGATCTGGTGGCCGCGGGCGCGCACCCCGCGCTGCGGCACGGCAGGAGCTGACCCGGCCGTGACCCCCGCCGTCGCTCGCAGCCGGGCCCGCCGGGCCGCGGGGCACCGCCCCGTGCTCGTCGGCGTGCCCTCGGCGTGCGTCGGCCGGACGGTGGCCACCGCTGGGGGCGGCGCGCCCCGTGACCCCTACGCCCGTCTCGCCCGAGGCTGCCGTCCTCGCGGCTGCCGGGCGCCGGCACGGCGGGTGCACGGGCGTCGGGTGCGGTACGTGATCGGCGACGAGCCGGGCCAGGTCAACGGAATGCGATGGCGCGGGGCCGTGGCGCGGGACGGCCGCCAGGCCGTCCTCTCGGGCGGGTTTTCTTTCCTCTCCCCGCCTCTTCCCGAAACCGGGGGCTCTGTCCCCGGACTCCCGCTTCTCGAACTCCCCCTACGGCCTGGCGGCCATGGGAAGTGCTCCCAGCGAGGCTGATTTCGCGGAGTGAAATCCAGCCCGTCCAGCGCTTGAGGGCACGGCCGAAGGCCGTACAGGGCCGGGCGGAGCCGGTCACGGGAAGTGGGTCCCTTACGGCCGTCAGGCCGTAGGGGGAGGGATGGGGAACAGCCCGCAGGCGCCACCTACGTCGTCCACTTCTTCCGTCCCGACAAGGAGCGCGTCGCCATGTCCAGCGACTACTTCATCCCCGACCCGGAGGGTCAAGTCCCCAACACCGAGGGCTACTTCGGTGCCTTCGGGGGCAAGTTCATCCCGGAGGCGCTCGTCGCCGCCGTGGACGAGGTCGCCGTCGAGTACGACAAGGCCAAGTCCGACCCCGCCTTCGCGGCCGAGCTGAACGGCCTGATGGTCGACTACACGGGCCGCCCGAGCGCCCTCACCGAGGTGTCCCGGTTCGCCGAGCACGCCGGCGGCGCCCGGGTCTTCCTCAAGCGTGAGGACCTCAACCACACCGGCTCGCACAAGATCAACAACGTGCTGGGCCAGGCCCTGCTCACCAAGCGGATGGGCAAGACGCGCGTCATCGCGGAGACGGGCGCCGGCCAGCACGGCGTGGCGACCGCCACCGCCTGCGCGCTGTTCGGCCTCGAGTGCACCATCTACATGGGCGAGATCGACACCCAGCGCCAGGCGCTGAACGTCGCCCGGATGCGGATGCTCGGCGCCGAGGTCGTCGCCGTGAAGTCCGGCAGCCGTACCCTCAAGGACGCCATCAACGAGGCGTTCCGCGACTGGGTCGCCAACGTGGACCGTACGCACTACCTCTTCGGCACGGTCGCGGGCCCCCACCCCTTCCCCGCCATGGTGCGCGACTTCCACCGGGTCATCGGTGTGGAGGCCAGGAGGCAGATCCTGGAGAGGGCCGGGCGCCTCCCCGACGCCGCCGTCGCCTGCGTCGGCGGCGGGTCGAACGCCATCGGCCTGTTCCACGCCTTCATCCCGGACGCCGGCGTCCGGCTGATCGGCTGCGAGCCCGCCGGCCACGGCATCGAGACCGGGGAGCACGCGGCGACCCTGACCGCGGGCGAGCCCGGCATCCTGCACGGCTCCCGTTCCTACGTCCTCCAGGACGACGAGGGCCAGATCACCGAGCCGTACTCGATCTCGGCCGGCCTGGACTACCCGGGCATCGGTCCCGAGCACTCGTACCTGAAGGACTCGGGCCGGGGCGAGTACCGCGCGGTCACCGACGACGCGGCGATGCAGGCCCTGCGGCTGCTGTCCCGCACCGAAGGCATCATCCCGGCCATCGAGTCGGCGCACGCCCTCGCCGGCGCGCTGGAGGTCGGGCGCGAGCTCGGCAAGGACGGGCTGATCCTCGTCAACCTCTCCGGCCGCGGTGACAAGGACATGGACACCGCCGCCCGTTACTTCGGTCTGTACGACACCGACGCCCGGGTCGAGGCCGACGCCTCCGCCGACAACGGCGCCGCAGAGATCCAGGGGGACGCCAAGTGAGCGGGAACATCCAGCTGCTGAACGAGACGCTCGCCGCGGCGAAGACCGAGGACCGGGCCGCGCTCATCGCCTACCTGCCCGCCGGTTTCCCGACCGTCGACCTCGGCATCGAGGCGGTCAAGGCCGCGTTCGACGGCGGCGCCGACGTGGTGGAGGTCGGGCTGCCGCACAGCGACCCCGTCCTCGACGGCCCGGTCATCCAGACCGCCGACGACATCGCCCTGCGCGGCGGCGTCAGGATCGCCGATGTGATGCGTACGGTCCGTGAGGCCCACGCGGCCACCGGCAAGCCGGTCCTCGTGATGACCTACTGGAACCCGATCGACCGCTACGGCGTCGAGCGCTTCACCTCGGAGCTCGCCGAGGCGGGCGGCGCCGGGTGCATCCTGCCCGACCTGCCGGTCGAGGAGGCCGGGCTGTGGAGGGAACACGCCGAGAAGCACGGCCTCGCCACCGTCTTCGTCGTCGCGCCGAGCAGCAAGGACGCCCGGCTCGCGAAGATCACGGCAGCCGGATCAGGTTTCGTCTACGCGGCGTCATTGATGGGCGTCACCGGCACCCGCGAGTCGGTCGGCGAGCAGGCGCAGGACCTGGTGCACCGCACCCGCGCCACGACCGAGCTGCCGGTCTGCGTGGGCCTCGGGGTCTCCAACCCGGCGCAGGCCGCGGAAGTCGCGGCGTTCGCCGACGGTGTGATCGTCGGCTCGGCGTTCGTCAAGCGGATGCTCGACGCACCCGACGACGTCGCGGCCGTCGCGGCCGTACGGGAACTGGCGGGCGAACTGGCGCGGGGTGTGCGCGGAAAGTCGTAGTCCGTACGAGTGGATCAGGGACCGGGGAGGCGCGCACACGCCTCCCCGGTTCGTTTGCGGGGTGTGAGCGAGAACCAAGAGCGGAAGCGCGGAGCGCGCGAGCGGCTCCAGCAGGAACGGGCGCGGGAAAAGGCACGCGAGAAGCGCCGCAGGACCCTGATCGTGGCCTCGGCCGTGGTGGGCGTGCTCGGGCTGGCCGCGGTCGCCGGCCTGGTGGCCGCCAACAGCGGCAAGGACGACGGGGGCGACACGACGGATGCGGGGCCGCTCCTCGCGCCGAGCGGCGTGCAGGGCGAGGAGCAGCTCGCCATCCCGGTCGGCGCGGCCGACGCCCCGTCCACCCTCACGGTGTGGGAGGACTTCCGGTGCCCGGCATGCGCCCAGTTCGAGAACGCTCTGCGCGACACGATCCATGATCTGGAGCAGGCCGGCCAGATCAAGATCGACTATCACCTCGCCACCATCATCGACGGGAACATGGGCGGCAGCGGCTCCCTGCGCGCGGCGAACGCGGCGGCGTGCGCCCAGGACGCCGGGAAGTTCGTCCCGTACCACGACGTGCTGTACATGAACCAGCCGCCCGAGCCGGACGACGCCTTCGCCGACAACGGCAAGCTGATCGAGCTCGCGGGCAAGGTCGAGGGACTGGACACGCCCGCGTTCCGCAGCTGTGTGGAGGAGGGCAAGCACGACGGCTGGGTGAAGAAGTCCAACGAGGCTTTCCAGGCCGGCGGCTTCACCGGCACCCCGACCGTGCTGCTCAACGGAGAGTCGATCTTCCCGACGAAGGGGAAGGAGCAGATCTCCGTCGCGAACTTCAAGAAGTGGGTCAAGGAGGCCAACAAGGACAAGCCGCCGGGCACCGAGCGGCCGGCGGCGCCGACCGGGGGCGCGAGCGCGAGCCCGGGAGCGTCGGCGTCCTGAGCCGGGACGGGACGGGCCGGTGGCGGTTACGGGGCCGGCAGCGGTCTCGGACCGGGTGGCGCCCGTGCCGCCCGCGGACGGCAGCGGAAGCGTGCCCATGACCACGGCCGCGTCCGACCGTGTCCCGTTACCCAGAAGTTGCCGGGCGGGTTGCCGTACGTCCCGCCCGGCAAGGTAGCGTCGGTCCTGCCATGGACATCGCCTACATTCCCAGCCCGTCGACCGGAGTGATCCACCTCGGACCGCTTCCGCTGCGAGGCTATGCGTTCTGCATCATCATCGGCGTCTTCGTAGCCGTCTGGTACGGCAACCGGCGCTGGGTCGCCCGGGGCGGCAAGGCCGGAACGGTGGCCGACATCGCTGTCTGGGCCGTGCCGTTCGGCCTGGTCGGCGGTCGGCTCTACCACGTGATCACCGACTACCAGCTGTACTTCAGCGAGGGTGAGAACTGGGTCGACGCCTTCAAGATCTGGGAGGGCGGCCTCGGTATCTGGGGCGCGATCGCGCTGGGCGCGGTCGGCGCCTGGATCGGCTGCCGCCGCCGTGGGATCCCACTGCCTGCATGGGCCGACGCCCTCGCACCCGGTATCGCCTTCGCGCAGGCGATCGGCCGCTGGGGCAACTGGTTCAACCAGGAGCTGTACGGCAAGGAGACCGACGTCCCTTGGGCGCTCAGGATCACCGAGGGCGCGAACCGCGAGGCGGGCCTGTACCACCCGACGTTCCTGTACGAGTCCCTGTGGTGCATCGGCGTCGCGCTGCTGGTCATCTGGGCCGACCGCCGCTTCAAGCTGGGCCACGGGCGGGCGTTCGCGCTGTACGTCGCCGCGTACTGTGCCGGCCGCGGCTGGATCGAGTACATGCGCGTCGACGAGGCGCACGACATCCTCGGCCTGCGGCTGAACGTCTGGACCTCCATCGTGGTCTTCCTGCTGGCGGTCACGTACATCGTGATCTCGTCGCGGACGCGTCCGGGACGCGAGGAGGTCGTGGAGCCGGCGGCGGTGGACAAGTCGAAGCCCGACGCGGCCGCGGACGCCCCGTCCGCCGAGGACGGCGCCCTCGAGGACGGCGACGGCACGGCGAAGTCCGAGACGGAGTCGCAGTCGGCGTCGGACACGGCCCCGGAGCCCGCGGACGCGGCGGAGTCGCCCGGCAAGGCGTGACGCTGGGGCGGCTGCGGGTGCGTGTCGCCTGCGGGGGGGCTTTCCTCCATCCCGCCCCTCCCAACAACCGGGCTCCGCCCCCGGACCCCCGCGTCTCAATCGCCGGACGGGCTGAAGTTGCCAGGCAACTTCAGCCCGGCCGGCGATTGAGGACACCGCCGACGGCGGTACGGGTCCGGGGGCGGAGCCCGGTTCGGGAAGTGGGGTCCCCCCTACGGCCGCCAGGCCGTAGGGGGAGGGCAGGGGACAGCACCCGCAGGGGACACGCGCCCGCAGCGGCCCCCGGGCCCGCCCCCCGGGTTCAGAGCTCTTCGCGGCTCGCCAGCGCCAGCGTCCGGCGGGCCCCTGCCACCACCGCCGCGTCGACGAAGCGGCCGTCCGGCAGGGCCAGCGCGCCCGCGTCCGACGCGGCCGCCTTCACGATGTCCTCGGCCGCTTCGATCTCCTCCTTCGTCGGGCGGAAGGCGCGTTCGATGACGGGGAGCTGGCGTGGGTGGATGGCCGCCCGGCCCAGGAAGCCGAGGGACCTGCCGTGGGAGCAGGAGGCGTAGAGGCCGTCGAGGTCGAGGATGTCCGGGTAGACCGACTGCGGCGGCGGCGCGAGCCCCGCGGCCCTCGCGGCCATGACCGTACGGGTGCGGGGCCAGTCGAGACCGGCGTCGCCGCGCAGACCGAGGTCGGCGCGGAGGTCCGATTCGCCGAGCGCGATGCCGGCGACGGCGTCGTGCGCGGTGGCGATCGCGTAGGCGTGCTCCACGGCGAGCGCCGACTCGATGAGCGGGTACAGGGGGATGCCCGGTGCGCGGGCCGCGATCTGCTGGATGTCGGTGGCGTATGCGACCTTGGGGATACGCAGGGCACTCAGGCCCGGCAGCCCGGCGAGGGCCTCGACGTCATGGGGGGAGTTGATGCGGACATGGACGGGGAGCGGCTGGGGGGACGACAGCAGTTCGGCCGTCGCGTCGAGGGCGTACGGCTTGCGGCCCTGGGCCACGGCGTCCTCGAGGTCGACGATGACGATGTCGGCCTCGGAGGCGAGGGCCTTGCGTACCACCTCCGGGCGGTCGCCCGGGGCGTAGAGCCAGGTGAGGGGGATGGTCATAGTGCCCCTTGGGTGCGAAGTGCGGTGATGTCGGTGGGAGTCAGGCCGAGTTCGGCCAGGACCTCCTCGGTGTCCGCGCCGTGCGGCCGGCCGGCCCAGCGGATACGGCCGGGGGTCTCCGACAGGCGGAAGATGACGTTCTGCATACGCAGCGTGCCGAGTTCGGGGTCCGGCACCTCCGTGATGGTCCCGAGCGCCTGGTACTGCGGGTCGTCCATGACGTCGCTGATGTCGTAGACGGGGGCGACGGCGGCTTCCGCCTTCTCGAAAGCGTCGACCACTTCGTCGCGGGTGCGGTGGGCGATCCAGCCGCCGACGGCGTCGTCGAGTTCGCCGGCGTGTTCGGCACGGCCGGTTCCGGTGGCGAACCACGGCTCGTCGACGAGCTCCGGCCGGCCCACAAGGTGCATGACGCGTTCCGCGACGGACTGGGCGGAGGTGGAGACGGCGAGCCAACTGCCGTCCGCGGTGCGGTAGATGTTACGCGGCGCGTTGTTGCGGGAGCGGTTGCCCGTGCGGGGCTGGATGTAGCCGAGCTGGTCGTACCAGAGCGCCTGTGGGCCGAGCACGGCCAGGATCGGTTCGATGATCGCCATGTCGACGACCTGCCCGCGGCCGGTGGTGGCGCGGGCGGCGAGCGCGGTCATCACGGCGTACGCGGTGGCGAGGGCGGCGACGGAGTCGGCGAGGCCGAACGGGGGGAGTGTCGGCGGGCCTTCCGGTTCGCCGGTGGCGGCGGCGAAGCCGCTCATCGCCTCCGCGAGGGTGCCGAAGCCGGGGCGGTGGGAGTACGGGCCGAACTGCCCGAAGCCGGTGATGCGGGCGAGGACCAGCCGGGGGTTGGCCGCGCTCAGTTCGTCCCAGCCGAGCCCCCATCTCTCCAGCGTGCCGGGGCGGAAGTTCTCCACGACCACGTCGGCGGTCGCGGCGAGACGGAGCAGGGTCTCCCGGCCGCCGGGGGCGGACAGGTCGAGGGTGAGATTGCGCTTGTTGCGGCCGAGGACCTTCCACCACAGCCCGACCCCGTTCTTGGCGGGGCCGTGGCCGCGTGACGGGTCGGGGCGGGTGGGGTGCTCGACCTTGATGACCTCGGCGCCGAAGTCACCGAGCATCGTCGCGCACAGGGGACCGGCGAAGAGGGTCGCCAGGTCGAGGACACGCAGACCCTCCAGCGGAAGGCGACCCTCCGGCGGATGGTGGCCTTCCGGCGGAAGGGGATTCAGGGGAGGGGAGTTCGGGGGGAGGGGATTGAGGGGGAGGGGAGACGAGTCAGGGCTCATGAGGCGGCGTCGATCTCGGTGCGGTACGGCATGGACGAGGATGCTCCCGGGCGTTGGACGGACAGGGCGGCGGCCGCGCATGCCCAGGCCAGGCACTGTCTGATCGGCTTCTTCTCACCGAGTGCCACGGCCAGGGCCCCGACGAAGGTGTCGCCCGCCGCGGTGGTGTCCACGGCCTGCACGGCAGGTGCGGGGACGCTGATCGGCTCGGTGCCCCGGGCCGCGTACAGACAGCCCGCGGACCCCAGGGTGATCACCACCTCCGGGACCTGGCGCAGCAGTTCCTGTGCCGCGGAGCGGTGGTCGGCGATGCCTGTGAGCGTGGCGGCTTCGTGCTCGTTGGGCACCAGCAGATCGGTGGCGGCCAGGAGTTCGGGCGGCAACGGCTGGGCGGGGGAGGGGGTGAGGACGGTCCGCACCCCGTGGCGGCGGGCTGCCTCGGCGCCGTCGAGGACGGCGCTGAGGGGGAGTTCGAGTTGAAGGAGCAGGGTGTCCGCGGTGGCGATGAGGGCTTCCTCGCCGGGGGCGAGGGCGGTGACGGTGCCGTTGGCGCCCGGGATGACGACGATGGCGTTGCCGCCCTCGTCGTCGACGACGATATGGGCCGTGCCGGAGGGGCACTCGGCGGTCCTGAGCAGGTCGATGTCGACACCGCAGGATTCGAGGGTGTGCCGCAGCTGAGGGCCGAACGAGTCGGAGCCGACCGCACCGATCATCGCGACCTCGCCGCCGGCGCGTGCCGCGGCGACGGCCTGGTTGGCGCCCTTGCCGCCGGGGACCGTGCGGAACTCGCGTCCCGTGACGGTCTCCCCGCGTTTCGGCGCGTGCGCCACGAAGGCGACGAGGTCCATGTTGGTGCTGCCGAGCACCACGATGCCTGTCATGGGCGGAGTGCCTCCTTGAGCGTGAGGTGGGCGAGCGTGTCGAAGCCGACGCCGTCGAAACCGGTGACGGAGGTGGCGAGCCGGTTCTTGAGCGGGGCGGTCCACCGGTCGGGCAGGGCGTCCGGCCGCCCGGCCAGCAGGCCCGCGAGCGATCCGGCCGTCGCACCGTTCGAGTCGGTGTCGAGCCCCCCGGACACGGCGCGGCAGATGGAGCCGGTGAAATCCCCATCGGCGTGGGTGAGGGCGGCGACGAGCAGCGCGGCGTTGGGCAGCACGTGCACCCAGTGGTAGGACCCGTACTCGGCGTGGACGCTGTCGACGACGTGGGCGAAGTCGGCGTGCTCCCCGGCCGCCCGGACGCCGAAGCTCACGGCGGCGGCGAAGCGTGAGCGGGGCGGGACGACGCTGAGGCCGGCGGCGATCGCCGCGTGCACATCGGCGGTGCCGGTGGCCGCGGCGGCGATGGCGGCGGCGGTGAACATGGCGCCGTACACACCGTTCGCGGTGTGCGTGAGGCAGGCGTCCCGGTACGCCTGCGCGGCGGCGGCCGCGGGCGCGCCGGGGTTGGTCCAGCCGTGGATGTCGGCGCGGATCGCGGCGCCGATCCATTCGCGGAACGGGTTCCGGTGGGAGGCGGTCAGCGGGGGCTCGATGCCGCAGAGGAGGTTGCGGTAGGCGATGCGCTCCGCCGTGAACGTGCGCCCGGCCGGGAGCTCGTCCAGCCACAGCCGGGCGACATCAACGGTGGTGAAGTCCCTGCCGTGGCGCTGGAGGAGAAGAAGGCCGAGGAGCGGGTAGTTGAGGTCGTCGTCCTCCGGCATGCCGTCGATGTTCTCGGCGAGGGAGGTGGGGGCGCTGCGCCGGTTCCAGGGATGGGCGGCGGCGAGCTCCGGCGGCAGACCCTTGGCGGTGAACCAGGTGATGAGGGGCCAGTTGCCGGTCGCGCGGGCGATGTCGCGGATGGCGTGGAGCGGCAGCTTCTCGACGGGTTTGCCGAGCAGACACCCGGCGGCACGCCCGAGCCAGGCGGCGTGCAGCGCGTCGCCGAGCTGGTGCGCCGGCCGGGCCCGGGGTGTGGGGGCCGGGCCGGAGGCGCGGGTCGTTCCCGTACCGCTGCCGACGACATCGGACGGCGGCTCGGACGGCTCCGGCGTCTCGGGTGGCTCTGGCGGCCCGGACGCCGGGACGCCGGCGCCTGGCCCAGCCATGGGGGACTGCCGCGCTCTCCCGCCGCCTGCCGTGCCGAGGTCCGGGGGAGCCGGGGGAAGGCGGCAGGCTGCCGCGATTTCGGCGAGCGACGTGGGCTCGTCGGCGGCCGACGGGCAGGGCAGGGCGGCCAGTTCGTCGAGGAGTTCCTCGGCCAGTGCCCGCAGCGCGCCCGGCGCGGGCGACTGGGACGCCCCCGCGCGCTCCGGGGAGAGCGCGCCGCCCGCCGCCAGCCAGCGGTCCCGGACCGGCGATCCGTCCCTGCCGTCCTCTTCCGCCTGCCTCAGTTCATGGCCGATCAGGTCCTCCGGCTGGACCCAGGTCAGGCGCAGCGTCCCCGTCATCGTGCCGTGTCCGTGAGGGTGGCGAACGCCGTCTCGTGGTCCCGGCGGCGCTGCGTGTCCCGCTCGTAGATCTCGCGTGCGACCGCGGCCAGTTCTGCCGCCGGCGCGTGCAGATCGACACGGCTGGCCTCCGCGACCTGCTCCGCCCACTCCTGCGGCACGGCCGCCTCGCCGCTCAGGGCGCCGGCGATCGCGCCGGCCATCGTCGCGATCGAGTCGCAGTCCCGCCCGTAGTTGACGGCCGACAGGACCGTACGGCGGTAGTCGCCGTCGTTGACGAGCAGCATGCCGAGCGCGATCGGGAGTTCTTCGATGGAGTGGAGCCGGGAGGGGCGGCGTGCGCCCAGCGACGGTGCGCGGTAGTCGGGGCCGACCGTGTCGAACGGGGCGACCGCCGCCCGCAGCGGCACCAGCGCCGACTCGAAGTCCGTGTGCCGCGCGGCCGCTTCGGCCACCGACTCGATCGCCGCCTGGGTGCCGTCCTTCGCCAGGGCCGTCGCCGCCTCGACGACCGAGGCGGGGGTGGCGCCCGGCAGGCACGCGGCGGCGACGGCGGCCGCGAAGACTCCGGCCGCCTCCCGCCCGTAGGAGGACTGGTGGGCGCCCGCGATGTCGACCGCCTCCGCGTAGGCGGCCGCCGGGTTGGCCGCGTTGACCAGTCCCACCGGCGCCATGTACATCGCCGCACCACAGTTGACGATGTTTCCGCTGCCCGCCTCCCGCGGATCGTGGTGCCCGTAGTGCAGCCGGGCGACGAGCCACTTCTCGGCGAGGAAGAGCCGCTGGAGGGGAATGGCCTCGGCCTCGAGCTCCGGGATCCAGCGGGGGTTGGTGATGAGGTCGGGGACGAGGTGGTCGGCGACGGCGTACGCGTCGAGGTGGTCGCGGACCGTGGCGTACACCCCGATCAGCGCGTGCGTCATCAGGGTGTCGTCGGTGATGTGGCCGTCACCCTTGTGGTACGGGGCGATGGGGCGTGCGGTGCGCCAGTCGTCGCCGTGCCAGGGGCCGACGATGCCGGTGACGCGCCCGCCGTGGCGTTCCACGATCTGGTCGGGGGTGTATCCCTCGACGGGGCCGCCCAGCGCGTCGCCTACCGCTGCTCCGACGAGGCTGCCGGTGATCCGGTCTTCGAGTGAGAGGGGGTTCGTCGCCGCTGCTGCGGCCGTCTTCGTCGCCGCCGTGGTCGTCGTCATGTCGGAATTGTCCCCCTGGGGTGGCCGGCAACGGCGGACCTCGCGCCGGGGTTTCGGCTACCCGGTGGGCGGGGCGGCACCCAGCGGCAGCCCTCCGGGCGGGCGGAGGGCCGTTTCCAGCAGAGCGGCGAGCTCGACGAGATCCGTCCCCGCGAGACGGGGCAGCGCGCAGCCGGCCAGTGTGCGGCATGCGTCCCGCCAGGTGGCGGGCACGGAAGTACCGCCGCCGAGCGCCCCGGTCAGCGCGCCCGCGAGGGCCGGCGCCGAGTCGGCGACGCGCGAGAGACAGACGGCCGCGGGCACGGCCTCCGCGACCTTGCCGCGTGCGGCGACGGCGACGGCGAGCGCGACCGGCACGGTCTCCGCGGCGGCGATGCCGTAGCTGTAGACATGGTCGACGATCTGGTGCTCGAGCAGTGGTACCAGCTCGAAGGCGCCCGACGCGTCGCGGGCGAGCCCGACCGCGTGGTGCGCGTTGCGGCCGATCTCCGTCGCCTCCGGGAGTTGCGCGAGCGCCGCGTCGACGGCCGCGTCCACGTCCGCGCCGCCGAGCGCGGCGGCGACGGCGGCGGCCATGGCGCGGGCGCCGTGGACCCCGTCGCCGTCCTGTGTGTACCGGGCGTCGAACTCGGCCAGAACGGCGGCGGCGGCCGGGTCGCCCGGGTGGACGACGGCGAGCACGGCGGCCCGCACACAGGCGGCGTCGTCGAAGTAGTGCGGGTTGTCGTGGCCGGTGGCGGGAGGGCGCAGACCGGTGGCGAGGTTGCCGAGCCCCGCACGCACGGAGATACGTGCGCGCAGCGGCAGCACGGCGGACTCGACCTCGGGAGCGCGCTCGGCGGCCGCGGCGACCTGGCCCGCGAGGGAGTTCCAGGCGACGTCGATCGCGGCCCGCATGCGGCGCTCCGGGGCGAGTCCGCGGAAGAGCTGCCCTGCGGCGGTGAGCACCGTCCCGGCGGCGAACGCCGCCCACTCGGCGTCGTCGGAGGGGCCGAGCCGGAGGGGCTCAGGTGGCTGGTTGAGCGCGATGGGGACGGGCAGGGTGGTCGTGGCGTTCTGCTCGGCGAAGGTGTCGAGCTCGCGGGTCAGACGCCGCGTCCACTCGGGCATCCGGGCAGCGCGGTGCCGTGCGGCCGGCCATCCGGCGGCGTCCCCGGCGGCGAGTCCCAGTAGGAGGCCCTCGATCCGTCGTGGCCCGTCCGGCGTGGGGTGCTCCGGCTTGCGGACCCGGCGCCGGCCGGGCCGTGTGTGCTTCGGTGCCGGCGTGCCGAGGGAGGTGCCGCGTGTGTGGCCCGTCTCGCCCGAGGGCCGGATGCCGAGGGCGGCTGCCGGAGCGTGAGGGGCGGGTGCCGTCGCGAAGACGTGGGCCGCCGCGGCCGGCGGGCGGCCGGTCGCGGTGTCGTGGACGAGAACCACGTCGGTGCTGCGCATCCGGCTCGCGCTTTCGGCGGCGTCCCGGTGCCCGGCCTTCACGGCGCCGTGGACGTGGACCAGGTCGGTGGTGCGCCCCGTCCGGCCGGCGACTTCGGCTGCGGGCGACGTACCGGCCTTCGCGGTGTCGTGGATGCGGGCCAGGTCGGTGGTGTCCCACGTCGGGCTTGTGGCTTCGGTGGCGGGCGACGTACCGGTTTTCGCGGTCCCGTGGACGTGGACCAGGTCGGTGGTGCCCCCCGTCCGGCCGGCAGCTTCGGCTGCGGGCGACGTACCGGCCTTCGCGGTGTCGTGGATGCGGACCAGGTCGGTGGCGCTCCACGGCGGGCTCGTGGCTTCGGCGGCTGCGGACGAAGGACCGGCCGTCGCGGGGTCGGGGACGGGGTCCGGGCCGGGTGTCATGCCGGGTCGTCCCCGTCGTCCGGGGTCAGCAGATCGGCGATGTCCAGGACGTGATAGCCCCGCATGGAGGGGAGGCAGCTGCCGCGGACCGGGCCGATGGCCGACGCCCATTCCTCCGGGATCGCCGCGCAACCGGACACCGAGCCCGCCAGCGCGCCGGCGACCGCCGCTGTGGTGTCGGCGTCGCGGCCCATGTTGACCGCTGTCAGCACCGACGTACGGAAGTCGCCCCGTGCCGCGGCGAACGCGCCGAAGGCGAGGCCGACCGCCTCGGGAGCCAGGTCCGTCCACGGGTAGCCGCCGATGACGACCGCCGAGCGGACCGCCCGTTCCATGGAGAGGGCGTCGGGGTACGTCCGTCCGGCGGCGACGACCGCGCGCCGCATGGAGCGGGCCGTCCAGGAGTCCATGGGGACGACGGACAGCGCCGCGCCGATCACCCCCGCCGGGCCCGCGCCGCCCATGGCCGCCGCGACACCCGCCGCCACCGCCCGGCCGCCGTAGATGCCCTCGCCGTCGTGGCTGACGCTCCCGTCGACGGCCACCAGCCGTGCCGCTTCCGAGGGGCGGCCGGCGGCGAAGACGCCGAAGGGGGCGGCCCGCATTGCGAGACCGTCGCTCCACGCGTGCCGGTGCTGGGCGGAGATAGGGGCCGCGAGGCCCCTGCGAAGGTTCTCCAGGGTGCCGCGCTCGCTGAACCCCGCCCCGCGGAACGGCCCTTCGTCCAGGTCCGCGATCCACTCGTGCCACGCCGACTCGACATGGGCGACGGTCAGCGCGGAGCCGTGGCGGGCGAGCAGCAGACCGGAGAAGATGGCGTACTCGGTGTCGTCGGTGCCCGCCGGGTCGTCGCTCACGAAACCCTCGATGCGGCCCCAGCGGCGGCGGATCTCGGAGGGCCGCAGGTTCTCGGCCGGGGCGCCGAGCGCGTCGCCGACCGCGAGGCCGAGGAGTGCTCCGCGGGCCCGGTCGAGCAGGGCGGCGGTGGAACCGGAGCCGGATGCTTCCAGCACTTCCATGAAGGTCCCCTTCGCGCGCGCGAGCCTTGTTCCTCGATCTGTGCCACGAGCCGCCCGCAATGAGTCGAAGGAACGTTTCTGTCACCCGCTTCGCCCAGTCTCCCGGCCAGGTAAGTAAAGCCTGCCTTGCTGGTACGCCCCTTACATCGGGCGTATCTTCGAGGACGTCGAGGGGGGCGGGGCCGACCGGGCCGCTGCCGGAGAAAGGGGAGAGCTGTGTCCATCATCGAGACCGAAGCCACGCTGCACGAGGCGCACCGTGACAACCACACGCACCGCGATGTGAACGGTGGTTGGCTGCGTCCGGCGGTGTTCGGTGCGATGGACGGACTGGTCTCCAACCTCGCGCTGATGACCGGTGTCGCCGGTGGCGCGGTCTCCCAGCAGACCGTCGTCATCGCGGGACTTGCCGGACTCGCCGCGGGCGCCTTCTCCATGGCGGCCGGCGAGTACACCTCCGTCGCGTCCCAGCGCGAGCTGGTCGAGGCCGAACTGGACGTGGAACGGCGGGAGTTGCGCAAGCATCCCGTCGACGAGATGGAAGAGCTGGCCGCCCTGTACGTGGCCCGCGGCGTGCAGCCCGCTCTCGCCCGCGAAGTGGCGATGCAGCTGTCCAAGGACCCCGAGCAGGCCCTCGAGATCCACGCCCGCGAGGAGCTGGGCATCGACCCGGACGACCTGCCCTCGCCGCTCGTCGCCGCCGTGTCCTCGTTCGGTTCGTTCGCGCTGGGAGCGATGCTGCCGGTGTTGCCCTACCTCCTCGGCGCGAGCACGCTCTGGCCCGCGGTGCTGCTGGCGCTCGTCGGCCTGTTCGCGTGCGGCGCGCTGGTGGCGAAGGTCACGGCCCGCAGCTGGTGGTTCAGCGGCATGCGCCAGCTCGCCCTCGGTGGCGCGGCCGCCGCGCTCACGTACGGCCTCGGCACGCTCATCGGGGCCGCCGTCTGACGCAACCGGCTCGGCCTCGTCACCGCACCGGCTCCCATGGAGAGCCGGTGCGTTCGCGTTTCCGGCCCGCGTCCCGCACCCTGTGACGTACGTCCTGCCGCGAAGGCGCCCAGGGGTGAGACACTATGCATGGCACGACATAAGTAGCCGTTACTCGGTGGTTTCGAATCCGCAATCCCCGGGCATTAGCCGAAAACGCTGTGGGCAATGAGGCCTGCTCTGCGAGAGTCCTCCGGATGCCGATCTGTCCGTTGTGACCCACCTTCACCGCCAGGCGCGGTGTCCGCATGCTGGAATGAGCTATCCGCTTCTCGAGAAGCCCTCCATCATGTAACCTGCACGAAATTTCGCGGAGGGCCAACGTCGTCCCTCGGCACTGCACATGCCACGACGACGACGGGAGAGCCGATGCGTTCCGACGCCTGGTCGCCCATGGACGGTCGCCCCGCCCCCCAGGGGATGTACGACCCCCGTAACGAACACGACGCCTGCGGTGTCGGGTTCGTGGCCACCCTCACCGGTGTTGCCAGCCATGAGCTGGTCGAGCAGGCGCTGACCGTTCTGCGGAACCTCGAGCACCGCGGCGCCACCGGCTCCGAGCCCGACTCCGGCGACGGCGCGGGCATCCTGCTCCAGGTCCCGGACGCCTTCCTGCGCGAGGTCACCGCGTTCGAGCTGCCTCAGGCCGGCTCGTACGCCGTCGGAATCGCCTTCCTCCCGGCCGACGCGGAGGACAACGAGGCCGCCGTCTCGAAGATCGAGACGATCGCCGGCGAAGAGGGCCTCACCGTCCTCGGCTGGCGCGAGGTCCCCGTCACCCCCGACCTGCTCGGCAACGGCGCCCGCGCCACCATGCCCGCCTTCCGTCAGCTCTTCGTGGGCGACGGCAGCAGCGAGGGCATCGCGCTGGACCGCAAGGCGTTCGTGCTGCGCAAGCGCGCCGAGCGCGAGGCCGGCGTCTACTTCCCGTCGCTGTCCGCGCGCACGATCGTCTACAAGGGCATGCTGACCACCGGCCAGCTGGAGCCCTTCTTCCCGGACCTGTCCGACCGGCGCTTCGCCACGGCCGTCGCGCTCGTCCACTCGCGGTTCTCCACGAACACGTTCCCGAGCTGGCCGCTGGCCCACCCGTACCGCTTCGTCGCGCACAACGGCGAGATCAACACGGTCAAGGGCAACCGCAACTGGATGCGCGCCCGTGAGTCGCAGCTCGCGTCCCAGCTGTTCAACTCCGGCGCCGGCAAGATCGACCGGATCTTCCCCGTCTGCACGCCGGACGCCTCCGACTCCGCCTCCTTCGACGAGGTCCTGGAGCTGCTCCACCTCGGCGGCCGTTCGCTGCCGCACTCGGTGCTGATGATGGTCCCCGAGGCGTGGGAGAACCACGACTCCATGGACCCCGCCCGGCGCGCCTTCTACCAGTACCACTCCACGATGATGGAGCCCTGGGACGGTCCCGCCTGCGTGACCTTCACCGACGGCGTCCAGGTCGGCGCGGTCCTCGACCGCAACGGTCTGCGCCCGGGCCGCTACTGGGTCACCGACGACGGCCTCGTCGTCCTCTCCTCCGAGGTCGGCGTCCTCGACATCGACCCGGCCAAGGTCGTCCGCAAGGGCCGCCTGCAGCCCGGCAAGATGTTCCTCGTCGACACCGCCGAGCACCGCATCATCGAGGACGACGAGATCAAGTCCGCCCTCGCCGCAGAGCACCCCTACCAGGAGTGGCTGGAGGCCGGTGAGATCCAGCTCGAGGACCTCCCCGAGCGCGAGCACATCGTCCACACCCACGCCTCCGTCACCCGCCGCCAGCAGACCTTCGGCTACACCGAGGAAGAGCTGCGCGTCATCCTCGCGCCGATGGCCCGCACCGGCGGCGAGCCGCTCGGCTCCATGGGCACGGACTCGCCGATCGCGGCCCTCTCGGAGCGTCCGCGGCTGCTCTTCGACTACTTCACCCAGCTGTTCGCGCAGGTCACCAACCCGCCGCTGGACGCCATCCGCGAGGAACTCGTCACCTCGCTGCACTCCTCGCTCGGCCCCCAGGGCAACCTGCTGGAGCCGACCGCGGCGTCCTGCCGCAGCGTCACGCTGCCCTTCCCGGTGATCGACAACGACGAGCTGGCCAAGCTCATCCACATCAACGCCGACGGCGACATGCCCGGCATGAAGGCGGCCACCCTGGCCGGCCTCTACCGGGTCTCCGGCGGCGGCGACGCGCTCGCCGCCCGTATCGAGGCGATCTGCGGCGAGGTCGACGCGGCCATAGAGGACGGCGCCCGCCTGGTCGTCCTCTCCGACCGGCACTCGGACGCCGAGCACGCGCCCATCCCGTCGCTGCTGCTCACCTCCGCCGTCCACCACCACCTCATCCGCACCAAGCAGCGCACCCAGGTGGGCCTGCTGGTCGAGGCCGGGGACGTCCGCGAGGTCCACCACGTCGCCCTGCTCATCGGCTACGGCGCCGCCGCGGTCAACCCGTACCTCGCGATGGAGTCCGTCGAGGACCTCGTCCGCGCAGGCACCTTCATCGAGGGCCTCGAGCCCGAGCAGGCCATCCGGAACCTGATCTACGCCCTTGGCAAGGGTGTCCTCAAGGTCATGTCCAAGATGGGCATCTCAACGGTCGCCTCCTACCGCGGTGCGCAGGTCTTCGAGGCCGTCGGTCTCGACGAGGCCTTCGTCGACAAGTACTTCAACGGCACCGCCACCAAGATCGGCGGCGCCGGACTCGACATCGTCGCCAAGGAGGTCGCCGCCCGGCACGCCAAGGCCTACCCGGCCTCCGGCATCGCCGCCACGCACCGTGCCCTGGACATCGGCGGCGAGTACCAGTGGCGCCGCGAGGGCGAGCCGCACCTCTTCGACCCGGAGACGGTCTTCCGCCTGCAGCACGCCACGCGCAACAAGCGCTACGACATCTTCAAGAAGTACACGGACCGCGTGAACGAGCAGTCCGAGCGGCTGATGACGCTGCGCGGCCTGTTCGCCCTGAAGACCGCCGACGGTTCCTCGGGACGTGAGCCGGTCTCCATCGACGAGGTCGAGCCCGTCTCCGAGATCGTCAAGCGCTTCTCCACCGGCGCCATGTCGTACGGCTCCATCTCCAAGGAGGCGCACGAGACCCTCGCCATCGCCATGAACCAGCTGGGCGGCAAGTCCAACACCGGTGAGGGCGGCGAGGACCCGGAGCGCCTGTACGACCCGGAGCGGCGTTCTTCGATCAAGCAGGTCGCCTCCGGCCGCTTCGGCGTGACGAGCGAGTACCTGGTCAACGCCGACGACATCCAGATCAAGATGGCCCAGGGTGCCAAGCCCGGCGAAGGCGGCCAGCTGCCCGGCCACAAGGTCTACCCGTGGGTGGCCAAGACCCGGCACTCCACCCCCGGCGTGGGTCTGATCTCCCCGCCGCCGCACCACGACATCTACTCCATCGAGGACCTGGCTCAGCTGATCCACGACCTCAAGAACGCCAACCCGGCCGCCCGCATCCATGTGAAGCTGGTCTCCGAGGTCGGCGTCGGCACGGTCGCCGCCGGTGTCTCCAAGGCCCACGCGGACGTCGTCCTGATCTCCGGCCACGACGGCGGCACGGGCGCCTCCCCGCTGACCTCCCTGAAGCACGCGGGCGGCCCCTGGGAGCTCGGTCTCGCCGAGACCCAGCAGACCCTGCTGCTCAACGGCCTGCGCGACCGGATCGTCGTCCAGACCGACGGCCAGCTCAAGACCGGTCGCGACGTCGTCATCGCCGCGCTGCTCGGCGCCGAGGAGTTCGGTTTCGCGACCGCGCCGCTCGTCGTCTCCGGCTGCGTCATGATGCGCGTCTGCCACCTGGACACCTGCCCGGTCGGCATCGCCACCCAGAACCCGGTCCTGCGCGAGCGGTTCTCCGGCAAGGCCGAATTCGTCGTCAACTTCTTCGAGTTCATCGCACAAGAGGTCCGCGAGATCCTCGCCGAGCTGGGCTTCCGCAGCATCGAGGAGGCCGTCGGCCACGCCGAACTGCTCGACACCGACCGGGCCGTCGACCACTGGAAGGCACAGGGCCTCGACCTCGCGCCGCTGTTCCACGTGCCCGAACTGCCCGACGGCGCGGTGCGCCACCAGGTCACCGAGCAGGACCACGGACTGGAGAAGGCCCTCGACAACGAGCTCATCGAGCTCGCCGCGGAGGCGCTGAACGCCGCCACCGCCGAGGACGCCCAGCCGGTCCGCGGCCAGGTCGCCATCCGGAACATCAACCGGACCGTGGGCACCATGCTCGGCCACGAGGTGACGAAGAAGTTCGGCGGCGCGGGCCTGCCCGACGACACCATCGACATCACCTTCACCGGCTCCGCCGGCCAGTCCTTCGGCGCGTTCGTGCCGCGAGGCATCACGCTCCGTCTCGAGGGCGACGCCAACGACTACGTCGGCAAGGGCCTCTCCGGCGGCCGTGTGATCGTCCGCCCCGACCGGGGCGCCGACCACCTGGCCGAGTACTCGACCATCGCCGGCAACACCATCGCCTACGGCGCCACCGGCGGCGAGCTGTTCCTGCGCGGCCGGACCGGCGAGCGCTTCTGCGTCCGCAACTCCGGTGCGCTGGTGGTCTCCGAAGGCGTGGGCGACCACGGCTGCGAGTACATGACCGGCGGACACGCGGTCGTCCTCGGCGAGACGGGCCGCAACTTCGCGGCCGGCATGTCCGGTGGCATCGCCTACGTGATCGACCTCGACAGGGACAACGTCAACTCCGGCAACCTCGGCGCGATCGAAGCCCTGGACGAGACCGACAAGCAGTGGCTGCACGATGTCGTGCGCCGCCACTTCGAGGAGACCGGCTCGACCGTCGCCGAGAAGCTTCTCGCCGACTGGTCCGTGAACGTGGACCGCTTCAGCAAGATCATCCCGACCACGTACAAGGCAGTGCTCGCCGCCAAGGACGCCGCTGAGCTCGCCGGTCTCTCCGAGCAGGAGACCACCGAGAAGATGATGGAGGCGGCGACCAATGGCTGACCCCAAGGGCTTCCTGACCACCGGGCGCGAGGTCGCCAAGACCCGTCCCGTCGAGGAACGCGTCAAGGACTGGAACGAGGTCTACGTCCCCGGTTCCCTGCTGCCGATCATCAGCAAGCAGGCCGGCCGCTGCATGGACTGCGGCATCCCGTTCTGTCACAACGGCTGCCCGCTCGGGAACCTCATCCCCGAGTGGAACGACTACGCCTACCGCGAGGACTGGGGCGCCGCCTCCGAGCGGCTGCACGCCACCAACAACTTCCCGGAGTTCACCGGCCGTCTGTGCCCGGCGCCCTGCGAAGCGGCGTGCGTGCTCGGCATCAACCAGCCCGCAGTCACCATCAAGAACGTCGAAGTCTCCATCATCGACAAGGCATGGGACTCCGGCGACGTCACCCCGCAGCCGCCGGAGCGCCTCTCCGGCAAGACCGTCGCCGTCATCGGCTCCGGCCCGGCCGGTCTCGCCGCCGCGCAGCAGCTGACCCGGGCGGGCCACACGGTCGTCGTGTACGAGCGCGCCGACCGCATCGGCGGACTCCTGCGCTACGGCATCCCCGAGTTCAAGATGGAGAAGGTGCACATCAACCGCCGCATCGAGCAGATGCGCGCGGAAGGCACCAAGTTCCGCACCGAGGTCGAGATCGGCAAGGACATGCCGGCCGACGCCCTGCGCCGCCGCTACGACGCGGTCGTCGTCGCTGCCGGCGCCACCGTCTCGCGCGACCTGCCCGTCCCGGGCCGGGAGCTGAACGGCATCCACTTCGCCATGGAGTACCTGCCGCTCGCCAACAAGGTGCAGGAGGGCGACTTCGTGGCGCCCCCCATCACCGCGGAGGGCAAGCACGTCGTCGTCATCGGCGGCGGCGACACCGGCGCGGACTGCGTGGGCACCGCCCACCGGCAGGGCGCGGCGTCCGTCACCCAGCTGGAGATCATGCCCCGCCCGGGCGAGGAGCGGAACGCCAACCAGCCGTGGCCGACCTTCCCGATGCTCTACAAGGTCACCTCCGCGCACGAGGAGGGCGGCGAGCGGGTCTACTCCGTCTCCACCACCCACTTCGAGGGCGACGAGGACGGCAACGTCCAGGCACTGCACCTCGTGGAGGTGGAGTTCAAGGACGGCAAGCTGGAGCAGAAGCCCGGCACCGAGCGCCGTATCCCGGCGCAGCTGGTCACCCTGGCGATGGGCTTCACCGGCATCGACCGGTCCAACGGCATGGTCGAGCAGTTCGGCCTCGACCTCGACGAGCGCGGCAACGTGGCGCGTGACGCGGACTTCGCGACGAACGTCGACGGCGTCTTCGTCGCGGGCGACGCCGGCCGCGGCCAGTCGCTGATCGTGTGGGCGATCGCCGAGGGCCGCTCGGCGGCGCGCGGCGTGGACCGCTACCTGACGGGTGCGAGTGCGCTGCCGGCGCCGATCCGGCCGACGGACCGTGCGCTGACGGTCTGACGGTCCGACCGGGCTGCCGGCCCGGCCGGTCCGGCCCGCGGACCGTGCGCTGACGGTCCGCCCCCACAGAAACGTCCCGTACAACGGCGTACGGAACTGAACACGGCGCCTGCCTGTCCCCGACCGGACCATGGCAGGCGCCGTGGTGTGTGCGGGGGCGGTCGCGCCTGCGGCGGGCCGTTCCCCTCCCCGCCCCTTCCCGAAACCGGGGGCTCCGCCCCCGGATCCCCGCGCCTCAAACGCCGGCGAGGCTGGAAATGCCGCTGCGCGGCATCCAGCCCGCCCGGCGCTTGAGGGCACGGCCGAAGGCCGTACGAGGGCCGGGGGACTGCCCCGGTTACGGGAAGGGGCGGGTAGGGGAACTGGCCCCGTAGGGGCGGATATTGTCAGGGCGTCCGCAGTCGACGAACGGAGCCCGCATGCCCGTCAGCCTCCAGAAGCTCGAGCAGCGCGCCCCCGCGCTCGTCAGTCTCTACAAGACCGCGGGTGTCTCCCTCCAGAAGCACGGCATGCATGGGCAACGCGCCGCCGTCTATCTCGTCGTCGACTATTCGGGGTCGATGAAGGACTACTACAAGGACGGCAGCGTCCAGGCCCTCGCGGACCGGGTTCTCGGGCTGTCGGCGCATCTCGACGACGACGGCACCGTGCCCGTCGTGTTCTTCTCCACTGACGTCGACGCGGTCACCGACATCGCCCTGGAGAACCACCACGGCCGGATAGACGAGATCGTCGCCGGTCTCGGGCACATGGGGAAGACCAGCTATCACCTGGCCATGGACGCCGTCATCGACCACTACATGGACAGCGGCTCGACCGACCCGGCGCTCGTCGTCTTCCAGACGGACGGCGGGCCCATCAACAAGCTCGCCGCGGAGCGCTATCTCTGCAAGGCCGCGAAGCTCCCGCTGTTCTGGCAGTTCGTCGGCTTCGGCAACAAGCGAAGCTCGCAGTTCGACTTCCTGCGCAAGCTCGACGAGCTCGCGGTCCCCGCCAAGCGCCCTGTCGACAACGCGGGTTTCTTCCACGCGGGGCTCGATCCGCGGCAGGTCCCGGACGCGGAGCTGTACGACCGGCTGGTGGCCGAGTTCCCGCAGTGGCTGGCAGCCGCCCGCGCCCAGGGCATCGTCCGGTGAGGGCCCGCGCCGGCCACTCTGAGCGGACACCCGGAAAATCAGACAGAAGATGACTGCTTTCCGGTGTTCGATGAGGTCATGACGCAATCCAGCTGGACCGCCTTCGTGACGGCGGAGCCCGAGTTCGCCGAATCCGTACAGCACCGCTTCGAGAAGTACCGGCATCACGTGCTGGCGACCCTCCGCAAGGACGGTTCGCCGCGGCTGACGGGTCTGGAGGTCACGTTCCGCTTCGGTGAGCTGTGGCTCGGCATGATGCACGGCTCCCGCAAGGCGCAGGACCTGCTCCGCGATCCGCGGTTCGCGCTGCACTCGAACCCGGGCGTGGACGACTCGATGGACGGTGGCGACGTGAGGATCTCGGGGCGCGCGCTCGAGGTCACCGAGCCGGCGGAGAAGGCCCGTTTCACCGAGGACGTGAAGCCGCCGGAGCCGTACCACCTGTTCAGGGCCGAGCTGACCGAGGTGGTGCGGACGTCCGTCGAGGGTGACGAGTTGGTCGTACGGCACTGGGGCCCGGGCGGGCCGGTCCGCACCCGGCGGCGCCGCTGAGGCCCGCCAGCCCTTAAGGCGCCAGTACCCCGTACCTGACCGGTGGAAGTGGGCTCCGTCAGCAGCAGGCTCAGCATCCCGGCGGCGTCGGCGATCTTGCGGACGGTGGTGGCGTTGTAGCCCTGGGCGGCGAAGACCTCGGCCGGCTACGACTCCGTCCTCGCCGCGGGGCTAGGCCCGCGCGAGACGAGCGAGGCGCTCGTCACCGAGTCGTTCAGGGAGATCGACCGGCACCACGACGCCGTCGCCATCCACCAGAAGGAGTCCCGGCACCTCGCCGTCCAGCCGCGCTTCCGGTACCTCGCCGACTCGCAGGTCACGTTCGAGAAGGCCTGGCTCGGCACGCTCGAGCGCGGCGTCGCGGAACAGGCCTTCCGCGCCGACCTCGACGTCCGGCTCACCTACCGTTTCGTCCGCGACACGGTATGGGTCGCCGCCTCCTGGTACCGGCCCGGCTGCCTGCACAGCCCCGAGGAGATCGCCCGCCAGTACCTGTCGATGGTCCTGGACGGGATCGCGCTGCGAACGTAACGCGACGCGACCGGGGAGGAGTTGGTGTCATGGCCGAGGCATGCCTCGGCGAAGCGGGCGTACGCCGGCGCGCCCGGTGCGGGGGACCGGCCGGGGTGAGCGTCGACGGAGGAGCCGTCGCGCCGGGTGACCCGCTCGGCGCAACCGGGGCGGAGATCATGATCAAGCCGCGCCGCGATGCCGGACCGGACCGGCGCCCGCTGCGGCCTGCGGACCGGGCACGAAGGCAGTGGTCAGGGGCACGTGACGATCATCCGGCGTGTCTGATCCACGACTTTCGGGCCTTGGCGTGCTACGGTGGCGTAGTTGCAGTTTTGGTACCCATGAACTTTGTGTGCGCCTGACGGGAATGCTTCCTCAGGCGCACATTATTGTTTCCGGCTTTTCCGGATGGGGGTCAATGCAGCGACGGGAAATTCACGAGGTGTGGATTTTCGGCTTGCCCCTGTTTTAGGAGAATGACATGGCTACTGGAACCGTGAAGTGGTTCAACTCGGAAAAGGGCTTCGGCTTTATTGAGCAGGACGGCGGCGGCGCCGACGTCTTCGCCCACTACTCCAACATCGCCACCTCGGGCTTCCGCGAGCTCCAGGAAGGCCAGAAGGTGACGTTCGACGTCACGCAGGGCCAGAAGGGCCCGCAGGCGGAGAACATCCTCCCGGCCTGATTGCCGAGCGCGTATCTCGCAGCTCCTGCAGCCGGGGCCCGCACCTTCGTCGGTGCGGGCCCCGGCTCTTGCTGTCCACAGGCCCAGGAAGGCACACTCCGCATGAACCGCTCCGAACGACCGGACCGCTCCGCCGCCAGGTCCGCCCGGCCGGCCCGCAGGCGCCCGGCCGAATCCGGCGCCGGAAACCGCCCCGGCTCCGCGGTCCGTCCCGGCAAGGGGACCGGCACCGGCAGGGGATCCGGCTCCGGTAAGGCGAGCGCCCGCAGCGCGGCGCCCCCGCAGGAATTCACCCTGCCGGAATCCGTCACCCCCGCGCTGCCCGCCGTCACGGCGTTCGACGAGCTGGACATGCCCGCCGCCCTGCTGAAGACCCTTGCGGCCCAGGGCGTCACCGAGCCCTTCCCGATCCAGGGCGCCACCCTCCCGAACTCCCTCGCGGGCCGGGACATCCTCGGCCGTGGCCGCACCGGCTCCGGCAAGACCCTCGCCTTCGGCCTCGCGCTGCTCGCCCGTACGGCCGGCCGCCGGGCCGAGGCACGGGCGCCCCTCGCGCTCGTCCTCGTGCCGACCCGCGAGCTCGCGCAGCAGGTCACCGACGCCCTCGCCCCGTACGCCACCTCGACCCAGCTGCGGATCGCCACCGTCGTCGGCGGCATGTCCATCACCAAGCAGGCCGGGGCGCTGCGCCGCGGCGCAGAGGTGCTCGTGGCCACGCCCGGACGCCTCAAGGACCTCATAGAGCGCGGTGACTGCTCCCTCGGCGACGTCGCGATCACGGTCCTCGACGAGGCCGACCAGATGGCCGACATGGGCTTCATGCCGCAGGTCACCGCGCTGCTGAAGCAGGTCGAGCCGGACGGGCAGCGGATGCTCTTCTCCGCGACGCTCGACAAGAACATCGACCGGCTCGTGCGGATGTTCCTCACCGATCCGGTGGTGCACTCCGTCGACCCGTCTGCCGGTGCAGTCACCACGATGGAGCACCACGTCCTGCACGTGCTGGACGAGACCGACAAGAAGGCCGTCGCCACGCGCATCGCCGCCCGCGACGGCCGGGTGATCCTCTTCGTGGACACCAAGCGGACCGCCGACCGGTTCGCGAAGCGGCTGCTGGCCAGCGGTGTGCGGGCAGCCGCCCTGCACGGCGGGCGCTCGCAGCCGCAGCGTAACCGCACCCTGGACCAGTTCAAGAACGGCCAGGTCACCGCGCTCGTCGCGACGAACGTCGCGGCCCGCGGCATCCACGTCGACGACCTGGACCTGGTCGTGAACGTCGACCCGCCCGTCGACCACAAGGACTATCTGCACCGCGGCGGCCGCACCGCGCGGGCCGGCGAGTCCGGCAGCGTCGTGACGCTCGTCCTGCCGGAGCAGCGCCGCGAGATGACCCGCCTGATGGCGAACGCGGGCATCAGCCCGCGCACGGCACGGGTGAAGTCGAGCGACGAGGAACTCAGCCGGCTCACGGGAGCCCGCGAGCCGTCCGGCGTGGCCGTGACCATCGAGGTCCCGCAGCCGGTCGTGACCGCCCCCTCCTCCACCGGACGGCGACGTCCTGCGCGCCGGCGCGGTGAGGGAACGGGTGCGGCGGAGGCACCGCGGGCGGCTCGCGCCGGATCCCGTGGCTCTCGTGGGGGCGCCCAGGCGTCCCGTGCGTCGGGTGCGTCCGGCGCGGTCGAGGCGTCGCGGAACTCGGCCGCGGGGCGTGGACGTGCGAGGCGTGGCGGCAGGGGCGCCGCGGGCTGACGCGGCACCCCGGCGCACAGGGCCCCGTTTGAGGGGGCCGCTGTCGCCACGGGGCCGCGCCACGTGCCGCGGGCAGATCCCAGCGCGGCCCGTCAGCGACTCCGGCGGGCGTTGAGCCGGGCGGCCCGGCGCGTCAGGTGGTCGCGCTCGGCGAGGTTGGGTGCCTTCCGGGCCGCCTCGGCGTAGAGCCGCGCCGCCGTCTCCAGGTCCCCGTCGCGCTCGTGGAGGTACGCCGCCACCGCCGCGTGACGGGGCAGGGAGCCGTCCAGCGCCGCGAGCGCCGCCAGGCCGGCGCGCGGTCCGTCGGCCTCGCCGACGGCCACCGCGCGGTTGAGCCGGACGACCGGGCTGTCGGTCAGGCGCGCGAGCTCGTCGTACCACTCGACGATCTGCACCCAGTCGGTCTCCTCGGCGGTCGGCGCGTCGGCGTGGAGTGCCGCGATGGCGGCCTGGGCCTGGAACTCGCCCAGCCGGTCGCGGGCGAGGGCCGCCTGAAGGATCCCGACGCCCTCGGCGATCACTTTCGTGTCCCACCGGCCGCGGTCCTGCTCCGCGAGCGGCACCAGGCTGCCGTCGGGCGCGGTCCGGGCGGCCCGCCGGGCGTGGTGGAGCATCATGAGGGCGAGCAGCCCCGCCACCTCGGGGTGGTCGACCTGGGCCGCGAGCTGCCGGGTGAGCCGGATGGCCTCGGCGGCGAGGTCGACGTCGCCGGAGTAGCCCTCGTTGAAGACCAGGTAGAGGACGCGCAGCACGGTGGCGACGTCGCCGGGCCGGTCGAACCGCACGCCGGAGACGGTGCGCTTGGCCCGGCTGATGCGCTGCGCCATGGTCGCCTCGGGCACCAGATAGGCCTGGGCGATCTGGCGGGTGGTCAGCCCGCCCACGGCGCGCAGTGTGAGCGCGACCGCGGACGACGGCGTCAGCGACGGGTGGGCGCACAGGAAGTAGAGCTGGAGCGTGTCGTCCACCGCGGGCGCGGACCCGGGGGCGGGCTCCTCGTCGAGGAGGTCCTCACGCCGGCGGCGGGCGGTGTCCGCCCGGGTCGCGTCGAGGAACTTGCGCCAGGCCACGGTGACCAGCCAGCCCTTCGCATCCCGCGGCGGGTCGGCCGGCCAGACGCGGACCGCCTCGACCAGCGCGTCCTGAACGGCGTCCTCGGCCGCCGCGAAGTCGGCTCCGCGGCGGACGAGGATCCCGAGCACGCTCGGCGTGAGGCTCCGGAGCAGGACCTCGTTCATGTCGGAGGTCACTCCGTGATGGTGGGCGACACGCCGTAGAACGGGCGCAGCTCGAGCCACTCGTGGATCGGCTTCCCGCCCGCCCCAGGGGCGGCCGACAGCTCCCCGGCCAGCTCGACGGCGCGCTCGTAGCTGTCGACGTCGATCACCATCCAGCCGGCGATGAGGTCCTTGGTCTCGGCGAACGGGCCGTCGGTGACCGGCGGGCGGCCCTCGCCGTCGTACCGGACCCACGTCCCCTCGGGGGCGAGCGCCTGACCGTCGACGAACTCGCCGGTCTTCTCGAGCCGGTCCGCGAAGTCCTGCATGTACTGCATGTGGGCCGAGATCTCCTCCGGCGTCCACCGGTCCATGGGCACGTCGTTGACCGCCGCCGGGGCGCCGCGGTAGTGCTTGAGAAGCAGGTACTTGGCCATCGTGTTCTCCTCGGTGCTGTGCGGCCCATTGTGGTCGCGTTCACTGCGGGGACGGAGCCGGTCACGGGTTCTCGACATCGCCGTCCAGATTTTTTCCGGCTCTCCTGGATGATCCCGGCTGAGCCCTCTCGCGGTGGACCGGTCCGCGGCGTGGCGCGAGGGCGGGACGGAGGCCGTACGGTGCCCGGCAGGAGAACCGAGGGGCGGGCGGAGAGCGTGTGAAGATCGGCGGTCACAGTTCCCGACTTCGGTGAACGTCCGGAGAATTCAGGGGAGTTGACGTTGACCCGTCAAGGTCTACGCGCATCAATCGACGTATGCGAATCCCCCCACGAATCGCCACCCTCGGTGGCATCGCCGCCCTTGTCCCGGCTCTCCTGATCGGTGGGCATACCGCCACGGCCGCCCCCGCCGGGGCGCTCGCTGTCGGTGACATCTGCTACTCCGCGCTGCCGAGCCAGGCCCACGACACGCTCGACCTGATCGAGCAGGGCGGACCGTTCCCCTACGAGCAGGACGGCACCGTCTTCCAGAACCGCGAGGGCATCCTGCCGTCGCACTCGACGGGCTACTACCACGAGTACACGGTCGTCACCCCGGGCTCACCGACCCGTGGCGCGCGCCGCATCGTCACCGGTGACGCGCACCAGGAGGACTACTACACCGCCGACCACTACGAGTCGTTCGACCTCGTCGACCACGGCTGCTGAATCCGGCCCGCCGTCCGGCCCTGCCGGTAGCCTCCGCCCCATGACGACGACCTATGTGATCGAAGGGGCGGAGGTCACCGGCCTGGACAGCTTCTTCAAAGCGGTCGGCGAAGCCGTCAACGGTCCGGGCGGCTACTTCGGCCGCAACCTCGACGCCCTCGCCGACTGTCTGAGCGGCGGCTTCGGCACCCCGGCCGACGGTGACTTCGTCTTCGAATGGCACGATCACGAACTCTCCCGGCGGGCACTCGGCCGGGAGGAGACCGTGCGGCAGCTGGGGCTGCGGGCCCAGCGCGTCCCTCCCGCCGACCGGGCAGAGGTGCTGGAACACCTGGCGCGGGTACGGGCGGGGCAGGGGCCGACCGTCTTCGACTGGATCGTGCAGGTCTTCGAGGAGCGTGCGCCCGGCAGGCTCCTACTCCGCTGATGTGCGCACCGGGCAGACCCTCGACGCCCTGCCGCCCGGCGCACCGGCAGGCAGGGAGTTGTCAGGGGCGGCGCGGCAGGGTCCCCTCGAGACGGCGCCTGAGCCGTTCGTCCCGCAGGTGGCGTACCGCGTTCGCCGCCGTGTCGTGGGCATAGCCGTCGGGGTCCTCGTCCGCGAGCAGCCGCACCAGTACGTCCTCGGCCCGCGGGTCCTGGCGCATCGCCAGGCCCCTGGCGGCCTCGGCCACCGTCTCCGGGTCGGGGTCCTCGGCCCGGGCGGCGAGCGCGTCGCGGATCTCGGGCGTGTCGGCGTCGACGCCCGCCAGTGCCGTCGTCGCCCAGTCCCGTACCGGCGCCTGCTCGTCCTTCGTGAGCGTGATCAGCGTCCGTACCGCCTCCGCGTGGTCCCCGGGCACCAGCCCGACGAGCGCCAGCGCCACCCGAAGGCGCACCGCGGCGTTCGGGTTGTCCGCGTGACGCAGCATCTCGGGGAGGGCGGCCGGATCGCCGTGGTGGCCGAGCCCGAGGAGCACCGCCTGGAGCAGCTCGGGATCCGTCGCCTCCCGGGACAGTTCGCGCAGCATCGGCAGGGCCCGCGCGGCGAACGGCCGCACGACCTGCCCGTCCGGCCCCGCGGTGAAGCCGAGCCGGCCCAGCACGTCGGCGGCGAACGTCTGCCGCAGGACGTCGTCGCCCGCGCACCAGGCGGCGGCCTCCAGAAAGGTCTCCTCGTCGCCGCGTCGCCACAGCGCCGTCACCGCCTCGATCCACTCGTCCCGCTCCGGGCTGCCGTGGAGCAGGGCGCGTTCCGCCAGGGCGGCGTACGGGGTGCGCAGGCCGAGCCGCTCCTCGAGGAGCGTGGCGATCGCCCCGTGGCCGGTCTGCTGCTCGTTGCCCGCCGTCGGCTTTCCGTCGTGCAGCACCTCGACCACGACCGTCGCCCCGCCGTCCTCCTCGACGCGCCGTGACACCGTCTCGGCCCCGGGCTCGTACGCGAGCAGCCCCCGGCGCAGTTCCTCCTCCACGTCGAGCGTCATCCACCGGCGGGCCTCCTCCAAGGCCTCCTCCAGCGTCTCGGCCCGCGCGCCGGCGCCGTGCCGCAGCAGGGCCCGCACCGTCGAGGGTGAGCCGCGGCGGGCGGCGAGCACCAGCGGCGCCTCGCCGGCCGGGCCGGGCAGGTCGGGGTCGGCGCCGTACTCCAGCAGCGCCTCCACCGTCTCGGTGCGTCCCTGACCGACCGCCCAGATCATCGGGGTGAAGCCCAGCAGCTCACGGCGGTCCGGGGCGGCGCCGGCGGCGAGCAGCGCCCGCACGGCCTCGGTGTGCCCCCAGACCGCGGCCCCGCACAGCGGCAGGTCGCCGTCCTCCGGGCCGCAGGCGCGGTCGGGATCGGCGCCGGCGGCGAGCAGCAGCCGTACGATGCCCGCCTCGTTGCTCGTCGCCGCCAGATACAGGGCGGTCCTGCCGTCCTCGTCGGTGCTCTGAGGGTCCGTGCCCGCCCGCAGCAACCGCACCACGGCGTCGTCGTCGCTGTTGTAGAACGCCTCGAACAGTTCCCGCGCCGCTGCGGCCGGTTCCTGAGCCGCCGGTTGGTTCGTCATGGTCCGACCCTACGGAAGCAGGGTCAGGTGTCGCATTCGAGAACGGTCCGGCACAGGCCGCAGCGGGCCCGCACCCGCCCGCGCACCGGCACCCGGATGCGCTGGTGGCAGGTGGTGCACGGGAAGGACACCCGGAGCCCTTCCGGCCCGTGCTCGAAGGCGTACGCGAACGGTCCGGACGCCGCAGCGCCCGGATGGTCCCTGGCGTGCCGGCGGTCCTTCGCGTAGCGGAGCCTGCCCAGCCGGCCGGCCGTGGTCAGCGGGGGCTGCTGCGCCTCGAGCAGCGCCTGCGCGCGGCCACGGGTGTACGCGTGGTACGCCTGCGGGCTGGTGAACCAGGTCCGCGGGTCCTCGTCGAAGGCCATCGCCCGCCCGGCGAGGACGTAGCCGAACTCCTCAGGGGTGAGGTAGCCGAGCTTCTGGCTGGAGACGGCGTCCTCGCGGAAGGCGTCCAGCAGCAGCCAGCCGGCGCCCAGGTACGTGGTCACGGTGTCGGTGAGGATCTCGTTGTCGCGGGTGCCCGGGAACGACAGATCCAGCCGGTGCAGCAGAACATGGGTGATCTCGTGCGCGAGGGCGGCGCCGATGTCCCGGCGATGGGTACGGAACCGGTCGTTCAGTTCGATGAAGTACTCGGGTCCGGCGGTCAGTTCGACGCTCGCAGCGTGCTCCATCTCCCGGAAGCCGACGATCACCCGGGCGTCCGGCAGCCGCAGATGGTGCACGAGGGCACGTGCGACGCGCTGCGCCCCCAGATGCAGGTCGTCACTGTCGCCGAAGGCCACGTCGGCGGGCAGCACGCTGGGCGCATAGGAGAGGACGCTCTCGGGGGAGAGTCGCCGGTACAGCGCGGTGATCGCCGACCGCACGGTGTCCAGGTGCGGGAAGCCGTGCACGACCTCGCTGCCGTTGCCCACTCCCGTACCCCCATGCCTCCTGTACGGCTTCCGCGTCCCGCGCGGCTCCGGGTCCGCTGCGCCCGGCCGCCCGCCCGAGCAGGCTTCAACTCTACGGCGCCAAGGGGGCGGGGCGGGGCTCGCGGCCGGCGGGGACTGGCTGAAAGGCGCTTCTTGTGGTGTCCGCTACCCGGGTCTCATACTCCGGACAGCGTCTTGTCGAGCACATGTCACCAATGGGCCACCCAGATGTATCACCCAGCGGTGCCGAACAGCTGTGCCCGGCCGGGCTATCCCCTCAACCCCCCACGAGAGGCACTCAGTTGAAGCTTCTTAGCGCGCTCAAGAGATGTGTCGCCGCCGGTGCCGTCATCCTCGCCGCCGTCAGCCTCCAGCCCACCTCCGCCTCCGCCGCCGCCCCGCCCGTGGTCGGCGGCACCCGCGCGGCACAAGGTGAGTTCCCGTTCATGGTCCGGCTCTCCATGGGCTGCGGAGGCGCCCTCTACGCCAAGGACATCGTGCTCACCGCGGCCCACTGCGTCAGCGGCTCCGGCAACAACACCAGCATCACGGCCACCGCCGGCGTCGTGGACCTCCGGAGCTCGAGCGCCATCAAGGTCCGCTCCACCAAGGTCCTGCAGGCCCCCGGCTACAACGGCACGGGCAAGGACTGGGCCCTGATCAAGCTCGCCCAGCCCATCGACCTGCCCACGCTGAAGATCGCCGAGACCACCGCGTACAACAGCGGCACCTTCACCGTCGCCGGATGGGGCGCGGCCCGTGAGGGCGGCGCACAGCAGCGCTACCTGCTCAAGGCCCAGGTCCCGTTCGTCTCCGACGCGGCCTGCGGGCAGGCGTACGACGAACTCGTCGCGAACGAGGAGATCTGCGCCGGCTACAACGAGGGCGGCGTCGACACCTGCCAGGGCGACTCCGGCGGACCCATGTTCCGCAAGGACAACGCCGGCGCCTGGACCCAGGTCGGCATCGTCAGCTGGGGCTACGGCTGCGCCCGGGCCGGCTACCCCGGCGTCTACACCGAGGTGTCCACCTTCGCGTCCGCCATCAAGTCGGCGGCCGCCACCCTGTAGAGAACCCCGCACAGAACCGGACACGGCGAAGGGGCAGGCCCGACGGCCTGCCCCTCCGTCACGGCTCACCCCGGCCGTACGGCGGCGTCCGCCGCCACGCACTCCAGCCGTACGTCGGCCTCCGCCGCGGCGCACTCCAGCTCCAGCACCCACACCTCGTTGGCGCCGGCGCGCAGCACCGGCCCCGGCACATACAGCGGCCTGACCGGCCCCGCCGACCAGTAGCGCCCCAGGTTGAACCCGTTCACCCACACGAAACCCCTGGTCCAGCCCGGCAGTTCCAGCCCCGCGTCACCCGGCTCCGCCACCTCGAACGTCCCCCGGTACAGGCCGGCCGCCCCCGCCGGAGGGACACACCACGGCATTTTGGCCAGCGCCGCCGGCTCCTCGAACGCCTCCAGCCGCAGTGCGCACGCCCGCACACCGTGCAGGAACTGCCGCTCGTGCAGCACCCCGCCGGTGATGCCCTTCGGCTCGCCCGTCAGGGGCCCGTAGTTGACCCGGCCCAGCGAATCCACCCACAGCTCCACCGACGCCGGACCCGCCACCGGCACCCCCAGCGCCGGCGTCCCGCCGTCCAGCACCCCCACCCGCACACCGTCGACGAACATCACCGCGCGGTCGCGCAGCCCCGCCACCCGCAGCGGATACGGCTCCCGCGGCCCCGGGACCTCGACCCGGTAGCGCACCAGGCCCCGCCCGACACCCAGCTCCTCGAACGTCAGCGGCATCGGGGCCTCGCACTCGTCGTCGCCGAGCAGCCGCAGCACCGTCTCCGGCGGAGCCCACTCGGCGAGCTCCACCCGCACCGGCGCCGACAGGACCGCCGGAGCCGGCGGAGGCTCCGGCAGCGGTCCTTCCTGATACTCGGCGAGGATCTCCCGGAACCGCCAGAACTTCTCCGTCGGCCGGCCCGCCTCGTCGACGGGCGCGTCGTAGTCGTAGGACGTCACCGTCGGCTCGAACCCGCCGTCGTGCAGCTCACCCGACCGGTTCGCGCCCGCCCAGCCGCCGAAACTCGTCCCGCCGTGAGCCATGTACACATTCACCGAGGCGCCGGCCTCGAGGATCTCCCGCAGCGCCCGCGCCGCGTCCTCGGCGTCCCGGCGCGCCGGCTCGGCCCCCCAGTGCTCGAACCAGCCGCACCAGAACTCCATGCACATCAGCGGCCCCTCCGGACGGTGCCGGCGCAGCGCCGCGAACGCCTCCGCGGCGCCCGACCCGAAGTTCACCGTGGCCAGCACACCGGGCACCGAACCGCCCGACAGCATGTGGTCCTCCGGACCGTCGGACGTGAACAGCGGCACGCTCACCCCGCACGACCGCAACAGCTCCACCAACTGCCGCAGATATCCGCCGTCCGAGCCGTAACTGCCGTACTCGTTCTCCACCTGCACCATCACCACGGGCCCGCCGCGCGTGATCTCGCGCTCCACCACCTGCGGCAGCAGCCTGGTGAACCAGCGCTCCACATGCCCCAGATACTCCGCATCCTCCGTACGCGCCCGCCGCCCGACCCGGCCGGTCAGCCAGAACGGAAGGCCGCCGTTCTCCCACTCGGCGCAGATGTACGGACCCGGCCGCACGATCGCCCACATCCCCGCCGCGTGCACCGCGTCCAGGAACCGCCCCAGCGCCCCGTCGTCCGCGTACCTGCCCGGCTCCGGCTCGTGCAGATTCCACGGGACGTACGTCTCCACACAGTTGAGGCCCATCGCCCGCAGCATCGACAACCGGTGGCCCCACTGGCCCTCGTGCACCCGGAAATAGTGCAGCGCCCCCGACAGCAGCCGCACCGGCCGCCCGTCCAGCAGGAAATCCGTGTCACCCACGGTGAAGTCAGCCACCGGCCCGTCCCTCTCTCGCAAACCGCCGCCCCCACGATCACCCCTGGCGCGCAGCCGGTCCATGGACAAAGATCGGCTCTCCTTGGACTGGCCGGGAAGGAGCGACGAATCGGCATGTACCACACCTGGATGCGCTATTTCACCCCGAGCCCCCTGCACCACCGGCTCGGACTGGTGTGCCTCGGCGTCGGCCTCCAGCACGGCAGCCTCCCCACCGTCGGCCCCCGCACCCTCGACCACCACGTCGCCGTCGTCATCAGCGCGGGCAGCGGCTGGTACCGCGCCGCCGACGGGCGGCGCACCACCGTCACCGGGCCCGCCCTCATCTGGCTCACCCCCGGCGTCCCCCACCACTACGGCCCCGACCCCGCTGCCGGCTGGGACGAAGCGTTCGTCGACTTCACCGGCCCCGCCGCCACCACCTACACCGAACTCGGCTACATCGAGCCCGACCGGCCCGTCGTACCCCTGTCCGACGCCGCCGGCGCACGGGCCGCCGTCGGCAAGATCGCCCGCGCCGCCCGCCGCGGCAACCCCCTCCTCGAGGTCGAGACCGGCGCCGCCGTCCACGAACTGCTCGTCGCCCTGCGCCGCGCCCGCGCCGACCTCGGCCCCGACGGCGACCCCGTCCTCACCGCACTCGCCCGCGACGCCTTCCGGCCGATGTCCGTCGCCGAACACGCCGCCCGCCACGGCATGACCCCCGCCGAACTGCGCACCGCCGTACGCCGCGGCGCCGGCTGCAGCCCCAAGGACTACCTCCTCGGCATCCGCCTCGGCCGCGCCAAGGAACTCCTCGCCGCCACCGACCTGCCCGTCGCCGCCGTCGCCCGCCGCGTCGGATACGAGGACCCGGCGTACTTCTCCCGCCTGTTCACCCGCCGCGTCGGACTCGCCCCCGTCCGCTTCAGGGACCAGCAGGGCAGGGCCGTACCCGGCGGCTGGAGCACCCGCGTCCCGGACCCTGAACACCCTCCGACCATCGGTGTCCGGCCGACGTAAGCTCCCTGACCATGACCACGAGTGACATCGACGAATCCGTGCGCGCCGAGCTCGACCGCCTGCGCGCGAGCATCGACAACATCGACGCCGCCGTCGTCCACATGCTCGCCGAGCGATTCAAGTGCACCCAGCAGGTCGGCCACCTCAAGGCCCAGCACCACCTGCCGCCCGCCGACCCCGCCCGCGAGGCCCGACAGATCGCACGGCTGCGCCAGCTCGCGGAGAGCGCGAAACTCGACCCGGCGTTCGCGGAGAAACTGCTGAACTTCATCATCGCCGAGGTGATCCGCCACCACGAGCAGATCGCCGACCAGCCCGGCGAGCGCCCACAGCACTGAATCACCGGACCCGCGCGCCGCGCCCGCCCCACCCCGCCCGAACGCCCGCGCGCGGGACGGGGGTGTGCGCTGACAGCGCAACCACCACCCCGTGTGCCGACCCGGGCCCATCAGGCAGCATGGGCCCATGTCCGTACTGACGCGCGACGAAGCGCAGACCCGAGCCCGGCAACTCGACGTACACCGGTACACGATCGACCTCGATCTCACCACCGGCGACGAGACCTTCGACTCCCGAACCGTCATCCACTTCACCGCGAAAGCGGCCGGTGACACCTTCGTCGAGATCAAGCCCGCCGAGCTCCGCTCCCTCACGCTCGACGGACAACCCCTCGACCCCGCCGCACTCACCGAGAACCGGATCCCCCTGACCGGTCTCGGCGCCGGCGAGCACGAACTGCGCGTCGACGCGCGGATGAGCTACTCCCGCACCGGCGAAGGCATGCACCGCTTCACCGACCCCAGCGACGGCGAGACGTACGTCTACACCCAGCTGTTCATGGACGACGTCCAGCGCGTCTTCGCCGCCTTCGACCAGCCCGACCTCAAGGCCGTCTTCGAACTCTCCGTCACCGCGCCCGAAGCGTGGACCGTCCTCGGCAACGGCGTCGCCACCCACCACGGCGAGGGCCGCTGGACCTGCGCGCCCACCCCGCTGCTCTCCACCTACCTGGTCGCCGTCGCCGCCGGACCCTGGCACTCCGTACGCACCGAGCACGCCGGACTGCCCTTCGGCATCCACTGCCGCCGGTCGCTGGCCCCCTACCTCGACGCCGACGCCGACGAACTCCTCGACATCACCCGGCAGTGCTACGACCGCTACCACGAGAAGTTCGAGGAGCCCTACCCCTTCGACTCCTACGACCAGGCCTTCGTCCCCGAGTTCAACGCCGGCGCCATGGAGAACCCTGGCCTCGTCACCTTCCGCGACGAATTCGTCTACCGCTCCGCCGTCACCGACACCCAGCGCCAGACCCGTGCCATGGTCATCGCCCACGAGATGGCCCACATGTGGTTCGGTGACCTCGTCACCCTCAAGTGGTGGGACGACATCTGGCTGAACGAGTCCTTCGCCGAATACATGGGCTACCAGACCCTCACCGAAGCCACCCGCTTCACCGACACCTGGACCGACTTCGCCATCGCCCGCAAGTCCTGGGGCTACGACGCCGACCAGCGGCCCTCCACCCACCCCGTCGCCCCCGACCCCGACGCCGTCCCCGACACCGCGTCCGCGATGCTCAACTTCGACGGCATCTCCTACGCCAAGGGCGCCTCCGCCCTGCGCCAGCTCGTCACCTGGCTCGGCGAGAAGGACTTCCTCGCCGGCATCAACACCCACTTCGCCCGGCACAAGTTCGCCAACGCCACCCTCGCCGACTTCATCGACTCCCTCGCCGGAGCCACCGACCGCGACGTGCACGCCTGGGCCGAGTCATGGCTGCGCACCACCGGCGTCGACACCCTCACCCCCGCCGTCGCGGACACCGCGGGCGGCTGGTCACTCACCGTCGAACGCGACGGCAGCCGCCCCCACCGCATCGCCGTCGGCGCCTACGACGCCGACCCCATCGACCCCGGCCACCTCGTCCTGCGCGACCGCCTCGAGATCGACGTCCCCGAGACCGGCAGCACAGCACCCCGCCCCGGGCGCCGCCCGGCCCTCCTCGTCCTCAACGACGGCGACAGCACCTACGCCAAGGTCCGCCTCGACGCCGCCTCCTGGGCCGTCGTCGTCGACTCCCTGTCCGGCATCCCCGACGCCCTCACCCGGGCCGTCGTCTGGAACGCCGCACGCGACATGGTCCGCGACGGCGAACTCGCTCCCACCGCCTACCTCGAGACGGCCGGCACCCACCTGCCCCACGAGAACGACCTCGCCATCGTCCAGGGCGTCCTCACCTTCGCCGCCGGCCAGATCACCGACTGCTATCTCACCCCCGACCAGCGCCCCGCCGCGCTCGCCACCCTCACCCGCATCAGCCGCGCCCTGCTGCGCCGCACCGAGGACGGCAGCGACCCCGGCCTGCGCCTGACCGCCGTACGGCACTACATCGACGCCGCCACCCAGCCGGAGCCCATCCAGGAATGGCTCACCGAAGGCAGCGTCCCCGGCGGCCCCGAGCTCGACCCCGAACTGCGCTGGCGCGTCCTGACGCGTCTCGCCGTCCTCGGCGCCACCGACGACGCGGCCATCACCGCCGAACTGGAACGCGACCCGAGCGCCACCGGCCAGGAAGGCGCGGCCCGCTGCCGCGCCGCCCTCCCCACACCCGAGGCCAAGGCCGCGGCCTGGGCCCGGCTCTTCACCGGCGACGACCTGTCCAACTACCTGTTCGCGGCCACCGCGCAGGGCTTCTGGCAGCCCGAGCAGGCCGACCTGGTACGCGAGTACGTCCCGCGCTTCTACCCCGACGCCGTCGCCCTCGCCGCCCGCCGCGGCCCGGCCATCGCAGAAGCCTGCGGCCGATACGCCTTCCCCGTCCACGCCGTCGACGCCGAGGCGCTGAGCGCGGGGGAGGCCTGCCTGGCCGGGACGGACATGCTCCCGGCCCTGCGCCGCAAGCTGGCCGACCAGATCGACGACCTGCGCAGGGCCCTGCGGGTCCGGGGAGCGTGACCTTTCCCCAACCGTCCCCCTACGGTCTGGCGGCCGTGGGGGGAGCCCCACTTCCCGAAACCGGGGCAAGCCCCGGACCCACGTACCGCGCTTCGCGCGGTGCCCTGAATCTCCCCTACGGCCTGGCGGCCGTGGGAGGTGCCCCAGGCGGGCTGATTTTCGCTCCGCGAAATCAGCCGTGCCGGCGGCGCCTGCCGTGCCGCGGTGCCGGCGGTGCCGGCGGTGCCCCGTGCCGGCGGCGCCTGCCGTGCCCGCGGTGCCTGCGGTGCCCGCGGTGCCGGCGGTGCCCGCGGTGCCCGCCGTGCCTGCGGTGTCCGCGGTGCCGGCGGTGCCTGCCGTGCCCGCCGTGCCGCGGTGCCGGCGGCGCCTGCGGTGCCCGCCGTGCCGCCGTGCCCGCCGTGCCGCCGTGCCGGCGGCGCCTGCCTCGGACTCCCCGGCGGGGGCATTTCCAGCCTCGCCGGCGTTTGAGGCGCGGGGGTGCGGGGGCGGAGCCCCCGTAAGCACCGCGCGGAGCGCGGTGGCGGGTCCGGGCAGAGCCCGGTTCGGGAAGGGGCGGGTGGGGGACAGGCCCGCCGCAGGCGCCCCATACCAGCCGCCGAGCCCCCACCCCCTCCCTCCCGCAATGCGATACCACTTTCGGGTTCCGATCGTTGAGATCTGCGGGCGCCCCGCCGGGCCCCTCGCCACCGTGGGGTGACACCCGTCGTGTGACACCCGCGCCTCGCCGAAGGACCCCGCCTCATGAACACCCCGCCCCTCGCGGGAGGAATCACCGGCCCCGACGCCCTGCGCCCCCTGCTCGCGCTCGTGCTCGACGCACTCGGCGAAGGCGCGATCGCTCGCGGCGGCCCCGTACCCGCCGGCGGGCCGGACGCCGTCGCCGCACGGATGCGCCAGAGCCTCGGGGACGTCCTCCCGGAGCACGGCGCCGGCGCCGCCCCCGCCCTGCGCACCCTCGTCCGCGCCCTCGCCCACGGCGCCGCCGACCCCGCCGACCCCCTGTGCGCGGCCCACCTCCACACGCCGCCCCTCGCGCTGGCCGTCGCCGCCGACCTCGCCGCCTCCGCGCTCAACCCGTCCATGGACTCCTGGGACCAGGCACCCGCGGCCTCCGAACTGGAGGCACAGGTCACCCACGTACTCGCGGCGGAGGTGTACCCCGGGCACACCGCCCCCGACGCGATCGTCACCACCGGCGGCACCGAGTCCAACCAGCTCGCCCTCCTCCTCGCACGCGAGCGCGTCGGTACACCGGTCCAGGTCGTCTGCGACGACAGCGCCCACCACTCGGTCGGCCGCGCCGCCTGGCTCCTGGGACTGCCCCGGCCGCTCACCGTCCCCCTGAACGACCCCGCCGCACTGGACGACACACTGACCCGCCTCCACGGCCCGGTCCTCGTCGTCGCCACCGCGGGCACCACCGACACGGGCCGCATCGACCCCCTCGGCCGGATCGCCGACCTCGCCGACCGCCACCGCGCCGAACTGCACATCGACGCCTCCTACGGCGGCCCGCTCCTCTTCAGCAACGAACGCCGCCACCTCCTCACCGGCCTGGAACGCGCCCACTCCGTCACGCTCGACCTGCACAAACTCGGCTGGCAGCCCGTCGCCGCCGGACTCCTCGCCGTACCCGACACCACTCGTCTCGCCCCGCTCGGCCACACCGCCGAATACCTCAACGCGGAGGACGACACCGACGCCGGCCTGCCCGACCTCCTCGGCCGCTCCCTGCGCACCACCCGCCGGCCCGACATCCTCAAGATCGCCGTCACCCTCAAAGCACTCGGCCGCACCGGCCTCGCCGCCCTCGTCGACCGCACCTGCGCCGCCGCCCACGACCTCGCGGACCTGGTCGACAAGAACCCGCGCCTGGAGCTCTACGAACGGCCCACCCTCTCCACCGTCCTGTTCCGGCCCACCGGCGCGAGCGACGAACAGACGGCGGAGATCCGGCGCGCCCTGCTCGTGCAGGGGCGCGCCGTCCTCGGCCGGGCCCGCGCCGACGGCCGGCTCTGGCTCAAGGCCACCCTGCTCAACCCCCACATCACCAGCGGCGCCCTGCAGACCCTCACCGACCTCGTGGAAGGCAGCACCCCCCGATGACCGCCACACCACCGGCCCAGCAGCCCGATCGCCCCTACGACCTCGTCGGCATCGGCATCGGCCCGTTCAACCTCTCCCTCGCCGCGCTCGCCCACGGCGTCCCCGGCGGACTCGCCACCACCTTCTTCGAGCAGCGGTCCACCTTCCGGTGGCACCCCGGACTCCTCATCGAGGGCGCCACCCTCCAGGTCCCGTTCCTCGCCGACCTCGTCACCCTGGCGGACCCCGCGAGCCCCTGGTCGTTCCTCAACTACCTGCGCGCCCGCGACCGGCTCTTCCCCTTCTACTTCGCGGAGCGCTTCCGCATCCAGCGCGCCGAATACGACGCCTACTGCCGCTGGGTCGGCGACAACCTCCCCGGCCTGCACTTCGGCCACCAGGTCGACGCCGTCCGCTGGAACACCGAACGCGACCTGTTCGAGGTCGACTTCACCCAGCTCGACACCGACGGCGAGGCCGAGGCGCTGGGCCGCGCCTATACCCGCAACGTCGCACTCGGCGTCGGCACCGAGCCGTACGTACCCGAACCGCTGCGCCCGCTCGCCGACGCGCCCAGCGTGCCCGTCCTCCACTCCGCCGACTACCTGGAGCACCGCGAACGGCTCCTCACCGCGGAGCACGTCACCGTCATCGGCTCGGGCCAGTCCGGCGCCGAAGTCTTCCTGGACCTGCTCCGTGCCCGCCCCGCCGGGGCCGAGAAGCTCCACTGGCTCACCCGCACCGAAGCCTTCGCACCCATGGAGTACTCCAAGCTCGGCCTCGAACACTTCACCCCCGACTACACCCGCTACTTCCACGCCCTGCCGGAAAAGGTCCGCAGCGAGCTGCTGCCCCGCCAATGGCAGCTCCACAAAGGCATCGACGCCGACACCATCGCCGCCATCCACGAGGAGCTCTACCGCCGCAGCCTGCACGGCGGCTGGCCCGACGCCGTCCTCACACCCGGCGTCACCGTCCGCACCGCCGGCCGGGTCGCAACCACCCGCGTCGAGCTCCACCTCGAACACATCCAGCAGGGCACCCGCTCCCGCCTCACCACCGACGCCGTCGTCCTCGCCACCGGCTACCGCGAACGCCCGCTCACCCGGCTCCTCGCCGGCATCGACCCCTACATCCGCCGCGACCGCGCCGGACGCCCCCTCGTCGACAGCGAATTCCGCCTCGACCTCGACCCCACCGTCAGCGGATCCCTCTACGTACAGAACGCCGAACGCCACACCCACGGCGTCGGCGCCCCCGACCTCGGGCTCGCCGCCTGGCGCAGCGCGAGCATCCTCAACTCCCTCACCGGCAAGGAGCCCTACCCGCTGCCCCGCCGCACCGCCTTCACCCGCTTCGGCCTCCAGCAGCAGGAGGCATCCGGCATTCCCGGCCAGACGCCCCCGCTCACGCCACTGGAATCACAGCGCTAGACAGTGCACCTGGGGAGGTCTAGAACACCGGCACGCCGTCCCGGGTCAGCTTCCAGCCCACCGAAGCGAACTCCGCCGGATCCACCGAACCCTTCGCCTGCACCCACGCGATGATCGTGTTCCGGATCTCCTCCGAATTCGCCCACAGCTGCTGCGCCGCGGCGATGTGCGGGAAATTGCCGCCCCCGCTCGCCCGGTAGTTGTTCACGGCGAGCACGAACCGCGCAGCCGGGTCGACCGGCGCGCCCTCGAAGGACAGCTTCACGATCCTGGAACCCGCCGGCTTCGCGATGTCGACCTCGTACGTCAGACCCGACACCGCGTCGTAGTTGTAGTCCGGCGTCCCGTTCGCGTTCGTCAGCTTCGACGTGTCCACCGGCGCCCCCGCCGGAGTCTGCACGTAGTACCGGGCCGAGAACTCCAGGTACTCCTTCAGCTGCGCACCCGTCATCAGCCGTGCCTCGAGGGTGTTCTCGAACGGGTACAGCCCCGCCGCGTCCTTGATCGTCACCTCGCCCGCCGGGATCGCCGCCGTCCGGGAGAAGCACGACGCCTGGGACAGCACCGGCAGCGCCGCGTACTCGCCGCCCGCCAGCGCCGCCTTCACCGTCTCGGCCTGGACATGGTTGATCAGGTCGATGATCGGTTCGTCCTTCCACGGCGCGGCGGCCGTGGACATCGCCGCCGTCGACGTACCGATGACCTGGTTGACGTACGCCACGACCTTCTTGTGCTCGTCACCCAGCAGACCCGTGATCTCCGGGTCCTCCGCGACCGTGTTCGAGTTCAGGACCTTCGCCCCGACCCGCTCCACCACCCAGCGGCCCTTCTGCCACACCAGGTCGAAGTCGAACAGCGTCAGCCGCTGCCCCCACTTCAGCGGCTCGGACAGAACCACCTGCTGACCGGTCTCCTTGTTGGTGACGAAGTACTCCGGTATCTCGGTGTGCGCGTGCCCCACCAGGATCGCGTCGATACCGGGCACCTGCTCGGCCACCAGACCCGCCGCGTTCTCGACGTACGGCAGCTGGTCGCCGTACGAGGAGGTGCCGCTGGAACCCGAATGCGCCGAGACGACCACCACGTCCGCGCCCATCGAGCGCAGCTTCGGCACCCACTTCGCCGCCTGCTCCTCCAGGCCGGGGAAGACCATCTTCCCGCTCACGTTCTGCTTGTCCCAGATCGCGATGCCCGGATTCGTCAGACCGAGAACGGCCACCCGCACATCACGCCCGTGCGGCGTGCGCAGCCGGTGCATGCTGTACGGCGGGAACGCGGGCCGCAGCGTCTTCGCGTCCAGCGCGTTCGCCCCGAGCAGCGGGAAGTCGCACTGCTCCTCGAATTTGCGCAGCACCGGGATGCCGTAGTTGAACTCGTGGTTGCCGAGCGCCGCGGCGTCGTAGCCGATGGCGTTCATCGCCTGCGCCATCGGGTGCACCGGACCGCGCTCGGCCGTGATCGGGTCGACCTTGGCGTAGTAGTACGACAGCTGGGTGCCCTGGATCGTGTCACCGGCGTCGATCAGCAGCGTGTTGCGCCGGCCCTTCTCCTCACGGATCTGGTTCACCAGCGTCGAGATCTTCGCCAGGCCCACATCGTTGTGCGCCTTGTCGTCGAACTCCTTGTCCGTGAAATAGTCCCAGTTGAAGACATTCCCGTGCAGATCGGTCGTCCCCAGCACGGTGAACGAGTACCGCTTCTGCGGACGCCCGCGCCCATGGTCCTTGCCCCGCTCCTCGGCCACCGCGGGCGCGGCAGCGGCACCCGCGACAGCGACACCCGCCCCGGCGGCGGCCGTCCGCTCCAGGAACGTCCTACGGTTCAGCGGCATTTCGTCTCCCTCGATCACATGCACAACGCGCGTAGATTCTGACCTAAGCGCCACCCCCGCAACACCCCTGTCAGGTTTCGATCCGATGTCCGGCCGGGGCTCGGACCGGCTGCCGGACCCGACTGTCCGACCCGGATGCGAAAGTGGGACGACCGGCCACCGCGCGAGGGAGACACCCATGGACGACGCCACACCCCCCACGCCCACCGCCCCCTACGCCACCCCCGAACAACCACGGGTCGCCGTACGCGGCGAGGCACGCATCGAATTCGACCCCGAGATCGCCCGCATCGGCATCACCATCAGCGCCCGCGGCAAGGACCGGCGCACCGCCCTCGAAGACCTCACCCGCCGCAACGCCGCCGCACTCGACCTCGTCAAGTCGTACGGCCAGGCGGTCGAAAAGCTCGAGACCGGCGCATTCTCCGTCACACCCCAGCTCACCCAGCACGGCCGGGGCGAACGCATCCACGCCTACCACGGCCGCGTCCACATCACCGCCGTACTGAGCGACTTCACCGCCCTCGGCGAGCTCACCACCCGCCTCGCCGACCTCGAACTCACCCATGTCAACGGCCCCTGGTGGTCACTGCGCCCCGACTCGCCCGCCCACGGCGAAGCCCGGCGCCAAGCCGTACGCGAAGCCGTCCAGCGCGCCCGTGAATACGCCGAAGCCATCGGCGGGCGACTCTCCGCCCTCGTCGAACTAGCCGACATCGGAGCCGAAGCCGCCCCGCCCCGCTACGCGATGCCCGCCCCTCCCGGCAGCGCACGCGGCTTCGCCGGAGCCGCCGGCGCGGAGGCCGCACCCGCCCTCGACCTCGAACCACAGCGCCAGACGGTCTACGCCCAGGTGAACGCGCGCTTCACCATGACGCCGCCGCAATTGTGAACGGACGGCGTCCTCTGCTCATCCGAGCGCCCCTGCGCGCAATTCAACACTTGTCAATAGCCTTTCATGTAAAGGTTGTTGAGTAGTCACGCACGCCCAATTCTCTACCGGCCGGTAAGCCATAGGCTCGAAACATGCGCCGAGCAAAAATCGTCTGCACCCTGGGCCCCGCAACCGACACGTACGAGCAGATCAAGGCACTCGTCGACGCCGGGATGGACATCGCCCGCTTCAACCTCAGCCACGGCACCTACGCCGACCACGAGGAGCGCTACCACCACGTACGAAAGGCCTCCGACGAAACCGGCCGTAGCGTCGGCATCCTCGCGGACCTTCAAGGTCCGAAGATCCGCCTCGGCCGCTTCCGCGAGGGACCCGTACTGCTTGAACGCGGCGACACGTTCACCATCACCACCGAGGACATCGAGGGCGACCGCCACGTCTGCGGCACCACCTACGAGGGACTCGCCGCCGACGTCAGCCGCGGCGAACGCATCCTCGTCGACGACGGCAAGGTCGCCCTCGAGGTCACCGCCATCGACGGCCCCCGCGTCACGACCACCGTCGTCGAAGGCGGCATGGTCTCCGACCACAAGGGCCTCAACCTCCCCGGCGTGGCCGTCTCCGTCCCCGCCCTCTCGGAAAAGGACATCGAAGACCTCCGCTGGGCCCTCGGCATCGGCGCCGACATCATCGCCCTCTCCTTCGTCCGCAACGGCAGCGACATCGACGACGTCCACCGCGTCATGGACGAGGAAGGCCGCCGCCTCCCCGTCATCGCCAAGGTCGAAAAGCCGCAGGCGGTCGAGAACATCGACGACATCGTCGCCGCGTTCGACGGAATCATGGTCGCCCGCGGCGACCTCGGCGTCGAAATGCCCCTGGAGCAGGTACCGATCGTGCAGAAGAGGGCGATCAAGCTCGCCAAGCGCAACGCCAAGCCGGTCATCGTCGCCACCCAAATGCTCGACTCGATGATCGACAACTCCCGCCCCACCCGCGCCGAAGCCTCCGACGTCGCCAACGCCGTCATCGACGGCACGGACGCGGTGATGCTCTCCGGCGAGACGAGCGTCGGTAAATACCCGGTCGAAACGGTCCGCACCATGGCCCGCATCGTCATCGCGGCGGAAGAGGACGTCCTCGCCAAGGGCCTCCCCCCGCTGACCGACCGGAACAAGCCCCGCACCCAGGGCGGCGCCGTGGCCCGCGCGGCGGCCGAGATCGGCGACTTCCTCGGCGCCAAGTTCCTCGTCGCCTTCACCCAGTCGGGCGACACCGTCAAGCGCCTCTCCCGCTACCGCTCCCCGATCCCCCTCCTCGCCTTCACCCCCGACCCCGCCACCCGGTCCCAACTCAACCTCACCTGGGGCGTCGAGACCTTCCTCGGCCCGCACGTCGAGTCCACCGACGCGATGGTCGCCCAGGTCGACGAGGAACTGCTGCGCATCGGCCGCTGCGAGCGGGGCGACATCGTGGTCATCACGGCCGGCTCCCCGCCGGGCGTCGCGGGCTCGACGAACCTGGTCCGTGTGCACCGCATCGGCGAGAGCCTGTAAGCAGGCGGAAACGTGTCAGCACTTCGGCCCGACGTGCGCGTCCATGAGGACGACGGAGGCGCGTCGGGCCACGGAGATGCTGTACGGCCTGCCGTTGCGAGTGCAGTGCTTCCACTCGACGCCGAGCTTGTCGAGCGTGTCGGTGCAGAGCTGCCTGATGTCGTCCGAGACATTGGTGAAGAAGTACCGCGGATACTCGTAGCGCTTGCGCTCGCCGTTGACGATTCGGGTGGTCCAGTTCATGTTGCGGCAGCCGTCGGAATGGATCAGGCCGCGAACGAACTGCCACGGGTACCTGTCGACGACTTCTTGTTGCCAGGCGGACAGGGTGATCTTGCGCTCGTGCTTCTTGCCGAGCCCGTGCTGCGGGAACAAGCACGCGAGGTGCTTCGAGTACACCTTCAGGTTGCTGCAGCCCGCCCGCCGGACCCGGCACACCGAGTTGTCCGGGAAGACGGCGCGCATTGCCGCGTCGCATTCGCCGCGCCCGGCGCGGTCCATGTGCTTCCAATAGCTGATCGTGCCCGCGGGGATGTTCAACCTGCGGCCGACTTCGGCGTTCGTGGTCCCTGCCCGGAGGAGGGACAGTGCTCTGTGTCGGAGCTCCGGCGCGTGATGGGGCATATGGCTACGTTGAGTCAGCGAGTGACGCCGTGGGTAGCAGAAAGCGGATGTTCACGAGAAGGTGAACATCCGCCTGGAAGGGCGAAGTGCCGGGTGCGGGATTCGAACCCGCACGCCCTTTCGGGCAGATGTGTTTGAGACATCAGCGTCTGCCATTCCGCCAACCCGGCGTGGTTGCTTGTCGGAGTGTACCGGGTGCAGGTCGGAACCTTCATCTAGGTAGTCTCGGGGCAGCAGTATTTGTCCGGCCCCGAGGAGCCCCAGTGACCGCCCCCGAGTCGCCCCAGCCCACCGCCGATGACGACGACAAGTCGCACGTCCCGCCCCTGACGACACGTGTCGTCATCGCCGAGGACGAGGCGCTCATCCGGCTCGATCTCAAAGAGATGCTCGAGGAGGAGGGGTACACGGTCGTCGGCGAGGCCGGGGACGGGCAGCGGGCCGTGGAGCTGGCGCGGGAGCACCGGCCGGATCTGGTGATTCTCGACGTGAAGATGCCCGTGCTCGACGGGATCTCCGCGGCGGAGAAGATCGCGGAGGAGTCCATCGCGCCGGTCCTGATGCTCACCGCGTTCTCGCAGCGCGACCTCGTGGAGCGGGCGCGTGACGCCGGTGCCATGGCGTATCTGGTGAAGCCGTTCAGCAAGAGCGACGTCGTGCCGGCGATCGAGATGGCGGTGTCGCGGTTCACGGAGCTCAAGGCGCTCGAGCAGGAGGTCGCGGATCTTTCGCAGCGGCTGGAGACGCGCAAGCTGGTGGATCGGGCGAAGAGCATTCTGCAGACGCAGTACGGGCTGACGGAGCCGGCGGCGTTCCGGTGGATCCAGAAGACGTCGATGGACCGCCGGTTGTCGATGCAGCAGGTGGCGGAGGCGGTCATCGAGGACGCCGAGGAGAAGAAGGCCGCGAAGGAACAGTAGTCGGCGGCAGGGCGCTCAGCGGTCCGGAGGACGGGCGGAGGGGCAGCGTCTCGAAGCGGACAAATGGGTGGAATTGCGGCGGGTCCCCGGTCACTTGGTGACCGGGGGCCCGGTGCTGTTGTGGGGGAAGTTGTGAAGGTCGTTTTCGATTCTGCCGCGCGGCGGGCCGTCGCGCGCTACGGTGACGCGACCCGGCCGGAGGGGCGCTGTCCGGTGAGACGGAGGTGCTCTGTGCGGCGTGTGGGAGGGGCCCGGCGGGGGCATGTTCCGGCCAGGTCGTGTGACCGGGGTCAGGGAGAACGTCGCAGTTCAGAGCGTTGTCGGGGTCTGCGGAAATGTGGCCGTGAAGATCATGTGCGAGTTTGTCGGGAACTTGTGGATCACTGCTGACATGTCCGGTCGCCGGTAAGGAGTGTTCTGTTTCCGGCGCATGACTCAGGTCACAGGGCGATCACACATCTTCCGGTCACCTATCCGTGTGCCCGAACGCGCGATTACATTCCCCGCACACCGCACGGACAAGCGGTGTCCTGTGAGGGGATGCCAACTTCCCCCGCTGACAAGATCGTTCGCGCGGCTCCGAGGGGTTCGTAGTGCTGAACAAGACCATCGTCAAACTGGCTATACCGCTGGCCGTGGGTGCTCTGGCCCTGACCGGGTGCAACAGTGCCTCCGGTAGCAGCGACGGCGCCGTGAAGATCGCTTTCCAGGGTCCGCTCTCCGGCGACAACGTCGCGCTGGGCGAGAACATGCAGAACGGCGTGAAGCTGGCCATCGACCAGGCCAACGCCAAGGGTGACCTCGACTTCAAGCTCGAGTACGTCGCCGGTGACGACCAGGGCCTGCCGGACAAGGCCACGGCCGCCGCGCAGAAGATCATCGATGACGAGAGCGTCGTCGCCGTGGTGGGTCCCGCCTTCTCCGGGCCGACCAACACCTCTTCGCCGCTGTACGCGGAGTCCGGTCTGGTGACGGTTTCGCCGTCCGCGACCAACCCGCTGCTGACGGACAAGGAGAACGGCTTCACCAGCTTCCTGCGCGGTGTCCCCAACGACAACATGCAGGGCGCCGGCATGGCGACCTACTACGCCAAGAAGCTGAAGGCGAAGAAGGTCTACCTGATCGACGACAAGACCGACTACGGCGTGGGCCTGGCGACTGTCGCCGAGAAGGGTCTGAAGGACGCCGGTATCGAGGTCGTCAAGAAGTCCGTCCCGCAGAAGACGCCGGACTACTCCGCGACCGCGAAGGACGTCGTCAACTCCAAGGCCGACGCGCTGATCTACGCCGGTTACTACCAGGACCTGGCTCCCTTCGCGAAGAAGCTCAAGGACGCCGGCTACAAGGGCGCGGGCATCTCGGGTGACGGCTCGAACGACATGAAGTTCGTCGAGCTCGCGGGTGACGCCTCCGAGAACTGGTTCCTCACCTGCCCCTGCACCGACGCCACCGTCGAGGCGGGCACGAAGAAGTTCGCCGAGGACTACCAGAAGGAGTTCGGCCGCGCGCCGGGTACGTACTCCGCCGAGGCGTACGACATCACCAACATGATCATCGCCGAGGTCAAGAAGTCGGGTGCGGACACCGAGCGTGAGGCTCTGCGTGACGCGCTGGCGAAGGCCTCCTACAAGGGCCTGACGAAGACCTTCTCCTTCGGCGAGAACGGTGAGTTCAAGGGCACCGACGTCTACCTGTACCAGGTCAAGGGCGGCAAGATCGGGTACCAGGGCAACATCAACGAGCTGGCCGGCTGACGCTGGGGCTTAGTGGCTGATGCCATGCGACCGGGGGCCGGGAGGCGGTAGTTCTCCCGGCCCCCGTCCGCGAAGTGGGGCGGTCGGTTCCCTGACCGGTGCCCCCCACTGTTTCGAATGATTCGCCCGCGGGCCGCCCTCGTCGCCACGAGCGCCGCCGCCCGCTCAGCTCCCACAAGGAAGTCTGCTCCATGTCCCTTCAGGAATTCTGGGACTACCTCGTCCTAGGGGTGATGCTCGGCTCGCTGTACGCCGTCATCGCCATCGGCTACACCCTTGTCTACGGCGTGCTGCAGCTGATCAACTTCGCGCACAGCGAGGTCTTCATGCTCGGCGCCTACGGCAGCCTCATCGTCCTTCAGCTGGTCAGTCCGGGGGACAACCCGTCCGCTCTGGCATCCATCGGCTTTGTCGCTCTCGCCATGGCGGGGTCGGCGCTGTTCGGCGGCGTCACGGCGTACGGCCTGGAGAAGGTCGCGTACCGACCACTACGCAGACGTGGTGCGCCGCGGCTGATCTTCCTGATCACCGCGATCGGCGCCTCGTTCTTCCTGTACAACCTGGCCGGCAAGCTGTTCGGGCGTGACCCGCTGCCGCTGCCGGACATGTACGACAACCACACCGTGTTCTCGCTGTTCGGCGCGGGTGTGAACATCACTCAGATGCTCCAGTTCGCGACGGCCGTGGTCATGATGGTCGCGCTGGACCTGCTGGTGACCCGCACGAAGCTCGGCAAGGGCATCCGCGCGGTCGCCCAGGACGCCGAGGTCGCCGGCCTGATGGGCGTCGACATCGACAAGGTCATCTCCCGCACCTTCATCATCGGCGGTGTGCTGGGCGGTGTGGCGGGCTTCCTGTTCGCCAACCTGAACCAGGTGTCCTACACGATGGGCTTCATACCCGGTATCACCGCGTTCGCCGCGGCCGTCGTCGGCGGTATCGGCAACATCCGCGGTGCGATGTTCGGCGGCATTCTGATCGGCATCGTGGAGACGATGACGGTGCCGCTGCTCGGTGACGAGTGGCGCAGCGTCTCGGCCATGGTCGTGCTGATCCTTGTGCTGATGTTCCGCCCGATGGGCATCCTCGGTGAGCGAGTGGGGAGGGCGGCATGAGTACGGTCGACACCTCGAAGAACCTGACGCCGTCTGCGGCGTCGAAGCTGCGCCGTACGGCGTGGTACCAGTCGGAGCGCTTCTCCCGTCTGTGGGCGATGATCGCCCTGGGTGTGCTGCTGGCCCTGGTGACGGGCGAGCAGGGCAACACGCGTGACATCTTCTTCTCGATCGAGGACACGTTCACGGGTCCCAACCTGTGGGTGTGCCTGGGTCTTACGGTCGGTGTGTGGGCGCTGCGGGAGTTCGCGGCGGCGCCGATCAAGGGTGCGGTCACGAAGGCCAAGGAGTCGGCCGGTTCGGCTGTCTCCGGTGGCCCGGTGGGCACGCTGCGGGAGCGGCTGCGGACCGACAAGCGGGTGAAGCTGGGTGGCATCGCCATCCTGCTGATCCTGGTCCTGGTCATTCCGTCGGGTCTTGAGCGGACCTGGCAGACGGTGCTGGTGGACCAGATCGCGATCTTCGCGCTGCTGGCGATCGGCCTCAACGTGGTGATCGGCTGGGCGGGTCTGCTGGACCTGGGCTTCTTCGCCTTCTTCGCCGTGGGTGCCTATTCGACGGCGTACTGGACGGGCCGGCTCCCGATCGAGCCTCCGGTGGTGCTGAACAACTTCTGGGTCATCCCCGTCGCGGTGATCACGTGTCTGATCTGTGGTCTGCTGCTGGGTGCTCCGACGCTTCGGCTCCGGGGTGACTATCTGGCGATCGTGACGCTCGGTTTCCACGAGATCATCTATCTGGTGGCGAAGAACGCGGACGGCCTGACGGGCGGTCCGCAGGGTGCCCGGCTGATCCCGGACTTCTCGATCGACTTCGCGGGCTTCGAGTACAAGTGGTCGATCAAGCCGCTGCCTTACTGGTACCTGCTGGTCTTCTTCATCGTCCTGGTGATCATTCTGTTCTCGCGTCTCGAGCACTCGAGGGTGGGACGTGCGTGGACGGCGATCCGTGAGGACGAGATCGCGGCCGCGGCGAACGGCGTCAACACGGTGCAGTTCAAGCTGATGGCGTTCGCGATCGGCGCGTCGACCTCGGGTGTCGCGGGTGTGATCTTCACCAGTAAGTACGGGTACATCAACCCGGAGGTCTTCCCGCTTCTGCAGTCGATCCTGATCCTGGCGTACGTCATCTTCGGCGGTATGGGTTCGATCCCGGGTGTGCTGATCGGTACGGCGATCCTGGTGTGGCTGCCGGAGGCGCTGAAGGACTGGGTGGACCCGTCCGACCGGTACATGTATCTGGGCGCGCTGCTGGTGATCATGATGATCTACCGGCCTCAGGGTGTCTGGCCGTCCCGGCGAAGGCAGCGTGAGCTGAAGATGGCTGAGGAAGGCATCGGCGACGCGGACGCGATGTCCGAGCCGGCGGGAGGCAAGGTCTGATGAGCACGGACGTGAAGAGCGACGCGACGGCCGGTGCGCAGCCTTCGGCCGGTGGTACCGATCTGGTGCTGCAGGCGTCGGATGTGACGCTGCGGTTCGGCGGGTTGACCTGTCTGGACCACGTGGACGTCAACATGTGCCGGGGCGAGGTCCTGGCGGTGATCGGGCCGAACGGTGCGGGTAAGACCTCGCTGTTCAACTCGCTCACCGGGGCGTACACCCCGCAGGAGGGAAAGATCGTCTTCCGTTCGAAGGACGGCGACGAGAAGTCCCTGCTGGGCAGCAAGCCGCACATCGTCAACCGTGTGGGTGTGGCGCGTACGTTCCAGAACATCCGGTTGTTCGGTGCGCTGACGGCGCTGGAGAACGTCAAGATCGCGGCGGAGACCCGGCTGAAGGCCGGCCCTGTCTCGATCATGCTGGGTCTGCCGAACGCGCGTAAGGCGGAGCGGCTCAGTGACGAGCGTGCGCACCGGCTGCTGAAGTTCGTGGGCCTGGAGGACAAGCTCAACGAGATCGCGGGCAGCCTGTCGTACGGTGACCAGCGCAGTCTGGAGATCGCGCGGGCGCTGGCCACGGATCCCCAGGTGTTGCTGCTGGACGAGCCGGCCGCCGGTACGAACCCGACGGAGAAGCTGGAGCTGGAGCAGCTGATCCGCCGTATCAACACGGAGCTGGGCATCAGCGTGCTGCTCATCGAGCACGACATGCGTCTGGTGATGTCGGTGGCGGACCGGGTGATGGTTCTCAACTTCGGCAAGAAGATCGCCGAGGGGACGCCGAGCGAGGTGCAGCAGCACCCGGCGGTGATCGAGGCCTATCTGGGCGCGTCGGCGGAGGACGCGGAGGTGGTTCAGGCCGCCATCGCGGAGCAGCATGCGGCGACGGACGGTCCGCGGGAGCCGGTGCCGGCCGGGTCGGCGTCCGAGGAGCCGGGTTCGGACGAGCCCGCTTCCGAGGACCCGGGTTCAAACGAGCCGGGTTCTGACGAGCCTGCTTCGGACGGGTCCGTGGCGGACGATGCCTCTGACGAGGTGTCGGCCGATGCGGGGTCGTCGGACGGAACGGCGCCGGGCGAGACCGCGGCGGACGAGGAGAGCGGCAAGTGAGCACCACGACTGAGCTGCAGAAGGACGCCGGTACGGCGGGCACTTCGGAAGAGACGCTGCTCGAACTGAAGAGCATGCGTGTGTTCTACGGCGCCATCGAGGCCATCAAGGGCATCGACCTGACCGTGCGCAAGGGCGAGATCGTGGCCCTGCTCGGCGGTAACGGCGCGGGCAAGACGACGACGCTGCGTACCGTCTCGGGCATGCTCCAGCCGCGCCACGGTGAGGTGCTGCTGCGCGGTGAGCGCATCGACGGCATCAAGTCGCACGAGCTCGTGCGGTTCGGTATCGGTCATGTGCCGGAGGGCCGGCGGGTCTTCTCGACGATGACCGTGCGGGAGAACCTGGAGATGGGCGCGTACCGCTTCAGCTCGGTCGACATGGCCGAGATGGACCGGGTGTTCACGCTCTTCCCGCGTCTGGCCGAGCGGCGCTCGCAGCAGGCGGGCACGCTGTCGGGCGGTGAGCAGCAGATGCTGGCGATCGGCCGTGCCCTGATGGGCAAGCCGGAGCTGCTGCTGCTGGACGAGCCGTCGATGGGTCTCGCGCCGCTGATCGTGCAGCAGATCTTCGAGATCATCGAGGAGATCAACAAGCAGGGCACGACGGTGCTGCTGGTGGAGCAGAACGCCACGCAGGCGCTGGGTCTGGCGAACCGCGGCTACGTCCTGGAGACGGGTGAGGTCGCGATGTCGGGGCCGGCGGCGGATCTGCTGGCGGACAACCGGATCCGGGCGGCGTACCTCGGTGAGGGCGCGGCCTGACGGTCCGTGGAGCGATGAGGGAGGGGCCGGGAAGCATCAGCTTCCCGGCCCCTTTCCGTGTCCTGCGGGTCTTTCGCGGGGGCTGGTTCAGCCCTGGGCGTCGCGGAGCAGGCAGGTGAGCCGTGCGGTGCAGACGCGCTTGTCCTGCTCGTCGGTGATCACGATCTCGTAGGTGGCGGTGGAGCGGCCGCGGTGGACGGGGGTGGCGACCCCGGTGACCATCCCGGAGCGGGCGCCGCGGTGGTGGGTGCAGTTGAGGTCCACGCCGACGGCGATCTTGGAGGGGCCGCCGTGCAGCATGGAGCCGACGGAGCCGAGGGTCTCGGCGAGGACGGCGGACGCGCCGCCGTGCAGCAGGCCGTACGGCTGGGTGTTGCCCTCGACGGGCATCGTGCCGACGACCCGGTCCGCTGCGGCCTCGATGATCTGTACGCCCATGCGCTCGCCCAGGTGTCCGGCGGAGAAGAGCGCGGGCAGGTCCACCCCGAGCTCGGCGTACTCGTCGATGACCTCTTGCGGGAACTTCACGGTGGTCTGCTCGCCCATGCCGGCTCCGATCGTATGACTGTCTGGTCCTGTGGCCGTCTGTTCGTCCTGCTGCCTGAGCGAACGCTTAGACGGTCGGTGATTGTTCCAGACGTACGATCACGGACTTGCTGGCGGGGGTGTTGCTGGTGTCGGCGGTGGAGTCCAGCGGGACCAGCACATTGGTCTCCGGGTAGTACGCGGCGGCGCAGCCGCGGGCGGTGGGGTAGTGGACGACGCGGAAGCCGGGGGCCCGCCGCTCCACGCCGTCCTTCCATTCGCCGACCAGATCGGCGTACGAGCCGTCGGCCAGGCCGAGCTCGCGGGCGTCCTCGGGGTGGACCAGGACGACCCTGCGGCCGCCCTTGATGCCGCGGTAGCGGTCGTCGAGACCGTAGATCGTGGTGTTGTACTGGTCGTGCGAGCGCAGGGTCTGCAGCAGCAGCCGGCCCTCGGGGATCTCGGGGTACTCGACGGGTGCGGCGGTGAAGTTGGCCTTGCCGGTGGCGGTGGGGAAGCGGCGCTCGTCGCGCGGGCCGTGCGGCAGGGTGAAGCCGCCGGGGCGGGCGATCTTCGCGTTGAAGTCCTCGAAGCCGGGCACCACGCGGGCGATCCGGTCGCGGATCGTGCTGTAGTCCTGTTCGAAGTCTTCCCACGGTGTGCTGGAGGAGGGGCCGAGCACGGCGCGCGCCATCCGGGCGACGATCGCGGGCTCGGACAGCAGGTGGGGGCTCGCGGGGGTGAGGTTGCCGCGGGAGGCGTGGACCATGCCCATCGAGTCCTCGACGGTCACCACCTGCCTGCCGCCCGCCTGGATGTCCTTGTCGGTACGGCCGAGGGTGGGCAGGATGAGCGCCCTGCGGCCCGTCACCGCGTGCGAGCGGTTGAGCTTGGTCGACACGTGCACCGTCAGCCGCGCACGGCGCATCGCGGCCTCTGTGACCTCCGTGTCGGGGCTCGCCGCCACGAAGTTGCCGCCCATGGCGAAGAACACCTTCGCCTTCCCGTCACGCAGCGCCTCGATGGACCGCACGACGTCGAGGCCGTGGTGACGCGGCGGGGCGAAGCCGAACTCCTTCTCCAGGGCGTCCAGGAAGGCGGGCGCGGGCCGCTCGAAGATGCCCATGGTGCGGTCGCCCTGGACGTTGGAGTGCCCTCGGACGGGGCAGACGCCGGCCCCCCGGCGGCCGATGTTGCCGCGCAGCAGAAGGAAGTTGACGACCTCGCGGATGGTGGCGACGGAATGCTTGTGCTGCGTGAGGCCCATCGCCCAGCAGACGATGGTCCGGCGGGAGTCGAGCACCATCCGCAGGGCCTGCTCGATCTCGTCACGGCCGAGGCCCGTAGCGGCGAGCGTGGCATCCCAGTCGGCGGCCCGCGCCGCGGCCGCGAAGTCCTCGAAGCCTTCGGTGTGCTCGCGTACGAACTCCTCGTCGACCGCGCCCCCGGTCTCCAGGATCAGCTTGTTGAGGAGACGGAACAGGGCCTGGTCGCCGCCGATGCGGATCTGGAGGAAGAGGTCGTTCAGTGCGGTGCCCTTGAGCATGCCGCGCGGGGTCTGCGGGTTCTTGAACCGCTCGAGACCGGCCTCGGGCAACGGGTTCACCGAGATGATCTTCGCGCCGGAGGCCTTCGCCTGCTCCAGCGCGCTGAGCATCCGGGGGTGGTTGGTGCCCGGATTCTGCCCGGCGACGATGATCAGGTCCGCCTGATGCAGGTCCTCCAGCGAGACACTGCCCTTGCCGACGCCGATGGTCTCCGTGAGCGCCGAGCCGGAGGACTCGTGGCACATGTTGGAGCAGTCGGGCAGATTGTTCGTACCGAACTCGCGGGCGAACAGCTGCAGCAGGAACGCCGCCTCGTTGCTGGTGCGGCCGGAGGTGTAGAACAGCGCCTCGTCCGGGGATTCGAGCGCGCGCAGTTCCTCGGCGATGATCGCGAAGGCCCGCTCCCAGGTCACCGCCTCGTACCTCTCGGCGCCCTCGGGGAGATACATCGGCTGTGTGATCCGGCCCTGCTGGCCCAGCCAGTAGCCGCTGCGGTTCGCGAGATCGGGGAGCGGGTGCGCGGCGAAGAAGTCGGGCGTCACCCGGCGCAAGGTCGCCTCCTCCGCGACCGCCTTCGCGCCGTTCTCGCAGAACTCGGCGACATGGCGCTTGTCGCCCTCCGGCCAGGCGCAGCCGGGACAGTCGAAGCCGTCCTTCTGGTTGACCTTCATCAGGGTGCGGGCGGTGCGGCCCACTCCCATCTGCTGCTGCGCGACGCGCAAGGTGTGGCCGATGGCGGGCAGGCCGGCCGCCGCATGCTGCGGCGCCGCGATCTGCGGGGCGTCCTGGACCGGGTCCCCTGCGGGCGGCTTGCTGGCCATCACGCTCTCCTTCGAGCCGTGCCTGTGCGATACGTCTGCCGTACGTCTCCGATCCTGTCACGGGCCTCCGACAATCGGTGAGCCAAGGTCGGGCGGTCGGGAATGTCAGTGGTGCATGGCAGGATCGGGGTCGTGGCTGAGACGGCATCGAAGAAGACGGCAGACAACCGACCGCGCCTGCTCCTCATGGACGGGCACTCCCTGGCGTACCGGGCGTTCTTCGCATTGCCCGCGGAGAATTTCACGACCGCGAGCGGCCAGACGACCAACGCGATCTACGGCTTCGCCTCGATGCTGGCGAACACCCTGCGTGACGAGGCGCCCACACATTTCGCGGTGGCCTTCGACGTCTCCCGCAAAACCTGGCGGTCGGCCGACTTCCCGGAGTACAAGGCGAACCGCTCCAAGACGCCCGACGAGTTCAAAGGCCAGGTCGAGCTGATCGGCGAGCTCCTCGACACGATGAACGCCGAGCGGTTCGCGATCGACGGCTTCGAGGCGGACGACGTGATCGCCACCCTCGCCACCCAGGCGGAGGCCGCGGGCTTCGAGGTGCTCATCGTCACCGGCGACCGGGACTCGTTCCAGCTGGTCAGCGAGCACACCACCGTGCTGTACCCGACCAAGGGCGTCTCCGAGCTGACCCGCTTCACCCCGGCGAAGGTCGAGGAGAAGTACGGTCTCACCCCGCAGCAGTACCCGGACTTCGCCGCACTGCGCGGCGACCCGTCCGACAACCTGCCCGGCATCCCCGGAGTCGGTGAGAAGACCGCCACGAAGTGGATCAACCAGTTCGGTTCGTTCGCGGCGCTCGTCGAGCGCGCGGACGAGGTCAAGGGCAAGGTCGGCCAGGCGCTCCGCGACCACCTGGAGGCCGTCAAGCTCAACCGCCACCTGACGGAGCTCGTGCGCGACGTGGAGCTGCCGAAGGCCGTCACCGACCTGGAGCGCGCACCCTACGACCGGACCGCGCTGAAGGGCTTCCTCGAGGTCCTGGAGATCCGTAACCCGAGCCTGCGGGAGCGGCTGCTGGCGGTCGACCCCGGAGCCGCGGAGGAGGAGCCGCCGGCCCCCGAGGCCGGTGTGGAGCTCGACGGCACCGTGCTCGGCGCCGGCGAGCTGGCGTACTGGCTGGAGCAGCACGGCAGGCAGCCGCTCGGCGTGGCCACCGTCTCCGCATGGGCGCTGGGCGTCGGCAGCGTCAGCGAGGTCGCGCTGGCGGCCGCCGACGGCAAGGCCGCCTGGTTCGACACCACGCAGCTCGACGAGTCCGACGAGCGGGCGTTCGCCTCGTGGGTCTCCGACCCTTCCCGGCCGAAGGTCATGCACAACGCCAAGGACGCGCTGCGGGTCTTCCCCGAGCACGGCTGGGAGATCGCCGGCGTGACGATGGACACGGCGCTCGCCGCCTACCTGGTCAAGCCCGGCCGCCGTTCGTTCGCCCTGGACGCGCTCTCCATCGAGTACCTGCACCGTGAGCTGGCGCCCGCCGCGGCGGACGGGCAGCTGGCGTTCGGCAGCGACGAGCAGGCCGAGGCCGACGCCCTGATGTCCCAGGCCCGTGCGGTCCTGGACCTCGGCGAGGCCCTCGGCGGGAAGCTGAAGGAGGTCGGCGCCGTCGAGCTCCTGCACGACGTCGAGCTGCCCACCTCCCTGCTGCTGGCCCGGATGGAGCGGCACGGCATCGCCGCCGACCGCGCCCACCTCGAGGCCATGGAGCAGCAGTTCGCGGGCGCCGTGCAGCAGGCCGTGAAGGAGGCGCACGCGGCGGTGGGCCACGAGTTCAATCTCGGGTCCCCCAAGCAGCTACAGGAGGTCTTCTTCGGCGAGCTGAACCTGCCGAAGACGAAGAAGACCAAGACCGGCTACACCACGGACGCCGACGCGCTCGCGTGGCTCGCCGCGCAGACGGAGCACGAGCTGCCCGTCATCATGCTGCGCCACCGTGAGCAGGCCAGGCTCCGCTCGACGGTCGAGGGCCTGATCAAGACCGTCGCCGCCGACGGCCGCATCCACACCACGTTCAGTCAGACCGTCGCCGCGACGGGACGCCTCTCCTCCACCGACCCGAACCTGCAGAACGTGCCGGTGAGGACGGACGAGGGCCGTGCGATCCGGCGCGGATTCGTCGTCGGCGAGGGCTACGAGTCCCTGATGACGGCCGACTACAGCCAGATCGAGCTGCGCGTCATGGCCCACCTGTCGGAGGACGCGGGCCTGATCGAGGCGTTCACCTCCGGCGAGGACCTGCACACGACCGTCGCCTCCCAGGTGTTCTCGGTCGAGCGGTCCGCCGTCGACGCGGAGATGCGCCGCAAGATCAAGGCGATGTCGTACGGGCTGGCCTACGGGCTCTCGGCGTTCGGCCTCTCCCAGCAGCTGGGCATCGAGCCCGCCGAGGCTCGGGTCCTGATGGACACCTACTTCGAGCGGTTCGGCGGCGTGCGGGACTACCTGCGGCGCGTCGTCGACGAGGCGCGGGCCACCGGCTACACGGCGACGATGCTCGGCCGTCGCCGGTATCTCCCCGACCTCAACAGCGACAACCGGCAGCGGCGCGAGTCCGCCGAGCGGATGGCGCTCAACGCACCGATCCAGGGCACGGCGGCGGACATCGTCAAGGTCGCCATGCTCAACGTGGACCGGGCACTGAGGGACGCGAAGCTGTCGTCCAGGCTGCTGCTCCAGGTCCACGACGAAATCGTCCTGGAGATCGCCCCGGGCGAGCGCGAGCAGGTCGAGACACTGGTGCGCCACGAGATGTCCTCGGCCGTGTCGCTCCGCGCCCCGCTGGACGTCTCGGTCGGCTCGGGCACGGACTGGGAGTCGGCAGCCCACTGACGCCCGCGGCACGCCCCCGGTGGGGGCGTGCCGCCGCTCGCTCCGATGACCCGGCCCGTCGACTCCGCGCCCCGGGCCTCGGGGACCCGTCACCCCTGACGCACGCCTCGCTCCGGCAGCGGCGGTGCCTCGGAGGCCTCAGGAACCGGTCCCCGTCCGCGCCCACGCACCCGCACCACCGCGGCGTACAGCACCAGCCCCACGGCCAGCCCCGCCCCCGCCCCGAAGCATGCCGTCGGGATGATGTCGAGCGGCGTCTCGGTCCGGCCCCAGTACTGGTACCAGCGCACACAGCGGTGCACGACGCCCGCCAGCACGCACACCGCGATGAGCGCTGCCGCCAGCAGTCGGGCCCGGCGGCCGAGCAGCATCACGGGCGCCTCCGGTGACGCCGGCGCACGCCGCAGCGCCGTTCCCGTGAACCACACCAGTGCGACGAGAGCGACCGCCGAACTGCCGTACTGCGTGTACGTGTAGAGCGGGAAGCCCGCGACGACCTCCCCGAGGACCGGCATCATCCGCACGCCCCACCGGTCGAAATGGGTGAACGCGTCCCACACGACATGCGTACTGGCCCCGATCACCGCCGAGACGTAGAACCACAGCGCCGCGGTGACCGGCGGCCGGTGCCTCGGCCGCCCGCGCAGCAGTGTGTACACCCGGCCCTGCTGTGCCGCCGGCAGCAGCGCGACGAGCGGGTCCCGCATCAGCAGCCAGAGGCAGACGAGTACCGCGGTGATGGCGACGTCGACGGTCAGCACGCCCAAGACCCCGTGTGTCACCGCCCCGTAGCCCATCACCTCGGGAAGGAGACTCGCCGCGAAGTACGTCGTGTCCGGTGCGAACGACCCGAGGACGAGGGCCGAGGCGTACAGGGGACCGCGCGCGGTCCCGTTCCTCCGCAGGCCCGGCAGCACCGCCGCGGCGTGGCTGATGGTGAACGGCATGGCGACGCCCCCTGTGACCGATGTTGATCAGTGGGCCCAGTATGCGTGACGCCCTGCGGCGAAGGGCGTCCGGAATCCGGCAATGAGCAGTAGGTGGCGAAGTAGTGAAAACCGGTCAGTGCACGGTGTCCCGATGTCTCAAGGTGCACTAGGGTCACGTGAGTCCGCGCTGGGGAGCGCGGACAGCAGCTGATGGGGAGGGAACAGACGTATGGCAGCGCAATTCGGCCGCCGGCTGCGCAGGGGAGCGACGACGACGGCGGTTGCCGCCGCTGCCGTGGCCGCACTCTCCGCGTCACAGGCGCCCGGCGTCACGCACGCCACCTCGGGCACCGGGCAGGAGGCGTCGGACGCTGCCCCGCCGCCCGGCACTCCGGTGACCGGAAACTCCCCGTACTACACGGACCTCCCGCCGCTGAACACACCCGACAAGCCCGGCACTTCGGGCGATCTGCCGGAACTCGGCGTGGGTGAGGCCGGTATACCCGCCTCCGTCCTCGCCGCCTACAAGCAGGCCGAGCAGACCATCGCCGCGTCCGACCCGGCCTGCCGGCTGCCCTGGCAGCTGCTCGCCGCCATCGGCAAGGTCGAGTCGGGTCAGGCCAGGGGCGGCAGGGTCGACGCGAACGGCACGACGCTCACCCCGATCCTCGGCCCCGTCCTCAACGGTGTCGGCTTCGCGAACATCTCGGACTCCGACAACGGCGCCTACGACGGCGACAAGGTGCACGACCGTGCCGTCGGACCGATGCAGTTCATCCCGCAGACGTGGGAGACCTGGGGCCAGGACGCCAACGCCGACGGCCGCAAGGATCCCAACAACATCTACGACGCGGCGCTCGCCGCGGGTCGCTATCTGTGTGCCAACGGCCGCGACCTCGGCAACAAGGACGACCTCGACCAGGCGATCCTCGGCTACAACCACTCGCGGGAATACCTGCGCACGGTGCTGTCCTGGTTCGAGTACTACAAGCGCGGCGCCCACCAGGTCCCCGACGGGGCGGGCGTTCTGCCGGTGGGTGACGGTCCCGACAGCTCGGGCCCGCTGCCGACACCGAGCCCCACCCCTACGCCGAGCCCGTCGACGCCCGCCCCGAAGCCGAGCCCCACGCCGAGCCCGTCGAAGCCCACCCCCACCCCCACCCCTACGCCGACGCCCACGCCGACCCCGCCCCCGACGTCCACTCCGGCCCCCGCGCCCGTGAGCCGTATCGAGGACGCGGGCACCGGGCCGCTGACGGCCGTGGCCGGGCGGCAGTTCACCGAGCGGGTCACCGTCCGCGCGGAGAACGCGAAGGGGCAGCCCGTCGCCAAGGTGGCCGTCCGGTTCATGATCGTCGGTGACACCGACACCCGCTTCGCCGACGACCGCACAGAGGCCGTCGTGGCCACGGGCGCGGACGGCACGGTCAGCGCCCCGGCGCTGGTCGCGGGGGAGCGGACCGGTGCCTTCACGGTGCGGGCCACCGTCGTCGAGCGTGCCCTGCCCGGTGTCGAGTTCAAGGCCACTGTCACCGAGCGGGAAGCGGACAGCATCGTCCGGACCGACACCAAGGCCCTGGCCGCCACCGCCGGCGGCGAGTTCACGGACGTCATCCGCGTCAGGGCCGCATGCGACGGAGTCGCCGCCTCCGGTGTCGCGGTCTCCGCCACGATGATCGTCTCCAAGGAGACCGGCGCGGAGAACGACAAGGGGCCGTACTTCAAGAAGGCCGACGGCACGGTCGTCCGCACCCTGACCGGGCTCCGCACCGGCGCCGACGGTGTGCTCGAGCTTCCGAAGGTCTTCGCCGACGACAACCAGGGCACCTTCGTCCTCCGGCTCACCGCTCCCGGCGGCGGCATCCTGGACATCGAACTGCAGGTGACGGCACCGGCGAGCGCCACCCCGTCGCCCTCCCCGTCCACGACCCCCTGACCGAGCGCTCTGCCCGCACCGCCCCTGCCCGCCCCCGGGACAGGGGCGGTGCTGTGTGTTCTCTTCTTCCGGTCGCGTTGCTACGGTGCCCAGACCTGATGCCCTGTCAGATCCGTTCCGGGAGGCCGAGCATGCGCGCCCTCGTCGCCGCCGCCGTCGGACTCGCCGCCGCCCTCGCCCTCGTGCTCACCGTCACGGCGATCGGCGCGCCGGCCGGCGAGACCTCGCCGGAGCCGCTGCTGACCACCGTCCCCGGCCCCAAGGACTGAGGGCCCCATGCGCAGCAGAGCCGGTCTCGTACTCGTCGCCCTCGCCGTCTTCCTGGCCGCCCTGTCCCCGCTGCTGCGCTGGTACGCCTTCCCTCGGCTCGCCAAGATCCCCGCCGGCCAGTACCAGGAGATGGTGCTCGAGGCGAGGCCCGCGACGCTCCTCGACTACGGCACCCTCGAGGCGAAGAAGGTCGAGAAGGTCACCATCGTGCAGACCCTCAAGGGCAACGTGGAGGAGTCCGAGCGGATCGAGCGCACCGCAGGCCGCGACATCGTCGTCTGGGACTCCCTCTCCTACATCCAGGGGCCCGACGGCGCGATGGTGTCGCAGATCCCCGAGCGCTACATCTTCGACGCGCACACCCAGGAGCCGGTGCACGCCACCGGTGAGTCCGTCGACGGCGACCCGGTGCGGCGCGAGGGCATCGAGTTCAAGTGGCCGTTCCTCACCGAGAAGCGGGACTACGTGTACTTCGACGCCCAGGCCCGGACATCCTCCCCCATCCACTACAAGGGCACCCGGGAGTTCCGTGGTCTGGAGGTGTACTACTTCGAGCAGACCATCCCCTGGACCAAGGTGCCCTACCCGAAGAGGATGCCCATCCCCGGAATCGACGCGACCACGCTCGAGAAGCAGACCGGCACCACCCGCTGGTACACCACCAAGCGCATGTTCTGGGTGGAGCCCGTCACCGGAGCGCCCGTCAACGGCGAGGAGATCCACCGGGAGGAACTGCGCGGCGGCTCCCTGCTCGGCGGGCGCGACAAGGTCACCGCCTTCGCCGGGCATGTGAAGATGCGCCCCGACTACGTCGACTCCACGGTCGAGATGGTCACCTCCCAGCGCCGCACGGTCCTGCTCATGACCTCCTACCTCCCCTGGGGGTTCCTCGTCGCCGGCGCCGGACTGCTGGCGCTGGCCCTGTGGCTGGAGGCACGCCGCCGCCCTGACCCTGCGGGTGTTGCGCCCGCCCCGGAGCCGCTCAGGGCATGAGTGGGACCGGACCGCTCAGGGCCTGAGCCGTGCCTTCGTGTGCCGCGTCGGTTCCGCCGTCGCCGGATCCTCGGGCCAGGGGTGCTTCGGATACCGGCCGCGCAGCTCCGCCCGCACCGCCCGGTAGCCCTCACGCCAGAACGAGGCCAGATCCGCGGTGACCGCCGCCGGCCGGCCGGCGGGGGAGAGGAGATGCACCACCACAGGTACGCCGGCGACCTCCGGCGTCTCGCGCAGCCCGAACAGTTCCTGGAGCTTCACGGCGAGCACCGGCTGCTCCCCGCCGTACTCGACCCGTATCCGGGACCCGCTCGGCACCTCGATCCGCTCCGGCGCGAGCTCGTCCAGCCTGGCCGCTTCGCCGGTCGCCCACGGCAGCAGCCGCTGCAATGCCTGACCGGCCTGGATGCGGCCGAGGTCCGTCCGCCGCCGGGCGCGGGACAGTTCCGGCTCCAGCCACTCGTCGGCCCGATCGAGCAGCTCGGCGTCCGACACGTCCGGCCACGGCGGGCCCAGCACCCTGTGGAGGAAGGCGAGCCGCTCGCGCAACCCGTGCGTCTCGCGCGTCCAGTGCAGCAGCCCGACTCCTTCCCGTCGCAGACCCTCCAGCAGCGCCTGCCGCACCAGCCCGGGGTCAGGCGTGCTCAGGGGGCGTACGGACAGCTCGACCGCGCCCAGCCGCTCCACGCGCCGGGCCACGACGTCACCGTCCTCCCAGTGGACGTCCTCGCTGCGGGACAGAAGGTGCGAGGCGGCGTGGCGGGCGCCGTCCTCGTCGAGCACGGCGGCGAGCCTGATCCGCGCGGACACGGCGGTGGCGGGGCGGTCGGCGACGGCGACCGCCAGCCAGGGCGCGTCGCGCAGTGCCGACCCCGCGTCCAGCCGGCCTCCGGTGCCGGAGGCCATCAGATACGCCCCGTCCCCCCGCTGCCGCGCGACACGCTCCGGGAACGCGAGCGCGGCGACGAGCCCCGCGACGGCGTCGTCGCCGGACGGTCCTGCCGGGTGCCCCGTGCCGCCGCCCAGTGACGACTCCAGCCGACGGGTCTCCGCACGCCACCGCGCCCCGTACGCGTCGTTGCCACGCCGGGCCGCGCGCCAGGCGCTCGCCAGGTCGTCCCCGTACTCCCGCGGCGGTTCGTCGCTCAGCAGCGCCACCACCTCGGCCGCGCGCCGGGCGCCCACCTGCGCGGAGCCGTCGAGGAGCGCCCGGGCCAGCCGCGGATGCACGCCCAGCCGCGACATCCGGGTGCCACGGCCGGTGGCCCTGCCCGAGGCGTCGACCGCGCCGATCGCGGCCAGCACCGAGCGCGCGGCGGCCATCGCACCGGGCGGAGGAGCGTCCAGCAATGCCAGACCTGCGGCGGCCGGGTCGCCCCAGCACGCCACGTGCAGGGCGAACGCCGTCAGATCCGCGACCTTGATCTCCGGGGCGGGGAAACGGGGGAGCCGGATGTCCTCCGCCTCCGTCCAGCAGCGGTACACCGTGCCGGGCCCCTCACGGCCGGCCCTGCCTGCCCGCTGACGGCCGGAAGCCTGCGAAGCCCGCACGGTCGTGAGGGCACTCAGGCCCCGCGCATGGTCGGTGCGCGGCTCACGCGCCAGCCCGGAGTCGACGACGACGCGCACTCCAGGCACGGTCAGTGACGATTCGGCGACCGACGTCGCGAGGATCACCCGGCGGGTGTCGCCGCCGGAGAGCACCGCGTCCTGGACGGCCGTCGGTGCCCGGCCGTGCACCTGGAGGACTTCCGCGCCCACCCCCGCGAGCTGCCCGGCCACCCGGCCGATCTCACCCACGCCCGGCAGGAAGCAGAGCACGTCCCCGGCACGTTCTTCGAGCGCCCTGCGCACCACCGCAGCCACGTGCGTCAGCAGCGCGGGATCGACCCGCATCCCGTGGGGCGGTCGAACCGGCCGGGGCGGAGGGGCCCAGACGACCTCGACCGGGTGCGCGACGCCCTCGGCCCGCACCACCGGCGCGTCACCGAGGAGGCGCGCCCACCCTTCCGCGTCCGTCGTCGCAGAGGCCGCAAGGAGCCGCAGCTCCGGGCGCAGGGTGCCTCGTACATCCAGCAGGAAGGCGGCGACCGTGTCGGCGTCGAGATGGCGCTCGTGGCACTCGTCGAGCATCACCGCGTCCACACCGGCCAGCTCCTGGTCGCGCTGCAACCGTTGCAGCAGCACGCCGGTGGTGACCACCTCCACGACGGTCTCCGGGCCGACCACGCGCTCGCCGCGGACGGTGAAGCCCACCCGGCCGCCCACCTTCTCGCCGAGGAGCCAGGCCATCCGCCGCGCCGCCGCGCGCGCCGCTATCCGGCGTGGCTCCGCGACCACGACCCTGGCGCCGGCCTCGGCGAGGACCAGCGGCACCAGCGTGGTCTTGCCTGTGCCCGGCGGAGCGCACAGCACGGCCGTGCCGTGCTCGTCGAGCGCGCCGAGCAGCTCGTCGACGGCATGGCGGACGGGAAGGCGGTCGATTGCGTCGTTTCGGATCACGGGCTCAGTCTCGTACGTCCCGGCGAACCGCGGACGCGACCGTCCACAGCCCCGGTGGGCTTGTATGACATTCCCGCGCCGCGGGGTCGCTCCGCGATGCGCAGCGTCCCGGGCCGCACAGCCCTCCCCGCGCCGCGGGTCGCCCGGCGCCGTGATCCTCGCGTGCGCCGCTCGGTCAGTCCCGCTCGCAGACGAAGATCGCCGTCCCCGGGATCAGGTTGCCGCGCAGCGGGGACCAGCCACCCCATTCCTGGCTGTTCCAGGCGGGCCACTCGGGCTCGACCAGGTCGACCAGCCGGAAGCCGCCTGCCACCACGTCCCGTATCCGGTCGCCGAGCGTCCTGTGGTGTTCCACGTAGACCGCTCGGCCCTCCTCGTCCTCCTCCACGTAAGGCGTGCGGTCGAAGTACGACGCGGCCACGGACAGACCCTCCGGCCCCGGCTCGTCCGGGAACGCCCAGCGGATCGGGTGGGTGACGGAGAAGACCCAGCGCCCGCCGGGTCGCAGCACCCGCCTGACCTCCCGGAACACCCGCACCGGGTCGGCGACGAACGGAACCGCCCCGTAGGCGGAGCACGCCAGGTCGAAGGAGGCGTCCCGGAACGGCAGCACGCCCGCGTCCGCCTCGACCAGCGGCACCTCTCCGCCGATGCGCAGCGCGTGCTGCAACTGGCGGTGGGAGAGGTCGAGGGCCACCGGCCGGGCGCCCTGCGCGGCGAGCCAGCGTGAGCACTGGGCGGCGCCGGCGCCGATCTCCAGGACGTCCAGCCCCTTCAGTGAACCGGCCGGACCGAGCAGTGCCGCATCCGCCTCGTCGAGCCCTTCGGGTCCCCATACGAACCGGTCGTCGCCCAGGAACGTGCCGTGTTCGCTCTGGTACTCGTCGGCGTTCCGGTCCCACCAGCCCCGGCTCGCCCGGCTGCTCTCCGCATCCCCGGTGCTACGGCGGGTCGCTTCCGGTTCAAAATCTTGGCTCATCGTCACCGTCGTTGTAGTTTGCGTTCCAGCGCGCCGAGAACCGGGCTTCGAAAGACGCCATCGTGGCCTCGGCGAACAAGAGTTGTGCCGGAATTGTGGTCTTCCACCCCGGGTGTGCGCCTTCGCGCATTGACCGTGTCCGGCTGCCCCCGTATGCTACAAGTTGCGCTGCGAGCCTGCGCGCCTCAGACCGAGCAGGCCGCGCTCGCATCTGTATGTATCCCTCGGTTCACGAGGCGCCACCAGAGATCCTTCGGATCGCTCGGCGGGCGCTTCGAAGGCTGTCCGGTTATGCAGCTGCGACACCGGCTCTCGGCGTAGCAGTACCTACGACTTCAATGTCCGTACCGGAGCCCTTTCCCACATGACGAGCAGCACCGAGACCACCGCCACCACCCCGCAGGTTGCGGTCAACGACATCGGTAACGAGGAAGCCTTCCTCGCCGCGATCGACGAGACGATCAAGTACTTCAACGACGGCGACATCGTCGACGGCGTCATCGTGAAGGTCGACCGGGACGAGGTCCTGCTCGACATCGGTTACAAGACCGAAGGTGTCATCCCGAGCCGCGAGCTCTCGATCAAGCACGACGTCGACCCGAACGAGGTCGTCAAGGTCGGCGACGAGATCGAGGCCCTTGTCCTTCAGAAGGAGGACAAGGAAGGCCGCCTGATCCTCTCGAAGAAGCGCGCCCAGTACGAGCGTGCCTGGGGCACCATCGAGAAGATCAAGGAAGAGGACGGCATCGTCACCGGCACCGTCATCGAGGTTGTCAAGGGTGGTCTCATCCTCGACATCGGCCTCCGTGGCTTCCTGCCGGCCTCCCTCGTCGAGATGCGCCGTGTCCGCGACCTCCAGCCCTACGTGGGCAAGGAGCTCGAGGCGAAGATCATCGAGCTGGACAAGAACCGCAACAACGTGGTCCTGTCCCGCCGCGCCTGGCTCGAGCAGACCCAGTCCGAGGTGCGCCAGACGTTCCTCACCACCCTGCAGAAGGGCCAGGTCCGCTCCGGCGTCGTCTCCTCGATCGTCAACTTCGGTGCGTTCGTGGACCTGGGTGGCGTCGACGGTCTCGTCCACGTCTCCGAGCTGTCCTGGAAGCACATCGACCACCCGTCCGAGGTTGTCGAGGTCGGCCAGGAAGTCACCGTCGAGGTTCTCGACGTCGACATGGACCGCGAGCGTGTCTCCCTGTCGCTGAAGGCGACGCAGGAGGACCCGTGGCAGCAGTTCGCCCGGACCCACCAGATCGGCCAGGTCGTCCCGGGTAAGGTCACCAAGCTCGTTCCGTTCGGTGCGTTCGTCCGCGTCGACGAGGGCATCGAGGGTCTGGTCCACATCTCCGAGCTGGCCGAGCGCCACGTGGAGATCCCGGAGCAGGTCGTCCAGGTCAACGACGAGATCTTCGTCAAGGTCATCGACATCGACCTCGAGCGCCGCCGCATCAGCCTCTCGCTGAAGCAGGCCAACGAGTCCTTCGGTGCCGACCCGGCCTCGGTCGAGTTCGACCCGACCCTGTACGGCATGGCCGCGTCGTACGACGACCAGGGCAACTACATCTACCCCGAGGGCTTCGACCCGGAGACCAACGACTGGCTGCCGGGCTTCGAGTCCCAGCGCGAGGCGTGGGAGACGCAGTACGCCGAGGCGCAGCAGCGCTTCGAGCAGCACCAGGCCCAGGTCATCAAGTCCCGCGAGGCCGACGAGGCCGCTGCTGCCGAGGGTGGCACCGCTGCCCCGGCCGGCGCCCCCGCGGGTGCCTCCGGCGGTTCGTACTCCTCGGAGTCGGACGACAACTCCGGCGCCCTGGCGTCGGACGAGGCGCTTGCCGCCCTGCGCGAGAAGCTGGCCGGCGGCCAGAGCTGACGCTCTGCCCCGACAGCTGACCAGCTGAAGTAAGGCCCGCTCCCCTTGGGGGAGCGGGCCTTACCGCTGTTCCGGTCGGACCACCATGTGTGTCATGGCGGCTGCGGTGTGACCGCGATGATGGCGGTTACGGTGTGACCGCGATGTTGGTCAGACCCTTGCCTCCGGTCACGGTGTTACCGGCGTAGACGGTCGTGCGGCAGCTCGAGCTCTGGTTGGTGACATTGATGGCGAGCTGCTTGGAGCCGGTCGCGCCGCGCAGGTCGGAGTTGTTGCCGCGGAACACGGTGCCGCAGCCCCAGCCGCTCTGCTGGGTGTGGGTCTCGTAGCCGTTGTTCGTGGTGTTCCTGCCGGTGTTGTTCTCCACGAGGACGTTGTTGCCCTTCACGTCGACCCAGGAGTCGTCGTAGTTCGCGCCGGTCAGACCGCGACCGTCGAAGGTGTTTCCGACGATCTTCGCGCCGGTCGTGCCCTCCTTGATGTCGACGGCTTCGCCGCCGACGTCCGGCCCGATGGTGTTGTTCAGGATCTGCGCGTTGTCGCTCCGGTCGGAGGTGCCGCCGGCCGAACCGACGTACACGCCCTCGCCCATGCCCCTGCCGTCGTTCCCGGTGTCGTAGATGCGCGAGTTCTTGATGACGCCGTTGCGGCTGGAGTTGCGGAAGTGGACGCCTTCCATGTCGAGGCCGTGGACGGTGACCGAGTCGATGACGACACCGTCGGCGGTGTCCGTCATGATGCCCTTCTGCCCGCCGGTGACCGTGATGCCCTTGACGGTCCAGTAGGAAGCGCCGTTGAGGTGGAGCCCGTAGCCGCCGCCCGCCTTGAGCACGGCTCGAGGCGAGCCTGTCAGCGTGATGCGGGAGCTCGACGTGCCGTCCACGGTGGTCTTGAAGTTGCCGGTGTACGTGCCGTCGGCGAGCTGGATCGTGTCGCCGGGGCGGGCCGCCGAGAGGGCGGCCTTCAGCTCGGTGGCGGTGTCCACGTCGATGACCGATGCGGCATCGGCCGGGGTGGCCAGCAGGGAAAGCCCGCCGGCCGCGAGCAGGGAGGCGAGCAAGGAGGGGAGCAGTTTTCTGGTGCGCATGGGGGGTGCCTTCCCGTCGGTCCGAGGTGGGACAGTCCTCGTACAGTTCTTGTACGTGAACATCGGGTGGGTTTCTGAACGCGCGCGTTGACCCGTGACGGTAGGGACGGGGCAATGGGGTGTCAAGGTCCGTACCAAACCCCGCTCCTTGGGCACTCATCCGAACTGCCCGACGGTACTGGGACGTTCGGGACCGGAGGTCACGGGAAGACGCCGTGACAGGAGGGGGACCGGGAATGCAGATGTGCCGGCGCGCGTTCTTGTCTTCGAACACGAGGAGGAGCGGTAATCGTGCTTGATCCGCAGGGTTTGTACGAGTGGGAGCCGAAGGGTCTCGCGGTCGTCGACATGGCGCTCGCGCAGGAGTCGGCCGGCCTGGTCATGCTGTACCACTTCGACGGCTACATCGACGCGGGAGAGACCGGCGAGCAGATCGTCGACAACCTGCTGGAGACGCTTCCCCACCAAGTGGTGGCACGGTTCGACCACGACAGGCTCGTGGACTATCGGGCACGGCGACCGCTGCTGACCTTCCGCCGCGACCGCTGGGCCGGCTACGACACGCCCTCTCTCGAGCTCAGGCTCGTCCAGGACGCCACCGGCGCACCGTTCCTGCTGCTCTCCGGCCCTGAGCCGGACGTCGAGTGGGAGCGCTTCGCGGCCGCGGTCGGCCAGATCGTCGAGCGGCTCGGTGTGCGTCTCGCGGTCAACTTCCACGGCATCCCGATGGGTGTCCCGCACACCCGTCCCGTGGGCATCACCCCTCACGGCAACCGCACCGACCTGATGCCCGGCCACCGCAGCCCCTTCGACGAGGCGCAGGTACCGGGCAGTGCCGAGGCGCTCGTGGAGTACCGCCTGATGCAGGCAGGTCACGATGTACTCGGCGTGGCCGCCCACGTGCCGCACTACGTGGCCCGGTCCTCCTACCCGGACGCGGCCCTGACCGTGCTGGAGGCCATCACGGCCGCCACAGGGCTGGTGCTGCCCGGAATCGCGCACTCGTTGCGGACCGAGGCGCACCGCACCCAGACCGAGATCGAGCGGCAGATCGGGGAAGGCGACGAAGAGCTCGTCGCCCTCGTGCAGGGACTTGAGCACCAGTACGACGCGATGGCGGGTGCTGAGACTCGCGGCAGCCTTGTCGCGGAGGCCGTGGAACTGCCGTCGGCGGACGAGATCGGCCGGGAGTTCGAGCGCTTCCTCGCCGAGCGTGAGGGCGACGCCTAGCGAGTCCGTTGCCGACGGCCGTGGAGATCCGGGAGGCCACCCGGGCCGGACCTGGGAACCCCGGCCGGGCCGAAGCCCGTGGCAGGGCGCTCGCGTAGGCTGCGGCCCATGCTGACAGTGGGTCTGACCGGCGGTATCGGCGCCGGCAAGAGCGAAGTGTCCCGGCTGCTGGCCTCCTACGGGGCGGTCGTGGTCGATGCCGACAAGATCGCCCGCGAGGTCGTCGAGCCCGGTACCCCCGGGCTCGCCGCCGTCGTGGACGCCTTCGGCCCGGAGGTGCTGGCCGCCGACGGAAGCCTGGACCGTCCGAAGCTCGGCTCGATCGTCTTCGCCGACCCCGAGCGTCTCGCCACCCTGAACGGCATCGTGCACCCCTTGGTCGGCGCCCGCTCCCGCGAACTGGAGCAGGCGGCCGGCCCGGACGACGTGGTCGTCCACGACGTGCCACTGCTCACGGAGAACAAGCTCCACTCCCTGTACGACCTGGTCGTCGTGGTGGACGCGTCGCAGAAGACCCAGCTGGACCGGCTCGTACGGCTGCGCGGCATGACGGAGAGCGAGGCGCGCTCGAGGATGGCGGCGCAGGCCACGCGCGAGGATCGGCTGGCCATCGCCGATCTTGTCATCGACAACGACGGGCCGTTGGAGAAGCTGGAGCCCCAGGTGCGCGAGGTGTGGAACGAGCTGACCCGCCGCGCAGCTTCGGGCCGGCCGGGGAGCTGACCGCCGCGCGACGCGCCGGGCGGCCGGAATAGCGCCGAACCGCCCTGTGTTGGAACGGATCGGTCAGGGAAGGATGCGAGCGTGTCGAACAGCAACCCGGAAACGCACGTCATCGACTTTCGCGCTGCCGAGCAGCTGCTGGCCGCGCGGGACCCGCGCGGGGCCGTCAAGCTGCTCGACTCGGTGATCGCGGCCCACCCCGAGAACACGGCGGCCCGTCTGCTGCGCGCACGAGCGTTCTTCCTGTCGGCCCAATTGCGTCCGGCGGAGCTCGAATTCGAGCTCGTTCTCGAGCGTGAGCCGGACAACGCGTTCGCCCATTTCGCCCTCGCGCGGACCTTCGAGCGGGCGGGCAAGCCCGAGCAGGCCAAGCGGCACTTCCGGCTGGCGGCGGCCCTGGACCCGAACCCTGAGTATCTGAAGGCCGCCCGGTTCGACACCGAGTGACATCCGCGGGAACGGGGCGGACGAGGATCCCGGCCGCTCAGCCGCGGTCGGGGTCGTACGGTGGGACGTCACGGCCCGGCTGGTAGTGAGGGCCCTGCCGGATGTGCCGCACGACCAGGAACAGGTCGACGGCGACGACGGCGAAGAGCACCCCGCACGCGACGGCCCAGCCTGCCCGGCCCACCATGGCGAAGGCGATCGTGCCGCCCGCCGTCCAGAGGAGACCCCACACGCCGAGCCAGAAGCGCATCCGCAAAGGACTGCGCGCGGTGACGGGTTCACTCCCAGTGCGCATCGGCATCACGTCTCCCTCTCCCAGGATGCACCTGTCGTCGCCTGCCCGTTCCTCGCGGACATCCGCTCTTCTCTGTCAGCGGCGATGACTTTTCGTGCCCACGGCGGTCTGACTGTGTGAAAGCGCTACGGAAACCGAAGCGCCCACGCGTCCCCATCACCTTTCGCACGAGGAGACAGTCATGTCCGCCAGCACTCCCACCACGCCCGCCGCCTCCCTCACGTCCGCTCCCACCGCTTCCGCCGGCACGGTGGCCGCCGCAGGGCCGGGGCGACGCACCCACCTCGCCGTACGCACGCTGCAGATCGTGCTCGCGTTGTTCTTCGCGGTCGCGAGCGCCGGCCCCAAGCTCGTGGGGCACTCGTCCGCGGCGGAGGGATTCGACTCGATCGGCTACGGCGACTGGTACATGTATCTGGTGGGCGGTCTGGAACTGGCCGGCGCGGTGGCCCTGGTGATCCCGATCCTGTCGGGGATCTCGGCCCTTGCCCTGATGGGACTGATGATCGGCGCGTTCGTGACACAGCTGACCGCGTTCGACGGGGAGAACGCCCTCACTCCGGTCATCTTCTTCATGCTGCTCGCCGTCGTCGCCGTTGTCCGCCGCCGCCACAACGCCGAACTCGTCGCCTTTGTGCGCGATCGCTTCTGAGGGGGGCACCGGCCGACGCGGCCACGCCAGGCATCCCGCAGTGGGGCACCTGGTGTGGCCGCGTCCGGCCGGTGCGGCGCCGGCCCCATGCGCGGGAGGGATGGATATCGCCCTATAGGGCATAACGGTCATACCGTGGAATTCCATGACTGCCCCGGACGACGAGGGGGTGCCCCGATGATCGAGGAGCTGGCGGTGGCCGGCGTGGCGGTGGCGACGGGGCTCGTGGCCTATGCGATGGCCGCAGCGCGCATCGTCAAGCAGTACGAGCGCGGTGTGGTCTTCCGTCTGGGACGTCTGCACGGCGAGGTACGACGCCCGGGATTCACCATGATCGTTCCGGCCGTCGACCGGATACGCAAGGTCAACATGCAGATAGTGACCATGCCCGTACCGGCCCAGGAAGGCATCACCCGGGACAACGTCACGGTCCGCGTCGACGCGGTCGTCTACTTCCGCGTGATCGACGCGGCCAACGCGGTCATCGAGGTCGAGGACTACCGCTTCGCCGTCTCTCAGATGGCGCAGACCTCGCTGCGTTCCATCATCGGCAAGAGCGATCTGGACGACCTGCTCTCCAACCGGGAAAAGCTCAACCAGGGCCTAGAGCTGATGATCGACAGCCCGGCGGTCGGCTGGGGCGTCCAGATCGACCGCGTCGAGATCAAGGACGTGTCGCTGCCGGAGACCATGAAGCGTTCGATGGCACGCCAGGCGGAGGCGGATCGCGAGCGGAGGGCGCGCGTCATCAACGCGGACGCCGAACTCCAGGCGTCCAAGAAGCTGGCGCAGGCGGCGGGCGAGATGTCCAAGCAGCCCGCGGCGCTCCAACTGCGACTGCTGCAGACGGTGGTGGCGGTGGCGGCGGAGAAGAACTCCACGCTGGTGCTGCCGTTCCCCGTGGAGCTGCTGCGGTTCCTGGAACGGGCCGCGCCGCAGCCGGGCGAACCGGTCGAGGCAGGCAGGCAGGGCCGGCAGGGCGAGGTGGCCGATGCGGGCGCTGCGCCTTCGCCCGAGGTGGGGGCCGGGACCGAAGCGGGTCTCCCCATGGCGGCGGTAAGCGGTGAGGACTCTGCGGCGGCCGGTTCGCTGCCGGCCGACGAAATGCCGCCGATGGCGACGGGAGGCGGCGAGGACGCCGCGGAGGATGCTTCCCGGACCGGCTCCTCGCGGGTCGGCGACGTGCCGCCGATGGTGCCGGGACCGGGCGCGGTCTCCTGACCCGCACCGGCCGGGCACCGCCGTGCAACGGCTCCTCCGCGCTGTGCCGTCCTGGCCTGATCGGAGCTGACGGGTCTGCGGCTGCCTCGCCGCCGACCGGTCGGGCGGGCCGACGACGGTCGACGTGCCGGAGGCGGCCGTAGCTCCGGGCACTGCCGGATCCCGCCGGCTCCCCGAGACCGGGGCAGCCGACGGTAGGAAGTCCAGGTCACAGCCGTGTCGCCTCGAGTGTCAGACCCCGCCCGTAAGGTCGTTCATGCGAAGTCGGCAGTCGGCACTCACGGGAGAGGAGGGACGCGGTGATCTCGGTCATGGGTTCAGGCACGGAGGCGTTGACGGGCACGGGCACGGCAGCCCTCCAGGCCGTTGCCGCCGTCTTCCTGCCGGCCGCGCTGCCCCGTGAGGGCCGCGTCGCGTTCTGGGACCCGGACGGTCGTGTGCTCCCCGGTGCGGACGGCGAGATCACGGTCGTGCGTCCGGACGGCACGGACGGCCCCGATGGCCCCGATGTCCGCAGCGCCACCGTTCCCGCCGTCGTCATGACTGTCGCGGACGCCGCCCCGCTGCTGATCGCCGCCCGGCGGGACCCGGCCGCACACCCCGCCGCCGCCTGCTGGGGCGCGGCCGTGCTGCATGCCCTGCATCTCGTCGCCCGCGGCAGGCTGCTGCCGGGACTGACACCCTCCGACCACGACGCCTGGCGCGCCGGGCCGCTGGACGCCGATGACATCGCCCAGCTGAGGGCCATCGCCGCCGCCATGCCGTACGAGGCACACGCCGTCCCCGTCGACGGCTCCCCGCCTCTGCGGCTGCCCGAGCCCGAGGCCCTGGTGCGGGCCTTCTTCGATGCCGTGGCCGACAGCCTGCCGCGCACGCCGGCCGCCGAGTTCGCGGCGGGCGCGCCGTTCGCGGCCGCCGCGCCGCAGCATCTGCCCGGGGCGCGCGAATGGGCCGCCGAGGCAGCGGCAGGGATGGACGCGGGCGTCCGGGTCTCCCTGCGTCTCGACCTGTCCGCCTACGAGTTCTTCGACACCGCCCCGGACGGCGGCGCCGAGCGCAACGCGGCAGCCGCTCTCGTTCAGGTGCACAGCCTCGCCGACCCCACTCTCGTCATGGACGCGGCAAGGCTCTGGGCGGGAGCCGGCGACGAGCACTTCGGGCCGCGTGCCCGGATCGACACCGTGCTGGCGCTGCGCCGCGCGGCCCGTGCCTGGCAGCCGCTCGCCCGGCTGCTCGAGGGGGACGTGCCGGACGTGCTGCCGATGACGGAGGACGAGCTGTACGAGCTGCTCGGACCCGGCGCCGCGCGCCTCGACGCGGCGGGCGTGGCCGTGCACTGGCCGAAAGAGCTCGCGCGCACGCTCACGGCCGCCGCCGTCGTGCGCTCCGTGCCCGGCTCCGCCACCGACGGCACCCCCTTCTTCGACAGCGAGCAACTGCTCTCCTTCGACTGGCAGCTGGCGCTCGAGGGGGATCCGCTGACAGAGCGCGAGATGGACGCGCTCGCCGAGGCGCACCGCCCCATCGTGCGGCTGCGTGATCGGTGGGTCGTCGTCGATCCCGATCTCGTGCGCAAGGCACGCAAGAGGGAGCTCGGCCTGCTGGAGCCCGTCGACGCGCTGGCGGTGGCGCTGACCGGTACGGCGGAGGTCGACGGGGAGACGGTGGAGGCCGTGCCCACGGGCGCGCTGGCCGCCCTCCGTGACCGCCTCACCGCCCCGACAGCCGCCGTCGAAGCACCTGAGGGCCTGCGCGCGACCTTGCGGGACTATCAGCTCCGGGGCCTGGCCTGGCTGGACCTCATGACCTCGCTCGGCCTCGGCGGCTGCCTCGCCGACGACATGGGACTCGGCAAGACCGTCACCGTGATCGCCCTGCATCTGCGCCGGGCACGCACCGCGCCGACGCTCGTCGTCTGCCCGGCTTCGCTGCTCGGCAACTGGCAGCGGGAGATCGCCCGCTTCGCCCCTGACGTGCCCGTACGGCGTTTCCACGGCGCCGGCCGCACCCTCGACATGCCGGACGGCGGCTTCGTCCTGACCACGTACGGCACGATGCGCAGCAGCGCGGAGCAACTGGCCTCGCACAGCTGGGGGATGGTCGTGGCCGACGAGGCCCAGCATGTGAAGAACCCCTTCTCCGCGACCGCCAAGGCGCTGCGTACGATCCCCACCTCCGCACGTGTGGCCCTCACCGGCACCCCCGTGGAGAACAACCTCTCCGAGCTGTGGGCGCTGCTGGACTGGACGACCCCGGGGCTCCTCGGCCCGCTCAAGGCCTTCCGCTCCCGCCACGCCCGCCTCGTGGAGAACGGTGAGGACGACGAAGCCGTGGAGCGGCTCGCCCGGCTCGTCCGCCCGTTCCTGCTGCGCCGTAAGAAGTCCGACCCGGGCATCGTGCCCGAGCTGCCCCCGAAGACGGAGTCGGACCATCCGGTGCCGCTCACCCGTGAGCAGGCGTCCCTCTACGAAGCCGTGGTGCGGGAGACGATGGCGGCGATCGAGGCCGCGGAGGGCATCGCGCGCCGTGGCCTGGTGATGAAGCTGCTCACGGCCCTCAAGCAGATCTGCAACCACCCCGCCCAGTTCCTCAAGGAGTCCGGCGTGGACCGGGGCACCGGGGCCGGATCGCTGAGTGGGGGAGGCCCCCGGGGCGGTGCCCGGTCCGGGAGCGGGGGCGTCTTCGTTCGGCTGGCCGGCCGCTCGGGGAAGCTGGCGCTCCTCGACGAACTCCTCGAGACGATCCTGTCGGAGGACGGCTCCGTGCTCGTCTTCACGCAGTACGTCTCCATGGCCCGCCTGCTCTCCGCGCACCTGACCTCCCGCGCGATCCCCAGCCAGCTGCTCCACGGTGGGACGCCCGTCGCCGAGCGCGAGCGCATGGTCGACCGCTTCCAGTCGGGCGAGGTGCCGGTGTTCATCCTGTCGCTCAAGGCGGCGGGCACCGGGCTGAACCTCACCAGGGCCGGCCATGTGATCCACTACGACCGCTGGTGGAACCCGGCCGTCGAGGAGCAGGCGACCGACCGCGCCTACCGCATCGGCCAGACGCAGCCCGTGCAGGTCCACCGGCTCGTCACCGAGGGCACGGTCGAGGACCGCATCGCGGAGATGCTCGCCTCCAAGCGCGCCTTGGCGGACGCGGTGCTGGGATCCGGAGAGGCGGCCCTGACCGAGCTCACCGACCGTGAACTGGCCGACCTCGTCTCCCTGCGGAGGCCCTCATGACCCCCCGCGCGCACGGTGGCCCCCGCTCCCGGCCGGGAGCGCCGGCCGGTCCCCACCACGACGACCATCGCCGGACGTTCCCCCCGATCGAGCCGCTCGCCGGCGAGGAGGCGGCCACGACATGGTGGGGCAACGCCTGGGTGGAGGCGCTCGAAGACACCGCCCTCGACCCCGCCCGTCTGGTGCGCGGCCGTGCCTACGCCGCCCGGGGCAACGTCGCCGCGATCACGGTGACGCCCGGCAAGGTCATGGCGTACGTACAGGGCAGCCGTGCCCGTCCGTACCGCACGGAGATCCGCCTGCGTACGCTCACCGACGACGACTGGGACGACTTCCTGGCCGCGGCGGCGGCACGGCCCGACCACATGGCGGCGCTCCTCGACAAGGACGTCCCCCAGACGCTGGCGGCCGTCGAGCTGCTGCCGACGCCCGGGGACCTGATCCCCGACTGCTCCTGTCCGGACGACGGCTACCCCTGCAAGCACGCTGCCGCGCTCTGCTACCAGACCGCCAGACTGCTGGACGAGGACCCGTTCGTGCTGTTCCTGATGCGCGGCCGGGGCGAACGGGAGATCCTCGCGGCGCTCTCCCGCCGCAACGCGGCGCGTTCAGCGGCCGAGCACACCGCTGCCGCAGCCGCGGCCCCGCAGGCCACCGTGCCCGCGAGCGAGGCCGTCACCCCCGGCACCGTACGGCCGCCCCTGCCGCCGCCGTTCCCGGCACCGCGGCGTGCGGGCCGCCCTCCGGCCTACCCGCACGCGCCCGGCGCCCCCGACCCGCTCGCCCTGGACCTGCTGGCCTGTGAGGCGGCTGCCCGCGCCCACATCCTCCTCACCACGGGCCGCGACCCCGTCGCATCGCTCACCCGGTGGCAGGACGCCGTCCGGCTGGCAGCCGCCCACCCCGGCTCCGGACTGACAGCCTCCACCCGTGCCCTCTACCGTGACCTCGCCGCCGCGGCCGACCGCACGCCCACCGACCTGGCACGCGCCGTCGCCGCGTGGCGTCAGGGTGGTCCGGCGGCCCTCTCCGTCCTGGAGGAGCCGTGGGACCCGCCCGCCGGCCCCTTCGACCGGGCCCGCCCTGCCCTGGCCGCCGCGGACTTCCCCGGCTTCAGGCCTTGGCGCAACCAGCTCTCAACCCGTTCGCTCCAACTGAGGCTCGGTCGTGACGGCCTCTGGTACGGGTACGAGTCGGACCCCGACCGGGAGGACTGGTGGCCGCGCGGAACCCCCGACACCGACCCGGTCGGAGCGCTCGCCGCGCTCCTCGGCAGGTGACGGCGTAACGGCCGAGGTGACGCCGAAACGGCCGCCAGGTGACGGCGTATCGGCCGTCACGTGACGGCGTGGCGGCCGGCCGTCAGAGGGCCGCGTCAGAAGTCCGCCAGCGTCGGTTCGTCGAGCCTGGCGACCGAGTCCTGGCCGTACGCGGCGACGTACGCGTCACGGATCCTTTCGATCTGCGGGTCGCGGGTACGGGCCTAGGCCGCCGGATACAGCAGGATGAGTTCGTACGACCGCTCCCGCTCGACCACGCCGTTGGAGTCCCGCCACTGGCCGCGGCCCTCCTGGATCGTCAGCCCTTCGGGGAACTGGGGCGTGAGTCTGCGGTCGACGAACGTCATGAACTGCGCGTCCGTCACGTCAGGCCCGCCGTCCGGCCGTTTTGTGCCGAAGAACAGCCGGGTCTCGAGGTACGCCTCACCACGCGCCGCCACCGCTGCCGTCGCGCGGGGCTTCGCGGCCGCTCCCTCGTCCAGCGTCGCCTGCGCGGCCGGTGCGCCGACGGTCAGCACGGCGACTGCCGCGCCGGCGACGGCGAGCAGCGTGCGCCGCGTCCGGTTCTGCTTCTGGTTCTCCCTCTGGCCCCGGCTCTGGCTCTGGCTCTCCACGAAGGTCGGCACGGTTCGGAACCCTTTCGTGGAAACGTGGCCCGGCACTCGCCGGTGCAGATCACTGTGGCCACCGGCAGGTCCGTTCGCCCGCAGGACACGGGCTTCGACCGGATTCCACCCGCACGAGGACCGCGGCGCGAACGGCCGGAGCAGGCAGACACAGGCCGGAGCAGGCAGACACAGAGGCTAGGCCGGCCGGTGGTGCCGGGGGAGCCGGGCGGAGAACCCGGGTAGGACGGGGACGGACCGCCCCTGGACATCGACAAAGGAGCACCGGGATGACTTCAGCGGAGCGTGCGGATCGTCCACCGGCAGCGGACCTCGTGATCGCCGGATGCACCGTGCTGGTGCACGACGAGGGCGGCGGCCGGATCGACTTCGTCGACGACGCGGCGGTCGTGGTCCGCGACGGCGTCATCGACGCCGTGACCACGGCCGCGGCCGTCGCGGACCTCCCCGCCGCCGAACATATCGACGGTCGGGGCCAGTTGGCCATGCCGGGCCTGATCAACTGCCATACCCACACGCCGATGGTCGCGCTGCGCGGCATCGCGGAGGATCTGCCGGTGGAGGAGTGGTTCAACGACTGGATCTGGCCCATCGAGTCCAACCTCACGGAGACGGTCGTCGAACTGGGCGCCCTGCTGGCCTGCGCGGAGATGATCAGGGGCGGCGTCACCACCTTCGCGGACCACTACTTCGCCATGGACCGGGTCGCCGCGGCGGTCACCCGTAGCGGCATGCGGGCGAACCTGGGCTGGGGCTACTTCTCCAGCCAGGGCGCGGAAGGACGCGAGCGTTCCCTCGACTTCGCCCTTCGCGTGGCCGGTGCGGCGGACGGCCGGATCACCACGTCCCTCGCGCCGCACGCCCCGTACACCGTGGATGACGAGGACCTCGCCGCCACCGCACGGCTCGCCCACGAGCACGGGCTCATGGTCCATCTGCACGCGGCCGAGAACAGGGCGCAGACCGACCACAGTGTCGAACGGCACGGGCTCACACCCGTCGAGGTGCTCGAGCGGACCGGGCTGCTGGAGACCGATCTGCTCATCGCGCACGGCACCGGGATCACGGACGGGGACCTGTCGGTGCTGCGGCGCGCCACGGGCCGGATCGCGGTCGCCACCGCGCCGCGCGGCTACCTCAAATTCGGCTGGGACACGACCCCGATCCGGTCGCTCGCCTCGATCGGCCTGCCCGTGGGGCTGGCGACCGACGGCGCCGCCTCCAACAACACCCTCGACGTGTGGGAGTCCATGACGCTCACCGCGCTCGTACAGAAGTCGACGGAGCGTGACCCGGCCTGGCTGACCGCACGGCAGGCCCTCGACCATGCCACCGCACAGAGCGCCCGGGCGCTGGGACTCGACGACCGTATCGGGGCGCTGGCACCGGGCAGACGGGCGGACCTGATCCTGGTGGACCTCAGCGGACCGCACACCCAGCCCCTGCACGACCACGCCGCGACCCTGGTGCACAGCGCGCGCTCCTCGGACGTGCGCACGACGATCGTGGACGGCAGGGTGCTGATGCGCGACCGCCGTCTGCTCACCCTCGACGTGCCCGCCATCACCGCCGAACTGGCCCGTGAACTGCCCGCGTTGACTCGACGTCGACAGGGCAGGCGCATCCAGGAGTACGACGGTTAGGACAGCCGGAAGGTGTGGAGCCCTTCGAAAGCTCGCACACCCGACGGGGTGAATACCTCTTTCAGCTGTACCGCCGGTTTGCCGCTCCCATGGGTTCCTAGGGCCTGCCCGGAGCGGCCCGGCCCAGCGTCCCTGGGTCCGGCTCCTGGGACACGGTGCCAAGAGGCTCCCCGCCGTCCTGGGCCGTCCCGGCCTCGTCCGGGTGCCGTTTCCAGGACGCCAGCACGGCATCGATCTCCCCGGCCAACCGGGCGCGTGCCTCTTTGCGGGGCACACCCGTCATCAGCAGGGCGTCGTAAGCCGTGTCGAGGTGCCGCACGGACGCGCGTACCGCGGCCGTGACGGCTCCCTCCTCCAGGGAGCGGCCGGCCGCCGTGCGGCCCACACGCCCGCTGCCCCGGGCGGAGGTGTGGGCCGCGATCCCGGCGGCGCGCTCCTCGGGGCAGCCGGGGAACAGCTGCCGTATCCGCGCGGCCAGTTCGGCGGCGAAGCGGACGTCCGCGGCGGCCCGGCGGGCCGCTTCCCGCTCACGGCGGCGCCGCCGGACCTCGGCGTCGGCGAGGCACGCCGACTCGGCGCGGGCGAGTGCGCGCTCCTCGACGAGCAGGCCTTGGCGCTCGTAGCGGCCCCGGCGGCGGTTGCGCCGGACCACCACCGCCCACAGGGCACTCGCCTCCCTCGCCCGCCGGGTGAGCGCGGCGTCGCCACGGGGCAGATACACGAGGTGGCCGAGATCGGCGCAGTCGAGACAGACCGGCACGCCGGACTCGAGAAGATGCATCGGCAGCGGGCCCCTGCGGCACTCGGCGCAGTGCCTGCCCTTGAGCGGCTGGATCACCACCAGGTCCATGTCCCCTTGGTACCCAGCGGATACGCTCCGATCCCATGACGCTCAACTGTGCCGTACTCGACGACTATCAGGATGTCGCGCTGTCCATGGCCGACTGGTCATCACTCGAGGGCAGCGTCGAAGTGCGTTCGCTCCGGGAGCACTTCGGCTCGGAGGAAGAGGTGGCCGCGGCGGTCGGCGACTGCGAGATCCTGGTCGTGATGCGCGAGCGGACGCCTTTCCCCGCGTCCCTTCTCGACCGGCTGCCACGTCTGCGGCTGCTGATCACCTCGGGCATGCGCAACGCGTCGATCGACCTCGAAGCCGCGGCCCGTAACGGTGTGACCGTGTGCGGCACCGCCAGCAATTCGGAGCCGCCCGCCGAACTGACATGGGCGCTCATCCTCGGACTGGCGCGCCATGTGGTCACGGAGAACGGCGCCCTGCGCGACGGAGGCCCGTGGCAGTCCACGGTCGGAGCGGACCTGCACGGTCGTACGCTCGCGCTTGCCGGCCTCGGGAAGATCGGTGCGAAGGTCGCCGCGGTCGGCCGGGCGTTCGGCATGGACGTTCTGGCCTGGAGCCGGAACCTCACCGAGGAGCGAGCCGCCGAACACGGCGTCCGGCGTGCCGGGTCGCTCGGGGAACTGCTCGAGGTCGGCGACTTCGTCTCCGTGCACCTGCAACTCGGTGAGCGCACACGGGGACTGATCGGGGCCGGGGAACTGAAGCGGATGCGGCGGACCGCCTACCTCGTCAACACCTCACGGGCCGCGATCGTCGATCAGGAGGCGCTCGCGATGGCCCTGCGCGAGGGCTGGATCGCCGGGGCGGGCGCCGACGTCTTCGAGGAGGAGCCGCTGCCCGCCGGCCATCCGCTGCGCACGGCCCCGAACTTCCTCGGCCTGCCCCACCTCGGCTACGTCACCCGCCGCAACTACGAGGGGTACTTCGGGGAGGCGGTCGAGGACATCACCGCCTATCTCGCGGGCAGTCCCGTCCGTACTCTGGCGCTGCCCTCCTGACGGCTTCCGTCCGGATCGGGCCGGATCCGGACGAGGGCCCTAGCTGTATTGCCCTGTGAGGTTGGGGACGCGGCTGGCGGGTGGGTTGCCTGCGAGTCCGGTGTGTCCGCGGTGGTGATTGTAGGTGTGCAGCCACTGGGGGAATGCTTCGCGTCGTTCCTGCTCTGAGCGGTAGGGGCGGGCGTAGGCCCACTCGTCGAGCAGGGTGCGGTGGAGGCGTTCGACCTTGCCGTTGGTCTGCGGCCGGTAGGGACGGGTTCGCTTGTGCGTGATCCCGGCTGCGGCGAGGGCGTCGCGCCAGAGGCGGGACTTGTAGCAGGAACCGTTGTCGGTCAGCACGCGTTCGACGGTGATTCCGACACTCGCGAAGAAGCTCTGGGCGCGGGTCCAGAAGGCGGTCGCGGTCTCCTTGCGCTCGTCGCTGAGGATCTCGCTGTAGGCGAGGCGGGAGTGGTCGTCGACGGCAGTGTGGATGTAGCTGTAGCCGGCGCCGGAACGGGTCTTGCGGCCGGCGTGTCGGCCAAGGGTCTTGTGGCCACCGCCGACGGGGATGTTGCCGAGCTTCTTGATGTCCACGTGCACCAGCTCGCCGGGCCGGTCGCGTTCGTAGCGGCGTATGACCCGGCCGGTCGCGCGGTCCAGGTGGGCGAGTCGGGCCAGGCCGAAGCGGGCAAGGACGCGGTGGACGGTCGAGGGCACCAGTCCGAGCAGATGCGCAATGCGGGCCGGGCCCCACCGGCGCGTGAGCCTGACCTTGATGATGCGACGCTCGGTGCGGGACGGGGTGCGGCGCGGGCTGGTGAGCGGGCGGCTGGAACGGTCGGCCATACCGGCCTCGCCGAGCCGGCGGTAGCGGTCGGCCCACCGCTGAGCCGTGGTCGGCGAAACCTGGAAGCGTTCGGCAGCCCGGCGAAGAGGCCAGCCGTCCTCGACCACGCAACGGGCCAGGCGCAGACGGCCGGTCTCGGTCAGCGGTGCATTACGGTGGGGCACGAGGGCCTTTCTGGTTGGTGTAGACGTCGCAATCCACACCGAACCCGGAAGGCCCTCATCTGTTCAAGATCCCTCACCCGAGACCTGGCTCACCCGTCCACAACCTCCCCGGACAGAACACCTAGCGCACGCTCGGCGCCGCGGCGCCGATGAACTCCGACAGCGTCTCCCGCGCCTGCTCGGACCGGAGCGAGCGGTCCGCTTCGTCGGGCGCCTCGTGCAGACAGTTGGTGAGCTCGAACGCTGACGCCGCCAGCGCCAGGGCCTGCGGGTCTTCACACACCAACTGGACCCGGATCAAGGCCTGATGGGCGCTCGAACGCAGCCGGTACGAATCGATGCGGGCCTCTTCGGCGACGGTGCTGCCCGGCGACTCCAGCGCCCGGTGCCAGCGGTCGTTCTGGCCACGGCGGTAGTCGACGAGCGCGCCCGCGAAGGCGCTGTACGCGGAGATCCGCTCCTGGCGCAGTTGCTCCGCCCGTGCGAGGACCGCGGTGCGTTCCGCGGTCTGGCGCTGGAAGAAGTGGGTCGCCACCGACCCGAGCAGGGTGCCGATGACCGCGATGAGCGCTGTCCACATGTGGTGCTCCCGGACTTGACATGTCGTTCGAGGGTGCGGCTCAGCGCCGGTCTCTTCTCCGGCTCCGGGCACGAGCGAATCAGATCACCGCGGTGGAGAGATGCGTCAAGTCCCCAGTGCCGCACTACTCCCGGTAACGGCTGATAGCTTGAGGCGTTTGCCGGAGCGAGGACTCGGAGGGGACCAGCCATGCGTGGCTTCACGGTGATGGGCAAGCGGTTCGACATACGTACGGCGCTGGTGCTGACGGGCTGCCTGGCGGCGCTGGCGGTCGTTCCGTCCGCCGCGAACGCGACCCCCGGCAGCGGGGTCACGGGAACGGTCCTGGCCCAGGGCACGTCCGACGACTCGCTGAGGATCACGGCCAAGGGGCGCACGGACGTGGTCGTCCGCACCCTCACCATCGCCCCCGGCGGCACGACGGGGTGGCACCATCACCCCGGCCAGGTCCTCGCCGTCGTCCGGTCGGGCACGCTGACCCGCACCCTGGACGACTGCTCCCTCGAGGTCACCGGTCCCGGCGGCGCGATCCTGGAACCGGCGGGCGCCCGCCACCGCCACCTCGGACGCAACCTCGGCACGGAGCCGGTCGTGCTGTACGTGACGTACTTCCTGCCCGCCGGCAGCCCGCTGTCGGTGGACGAGGACGCGCCGGACTGCGCGGCCGGATAGCCGGCCGCCGTGCCGGGCCGGTCGGTGAGGATGGGTGTGTGCGACTCGAACCGATCACCTGGGAGCGGCTGGCCGAGAATTTGGCCGAGCGTGTCCTGAGAACGACCGCCTCCGACGGCAGCCCCTGGTTGCGCGTCGGTGTGGACGGCGCCCCGGCGTCACGGCCCGGCGAGCTCGCGGGGCTCGTCGGCGAAGCGCTGCGGGTGCGGGGGCGGGGCGTCGTCGTGGTCGGCACGGGCGGGTTCCTGCGGCCCGCGTCGCTCCGTTACGAGTACGGGCGCGAGGACCCCGACAGTTACTACAGCGGCTGGTTCGACACGGGCGCGCTGTGGCGCGAGGTCTTCGGGCCGCTGGAAGCCGGCGGCAACGGACGGGTCCTGCCCGATCTGTGGGACCCGCTGACGGACCGGGCCACCCGCAGTCCGCACGTCGAACTGACGCCCGGCGGGGTGCTGTTGCTGCACGGGCCGTTCCTCCTCGGCCACTGGTTCCCGTTCGACCTGACCGTGCATCTGAGGCTGTCTCCGCCCGCTCTGGAACGCCGGACGGACGAAGGCGAACGCTGGACGCTCCCGGCGTACGCCCGGTACGAGGAAGAGGTCGGACCCGGTGACACGGCGGACATCCTCGTACGGGCGGACGATCCACGGCATCCGGCCTGGTCGGCCGCCGCCTGACCGGTTCAGGGGCGGCCGCCGATCAGCGCCACGGCCTCCGCACCGGCCCGGCAGCCCTCCTCCGCGGCCGTACGGGCATCCGCGCCCGCCAGTCGCGCGGCGAGAAACGCACCCGTGAAGGCGTCACCCGCGCCAGTGCTGTCCAGGACCTGGGCGGCAAGGGACGGGAGGCGGGCGGTGACCGTGCCGGCCTCGGCGACCAGCGCGCCCCCGGCGCCGAGCGTCACCACGGTCAGCGGGACCGACCGGCTGAGTTTCACGGCGGCGTCGGCGGGGTCGGGCAGACCGGTCAGCAGCCGTGCCTCGTCCGTGTTCGGCAGCAGGACGTCCACGCCTTCGAGGTCCGACAGCAGCCGCTCGACGCCGCGTTCGCGGATGAAGCCGGCGGATGCCGGATCGACGCTCACCGTGACACCTGCCTTCCGTGCCGCGTTCATCGCCGCGAGCGCGGTCGCACGGCTGGTGCCGGAGAACAGCAGATAGCCGGAGAGATGCAGATGGCCGACCCCTTCGAGCAGCTCGGGGGACCAGTCGGCCGGGCACAGCCGCGGTACGGCGCCGCTGTCCGTGAGGAACGTCCGCTCCGCGGTGCGGTCGACGAGCGCGACGACCGTCGCGGTCGGCACCTCGTCGTCGGGCACGAGCAGCGGCCGCACGCCGGCCGTCCGCAGCCGTGCCGCGTGCCATTCCAGGTCGGCGACGCCCGCACGGGCGAGCAGCCGTACATCGCGGCAGCCCCGGTACGCCGCCCAGCACGCCACGTTCGAGCCGGCGCCGCCGGGCAGGATGCGGATGGTGGCGGGGGTGTCCGTGCCGTGCGCGAGCGGGTCGCTGTGCCGGGCCACGACGTCGGTGACGACATCCCCCACGACGAGAAGTCCGGTCATGCGTATGCCGCTGCGATCCGTGCCGCGAGCCGGACATTGCCGCGCACGGCCGCCAGGTTGGCCTCGAGGGACGCGCCGTCGGTGTACCGCATCAGCCGCTCGAGGAGGAACGGTGTGACGGCCTGACCGGTGACGCCCTCTTCGCGCGCCTCGTCGAGCGCCCGCGCCAGCACCCGGTCGTGCAGGGCCGGGTCCAACTGCTCCTCCACCGGGACGGGGTTGGCGACGATCAGCGAGGAGTACGGCTCGGCGAGGGCGTCCTTGGCGCGCATCACGGCGGCGACCTCCTCAGGGGAGTCGACGCTCCAGTCGACCGGTTCTCCGGAGGAGGCCAGATAGAAGCCGGGGAAGTGACCGGTCCCGTAGCCGATCACGGTCACCCCCAGGGTCTCCAGCCGTTGCAAGGTGGCCGGGACGTCCAGGATCGACTTCACGCCCGCGCAGACCACTGTGATGCCCACCTGGGCGAGCAGCCGCAGGTCCGCCGACTCGTCCTGGGTCTCGGTCCAGCCCCGGTGCACGCCGCCCAGGCCACCGGTCGCGAAGACCCTGACGCCGGCCAGGCCGGCGAGGAACGCCGTGGCGGAGACGGTCGTCGCGCCGCTCGCGCCCGTGGCGACGGCGGGAGCGAGATCGCGGTGGCCGAGCTTGCGCATTCCGGGATCGCCCGCGACCCGTTCCAACTCGGCCTTGGTGAGCCCGACATGGGGCCTGCCGTCGAGCACGGCGATGGTCGCGGGGACCGCGCCGCCCGCACGGACGAGGGCCTCCAGCTCCGTCGCGACGGCCAGATTGCGGGGACGCGGCAGTCCGTGCGCGATGATCGTCGACTCCAGGGCCACGACGGGCACTCCGGTATCGAGGGCTTCCCTTACCTCTTCGGACACCATGGCTGCGGTCTTCGGCATGTCCCATCCCTGGCGCGAGGGAGCGGGGCGCAAACCTCGGGTGGACGGGGAACGCGATGATTGGAAGGAAAGTTTACTGACAACCATTGACAGGGGCATGGCCGCTTGCCACCATCCCGGCAGCGGCTTGGCGCGGCGCCCGACCTCATGGGCGTGACGCGCTCAGCGAGAGCTCTGACCCGGCCGCTGTACGCCGAGCCCTGCCCGGGCGCGGCGCGTCGCAAGGAGTCCAGCTCTCGCCGTCCCCGTCCAGGGAGCCAGGTATGCGCCTGACCGCCTCCACCCCACCACGCCGGACCGCGGTACTCGCCCTCTCCGCCGTACTGCTGCTGATCGCCGCCGTTCTCATCGCCCGTCCCGGCCAGGCCGATGCCGCCGGTACCGGCACCGTCGCCGCGGACCCCCTCATCTCGCGCGGCAGGACCGCCACCGCCTCGTCCCTCGAAGGCTCCGGCTTCGCCGCGTCCAACGCCTTCGACGGGAACACAGGCACCCGCTGGGCCTCCGCCGAGGGCCAGGACCCCCAGTGGATCAGCGTCGACCTCGGTGGCGCCGCCACCGTCTCCCGGGTCACGCTCAACTGGGAGGTCGCCCACGCCCGGCAGTACCGCATCGAGATGTCCGCCGACGGCGCCGCCTGGACGCCCATCGCCACCGAGACCGCGGGTGACGGCGGTACGGACGAGTTCACCGGCCTCGCCGGCAAGGGCCGCTACCTGCGCGTCCACGGCACCGCACGCGGCACCCAGTACGGCTACTCGCTCTGGGAGATCGACGTCTACGGCACGGTCGGCGGCGGCGAACCGCCGACCGGCGCGTTCACCGTCGTCGCGGCGGGCGACATCGCCGCCCAGTGCACCGCGTCCTCGAGCTCCTGCGCCCACCCGAAGACCGCCGCCAGGGCCCAGCAGATCAACCCGAAGTTCTATCTGACGATGGGCGACAACCAGTACGACGACGCCCGTCTGTCCGACTTCCGCAACTACTACGACAAGACCTGGGGCGCCTTCAAGTCGAAGACCCGGCCGGTGCCCGGCAACCACGAGTCGTACGACCCGGCGGGCGAATTCGTGGGCTACAAGCAGTACTTCGGCGCCATCGCCTACCCGCAGGGCAAGCCCTACTACAGCTACGACGAGGGCAATTGGCACTTCATCGCCCTCGACTCCAACACCTTCGACGACTCGTCCCAGATCAGCTGGCTCAAGGACGACCTCGCCCGCAACAGCAAGAAGTGCATCGCCGCCTACTGGCACCATCCGCTCTTCAGCTCCGGCGGACACGGCAACGACCCCGTCGGCAAGCCTGTCTGGGACATCCTGTACCGGGCCAAGGCGGATCTCGTCCTCGGCGGCCACGACCACCACTACGAGCGCTTCGCGCCGCAGGACCCGGCCGGCCGGGCCACCGCCGACGGCATCGTCCAGATCGTCGGCGGCATGGGAGGTGCCGAGCCCTACGCGATCGAGGAGATCCAGCCCAACAGCCAGAAGCGCATCAGCGGCCCGTACGGCGTGCTGAAGCTGGACTTCACCGACACGACGTACCGCTGGAGCTATGTGGGCACCGACGGTTCCGTCAAGGACACCAGCCCCACCTACACCTGCCACTGACGATGTATCTGGCCACCACCGGCCGGCCTGACACGCCGCCCGCTCCGGGATCAGCACCCGGGGCGGCGCGGCGGGTCCCCGGCACCGTGATCGCGCTCGGAGCGGTCAGCCTCGTCACCGACATCTCCTCCGAGATGGTCACCGCCGTGCTGCCGCTCTACTTCGTCCTCGGACTGGGCCTGACGCCCCTCCAGTTCGGCTTCCTCGACGGCCTGTTCAACGGCGTGACCGCCCTGGTACGGCTCGCCGGCGGCCACGCCGCCGACCGGGGCGGCCGGCACAAGCGCGTCGCCGGGGCCGGCTACGCGCTCTCCGCCCTATCCCGGCTCGGGCTGCTGCTCGCGGGCGGCGCGACCGGAGGCATCGCCGCCGCGCTGGCCGCCGACCGGATCGGCAAGGGCATCAGAACGGCCCCCCGCGACGCGATGATCACACTCAGCAGTCCGCCGGAGACACTGGGCCGGGCCTTCGGCGTCCACCGCGCCATGGACACGACCGGAGCGCTGCTCGGCCCGCTCGCCGCGTTCGGGCTGCTGTGGGCGACCGCGGACGCCTACGACGCGGTGTTCGTCGTCAGCTTCTGCACAGGGCTGCTGGGCGTGGTGCTGCTGGCCGTGCTGGTACCGGGGCACGTCACCCTGCCCGCCTCCAGCCCCGCGCCCACCCTGGCCCCGAGCCTTCCCCGCGCCCGCCGTTCGGTGTTCGAGCCGCTCCGAAGTCCCGCCTTCTGCCGCATACTCGCCGCCGCCGCGCTGCTCGGCGCGGCGACCATCGGCGACGCGTTCGTCTACCTGCTGCTGCAGCGCCGGCTGGACGTGGGGGTGGTCTGGTTCCCACTGCTGCCGCTCGGCGCCGCGGCCGTCTACCTGCTGCTCGCCGTCCCGGCCGGCCGTCTCGCCGACCGCGTGGGCCGCCGGGTCCCGTTCCTGTGCGGGCACGGGTCCCTGCTCGCCGCCTACCTGCTGCTGCTCACGCCGATCAACGGCACGGTCCTCCTCGCCCTCGTACTGGTTCTTGTCGGCGCCTTCTACGCGACCACCGACGGCGTGCTGATGGCGCTCGCCGGACCCCTGCTGCCCGCAGCCCGGCGGGCGAGCGGCCTGGCGCTGCTCCAGACGGGCCAGGCGGTGGCCCGGCTGATCGCCGCCGCCGGATTCGGCGCCGCGTGGACGTTGTGGGGCCCGAGGCCCGCGCTCGCCGTCGCCGCGGCCGCGATGCTCACCGCCCTGGTGCTCGCCCGGGCCGTTCTGCCCCGTAGGGAACAGGAAAGGCAGTCGTCATGAAGCCGCCCCCGCCCCGGTCCACGCGTCGGTCCCCGTCCACGCCCGGCACCCGCAGACGGATCGGCGCGCTCGTGCTCGCCACGGTGGTGCTGGCGGGCGTCGCCGTCGGATACACGGTGAACGCGTCGGGCCGCGGCGAGCGTCCGGCCGCGGCGGAGGAATCGTTCGAACTGGCCGGCCCCCGGCTGTACTTCCGCAGCACCCAGGAAGGGAACGGCCGCATAGCGCACCGGCCCGCGGCGGAGCAGGCACCGGACGCGCCCCGCACGACCGGCGGCCCCTCCTGCGACCGCTTCCACGCGGCGGGCGGCACCGCGCTGTGTCTCCAGCGCCGTCCCGGCGTGCCGCCCCGCGCCTACGCGGTCGTCCTCGACCGCCGGCTGCGCGAGACCCGTCGCATCGCGCTGCCCGGAATCCCCGACCGGGCCCGGGTGTCGGCGTCCGGACGCATGCTGTCGTGGACGATGTTCGCCGTGGGGGACTCGTACGCCGGCTCCTCCTTCTCCACGCGCACCTCCATCCTCGATCTGCGCACCGGTTACCTGGTCAAGAACATGGAACAGATCCCTCTCACCGTCGACGGCCGCCGCTACCACGCGCCGGACGTCAACTACTGGGGCGTCACCTTCGCCCGCGACGACAACCGCTTCTACGCGACCGTCTCGTCCAAGGGACGCACCCGTCTCGTGGAGGGCGACATGCGTACCTGGTCCGCGCGGGCGCTGCGCGAGAACGTCGAATGCCCCTCACTGTCACCGGACAACCGGCTGATCGCCTTCAAGAAGAAGACCGGCGGTGGCGACCGAGGCCGGCCGTGGCGACTCCACGTCCTCGACCTCAAGACCATGCGCGAGCATCCCTTGGCGGAGACGCGCGGCGTGGACGACCAGGCGGCGTGGCTCGACGACGACACGATCGCGTATGCGCTGCCCCGGGAGGACGGGCGGGGCACCGACGTCTGGACGGTCCCCGCGGACGGCACGGGCCGACCCCGTCTGCATGTGGCACGGGCGTCGTCACCGACGCCGGTGCGGTGATCGGCGTGGGGGAGGCAACTCAAGCCCCTCCGGGGCCGTCTCCCACGGCCCGCCAAGGACAGGGGGAGGCAGGGAAAGCGCCTCGCCCAGCCGCCACGCCCCCTACGCCGGGGCCACCGCCCTGCGCACCGCCAGCCCCGCCATCGGCAGCAACAGCACCACGCCCACCGCGTTCAGCCATCCGTACCCCGCCTGCGCCACCACCAGGCCCGCCGCCGCGCCGCCCACGCCCGCCGCCGTGTTCATCGCCAGGTCGGACAGGCCCTGGACCGCCGCCCGCGTGGGCTGCGGGACGGACTCGGTGAGCAGCGTGGAACCGGAGACGAGTCCCGCCGACCAGCCGAGGCCGAGCAGGAACAGCCCCGCCGCGGTCTGTCCATGGTTGCCGCCGGCGGTTCCGGCCAGTACCGCGGCCGCGCAGAGCAGGCCCGCCGCCAGCCCGATGACCGCGAGCCGTCCGACGCGGTCGGCGAGCCGTCCCATCACCGGAGAAAAGGCGTACATGCCCGCGATGTGACCGCTGATGACCAGGCCGATCAGCTCGATGCCGGCCCCGTGGTGGCCGAGCGCGACCGGCGTCATCGACATGATCGACACCATGGCGGTGTGCGACACGGCCACGGTCACCAGCGCCAGCCGCGCCATGGGGGACTCGCGCACGGCGAGCAGCCCGGCCTTCAACGACCGGCCTTCGGGGGAGCGGTCGGCCGGGGACATCGCCCGCGCCGTGAGCAGCGGGTCGGGCCGCAGCAGGACGAGTACGAGGACGGCGGAGACGAGGAACACCCCGGCCGCCCAGAGGAACGGCCCCGCGGCCGGCGGGATGCCGAGGCCCGCCACGCTCCGGCCGGCCGGGGAGGCGATGTTGGGCCCGAGTACCGCGCCGATGGTCGTCGCCCACACCACGGTGGAGATGGCCCGGCCCCGCCGCTCGGGCTCCGCGAGGTCGGCGGCCGCGAAGCGGGCCTGGAGATTGGCGGACGACGCGGCTCCGAAACCCGCCATCCCGACCAACAGGAGCGGGAAGTGGTCGAGGACGGCGGCGACCACGACCACTCCCGCGCCGAGCGCGCCGATGAGGTAGGCCAGCACCAGGCCGGGCCGGCGGCCGCGCGCGGTCATCAGGGCGGCCAGCGGCACGGAAAGGAGCGCGGTGCCGGCGACGGTGGCGGTCGGGGCGAGACCGGCCAGGGCCTCCGTGCCGCTGACCTCGTGGGCGAGCACCGTGGCCAGTGCGATGCCGGTGGCGACCCCGAGCCCGCCGAGGATCTGGCTGGCGATCAGCACGGCGTTGATACGCCTGCGTATCGCCGGCAGTTCGTCCACCGCCACGGCGGTCTTGGATACTTCGGGTATGTCAGGAGCGTCGGACGGCATGGTCACCGACGCAGTGTCTCAGAACGGAACGCGGGGCGGACCTGCCGGGCAGATCCGGGAAGCAGCCTTGTCACAGTGCTCCGCACCCTCGGACAGGCCTGCGCACCCTCAGAACAGAGGCTGCGGCAGCACACCCTCGAGCGCCAGCAGCTGCCGCTTTGTCTCCAGCCCTCCGCCGAAGCCCCCGAGCCCGCCGTCCGTCTCGACCACCCGGTGGCACGGCACGACGACCGGCAGCGGATTGGAGCCCATCGCCGCTCCCACCGCCTGTGCCGCGCCCGGCTGGCCGACGCGGGCCGCGAGCTCCCCGTATCCCACGACCGTCCCGTAACCCACGCCGGCCAGCAGCTCCCGCAACACCTGCCGGTTGAAGCCGGCCGAGAGCGACCAGTCCAGCGGCAGGTCGAACGTGCGCAGCGTGCCCGCGAAGTAGGCATGGAGCTGGCGTATCGGCTCGGCGAGCCGGCCCGCCGGGTCCTCGACGGGCTCGGCCCCCAGCCGGTCCGCGAGCCGCGCGAGCATCCGGTCCCGAACGGCCGGCCCGGCGTGGAAGGCCACGCTCACCAGGCCCTCGTCGGTCGCGGCGAGGAGCAGCGGGCCGATGTCCGTGCCGGTCACGGCCCACTCGAAGGTCTTCATGCCGACCACCGTACGGCGGGCCACTGACAGCCGGGCCCCGCACGGCCGGCCGTACGGCGACGGTCGGTCGGTCGGCGTCGGTCAGCCGACGGCGTCCCGCACGATGTCGGGGTTGTTGGTGATGATCCCGTCCACACCGAAGCCGGCCACGCGCGTGGCGGCCGCCGCGTCGTTCACGGTCCAGGTGCTGACCCGCAGCCGCTTGCCGTGCGCGCCCTTGAGGGCGTGCACCGCGGCGACGTACTCGGCGCTGAGGGACGTGTGCGTGGGGTTGATCTGGTCGGCGAAGGCCGCGTACGAGGGCAGGTCGGCGACCGCGGGGGTGCCGAGGAAGCCGGTCGTGATGTCGGGGCGCTGCTGGTGCACCGCCCTGACGCTGTCCGCGCCGAAGCTCTGGATGACGAGCCTGCTGCGCACATGACTCCGGTCGAGCCAGCCCTCCTGGCCCAACACGCGCAGGGTGTCCTTCTCGATGCCCGGGTAGAGCTCCGGCTTCTTGATCTCCAGGAGCAGCTTCTGGTTGTTCTCGTCCACGCGCTCGAGGTACTGCTTCAGCGTCGGCACCCGGGCGCCCGCCCACTCGGCGCCGCGCCAGCTGCCCGCGTCCAGGGTGGCGATCTCCGCGGCGGTGAAGTCCTTCACCTTCCACGGCGCGCGGTCGGGGAAGCGCTGCTCCACGTCGGTGGTCCTCGCGAGCGAGTCGTCGTGCATGACGACGAGCTCACCGTCCTTGGTGCGCTGGACGTCGTTCTCCACCCAGGCGAAGCCCATCTCGTCGGCGAGGTCGACCGCTGCGAGGGTGTTCTCCGGTGCGTAGGCGGACGCGCCGCGGTGAGCGATCACCTGAGGCGCGTCGTCACGGCCGGCGGCGGACTGCTCGGTTCCTGCCGCGGAGCCGGGCAGCACCAGCGCGGTGAGTCCCACAGTCGTGGCGGCCAGTACAGCGACGGGGCGTGCGTACACGGGTTCTTCCTCACGTCGTCGGATCACGGACGGGCCGAGAGTGGCAGTTCCCGGCCAACGAGGCACAGGCGAAGTATGGCCACAAGGTGAACGGGTTCGCCCCTGGGCGGTCTTGGGTGTGGTTCCGAGTGGGCGGACGCGGTGACCGGGTCGACAAATCTCTGTGAAGACGTCTGCCCGCACTTCCGTGTGCGGTTGCGAGAGCCGTACGCTCGCCCAGAACCAGACGTTCCATCCAAGATCGCGGGGATCGTAGGGCGCCGGGGATCGCACGGGACGAAGGGTGCACGGGATGCAGGGCACGGTGGACGGTTTCGGCTACGGCCTCGTCACCCCGGTGGCGGCCTATCTGATGGCATGCCTCGGAGGAGCGCTGGGACTGCGCTGCACCACGAGGTCCGTACGCGGGGAGGGCTCGTTCCGGCCGGGCTGGCTGGCGCTCGGCGCGACGGCGATCGGCTCGGGCGTCTGGAGCATGCATTTCATCGCGATGATGGGCTTCACCGTCGAAGAGGTCCCCATCGGCTACGACAAGGCGACGACTTTTGCCAGCCTGGCCGTGGGCATCGTGATGGCGGGCATCGGGATCTTCATCGTCGGCCACCGCGGCGCGACCCGGATGTCCCTCGTCACCGGCGGGACGATCACCGGACTCGGGGTGGCGTCCATGCACTACCTGGGCATGGACGGTATGCGACTGGCCGGACGCATCGAGTACGACACCGTCACGGTCGCCCTGTCCGTCGTGGTCGCCGTCGTCGCGGCCACCGCGGCGCTCTGGGCAGCGGTGTCCGTCCACGGCTTCATGGTCAGCCTGGGGGCCAGCCTGCTCATGGGCCTCGCCGTGAGCGGAATGCACTACACCGGGATGGCCGCAGTGAGCGTCCATGTCCACGAAGCGGTGGACGCCGCTGTCGTCGGCGACCCGCCGGCCGAGCTCCTCGCCCCGGTGCTCGTCGGCCCCGCCGTGTTCCTGCTGATCGCCGCCATCGCGGTCCTGTTCGACCCGCTGCTGGTGACCGGCGGGCCGGACCGGCCCGGGCGCGGTGACGGCAGGGCGCTGCGCCCCGACCTGTCCGCGCCCAGGGTCCGGCGGCCCGCCGCCCGGGCCTCGGTACGGGGGGCCGGGCGGGATCCCTGGGGAGCGGACCGCCGCTGAGGCGGCCGGTCCGCCACCGTTCACGCCCCGACTGTCAGTGGGTGGTCGTACGGTTGTTGCATGCGGCCCGTTTCCAAGATCGAACGTACGGTGGCGCCTTTCGAGGTCGTCAGCCACTTCCAGCCCAGCGGTGACCAGCCGACGGCCATCGCCGAGCTGGAGCGACGCATCCGTGCCGGTGAGAAGGATGTCGTCCTGCTCGGAGCGACGGGCACGGGCAAGTCGGCGACCACGGCCTGGATGATCGAGAAGCTCCAGCGCCCCACCCTGGTCATGGCACCCAACAAGACCCTGGCCGCCCAGCTGGCGAACGAGTTCCGCGAGCTCCTGCCGAACAACGCGGTGGAGTACTTCGTCTCGTACTACGACTACTACCAGCCCGAGGCGTACGTCCCGCAGTCGGACACCTACATCGAGAAGGACTCCTCGGTCAACGAGGAGGTCGAGCGGCTGCGGCACTCCGCGACCAATTCCCTCCTCACCCGGCGCGACGTCGTCGTGGTCGCCTCCGTCTCCTGCATCTACGGCCTCGGCACCCCGCAGGAGTACGTGGACCGGATGGTGCAGCTCAAGGTCGGCGACGAGATCGACCGCGACCAGCTGCTGCGCCGCTTCGTCGACATCCAGTACACGCGCAACGACCTGGCCTTCCAGCGCGGCACCTTCCGGGTGCGCGGCGACACCATCGAGATCTTCCCGGTCTACGAGGAGCTCGCCGTCCGGATCGAGATGTTCGGTGACGAGATCGAGGCGCTGTCCACGCTGCACCCGCTCACCGGCGAGATCCTCAGTGAGGACCGATCGCTGTACGTGTTCCCCGCCAGCCACTACGTCGCGGGTCCCGAGCGTATGGAGAAGGCGGTCAACGGCATCGAGGCCGAACTGGAGCAGCGCCTCGCCGAGCTCGACAAGCAGGGCAAGCTGCTGGAGTCCCAGCGGCTGCGCATGCGGACCACGTACGACATCGAGATGATGCGCCAGATCGGTTCCTGCTCCGGCATCGAGAACTACTCGATGCACTTCGACGACCGCGAGCCCGGGTCCCCGCCGAACACCCTTCTCGACTACTTCCCCGAGGACTTCCTGCTCGTCATCGACGAGTCGCACGTCACGGTTCCGCAGATCGGCGCGATGTACGAGGGCGACGCGTCCCGCAAGCGCACTCTCGTCGACCACGGCTTCCGACTGCCGTCCGCCCTCGACAACCGCCCGCTGAAGTGGGAGGAGTTCAAGGAGCGCATCGGCCAGACCGTCTATCTGTCGGCGACACCGGGCACCTACGAACTGTCCCGCGGCGACGGGTTCGTGGAGCAGATCATCCGTCCCACCGGGCTCATCGACCCGCAGGTCGTCGTCAAGCCCACCGAGGGCCAGATCGACGACCTCGTGCACGAGATCCGTGAGCGCACGGAGAAGGACGAGCGGGTCCTGGTCACCACACTCACCAAGAAGATGGCCGAGGACCTCACCGACTACTTCCTCGAGCTCGGCATCCAGGTCCGCTATCTGCACAGCGACGTCGACACGCTGCGCCGTGTCGAGCTGCTGCGCGAGCTGCGCTCCGGCGAGTACGACGTCCTGGTCGGCATCAACCTCCTGCGCGAGGGTCTCGACCTGCCGGAGGTGTCGCTGGTCGCGATCCTCGACGCCGACAAGGAGGGCTTCCTGCGCTCCGGCACCTCCCTGATCCAGACCATCGGCCGCGCGGCGCGCAACGTCTCCGGCCAGGTCCATATGTACGCGGACAAGATCACGCCGGCGATGGAGAAGGCCATCGAGGAGACCAACCGCCGCCGCGAGAAGCAGATCGCGTACAACACGGAGAACGGCATCGACCCGCAGCCGCTCCGCAAGAAGATCAACGACATCGTCGCGACCATCGCGCGCGAGGAGATCGACACCGAGGAGCTGCTGGGCACCGGCTACCGCCAGGCGAAGGCCGACAAGCCGGGCAAGGGCGCCAAGGCGCCGGTCCCGTCGCTCGGCGCCGGAGCAGGCCGCAAGGGCGACATCCTCACGGACCGCCCCGCGGCCGAACTCGCCGGGATCATCGAGGAGATGACGGACCGGATGCGCGCGGCCGCCGCGGAGCTGCAGTTCGAGGTCGCCGCCCGACTGCGTGACGAGGTGGGCGAGTTGAAGAAGGAGCTGCGCCAGATGAAGGAGGCCGGGCTCGCCTGAGCCCGGTGGGCGGGGCGTGACGGATGCACACACCTGGTGTGTTGCAAGACCGACACAAAATCGGGCGACCGCGCCGCGCTGTCGGTGCGACTGCGTAGGGTGCTTGAACAACCGCACACATGGGCGGTGGCAATTCGCGAGAAGGGGACAGCGCGTGACGGTCAACATGACCAAGGGCCAGGCCATCAGCCTGCAGAAGAGTGACGGGGGCACCCTCACGGCGGTGCGGATGGGCCTCGGCTGGCAGGCAGCGCCTCGCCGCGGTCTGTTCGGCTCGCGCACCCGGGAGGTCGACCTGGACGCCTCCGCGGTGCTGTTCGCCGACAAGCAGCCGGTGGACGTGGTCTTCTTCCGCCACCTCGTCAGCGACGACGGCTCCGTCAAGCACACCGGTGACAACCTGGTCGGCGGCGCCGGTTCCGGTGGTGACGACGAGGCGATCCTCGTCGACCTGCAGCGGGTCCCGGTCCACATCGACCAGATCGTCTTCACGGTGAACTCGTTCACCGGCCAGACGTTCCAGGAGGTGCAGAACGCCTTCTGCCGCATCGTCGACGAGACCAACGGCCAGGAGCTGGCCCGGTACACCCTCGACGGCGGTGGCCAGTACACCGCGCAGATCATGGCGAAGGTGCACCGCGCCGGCGCCGGCTGGCAGATGACGGCCCTCGGCAACCCGGCCAACGGCCGTACGTTCCAGGACCTGATGCCCGCGATCCTGCCGCACCTGTAGGAACCGGCGGCATTCACAGTCGGACCGCAGCTCCCGGAGGCCCAGCCGCCGGGAGCTGCCCGCGTACCAACCGCAACAGCAGCGCACCGAGGGGACAGAGCGATGACGGCCGAGCTGGTCCGGGGGCAGAACCACCCCTTGCCCGACAGCCGACTTGAGATCCGCGTGTCGGCCGGCCATCCGGTCGTCGCCTGCGCCACCTGCTCCGACGAGCGGGGAGTCGCGCGCGAGGAGTGGGTGGCCCACCCCGGCGCCACCGGTCTGCCCGGCGTCGAGGTGCCGGAGCGCGCCGAGCGGTCCCCCCGGTTCGCCGTCGACCTGGACGCGGTGCCCGCGGAGGTGCACCAGGTCAACGTGCTGCTCGCGCTCCCCGTCGGCACCGGCGGCCCCGACCGCTTCGGCGTCACCGCCGCGCCTTTCGTCGCGGTCATGGCCAAGGACGGCTCCGAGCTGGCCAGTTTCACCATCACCGGCCTGGAGACCGAGACCGCGCTCGTCGCCGTCGAGCTGTACCGCCGCCAGGGTGCGTGGAAGGTCCGCGCGGTGGGCCAGGGATACGCGGGCGGGCTCGCACAGCTGCTGGCCGACCAAGGCATGGCCCAGGCCGACCGGACGGCGGCGGCCATCCAGGAGACCGTCGCGCCGCGCGCGCACCGCGCGGAGCCGGCCCGGCTGCACACGGCCGCCGACGCCGTGGGAGCGGCGTCCGGCCCGGACCAGCCGTCCCCCGCGGACGCCACGCTCACCGGCGGCCTGGCCGCCCCCCAGACCACCGGCGCCGACCCCGCTCCACCGCAGACGCCCACACCCGACGCCCCGCAGATGCCCGGCGGCCCCATCAACTACGCCCATCCGCGCAGGCAGTCGGCGCCGCCCCCGCCGGCCCCCGCGGCGCAGCCCGGTGAGCCCGGCCGGCCGCCCGCCCCGGTGGCGGGCGACGCGAGCGGCTGGTCCATGGAGGAGCGGCTCTACAACCAGGTCTGGGGCATGTTCGAGGACCTTGCCCGGGCCGTCGCGGCGTACCGCAGTGCCGTCGAGTTCGCCGAGTCCCGGATGGACAAGGAGCTCGACAGCGTCCTGTCCGACCCCCGCAGCCGCATCGGCAGCACCGGGGACGCCGCGAGGGCCGCGGCACGTGCCAAGTGCGAGCAGCTGACCGACCAGGCCCGCCAGGTCCTCGACCGCGACCTCGCCCAGCTGGCGGCGGAGTCCGAGGTCGTCGAGCCGGCGCTGCCGCCCGCGTTCGCCCGCTGGGACAACCCCTGCTGGCACGCCTACCGCGTCCCCATGGAGATCCCGATGGCGCTGCGCCTCGGCGATCTCCATCTGCCGGAGAGCCCCGAGCTGCGGATCCCGTGCCTGGTGCGGCTGCCGCTGGAGCGCGGCCTGTGGGTGGACAGCGGCCGCTCGAGCTCGGACGCCGCGATGGCGCTGGACGAGGCGCAGCTGCGCCGGCTCGCCGTCGACTCGGCGGTCGCGCTCGCCGCCCGGCTGCTCGCCGTGTACCCGCCCGGCGAGTTCACCGTCCACGCCATCGACCCGGCCGGCTCCGCCGCCGCCTCACTGGCGCCGCTGGTCGACTCAGGGGCCCTCGCCGGTCCGCCGGCCGCGGGCGCCCAGGGCGTGAGCGCAGTCCTCGCCAAGCTCACCGAGCGGGTCGACCTGGTGACGATGGCGGTGCGCGGCGGGGCAGCCGACTCGCTCCCCCCTGACCTCGACACCGGCGAGCAGCTGCTGATCGTCAACGACTTCCCGCACGGCTTCGACGACCGCGCCGTCACCCAGCTGCGTTATCTGGCCGACGAGGGCCCGGCCGTGGGCGTCCATCTGATGATGGTCGCGGACCGGGAGGACGCCACGGCCTACGGCCCGGTCCTTGATCCGCTGTGGCGCTCGCTGCTGCGCGTCACACCGGTCCCCGACGACCACCTGGCCGACCCGTGGGTGCGGCACGCGTGGACGTACGAGCCGCTGGCCGTACCGGAGGGCAGTGACGTGCTGCGGCAGGTGCTGACCCGCGTGACGGAGGCCCGGAGGTCCTGGAACCGCTGACCGCGCTGCGGCGGCCCGCGCCGCCGACCTGGTGACTTGACCTCTGCTTTACCTCCCCCTTTACCTTTCCTTGGTCTTTCATGTACGGTTCTTTACGCGGAGGGGAGTACTCCCGACTTGCGGCGTGCCCGTCAATACGGACCGACAGAGAGGTCCCGGGGCGTCGGCCTGTGGCGCTCGGCCCGGGTGGAGGAGACCTCCGGCAGCGACGACGCTGATAGTTGCCGTACGACGCCGGAGGCGCAGTGGACGTTTCAATGACTCTCTGGGTGCTGACCATTCTCGGTCTGAGCGCCCTCATCGCAGTCGACTTCTTCATCGGGCGCAAGCCCCACGACGTGTCGATCAAGGAAGCCGGCATCTGGACCGTGGTCTGGATCGTGCTGGCTGCGCTCTTCGGCCTCGGCCTGCTGTTCGCCGGTGAGAGCCAGGCGTCGGGCGAGTTCTTCGCGGGCTTCATCACCGAGAAGTCGCTGAGTGTCGACAACCTCTTCGTCTTCGTCCTGATCATGGCGAAGTTCGCGGTGCCGTCGCATCTGCAGCAGCGGGTGTTGCTGATCGGTGTGCTCATCGCCCTGGTGCTGCGCGCCATCTTCATCGCGGCCGGTGCGGCGATCATCGCCAGCTTCTCCTGGGTCTTCTACATCTTCGGCGCGTTCCTGATCTACACCGCCTGGAAGCTCATCCAGGAGGCGCGGTCGGACGAGGAAGAGGAGGAGTTCGAGGAGAACAGGCTCCTCAAGTCGATCGAGCACCGCTTCGGCGTCGCCGACAAGTACCACGGCACCAAGCTCTTCATCCGTAACAACGGGAAGCGCATCCTGACGCCGCTGATGGTGGTCATGCTCGCCATCGGAACCACCGATGTGCTCTTCGCGCTGGACTCCATCCCCGCGATCTTCGGTCTGACCCAGGACCCGTACATCGTGTTCACGGCCAACGCCTTCGCCCTGATGGGTCTGCGGCAGCTGTACTTCCTCATCGGCGGACTGCTCAAGAAGCTGGTCCACCTCAGCTACGGCCTGTCGGTGATCCTCGGATTCATCGGTGTGAAGCTGGTGCTGCACGCCCTGCACGAGAGCGGTGTGCACGTCCCGGAGATCTCCATCCCGGTCTCGCTGGCGGTCATCTGTGGCGTGCTCGTCATCACGACCATCACCAGCCTGATCGCCTCCAAGAAGCAGGCGGAGCGGGAGGCGGCCGAGGGCGCGAAGAAGGACAGCGTCGAGGCCTGATTGACCGCGCGGCACCGCGGCACGCGGAGCACGCACCGGCGGGTGCGGACGGAAGCACCGTCCGCACCCGCCGTCGTCCGTTCCGGCACCTCGTACCGTGACCCACGACAACACCCGGCCGAGACCTAGGACGTGACCGCCATCGCCGTACGTACAGGCGCGAAGGAGCCGCTGCCCGCGCTGCGGCTGTACCGGGCCGCCGAGGAGCCGCGAGCCGCCGTTCTGTTGCTGCACGGAGGCCGCGCCGACGCACTGGAGCCACCGCCCGCCCTGAACCTCCCGCTCGCGCGGATGAGGCCGTTCGCGCGTGCCATAGGCCGCGCCACGGCCGGACACCGTGTGGCAATCGGCCGGGTCCGCTACGGCCATCGCGGCTGGAACGGCGAGCGCGCGGACGCGGCCCGTGACGCCCGCCTGGCCATGGAAGAACTGGGCGCACTGACCGGCCCCGTGCCGACGGTCCTGGTGGGCCACTCCATGGGCGCGCGGGCCGCCCTGCACGCGGCCGGCCACCCGCAGGTGAAGGCGGTCGTCGGTCTCGCCCCCTGGTGCCCGCCGAAGGACCCGGTCGACCACCTCGAAGGCAGGACCGTGGTGCTGCTGCACGGCGACCGCGACCGGATCACCGACCCCGCGGAGACCTGGGCCTTCGCCGCACGGGCCCGAGCGGCGGGCGCCGACGTCCGCGAACTGCCGATGCCCGGTGGCGACCACGCGATGCTCCGCGGCGCGGCCGACTGGCACGCGCGCACCACACGCCTGGTGCTCGAACTGCTCGGCATCGCGCGCTGACGACCGGTCACCGAGACCGACCCCGTGGCGGACGGGCTCCGCGCCGGCCGAGGGGCCGGCGCGGAGCCCGTCCGTCTCACCAGCCGCGTGCGCGCCACTCGGCCAGGTGCGGCCGCTCCTCGCCCAGGCTGGTGTCCTTGCCGTGCCCCGGATACACCCATGTCTCGTCGGGGAGGCGGCCGAACAGCTTCTCCTCCACCCCGTCGAGCAGGCTCGTGAACGCCTTCGGGTCGTCGTGGGTGTTGCCCACACCGCCAGGGAACAGGCAGTCACCGGTGAAGACGTGCGGGTGGCCGTGCGGGTCGTCGTAGACGAGCACGATCGATCCCGGAGTGTGGCCCACCAGGTGACGGGCGGTCAGCTCCACGCGCCCCACCCGGATCGTGTCGCCGTCGTCGACGAGTACGTCGGTGGGGACGGGGATGCCGTCCGCGTCATGACGCCCGGCGTAGGTACGCGCGCCGGTCGCCCGGACCACGTCCTCCAGAGCCTGCCAATGGTCGCCGTGCCGGTGCGTGGTCACGACGGAGGCGATGGAGTCGTCGCCGATCAGCTGCAGCAGCGTGTCGGGATCGGCAGCGGCGTCGATCAGCAACTGCTCGCCGGTGGCCCGGCAGCGCAACAGATAGGCGTTGTTGTCCATCGGTCCGACCGCGACCTTGGAGATCATCAGGTCGGCGAGTTCGTGCACGTCCGCCGGGCCGCCGACCTTCACCGCTCCGCTGTATGTCATGCGTCTCAGCCTATAGCGGGGGCAGTACGGGCAGCGGGCCTCCGGCGCACTCCAGGGCCGAGCCGTCGCGGCGGCCTGACAGCCAGCCCAGGACGTCGGCGGGGGAGCCGGAGACCGTGACCGGAGCGCCCTCGGAACCGCCCGTCCGCCACTCGCCGCCGGCGGCGAGGATCCTGGTCGGCGGCACGTCGGAGCGGCCGCTCCAGCGCTCGGCGAGGAATTCGGTCTCCCGCTCGGTGAACTCCTTCGGCAGGTCCTCCAGCTCGTAACCCGCTCCCAGGTCGACATGGTGCAGCTCGACCTCGACGAGGCGGCGGAACGGGACCCGGGCGGCACGGTCGGTCACGCCGTTGCGCAGCTCCACCGTGCGCTCCCAGTCGCCGGAGGCGCGGCCCGCATCCTGGAAGCGTTCGGCAGAGGCCCGCAGGTCGTCGAGCTGCTCGGGGAGCGGGCGGGGCGCGTCGCGCTCGATGTCGGCGTCGCGCGCCTCACCTGTGACATACATCGGCCGGCCCTCGAGAACATTTACGAGCGCGTCGGCGTTACGGGAGATGTGGGCCAGTACATGACCGCGGGTCCAGCCCGGCAGCCGTGACGGTCCGGCCACGGCTGCGTTGTCCAGTCCGGCGGCTGCGGTGAGGAGCCGGTCCGTCGCTTCACGTACAGAGCGCAGGTCGCTCACAGGATCGATCATGAGGTCGACCCTAGCCCCGCCCACTCGATCGGGTGAAGGTCTCTGCGGACGTCCTGAAATCGAATGCGCGTGCTATACGCTCGGTGGAGGCATCCTTGAAAGTCAGGCATTCATCTTCTGGCGGCCCCCTAGGCTGAGAATCAGCCTCGGACGGGGGCTGTGCCTCCGCTTCTACTCAGAAAGGTGCGGACCGGCGTGGCCGACCGTCTCATCGTTCGTGGCGCTCGCGAGCACAACCTGAAAAACGTCTCGCTCGACCTCCCGCGTGACTCCCTCATCGTGTTCACCGGGCTCTCGGGGTCTGGCAAGTCGTCCCTCGCGTTCGACACGATCTTCGCCGAGGGGCAGCGCCGGTACGTCGAATCGCTCTCCTCCTACGCCCGGCAGTTCCTCGGACAGATGGACAAGCCGGACGTCGACTTCATCGAGGGCCTCTCCCCGGCCGTCTCGATCGACCAGAAGTCGACCTCGCGCAACCCGCGCTCCACGGTCGGCACCATCACCGAGGTCTACGACTACCTGCGTCTGCTGTTCGCGCGCATCGGCAAGCCGCACTGTCCCGAGTGCCGCAGGCCCATCTCGCGCCAGTCGCCGCAGGCGATCGTCGACAAGGTGCTCGAGCTGCCCGAGGGCAGCCGCTTCCAGGTGCTCTCGCCGCTGGTGCGCGAGCGCAAGGGCGAGTTCGTGGACCTCTTCTCCGACCTGCAGACCAAGGGCTACAGCCGGGCGCGGGTCGACGGGAAGACCATCCAGCTCGCCGAGCCGCCCACGCTGAAGAAGCAGGAGAAGCACACCATCGAGGTGGTCGTCGACCGCCTCACCGTGAAGGACTCCGCCAAGCGCCGGCTCACCGACTCCGTCGAGACCGCGCTCGGGCTCTCCGGCGGCATGGTCGTGCTCGACTTCGTCGACCTCCCAGAGGACGACCCCGAGCGCGAGCGGATGTACTCGGAGCACCTGTACTGCCCGTACGACGACCTGTCCTTCGAGGAGCTCGAGCCCCGCTCCTTCTCCTTCAACTCGCCCTTCGGCGCCTGCCCCGACTGCACCGGCATCGGCACGCGCATGGAGGTCGACCCCGAGCTGATCGTCCCCGACGAGGAGAAGTCCCTCGACGAGGGCGCGATCCACCCGTGGTCGCACGGCCACACCAAGGAGTACTTCGGCCGCCTGATCGACGGGCTCGCCCAGGCACTCGGCTTCTCCACGGACATGCCCTGGGCCGGGCTGCCCGCCCGCGCCAAGAAGGCCCTGCTCCACGGCCACAAGACCCGGCTCGAGGTCCGCTACCGCAACCGCTACGGCCGCGAGCGCGCCTGGACGACCCCGGCCTTCGAAGGGGCCGTGCAGTTCGTCAAGCGGCGGCACTCCGAGGCCGAGAGCGACTCCAGCAGGGAGCGCTTCGAGGGGTACATGCGCGAGGTGCCGTGCCCCACCTGTGAGGGCACCCGGCTCAAGCCGATCGTCCTCGCGGTCACCGTGATGGAGAAGTCCATCGCGGAGGTCTCCGCGATGTCGATCAGCGAATGCGCCGAGTTCCTCGGCCGCCTCAAGCTCAACGCCCGCGACAAGAAGATCGCCGAGCGGGTCCTCAAGGAGGTCAACGAGCGGCTGCGCTTCCTCGTCGACGTCGGCCTGGACTATCTGTCGCTCAACCGGGCCGCCGGCACCCTGTCCGGCGGCGAGGCCCAGCGGATCCGGCTCGCCACCCAGATCGGATCCGGCCTCGTCGGCGTGCTCTACGTCCTCGACGAGCCGTCCATCGGTCTCCACCAGCGGGACAACCACCGGCTGATCGAGACCCTCGTCCGCCTGCGCGACATGGGCAACACCCTCATCGTCGTGGAACACGACGAGGACACGATCAAGGTCGCGGACTGGGTGGTCGACATCGGCCCCGGCGCGGGCGAGCACGGCGGCAAGGTCGTGCACTCCGGGTCGCTGAAGCAGCTGCTGGCCAACAAGGAGTCGATCACCGGGCAGTACCTCTCCGGGAAGCGGTCCATCCCGACCCCGGAGCTGCGCCGCCCGGTCGACCCGTCGCGCAGGCTGACCGTGCACGGCGCCCGCGAGAACAACCTCCGGGACATCGACGTCGCGTTCCCGCTCGGCGTCCTCACGGCCGTCACCGGAGTCTCCGGCTCCGGAAAGTCGACCCTGGTCAACGACATCCTCTACACCCACCTCGCCCGCGAGCTGAACGGCGCGAAGTCGGTGCCGGGCCGGCACACCCGGGTCGACGGCGACGACCTCGTCGACAAGGTCGTCCACGTCGACCAGTCGCCCATCGGCCGCACTCCGCGGTCCAACCCGGCGACGTACACGGGCGTCTTCGACCACGTCCGCAGGCTCTTCGCGGAGACGATGGAGGCCAAGGTCCGCGGCTATCTGCCCGGCCGGTTCTCCTTCAACGTCAAGGGCGGCCGCTGCGAGAACTGCTCCGGCGACGGCACCATCAAGATCGAGATGAACTTCCTGCCGGACGTCTACGTCCCGTGCGAGGTCTGCCACGGAGCGCGGTACAACCGCGAGACGCTGGAGGTCCACTACAAGGGCAAGTCCATCGCCGAGGTCCTGGACATGCCGATCGAGGAGGCGCTGCACTTCTTCGAGGCCGTCCCGACGATCTCCCGCCATCTGCGCACCCTCAACGAGGTGGGACTCGGTTACGTCAGGCTCGGTCAGTCCGCGCCGACGTTGTCGGGCGGTGAGGCGCAGCGTGTGAAGCTGGCGTCCGAACTGCAGAAGCGGTCCACCGGCCGCACGGTCTACGTCCTGGACGAGCCGACCACCGGCCTGCACTTCGAGGACATCAGCAAGCTGATCAACGTGCTGTCCGACCTCGTCGACAAGGGGAACTCGGTGATCGTCATCGAGCACAACCTCGATGTCATCAAGACGGCGGACTGGGTCGTGGACATGGGCCCGGAGGGCGGCAGCGGCGGTGGCCTGGTGATCGCCGAGGGGACACCCGAGCAGGTCGCGGGCGTCCCGGCGAGCCACACCGGCAAGTTCCTGCGCGACATCCTCGACGCGGACCGGATCAGCGACGCTGCGGCGGCGGTACCGGCGGCGCGTAAGCCGGTGAAGTCGGCGAGGGCGGGGGCGTCGGTGAAGGCGGCGGCGACGGTGGCGAAGCCTGCGAAGAAGACGGCGGCGCGGGCGGCGCGGAAGGGGTGACGACGTGGGGTGGGGGCGGGTCCGCTGCCGTTTCCCCACCCCGTCCCTTCCCGGAACCGGGGGCTCTGCCTCCGGACCTCCCGCGCCTCAAACGCCGGCGAGGATGAGGTTGCCCCCGCCGGCGAGGCTGATGTCGCGGAGCGGAATCCAGCCCGCCGGGGCGTACCTCCCACGGCCGCCGGGCCGCAGGGGAGGGCAGGGAGACAGGCCCGCGCAGCGGACCGCCCCCCACCCGCCCGACGCCGCGGCGATCTCCGCCGGTATCGTCGGGTCTGTCGGGGCAGCGAAGCCCCCCGGCCCAACCGGACCACACCCGATTCGACCCACCCATGGAGTCCCCATGTCCCCGACAGCCCGCCGTACCGTCCTGAAGGGCGCCGCCGTCGCGGGGGCCGCCGGGCTGGGGGTCGTCGGATGTTCCACCGACTCCAAGCTGGGGCACGCGGAGGTGCCCACCCCCACCGCACCCGTGGACCTGGGCTCGGCGGACGCCGTGCCCGTCGGCGGGGCCAAGCTGTACCGGGAGCAGCGTCTGATCGTGCACTGCCCCGCAGAGGGCCAGTACAAGGCCTTCAGCGCCCAGTGCACCCACGCCGGCTGCGTGCTCGACAAGGTGGAGGGCACCGAGGGCAACTGCCCCTGCCACGGCAGCCGTTTCGATGTGACGACCGGCAAGGCGCTGAAGGGCCCGGCCACCGTGCCGCTGCCCGAGGTCCCGGTCAGGGCCGAGGGCGGCAAGCTCGTCGCGGGCCCCGGCGCGTAACCCCGCAAGACCCGCCCGTGGGAGACGGGGCTCAGCCCCAGTCCCAGGCGATGCCCAGGATCCCGGGGCGGACCCCCTGCTCCACGAGGTGCACCGTGCGGTGCCGCGCACCGGGCGTGAGTTCCGTGCGGGCGCCTCGCGGCGCCCCTGTCGTGGCCCGGGAGAAGCGGTGGCACCGCTCGGGCAGGGCGCCGTGCTCGAAGCGCACCTGGAGCATGTAGTGCCCGCCCGCGGAGCTGAAGCCGCGTACGTACTCGGTGCTCGGGCCGCCGGTCCCGTCCTCGAAGCCGTAGCCGAAGACGTATGTCTCGCCCTCCCGCAGCGGGGCGTCGAAGAGCAGCTCGGCGACCACGACGCCGCTCGCCCGGTCCCACCGCACCTGACCCGGGCGGCAGTTCTCCAGGGCGCTCACCTCCACGGCCGCCGGATCGCAGCCCGTCCCGCCGCGGTGGACGGCGAGACAGCGGTCGACGCCGTCGCGGTGGGCACGTACGACCTGCTGCGAGTCACGTCCGAGCAGTTGCCGCCCCGCGCCGATCCGCACCCGTTCCTGATGCCCGATGGTGTGCAGGCCCCGGCCCTCGGGGGAGCGGAGACCCTCGAGGAGCCGTTCCGCCGCGTCCAGGGAGTCCACGAGCGCGTGGTGGGAGCGGCCGGCGGGCCGCTCGGCCTCCGCGGGCCCGTCCTCCCCGCCGCTCCCGAGCAGCCGCACCAGGGATCGGGTGGGGAGACCGAGAACCTCCTCCAGGGCTCGCACCGCCCGCAGCGACTCGGGGCGCTGCGGGCGCCGGGCGCCCTGCTGCCAGTAACTGAGGCTCGTCACGCCGACCTTGATCCCGCGGTGGGCGAGGTGGTGCTGGACGCGCTGGAGCGGCAGGCCCCGTACGGCGAGGGCGGCGCGGAGCGCGAGATGGAAGGGGCCGGTGTTCAGCACCTGCGCCAGGTCGGCCTCGGTGTGGCCCATGGATCCTCCGGGGACGTGGAGCGCCGGACGGAAGTGTTCACATCCGGGTCGGGCCGTTCACAGCGGCGCGTAACCCCGCATTGAAGCGTGTTGACCTGCCCGCGACAAGGGCCGTCGCCCATCGGCGTCCGGCACCCGCCGTGGCGGGAGAAGAAGGGGTGATCAGGTCCCTGACGGTAGTGGCCGGGCTGTCACTGTCCGCCAGTAGGGTGGACGGCATGGCCGACCCCTCCAGCTACCGCCCCAAGCCGGGACAGATCCCCGACTCGCCGGGGGTCTACCGCTTCCGTGACGAGCACCGCCGGGTGATCTACGTCGGCAAGGCCAAGAGTCTGCGCCAGCGCCTCGCCAGCTATTTCCAGGACCTGGCGAATCTGCACCCGCGTACCCGCACCATGGTCACCACCGCGGCCTCCGTCGAGTGGACGGTCGTCTCCACCGAGGTGGAGGCGCTTCAGCTGGAGTACTCCTGGATCAAGGAGTACGACCCCCGGTTCAACGTCAAGTACCGCGACGACAAGAGCTACCCGTATCTGGCGGTCACCCTCAACGAGGAGTTCCCGAGGGTGCAGGTCATGCGGGGCGCCAAGCGCAAGGGCGTGCGGTACTTCGGTCCTTACGGGCAAGCCTGGGCCATCCGCGAGACCGTCGACCTGATGCTGCGCGTCTTCCCCGTGCGCACCTGCTCCGCGGGCGTCTTCCGCAACCACGTCCAAAAGGGCCGCCCCTGTCTGCTCGGTTACATCGGCAAGTGCTCCGCGCCCTGCGTGGGCCGCGTCACGCCCGAGGAGCACCGCGAACTGGCCGAGGAGTTCTGCGACTTCATGGCCGGCCGCACCGGCACGTACATCCGCCGCCTCGAGAAGCAGATGATGGCCGCCGCCGAGGAGATGGAGTACGAGAAGGCCGCCCGGCTGCGCGACGACATAGAGGCCCTCAAGCGCGCCCTCGAGAAGAACGCGGTGGTGCTGGCCGACGCGACCGACGCCGACCTCATCGCGCTCGCGGAGGACGAGCTGGAGGCCGCGGTGCAGATCTTCCACGTCCGCGGCGGCCGCGTCCGCGGCCAGCGCGGCTGGGTCACCGACAAGGTCGAGAACGTGGACACGGCAGGCCTGGTCGAGCACGCGCTCCAGCAGCTGTACGGCGAGGAGAGTGGCGACGCCGTCCCCAAGGAGGTCCTGGTCCCCGCTCTGCCGGAGGACACGGACGCCGTCACCGAGTGGCTGACCGGCCGGCGCGGCGCGGCCGTCTCCCTGCGCGTCCCGCAGCGCGGCGACAAGAAGGCCCTGATGGAGACCGTCGAGCGCAACGCGCTCCAGGCCCTCGGGCTGCACAAGACCAAGCGCGCCAGTGATCTGACCACCCGCTCCCGCGCCCTGGAGGAGATCGCCGAGGCGCTCGGCCTGGACTCGGCCCCGCTGCGTATCGAGTGTTTCGACATCTCGCACCTCCAGGGTGAGGACGTGGTGGCGTCCATGGTCGTCTTCGAGGACGGCCTCGCCCGCAAGAGCGAGTACCGCCGCTTCCAGATCAAGGGCTTCGAGGGGCAGGACGACGTCCGGTCCATGCACGAGGTGATCACCCGGCGTTTCAAGCGGTATCTCGCGGAGAAGGACCGCACCGGCGAGTGGATCGGCGGCGACGACCCGGCGCACGAGGCGCTGGAGGAGGACGGCCGGCCCAAGAAGTTCGCGTACCCGCCGCAGCTGGTCGTCGTCGACGGCGGGCAGCCGCAGGTCGCCGCGGCCAAGCGCGCCCTGGACGAGCTCGGGATCGACGACGTCGCGGTCTGCGGTCTCGCCAAGCGGCTCGAGGAGGTCTGGCTGCCGCAGGAGGACGATCCCGTGGTCCTGCCGCGTTCGAGCGAGGGCCTGTATCTCCTCCAGCGGGTGCGTGACACGGCTCACGACTTCGCCATCCGCTATCAGCGCTCCAAGCGGTCCAAGCGCATCAGGACCAGCCCCCTGGACGCGGTCCCCGGTCTGGGGGAGACCAGGAAGCAGGCCCTGATCAAGCATTTCGGCTCGGTCAAGCGTCTGCGGCAGGCGACAATCGAGCAGATCTGCGAGGTTCCCGGCATGGGCCGCAAGACCGCCGAGTCGGTCGTGGTGGCGCTGGCGCAGGCGGCTGCGCCCGCGCCGGCCGTGAACACCGCGACAGGAGAGATCATTGAAGAGAGCGACGGGGGCAGCACGACATGACTGAGCACGACGGAGACGGAGCAGCAGACGTGAGTACGGGCAACGGCACCGAGCCCCGTGAGACCACGGCGGACGTGGCCATCCCGGAGCTGGTGATCATCTCCGGTATGTCGGGCGCGGGCCGCAGTACGGCCGCCAAGTGCCTGGAGGACCTCGGCTGGTTCGTCGTCGACAACCTGCCGCCCGCGCTGATCCCCACGATGGTGGAGCTCGGCGCCCGCTCCCAGGGCAACGTGGCCCGGATCGCGGTCGTCGTCGACGTACGCGGCCGGCGCTTCTTCGACAACCTCCGCGAGTCCCTGGCCGACCTGGACGCCAAGCAGGTCACCCGCCGGATCGTCTTCCTCGAGTCCTCGGACGACGCCCTGGTGCGCCGTTTCGAGTCGGTCCGGCGCCCGCACCCGCTGCAGGGCGACGGCCGGATCGTCGACGGCATCGCGGCCGAGCGCGACCTGCTGCGGGAGCTGCGCGGCGACGCCGACCTGGTGATCGACACCTCCGGCCTGAACGTCCACGAGCTGCGCGCCAAGATGGACGCCCAGTTCGCGGGCGACGAGAAGCCCGAGCTGCGGGCCACGGTGATGTCGTTCGGCTTCAAGTACGGCCTGCCCGTCGACGCGGACCTCGTCGTCGACATGCGCTTCCTGCCGAACCCGCACTGGGTGCCGGAGCTGCGTCCCTTCACCGGACTGAACGAAGAGGTGTCGAACTACGTCTTCAACCAGCCCGGCGCCAAGGAGTTCCTCGACCGCTACACCGAGCTGCTCCAGCTGATCGCCGCCGGGTACCGCCGCGAGGGCAAGCGCTATGTGACCGTCGCCGTCGGCTGCACCGGCGGCAAGCACCGCTCTGTCGCCACCTCGGAGAAGCTCGCCGCCCGTCTGTCCGCCGCCGGTGTCGAGACCGTCGTCGTCCACCGGGACCTGGGGCGCGAGTGACCGGACGCAACCTCCGGCTGCGGCGGCTGCGCAGAACCACGCGCACGCCGTCGGCCCGGAAGCGCGGAGCCCAGCCCAAGGTCGTCGCCCTCGGCGGCGGGATGGGGCTGTCCGCCTCCCTCACGGCCCTGCGCCGTATCACCGGCGACCTCACGGCGGTCGTCACCGTCGCCGACGACGGCGGTTCCAGCGGCCGGCTCCGTGAGGAGCTCGGTGTGCTGCCGCCCGGCGACCTGCGTAAAGCCCTGGCGGCGCTGTGCGGCGACGACGACTGGGGGCAGACCTGGGCGCGGGTCATCCAGCACCGTTTCCAGTCCCAGGGCGAGCTGCACGAGCACGCGGTCGGCAATCTGCTGATCGTGGCGCTGTGGGAGCAGTTCGGCGACCATGTCCAGGCGCTGGACCTGGTCGGCAAGCTGCTCGGCGCGCACGGGCGGGTGCTGCCCATGTCGGCCGTGCCGCTCGAGCTCCAGGCGCTGGTGCGCGGGCACGACCCGAGCCGCCCGGACGACCTGGACACCGTGCGCGGCCAGGCGACCGTGGCGCTCACGCCCGGTGAGGTGCAGTCCGTGCATCTCGTGCCGAACGACCCGCCGGCCGTTCCGGAGGCCGTGGCGGCCGTGCTGGACGCCGACTGGGTCGTCCTCGGTCCCGGCTCCTGGTTCTCCTCGGTCATTCCGCACCTTCTCGTGCCCGAGCTGCTCGACGCGCTCGTTCAGACCAAGGCCCGCCGGGTGCTCTCGCTCAATCTCGCCCCCCAGCCCGGAGAAACTGAGGGCTTCTCCCCGCAGCGTCATTTGGAGGTTTTGGGACGACACGCGCCTAAACTCGCCCTGGACGTGGTGCTGGCCGACGAGGCCGCAGTGCCCGACCGCGAGTCCCTCGCCGACGCCGCCAAGCGGCTGGGCGCCGCGGTCGAGCTGGCTCCGGTGGCCTCTCCCGACGGACTTCCGAAGCACGACCCGGAGCTGTTGGCCGCCGCGTACGACCGTATTTTTCGGATGCATGGAAGGATCGGCCCATGGCGATGACGGCAGCGGTGAAGGACGAGATCTCCCGGCTCCCCGTCACCCGGACCTGCTGCAGAAAAGCGGAGGTCTCGGCCATCCTGCGGTTCGCAGGCGGTCTGCACCTGGTGAGCGGCCGCATCGTGATCGAGGCGGAGCTGGACACCGGCATCGCCGCGCGCCGGCTCAAACGGGACATCCTGGAGATCTTCGGTCACAGCTCGGAGCTGATGGTCATGGCTCCCGGCGGTCTGCGCCGCGGCTCCCGATTCGTCGTACGGGTGGTGGCGGGCGGTGACCAGCTGGCCCGCCAGACGGGTCTGGTCGACGGCCGGGGGCGCCCGATCAGGGGTCTGCCGCCCCAGGTGGTCTCGGGTGCGACGTGTGACGCGGAGGCCGCCTGGCGGGGCGCCTTCCTGGCGCACGGTTCGCTGACCGAGCCCGGCCGGTCTTCCTCCCTGGAGGTCACCTGCCCGGGGCCGGAGGCGGCCCTCGCGCTGGTGGGCGCCGCCCGTCGGCTCTCGATCGCCGCGAAGGCGCGCGAGGTGCGGGGCGTGGACCGGGTGGTCGTCCGTGACGGTGATGCGATCGGCGCGCTGTTGACGCGGCTCGGGGCGCACGAGTCGGTGCTGGCCTGGGAGGAGCGGCGGATGCGGCGCGAGGTGCGCGCCACCGCCAACCGCCTGGCCAATTTCGACGACGCCAATCTGCGCCGCTCCGCCCGTGCCGCCGTGGCGGCGGGTGCCCGGGTGCAGCGTGCTCTGGAGATCCTCGGCGAGGAGGTGCCCGAGCATCTCGCGGCGGCGGGCCGGCTGCGCATGGAGCACAAGCAGGCCTCGCTGGAGGAGTTGGGGGCGCTCGCCGACCCGCCGCTGACGAAGGACGCGGTCGCGGGCCGGATCCGCCGCCTGCTGGCGATGGCGGACAAGCGCGCCCAGGACCTGGGTATCCCGGGTACGGAGTCGAATCTGACGGAGGAGATGGCCGACGGTCTGGTCGGCTGACGCTCCTGGCATGTAGCTCGACAGCTTTACTGCCGACGCCTCTTGAGGCGTCGGCAGTGTCGTTTCCAAGCCCGCGTGGGCCGGTGTGGCCCTATTGACATGATCATGGGGAGTCATGAGCCTGTCGCATGCCCGTCATCACGGCGGACACGAGCACTTTCCTGGCAGACAACAGCAAGGGGGGCTTATGAGACGCAGAGCGAGATCGATCCTCGCCGCTGCCGCACTCCTGGTCGCAGGAGTGTCGGCAGCGCCGATCGCGCAGGCCGACTCCGGGGGCGGGAACGGCGAGGAACTCGCCGTATGGCATGCGGAAGTGAGCAAGGATCAGGTGCCGCTGATCCTCGCGGCGGGCACCGACGGCCATGAGCTGGGCGAGCAGATCCCGGACAAGGGCTCCGCCACCATCGAGCTCCACCTCACCCAGCGGCAGGCCGGCGAACTGCGTGAGCAGGGCGTCGACATCACCGAGCACACCCTGTCCGCCAAGGCGCAGAGGCGCCTCGCCGCCGCAGGCGACGGTGTCTTCCGCCCGTACGGCGGCGAAGGCGGCCTCAAGGAGGAGATCCTCGACACCGCCAGGGCCCATCCGGCCCTCACCAAGGTCGTGAGCATCGGCCGGACCGTCAAGGGTCAGGACATCCTCGCCCTCAAGGTCTCCAAGGGCGCGGACAGGTACCGCGACGGCTCCAGGCCCGCCACGCTCTACATGTCCAACCAGCACGCCCGAGAGTGGATCACCCCGGAGATGACCCGGCGGCTGATGCACCACTACCTCGACGGCTACGGCAAGGACCCGAAGATCACGAAGATCGTCGACTCCACCGAGCTGTGGTTCGTCCTGTCGGCCAACCCCGACGGTTACGACCACACGTTCACCGGGACCGAAGAGCGTCAGTGGCGCAAGAACCTCCGCGACAACAACGGCGACGGGCGGATCACCGCGGGCGACGGCGTCGACCTCAACCGCAACTTCGCCTACAAGTGGGGCTACGACAACGAGGGGTCCTCACCCGACCCGTTCGACGAGACCTACCGCGGCACCGGCCCCGGATCCGAGCCCGAGACCAAGGCCATCGACCGCTTCCAGAAGCGCATCGGCTTCCAGTACGGCATCAACTACCACTCCGCCGCCCAACTGCTGCTGTACGGAGTCGGCTGGCAGGTCGCCACGCCGACCCCCGACGACGTCCTCTACGAGGCCCTCGCGGGCACGCCGGGCAACTCCGCGATCCCCGGCTACCGGCCCCAGCTCTCCTCCGAGCTCTACACCACCAACGGCGAGGCCGACGGCCATGCGGCCAACGTCAACGGGATGATGATGTACACCCCCGAGATGTCGACCTGCGCCACCGCCTCGCGCGTCGACCCCGACGACGAGTGGAACGCCGCGGACTGCGCGTCCATCTTCACCTTCCCCGACGACGAGGAACTGATCCAGCAGGAGTTCGCCAAGAACGTCCCCTTCGCGCTCTCCGTCGCGGAGACGGCGGCCCACCCCGACCAGCCGTCGTCCGTGCTGGGCCTCCGCGCCGCGGACTTCACGCCCGACACCTTCGCCACCTCCTACGCGCGGGGCGAGGACCAGGAGGTCTCCGTCACCGCCCGCAGGTCGCTGCGCGACAAGGAGCTCAACTACCGCATCAACGGCGGCCGCACGCACGACGAGGAGCTGCGCCCCTGGAAGGGCGGCGAGCGGTTCGGAGGCGAGGACAACCTCCACTTCGACGAGTACCGTGCGAAGGTCGAGGGCGCCGAGCCGGGCGACCGGGTCGAGGTGTGGTTCACCGGCAGGACCAGGAGCGGTGAACGCACCGCCAGCGAGCACTTCACGTACACCGTCGCCCAACGGCCGCGCGGTGACACGCTGGTGATCGCGGAAGAGGGCGGCACGACCGCCGCCGCGCACACCGCCGCCTACACCCGCGCCCTCGCCGCCAACGGCCACCGCAGTGCCGTCTGGGACGTCGCCACGCAGGGCGCCCCGCACCCGCTCGCGGTCCTCGGCCACTTCAGGACCGTCCTGTGGTACTCGGGCGCGGCCGAGCCGTCCTGGGCCACCACGCAGGCCGTGCGCGCCTACCTCAACGAGGGCGGAAAGCTCGTCTCCATGGGCGAACGCGCCGGCGGTGACGCCGACCTCGGCGGGGCGCTGAGCGACGACTTCTCGCAGTACTACCTCGGGGCCTCCGGACGGGCCTCGCTCGCCGGGGTGACCGGCTTCCTCGGCGCGGGACGCCTCACCGGCGCCTCCGGCACCCTCACAGGCGCGCCGGGCAACCCGCTGGACGCGGCCGGGGCCTACACGATCACCTCGGACACTCTGCCGCCGGACGAGTTCCCGCAGTTCGACAGCGCCGCCGCGGGTGACTACCCGGGCGCCAGGATGCCGTTCTCGCCGTACGGCGGTGAGTGGTACGCGGCGGTCACCCACCGCAACTCCTCGTGGGCGCGGCTGTCCCGCACGATCGACCTGACCGGCACGGCGGCCGCCGACCGGCCCACCCTGGACATGCGGCTGAGCTTCGACACGGAGCCCGGCTACGACAACGCCGTCGTCGAGGTCCACACCGTCGGCCAGGACGACTGGACGACGCTTCCCGACGCCGGCGGCGGCACCTCCACCGAGGTCCCGGCCCAGTGCGACGGCGGCTTCTACATCGATCAGCACCCCTTCCTGCGGCACTACCTCACTCTCGGCGAGGACGCGTGCACGGCGAGCGGCGCCACCGGCACGTGGAACTCCTTCACCGGGGCGTCCGACGGCTGGCGGGCGGCCTCCTTCGACCTGAGCGCATACGCGGGCAAGCGGATCGAGGTCTCCGTCTCCTATGTCACCGACCCGAGCGAAGGCGGCCGCGGTGTCTTCGTCGACGACACCCGGCTCGTCACCGGCGGCGTGGAGCAGCCCGTCGAGGGGTTCGAGGCCTCGCTGGAGCCGTGGTCGGCCGCCGGTCCGCCCGAGGGCAGCCCCGCCCTGAGGGGGAACTGGGAGCGCAGCCAGGACCTGTATCCGTCCGCGTCGGCGGTGAGCACGCGCGACAGTGTGCTGATCGGTTTCGGCCTCGAGCATGTGCGAACGGCGTCCGACCGTGAGCGGATCGTCGCCACGGCACTCAGGGCGCTGCGGCGCTGAGAAGAGCCGCGACCGGGCGCGGGGCGAGGCTGTGAACGCCCCGCGATCCGGTGCGGGACACGGTGGCCGAAATTCCTACTGGCGGGTACGGGCCACCGTGTCCCAGACACTGCATCTCGATGTCACTACGGGGCCTTCAGGGGGGTAGGGTCGTAGGCGGTCGGGGACATCCCATACAACTCGCCGGCGTCGAAAACCGGCGTACCAACGAGGAGATCGGTTCGTGACGATCCGCGTAGGCATCAACGGCTTTGGCCGCATCGGTCGTAACTACTTCCGCGCGCTGCTGGAGCAGGGTGCGGAGATCGAGATCGTGGCTGTCAACGACCTGGGTGACACTGCGACCACGGCCCACCTGCTGAAGTACGACACCATCCTCGGTCGTCTCAAGGCCGAGGTGAGCCACACCGCCGACACCATCACGGTCGACGGCCACACCATCAAGGTGCTCTCCGAGCGCAACCCCGCCGACATTCCGTGGGGCGAGCTGGGCGTCGACATCGTCATCGAGTCGACGGGCATCTTCACCAAGAAGGCCGACGCCGAGAAGCACATCGCCGGCGGCGCCAAGAAGGTCCTCATCTCGGCTCCGGCCAAGGACGAGGACATCACCATCGTGATGGGCGTCAACCAGGACAAGTACGACGCCGCCAACCACCACGTCATCTCCAACGCCTCCTGCACCACCAACTGTGTGGCGCCGATGGCCAAGGTTCTGGACGAGAACTTCGGCATCGTCAAGGGTCTGATGACCACGGTCCACGCCTACACCAACGACCAGCGGATCCTGGACTTCCCGCACTCCGACCTGCGTCGCGCCCGCGCCGCCGCGGAGAACATCATCCCGACGACCACCGGTGCCGCCAAGGCCACCGCCCTGGTCCTGCCGAAGCTGAAGGGCAAGCTGGACGGCATCGCGATGCGCGTCCCGGTCCCCACCGGTTCGGCCACCGACCTGGTTGTCGAGCTCGAGCGTGAGGTCACCAAGGACGAGGTCAACGCCGCGTTCAAGAAGGCCTCCGAGGACGGCGACCTGAAGGGTGTCCTCTTCTACACGGAGGACCCGATCGTGTCCTCGGACATCGTCGGCGACGCCGCGTCCTGCACCTTCGACTCCTCGCTGACCATGGTCCAGGAGGGCAAGTCGGTGAAGATCCTCGGCTGGTACGACAACGAGTGGGGCTACTCCAACCGCCTCGTGGACCTTACGGTCTTCGTGGGCAACCAGCTCTGATCAGCAGCGTCTGATCTGATCTGCACCTGATCTGCAACGAGAGCACAAAGATGTGAGCAACAGGGCTCGGGCAGCGCAAAGTGGCGCCGTTCGAGCCCTGTCGCGCGTGCAGCCCTCCGAGGAGCCGTAAAACATGAAGACCATCGACCAGTTGCTGGCCGACGGGGTCGCGGGCAAGCGGGTATTCGTCCGCGCCGACCTCAACGTGCCGCTCGACGGCACGACCATCACCGACGACGGCCGCATCCGGGCCGTGCAGCCGACCATCGCGAAGCTCGCGGAGGCCGGGGCCCGGGTCGTCGTCGCCTCGCACCTGGGGCGCCCCAAGGGCGCTCCGGACCCCGCCTTCTCGCTGGCCCCCGCCGCCGCCCGGCTCGGAGAGCTGCTCGGCACGCACGTGGAGTTCGCGACCGACACCGTCGGTGAGTCCGCCACGGTCGCCGTCGCCAACCTCGAGGACGGCCAGGTCGCCGTCCTGGAGAACCTCCGCTTCAACGCCGGCGAGACCTCCAAGGACGACGCCGAGCGCGGCGTCTTCGCGGACCAGCTCGCCGCCCTCGTCGATGTGTACGTCGGCGACGGCTTCGGCGCCGTGCACCGCAAGCACGCCTCCGTGTTCGATCTCCCGGCCCGGCTGCCGCACGCCGCCGGCTTCCTGATCGACACCGAGGTCGGCGTCCTCAAGAAGCTCACGGAGGACGTCAGCCGGCCCTACGTCGTCGTGCTCGGCGGCGCCAAGGTCTCCGACAAGCTCGGGGTCATCGACCACCTGCTGGAGAAGGCCGACCGCATCCTCATCGGCGGCGGCATGGCGTACACCTTCCTCAAGGCCCAGGGCCACGAGGTCGGCATCTCCCTGCTCCAGGAGGACCAGGTCCCGGCCGTGCTCGAGTACCTGGAGCGCGCCAAGGCCAAGGGTGTGGAGTTCGTGCTCCCCGTCGACGTGCTGGTCTCGTCCGAGTTCCCGGACCTGAAGACCAAGGCGCCGGCCAACCCGACCGTCGTCGCCGCGGACGCCATTCCCGCCGACCAGGAGGGTCTGGACATCGGTCCGAAGACCCGCCAGCTGTACGCCTCGAAGCTCGCCGACGCGGCCACCGTCTTCTGGAACGGCCCCATGGGCGTCTTCGAGCACCCCGACTACGCCGAGGGCACCAAGGCCGTTGCCCAGGCGCTCGTCGACTCCCCGGCCTTCTCCGTGGTCGGCGGCGGCGACTCCGCCGCGGCCGTGCGGATCCTGGGCTTCGACGAGAAGGCGTTCGGCCACATCTCGACCGGCGGCGGAGCGAGCCTCGAATATCTCGAGGGCAAGACGCTTCCCGGCCTTGCCGCACTGGAGGACTGACCCCGTATGACTGCTACTGACCAGGGCCGCATCCCGCTGATGGCGGGCAACTGGAAGATGAACCTCAACCACCTCGAGGCCATCGCCCACGTCCAGAAGCTCGCTTTCGCGCTGGCCGACAAGGACTACGACGCCGTAGAGGTCGCCGTCCTGCCGCCCTTCACCGACCTGCGGTCCGTCCAGACCCTGGTCGACGGCGACAAGCTGAAGATCAAGTACGGCGCCCAGGACATCTCGGCGCACGACTCCGGCGCCTACACCGGCGAGATCTCCGGCCCGATGCTGGCCAAGCTGAAGTGCACCTTCGTCGCCGTGGGCCACTCCGAGCGCCGCCAGTACCACGCGGAGACCGACGAGATCTGCAACGCCAAGGTGAAGGCGGCCTTCAAGCACGGCCTGACCCCGATCCTGTGCGTCGGCGAGGGTCTGGACATCCGCAAGGCCGGCAACCAGGTCGAGTACACGCTCGCCCAGCTCGACGGCGGCCTGAAGGACATCCCGGCCGAGCAGGCCGAGTCCCTCGTGATCGCCTACGAGCCGGTGTGGGCCATCGGCACCGGCGAGGTCGCCACCCCCGAGGACGCGCAGGAGGTCTGTGGTGCGATCCGCGGCCGTCTCGCGGAGCTGTACTCCCAGGAGCTGGCCGACAAGGTCAGGATCCAGTACGGCGGCTCGGTGAAGGCGGGCAACGTCGCCGCGATCATGGCCCAGCCCGACGTGGACGGCGCCCTGGTCGGCGGGGCCGCCCTGGACGCGGACGAGTTCGTCAAGATCGTCCGGTTCCGCGACCAGTGAGTATGCGGTAGCGCCGATCCGGCGTACCCTTGCGGGGGCCTGCGGCTCACACAACGAGCCCGGGCCCCCGTCGTCCGTATTGAGTCCAAGAGAATTGCCAGGAAGTAGGGTCCAGCCGTGGTTATGGGATTCTCGATCGCCCTGATCATTTTCAGCGGGCTGCTGATGTTGCTCGTGCTGATGCACAAGGGGAAGGGCGGCGGTCTTTCCGACATGTTCGGTGGCGGAATGCAGTCCTCTGTCGGCGGCTCCTCCGTGGCCGAGCGGAACCTCGACCGCATCACCGTCGTGGTCGGTCTGCTGTGGTTCGCGTGCATTGTCGTACTTGGTCTGCTGATGAAGCTGGACAGCTGACCCACCGGTTCCGCGTCCCGAGCTGGGGTGTAACTCCAATCACTGGACGAGCGTTGGGCCTTACGTAGACTGGGGCACTCGCGGCGCAGCCGCTGTGAGACGCTGTGCAGCACCATCACGCAGGGAGTTACGACCGTGGCAAGTGGCAACGCGATCCGGGGAAGCCGGGTCGGAGCGGGGCCGATGGGCGAGGCAGAGCGAGGCGAGTCCGCGCCGCGCCTCCGCATCTCCTTCTGGTGCTCGAACGGGCACGAGACGCAGCCGAGCTTCGCCAGTGACGCACAGGTCCCCGACACGTGGGACTGCCCGCGGTGCGGGTTCCCGGCCGGCCAGGACCGGGACAATCCGCCGGACCCGCCGCGCACCGAGCCGTACAAGACGCACCTCGCGTACGTACGCGAGCGGCGCAGCGACGCGGACGGCGAGGCGATTCTCGCGGAAGCGCTCGCCAAACTGCGGGGCGAGATCTAGTTCTTGAGTCCGGCCGCCACCCGAAAAGGGTGACGGCCGGACTTGTCTTTACCGGGCCGCTTCTCGTGCGCCGCCCCGCCGACGCCTCACCGACCGGCCTGATCAATTAGGTTGGAACCGCAGCGGGGCATGCAGGCAGGTACGAGAAGAAGTGGGCTGATGTCCGAGATGAACGCAGGCAAGACCAGGCTCAACCGGATGCCCGAGTGGACCGCTCTCGGCAAGCACCGCGAGCAGTTGGGCGGGACGCATCTGCGGGAGCTGTTCGCGGCGGACGCGGAGCGCGGCAGCAGGTACACCCTCCAGGTGGGCGATCTGTACCTGGACTACTCCAAGCACCTGGTCACCGACGAGACGCTGGCACTGCTGCGCGAACTGGCCGCCGCCACCGACGTCGCCGGGCTGCGGGACGCCATGTTCCGCGGCGAGAAGATCAACACCACCGAGGACCGCGCGGTCCTGCACACGGCCCTGCGTGCCCCGCGGGACGCCGTCATCGAGGTCGACGGCGAGAACGTCGTGCCGGACGTCCACGCGGTGCTGGACAAGATGGCCGCCTTCTCGGAGCGGATCCGCTCCGGCGAGTGGACCGGCCACACCGGCAAGCGCATCAGGAACATCGTCAACATCGGTATCGGCGGCTCCGACCTCGGGCCGGCGATGGCGTACGAGGTGCTTCGCTCCTACACCGAGCGGGACCTGACGTTCCGTTTCGTCTCGAACGTCGACGGGGCCGATCTTCACGAGGCCGTGAGGGACCTGGACCCGGCGGAGACCCTCTTCATCATCGCCTCCAAGACCTTCACCACCATCGAGACGATCACCAACGCGACCTCCGCCCGCGAGTGGCTGCTCACCAACCTCCGGGTCGGCCCCGACGCGGTCGCCAAGCACTTCGTGGCCCTGTCGACCAACGCCGAGAAGGTCTCCGACTTCGGCATCGACACGGCCAACATGTTCGAGTTCTGGGACTGGGTCGGCGGCCGGTACTCGTACGACTCCGCGATCGGCCTGTCCCTGATGATCGCGATCGGCCCCGACCGGTTCCGGGAGATGCTCGACGGCTTCCACCTCGTCGACGAACACTTCCGCACCGCGCCCCCCGAGGCCAACGCCCCGCTCCTGCTGGGCCTTCTCGGCGTCTGGTACGGGGGGTTCTTCGACGCCCAGTCGCACGCGGTGCTGCCCTACTCGCACTACCTGTCCAAGTTCACCGCGTACCTCCAGCAGCTCGACATGGAGTCCAACGGCAAGTCGGTCGACCGTGAGGGCAATCCGGTCGACTGGCAGACCGGCCCCGTCGTGTGGGGCACCCCCGGCACCAACGGCCAGCACGCGTACTACCAGCTGATCCACCAGGGCACGAAGGTCATCCCCGCGGACTTCATCGGCTTCGCCAAGCCGGTCCCCGGCCTGCTCGCCGGACTCGTCCCGCAGCACGACCTGCTGATGGCCAACTTCTTCGCCCAGACGCAGGCCCTCGCCTTCGGCAAGACGCCCGAGGAGGTCAGGGCCGAAGGCGTCGCGGAGGAACTGGTGCCGCACAAGACGTTCAAGGGGAACCACCCGACGACGACGATCCTCGCGGAGGACCTCACGCCCTCCGTACTGGGCCAGTTGATCGCCCTCTACGAGCACAAGGTCTTCGTGCAGGGCGCGATCTGGAACATCGACTCCTTCGACCAGTGGGGAGTCGAGCTCGGCAAGGTCCTCGCGAAGAAGATCGAGCCGGTGCTGACCGAGGGCGAGGGCGGCGAGCAGCTCGACAGCTCCACCGCGACACTGGCCGGCAAGTACCGGACACTGCGCGGCCGGTGACCTGATGGCGGGGGAGAACACGGTGCGGCTGCGGCCGCCGAACAACCGGCTGAACGAACGGGCCGTCAACTGGTGGCGCACGCAGGTCCTGCTGACCGCCGCCGTACCGGCCCTCGTGCTGTGCGTGCTGGGCGCCTTCATCGAGCCTGCCCGCACCTGGCTGCTGGTACCGGCAGGCGCGATCGCCGTCGTCGGTCTCGCCTGCACCGCGTTCTTCCCCCTCTGGTGGTACCGCGTGCACCGCTGGGAGGTCACCGACGAGGCGGTGTACGTGCGCACCGGGGCGCTGTGGCAGGAGTGGCGGATCGCGCCGATGTCCCGCATCCAGACCGTGGACACGGTCAGAGGACCGCTCGAGCAGGCGTTCAGGCTCGCCACCGTCACGGTGACCACCGCCTCCGCCAAGGGCGCCGTGAGGATCGAGGGACTCGACCACGAGGTCGCCGCCGAACTCGCGGAGAGCCTGACCCGGATCACCCGGGCCACGCCCGGGGACGCGACATGAGCGCACCGGAAGAGGAGTGGCGGCGGCTCGACGGGCGTACGGTCCTGGTGACCGCCATGGTCCTGGCCGGCTTCGCGGCCGGTGCCGGGCTCCCCGCACTCCTCGGTCTCGCGGGTGGCATGCCGCTGGGGAAGGCCCTCGGCTGGGTACTGGCCGGGGCGGCCCTGGTCCTCGGCGCCGGCACCGGCGCCGACCTGGTGCGCTGGCGGCGCACCCGCTACCGCATCGGACCGGAGCGGGCCGAACTCCACACCGGGCTGGTCCTGGTCAAACGCCGCTCGCTGGCCCGCGAACGCATCCGGAGCGTCGACCTCACCGCCAATGTGCTGCTGCGCGTCCTCGGACTCGTCAAGGTCCGCATCGGCACGGGCGAACACGCCGTCGGCGGCGAATCCACCCTCGAACTCGACGCCGTCAGCCGGGCGGAGGGCGAACGGCTACGGCTCGAACTGCTGGCCAGGACCACCCCGCGCGAGGCGGCCACCCACCCCGACGGTGCGCTCGCCGTCCTCGATCCGGCCTGGATCCGCTACGCGCCGGTCTCCTTCGTCGCCCCCCTGCTCGGCGGCGCGGCCGCGGGCGCGGTGATGCAGGTCAGCGAGTGGTTCGGGGCCCAGGCCGAAGTCATCGACTGGGTGGGGGACCGCTTCAGGGACACGCCCCTCGTATGGGTGATCGTCACCTTGGCCGCCGCCGCGCTCGTCGCCGGTGTCGTCGGCGCGCTCGGGCTCTGGATCGAGATGTGGTGGAACTACCGGCTCGAACGGGAGCCCGGCGGCACACTGCGGGTGCGGCGGGGCCTGTTCACGTCGCGCTCGATATCCATAGAGGAACGCCGGCTGCGCGGCGTCGACCTGGTCGAGCCGCTGGGCGTCAGACTCTTCGGCGCCGCGAGGCTGGACGCGGTCGCCACCGGGCTCGTCAAGGACCAGCGGGACAAGCACGCCGACATCAACGTCCTGTTGCCCGCGGTGCCGCGGGCGCTGGCCGACGAGGTCGCCGCGCAGGTGCTCCGCGAATCCGTCTCCCCGACGAGGGAAGCCCTCCTGACACCCCACCCACGGGCCGCCCGCGGCAGGCGGCTGCGCTGGGCACTGAGCGCTGCGCTGCTGCCCGCGGCGGTCCTCGCGCTCCTCGGCGCGCTCCTCACGCCCGTGCTCCTGTGGATCGCCGCCGCCTGGGCGGCGGTCGCCGTTCCCGTCGCGGTGCTCCTCGCGCTCGACGCGTACCGGGCGCTCGGCCACGGGATGACCGGCGACTACCTCGTCACCCGTTCCGGCACCGTCCGCCGCAGCACGGTCGCACTGCAGCGGACGGGCGTGATCGGCTGGACGGCCCGCCGCTCGGTCTTCCAGCGCCGCGCCGGCCTGATCACGCTGACGGCCACGACGGCGGCGGGCGCGGGCGCGTACGGCGTCTACGACGCCGCGGAGGGGGAGGGCCTGACGTTCGCGTCGGAGGCGGTGCCGGGGCTGCTGGAGCCGTTCCTGCAACGCGACTGACGGCTCCGCTGCGGGGGCCGTTTCCCCTACCCGCCCCTTCCCGCTGTACCGATGTGCGGCTCCGCCGCGTGGCGGGGCAAGCCCCGGACCCCGTACGGCCTTCGGCCGCGCCCTCAATCTCCCCCTACGGCCTGGCGGCCGTGGGAGGTCAGCCCCGCCGGCGTTTGAGGCGCGGGGGTCCGGGGGCAGAGCCCCGGACACACCGCGCGGAGCGCGGTGGCGGGCGGATCGGAAACGGCCCGCCGCAGGCGTTACGCGGAAGCCGGGCGGTACAGCTCGCGCGGCAGTTCCGACGCCGCCGCCGCGTCCAGCAGCCACAGCGTCCGCGCCCGCCCGTACGCCCCCGCGGCGGGCGCCTGGATCTCGCCCGCTCCCGAGAGTGCGATCTCCGCCGCCCTCGCCTTGTCCTCGCCCGCCGCGAGCAGCCACACCTCACGTGCCGCGCGGATCGCCGGCAGCGTGAGCGAGATGCGGGTGGGCGGCGGCTTGGGCGCGCCGTGGACCCCGACGACCGTGCGTTCCGTCTCGCGGACCGCCGGGAGTTCGGGGAACAGGGACGCCACATGCGTGTCGGGCCCGACGCCCAGCATCAGGACGTCGAACGTCGGTACCGGACCGTGGTCCTCGGGGCGCGACGCCGCGGCCAGTTCTGCCGCGTAGGCGGCGGCAGCCGCCTCCACGTCGGAGCCGTACGGACCGTCGGACGCGGGCATGGCGTGCACGCGCGACGGGTCCAGCGGTACGGAGTCGAGCAGCGCCTCACGCGCCTGCGTGACATTGCGCTCCGGGTCGCTCGACGGCAGGAACCGCTCGTCGCCCCACCAAAGATCGAGCCGCGACCAGTCGATCGCGTCCCTGGCCGGGGACGAACTGAGCGCGGCCAGCAGCCCGTTGCCGTTGCGGCCGCCGGTGAGGACCACGGAGGCCGAGCCGCGCGCGGCCTGTGCGTCCACGATCTTCGTGATCAGCCGGGCCGCGGCCGCCTGTGCCATCAGCTCCTTGTCGCGGTGGACGACGAGCTGCGGAGCGGCGGTCACTGGGCTGCCGCCTTCTTGGCGGGAGTGGCCTTCTTGGCCGTCGGCGCGGCCTTCTTCCCGGCCGCGGCCGGGGCCGAAGCTGACTCCGCCGCGGCCGGCGTGGCCGCACCGAGGCGCTCCACCCCGTACCGCAGCGCCGACGAGTAGGTGTCGTCCGGGTCGAGCCGGCGCAGTTCCTCCGCGATCAGCTCGGCCGTCTCGCGCCGCTTGAGCGCGACCGCACGGTCCGGCTGGCCCTCGATGGACAGCGTGGCGAGCGATCCGTCCGGCCGGTCCAGCACGATCGGTCCGCAGTCGGACTCCAGCCGCACGGAGGTGAGGCCGGGCCCGGCCGACGAGGACCGCTTCACCGGTACATGCAGCCGGTCCGCGAGCCACATCGCGAGCAGCTCGCAGCTCGGGTTGAACTCCTCGCCCTCCACCTCGACGGAGGTGACCTTGCAGGTGACCTGGTCCAGCGCCGCCGCGAGCATCGAGCGCCACGGCGTGATCCGGGTCCAGGACAGGTCGGTGTCGCCGGGGGTGTACGCCTGCGCGCGGGCCGCGAGCTCACGCACCGGCTGCTCGGCGGCGTAGGTGTCGGTCACCCGGCGCTGGGCGAGCGAGCCCAGCGGGTCGTTGGCCGGGTCGGTCGGCGCGTTGACCGGCCACCAGACGACCACGGGGGCGTCCGGCAGCAGCAGCGGCAGCACCACCGACTGGGCGTGGTCGACGACCTCGCCGTACAGGCGCAGCACGACCGTCTCGCCGGTGCCCGCGTCCGCGCCCACCCGCACCTCGGCGTCGAGCCTGGCCTTTGCCCGGTCACGCGGGGAGCGTGAGACGCGCTTGATGACCACGAGGGTGCGCGAAGGGTGCTCGCGGGACGCCTCGTTGGCGGCCTTCAGTGCGTCGTAGGCGTTCTCCTCATCGGTCACGATGACCAGGGTGAGGACCATGCCGACGGCCGGGGTGCCGATCGCTCGGCGGCCCTGCACCAGCGCCTTGTTGATCTTGCTGGCCGTGGTGTCCGTAAGGTCGATCTTCATGGCCGACGCCAGCTCCGTCCGTCTCGTGCGAGCATTTCGTCCGCCTCGTCCGGCCCCCAGGTGCCGGCCGTGTACTGGGCCGGCTTGCCGTTCGCGTCCCAGAACTGCTCGATCGGGTCGAGGATCTTCCAGGACAGCTCGACCTCCTCCACCCGCGGGAAGAGGTTGGAGTCGCCGAGCAGCACGTCGAGGATGAGGCGCTCGTAGGCCTCGGGGCTGGACTCGGTGAACGACTCGCCGTACGCGAAGTCCATCGAGACGTCCCGGACCTCCATCGAGGTGCCCGGCACCTTGGAGCCGAACCGCATGGTCACGCCCTCGTCCGGCTGGACGCGGATGACCAGGGCGTTGTGTCCGAGTTCCTCGGTCGCGGTGGAGTCGAACGGGGAGTGCGGGGCGCGCTGGAAGACGACCGCGATCTCGGTGACTCGACGACCGAGCCGCTTGCCGGTGCGCAGGTAGAAGGGGACGCCCGCCCACCTGCGGTTGTCGATCTCCAGCTTGATCGCGGCGTAGGTGTCGGTCTTCGACCGGGGGTCGATGCCGTCTTCCTGGAGGTAACCGACGGCCTTCTCGCCGCCCTGCCAGCCCGCGGTGTACTGCGCGCGGACCGTGTTCTTCGCCAGGTCCTTGGGAATCTTCACCGCGCCGAGGACCTTGGTCTTCTCGGCCGCGAGGGCATCCGCGTCGAAGGAGGCGGGCTCCTCCATCGCGGTCAGCGCCAGCAGCTGGAGGAGGTGGTTCTGGATCACGTCACGGGCGGCGCCGATGCCGTCGTAGTAGCCGGCCCGGCCGCCGATGCCGATGTCCTCGGCCATCGTGATCTGTACATGGTCGACGTACGACCGGTTCCAGATGGGCTCGAAGAGCGTGTTGGCGAACCGCAGCGCCAGGATGTTCTGGACGGTCTCCTTGCCCAGGTAGTGGTCGATGCGGAAGACCTCGTTCGGCGGAAAGACCTCGTGCACCACCTGGTTGAGCTCCTTGGCGGAGACCAGGTCGTGGCCGAACGGCTTCTCGATGACCGCGCGCCGCCAGGAACCTTCCTTCTGGTCCGCCAGCCCGTGCTTCTTCAGCTGCTGGACGACCTTGGGGAAGAACTTCGGCGGCACGGAGAGGTAGAACGCGAAGTTGCCACCGGTGCCCTGCACCTTGTCGAGGTCCTCGATGGTGGACTTGAGCTGCTCGAACGCGTCGTCGTCGTCGAAGGTGCCCTGGACGAACCGCATCCCCTGGATGAGCTGCTGCCAGACCTCCTCACGGAACGGTGTGCGCGCGTGCTCCTCGACCGCGTCGTGGACCTCCTGCGCGAAGTCCTCGTGGGCCCACTCGCGCCGGGCGAAGCCGATGAGCGAGAAGCCCGGCGGCAGGAGCCCCCGGTTCGCGAGGTCGTAGACGGCTGGCATCAGCTTCTTGCGCGAAAGGTCGCCCGTGACGCCGAAGATGACCAGGCCCGACGGCCCCGCGATACGCGGGAGCCGTCGGTCTGCAGCATCACGGAGCGGGTTGGCTCCGCCAATACCGGACAAGTCGCTCAGCCCTCCGAGGGTGCGAGGCGCTTGAGCTCGGCCTCGGTCGACTTGAGCAGGTCGGTCCAGGCCGCCTCGAACTTCTCGACGCCCTCGTCCTCGAGCTGCTGGACGACCTCGTCGTAGGAGATCCCGAGCTTCTCCACGGCCTCGAGCTCCGCGCGGGCCTGCTCGTAGGTGCCGCGGACGGTGTCGCCGGTGATCTGCCCGTGGTCGCCGGTCGCGTTCAACGTGGCTTCCGGCATGGTGTTCACGGTGCCGGGGGCGACCAGCTCGTCCACGTACAGGGTGTCCTTGTACGCCTTGTCCTTGACGCCGGTCGAGGCCCACAGCGGGCGCTGCTTGTTGGCCTGCGCCTTGTCGAGCGCGGCCCAGCGGTCGGAGGAGAAGACCTCCTCGTACGCCTCGTAGGCGAGCCGGGCGTTGGCCAGGGCGGCCTTGCCGCGGGCCTCCTTGGCCTCCGGGGTGCCCAGCGCGTCCAGCCGCTTGTCGATCTCGGTGTCCACGCGGGACACGAAGAACGAGGCCACCGAGCGGATCTTGGACAGGTCCAGGCCCGCGGCCTTCGCCTTCTCCAGACCGGCCAGGTAGGCGTCCATGACCTCGCGGTAGCGCTCCAGCGAGAAGATCAGCGTGACGTTGACGCTGATGCCGAGGCCGATGACCTCGGTGATCGCCGGCAGGCCCGCCTTGGTGGCCGGGATCTTGATGAAGGTGTTCGGACGGTCCACCAGCCAGGCGAGCTGCTTGGCCTCCGCGATGGTCGCCTTGGTGCTGTGCGCGAGACGCGGGTCGACCTCGATGGAGACCCGGCCGTCCTGGCCGCCGGTCGAGTCGAACACCGGGCGCAGCACGTCGGCGGCGTCACGGACGTCCGCCGTCGTGATCATGCGGATGGCTTCCTCGACGGTCACCTTGCGGGCCGCGAGGTCCTCCAGCTGCTGGTCGTAGCCGTGGCCGTCCGAGATCGCCTTCTGGAAGATCGACGGGTTGGTCGTGACACCCACGACGTGCTGCTGGTCGATCAGCTCGGCGAGGTTGCCGGAGGTGATCCGGGTGCGGGACAGGTCGTCCAGCCAGATCGCGACGCCTTCGTCGGAGAGGCGCTTGAGTGCGTCTGTCATGAGAAATGCATCTCCTACTTGTCGTATACCGGCGTCAGCGCGCGGCGGCTTCGATCGATTCCCGCGCTGCGGCGGCCACGGCCTCGGCGGTGAAACCGAACTCGCGGAAGAGGACCTTGCCGTCGGCGGAAGCGCCGAAGTGCTCCAGCGAGACGATGCGTCCGGCGTCACCGACGTAACGGTGCCAGGTCAGACCGATGCCGGCCTCGACCGCGACTCGCGCCTTGAGCGACGGGGGAAGCACCGAGTCCCGGTACCCCTGGTCCTGCTCCTCGAACCACTCGACCGAGGGCATCGAGACCACGCGGGTCGGGATGCCGGCAGCCTGGAGCTGCTCGCGGGCACCGACGGCCAGCTGGACCTCGGAGCCGGTGCCGATCAGCACCACCTGGGCGTCGCCGCCCTCGGCCTCGAAGAGCACGTAGCCGCCCTTGGCCGCGTCCTCGTTGCACTCGTAGGTCGGCACGCCCTGGCGGGTCAGCGCGAGGCCGTGCGGGGCGCCCTTGCCGAACTCCTTGGTGTACCGCTTGAGGATCTCGCGCCAGGCGATCGCGGTCTCGTTGGCGTCGGCCGGGCGCACGATGTTCAGGCCCGGGATGGCGCGCAGCGAGGCCAGGTGCTCCACCGGCTGGTGGGTCGGGCCGTCCTCGCCGAGGCCGATCGAGTCGTGCGTCCACACGTAGGTGACCGGCAGGTGCATCAGGGCGGAGAGCCGTACGGCGTTGCGCATGTAGTCGGAGAACACCAGGAAGGTGCCGCCGTACACGCGGGTGTTGCCGTGCAGCGCGATGCCGTTCATGACCGCGGCCATCGCGTGCTCGCGGATGCCGAAGTGGATCGTCCGGCCGTACGGGTCGGCCTCCGGCAGCGGGTTGCCCGCGGGGAGGAACGACGACGTCTTGTCGATCGTCGTGTTGTTCGAGCCGGCCAGGTCGGCGGAGCCGCCCCACAGCTCGGGCACGACCGCGCCGAGCGCCTGGAGGACCTTGCCCGACGCGGCACGGGTGGCGACACCCTTGCCGGTCTCGAACTCCGGCAGCGCGTCCTCCCAGCCCTCGGGAAGCTCGCCCGAGCGGATCCGGTCGAACTCGGCGGCGCGCTCCGGGTTGGCCGTACGCCACGCGGCGAACGTCTTCTCCCACTCGCCGCGGGCCTCACGGCCGCGGTCGAGAGCGCCACGGGTGTGGCCGAGGACCTCGTCGGAGACCTCGAAGCTCTGCTCCGGGTCGAAGCCCATGACGCGCTTGGTGGCCGCGACCTCTTCGTCGCCCAGCGCCGAGCCGTGCGCGGCCTCCGTGTTCTGGGCGTGCGGGGCGGGCCAGGCGATGATCGAGCGGGCCGCGATGAAGGACGGGCGCTCGGTCTCGGCCTGCGCGGCCTTCAGGGCGTTGTAGAGGCCGACCGGGTCGAGGTCGCCGTTCTCCAGCTGCTGGACGCGCTGGACGTGCCAGCCGTACGCCTCGTAGCGCTGGAGGGTGTCCTCGGAGACGGCCGTCTCCGTGTCGCCCTCGATCGAGATGTGGTTGTCGTCCCACAGCAGGACCAGATTGCCGAGCTTCTGGTGGCCTGCCAGCGAGGAGGCCTCGGCCGAGATGCCCTCCTGGAGGCAGCCGTCACCGGCGATGCACCAGACCGTGTGGTCGAAGGGGGACGTGCCGGGCTCGGCGTCCGGGTCGAACAGGCCGCGCTCGTAGCGGGCGGCCATGGCCATGCCCACGGCGTTGGCGACACCCTGGCCGAGCGGCCCCGTCGTCGTCTCGACGCCCGTGGTGTGCCCGTACTCCGGGTGGCCGGGGGTCTTCGAGCCCCAGGTGCGGAACGCCTTCAGATCGTCCAGCTCCAGGCCGTAGCCCGCCAGGTACAGCTGGATGTAGAGCGTCAGCGACGAGTGGCCGGCGGACAGGACGAACCGGTCACGGCCGGTCCAGTCGGCGTCCGCGGGGTCGTGCCGCATCAGCTTCTGGAAGAGCACATACGCGGCGGGGGCCAGGCTCATGGCCGTACCCGGATGGCCGTTGCCGACCTTCTGTACGGAATCCATGGCCAGGACGCGGACGGTGTCGACTGCCCGCTGGTCCAACGCGGTCCACTCGAGGTCTGTGGTGGTCGGCTTGGTGCTCACCCTGAGTCAGGGCTCCTCTCCACATGTCGAATCCCGGTGACTGAGGCGTGTACCGGGCGCTGTCGAGCCTACCCTCGCAGCAACGCGCACCTTTTCGGTCTCGCGTCTTTCCCATTGGACACTGCCAGAGTGCGGGCACCGGGTGTTCCCCGCCTGTCGGCGATGTATACGCCCGGCGTCGCGCCGGCGCTCAACACGAGTCGACCCCCGCGAAGATCGGCGTACGGGCAGCGTCTAGAGTGGCGTGGTACGCGCAAGTCTTACCGGGTCTTCACTCCACCCATGGCCCTTCTGGCATGGGAGGCACTCCCAGAGACTTGCTGGGATTTCTCTGTCAGGGGTGTGCGTGACGGCCGTCGAGTCCCGACCCGCGGGGGTCGTCTTGGCTACCGGCCCGGGGGGCCATCGGCCGTTCGGGGCCCGCGCCAAGGCGTTCGTGGCACTGACCAAGCCGCGGATCATCGAGCTGCTGCTGATCACCACCGTTCCGGTGATGTTCCTTGCCGAGCAGGGCGTTCCCGACCTGTGGCTCGTGCTCGCCACGTGCCTCGGCGGATACCTGTCCGCCGGCGGCGCCAACGCGCTCAACATGTACATCGACCGCGACATCGACGCCTTGATGGACCGCACCTCGCAGCGGCCGCTCGTCACCGGCATGGTGTCCCCGCGCGAAGGCCTCGTCTTCGGACTGACCCTCGCCGTGGTCTCCACGCTCTGGTTCGGGCTGCTGGTCAACTGGCTGTCGGCCGCGCTGTCGCTCGGCGCACTCCTCTTCTACGTCGTCGTCTACACGATGATCCTCAAGCGCCGCACCGCGCAGAACATCGTCTGGGGCGGCATCGCCGGCTGCATGCCGGTCCTGATCGGCTGGTCCTCGGTCACCAACTCGATGTCGTGGGCCGCCGTCGTCCTCTTCCTCGTCATCTTCTTCTGGACGCCGCCGCACTACTGGCCGCTGTCGATGAAGGTGAGGGACGACTACGCGAGGGTCGGCGTGCCGATGCTCCCGGTCGTCGCGGGCAACAGGGTCGTCGCCCGGCAGATCGTCCTCTACAGCTGGGTCATGGTCGCCGTCTCGCTGCTGCTGACCCCCCTCGGCTACACCGGCTGGTTCTACACGGCGGTCGCGCTGGTCTCCGGCGGCTGGTGGCTGTGGGAGGCGCACGCGCTGCAGAGCAGGGCCAAGGCCGGCGAGACGGGCGGCAAGCTCAAGGAGATGCGCCTCTTCCACTGGTCCATCACCTATGTGTCGCTGCTGTTCGTGGCCGTCGCGGTGGACCCCTTCCTGCGCTGACGGCAGCCGCCGCCCGCAAGGTGGCCGAGGCCACTCGGTTCTGCCGTCGCCAGTCGATCTACCCGCGAGTAGCATGCGGTTCATGGCAGAAACCAAGGTTGAAGAGACCACGTCCTCGCCGGCCGCCGACGCCCGCGCCGAGCGCAAGGCCGCGAAGCTCGCCAAGCAGATCAAGGCCTTCGCCGGCGCACACGGCGGCGCCGAGGGCCAGCTCGCCTACATCGGCCAGATGGGCACCCGGATCGTGCTCGTCGGCGAGGACGGCGCCTGGGGGGACCTCGTGGCGCCGAACCACGCCGTCGCCGTCAACGCCGCGGAGAAGTCCGGGATCACGCTGCACGAGTCCTTCGACGGCGACTTCGCCGCGAAGGTCCGCACCGGCCCGTACGAGTGGAGCCGCATGGCAGGCATCCAGGTCGGCGGCCCCTCCAACGCCTGACCAACACCTCACGCGGTGCTCACCCGTTAGGACTGTGGAAGCACGGTCCTAGACAGGGAGCTCCCGATGATCGACGCCGCGTCCTCTGTGCGTCTGGTCGACCAGTACTGCCACGGGGTGCTCCGCACGGAACTGGGCCTCGGCACCTTCGAGACGTACCTGGGCCCCGCCGCCGGGGCCCCGCCGGCCTCCGGCACCACCTTCTTCGACACCCAGACCGGTTTCGCGGTCCGGCGCTGGTGCCCGCCGCTTCTGGGGCTCGAACCGCACTGCCCGCCCGCCCACTACCTGGCCCGCCGCCGCGAGCTCGGAGTGGTCGAGGCGGGCAGACGCCTTCTGCGGGGCACCGGGATCGCCACCTACCTCGTGGACACCGGCCTGCCCGGGGACCTCGCGGGCCCCGCGGAACTCGCCGCGGCCGGGGCGGCCCAGGCGCGCGAGATCGTCCGCCTCGAGCTGCTCGCGGAGCAGGTCGCGGACACCTCGGGCACCGTCGAGTCCTTCCTCGCGAACCTCGCCGAAGCCGTCCACGGGGCGGCCGGCTCGGCCGTCGCCTTCACCACCGTCGCCGCCGGACGACTGGCGGACCGGCCGGAGCCACCAGGACCCGGCGAGGTACGAGGAGCGGCCGGCCGCTGGCTCACCGGCCGCCGGATGGGCGACCCGCTCACCGATCCGGTCCTGCTGAGGCACCTGCTGTGGGCCGCTCTCGCCACCGGCCTGCCGCTGCAACTGCACATCGGCGTACAGGACCCGATGCCGCTCGCGAGGTTCGCCGCGGCGACCGCCGGCCTCGGCACGGACCTGGTCCTGCTGCACGGCTATCCGCACCACCGCAGCGTCGCGCAACTCGCCGGCGCGTACCCGCACGTCTACGCCGACCTCGGCCCCGCCCTCGGGCAGACCGGAGCGAGGGCGGCGGCGGTCCTGGCGGAGATCCTCGAACTCGCGCCCTTCGGCAAGCTCCTGTTCTCCAGCGGCGCGCGGGGCCTGCCGGAGCTGCATGTCGTCGGAGCGCGGTCCTTCCGCGACGCGCTCGGCCGGGTGCTCGGCGGCTGGGTCGCGGACGGCGCGTGGTCGCGGGGCGACGCGGAGCGGGTGGCGACGATGCTGGCGGCGGGGAACGCGGAGCGGGTGTACGGGCTGACGGGCTGACGCCGCGCTGCGCCTGCGGCGGGCTTGTCCCCCTACCCGCCCCTTCCCGAGAACCGGGGCAAGCCCCGGTCCCCGTACCGCGCTCCGCGCGGTGCCCTCGATCGCCGGACGGGCTGGACATGCCCGCTGCGCGGCATCCAGCCACGCCGGCGATCGAGGCGCGGGGGCCCGGGGGCAGAGCCCCCGATCACAAGAAGGGGCGGGTAGGGGACAGACCCCGCGCAGCGGAGGCGCGTGTCAGGCCGAGGTCAGCGCGTCCGCGTCCCGTGGCGTCGTGGTCGGCAGTGGCAGCGCCTCCCGCTCACGCAGGCTCAGCGCCAGCCTCAGCACCGCGATCCACATCAGGGAGGAACCGAGCATGTGCGCGCCGACCAGCAGCTCCGGAACCCCGGTGAAGTACTGGACGTAGCCGAGCACGCCCTGAAGCAGCACCACCAGCAGCAGGTCACGCGCGCGGGCGCGGGTGTCGTCGGGGGCGTCGACCACGCGCAGGACGAGCCACATCGCGACGGCCAGCGCACACACCACCCACGCGGCGATCGCGTGGATGTGCGCGGCGGCGGCCCAGTCCCACGGCATGCGCGGGACGTCACTGCTGTCGCCCGCGTGCTTGCCGGAGCCGGTCACCGTGGTGCCGAGGGTGATCAGCACCGCGGAGACCGCGACGATCGCCCAGGACAGCTTTCGGACCGGCCGCGGGACCCGCGGCCGCGGTGCGCCGTCGCCTTCGTGGGTGCGCACCCACGTCACGGTCGCGACCGTGAGCAGCGCGTTGGCCAGCAGGAAGTGGCCGGCCACGGACCACGGGTTGAGGCCCGCCCACACCGTGACGCCGCCGATGACGGCGTTCCCCATGACGATCCAGAACTGCGCCCAGGCCAGCCTGGTCAGAGCGCGCCGCCGCGGCTTCACCGAACGCACCGCGATGATCGCCCAGCCGACGGCCGCCGACAGGACGTACGTCAGCATCCGGTTGCCGAACTCGATAGCGCCGTGGAGGCCCTGCTCGGGTGTGGCGAAGAGGCTGTCGTCCGTGCACTTGGGCCAGGTGTCGCAGCCGAGGCCGGAGCCGGTGAGCCGTACGGCGCCGCCGGTGACGATGATGACGACGGTCATCACGATGGCTGAGAGCGCGGCACGCCGCAGGATTTTGGGCGACGGTGTCCAGCGCTGGGCGATATAGGCGAGGGGGGTCTGCACGGCCCCTATCGTAAGCGGGCCCTTGTGCACGGTTTCACGAGGGGTCCGCGGAGGGCACGGGGGAGGGGGACGGCGGGGGCGTCGACGCCTTCGTCGACGGCTCCCCGGACGCCGGCGCGGACGTCATGCGGAAGCGGGAGCCGTCGAGGTGGTCCTCCTCGTCCCACCACAGTGCGAAACGCCAGCGAGTGGGCTCGGGCGGCACGTCGGGCGAGTGGAGGAAGGCGTCCGTCAGTTCCGCGGCCACCGCCTCCGCCGTGCAGTCGGTGACCGCGTCCATGCCGCGCCAGGGGTGCGCCAGCGGCTCCCAGGAGCCGTCGGCCCGGCATACGTCGAACCGCCACACCGCCCGCCAGGAGTTGGCGCGCAGGATCCGGTCCACCTCGGCGCGGTCCAGTCCGAGGCCCTGCGCGACCGCTTCGGGCGCCACGCCGTCGATCCGTGCGGACAGGACCGCGAGCGGCAGCAGGCGCCGCGGGAGCAGTTCGCGTTTGTGCAGCTGAGTGAGTCCGCCTTCGAACGGGCAGCGGCGCAGGCGGCGTTCCAGCTGGTCACCGAGGTGCTCGAGCATCGCGGCGTGGGCGCGCTCCGCCGGGTCGGGCGGCTGCCAGAGCGCGTGGAACTCCCGTTCTGCCCGTACGGCCCATTCCGCCGCGTCCACCGGCCTGCCGAGTTCCTCCAGGCGGTCGCCGAGGAAGACGTGCGCCTGGGCGAGGCCTTCGCGGTTGACCGGGTCGCAGAGGTCGAGCCGCTCCCACACGGCGATCGCCCGGTGGGTGGCCTCCACCGCGGCGAGTCCGGCCAGGCGGTCCTCGGCGCACGGCTGTTCGCCGTGCGGCCGGAAGGCGTAGCGGGGCAGGCCCAGTTCGTCGCTGAGCGGCTCGGCGAGGTACACCGACTGGCTGATCAGCGCCCGCGCGTACCAGCGGGCGTGCTCGTCGTCGTGCCGGGCGGGCTCGGCGCAGTGCCGGACGGCCTTCTCGACGGCGCTCAGCGCGTCGGCGCGCCGGCCGGTGTCGAAGTGGTGCCGGGCCAGGTCCCCGTACCGCAGGCTCAGCCGTGCGGAGAGGGCGAGGTCGCCCTCTGCGTGCTGGGCGAGGGCGGAGATCAGCTCGGTGAGCATCCGCATCCGCGTCCCGGACGAGGACGCGGGCCTGCCGGTCCTGACCTTCGCCCACTCCGCGTCCAGCCGCAGCGCGGCAGCTCGCTCCATCCAGGCCTCCCACCGTGCGCTCCGTGCGGGTCTCGGCAGGGTCGTCCCGGCGCGCGTGTCACTCCCAGCGGAAGGTCCGGGCGGCCGCGCCCAGTCCGAGCACCGCCCAGAGGGCGAGGATGCCCAGATTGCCCCACGGCATGCCCGCTCCGTGCCCGAGGACGTCACGAAGTCCGTCGGAGAGCGCGGAGATGGGCAGCAGTCCCAGCACGGACGCGACGCCGTCGGGGAACCTGTCCAGCGGCACGATCACCCCGCCGCCGACGAGCAGCAGCAGGAAGACGAGGTTGGCCGCCGCGAGGGTGACCTCGGCCTTGAGCGTGCCGGCCATGAGCAGGCCGAGGCCGGAGAAGGCGGCGGTGCCGAGGACGAGCAGCAGCAGTACGGCGAGCGGATTGCCCTGCGGCGACCAGCCGAGCGCGAACGCGATGACGGTCAGCAGGACCACCTGGAGGATCTCCGTCACCAGGACGGAGAGCGTCTTGGCGGTCATCAGGGCCCAGCGGGGGATGGGTGAGGCCCCGAGCCGCTTGAGCACCCCGTAGCGGCGCTCGAACCCGGTGGCGATGGCCTGGCCGGTGAAGGCGGTGGACATCACGGCCAGCGCGAGGACACCGGGGGCGAGGAAGTCGACAGCCCGTCCCTCCCCGGTGTCGACGATGTCGACGGTGGAGAACAGCACGAGCAGCAGCGACGGGATGACGACGGTGAGCAGCAGCTGCTCGCCGTTGCGCAGCAGCATCTTCGTCTCGAAGGCGGCCTGCGAGACGATCATGCGGCCCAGCGGTGCGGCGCCCGGCGCCGGTGTGTACGTGCCGGCGCTCATCCGCGCAGCTCCTTGCCCGTCAGTTCGAGGAACACGTCCTCGAGGGTGTGCCGCTCCACCGAGATGCCGTGCGGCATTACGCCGTGCTGGGCGCACCATGAGGTGACCGTCGCCAGGAGCTGCGGATCGACCTCGCCGGTGATCCGGTACTCGCCCGGTGTGAGCTCCGCCGCCGCCGAGCCGTCGGGGAGCGCCTTCAGCAGGGAGCCGACGTCGAGGCCGGGGCGTCCGGTGAAGCGCAGGGTGTTCTCCGCGCCGCCGCGGCACAGTTCCTCCGCGCTGCCCTGGGCGACCACGCGGCCGGCGTCGATGATCGCGATGTGGTCGGCGAGTTCCTCGGCCTCGTCCATGAAGTGCGTGGTCAGCACGGTGGTGACACCGTCTGCGCGCAGTTCGCGGACGAGCTCCCAGGTGGCGCGGCGGGCCTGCGGGTCGAGACCGGCGGTGGGCTCGTCGAGGAAGACCAGCTCGGGGCGGCCGACCACGGCCATGGCCAGCGCGAGGCGCTGCTGCTGGCCGCCGGAGAGCCGCCGGTACGTCGTGCGGCCGCAGCTGCCGAGGCCGAGGCGTTCGATCAGGGCGTCCACGTCCAGGGGGCGGGCGTGCAGGGAGGCCATGTGGCGGAGCATCTCGTCGGCGCGGGCGCCGGAGTAGACGCCGCCCGACTGGAGCATCACGCCGATGCGGGGCCGCAGCCGCGCGGCGTCGGCGACCGGGTCGAGGCCGAGGACCCGCACGGTGCCGGCGTCGGCGCGGCGGTAGCCCTCGCAGGTCTCGATCGTGGTGGTCTTGCCGGCCCCGTTGGGCCCGAGGACGGCGGTCACGGAGCCGGGTGCGACATCGAGGTCCAGGCCGTCCACGGCGGCCTTGGGTCCGTACCGCTTGACCAGGCCCCGGATCCGGACGGCAGGCTCGCTCAGCATGCCGGGAAGTCTAGGCGGGCGCCGGCGGTGACCGGCCCGCGGGTCCCGGGGCGCCCGCCTGGACGGGTGCGCGGCCCAGGGGGCCTCACCAGGGCTTCAGCCCTCCGATTGATCATTTCCGCAGGTCAGCTTAGGTATGCCTAAGTGACGTACGGCACCGGGCGGTGATCGGGACGCCGCTTGTCACTCTCTGAGGAATTACGCAACAATGGCGTTGTGAAAAACGTCGGCGAGGCTCCCCAGGAGGAACTCGCGACCGGTGAGCGCTCGACGCGCAACCGTGTCGCGCGCTCCATCCTGGACCACGGCCCGTCCACCGTGGCCGATCTCGCAGGGCGTCTGGGGCTGACCCAGGCGGCCGTCCGCCGGCACCTCGACTCCCTCGTCTCCGAGAACGTCGTGGAGGCGCGCGAGCAGCGTGTCTACGGGGCCCGCACCCGCGGCAGGCCCGCCAAGGTGTTCGCCCTGACCGACTGCGGCCGGGACGCCTTCGACCAGTCGTACGACACGCTGGCCGTGGACGCCCTGAGGTGGATCGAGGAGAACGCCGGAGGAGAGGCCGCCGTCGCCGCCTTCGCCCGGGACCGGATCGAGGCGCAGGCCGTGGCCTACCGCGCGGCCGTCGAGGCCGCGGCGCCCGAGGAGCGTACGGAAGCGCTGGCGAAGGCCCTGAGCGCCGACGGGTACGCTGCTACGGCCCGTAGCGCGCCGGTCGGCGAGCAGCTCTGCCAGCACCACTGCCCGGTCGCCCACGCGGCCGAGAAGTACCCGCAGCTGTGCGAGGCGGAGACCGAGGTCTTCTCGCGCCTCCTCGGGACGCACGTGCAGCGGCTCGCCACCATCGCCCACGGCGACGGCGTCTGCACCACGTTCATCCCGCGCGGTGCGCCCCAGGGCGGCACCTCGCCGCCACCGGGCGACCCGCCTGGCGACAGCACCACACAGACCCGCACCACACCATCAGCTTCTGCAAGCACGGCCGGGAGGAACCCCGCATGACTCTCCCCACGGAGACTGCCCACCCCGAACTCGAGGGCCTGGGTAAGTACGAATTCGGCTGGGCCGACTCCGACGCGGCGGGTGCCGCGGCCAAGCGCGGTCTCTCCGAGGACGTCGTCCGCGACATCTCCGCGAAGAAGAACGAGCCGGAGTGGATGCTGAAGCTGCGGCTGAAGGGTCTGCGCCTCTTCGACAAGAAGCCCATGCCCAGCTGGGGCTCCGACCTCTCGGGCATCGACTTCGACAACATCAAGTACTTCGTGCGCTCCACCGAGGCCCAGGCCGCCTCGTGGGAGGAGCTGCCCGAGGACATCAAGAACACCTACGACAAGCTCGGCATCCCGGAGGCGGAGAAGCAGCGCCTGGTCGCCGGTGTCGCCGCGCAGTACGAGTCCGAGGTCGTCTACCACCAGATCCGTGAGGACCTGGAGGAGCAGGGCGTCATCTTCCTCGACACGGACACCGCGCTGAAGGAGCACCCGGAGCTCTTCCAGGAGTACTTCGGCACCGTCATCCCGGTCGGCGACAACAAGTTCGCGTCGCTGAACACGGCCGTGTGGTCCGGCGGGTCGTTCATCTACGTCCCCAAGGGCGTCCACGTGGACATCCCGCTGCAGGCCTACTTCCGTATCAACACGGAGAACATGGGCCAGTTCGAGCGGACGCTGATCATCGTCGACGAGGACGCCTACGTCCACTACGTCGAGGGCTGCACCGCCCCGATCTACTCCTCGGACTCGCTGCACAGCGCCGTGGTCGAGATCATCGTCAAGAAGGGCGGCCGCTGCCGCTACACGACCATCCAGAACTGGTCGAACAACGTCTACAACCTGGTCACCAAGCGTGCCGTGGCGTACGAGGGCGCGACCATGGAGTGGGTCGACGGCAACATCGGCTCCAAGGTGACCATGAAGTACCCGGCCGTCTACCTGATGGGCGAGCACGCCAAGGGCGAGACCCTGTCCATCGCCTTCGCGGGCGAGGGCCAGCACCAGGACGCCGGCGCCAAGATGGTCCACATGGCCCCGAACACCTCGTCCAACATCGTCTCCAAGTCGGTGGCGCGAGGCGGCGGCCGTACGTCCTACCGCGGTCTGATCGAGATCGGCGAGGGCGCGCCGGGCGCGAAGTCCAACGTGCTCTGCGACGCGCTGCTGGTCGACACGATCTCCCGCTCGGACACCTACCCGTACGTCGACGTCCGCGAGGACGACGTCTCCATGGGTCACGAGGCGACCGTCTCCAAGGTCTCCGAGGACCAGCTCTTCTACCTGATGAGCCGCGGCATGACCGAGTTCGAGGCGATGGCGATGATCGTGCGCGGCTTCGTCGAGCCGATCGCCAAGGAACTCCCCATGGAGTACGCGCTGGAGCTCAACCGGCTGATCGAGCTGCAGATGGAGGGCTCGGTGGGCTGACGCCTCCCGGGACCGCAAGCAGCGACTGACTTCTGACGTAGGAAGAGAGCAAGACGACAGCCATGGCTGAGGCTCAGAACATCCCGGTGGGCTCCACCACCGCCGGCTCGATCGCGGTGGCCGCCGAGTCGACCGTCGCCACCCGTATGAGTGCGCCCCCGTCCTTCGACGTGGCGGACTTCCCGGTCCCGCACGGCCGCGAGGAGGAATGGCGGTTCACGCCGCTGGAGCGCCTCGCCGGTCTGCACGACGGCACCGCCGTCGCGACCGGCACCGGGATCAAGGTCGACATCGACGCCCCCGAGGGCGTCACCGTCGAGACCGTAGGCCGCGACGACGCGCGGCTCGGCAAGGCCGGCACCCCGGTGGACCGGGTCGCCGCCCAGGCGTACTCCTCCTTCGAGCAGGCCACGGTCGTGACCGTGCCGAAGGAGACGCAGCTCGCAGAGCCGATCCGCATCGCGGTGCACGGAGAGGGCGGCACGGCCTTCGGCCACCAGGTCGTCGAGCTCGGGGCCTTCGCGGAGGCGGTCGTGGTCATCGACCACACCGGAGACGCCGTGCTCGCGGCGAACGTCGACTACATCCTGGGCGACGGCGCCAAGCTGACCGTCGTCCTGGTCCAGGACTGGGACGACAAGGCCGTCCACATCGCCCAGCACAACGCGCTGGTCGGCCGGGACGCCTCCTTCAAGTCGGTCGTGGTCACCTTCGGCGGCGACGTCGTGCGGCTCCACCCGCGGGTCTCCTACGCCGGCACCGGCGGTGAGGCCGAGCTCTTCGGTCTGTACTTCACCGACAAGGGCCAGCACCAGGAGCACCGCCTCCTCGTGGACCACAACATGCCGCACTGCAAGTCCAACGCCGTCTACAAGGGCGCGCTGCAGGGCGACGACGCGCACGCGGTGTGGATCGGTGACGTGCTCATCCGCGCCGTGGCCGAGGGCACCGACACCTACGAGATGAACCGCAACCTGGTCCTCACGGACGGCGCGCGGGTCGACTCGGTGCCTAACCTCGAGATCGAGACCGGCGAGATCGCCGGCGCCGGTCACGCGTCGGCCACCGGCCGCTTCGACGACGAGCAGCTGTTCTACCTGATGGCCCGCGGCATCCCGGCGGCCGAGGCCCGGCGCCTCGTCGTCCGCGGCTTCTTCGCCGAGCTGGTCCAGCAGATCGGTCTGCCGGACGTCGAGGAGCGCCTGCTCGCCAAGATCGACGCCGAGCTGGAGGCGTCGGTACTGGAGGCGTCCGCCTGATGGCCTTCGTCAAAGCCTGTGCGCTGAGCGAGCTGGAGGAGGACACCCCGAAGCGGGTGGAACTCGACGGCACGCCGGTGTCCGTGGTGCGCACGGAGGGCGAGGTGTTCGCCATCCACGACATCTGCTCGCACGCCAACGTCTCCCTCTCGGAGGGCGAGGTGGAGGACTGCCAGATCGAGTGCTGGCTGCACGGCAGCGCCTTCGACCTCCGTACCGGCAAGCCGTCGGGCCTTCCCGCGACGCGCCCCGTCCCCGTATACCCCGTCAAGATCGAAGGGGACGATGTGCTCGTCTCCGTCACCCAGGAGTCCTGAGTCACCCATGGCAACGCTTGAAATCCGCGACCTGCACGTTTCCGTCGAGGCCGACAACGCCACGAAGGAGATCCTCAAGGGCGTCGACCTGACCGTGAAGCAGGGCGAGACCCACGCCATCATGGGCCCCAACGGCTCCGGCAAGTCGACCCTCGCCTACTCGTTGGCCGGCCACCCCAAGTACACGATCACCAGCGGCACCGTCACCCTGGACGGCGAGGACGTCCTGGAGATGAGCGTCGACGAGCGCGCCCGCGCCGGCGTCTTCCTCGCCATGCAGTACCCGGTGGAGATCCCCGGCGTCTCCGTCTCCAACTTCCTGCGCACCTCCGCCACCGCCATCCGCGGCGAGGCCCCCAAGCTGCGTACCTGGGTGAAGGAGGTCAAGGAGGCCATGGAGCGCCTCAACATGGACCCCGCCTTCGCCGAGCGCAACGTCAACGAGGGCTTCTCCGGCGGTGAGAAGAAGCGCCACGAGATCCTCCAGCTCGAGCTGCTCAAGCCGAAGATCGCGGTCCTCGACGAGACCGACTCCGGCCTGGACGTCGACGCGCTGCGGATCGTCTCCGAGGGCGTCAACCGCGTCCGCGAGAGCGGCGAGGTCGGCACCCTGCTGATCACGCACTACACGCGCATCCTGCGCTACATCAAGCCCGACCACGTGCACGTCTTCGCGAACGGCCGCATCGTGGAGTCGGGCGGCCCCGAGCTCGCCGACAAGCTGGAGAACGAGGGCTACGAGGCATACACCACCAAGGGAGGCGTCACCGCGTGATCACACTGCCGGGCCTCCTGGACACAGAGGCGATCCGTAAGGACTTCCCGATCCTCGATCGGGTGCTCCATGACGGCAAGAAGCTCGTCTACCTGGACAACGCGGCGACCTCCCAGACGCCGCGCCAGGTGATCGACGTACTCAGCGAGTACTACGAGCAGCACAACGCCAACGTCCACCGCGGCGTGCACGTGCTCGCCGAGGAGGCCACGGCGCTGTACGAGGGCGCCCGCGACAAGGTCGCCGCCTTCATCAACGCGCCGAGCCGTGACGAGGTGATCTTCACCAAGAACGCCTCGGAGTCGCTCAACCTCGTCGCCAACATGCTGGGCTGGGCCGATGAGCCCTACCGCGTGGACAGCGACACCGAGGTCGTCATCACGGAGATGGAGCACCACTCCAACATCGTCCCGTGGCAGCTGCTGTCGCAGCGCACCGGCGCGAAGCTGAAGTGGTTCGGCCTCACCGACGACGGCAGGCTCGACCTGTCGAACATCGAAGAGGTCATCACCGAGAAGACGAAGATCGTCTCCTTCACGCTGGTCTCCAACATCATGGGCACGGTCAACCCGGTCGAGGCGATCGTCCGCCGGGCGCAGGACGTCGGCGCGCTGGTGCTGATCGACGCCTCGCAGGCCGCGCCGCACATGGTGCTGGACGTGCAGGCGCTGCAGGCCGACTTCGTGGCCTTCACCGGCCACAAGATGTGCGGCCCGACCGGCATCGGTGTGCTGTGGGGCCGGCAGGAGCTCCTGGAGGACCTGCCGCCGTTCCTGGGCGGCGGCGAGATGATCGAGACCGTCTCGATGCACTCGTCCACCTACGCTCCCGCGCCGCACAAGTTCGAGGCGGGCACGCCCCCGATCGCCCAGGCCGTCGGCCTCGGCGCGGCCGTGGACTACCTGAGCTCGATCGGCATGGACAAGATCGCCCAGCATGAGCACGTGCTCACCGAGTACGCGGTGAAGCGGCTGCTGGAGGTCCCCGACCTGCGGATCATCGGCCCCGCCACGGCCGAGGACCGCGGCGCGGCGATCTCCTTCACGCTCGGCGACATCCACCCGCACGACGTGGGCCAGGTACTCGACGAGCAGGGCATCGCGGTGCGCGTGGGTCACCACTGCGCGCGCCCCGTCTGCCTGCGGTACGGAATTCCTGCGACCACGCGGGCGTCGTTCTATCTGTACTCCACGCCGGCAGAGGTCGATGCTCTGGTCGACGGCCTGGAGCACGTCCGTAACTTCTTCGGGTAGAGGCGGCGACTTGTGAAGCTGGATTCGATGTACCAGGACGTCATCCTGGACCACTACAAGCACCCCCACGGGCGGGGCTTGCGGGACGGCGACGCCGAGGTGCACCACGTCAACCCGACGTGCGGCGACGAGATCACCCTCCGTGTGAAGTACGACGGATCGCGTATCGAGGACGTGTCCTACGAGGGCCAGGGCTGTTCCATCAGTCAGGCCAGCGCCTCCGTCCTGAACGAACTTCTGGTCGGCAAGGAGCTCGCGGAGGCGCAGAAGATCCAGGGCACCTTCCTGGAGCTGATGCAGTCCAAGGGGCAGATCGAGCCGGACGACGCGATGGAGGAGGTGCTGGAGGACGCGGTGGCGTTCGCCGGCGTCTCCAAGTACCCCGCCCGTGTGAAATGCGCGCTGCTGAGCTGGATGGCGTGGAAGGACGCGACGGCCCAGGCGATGGGCGAAGACAAGGCTGCGAGGAAGACCGCATGAGCGAGAACGAGACGACTCTCACGAAGCCGGCGTCCGAGGAGGAGGTCCGCGAGGCGCTGTACGACGTCGTCGACCCCGAGCTGGGCATCGACGTCGTCAACCTCGGCCTCATCTACGGCATCCACATCGACGACTCGAACGTCGCGACGCTGGACATGACGCTGACGTCGGCGGCCTGTCCGCTGACCGACGTGATCGAGGACCAGGCGAAGGCCGCGACCGACGGCATCGTCAACGAGCTGAAGATCAACTGGGTCTGGATGCCGCCGTGGGGTCCCGACAAGATCACGGACGACGGCCGGGAGCAGCTCCGAGCGCTCGGTTTCAACGTCTGACGCTTCCGGAAACGGACTGCGACGGCCATGCCCGCCAGGCACACTGGCGGGCATGGCCGTTTCTCTGTATCAGATCGCGATCGACTGCCACGACGCTGCGAAGCTCGCCCGGTTCTGGGCCGAGGTGCTCGACTGGCACATCATCTACGAGGACCCGGAAGAGATCATCATCGGTGCCGGGGCGAGCGCGCTGCCCGGCATCGTGTTCCTCACCGTGCCGGAGCACAAGGCCGTCAAGAACCGGCTCCACCTCGACCTGAGCCCCGACGACCGGGACGCCGAGGTGGAGCGGATCATCGGTCTGGGAGCCCGCAAGGTCGACGTCGGGCAGGGCGAGGACGCCACCTGGGTCGTCCTCGCCGATCCCGAGGGCAACGAGTTCTGTGTGCTGAGGCCGAAGAAGACGCTGCTCGACTAGAGCGCGGCCGGGCCGTGGTACGCGGCAGGGGGCGCTGCGGCCGCCTCCGCCAGGGACGGGGCGAGGTTCTCGGTGCGGATGCGCCGGTCGACGTAGAGAAGGCTCACCACCAGCTGCGGGAAAGCGGCCGTGAGGGCCTGCCCGATCAGCACGGTGACGAGGAAGAAGACCATCGAGGTGATGACGACGGTCAGAGCGGCACCGCTCGTCGACACGTCCTCCGTGAGGCCCGGGCCGAGGAGATTGAGGAACGAGAACGGCAGCTGGATGACATAGCTCGCCACCGCCGCCATGACGTAGGCCAGCAGCGATATCCCGAATATCCGCCACCAGTCGCCGCGGACCAGCCGGGACGAGCGGGTCAACGCCGCGACGGCTCCCTGCCCCTCGAAGACGGCGGCGGCCGGCGCGAGGGAGAACTTCACCCAGAGCCAGACCGCCAGCGGACCTGTGACCAGCGCACCGAGGAAGCCGATCAGGATCAGCCAGCCGAAACCACCGGCATCCGACGACATCGTGATGAGGGTGATGACGGCGGCCACGAAGGCCGTCCCGATCAGCACCAGGGGGACCGCAACGATCAGCGAGGTGAGCAGGACCGCGCCGAGCACCGACCACACCCGTCGCATGCTGCGGCGCCACACCCGGCCGAACGTCGAGGGGTGGCCCAGCACCGCGTCCTGGAGGACGGCGGGGCAGCTCGCGTAGACGAGGGCGTTGGCGGCGAGCACCACGAAGAGACCGAAGACGTAGACGGCTCCGAAGGTGAGGACGACGGGCGCGACGTCGTCCCAGCCAGGCGCGGCATCGGCGTCCAGCACACGCTCGAGCCGTTCGGCGTGGGCCGCGTAGGCGATGCCGATCGCCCCGGCGATCGCCACGAGCGCCATACCGTAGGCGGCGAACGCCACGCCGAGCAGTTGCTTCCAGTGCCGGCCGATCGTCGCGAACGCCCCGCCCAGGATGTCGCCCAGGCGGAGCGGGGCGAGCGGTACGACGCCCGGCTTGGGCGGCGGCATCCAGCCGCCCCAGCCGGGCGGGCCGGCCGGTCCTGGGTACGGCGGCGTGCTTCCGTGTGACATCGGTCGTCCCCCCGAATGTTCTGCGTCGATCTGTACGTGCGCTGCTGCCCGGGGCGTCGCCGCGGCCCGGTCGGCACACCGTAGCGCCCGGCAACTGAGACCGGTTAGCCCGGGTGCCACCAGGGCGGTTAGGTTTTCTGTCATGACCGACACGTCTTCCGCACCCCGTACCACCGGCGCCGTCGCCGCCGGCCTCGCCACCGTCACCGACGACGGCGTTGTTCTCGACACCTGGTTCCCCGCCCCCGAGCTCGTCGCCGAGCCCGGTCCGGCCGGTACCGAGCGGCTGACCGCCGAGCGGGCCGTGGAGCTCCTCGGCGCCGCCGCCGCGAAGGCCGTCGGCCCCGACGCGCGACGCGGTGTCGAGGTCGTCGCCGTGCGCACCGTCATCGCCTCGCTCGACGACAAGCCGCTGGACGCCCACGACGCCTATCTGCGTCTGCACCTTCTCTCCCACCGGCTCGTGAAGCCGCACGGGCAGAGCCTGGAGGGCCTCTTCGGCCTCCTCGCCAACGTCGCGTGGACCAGCCTCGGGCCCGTCGCCGTCGACCAGGTCGAGACCGTGCGGCTGAACGCCCGCGCCGAGGGTCTGCACCTCCAGGTCACCTCGATCGACAAGTTCCCGCGGATGACGGACTACGTCGCGCCCAAGGGCGTGCGCATCGCCGACGCCGACCGGGTCCGTCTCGGCGCGCACCTCGCCGAGGGCACCACCGTGATGCACGAGGGCTTCGTCAACTTCAACGCGGGCACCCTCGGCACGTCGATGGTCGAGGGCCGCATCTCCGCCGGCGTCGTCGTCGGCGACGGCTCCGACATCGGCGGCGGCGCCTCCACCATGGGCACCCTGTCCGGCGGCGGCAACGTGATCATCGCCATCGGCGAGCGCTGCCTCATCGGTGCCGAGGCGGGCGTCGGCATCGCGCTCGGCGACGAGTGCGTCGTCGAGGCCGGCCTGTACGTCACGGCCGGCACCCGCGTCACGATGCCCGACGGGCAGATCGTCAAGGCCCGTGAGCTGTCCGGCGCGAGCAACATCCTCTTCCGCCGCAACTCGGTCACCGGCACCGTCGAGGCCCGCCCGAACAACGCGGTCTGGGGCGGCCTCAACGACGTGCTGCACAGCCACAACTGATCACGGGCGGCCGTGACCTGCGGCCACCTCATCGATCAACGTCCCGACCTGCTGCTGAGCTGTCGGTAGCTGTCGACGTTGGTCACCATTGCGCCCTTCCACGGCCCGAGGACGGCCCGGGAGGGCGCTCGTGTGTGAGCACCGCTTTAGGAGTTCGATCTGCACCGGGCCCAGGTGGGATCTGCCTCGTGCATCCGTGCCACACGTGGCTGCTGTGTGTCGCCGCCGTCCAGGGGTGTTGAGTCAGAGTTGGATGTCAGTGGGACAGCTCAGGCACCGGGCAGGACTCCAAGCGCAAGCACACGTCTAGCGTCTCAGGCGTGTCATCCCTGCCGGGAGATGCCACGAGTTGGCGCGGCTGCCCTTCACCCACCGTCCGGTGCCGAGAAGGACTGCGGCCCGGCAGGTCAGAGGCTCACCGGGACGGGAGGCGCGTATGGCGTCGATGATCTCCCACATGGGCAAGAGCCACGTCTTCGCCTCGCCGGGCTCCAGACGGCAGACGCTGCCCTGCATCGTGAAGTCGACCGCTCTGACGCGAGAAGGTGCTCCGCCCCAGTAGGAGCGACGTCTGTCGGATATACACGGCACGCGCACACTCACAGGTCCACGGCCAGTGTTGCGTACGACCACACCGAATGCGTCATGCACGTACGATTCGAAATCTGCGCCTTGGACGCGTTGAAGGTCCGTTGTAGTGCGATCGACAACCTCCGAAACGATGGACGGGACAGGATCCCCATCGTCATGGATCGCGATCGACAGTTCGCAGCGCACCCGGGCGCCGCTCAAGAAGTGGCTAGCGACTTGCCAACTGAGTGACACCGTAGACACAGCCAAGCTGAGAGCGGCGACAGCGAAAGCTCCGGATGTGTCGGTCACTTGAGGATGATATGGGCGTCGGCGCCGAGACGGGTGACGTTTCCCCGTTCGGGTCACCTCGCTGGGAAGGCGGTAGCGCCAACCACCACAGGTGCAGAACGCCTAAGCGCTGGGCCGCAGCGGTCTGGGGCGAGAGCCCTGAGCTTGGGAATCACCGTGCTGCCGACGGCTGTTGGCAGCCTGAACAGCGGCAACGGGTGCCAGAGCGAAGCCATGTGCTCTTCCTGGCACCCGCTGTTGACCGTGGGTTACCGACCTGTCGGGCACGGATCGGGCACGATGCTGAGCACCACTTTAGGAGCGAGGTGGGCGTTGCGGCCTGACGTGAAGCATGCCCATGCCCACTTCGGCGAACGCACGCTGACCGCGCTGTCGGGGGCCGCAGTTCCTCGTGACTCCCCGCCCGATCTGGCGCGGTTGTGGCACGGGGAACTTTTGATCCGTAGCTCTAGGCCGTGCCCACAGAGTCGATGAGCCATAGCCGGAGGCAGGCGAGGGCCAGGGTCCTTACGGGTTGCCCAGTACCGATTCCCGCATCACGCTCCGAAGCTGACGGACTGCGGCGTCGTACGGATCATGAACCGCGTGCCACTCCGCGGAGACTCCAGCTGCGAGGCCAGTCGTGGCGATGGCGTCTCGGATAGCTCTCAGCCTCCGGTAGGCAGCCCGTGCGGCATCACAGACCTCAGGGGGCGCGGCGATGAGGAGCTCGTAGTACGCCGGCAGTATCTGATGTGCTCGGTAGGCCGACACGGCATCGGCGTCGCTGACGGGCTGGCTGAGAGTCAGAAGTGACGTTTCCGTCTCAGTGAGGGCTGTCAGAAACCTCAAATATGCGTCACGTTGCACCTGTTCAAGTCGTGTTCCTCGTTCGCGTCTCGCTCGCGCTGCTTCTACCAGCAGCGTCGAGCCCACGCCCAGCACGCCGCCACTCAAGGTGCCGACCAGGGTCAACCATTCCATGCAGCCCAATGTAGGAACGGATCACCACCGACGAACAGTCCGAACTTCGCCGCTCGGTGGAGTCCGAAAGGCCGAGTACACGCTTTGAACCTGCGGCCTCATCCTTGTCAGGTCGGTCCTTGGGCATCGCGCACCACGGCTAATCCGGGCCGGTGCTGGGCTCACCTGCCGCGTGAGTCCGGCGGGATTCGCCGGTGATCGATCGTGTTGGTGTCAGCCGCTGATGTCATCGCCAGACGGCTCTCTTGACACGCGCTCGGTCGCCTCTACTTCCTCGTCCTCGTCGCCACCCATGGCGTCGAGCAAACGCTGCCGCGCCTGCTCCAGACGACCGCCAGTTTGGAAGACGCCGTATGCGGATGATTGCTGACCTGCGGGTGTCTGAACTGCGCGGCCTCTGATCGCTCACCGGTCTTCCCCGCGATTCCCCGTTGATTGCTGTTCGATCGGGCACGCAAGGGGCACGGGTGAGGCTACTGGCGGCTGTTCCGCCTCTGTGTCGCGGCGCGGCGGACTTTCTCGCCAGCTCCGAACAGGGCCAACGCTACGCCGAGATAGACAGCCGCCATGGGGCCGTCCTCCTGGGTGATCTCCTTCAGCAAGGCGACAGATGCCAAGATCCCCGCCAGGTACAGTGCGGCGGCCCCCGTATACCACAAACGGTCGAGGGTTTGGTCGTAGCGCGCCAATCTCGCTCGCTCAGTTGCCGAGAGATGCCCGGAGGCGGCGTTCGGCGTACGGTCGTTCATGAGAGCTCCAATGGTCTCGTCTGCAGAGGGGCTGACAGGCCCAGGGAGCTGAACTGCTGGCGTGGGACAGCTTCCTGGGCTCTCGCCGCGAGAACAGAGGCTTGGCTCAGTGCCCAGTCCTCTTCGCACTCCCCACGCTGCCCGTTGTCTCCGTTTGACGCCCCGGGCGTTCACCCGTTCGGATGGCATATTCGGTTTGGGTCTAGCGTCGACTGATCGACTTCGGCTAAGCTTTCATGCCCTTTGCGCGACCTAAGGGGAATGGTTGCGCATTGTCCGACTCGAGTTTTCCTTGTCGGAGATCTGTGGACAGCATCAGCCAGCACTCCGAGGTCGGTGGAGGGGCTTTGGGCTGGAGCTGCCATGGGGCGAGAGATCGGGGCCCGTACGCTGGTCAGCGAAATCGGGCAGTCTGTGGACCTGCCCGTTAAGGCCCGATATGGGCCCCGATCTTCGAGGCTCGCCCCATGGTGGCTGCCTAAAGCCGTGGAGCCGACCGGGCCCAGCCACAGCGGGCTACCGTCCACCGCATCAGGTGTGCTCGCTTCAGCCGCGCGGCCGGCGGAGCCGGGGCCCGGAGCGGGGCGGAGACAGGAGCGTCGGGGCCCGGCGCTGGAGCCGGGGCCGCGCGCGGCGAGCGGAGCGAGCCGCCTTGATCGAGGTAGAGAAACCTGTAACAGGCCCTGATGCCCTGGCCTGCTTATGGAGCGTTGCTGGACTTCATAGGCTCACCGCATGATGCGTGATCTGATCGCCGCCTTCGATGCAGCGGCCCTCGAGCGGATGCCTGGCGGCTGGCGTCGGCACAGGGGCGGTGGCCTGTTCACCCTCAACCTCGGTGATGGGTTCGCCGCGTGGCTTGGGCTGAACAGTGCAACGCAGCACCATCCACTTCAGATCAACCCCGTGGTTGGCCTGCGGTACGACCCGTTGGAGCGACTTGTCGCCGACCTCACGGCCCGCAAGTCCGACCCGAGCATCACTACTCTGAGCAGCCCCATCGGCTACCTAACCCCTCAGAACGCTTTCCTTCAGCTGGAGGTCACAGCCGCAGAGGACGTCCTACCAGCCGTCGATCGTCTCGTGGGTCTCATGGAGCTATACGGCCTTCCGTATGCGCGCAGACACACAAGCCTCGACATGCTGCTTGCGGCACTCCAGGAGGGCGGCAACGTGGCCAACCCGGACCGGACGAAGCTACTGATTCCCGCCCTGCTCTTCCTGACAGGCGCACACGAGCAAGCCGAGTACACGCTGCAACAAGGATGTGACCACTACGGCGACGACCTGGCGATACTCGTCGTACGGCAGTATCGCGAATTCGCGCACGCCCTGAAACGGCGCATGGACGACGACATGAACGGCAGCTGCGCCTAGCTGGCGCGACTGAGCGTGGTCAGGTGATCCAGGTACTCCCGGCCTGTCGCCTCGTTGGCGAAGTCCCGGTTGACGATGGCTGCCAGTTCGCGGCTGACCATGAGCAGGGACGGCAGAGACTGCCGGTCGCCCTTCAGTGCCCACTCGCCGTAGTTCACGGCCTGGTCCAAGTCGCCCTGCCTGGCTGCGACCACTCCGAGCGTGATCCGTGCCTCCGCCATGCGCATCGGTGATCGCTCGGACCCGTCGAAGTCGGTGCCTGCCCGGATCACCTCGTGGGCGAGGTTCTCGGCGAAGCGGTCCTCTCCGAGCAGCCGGTAACAGTCCATCGCGTAGAAGTCGAACTTCGCCGGGTCCACCACAAAGTGGTGATCCAGGTTCTCGGGGTACGGCATCCCCTCGAGGAGCTTGCGCCCCCGGTCCAACGCCACCTCGGTCTGTCGCCGGTCACCCAGCCTCGCCCAGCCCTTCGCCTCCTGGGCGGCGAGCTGCACGGCCACGCCATGCGAGGGAGCCGACTCCGTCCCGGCCTGGGAGGCCGCGAGGATTCCGCGGTAGTCACCGGTGGTCAGGGCGAACCAGGCGCGCATCTCGTGGGCCCAACCGGAGATCTCGGCGTTGCCGGACTCGCGAGCTAAAGACAGGGCTGCCTTGCGCGTGCTCTCGGCTGCGGCCCGGTCACCCATGTCGTACTCGACGCATCCGATCAGGAGAGCCAGCCAGCCGGACAGGCTGAGCACTTCGCGGTGCTGCGCGAGCGTGAGCCGCTGGGACTGGAGGGCCGCAATCCGCTTGAGCCACTGCCTGCCCCCGGCGGCGAGCTGCCCACTCGGCAGATACGGGTACTCGGAGCACAGCCGGTCGGTGGTGATCCGGAGCGCGTCGAGCGTGGCGTTGTCGACGTCGGACGCCTGAAGCCTGCTGATGATGTCCAGCGTTTCCATGCCGCTGGCGGCGACGATCTCGGCGTTCCCGTCCCGCTGTCCGGCTACCGGGAAGATCGCGTGAGTGACGGTGCCGAAGGTGGCCGCGATGATCGGTTGGTAGAAGTCGCTCGGCATGATCTCGCCGGACTCCCACCGCTTCCACTGGCGGACCATGCTGGATCCCTCGGGCAGCGGCTTCGGAGCGTGGGCGCGCAGGGCGGCAACCACTTCGGCTTGTGACCACTGTCGGGCTTCCCGCTCTGAGGCGATCCGTCGCGCCCATGCCGGCCGTTGGCCTGCACTCGGGGAGCGTCACCGGTCGGTGCCGACGCCTCGGGATGAGCTGATCACCTGCTACCCGACCCGTAGCGTCGTCCCGTTCGACCTGTGGTGCTCGACCCTCGCGAACGCGGTCGGCTCGATTGACCTGGCGGTCGCGCACCCGCTGTTCCTGGCGGACGCCGCGTGGGACCTGGCCGCGCTGGTCGCCGACAAGGCCGCCGCCGGTGTCCGGGTGAGGATCGTCGGCCCCGCCGGCACTTCCCTCGTGACGCTGGGAGACGTCTTCCCCTCGCTCCTGGCGGTGCCGGGCGTCCGGTTGGCTGAGCACTGCGGGCTGCACGCGGATGTGGTGCGGGCGGATGACGATCTCCTGGTGACCACTCCGGTCGACGGCCTGGTCCCGGTGCTCTCGCCGGTCCTGCACCTGCGCCGCCTCGGTCCGGCCCCGCTCACCTCCGGATATCTGACCGCGCTCGATCACCTCTTCGCCACCGCCACACCGGTCCACGCTCCTCGACTGCGGGCGGTGGCCGCATGACCCACTTCCCCGTTCCCTCGGCCGCCGTTGCTGACGTGGCGGCGGCCGTGGGCCAGGACCCGATCACCGTGGCCGACCTGCTGCGCGTCGCCAACGCCCCCGGATTCGACCGCTGGCGCGAGCAGATCCGGCGCACGGGCGGCTGCTCGGACCCGATCCACCTCCAGGGCTGGACGATCACCAAGGACAAGGCCACCGCCGAGACGCTGTACTCGTACTCGACGCAGGCCGATCCCGGTGGGCGGCTCCGGGTCGCCTGCGCAACCGCCGTGCCTCGCGCTGCCCGTCCTGCGCCTGGACCTACGCGGGGGACACCTACCACCTGATCCGTGCCGGGATCACCGGCGACGAACGCAAGGACGTCCCCGCCACCGTGCGGGACCACCCCCGCGTCTTCGCCACCCTCACGGCACCCTCGTTCGGCCCGGTCCACAACCGCCCCGCCTCCGGGCGCTGCCGCTGCGGCAAGCTCCACCAGGACGACGACCCCGCCCTGGGCACCGCGCTGAACCCGGACCGCTACGACTATGCCGCCGCCGTGCTGTGGAACAACCACGCGGGGCAGCTGTGGCAGCGGTTCACCATCTACCTGCGTCGGGAGATCGCCGCCCGCGCGGGCCTCTCGCAGCGGGCGCTGGCGGATGCCTGCCGGGTCTCGTTCGGCAAGGTCGCCGAGTTCCAAAAGCGCGGTGCCGTGCACTTCCACGCTGTGGTCCGCCTCGACGGCCCGGACGGTCCCGACTCGCCGCCCCCGGCCTGGGCCACCGTCCCGCTCGTGGACGACGCGATCCGGGCCGCCGCCGCCCGCGTCGTGGTCGTGGTGCCGCCCGCCGGCACTTCTCCGGAAAGGGAACTGCGCTGGGGAACCCAGGTCGACGTCCAGCCCATCGGCGCGCTCGGACACGAGGACCTGACCGAACAGGCCGTTGCCGCCTACGTCGCCAAGTACGCCACCAAGGCCGCCGAGACGACCGGCACGATCGACCGCCGGATTGGCGAGCTGGGCGAGCTGGACCGCCTCGGCCTGCCCGCCCACACCCGGCGGCTCATCGAAGCCTGCTGGGAGCTGGACGGCGACTATCCGGAACGGCTGCTGGCGCGCTGGTCGCACATGCTCGGCTTCCGCGGCCACTTCTCCACCACGTCCCGCCGCTACTCCACCACCCTCGGCGCACTCCGCCAGGTCCGCGCCGACTACCGCGCCCGCCAGGAACGCCAAGCCCGCGGGCTCCCCGAAGACCTCGACGACACGGAGGGCTCCACACTCGTGCTCGCCCACTGGACCTACGCCGGGCACGGCCACACACCCGGCGAATCCTGGCTCGCCCAATCCATCGCCAACGACATCCGGCAGAACCGCCAGCTCGGCCGTGAAGAACTGGCCTCCCGGCCCGGTCTGGACGACTCGGAGGTGTGGGCATGAGGCGACAACTGCCTGACCGCTTCCTCACCCCGGTCGACCTGGCCGACCTCCTCGGCGTGCCTGTCGAGACGGTCTATCAGTGGCGCCGCAAGGACACCGGGCCCCGCGGCTTCCGCGTCGGCCGGCACCTCCGCTTCGACCCCGAAGACGTCCGCGCCTGGGTGCAGTCCCGCATGGAAGAAGGAGCCGCCGCGTAATGGCCGGACACGTCCAAGACCGCTGGTACAAGAGCGTTCCCGGCCCCGACGGCAAGACCGTTCGGGTCAGACCGACCGATACGGCGTCGGCCACCGTTACCGCGCCCGGTACATCGCGCCGGACGGCTCCGAGAAGTCCAAGAGCTTCCCGGACAAGCAGAAGCGCAAGGCGGACCAGTGGCTCGCCAACATCGAAGCGGACATGTCGCAGGGGCGGTACATCGATCCGGCTGCGGGCTCGGTGACCTTCGGTGAGTACGCCAAGACGTGGATGGCTGCGCTCACCATCGACCCGGTGACCCGTGAGAGTGTCGAGATCCGTCTCCGGGTCCACGCGCTTCCGTACCTCGGTGATCGATCGATGGCCTCCTTCCGCCCTTCTCACCTGCGCGCATGGATGCGGGAGCTGGAAGCCACGGGACGCGCGGCGTCCTACCGGCGGTCGATCTTCGCCAACGTGTCCGCCGTGTTCACGGCCGCCGTGGAAGACCGGGTCATCGCCGAGAATCCCTGCCGCGCTCGCTCCGTCCGGGCGCCGTCTCTCGATGGGCGCAAGGTCAAGCCCTGGTCCATCGAGCGCGTGACAGCGGTACACGACGCCCTACCGGACGCCTACCAGGAGATGGTGACCTTGGGGGCCGGGTGCGGTCTTCGACAAGGCGAGATCTTCGGCCTGGCCCTCGAAGACGTCGACTTCCTCGGCGGCACGGTCCACGTCGTCCGGCAGGTCAAGATCCTTCGAGGCACACAGGCGGTCTTCGGCCCGCCCAAGGGAGGCAAGGAACGGCACGTGCCCCTGCCGGAGACGGTCGCCTTCGCGCTGGCCGACCACATCACGAGGCACGATCCAGTGGAGGTCACGCTGCCCTGGAAGACGCTGGACGGTCCGCCTGTGACGGCCTCGCTGCTGTTCGTCAACGTTCGGAACAAGGCTCGGGCTCTTCACCGAACACGCTTCAACGAGTACGTGTGGCGACCGGCCCTCACGGCCGCCGGCGTTCCGCTCGGACGCGAGAACGGCATGCACGCCCTCCGGCACTTCTACGCCTCGGTGCTCCTGGACGCGGGGGAGAGCATCAAGGCCCTGAGCGAGTACCTGGGCCACCACGATCCGAGTTTCACCCTGCGCACGTACACGCACCTGATGCCGAACAGCGAGGCGCGCACCCGGGCCGCCGTGGATCGCGTCTTCCGCGACCCTGACAGTGCCGAGGACGGCCCCGAGACGGCCCCTGGGGCAAGCTGACCCCTTGACCAGCATCGCAATCAGAACAGCTACAACTGAGCAGCGGTTCCTCGGACTCGATCGTGTGACTCTGCGTAACTTCGGCCCCCGGCAGACCGATAAGCAGGCCGGATACGCGGAGTCACCCGACCGATCTCCCTGAACGGGCAAGGCGAGGAACCCACATGAAGACCAAGCTGACCACTCTCGGCCTGTGCGCCCTGTTCGCGGCACTGTCCGCGCACGGGACCGCACACGCTGACGAGACGCACACCCACGCGCACAACGGCCACCGGGTCTCCCTGATCTCGACAGGGCAGATCGACGACCCTTTCGAGGACGTGCTGGAGCACGCCGCGATTCTCGGCAGCACCTACGTCCGCGACTGAGGAACCCCCTCGAGCTGCCGGCGGGTCAGCTCCTCGTACGCCGCCAGCAGCCCGTCGACCGCCTCGCGTGCGGCGGGCTGCAGTGGTTCGCGCACCGGCCCGCCGGGCAGGCCGAGCGCGCCGAGCAGCGCCTTCGCGGTCACCGTGCCCGGCAGGCCGGACGCCATCATCGACTCGGTGAGCGGCAGCGTGGCCTGGTGCAGCGCCGTGGCGGCCGGGTTGTCGCCGGCGTCGTGGGCGTCCAGTACGGCCCGCAGCTGCGGGGCCGCGACATTGGCCACCGTGGAGACGAAACCCGCGCCGCCCACCGCGTACAGCGGCAGATTCAGCTCCTCGCACCCCGAGTAGTACGCCAGGCCGCTGCCCGCGATGACCTTCGAGCTACCGAGCAGGTCGTAGGCACAGTCCTTGACGGCCACGATCCGCGGATGTTCCGCGAGGCTCAGCATCGTCTCCGGCTCGACGCGGGTGCCCGTGCGGCCGGGGATGTCGTACAGCATCAGCGGGATGCCCACGGCGTCGGCCACCCGCCGGAAGTGCGCGGCCACGGCCGCCTGCGGGGGGCGGCTGTAGTACGGAGTCACCACGAGCAGCCCGGCCGCGCCCGCCGCCTCCGCGGCCCGCGCGAGTTCGACGGTGTGCCGGGTGTCGGGGGTGCCGACGCCCGCGACGACGACGGCCCGGTCGCCGACCGCCTGCACGACCGCCCGCACGAGCGCGGCCTTCTCGTCGTCGGAGGTGGTCGGTGACTCACCGGTCGTGCCGGACAGCACCAGGCCGTCGCAGCCGGCGTCGACCAGACCGGCGGCCAGCCTCTGCGCCCCGTCGAGATCGAGGGCACCGTCGGCGGTGAAAGGCGTGACCATGGCGCACAGGGCGCGGCCGAAGGGAGGAGAGGAGGTCATGCCAGCAGTCTGCGGCGGCCCGGGGCCCGGCTCCAGCGAAATCTGCTTCCGGTAATCGTGAAGCAGCGCTACAGGGTCGGAAGGGCCTGGCATGATCGGCGGGGGGACGGGGCTGCCCATGGGAGGGGACGGATGCCGAGGACGATCAGGCGGGCGGCGGGGGTGGTGGCCGCTGTGACGGCCGCCGGAGCGCTGACCGGCTGCGGCATGGTGAGCGACGCCGGTGCGTCCGGGGACCGGGACTACAGGGTGAAGGCGGACCGGCTGGACCCCTCCACGTTCCCGCGGTACGGCCCCCCTTCTCCGGCGGTGACCCCGACGGCGGCGCCCACCCCGGCCACTTGCCCCCGCTCGGGGGCCGTCGTGACCACGGGCGTCGTCGACACGGCCATGGGCCGGCGGGCCACCGTCCTCGAGCTGAGGAACTGCGGCACCCGGCCCTACGACGTCGACGGCTATCCCCGGATCGGCGCCCTCGACGCGAACCGTGAGGCGCTGGATCTGACCATCACCCACGACCACCCGTACACCGACGCCGGCCGGGACCAGGGGCCGAACCCGCTGACGCTCATGCCGGGGCAGAGCGTGAAGTCGGTCCTCAACTGGAACAACCGGGTGACCTCCTTCGACCCGGTCACCGAAGGCGCCTACCTGGTGGTCACCCCGAAGGAGGGCGAGACGCCGCAGACGCTGCCGTTCCGCCTGGACATCGGTACATCCGGGGAACTGGACGTCACCGCGTGGGCGCGGGACCTGCTCGGCTGAGCCGCAGGTCCCGCGCGTCGCACGCGCCTACGGGCGGAAGCGCAGCACCTGCGGGTCGTGGTCGCTGTTCTGGTCCGAGAACTCCGCGTTGATGTGCACGCTGTCGTAGCTGAAGTCGCGGATCGACGGGCTCGTGAGGATCTGGTCCAGCACCTGGCTGTTGCCCTGGTACACGTACGAGTAACGCTCCGACCGGGGAAGGGACTTGATCGCCGGGTGGAGGGCGCCGCCGTCCGTCAGCGCCTTGGTCGTCTGCGAGAACTCGAAGTCGTTGATGTCGCCCAGAACGACGACGTCCGCCTTGTGGTCGGCGTCGAGGACGTCCTTGACGAAGGCGTTCACGGCCTGAGCCTGCTTCAGCCGCTGGACCTCGGAGGAACGGTTCGGCGGCTGGTGGTGCGAGACCAGCGACTCGTCGCCGCCCTTCGAACCGAAGTGGTTGGCGACCACGAAGACCGTACGGCCCCGGAAGGTGAACTCGCCCGCCAGCGGCTTACGGCTGTCTTCCCAGGCCTCGTTCGCCGGGTCGATGCGGCCCGGGGACAGGGTGAGCGCGGCCCGGCCCCGCTCCCGTACGACCCCGGTCGCCGTCGTCGCGTCGCCGCCCGCGCGGTCGGTGAAGGAGACACGCTCCGGGTTGAAGAGGAACACCTGGCGGATGTTGCCGCCCGGCTGGCCGCCGTCCTCGTTGTTCACCGGGTCGACGGAACGCCACTCGTACGCCGGACCGCCGGCCGCGACGATCGCGTCCGTGAACTTCTTGACCGTCTGGGTGGCCGACACGGTGCCGTCGTTGTCGGCGCCGGTGTCGTCCTGGATCTCCTCCAGGGCGAGGATGTCGGGCGAGGCCAGGTTCTCCACGACGGCCTGCGCCAGCGCGTCGAACTTCTCCTGGGGGTCGGACGGGTCCAGGTTCTCCACGTTGTACGTGGCCACGGCCAGTTCGCCGTTGCGCTGCGGACGGGTCCGCTCGCGCGTCAGACCGCGGTCCTCGACCGTGCCGAGCGTGCGGGCCGTCAGCGTGTAGCCGCCGTACTGGTTGAAGTCCAGCGGGCCCTCCGTGGTGCCCGCGAGCACGTCACCCACGTTCGCCTTCGGGAAGGGCTGCTGCGCCAGCGGGATCAGCGACTGGATCTGGAGACGGCCGGTGTTCTGCGACTCGTAGGAGCCGTAGACCGTGCCGCCGCGCCGGTTGTCGTTCTCCCACGGCTTCACCGTCACCCACAGCTCCGCGTGCGGATCGGTCGCGCCGACCACACGCGAGGTGCCGACGCGGATGTTCGTGCCCTCCAGCGACTCGTAGTAGTCCAAGGCGTACGTACGCGGGGCGAGGGGCAGGCCGTTGATGCTGCCGCCCGCCGCCGGGTCGCCCTCAGGGGCGTACTCGGAAGGCACCGACCAGGCGGAGACCGTCACGGGAGCGGGCACCTCGTTCCCGGAGGACACCACGGTGACGGTCGGCTTCGTTATCTCGGTCAGCGACTGGTTGCCGGACGACGCGCCCCCGGGGACGTACTCCGTGACCGTGCCGGAGACGGTGACCCGGTCGCCCACCGCCACCTTCGGCGTCGAGCTTGTGAAGACGAAGACGCCCTCACTGGTCGCCGCGTCACCGTCGGCCTCAGGATCCTGGAACCAGAAACCCCGGGAGCCGTAGGTCCGTACACCTGTGACGATGCCCGGCACATCGGCGACCTGCTTCCCCGCCAGCGGGGAAATGCGGGTGCTGCCCTGGATGTCGTGGATACGCACCTGTGCGGCACCGGCCGTGGTGTCGTCGGCGGCGTTCGCGGAACCGGCGAGCAGACCGGCGGCCAGCGCGGCGGCCACGACGGTCGTCACGGCGGTCGTCACGGCGGTCGTCACGGCGGTAGTTCTCGGTACGACGGAGGAAGGCATCAAGGTTCTCCGGAGGTGAGGGATGAGGGGTGCACGGGGCCCTTGGGGGCCCGGGCAGGTTCTACGCGCGTCAATCTCTTGGCTGGACAGGCCACTTGTCAAGGGTCGACCGGTGTACTGAGCCTCAAGTCCACATGAACCCGCGCCCCGGCGAAGGCAGCGTCGGCGGACCGGCCTACCGGATCCGGCGGGCGCGGCGAAACCGCACGAAATACGTCTACGCTGGGGGCCGCCCAGTCGCCCACAAGGCCGCCCGGAACCGGTACGCCGCGGAGGAGACCCACCAGATGCCCCAAGACCGTCCCACCCTGCCGCCGGTACGGCTGAACTCGGACGCGCAGCTGGCGCGGGACGCGCTCGCCACCCCGCTGCTCGCCCGGGCCGTCAGGCTCGCCCGCTGGGCGGGCCCGCAGACCCGGGTCGGCGTCGGCGGCGAACTCGTCGACGAGCAACTCCCCGCGGCGGCCGAGGCACTGGGACTGGACGGGGACGAGGACGGCCAGGCCTGCGCGAGCGAGGCGTGGCGCGTCGCCGTCGACACGGGCCTCGTGGACACCGAGGACCCCGCCGACGACTCCGACACCGCGGGCGCCGTCGCCGGAGCCAACCTCGCACTCGTCACCGGCGGTTCACCGCAGGACGTCCTCGGCCTGTGGCTCGACGCCCTGGACGTCGTCTTCGCCGACGCCATCGCCCCCGTCCTCGACGACATCTCCGCGGCCGTCGGCGACGACGGTGAGATCGACCTCGAAGCGCTCGACTGGGACCCCGAACGCGAAGCCGCGTTCCTCGAAGGCGTCCTCGGTAACCTCTACCTGCTGACGGTCTCCGACAGGGCCGCAGAAGAGGAAGCCGTCCCGCTGCCCGTGCTCGCCGCGTCGATGATCGTCCCCGACGACATGGGAGAACCGACCGACGACGTCCTGGAACAGGTCTCGGAGGCGATGATGCGCCTCGACGACCAGTTCCGCGTACTCGAGCCGGTCGGGCTCGTCCGGTACCGGCCCGTGGACGAGGCGTTGATGGCCGAGGAGAACGCCGCGGACGGACCCGGGCCCCTCGTCGACGACGAGGACGTCGCCCGCTACGGAATGGTCCGGCTCACCCCCCTCGGCCTCTACGGCATCAGGGCCCGCCTGCTGGAGGCCGGAGTCGAGGCACCCGCGGTCGGCGACCTCGCCGACAAGGGCGCGGACGTGCTGCTCGACGGGCTCGCCCGGTACCCCGAACTCGCCGCCCGCGCGGAGACCGAGCAGTGGCTCGCCCGGCGCGCCGCCGCCGACGCCGCGCGCGAACTCCTCACCGCCGCGCGCGGCGACGACCAGGGCGCGCCGCTGCGCCGCCTCCACTGCCAGCAGGCGCTCACCCTGGTCGGCCGGCAGGCCGAGCCGGCGGTGCGCGACGTGCTCGACGACTCCCAACTCGGCGGCCTCGCCCGTGTCTGGCTCGCCGAACACGGGGCGTCGGACGTGCCGGCGCCGCCGGAGTCCATGATCTTCTGGCTGGCGATCGACACGATCGCCGCGCAGCTCGCGGCGGGCGGTGAGGCCGCGGAGCTCCAGGACCTGGTCGAGGAACTGGTCGGCCGGCACACAGGGTTCTTCGACGCGGCGTGGCGGGTGGAGCATCCGGCGACGGCGGATGTGCTGGAGGCGATGGGCAGGCTGCACCGGGACAAGGCGACGGCGAAGGAGGCGCGGAAGGCGGCCTTCAAGTCCCGTTCGGCTCACTGACGTTCGCGGGTCGGGCGGGCCCGGTCGTGGTGCGTGCGCCTCTGCGGGGCGTGGCCTGGTCCGATGGCGCCGTGGCCTCCGGGGCGGGCCCGGTCCGGTGCGTGTCGCCCCTGCGGGCGTGGCTGCGCCGGTTGTGGGTGCGGGGGGCGGGGCCTCCGGAGGGGGGTGTCCGGAATGGCTATCCTCACCGCGCTTCGCGCGAGTTGCGACGCTTCACTTCCGGACACCCCCCTCCTCCGACCCCGCCCCCCTCCCGCCGGACAGGCTCCCTCAACACGCGGTCGCGCAGGGGTGTGCCCTCGGCTAGCTCGTCCGTCAGGCCGATGGTCACTGGACGCGGGGCGGAGGCGCGGCCCTGGAGCGGTGGCCGGTGGGGCCGGACCGCGAGCGGGGCCCGCGGCCCGGGCCGGTGCCGTAAGGGCCGAGGGCGGGCCCTTCGGTACGGGCCGGTCCCCGTACCGGGCCGAGGGCGGCCCCTTGGCCCGGACCGGTGTCTGTTCCGGTCGTGGCACGGGCCTTTCGCGGCGCGAAGCTGCCGCTCCGGGGGTGTGGGGGCGTCAGCCCCCACCGAATCCTTTCCCCCTCCCAGGGGAGGGAGCGGGGGCGTCAGCCACACGGGGTCCGGGGCCTGCCCCGGTTTCGGGAAGGGGCGGGGTGGGGAGAGGCTCCGCGCCACGGGCGCCGGCGCGTGGCCCGGGGCGACGGCGTGGCGTCGCCGCCGGGTCCGGTCGGACCCCGACCCCTGAGGGTCGCCGCTCTTCGCGGCGCGGAGCTGCCGTTCGGGGCCTCCCGGGGAGGGGTCCGGGGGTGGAGCCCCGGTTGAGGGGGAAACGTTTCGCGCCGTTCGAGGGATGTCGTGCAACGTTCAAGCGCCGTTCGTGCGCACGCGCGAGGGTGTGGCCCGGATCAGCCGCGCCTCTCAGGAGACTTGATGCCGCTCACTCGCAGGGAATTCACCAAGCAGTCCGCTCTCACCGGCGCGGGCGTGGCCCTCACCGGTGCCGTCGGGTCGCTCGCCACCGCCCCCGGCGCACTCGCGGAGGAGGGGGAGCGTCACGGGAACGAGGCTCCGGGTTACGGGCCGCTGATCCCCGACCCCGCGGGCATGCTCGCGCTGCCCGCCGGGTTCACGTACCGCGTTCTGACCCGCAGTGGTGTCACCAAGCTGGAGTCGGGCGAGTTCACGCCCGGCAAGCACGACGGAACCGCGACGTTCGAGGGGCCGCGTGGTGTGACGCTGCTCGTCGTCAACCATGAGCTCAAGGGTGAGCGTGCGAAGGTCGCGCACCCCGTGCCGCTCACCGAGGGTCTGGTCTACGACCCGGCCGCGCCCGGCGGGTGCAGCGTCGTCGAGAGCCACCGCAGCGGCGAGGTGGCCCAGTGGGTCGGAATCGCGGGCACCGTGCAAAACTGCGCCGGCGGCACGACGCCGTGGGGGACCTGGCTGACCTGTGAGGAGACAGAGGACAAGGCGGGCAGGAACGGCCTGACCAAGGACCACGGCTACGTCTTCGAGGTCGACCCGCACGACCGCCGCGCCAACCGTGACCCGGAGCCCGTCAGGGCGCTCGGCCGCTACGCCCACGAGGCCGTCGTGGTCGACCCGAAGCGCGGTCACCTGTATCTCACGGAGGACGCCGACACCCCGAACGGCCTGCTCTACCGCTGGGTGCCGCCGCATGGCTTCAAGCACGGCCGCGGCCGGCTGCGCACGCTCGCCGACGACGCGGGTGTGCTCCAGGCCGCCAAGTGCTTCGACTCCGGCGGCCGGTTCGTCGACGACCTGGCCCGTGCCACGAAGATCGGCACGGTGTACGGCGTGGACTGGACGGAGGTCCCGGACCGTGACGCGCGGACGGTTTCCGTGCGCAAGCAGTTCAGCGACGGCGAGGTCACCCGGGGGCGCAAGCTCGAGGGCATGTGGTGGGGCGACGGCGGCGTCTACATCGTCTCGTCGTACGCCCGGGAGGAGAGCCCCGAGCAGCACGACGGCCAGGTCTGGTTCTACGACCCGCGCCGGCGGACCCTGACACTGAAGGTGCTGCTCGGTGTGAACCCCGACCCGTCGAAGGACGGTGCCTACGACGGCCCGGACAACATCACCGTCTCCCCGTACGGCGGTCTGATCATCGCCGAGGACGGCGAGGGTGTGCAGCACCTGATCGGCGCCACGGACAGCGGCCGTACGTATCCGATCGCCCGGAACGAGTTCAACGTCGGTACCGAGGACGACCCGGACTTCAGCGAGTTCGCCGGTGTCGTCTTCTCGCCCGACGGGCGGACGCTGTACGCCAGCATCCAGACGCCGGGCATCATGTTCGCGATCACCGGCCCCTGGAAGCGCCAGGGCGGCCGCCACTGAGCGCTTCCGCGGATCGGGCGGCGGTGAATCGGCACACTTTCCGCGGCCCCGCAGACGGCGCTTTCCGTAGGGTTTCGCTGATCGAACGGGCTCCGGCGGCGGGCGCGTGCCGGAAGTGACAGCGCTCGGGCGTGGCGTGGCGGGGTGCCGGGGGCGCATACTGAACGTAATGACAAAGTCAGCCGGTTCCCGGCGCCACCTGCCGTCCAGCCCCTTCAACCGTCCGTCCCTGGAAGAGCCGCCGATCGAATGCTTTGAAGCGGGCGACAGGGTGTCCCACGATCAGTTCGGTCTCGGAAGAGTCCTCGCCGTGGAAGGTGACAACGCCGCTGTGCTTGTCGACTTCTCCGGCAGGCAGGGCCGCATCCTCAGTCCGTTCTCCAAACTGGCCAAACTCTGAGCACGCTTTTCAGCTTTTTCCCCGCCGGGGGTGTCCGCCGCACAGCGACGGGCACCCCCGGCGGACTTTTCAGAGCGCCTGCGCGGCGGGCTTGACCATGCCCCGCACGGTGCGCGACTTCACGAAGTCGCCCATGGCGGTCATCTCCCACTCGCCGGAGAACTGCTTGATCAGCTTGGCCATCATCACGCCCGTCTGCGGCTCCGCGGTGGTCAGGTCGAAGCGGACGAGCTCCTCGCCGGTCGCGGCGTCGATCAGCCGGCAGTAGGCCTTCGCGACCTCGGTGAACTTCTGGCCGGAGAAGGAGTTGACCGTGAAGACGAGGCCCGTCGCGTCGGCGGGCAGCCGGCCGAGGTCCACGACGATGACCTCGTCGTCGCCCGCGCCCTCACCGGTCAGGTTGTCGCCGGAGTGCTTGATCGAGCCGCCCAGGATGGAGAGCTTGCCGAAGTAGCAGCTGTCCAGGTGGTTGCGGTTCGGGCCGTAGGCGATGACGGAGGCGTCGAGGTCGATGTCCTTGCCGCGGAACGCCGGCTCCCAGCCGAGGCCCATCTTGACCTGGGAGAGCAGCGGACGGCCGCCCTTGACCAGGGACACCGTCTGGTTCTTCTGGAGGCTGACCCGGCCCTTGTCCAGGTTGATCTTGCCGGTGGGGGCCGCGGGCGCGGCCGGCGGGGCGGCGGGCGGCGGCGGGGTCGCGGCGACCCGCGGGTCGGCGGGCGGGGCAGCGGTGACGGGTGGGGCGGCCACCTGAGGGGCGGCCGGGGCCGCCGCGGGCTCCTCGTCGACCGAGACGCCGAAGTCCGTGGCGATGCCCGCCAGGCCGTTCGCGTAGCCCTGGCCGACCGCGCGGGCCTTCCAGACGCCGCCGCGCAGATAGATCTCGACGACCACCAGCGCGGTCTCCGCGCCGAGCTGCGGCGGGGTGAAGGTGGCGAGGGCGCTGCCGTCGTCGGCGTTGCGGATGGTCGCGGTGGGCTCGACGCCCTGGAAGGTCTGGCCCGCCGCGTCCGGGCTCGCCGTGACGACGATCTTCTCGATACCGGGCGGTACGGCCGTGGTGTCGACCACGATCGCGTCGGGCGCGGTGCCCCCGCCGGAGCGGTAGCTCACGCCCGGTCCCTGGGGCTGGTTGTAGAAGATGAAGTCGTCGTCGGAGCGCACCTTGCCGTCGGCGGTGAGCAGCAGGCCCGATACGTCGAGCCGCACCGGAGCGGCGACGTCCACCGCCACGCGCGCGGCGGTCAGGGGGATGTTCGAGCCGGGGGTCATAGCTGTCATGACTGGGGTAACGAGCGAGTCCGCTTTACCGTTCCCTTACCCTTGTCACCTGTTACGGGGATGATTTCTCGCCACGCGTTCATTGCCGAACTTGTACGCGCCGGTCCACCGCGCCATGACCATCTGCGCGTCCTCCGACCCCACCTCCGCCAGGAACTTCTCCGCGCGCGTGCCGCGCAGTCTCCCCGCCTCGCGGCCGCGATGGCTGATGGTGACCGTGCCGTCACCGAGCTGCGTGTACGTGAAGCCGAAGGGTCTCGCCATGGGCGCCATCGTGGCGGAACCCGGCCCGCGCGGCCTGCGGTTTTCCCCGGGCGTCAGTACGGCCACCGCGGGGGGTCGGTGGTGAAGTGGCCGCCCAGGTGCGCGTGGTCCGGGTTGTCCGGGTCCAGCTCCCCGTACTCGGCGACGAGCTTCTCCGCGTACTGCTCCGAGTCGTCCTGCGGCTCGTAGCCGAGCGCCCGGGCGCTGCTCAGGTCCCACCACAGCCGGGTGTTGGCGGAAGAACCGTAGACGATGGAGTGGCCGACCTTCTCGGCGGTGAGGGCCGCGTGGAAGAGGCGGGCGCCGTCGCCGGGGCTCATCCAGACGGAGAGCATCCGTACGGACGTCGGTTCCATGAAGCAGGAGCCGATGCGCACGGACACGGTCTCCAGACCGTGCAGGTCCCAGTACAGCTGGGCCAGGTCCTCCCCGAAGCACTTGGACAGGCCGTAGAAGGTGTCGGGGCGGTGGCGGGTCTCGACCGGGATCAGCGCCTCGGGAGGGAAGGGGGCGTCGCCCTCAGGGCGCGGGACGAAGCCGACCGCGTGGTTGCTGGAGGCGAAGACGATCCGCTTCACCCCTTCCTCCCGCGCGGCCTCGTAGAGGTTGTACGTGCCCTCGATGTTGGCCTGAAGGATCTTGTCGAACGACGCTTCGAGGGAGATGCCCGCGAGATGGATGATCGCGTCGACACCCCGTACGGCCTCGCGCACGGCGGCCTTGTCGGCAAGGTCGGCGGTGATCGCGTCCGGCTCGCCCTCGATGGGGGTGACGTCGAACAGGCGGAGTTCGTAGCCGTACGCGGGCAGCAGGCCCCGCATCAGGGTGCCGAGTCCGCCGGCTGCGCCGGTGAGCAGGACGGTACGGGCAGCGGGCATGGGCGGATCTCCTCGAATGCGCTCAAGTGAATGGATGAAATTCACATGCATGGACACGCTAAGGAGTGGCCCCGACAGCGTCAAGTGTCGCGCGGTGCCCGCGATTCTGTGCCTGGAATGCAGGTTCTCGTCTTGACCGGTGCGAGGAGGCTGCCATAGCGTGGATCGCGTTCAGAAATATGGACGTCGATCAGAATTGTGCACGGGCTCGGAGCCCGGAGCACGGCCCAGGGAGCGCCCGTGACCTCAGATCCGCTCGCAGCCCGGCTCACCCGGGTCAAGGGACCGCTGTTCTTCCCCGTCACCGCGTACGGACCGGACGGCGACCTCGACCTCGAAGCATTCCGCGCGCATGTGAGAAAGGGCGTCGACGCCGGCGCGGCAGCCGTCTTCGCCTGCTGTGGGACGGGGGAGTTCCACGCCCTGACGCCCGAGGAGTTCCGCGACTGCGTCGTGGCGGCCGTCGAGGAGACCGCCGGACAGGTGCCCGTCGTCGCGGGAGCCGGCTACGGCACCGCTCTCGCCGAGCAGTACGCGAAGACCGCCGAGGAGGCGGGCGCGGACGGACTGCTCGCCTTGCCGCCCTACCTCGTCGTCGCCGACCAGGCCGGGCTTGTGAACCACTACACCCGGCTCGCCGCCGCGACGTCGCTCGACGTCATCGTCTACCAGCGTGACAACGCGATCTTCTCGCCCCGCACCGTGGTCGAACTGGCCGGTGTGGAGAAGATCATCGGGCTCAAGGACGGTCACGGCGACCTCGACCTCATGCAGCGGATCGTCAGCGCCGTGCGCCGTGAACTGCCGGAGCGCGACTTCCTCTACTTCAACGGACTGCCCACCGCCGAGCTCACCGGGCCGGCCTACCGCGGCCTCGGCATCACCCTGTACTCCTCCGCCGTCTTCGCCTTCGCCCCCGACATCGCACTCGCCTTCTACCGGGCCCTCGAGCGCGGCGACGACAAGACGGTCGACCGGCTCCTCGACGGGTTCTTCGTACCGCTCGTCGAACTGCGCAACGAGGGCCGCGGATACGCCGTGTCGCTCGTCAAGGCGGGCGTGCGGCTCGAAGGTCTGGACGTCGGCGAGGTGCGGCCGCCGCTGACCGAGCCGGCAGACCGGCACGTCAAGGCGCTCGCGGCGCTGATCGACCAGGGCAGGGCGCTGCTGGAGGACGGCGAATGAAGGCCTCCGCGTTCCTGTACCCGTGGGACGTCGTGGGAGACCCTGACGCCGCCGCCCGCATCGCGGACCTCGGCGTCCGGCAGGTCACCCTCGCCTCCGCCTACCACTCCACACGGGCCCTGACCCCGCGTCACCCCGCCCACCGGATCGTCACCGCCGAACACGCCGCCGTGTTCTACCCGCCGGACGAGGGCCGCTGGGCGGGGCACGGCCTTCGTCCGTACACGGCGGGGGAGTGGGCGCCGGGCGACGCCTACGGCGAGGCGGCCGCCGCGCTGGCGGACGCGGGCCTCGACGTCCACACCTGGGTCGTCCTGGCCCACAACTCCCGTCTGGGGAGCGAACATCCGCAGACCTCGGTCGTCAACGCCTACGGTGACCGCTACCCGTGGGCGCCGTGCATCGCACAGCCCGAGGTGCGGGAGTACCTCGTGTCGCTCGCGGCGGAGGCGGCCGTCCGCCCTGGCGCCGGCGGCACCGAGCTGGAGTCCTGCGGGTGGTACGGGGTGTTCCACCTGCACGCCCACGACAAGATCGCGGGCGTCGCCCTGGACGACCCGGCGCAGTACCTGATGTCCCTCTGCTTCTGCCTGGCCTGCCGGGACGGCTACCAGGGTCTGGGCGTGGATCCCGGCCGGCTCGCGGAGTCGGTGCGTGACGCGCTGGAGCCGCTGTGGCGGGGCGGGGCGGCACAGGCGTTGGACGCGGAAGTGGCCCTGGCCGTACTGGATTTCCGTACCCGCACGGCCCGGACGCTTCAGGAGGCCGTCGTCGCTGCGGTGCGGGCCGCGGCCCCCGCGGGCTTCCAGGTCCTGCTGCACGCGGACCCGGTGGCACACCACTGCGGCGCCAACGCCGGAGTGGACCCGGCGCACATCCTGGCGGTCGCCGACGGCGTGGTCGTGCCGTGCACCGGCGGGCCGCGGTTGCTGGGCCCGTTCGCGGAACAGGCGACGGACCGTACCGTGCTCGCCGCGAACTTCACCGTGGTGACGGGCATGGGGGGCGCGCCCACCACGCTGGCCGCGGACGCCAAGCGGGCGGCGGACCTCGGCGCGACCCAACTCCGCCTCTACCACGCGGGCCTGGCGTCCGACGCGGACCTGGCGGCGGTTCGCTCGGCGCTGGCGTAGGGGCCAGGCGCGGACGGTGGTTCATCGCGGGGCGCCGAGCGGGAGCGGATCCTGCCGCGGGGCCCCGCGACCGCGTTCGTGACGCAGGGCCAGAGCGGTGGCCACCGCGCCGAGCCCTTCCCACAGGCCCACACCGAGGAAGCCCGAAGGCGCGCGGCCGCTGACCACCGCCAGGGTGAAGACGGTGCACGTCAGCAGCCGGAACGGGACCGTCCAGCGGAAGAAGGGCTTCCAGTCGGCGAGGGACGCCAGGACGTAGTAGACGCCCATATTGACCGCGGCCATCGAGGAGGCGGTGACGAAGACCAAAGTGTGGTCCCCGTCCGCGCGGCGGGAGCCGGGTACGGGCTCGAAGCCCATCGTGGCGAGCAGGACATCAGGGGTGATCAGTCCGAGGACACCGAGCACGGCCGCGAGCACGCCGAAGACCGCCATGGTCCAGCCGGAAGGGGAGCGGGGCAGGAAGCGCACAGGATTCTCCAGGGGCACCGAACGGATGATGAAGGCCCTGCATACCGCGCGTCCCGCCCCGTCGCCCAGGGTTCTTCACGGGTCGGTCCGGCGCCGCTTCCTCACTTCAGCGCCGCCTCCATCATCTTCTGCGCCACCGGGGCCGCCAGCCCGTTGCCGCTGACCTCCGAGCGCTCCGCGCCCGAGTCCTCGATGAGCACGGCCACGGCGACCGCCTTACCGGTGCCGGGATCCTTGGCGTACGAGGTGAACCAGGCGTACGGCGTCTTACTGTTGTTCTCACCGTGCTGGGCGGTACCGGTCTTGCCGCCGACCTCCAGGCCGGGGATCCGCGCGTTGGAGCCCGTGCCGTCCTCGACCACCGTCACCATCGCGCTGCGCAGCTGCTCCGCCGTCCGGGACGACATGATCCGCTGCGAGGCGCCGTCCTCGAAGGACTCGAGGGTGTCGCCGTCAGCGGACACCACCTTGGAGACCATATGAGGTGACGCCATGACCCCGTCGTTGGCGATGGCCGCCGACACCAGCGACATCTGCAGCGGCGTCGCCGTCACATCGAACTGGCCGATGCCGGTCAGGGCGGTCGACGACGCGTTCATCCCGGACGGGTACACGCTCGCCGAGGCCCGTACCGGCACGTCCTGCTTCTCGTCGTTGAAGCCGAACTTCTCCGCCGTCGCCCGCACCTTGTCCTGCCCCAGGTCGACGGCCATCTTGCCGAAGACGTTGTTGCACGAGTACCGCAGCGCGGTCCGGATCGTGGCGTTCTCGCAGGGCGCGGAGGGGTTCTCGTTCTCCAGGTCCGTGACCGTGCCGGGCAGCCGGTAGGGGTCCGGGCTGTCGGTCCGCTCGTCGACGGACGAGTACAGGCCGTCCTCCAGCGCGGCCGCCGCGACGACCAGCTTGAACGTCGAACCCGGCGGCAGCGGCTGCCGCAGCGCCCGGTTGACCAGCGGCTTGTCCTCGTCGTCGAGCAGCTTCTGCCAGGCCTCGCCGTCCAGGGTGCCGCTGATCGTCGACGGGTCGTACGACGGGGTGCTGACCATGCCGAGGATCTCCCCGGTCTCCGGGTCCATGGCGACCGCGGCGCCCTTCGTGTCGCCGAGCGCCGCGAAGCCGGCCTTCTGCACCGCGGGGTCGATCGTCGTCACCACGTCACCCGGGTCCTGCTGCTTGTCCGTGAGCGTGTCCAGCGGGTTCTTCAGCTTGAGGTCGGTCCCGTCGAGGATGCCTGAGTAGATGCCCTCGAGCTGGGTCGCCCCGTACGCCTGCGAGCTGTAGCCGGTGACGGCCGAGTACAGTGCGCCGTCGGTGTAGGAGCGCTTGTACGCGAGATCGCCTCCTTCCGTGCGCTGCGAGCCCGTGACCGCGGAGCCGGCCACGATGATGTCGCCCAGCGGATGCGCGTACTGCGCGATGATCTTCCGCCGGTTCCGGTCGTTGTCCGTGAGGGCCGTCGCCTCGTACGCCTGCACCCAGGTCGCCCGCCCCAGCAGGGCGAGGACCAGCAGCAGACTGAAGACGGCGGCACGCCTGATCGTCTTGTTCATCCCGTACGAGGGACGAGCGGCACGGCGCGGTTCGTTCCTGTCCGTCCGTTTTCTCAGGACTTCCTCATCTGCGGCGGGGAGCCCGGCGCCGCCCGGCCGGGGCGGGCGCCGGTCAGCGGGGCGAGATGAATCCCGACTCGTACGCCGCGATCACCGCCTGTGTACGGTCCCGAGCGCCGATCTTGCCCAGGACCGCCGCGACGTGGGTCTTCGTCGTCGCAGGGCCCACACCCATTCGGCCGGCGATCTCCGCGTTCGTCAGCCCGGTGGCCATCAGCCGCAGCACCTCCGCCTCCCGCCCGGTCAGCCGCGCCGCCCACGGCGGAGCGGTCGCCGCCGGCCGGCGGCCGTACTCGGCGGCGAGCGAGCGCACGGCCGCGGGGAACAGCAGTGAGTCGCTGCGCGCGACCAGCCGGACCGCCTGGACCAGCTCGTCGGCAGCCGCCCGCTTCAGCAGGAACCCGGCCGCCCCGGCGCGCAGCGCGTCGTACACGTACGAATCGTTCTCGAACGTCGTCACGACGACGATCCGCGGCGGCTCGTCCATCGTGGACAGGATCTGCTCGGTGGCGCGGATGCCGTCGATCTCCGGCATCCGCACGTCCATCAGCACCACGTCGGGACGCAGCTGCCGCACCACGGACACCGCCTCCGCACCCGTCGCCGCCTCTCCGACGACCTCCAGGTCCGGTTCCGCGTCCAGGATCACGCGCAGCGCGGTGCGCACCATCCGCTCGTCGTCGGCGAGGGCGACCCGCACCGTGCTCATCGGCTGCCCGCCAGCGGCAGCCGGGCCGACAGCCGCCAGACGCCGTCGTCCGGCCCGGCCGCCGCCTGCCCGCCGAGCAGCGCGGCCCGTTCTGCTACTCCGCGCAGCCCGCGGCCACCGCCGGGGCGCTGCACCGGGGCCCGCTCGGGCACGGGATTCTCCATCCTGATCTCCAACTCCTCGTCTCCTGCGGCGATCCACAGCGTCACCGGTGAAGCCCCGGCATGGCGCAGGGCGTTGCTCAGCCCTTCCTGGACGATCCGGTACGCCTCGCGGGAGACCGGCGCCGCCACGGCCGTGAGCGCGCCCTTCGTGTGCAGCGCGACGGCCACACCGCTGCGGGACAGCAGTCCGTCCAGGGCCGCCAGCGTGGGTCCGTCGAGCCGGCCGTCGCCGTCGCCGTCCTGGCGCAGCAGGCCGAGCACGGCGTCCAGCTCGCCCACCGTGCGGCGGGTGGTCTCCTCGATCGCGGCGAGCGCCTCCCGTACGAACTCCACATCGGCGGCCCGGCCGCTGTCCAGCACCTTGCGGGCCGCTCCCGCCTGGAGGGTGACGGCGGACAGCGCGTGGCCCACGGAGTCGTGCAGTTCACGGGCGAGGCGGTTGCGCTCCGCGAGCTCGGTCGCCCGCCGCTCGGCCGCGGCCAGCCGGTCGGCCGGGGTCGGGCCGAGCAGCACCGGCGCCTGACGGGCCAGCAGCGCCCCGGTGGCCGCGGACACGGCCGCGAGCGCCAGCAGCATCCCGGTTCCGGCGACCACCAGCAGCACCGACCACCAGGCGTCGTGCGGCACCCGCAGATAGTCCCGTACCCCCGGGAACACGGGGGAGAGGATCAGCCCGACGGCGAACGGCGGCAGCGCGAGGGACGCCCCACTGATCAGCGCACCCACCCCGAGGTGCAGGGTGAACCAGCCCGCGGTGCGTACCCGGGCGGCCCGGGTACGTGCCTGCCCGTCCGCGAGCCGCTCGCCGGGGACGCCGCACAGCGTGCGGGCGACGACCACCGACAGCGGCCTGGCCATGGGGAACAGCCCGGCGACAGCGGCGAGCGGCAACGCCACGGCGTACGCACCGAACTGGAGGGCCAGGGAGCCCGCGAAGAAGTTCGACGCGTCCGTCAGCGGACCGACGACCACCGTGCCCACCAGCCAGAACGGCATCAACAACGCGCCGCCGAGCACCAGATGGACCCAGCGCAGCCGGGCCCGGCGGCCGAACAGCGCCCGGCCGGCGGACCGCAGCACGGGGCCCGGTCGGGTCATGCGCCGCGCCTGCGCAGCAGGGAGGCGACGGCGCAGGTGAGCAGCAGACCGGAGATCATCTCCCCAGCGTAGGTGAGCATCAGCAGCGCGGGTGTCTGCTTTCCCTCGTCCGACTCGGGCATGAGCGCGCCGAGAATCATCCAGCCTGCCCACGCGCCCAGCGCGCTCGCCCCGACCCAGGCCGCGGCCAGCGGCCCGCGGACCGACAGGGCGGGGCGCAGCCGGAAGGCGAGCAGCAGCACACCGGCGACCGCCAGCACCGTGAAGCCGACGCGGACACCCTCCAACAGGTAGAAGGACGTGGTGCGTTGCAGCACGCGGTCGGCGGGGAGCGCGGTGGTCCCGCCTGCGGCCCACAGCGCGTGCATGACCGCGGGGAACAGGGCGAGCAGTGAGCCGGCGACGGCGGTCACCCGCATGAACGTGCCCGTCGCACCGGTCGGCAGCTCCCACACCCTGCCGCGCCACAGGTGACCCCAGCGCTTGTCGGCGTACAGCACGAACAGCGTGCCCAGGGCGAGTCCTTGGAGGATGAAGCCGCCGTACACGACGCTGAACACCCAGTCGTGCAGGAAGGGCTCCTCGGCGGCGGCCGGTGCCTCGTTGCCGCCTATGGCCGTGCCGAGCAGCTGCACCGGGAACCCGACCATGATCGGCGCGAGCAGCCCGGTGGCGGCCCACATCGGCACCGCCAGCAGCCACGTGGGTACCCGCTGCCCCCACGGCCGGGTGAGCAGCAGCGCCAGCACCACGACGGACGCGTCCATCAGTACGGTGACGCTGTTGGCGACGGCCATCACCAGACGGTGGTCGAGAAGGGCGCTGCCCTCGGGAATGCCGACACGGCTGCCCGCGATCCAGGCGATCTTGAGCCCGAGGTACGGCAAGCAGGCCACGATCGCGACGGCACGCAGCGCGGCCGTGAGGGGGCGGTGTCGCAGGGAGAGGCCGGTCTCGGCCGAGGTCGTTGTCATGCCCCCAACGCTCCCGTGCCCGCCGGTCCCTCCACCTCCTGCTCCGTGACGATCCGCCTCCACCGCGCGGGGGAGCGGCGCCGCCGTGAAGGCTTGCCCCGGCCGCGAAGGCGTGGGCGTCACGCCAGTGTCAGGACCACCTCGTCCGTCTCCTCGCCCCGCGCGTTGGCGAACCCCCGGTCGTGGCCCGTCACCACGAACCCGCACTTGCGCAGCACCCGGACAGAGCCCGCGTTGTCCGCCGCCGCACGCGCGTGCAGCGGACGGGCCGGTACGACCTCCAGCAGCGCGCGCAGCGCCAGCGTGGCGATGCCGCGTCCCCAGTGCGCGCGGTCGATGACGTAGGTGACCTCCCGCTCCTCCGGCGGCCCGTACACGGCGGTGTGGCCGACCACCTCTCCGTCGGCGAGGACCGTCCGTATCACCGCGTCCGACGCCCGGATCCGCGCCCAGTGGGTGTCGAACGCGGCCCGGTCCGTCGGGTCCTCGCTGGTGAAGGCGGCCATCCGGTTGGACTCCGGGTCACTCATGTGCCGGAAGAACACCGGGAGATCGCTGTCCTGGACCTCACGCAGGATCACGTCCACGGTCAGAGCCTCCGGGTCGCCAGGGTGAGCCGGTCGCGGGCGTCGAACAACGCGTCCTTGATCATCTGCTCGTGCGCCGGCGTGAGCCTCGCGACCGGCACCGAGCAGCTGATCGCGTCGCGCGCCGGGGTGCGGTACGGGATGGCGATGCCGAAGCAGCGCAGCCCGAGTGTGTTCTCCTCGCGGTCCACGGCAAAGCCCTGCTCGCGGATGAGGTGCAGCTCCTCGATGAGCTTCTCGCGGTCGGTGATGGTGTGCTCGGTCAGCGGCGCGAGCGTCTCCGGGAGCAGCTTGCGCACCTGCTCGTCGCTGTAGGTCGCGAGCAGCGCCTTGCCGAGCGAGGTGGAGTGCGCGGGCAGCCGCCGCCCCACGCGGGTGAAGGGGCGCAGGTAGTGCTGGGACTGCCGGGTCGCCAGGTAGACGACGTTCGTGCCGTCGAGGCGCGCGAGGTGGATGGTCTCCGTGGTGTCGTCGGAGAGCCGGTCCAGGGTGGGCCTGGCGGCCGCCACGACCTCGTCCCCGTCGATGTACGACGTCCCGACGAGCAGGGCGCGCACCCCGATGCCGTACCGCGTGCCCGTCGCGTCCGTCTCCACCCAGCCGAGCTCCACGAGGGTGCGCAGCAGCATGTACAGGCTCGACTTGGGATAACCGACGGCCTCCTGGACCGCGGCGAGCGAGTGCATGCCGGGCCGCCCGGCGAAGTATTCGAGCAACTCCACGGTCCGCACTGCGGACTTGACCTGCGCCCCACCGGAATCGGCAACCGACATTGCTGTACGCCCCTTCTTGACCGTGCGGAACGCCCGGAAATAGAGTCCCCAGCATATTCACCACCAGGAACACTGTTCAGAATACCGAACAACTCCGGTGGGTGGCAGAGACCGGAAGGAAACCGCCGTGGCAGCAGCACCAGTCTGGAGTGTCGACCCCCGTAGCGGGAAGCGGCGGGAGCGGGTGGGGGTGGAGGCGTCTGCGGGGGAGGTGGACGGTGTGGTGCGGGCCGCGTG